>NZ_GG770224.1:0-529 GCF_000163735.1 Veillonella sp. 6_1_27
CTTATTTTACGCCATAATTTGCGGCTAACTTCGTTGTGCTGCGTTCGGTTTGTCTTGCGTACATAAGTACGCGGCGACATCACCTCACTGGCACGCCTCGTTATCCATCAAATTCTGACGAAAATCTATTTTTAGATTTTATTGACATGCATTAGATACATTGTCGTTTTTTGTAGCCGTACATTTTCATGTACGTCACCATTAAGTCAGAGAATTATTTCCTATGTGCTCGGGTCAACCTACTTAGAAATTCTAAGAGATGACCTTACAAATATATATAATTATCTTCTATGCAGTTTTCAAAGAACAAACAATTCATATATTTCGCGTCTATCGTCGTTGCATTCGCTTCACTTGTCTTGCGTAATTACCATTACGCGGCGACGTCGTTCATCTCATGCGCCTAGATAGCCATCGAAATCTATTAAATTGTAAATGGTATTAAACCATCTGAGAGTCTTTACAGATCTCTCAAAACCAAACAATGATAAGTGTGTAAGTACAGCTAGCGCTTATGCTACGTCTACTT
>NZ_GG770223.1:0-560 GCF_000163735.1 Veillonella sp. 6_1_27
TGGCAAAAGAAAAATTTGAACGTACGAAACCGCATGTTAACATCGGTACAATCGGTCACGTTGACCATGGTAAAACTACTTTGACTGCTGCAATCACTAAAGTATTGGCTGAAAAAGGTCAAGCTGACTTCCAAGATTACAGCATGATCGATAAAGCTCCAGAAGAACGCGAACGCGGTATCACAATCAACACTGCACACGTTGAGTATGAAACTGCTAACCGTCACTATGCACACGTTGACTGCCCAGGCCATGCTGACTATGTTAAAAACATGATTACTGGTGCGGCTCAAATGGACGGCGCTATCTTGGTTGTATCCGCAGCTGACGGCCCTATGCCTCAAACTCGCGAACACATCTTGTTGGCTCGCCAAGTTGGTGTTCCTGCAATCGTAGTATTCTTGAACAAAGCTGACATGGTTGACGATGAAGAATTGATCGAATTGGTAGAAATGGAAGTTCGTGAACTTCTTTCTTCCTACGAATTCCCTGGCGACGAAGTACCTATCGTTGTAGGTTCCGCGTTGAAAGCTTTGGAAGGCGACGCTCAATATGTAGCT
>NZ_GG770222.1:0-678 GCF_000163735.1 Veillonella sp. 6_1_27
CCATAATTTGCGGGTAACTTCGTTGTGCTGCGTTCGGTTTGTCTTGCGTACATAAGTACGCGGCGACATCACCTCACTGGCACGCCTCGTTATCCATCAAATTCTGACGAAAATCTATTTTTAGATTTTATTGACATGCATTAGATACATTGTCGTTTTTTGTAGCCGTACATTTTCATGTACGTCACCATTAAGTCAGAGAATTATTTCCTATGTGCTCGGGTCAACCTACTTAGAAATTCTAAGAGATGACCTTACAAATATATATATTAATTCTTCTATGCAGTTTTCAAAGAACAAACAATTCATATAGTTCGCGTCTATCGTCGATGCATTCGCTTCACTTGTCTTGCGTAATTACCATTACACGGCGACATCGTTCATCTCATGCGCCTAGATAGCCATCGAAATCTATTAAATTGTAATTTAGTATTTAATAAATACTAAATGGTGGAGACGAGGAGATTCGAACTCCTGACCCCCTGCTTGCAAGGCAGGTGCTCTCCCAACTGAGCTACGCCCCCATGTATTAAATGGTGGGCCTAGGTGGACTCGAACCACCGACCTCACGCTTATCAGGCGTGCGCTCTAACCAGCTGAGCTATAGGCCCATTTAATATAATGAGAAATTATTATCTTGTAGATAACAGATCTCTCAAAACCGAACAATGTTAGGTG
>NZ_GG770221.1:0-748 GCF_000163735.1 Veillonella sp. 6_1_27
TTATCTTTACTTATTTTGCGTTATCATTTGCGCCTATCGTCGTCGCCTCACGCTCGATTTTGCCTTACGTACAACAGTACGCGGCGGCTTCATCTCGCTCAGGCTCCTAGATATGCATCAAATGCTAACGAAAATCTCATGATTGAATACATGAGAGATAATATTGACATGCATTAGATACATTGTCGTTTTTTGTAGCCGTACATTTTCATGTACGTCACCATTAAGTCAGAGAATTATTTCCTATGTGCTCGGGTCAACCTACTTAGAAATTCTAAGAGATGACCTTACAAATATATATAATTATCTTCTATGCAGTTTTCAAAGAACAAACAATTAGTATATCACAGACTCGCTGTCAAATACTAAATGGTGGAGACGAGGAGATTCGAACTCCTGACCCCCTGCTTGCAAGGCAGGTGCTCTCCCAACTGAGCTACGCCCCCGTAATGGGTTCACTTAAGTCTCGATAATCCATTCCGAAGAATCCGTTATCTTTTATAAGCTTTTCCTATTATTTTAGCTCTTAATGTCTGTACTCTACACAAAAGTGTATTTCAAGTTATATGAGCCAACTGGTGGGCCTAGGTGGACTCGAACCACCGACCTCACGCTTATCAGGCGTGCGCTCTAACCAGCTGAGCTATAGGCCCATATCTGTAGATTGAGAGTCTTTACAGATCTCTCAAAACCAAACAATGATAAGTGTGTAAGTACAGCTAGCGCTTATGCTACGTCTACTTACTCG
>NZ_GG770220.1:0-1176 GCF_000163735.1 Veillonella sp. 6_1_27
TTAGTTGTAAATTGAAACTGAACACATAAAAAATCCATATTAGTACAAGTGATAAGATTAGAGTATCAAATTCGCAATCAATCACGAGGTACTAATATGGACTGCTCTAATCTTATCACATCATTGCGCACAAACAAACACTTAAATTTAGAAGAGCGCTTTTATCTTGAAAAACGCCTTCTTGCTGGTGATCCTATCAATACTATTGCCAAGGCATTAGGACGCTCTAGAACTACGATTTATGCTGAGAAAAAGCGTGGAACAGTGGTTCAAATTAAGCAAAACAAGGCTGTTCTTATGTATGTAGCAGATTGCGGTCAGCTTGCCTATGAAAGAACCCACCAAGGTTCTTTCAACACTTTGAAAGCAGGTTCTATTGACCCCTTTTTATCTTGGGTTGAAACTAAGGTAAGAATCGATAAATGGTCCTTAGATGCTGCTGTTGGATACGCCTTACGTAAGGGTTTATTTGTACGCAATGAAATGGTGTGTACTAAAACTTTATATAACTACCTTCACCAAGGCATTTTAGGTCTTAAACCAATGGATTTGCCTTGTGTTATTCGCCATTCTCATAAGAAGCGACATAACAGGCAACACAAACGCAAGTTAGGTAAATCCATTGATCTGCGTGATGAATCTGTTGCTACCCGCGAAGAATTTGGTCATTGGGAGCTGGATACGGTCCGAGGAATAAAGAATAAAAGCGATGAAGTAATTGTTTCATTGTTAGAACGCAAGTCTCGCCTATATGTAGCCTTACGTTGTCTATCCGCTAAAGCCGTGGACGTAAAAATGACATTAGAAAATTGGTTGCAGTCTCTTAAGGCCGTTTCCAATGTATCCATGTTATGTAAAACTATTACGGCTGATAATGGCCGTGAATTTGCAGACATAAGTACATTAGAAACAGAGGATTTATCTATTTTCTTTGCTCACCCGTACTCGCCTGGGGAACGCGGTTCAAATGAACGACATAACGGACTATTACGCCGCTTTATCCCAAAAGGAACGCCCATAAAGACTGTGTCAGAAGAAACGATTCAGCGGGCGTTAAATTGGTGCAACAATTTACCCCGAAAGCTGTTGGATTACCAAACGCCTCAAGAAGTCTTCATTGAAGAAGTTAATAAAGTTATGGATTTACAGAGTGTTCAATTTCATATTGCAATTTAA
>NZ_GG770219.1:2467-5829 GCF_000163735.1 Veillonella sp. 6_1_27
ATCTCTTAGAATTTCTAAGTAGGTTGACCCGAGCACATAGGAAATAATTCTCTGACTTAATGGTGACGTACATGAAAATGTACGGCTACAAAAAACGACAATGTATCTAATGCATGTCAATAAAATCTAAGAATAGATTTTCGTCAGAATTTGATGGATAACGAGGCGTGCCAGTGAGGTGATGTCGCCGCGTACTTATGTACGCAAGACAAACCGAACGCAGCACAACGAAGTTAGCCGCAAATTATGGCGTAAAATAAGTAAAGATTTTAAGGGCGTACGGTGGATGCCTTGGCGATATCAGCCGAAGAAGGACGCGGTAAGCTGCGATAAGCTACGGAGAGGTGCAAGCAACCTGTGACCCGTAGATTTCCGAATGGGGGAACCCGGCAGTGGTTATGCACTGTCACCCATAGCTTAGACTATGAGGAGGGCACCTGGGGAACTGAAACATCTAATTACCCAGAGGAACAGTAATCAAACGAGATTTTCTTAGTAGCGGCGAGCGAACGGGAAAGAGGCCAAACCGGAGCGGGCAACCGCACCGGGGTTGAGGACAGTCATCAAGTGTAAATGAGGTAGAAGAATCGAGCTGGAAAGCTCAGCCGCAGAAGGTGAAAGCCCTGTAATCGAAACCTTGCATACATGGGACTGTATCCAGAGTACCACGAGACACGTGAAACCTTGTGGGAAGCAGGGGGGACCACCCTCCAAGCCAAAATACTGATATCGACCGATAGCGCATAGTACCGTGAGGGAAAGGTGAAAAGAACCCCTGGCGGGGAGTGAAAGAGAACCTGAAACCGTATGTCTACAAACAGTCGAAGTCTGTATATATATCAGGACGACGGCGTGCCTATTGAAGAATGAACCGACGAGTTACTGTTGCTAGCGAGGTTAAGTGGAAAACATGGAGCCGCAGCGAAAGCGAGTCTGAACAGGGCGTATAGTTAGTAATAGTAGACCCGAAACCGTAGTGATCTATCCATGGCCAGGTTGAAGCACAGGTAAAATTGTGTGGAGGACCGAACTCGTGAGCGTTGAAAAGCTTTGGGATGAGTTGTGGATAGGGGTGAAATGCCAATCGAACACGGAGATAGCTGGTTCTCCCCGAAATAGCTTTAGGGCTAGCCTCGAGGTAGAGAGTATAGGCGGTAGAGCACTGATCGGGCTAGGGGCCATACCGGTTACCGAACCTAGTCAAACTACGAATGGCTATACTTATACTCGGGAGTCAGACAGTGAATGATAAGGTCCATTGTCAAGAGGGAAACAGCCCAGAACACCGACTAAGGTCCCCAATGTTACACTAAGTGGCGAAGGATGTGGAATTTCCAAAACAACCAGGATGTTGGCTTAGAAGCAGCCACCATTTAAAGAGTGCGTAATAGCTCACTGGTCGAGAGACTCTGCGCCGAAAATGTCCGGGGCTAAAGTGTAAAACCGAAGTCGTGTCATATGCAGCAATGTATATGGGTAGGGGAGCGTTCTCATCGGGCTGAAGCAGTACCGTAAGGAGTTGTGGACTGATGAGAAGTGAGAATGTCGGTATGAGTAGCGAAAAGAATGGTGAGAATCCATTCCACCGAAAGCCTAAGGGTTCCTGAGCAACGATCGTCGTCTCAGGGTAAGTCGGGACCTAAGCCGAGGCGGAAAGCGTAGGCGATGGACAACAGGTTGAAATTCCTGTACCGGTGTGAATCGTTTGATCGATGGAGTGACACAGTAAGGTAGGTCAGCACGCGATTGGAAGAGCGTGTTTAAGCAGGTAGGTTGAGCTATAGGCAAATCCGTAGCTCTAAAAGCTGAGATGTGATGACGAGCGACTAGCAATAGTCGCGAAGTGATTGATCCTACACTGTCGAGAAAAGCTTCTAGGTAGAGACACATCGCCCGTACCAAAACCGACACAGGTAGGCGGGGAGAGAATCCTAAGGTGCGCGGGAAAACCCTCGTTAAGGAACTCGGCAAAATGCCTCCGTAACTTCGGGAAAAGGAGGACTCATGTAGTGTGAAGAGCAGAAGCGCTTGGAGCATGAATGAGTGGCACAAGAGAGGCGCAAGCGACTGTTTACCACAAACACAGGTGCCTGCTAAAGCGAAAGCTGATGTATAGGTGCTGACACCTGCCCGGTGCTGGAAGGTTAAGAGGAGGGGTTAGACTTCGGTCGAAGCTCTGAATTGAAGCCCCAGTAAACGGCGGCCGTAACTATAACGGTCCTAAGGTAGCGAAATTCCTTGTCGGGTAAGTTCCGACCCGCACGAAAGGTGTAACGACTTGCGCACTGTCTCAACGAGGGACCCGGTGAAATTGAAGTACCTGTGAAGATGCAGGTTACCCGCGACTGGACAGAAAGACCCCATGGAGCTTTACTGCAACCTAAGATTGAACTTAGTTAATGAATGTACAGGATAGGTGGGAGACGGAGAACCTAGGACGCCAGTTTTAGGGGAGTCGCTGTTGGGATACCACCCTTTCATTAATTGATTTCTAACGGGCCGAGTAACGACCGGCCGGACAGTCTTAGGCGGGCAGTTTGACTGGGGCGGTCGCCTCCAAAAGAGTAACGGAGGCGCCCAAAGGTTCCCTCAGAGCGGACGGAAATCGCTCGAAGAGTGTAAAGGCAGAAGGGAGCTTGACTGCGAGACGGACAGGTCGAGCAGGGACGAAAGTCGGGCTTAGTGATCCGGTGGTGCCGAGTGGAAGGGCCATCGCTCAACGGATAAAAGCTACCCTGGGGATAACAGGCTAATCTCTCCCAAGAGTCCATATCGACGGGGAGGTTTGGCACCTCGATGTCGGCTCATCACATCCTGGGGCTGAAGTAGGTCCCAAGGGTTCGGCTGTTCGCCGATTAAAGTGGTACGTGAGCTGGGTTCAGAACGTCGTGAGACAGTTCGGTCCCTATCCATCGCGGGCGTAAGAAACTTGAAGGGGGCTGCTCCTAGTACGAGAGGACCGGAGTGGACGAACCGCTGGTGTACCAATTATCCTGCCAAGGGTACAGTTGGGTAGCTACGTTCGGGACGGATAAACGCTGAAAGCATCTAAGCGTGAAACCAGCCTTGAGATGAGGTTTCTCATAGCGTAAGCTAGTAAGATCCCATGTAGACGACATGGTAGATAGGCCAGGTGTGGAAGAGCCGTGAGGTTTGGAGCTGACTGGTACTAATCGATCGAGGGCTTTACTTAAGCCGCGTAACCAACTTGAAGGAGCAACGCGACGCACAAGTTGCGTGGAGTCGCTTACGTCGAAACGTAAGATTTCACGAAGTGAAATCCACAGGCTTCGACGCAATCCTCCAGACGTGTACTTTGAGTATGGGACGCAACATATAATAAAACATTAAGCAGAATGTGC
>NZ_GG770218.1:0-23932 GCF_000163735.1 Veillonella sp. 6_1_27
TCGCCTTGGTGGGCCGTTACCCCTCCAACTAGCTAATCAGACGCAATCCCCTCCTTCAGTGATAGCTTATACATAGAGGCCACCTTTCATCCATCCTCGATGCCGAGATTAGATCGTATGCGGTATTAGCAGTCGTTTCCAACTGTTGTCCCCCTCTGAAGGGCAGGTTGATTACGCGTTACTCACCCGTTCGCCACTAAGATTGATAGAAGCAAGCTTCCATCGCTCTTCGTTCAACTTGCATGTGTTAAGCACGCCGCCAGCGTTCGTCCTGAGCCAGGATCAAACTCTCCAAGATATCTTGAAGCTATTTGAATAGCTCATTTGTTTTGTTGTCGCTACCATTAAGTAGCTTTGAATTATGGTTGGTTTTGACTTTGTCAAAACCCGCACTCTGGCATATGTTCAATCATTTTGATTGATTACCTATCATTGTTCAGTTTTCAAAGATCTGTACCAGTCTACACATTCTTTCGTCGAAGTGTTTCATCAACTGGCGACTTGATTATTCTATCAAGTTAAGCTCATTACGTCAAGTGCTTTTTTTAACTTTTAAGAAGTTTTTTATACTTATCATTTGAGCTGTGTCCTAATGACTTGTATTAGTATAGCATAAATATAGTAAACGTCAATATATAAAATCGCTACCTTATCATTTTCATCTTTCTTTCATCATTTTCTTAACATTCTATATATAATATCTCATTAAAACCCATTTTAACTTGTTAAATACTTCTTTACCCAATTTTTACCTTAAAATATCTATAGTTCTAAAGGAGTATATCTTTTTACCCATATATGATACAAAGCAAGTGCTATCACCATAACCAATGCAGTGAACATATATAAATATTGATAGCCCCACGCACTAGTTAATACTGCAAGTATAACCGATCCAGCACCGACACTTATATCTAAGGCTAGATAATATGTTGCTGTTGATACACCCGCACGCTCAATAGGAGCTGATTGTATAGCTAACGCTTGGAATGCAGGTTGTGCTGCACCATATCCTAACCCCAACAATGGAGCGGTGAATAGAATAGCTAATGGGGTTATAGCTAATCCCAAACCAAATAAGCCTAATATAAATAATACTAATCCTGTATAGATAATAATTTTTGAACCATATCGAGCATATATTTTTCCTACTATAGGCCGACTAATAATAATCATCAACGCAAAAATAGCAAAAAAAGCACTTCCCCATATTCCTGCCCCCATGCTATTAAGTTCTATAGGTATAAAAACTAAAACACCAGAGTAAGTAAAACCAATAAATAAGCCCATTAAAGCCCAAGGTAAACTTTTATTTTCTATAAACTGGGAAATATGCCAACCTTTATATTTTGATTGTTTAGGTAATGCTAACTCTTTTGATAGGGGAATAATATTACTTAAGACCATAGCCAATCCAGTCATAACCGTTAAAAATATGTACAATGCCATACTACTGTATGACGATAAAGCATATAGGCCGATAGCAGGTCCTAATACCATTGCTATATTTGAAAAGATAGCAAACATATTAACTCCCTCACCTTTTCGACTAGGAGGTAATACTAATACTGCTAGAGTAGCCATTACAGTTGTTCCAAGGGCAAACACAACACCATGTAACCCACGTAGTACGAAAACAGCCTCTAAGGATGTAGTAAAATTAAATAATCCCATAATAATGAAAAACAAGGCTGTTGATATTAATAGAACAATACGTTTATTAAAACCATCTATTAATCGTCCTGCAAAAATCCTACATAAAATTGTACCAATTTGAAAATATGTCATCGCTAAGCCCGCATCAAGATCGCTGCCAGCTAGCTCAGACGTGATTACAATTGGCAATGCCGCTACGAGAACATATTGAGTCATATATAAAATACCACTACTAATACCATAATTAGTAAAAGCAGGGCTCCATAATCTATTTGAATCCATATTTGTATCTCCCTTTTGTATCGTGTCACCTAGCCATTTTACGCCTCTATCTTATAGAATTCAAGAACAAGCCTTTTTAAATTTTATATAGTTAAAAATGACTGTTATCTGTAAAATACCTATACCGTTTTACATAATAAAAAAAGGCAAAATAAAAGAACCTCTCTAAAAATAAATCCAGAGAGGTTCTTATACTTTAACCATTAACACAATAATAATTTATAATTTATAACTTATTATTGATTACGTACGTCATTTTTATTACGGCTCTTCCACATAACCCACAAGGATGTAGCTACACAGATAGAGGAGTACGCACCACTAGCAAAACCGATGATCATGCAAAGGGCAAAGTTCTTTGTAGTGTCCCCACCGAATAGATAAAGGGATACACAAGCAAACATAACGGTAGCCAATGTATAGAAACTACGGTGAATACTTTGTGTAATAGACGCATTCGCCAAATCTGCAAATGTATCAGAACGTTTATGTGTATGCGTATTTTCACGAACACGGTCAAAGATAACTACAGATTCATTCATAGAGTAACCTACAACCGTAAGAATGGCAGCTAAGAAGGATGCATCAATTTCTAGTTGGAAATAAGAGAAAACACCAAGAACCATAATCAAGTCATGGAAAATGGCAACTAACGCAGAAATGGCAACCTTATATTCAAAACGATAAGAAATATATAGAGCTAATGCTGCGAATGCTATAACAAGATTCAATAACGCATGTTCTGTAACTTCAGAGCCAATTACAGCACCTACAGTTTCAATACGTTTAACTGTATTGTTACCAATAGATTTAGTCAAAGAATCAACAACAGCGGCACTTTCACTAGACTCTAGATTACGTGTACGAATCATTACGTCTTCGCCTGCTGTATCACCAGTAGTATCACCAGAAAGCTGAATTTGTGCATTTTCAAGATTATATTCTTTTAGGACGTCACGAACTTGACTAACCTCTACAGGTTGATCAAATACAACTTCAACAATCGTACCACCAGTATAATCAATACCAAAGTTAAACCCTTTAGTAAATATGGAAATTAAGCTGATTATAACGAGTGTGGAGGAAATAGCAAACCACCAACGATGATGTTTAATTACGTCTAATGTCATTTGCGTTTACCTCCTTTCAAAGATTTAGGTGCAAATGCGTCAGCACTTGTGCTCGGAGAAATATTCGCACCAAACCAGAATGGATGGTTTGTAAAGTTACAATCGATTAATAAGCGCAATAAGAAATGACTCACAGTAATCGCAGTGAACATACTCACCACAACACCTACGCCTAAGCTGATAGCGAAGCCTTTTACAGGACCAGAGCCTAAAATAGTTAAGATACCAGCTGTAATGATAACGGATACGTTTGCATCAGTAATTGTGGCTAACGCACGGCTAAAGCCTGCTTCCATAGCAACACGCATAGATTTGCCGGAAAATACCTCTTCCTTAAAACGTTCAAAGATAAGAATGTTCGCATCTACCGCAACACCCATAGACAAGATAATACCAGCAATACCTGGCAATGTCATAGTCGCATTAAAGCCCTTGCCCAACACGAGTAATAAGAGCATAACATATACAAGTAATGCTATATTAGCTACGATGCCAGAAAAACGATATAAGATAACCAAGAAAATCATGATCATTGCAATACCAGCACTGAAGGCTACAACAGATTTATCCTTGGAGTCTTGCCCCAAAGAAGGACCTACTGTACGCACTTCCAATACATTAATTTTAACAGGCAATGCACCGGAACGTAATAAAATAGCTAAGTCTTTAGCTTCTTCTAAACTTTGACTACCAGAAATAGTGGCTTTACCACCTGTAATTGCTTGTTGTACTACAGGATTAGTCAATTCTTTACCATCCAATGTAATGGCAATACGACGACCAATATTTTTAGATGTTAAATCAGCAAACTTCTTAGCCCCTTCATCACTTAATTCAATAGCAACGAGTGGTTGTTTATTTTGACCTAACTCTTCTTTAGCATCTTTTAAGTCATCACCAGTCATAACGGTTTGACCTTGGTCGTTTTTAAATTCCAAGACCGCTGTTTTACCGATACGTTTAATTGCTTCGTCAGGATCTTTTACACCTGGCAATTCAATGATAATACGACGAGCACCTTCACGTTGTACCAATGGTTCAGATAAACCCATTTCATTAATACGACGTTCTAAGATTTGCTTCGCCCGTTCCACTGCATCATTGTCAGCTGTACCAGTCGCAGAGTCCTCTGCTTCCAATACGATATGCGTACCACCTTGCAAGTCTAGACCTTGTTTCAAAGAGCCTGCTAATGGTTGAATAAAATACGCAAATAATCCAATGATGGCAGCAATGACTACTAAAAACTTGATAATAGCTTTACCGTTCAAAATAGTTGCTCCCTTCTGCTATACACAATGTATAATGCCTTGCTCTGTCACAATTTTACTCATTCGTTGGTCTAATGCTTCCATTGGGATTGGTGTCTCCCATAATTGTATAGTCCAACATACGCCCATAAATGTACTTGGTGAAAGTTCCTTGAGAAATCGATCATAATACCCATTCCCCATTCCCATGCGACCACCTTGACGGTCAAAGCCAGCACCAGGCACTAAAATCAAATCCAAGTCACACGGATCAATAATATCGTATGGCTCAGCGGGAATACGTATATTTAACACACCCCGAGTGATAGATTCTAGAGACTTAAGGCGAACTGCAATCATAGTCGTCTTATCAGTACATACTGGAACGTATACAGATTTACCATGTTCTAAAGCATGGCGAATCACATCGTCTAAATTGGCCTCTTTAGGCATCGCCAAATAGGCCATAATGTTTTTTGCCGATATATACTCAGGACTATTAACGATTTGATTCGTCAACATCGGCGTCCACGACCTACAATCAGCAACGGATAAAGCAGCGCGCTGAGACTTACACGCCTGGCGCACTGCTTCCTTTGTATTCATTATTTTTCTTCCTTGTTTTTCTTAGACAGTACATTAGCAACTGCTGTACGAGCAAATGTTAATTCAACTTTTTCAGATACCTGTACCTTGACTTTTTCATCATCAAGTTCAACAATTTCGCCATAAATACCACCAATAGTAACGATTTTTTGGCCTTTTTTTAAACTACCTAACAAGCTAGCACGCTCTTTTTGTTGTTTCTTTTGTGGACGCCACAATAAAAAGTAAAAAATTACTACCATTAACAAAATAGGCCAGCTAGTTTGCAAGATTTGTTGAATATCTCCCATGTTATCCTCCTAGGTTAATAAATATGTATTTCTTTTCTAGTATAGCCACCTAATATAAATTTGACTAGACTTAATTACTATTTTTTAAAGCTATCCCAAAATTGCATTCTAAATTGTGGGAACCGATCTTCTAAGATAGCTTGTCTCATTTGACGCATAAACTCTAATAAGAAATAGAGATTATGATATGTTACAAGGCGTAATGCCAAAATCTCTTCTGCCTTATATAAGTGACGAATATATGCACGGGAATAATTTTTACATGTATAACATTGGCAACCTTCTTCTAAAGGACCCCAATCATGAGCAAATTGAGCATTTCGAATATTAAGGCGACCATTCCAGATCATGGCCATCCCATTTCGAGCAACACGAGTTGGATATACACAATCAAACATATCAACTCCACGTGCTACACCTTCTACCAGACAATCTGCGGTGCCAACGCCCATCAAATAACGAGCCTTGTTAGTTGGCAATAATGGCGTAGTATATTCTAAGATTTCATTCATTAAATCATGAGGTTCCCCAACGGATAAACCGCCGATGCTATAACCTTCAAAATCCATAGCTACAAGTTCTTCCGCACTTTGTTTGCGCAAGTCTTTGTACATGCCACCTTGAACGATACCAAACATGCCTTGGCGGTCATGAGCTTTACGAGCCTCTTGGCAACGATGCGCCCAACGCGTGGTACGCGCCGTAGAGCGTTTCGCATAATCATGATCCGCGGGATACGGAATACATTCGTCAAAAGCCATCGCAATATCAGAACCTAATTGCTCTTGTACCTTTGTAGCCACTTCAGGAGATAAAAACTGTTTTGATCCATCAATGTGGGATCTAAATGTAACACCATCCTCAGTAATTTTGCGCATATCGCCTAAACTAAATACTTGGAATCCACCACTATCAGTAAGAATCGCTTGATCCCAATTCATAAATTTATGTAAGCCCCCAGCCTCTTCTACAAGCTCCGGCCCTGGGCGAAGAAATAAATGATAGGTATTACTCAAAATAACTTGAGAACCCATAGCCTTTAGTTCTTCTGGTGTCATAGTTTTAACTGTCGCTTGCGTGCCTACAGGCATAAACATCGGTGTTTGGAAGGTACCATGTGGCGTATGCAATAAACCTGCCCGTGCCCCCGTATGAGGACATGTCTTTTGTAATTCATAAATAATACTCGGCATAGTCCCTCCTAACGTATAAACATAGCATCGCCGAAGCTAAAGAAACGATAACGTTCACGTACAGCTTCTTCGTAGGCCGCCAAACAGTGTTCACGACCAGCTAGTGCACTAATCAACATTAACAATGTAGATTGAGGCAAGTGAAAATTCGTTACTAACGCATCAATCATCTTAAATTTATAGCCAGGATAGATAAAAATTTGAGTCCAACCACTCATACCTTGTAATACACCATCATCATTCGTAGCAGACTCAAGAGTACGCACCGATGTAGTACCTACGGCAATGATACGAGACCCTTTTTGTTTGGCCGCATTGATTCGATCCGCCGTATCTTGAGATACAACAAAGAACTCACTATGCATTTCGTGGTCTTCAATAGTCTCTGCCGATACAGGTCTAAAAGTGCCAAGTCCAACATGTAAGGTTACAAACTCAAGCTCTACACCTTTAGCTTTAATCTTTTCTAAGAGGTCAGGTGTAAAGTGAAGTCCTGCAGTTGGTGCCGCAGCAGAGCCTTTCTCCTTAGCATATACCGTTTGATAACGATCTTTATCTTCTAACTTTTCATGAATGTATGGAGGTAATGGCATTTCACCAATTTCTTGAATCACATCATCAAACACACCGTTGCATGTGAACTGAATGATACGGCCTCCAAAATCTGTTTTATCTATAATAACTCCACTTAGGCGGTCATCAAACTCTATAACTTGCCCGACAGGACATTTTTTCCCCGGTTTAACAAGGCATTCCCATCGATTTTCACCACATGGTGTGAGTAGAAGTACCTCCACCTTGCCACCAGAACCTTGACGATGTCCATATAATCTCGCAGGGATAACCTTTGTATTATTAAATACAAGCACGTCTCCTTCATGAAGCTCTTCTAGCAAATCATAAAAATGTCCTTTATGTTTAACTTCACCACTTACCTTATCTAAGGTTAAAAGCCGTGCTGTATCACGAGGTTCTACAGGATGCTGAGCAATCAGTTCCTCTGGCAATTCATAATCAAAATCTGTAACTTTCATCGTAATCCTTATTAGTACATTTTCTTCAATGTAATGCCACTATAGTAGTGACGCAAAATAGTTTGGTAATAATTTGTATCTCCAGGATTAGCGCGCTTTGCCATTTCCGCAGCACCCCATTGAGACATACCAAGGCCATGACCCCAACCGTGGCCTTTAATATAAACAGTATCATTCTTGCCAGTAAAGCTATGATAAGCCTTACCCGTGCCTTTAGCAGGATTGTGATTTACATAGAAATCAAACAATGTAGATTTTAAACCTAAAATGCTACGCAGCGCATCACCATCTACAGTAGTTTTTCCAGAGGTACCTATGAAAGTAGCACTCTTTATACGACCTGATACACCGCGGTCGTATGTTTGTTGCCCAGGCTTACCAAGCGGGGTCAACTGAATGCTCTTCAATTTACCTACCCCTTTACTTGCCGCATTAAGTTTACTTTCAAGAGCTTGACGAGAGGTAGTGACAGTCCAATTCGATGTAGATGTACCAGTACTAAAGTCTTTTACCCCTTTTAAGTATGGCACATCACTGCCCCAAACATTTACACTATCCTCTGTATAGCCACCTCCATCGGAATGGAACAAGGCATTAATAGGACGTTGATCATAAAGCATAACTATGCCTTTAGTTTTATTTACAGCATTTGTGGTAGCTTGAGATTCACCACTCACACCACTATATACTTGATGATCCGTGGAATTGCTCACATCATAAAATTTACCTTTATTTTGTTCCATCGTATGAAGAGCATAGGTGCGAGCTGCTACGGCTTGCGCTTCTAATGCAGCAGCTGGCCAAGACGGTACTACCTCTTGTGGAACAACACCATACAGGTAATCCTCAAGAGGCACAGAGTTGATGATCATCATGGTTCCATTATTGGCACGTAATGTGAGCCCACCACGATAACCTTTACCTTCGAACAAAAATGGTGCATCACTATTCGCAGGCTTCAATGTAACCACACTATCAATAGTCTTTCCATTTACAGCAATCTTGCCGCCGCGAACGCCAATAGATGTACCACGATTAGCACTGATTGTGCTAACTTGACCATTACCGCTGTTCAACACAACCATATTAGCTGTAGATGTAACAGTAGCATCAGAGCTACGACTACCTAGTAGAACACGTACATTTGGCATGTTTTCTTTGCGTTCTGTAGCAGGCGTCACTACGGAGCCCACTTTGTTGCGAGTAATAACTGCTGTATTGGCTTGAATGCTATTCGCATCCGTTGTTTTTACTACCTTTTTAGTAGCAGTTTTTTCAGTAGCTCTCTTTTGTACTACAGGCTTTTCATCAGTAACTGCAGGTTTAGCAGTTGGCTTCGAAGTACCAGAAGCCGCAGGTTTTATAGCCATTGTAGCTTTACCTGTAGTGGCTGATTTCGTAGCTGTTGCATTAGTACTAGATTTCGCAGTACTAGTTGATTTTGTTGCACTAACTGGTTTAGCCGGCGTTACCGGTTTTGTAGATGTAGCAGGCTTTGCTACACTAACCGGTTTTGCACTAGGTTTAGCCACCGTAGATGCAGCAGTTGACTTAGAAACCGTTTTAGTTATTGTAACCGGCTTTGCAGCTGGTTTAGTAGCAAGTGGACGAAAACTAGATTTCTTCGTCGTATTTACTTTCGATACAGTTGTATTAGATACTGTTGATTTTGGCGTTGGCTTTTTCGTTACCACTGCACCTTTATTTTGCAGCGTCGCTCCATGTGCTATAGAAACACCGCCAATGTTTACACCTAAAAACAAAGTGGCCATTATCATCAATTGTAATCGTTTTGTTTTCATTGTTATTTCCCTGTCTGTGAAATACCTAAATGCTCATAGGCTAATTTAGTAGCTACCCTCCCACGCGGTGTGCGTCCTAAAAATCCTAATTGCATCAAATATGGTTCATACACATCTTCGATGGTATCTCTCTCTTCGCTGATGGCCGCTGCAATGGTATCAATCCCTACAGGACCGCCATCATATTTTTCAATAATACATTCCAACACACGTCGATCAATTCGATCAAGTCCCATTTTATCTACATATAAACGTTGTAATGCTTCATCTGCAATTTCTTGAGTGATAACCCCATCACCAATGACTTGTGCAAAGTCGCGTACCCGTTTAAGCAGACGATTTGCGATACGCGGTGTTCCTCGTGAACGACGCGCAATTTCGCTTGCCCCAGTTGGCACAATACCAATATTAAGTATCTCTGCGGCGCGAGACACAATAAACTCTAACTCTGGTTGTTTATAATATTCCAACCGATTAATAATACCAAATCGGTCCCGTAATGGAGCTGCCAAAGCACCCGCTCGAGTCGTGGCGCCTACCAAAGTAAATTTTGGCAAGTCAATGCGCACAGTTCGAGCACTTGGACCCTTACCGATGATAATATCAATAGCATAGTCTTCCATAGCAGAGTACAACACTTCCTCTACACTACGAGACAAGCGATGAATTTCATCGATAAATAATACATCATGGTCGTCCAAATTTGTTAATATTGCAGCTAAGTCACCAGACTTTTCAATAGCCGGACCAGAAGTTATACGAAAATTAACACCCAATTCATTTGCAATAATCCCTGCTAATGTTGTCTTGCCAAGGCCTGGAGGCCCATAGAGCAGCACGTGATCCAATGCTTCCCCACGCTGTTTTGCCGCTTGAATATACACATTTAGATTACCTTTAGCCTCTTCTTGACCTACATACTCATTAAAAAGCTTAGGTCGAAGGCTATATTGCCATATATCCTCTTCGTGCTCGCCATTGCCGACAAGGCGTACTTCCTCATTCATCCTTATCGTCCTTTCCCAAGCTCAATTAAGCTGACTTTTATCAACTCAGATACATCACGCTTACCATCATCTAAAGACTCTACAATATCTGCTACATCCCGTTCCAAGTATCCTAAGGATACGAGGGCTTCAATGGCTTCTCCTACAGCACCGTTTGCAGCAACGCCAACAGGCTGAATAGTCGCAGACGATTCCGTAGAAATATGTGTCATCTTAGCAATTTTATCCTTTAACTCTAAAACAAGTCGCTCCGCAGACTTCTTACCAATGCCAGGTAACTTAGTTAATTGCTGTACCTGCCCATTGATAATCGCTAATTTGAAAGCCTCAGGTGTCATGCCTGACAAGATGCCAAGCCCCACCTTGGGCCCGATACCAGAAACAGAAATGAGGAGTATAAACAACTCATATTCTTCTTCCGTCCAAAAGCCATAAAGTTGCATCGCATCTTCTCGTACATTAAGATACGTGAATAGCGTCGCCTCATGGCCCTCTGTCAGCTGTTGACGCGTAGTGGTCGGCACATATACGCGATACCCTACGCCATGTACATCAACATAGCACGATTCTTTAAAAAGATGTGTTACGATACCTCGCACATACCCTATCATTATACCAACCTCTTTAATCTATCATTGTGAGAACTATGAGCCGTACAGATAGCAACAGCTAATGCATCTGCCGTATCATCAGGCTTAATTTTCTCACGAATCCCCAAAATATTCATCGTCATATAAATGACCTGATTCTTATCAGCTTTACCATAACCTGTGACAGCTTGTTTAATTTGTAATGGTGTATATTCATAAATAGGAATCCGTTGTTGTTCAGCAGCCAATAAAATAACACCACGTGCTTGCCCTACCTTAATGGCTGTTGTTACATTGCGGTTAAAAAATAATTCCTCCACACCGAACTTATCAGGCCTATATTCCTCCAATAAATCACTAAGATCATTAAATAGAATTTCCAGTCGCTGTGAATCAGTTAATTCCTTAGGAGTTGTAATAGCCCCATAGGCTACTGGTGTTAGTTTGCTACCCTTCACGTCAATAATGCCATATCCGCATATAGCCGTGCCTGGGTCAATTCCTATAATGCGCACCCCAACCCCCTTAGTTTAAAAATGAGATAAGCTACCGCCTACCTCCATTACATAATCTATTTTATTATAGCATAATTTCACATCGAAGTTCATGAATTCCCCTATGAATTATATATAAGACATATTAATTTTCTTAACTTTAATAAATATCCGAGTTTAATTTCAATAGAAACGGAGCACCCCATAGAGTGCCCCGTTTATTATTATTCTTCTTCATCGTCCGGCAAAATACCATTATGATATACATTTTGTACATCATCAAGATCATCCAATACGTCAAGCATTTTCTGCATTTTCACAGCATCATCACCAGTCAACTCAATCGTTGTATCTGGAATCATCGTGATTTTAGCTACTACAGTTTCGATACCCGCATCAGCAAGCGCTGCTTCTACCGCATCAAAATCCTCTGGTGTTGTATAAATTTCAAATACATCATCTTCAGACTTAAGGTCTTCTGCTCCAGCTTCAAGAGCTAGCATAGTTACCTCATCTTCATCATGACCTTCTTTATCGATAACAAATACGCCTTTAGATTTGAACATCCAGCCTACACAGCCGCTTTCACCAAGGTTACCACCTTGTTTAGAGAATGCATGGCGCACGTCTGCAGCAGCACGATTACGATTATCGGTCATCACCTCAACAGTAACGGCAACACCGGCAGGACCATAACCTTCGTATACGATTTCTTCATATGCATTCATGTCCGTAGCACCGATACCTTTGTCGATAGCACGTTGAATGTTATCCTTAGGGATATTATTTTCACGAGCTTTTTGCAAAGCCAATTTCAAACGCATATTACCAGTTGGATCTGCACCACCCATGCGTGCTGCAACGGTAATTTCACGACCGATTTTCGTAGCCAATTTAGCTTTTAATGCATCGGTTTTACCTTTTTTATGTTTAATATTTGCCCATTTAGAATGTCCTGACATAGACGCCTCCTATTTATTCCACCATGCTTCGCCCCGCAGCCGATCTAAGATGATTGATACGGCACTACGCACGGATAAATGATTGTATTCACCATGGCCATATATAGGTTCTAAAATATAGTCAAAGCTTTCCATCGTTTCTTTTGTCATACCATAACCGGTACCAAATAATACTAACACAGGGCACCCCTCATTTTCAAGATGTTCACGCATCCGTGCATAGGAAATCGTATTATCGTAAGTACGAGCATCTGTTGTAGCTACAATAGGTTTTATACCTTCTATGTCTTCAATTGTTCGCACCGCTACCGCAATTGAATTTACCAATTCCACGCCGGTGAAAGCATCCTTGCGATCTGGATTGTAAGTAGAGCCAAATCCAGATTTCCAATGTTCCATGATAGTACGCACCAACTCACGCTGCGCAGGTATATTGTGAATCACAAAATATTTAGACACATCATAGGTAATAGCCGCTCGTGCAATATCATGTATATCATAATTTGTAATAGCCGTCGTAATGACCTCTTTATGCTTGTTCATAATCGGATAATGAACAAGTCCGATATATAAATTAGCCAATACTATATCTCCTAAATTCTAAACTAACCTTCATTAACATACATTGCCATCATATCCATTACGAAGCACTAGACCGTGCGCCAGCACTACCAAATCCAGATTTCTGTCCTATGGAAGACGCCTTTTTACTTCTATTGCGTTCATAAGTTCTATAAAAGCTCCGCCCCATAGCGCTATGTACATTCGACCCTGATGCGGTATATACATAGGGCTCCTCATACGTTTGTAATGGTGCTGCTATGCGATATGTCATAGTTCGTCCATCCATGCGTGCAGTAGGTGGATTAAAACCATGAAATATATAATATCCTGCAGCAATACTTGGTAAGAGCCCTGCTAGCCCCGCATCCCACACCAAATTGCCACTATTATCTCGGTGAAAGGTAACGGATCGATTATCGTCGTATAAGGCTGTTTCTTTACCATCACCATGATTTAATAAAGAATATCGGTTTCCTTGATTATCCTTTAATCGAACCTCCCCTTCATTTGCTTCTGGGTAAACCTTGTCGCACACAGCATAGGAGATATCATTCCAGTAGGAATATACACCTACAAGACCAGCAACGGCAGCGAAAGCACCTGTAAGGTATATGGTTTTCTTACTTGGCTTATACATAGAACACTCCCTTAGTGCACAGCACCGCTAATAACAAGGGCAAGACCTACGAAAATGCCAAATACAAGAATACCAGCCGCTGTATTACCACGCATAATTTCTTCAGACAATTTATATTTACGATGCCAAATATTGATAAACATATAGCCCGTTACAAATAGTATAATACCTAGCACAGCGTATACAACACTGGCTACAATGCCATGTAACAGGGACGTATCAGCCGTAGTCACGGCTGGTGACATAATAACAGCGCGCAAAATTTCACCGATACCGATAAATGATCCCGCTGAAAGCCACGCCACAGCACAATTACCACGCTTAATTTCTTTACTAAATTTACCAGGTACGAAGAAATCGATAACCGTATTCGCAGTTAACATCAGCATAATGCCAAAACAAGCATAAAAAATTGTCAATAATACATCTGGTATATAAATCATAATAAGCCTCCTAATAATATAATTTTGTATTGGATGTGTTGTTAGAGTTGCTGGTAGGATACAATCGTTCGCGTCCCGTATTATCCCCTAGTCGAACCATGGTCGCATAGTTATCGAGCATATGAGAGCTGATTAATGTACGATCAATAATTTTCCAATCCTCTTGTGTTAATTTTGATTGTTCACATACCTTAACCCTAGTTTGTCCATCCGTATTAGTGATGAGATACACCAAGTCCCCAGAATAAAATACAATAACTTCATGTCCCTCTTCTAAGTTATCCCGCTCATTCTTAATATCACCATTCACAGAATCAATCAAGTCTAATGCGGTACTAACAGGATCTAGTGTAGACGTGTATACATAGTCGCTATCCGAATCTGTTTTTGTATAATATGCAGATGTGTCATGCATATGTTCTTTTGCCGTGTAAGGCACTCCAAACATAGCGCGTATACTATGCCAAGACAAATCATTGTCCGACCAAAATAGAAATAGTAAAAATAGTACACCATACCCCACGCCAACAGCAATAGATCCAAACCTCTTTTTCATTGATTTGTTACGCATCTTTTGCTTAATAGCTTGAGCGGCTGCATCATTACAAAGACGAATGTTCACCAAGGGTACTCGTGATCCTTCGGCAAACATTTTTTTACCTTCAAACCACTCTTCTTCAAAGAATACACTAGCACCACCTTCACAAGGTAGCTGATATTCTCTATATCCTGCGCGGTCCCCTACGGAGGCACCACTTTCACCATCCACATCGACAACCTTTTCTAAGCCGATTTGATGTAATGTAAAATCTTTCCCCGGCCGTGTATGAAAGGATGTTCTAGATACGGTACACCATTCATTATCATTGTACTCAATGGTTAACCATATTTTATCGATTCCCTCAACAGCCTCTAGTCCATATTCATGCCAATAATCACCTGGTGATTTTGTCATAGACGGCTGGCCCCTATAGGATTGTTCCTTATCTGCTTTTGGAATAATCTCTATATATTTAATTTTCTCAGTGATTACATAACGGCTGCCATGAACCTCTAAGACATCATAACAATTAAACTCCATACGCACCCTCGCTAAAGTAGACATAAGCACGACTGCTACTAAATACACCTATTATCATTCGTTTGCCCATACTATATGGTCACAAATTTCATAGTATTTCGCTTACTCTATTAATAATGGTACAAAGTATGCTTCTGTACCAGCTATCTCTTCCGGAGAAAAACGGCATCCTACCGCGGAAGCTTGATCACCAAGCATAAAACAGGATAAGGTTAAAAATCCATCTTTCACTCCACAATCCACTGTATGAGTAAAACGTTTCTGCTGTATAAAATCTTGATACATAACCTTTTTACTATCACGACAAATGATATCGTCATAGTTATCAACTAGCTTTTCCATGTAAAGCTCAGATGTATCACCACGCTTTTGAACAACTTGTACATGCTTTCCTTCACGCCCCCAAATCTCCTTTTGAATATAAAGGCCATCATCAAGAGAGGAAAAATCATTTTCAAAATAGGATGGTGCCAAATAACGCTCAATGATATCTCGATCTGGTTTCGTAAAAAATTGATCTGTTAAATACAACGCATACACTAAAGACATAAATGATTTGTTTTGTAAAATAATTGCCTCTGGCGGATTAAAAAGAGCAAATCTATTCTCCTCGTAAAGATCTAAGAACATCTCACCCAAAGGTTCATCATCAGGCGTCCGCTCATCAATCAAAAGCTCCATGGGATGTAATCGATATAATAGGGTCGCATGACTACCATCTGCTAAAGGAATACCATCATCATCAATCTTCATATCATAAAAAGATATAAAGCGCGTGTCAGCCTCAGGACAGGCCGTTTTTAGCTCATTCATAAGAAACTGTGCTGTTCCGTAATCTTCAAAATAATCATGGAAGCAGGAGAATACAAAGGGATCCTTAGGTAGTCTTTCTCTATTTGCCAGCATAGACTTATATTGATTTCTACCATACTTAGCAGATAAAACAGCATCATACATGCGCTTTAAAAATGTATGTAATTCTTTTCGGCATTCTGTATTAGGATGTTTTCTTCCTACATAATTAGCTCCAATTTCATTGGCATAATAGCTCTCAATAAGAAAACACGGCGTATCTGCATTAAGTTCTACCATGCGCAAATTGCCATTTACATCGAGAACAAAATCAAAGCGAGATAACCACGTCGGTAACCCTAAGGCATTCGACTTATGTAAATAAGGAATTAAATTGTCTGGCATATCCATGTTTCGTGCAAAATCATCTGGGGCCATTTGAAATACTTTTGCAGCTTTACAAAATATTTGAAATAATCTACGTGAAGCATGACGAATTTCATCGTAAAAGTCGGATGAAAAGGCCTGCATAGACAATGACGGATAACGATCATCATACCCTTCATATTCCACGAAATTAAATATATTTCTATCAAGCTCATCAATATAGGATTTCATTGTTCATCCTTTCATTAAGAGGCACCGCTCGAAGTTCGAGCCCCTACACTACCAAAGCCATACTTTTCACCAATTCTATGTGCCCGACTACTCGTTTTAGTATTGTAACGATTTCTAGTCATCTCATTAATAGTCCTAGCCACTCTTGCACTATTAGATTTGCTAGCGTCTGTATTTGCATCAAAAGATGTAAGTGGCGATGTAGCACGATAGGTCATACTGGGTGCATCCATATATGCCGTTGGAGCTGAAAAGCCATGGAACGCATAGTAACCTACCGCCAAAGTTGGAATCAAACTGGCTAAGCCTGCATCCCATATAATATTGCCTTTCTCATCACGATGAAAGGTAACAGATTTTTCTGCATCATCATAGAGCGCAGTTTCTTTTCCATCACCGTGATTAATCAAGGTATAGCTTTTACCTTCATCATCAACGAGCCGTACTTCACCATTATTTAATTCTGGTTTGACCATATCACATAGAGCATAGCTAACATCGTCCCAATACGAATAAGCGCCTACTAGAGCTGCTATAGATGTAAAGGCTATGGCTATGTAAACAGTATTCTTACTTGGTTCATACATATAAATTCCTTCGTTTGATTTCGTAACTGAAATCAATACTATATCAATCTTTTATTATATTTGATAACGTCTTACGACCCTGCTTATTCTTTAACTCCACCATATACGCATATCGTAACAATATTTCACTGTCATTTCTAATAGTCGCTATACGCCTATCCTCCGAATCTGACAAGTTTTTTAATTGCCCCACTTCAACATACGTAGTGCCATTAACCACACTAATAACAGATACATCTTTAGTCGTATAAATGACAATCCACTGCTCAGGGGACTTAGTATCTTGTTTAATGGTATAAACCTTGCCACACACAGCATCGATAAGATCGATAGCCGTTGCATTTGGATCTTGCTTTGACGTATATACCATCAAACCGTCTTTTGTACCTTGCGGTTCATAATAATAGGAATCTTTAATGCGCTCTTCCATGGTATATGGGAATCCTACTTCATCACGCAATTCATGCCAAGACATATCTCCTATAAACAAATATCCAAAAAAGAATAAAATGATTCCCCAACTCAGACCCAATCGTGTCCATTCTTTTCTGCGCGCTGCATTACGAATCTTTTTACTCGCTGTTTGAGCAGCCTGATCTCGCCGTCGATGTACATCAGACAAACGAATCCTCTCACCTTGAGCTTGGTCCGTCAAACCACCATGCCAGCCCTCAATAAAGAATACATAGGTTTTATCCTTTTTAATTGATCTATATTCTTTATAATCTGCTTCGTCGCCACTTCTAGCCTTCGATTGTCCCTCCACAGCTACGACACGTTCTATACCTTTATCATGTAGTCTATATCCTGCAGGAGGGGTTGAACGTAAAACTGTTTCAGAAAAAGTGCAATATTCTTTTTCACCGTTTACAATGGTAAGCCATTTTTTATCCGTTCCATTAACGGGCATAAGACCATATTCTGTCCAAGACTGAGCTCCTTTGGAAACACCCAGTTCTTTTTTATAATTTTCATCATTAAGGTCATAACGTATTGTTTTATCAACGATAAACTCTTGATAAGAAATGACCTCCCCGACTACATATCGTTTTCCCTGAATCTCTACAACATCATAACACTTAAATTTCATAGCCTAGACTCTTCTGCAACAATTTCTTTTAACAGTTTAACTTCCTCTTTTGTTAATGGTCGTTCTAATAAGTCAGGTCTCAACAAGCGGGTTCGTTTCAGTGCTTCTTTTTGACGCCATGCAGCAATATTTTTATGATGACCACTGCGTAATACATCTGGTACAGTCCAACCTCTAAATTCTGGTGGTTTTGTATATTGTGGGCATTCTAAAAGGGGCTCATAAAAGGAATCCTCTTGGGCCCCACTAGCTGCGCCTAATACACCGGGAATCATGCGAGCCACTGCATCAGTAACTACCATAGCTGGCAACTCACCACCGGTCAATACATAATCACCAATAGAAATCGTTTCATCTACAAGATGTTTCTCTACGCGATAATCTACACCTTCATAATGACCACAAATAAGGACCACTTGATCATAGCTAGCCAATTCACGAGCCTTCTCCTGTGTGAAAGGCTGTCCTGTAGGTCCCATAAAGATAATACGACGTCGTATACTTTCATTAGGATTACCAATAAGACTCATTTCATCACACATCTCATCTGTGGTATAAATATCATTAATATCACTATCATATTGAGCAATAACGGATTCTACGGCTTCAAAAATAGGAGGTGCCATCATAAGCATACCAGCCCCACCACCATATGGTGTATCATCTACTTGGCCATGCTTATTATGGCTAAAATCTCGAGGATTCGTTACACCCACAGATAGACGTTCTGTCTCAATAGCTCGTTTTATGATGGAATGATTAAAAAACGCATCAAAAAAATCTGAAAATAAAGATACAATATCAATACGCATAAACCGTCCCCTGTACTTATTAACTCACATTAACCCATTAGTATTATCTATATATAGCTATATTATATAACTTTTACGCTAATATACCTATATGTAGATAAAACAAAACCGCCCAAAGGATTATATCCATTCAGGCGGATCTACGATCATCAATTTATTTTCCACATCGATGTCTTTAACGACCTCTTCAATGGCTGCAAATAATTGATCTGGTTCCCCATCTTTGGAGACCACATATACATCATTAGCACCAGGTTGTAATACATCAGTAACTGTGCCAAGCACGTTACCCATAGTATCTTGTACCTCAAGACCAATGATATCAAAAATATAGTAACGACCTTCTGGCAATTCCACTAAATCTTCACGACGAACTTGAATTGCTTTCTTACTGAATAGTTCAGCCGTATTGCGATCAGGAATTCCCTTAAAAGATGCTAAAACAAATTGCTTGTGAAATCGTGCGGATGCAACGTGGTATTCTTTACCATCGATGTAACAGGCATCCATATGCATAAACCGTTCTGGAAAATCGGTTTGAGGCATAATACGAAGATCACCCCGCACACCGTGCGGGGCGATGATAACACCTATTGTGATGAAATCGTTATGCTTCATTATTGACGAAACGCAACGATCTTACCGTCTTCTAATAGGATTTCAGCGCCCATCAAGGCATCCAAATTATCCCCGATTTTAACGGTAACTGTTTGCTCTAATGTACCTTGAGGAATTTCAGTTCCTAAAGACAACTCCTTAGCATCCTTCAATTTAGCTGTTACTTCTTCTTTGAAAGCCAAGCGTTTATTTTTTTCTTCGTCGATTTGTTGACGAATAGCAGTAAGACTTGTAGCATCAACTTTAGCTGCATCAGCCAAAATACGTTGGGCTTGAAACTCAATTGCTTCCAAATCTTTATTTACCATATCAAGGCGAGTTTCAAGATCGGATACAATTTTCGCTTTCAAGTCGTCTGTTACTTTTGCTTTTACTGCTACAGGGACACGTAATGTCATTTCTTCCATTGGAATACTCCCTTTTAGACAATATCAACAGATATCTTTTTGTTCTCTTTAATAGCCGCCGCTTTCACCACAGAGCGAATCGCTTTAGCAATTCTACCTTGCTTTCCGATGACTTTACCCATATCCTCTGGGGCTACATGAAGTTCATAAACTTCCACATTACCCTTTTGGACCATGGTAACAGAAACGGCATCAGGCTGCTTCACTAATGATTTCGCAATTAATGAAATTAATTCTATCATCACAGTATGCCTCTCTATTAATTACTTTTTAGCGTCTGCAAATTTTTGCATAACGCCTTGTTTTTTGAACAAGGAGCGAACAGTGTCAGTAGGCTGAGCACCTTTAGCTAACCAAGCCAAAGCTTTTTCTTCGTCTACATTAACGATAGCTGGTTGTTTAGTAGCATCATATTGACCAATTGTGTCAACAGGACGACCTTCACGTGGAGCACGTGCGTCAGCAACTACGATACGGTAGAAAGGAGCTTTTTTAGCACCTAAACGAGTCAAACGAATTTTTAACATTGTGAAATTCACCTCCTTATACTGATGTGGATGGACAAGTTCAGCGCCCCTGCCCATGTATTACATAAACGGTAATTTAGGCATTCCAGGGAAGCCGCCCTTACCGCCACGTAAACCTTGCATGCGCTTCATCATCTTCCGCGCTTCTTCAAATTGTTTCAACAAGCGATTTACATCTTGGACCTGTGTACCAGAACCTAATGCAATACGCTTGCGGCGAGAACCATTAAGAATACTTGGATTTTCTCGCTCTGCCGCCGTCATGGATGTAATGATAGCCTCAATACGACGCACCTCTTTACTATTCAAATCAAGGTCCTTTAATTGATCCTTAATTTGTCCCATGCCTGGCAACATTCCAATAATATTTTGTAATGGCCCTAACTTTCGCACCTGGTTCATCTGTTTTAAGAAGTCATCCAAGGTGAAATTGTTTTTCGCCATTTTCTTTGCCATTTCACGAGCTTCTTCTTCATCGATGGCGCCTTGTACATTTTCAATCAATGTTTTAAAGTCGCCCAAATCTAGGATACGAGAAGCCATGCGATCTGGATAGAATACATCGAAACCATCCATTTTTTCGCTCACACCAGTGAACTTGATTGGCAAGCCTGTTACAGCTTTGATAGATAATGCAGCACCACCGCGTGCATCACCATCAAGTTTAGTAAGGATAACACCATCAACACCTAATTTTTCGTTAAAGGTTTGAGCGGTTGTTACTGCATCTTGACCGATCATAGAATCTACAACGAGCAGAATTTCATGAGGTCGAACAGCAGCTTTGATATTTGACAACTCATCCATGAGGACTTCGTCTATAGCCAAACGTCCTGCGGTATCGATGATAACAACATCTTTCAGCATATGCGTGCTTTGCTCTACGGCACGACGCACAATATCTACTGGATTCGCACCAGGTGTTTCATCCGCAAATACAGGAATATCAATTTGCTTACCTACAACTTGCAACTGAGTAATCGCAGCTGGACGATATACGTCGGCAGCGACAAGCATCGGACGTTTACCTTGTTTGCGTAAGTATACAGCTAGTTTACCAGCTGTTGTAGTCTTACCAGCACCTTGCAAACCAACGAGCATAATAATTGTTGGTGGCTTGCTAGAAATCATGATACGACTTTGCGTACCACCCAAGAGAGCCGTTAACTCATCATTTACGATTTTAATAACCGTTTGGGCTGGATTCAAGGATCCGAACACCTCTTCACCAAGGGCCTTTTCCTTAATGGACTTAACAAAGTCCTTTGCTACCATAAAGTTAACGTCAGCTTCTAATAAAGCTGTACGTACCTGACGCAACGCAAGATTGACATCATCTTCTGTAATTTTGCCCTTCCCTTTTAAGGATTGAAAGGCTTCTTGCAGTTTTTCTGACAAGCTATCAAATGCCATAATATCCCTCCATTTGCGCCAATACTTGTTGCACCTTGGTTTCGGCTAACACCTCTTTAGGCAATGTTGCTTTCAACTGTGAAAGCAAGCCTTCCCGTTGTTCATATTGTGCCACCAAGTGCAATTTTGATTCGTAATCATTTAAAATGTGTCGAGCACGCTGTAAGTTATCGTGTACAGCCTGTCGTGATACGCCTAATTCCTCAGCAATCTCGCCAAGGGACATATCATCTTCGTGGTGAAGTTGTAAGGACATGCGTTGCTTGTCCGTCAACAATGGCCCATAGAAATCTAAGAGCAAACTTATGAGTACTCGTTCTTCCATTTCGCCACCTCCATCACTGTCAAGTCATATTACTTTACATATGGTACATTATAAAAAAAGATGTGTCAAGTAGAAATACTTAACACACTTACTTCATTACTATAATACATATAAATCATAGTTATACAAGCTATCTCATCTCCTTGAACCAAAATCATAAACTAATTGACTACCTTAACATAATCATTCTAGACAAATTTAATTCATAATCAATGATAATTATTTCTAATTTCTACTTTTATATCTATAATAATATGCTATAATATCAATATCTAATATTTTCAATATAAAAAACAGGAGGTATTATATGAATACCAAACAATATGACATTATCGTCTTAGGTTTCGGCAAGGCTGGCAAAACATTAGCCGCAAAATTTGGCTCTATGGGCAAATCAGTAGCCATGATTGAAGAAAATCCACTAATGTACGGTGGTACATGTATTAATATCGCATGTATTCCTACTAAAACGATGATCATTGCCGCATCAAAAGGCTTATCATACGATCAAGTATTAAATCAACGTGAAGTTGTTACATCTCGCTTACGCAATAAAAACTTCGGTATGTTAGATACAAATGAACATGTCGATGTCTATACTGGGCATGGTGCATTTATTAGCAATAAAGAAATCGCTGTTACCGCTGGCAAGGATAAGATTATATTATCTGCTGACACTATCGTTATAAACACTGGTGCTGTAGCGATTAAACCTAATATTTCTGGCATTGATACAGCTACAGGTTTCTATAATAGTACAGAAATTCAACAATTACCTACTCAACCTAGTACATTAGGAGTTATCGGCGCTGGTCCTATCGGTCTTGAATTTGCAAGTCTATATGCAAAACTTGGTGCTAAGGTAACTGTATTCAACATCGAATCTAGCATCTTAAAACGTGAAGAACCTATCGTTCAAGAGCTAGCTACTGAGTACTTAACTGAACAAGGCATTACCATTCTTAATAATGTAACATTAGACTCTGTATCCAATGATGACAACAAACCAGTTATCAAAGCTAATAATCAAAACTATACATTTGATGCTGTTCTATACGCTACAGGGCGCAAAGCCAATACAGCTAATATCGGTTTAGAACATACGGACATCGTTACTAACGAACGCGGTGCCATTGTAGTTAATGATACTTGTGAAAGCTCCGTTCCTGGTGTATACGCAGTCGGCGATGTAAACGGTGGACCTCAATTCACATATGTATCTCTTGATGACTTCCGTATCGTATTTGGCACACTTACAGGCAACGGCCAGTATACCTTAAAAGATCGTAAAAATATACCTTATACTACCTTCTTAACACCTCCACTTTCTCGTGTAGGTCTTACAGAAGAAGATGCAATCAACCAAGGATATACTGTTAAAACGAAAGAAATGCTCGTAGCTACCATGCCTAGAGCACATGTAAACGACTATTTAAAAGGTGCTTTTAAAATTGTTGTAGATGCGGATAACGACTTAATCCTGGGCGCAACACTCTATTCCCAAGGCGCAGAAGAATTGATCAACTTAATTAAAATGGCTATGGATAATAACATTCCATATACATATTTCAAAAATCAAATCTTCACACACCCTACAATGGCAGAAAATTTAAACGATCTTTGTAATTTCTAATAGCTTAATAGCTAATACAAGCACTAACTATAAAATAATAACCTAACACAAAAGCCTTTAGACGCTAAACTAATTTAGCATCTAAAGGC
>NZ_GG770218.1:24318-136963 GCF_000163735.1 Veillonella sp. 6_1_27
AAGGCTTTTGTATGTATTGAAAAGGCAGTTATATAAGTGTATTAGGTCATTATAAATATATTAGATTATTATAGATATTTTACCATTATCTGCCTAAAACATTATATAAATTAATTTTTAGTAAACAATCTGCGTACTATCGTTTGTAATTTAGGGGTTAATACAATAGCAACCACAATTCCTGCGGCACTTGTAATCAAAGAGTATTGAATTTTACTAGCCGCCACGACCGCACTTTCAAGAACGAACCACCACGCAAGGAAGTAGCCAAAAGCGGTCCAAACAGCACCAATAATAAGGGCTACTAAAATACGACCAAAGGATGCAGTTGGTTTTGTAATAGAGGGTGGCAAATAGCCTGCAGTCATACCACCTACGATAAGTCCTGCAATTCCTTTAATAAAGAAAGAGAATACGATGTACTGTGTATGACCACCAAAGAGATCAAATAGTGCAGATCCAATTGCCGCACCCAAGCCTCCATATAATCCACCAAAAAGTATAGATGTTGTAAAGAGTGCAGCCGATCCTAAATGAACCATAGCGCCACCTGGTATTTCAATGCGAATTGTAGTAGCCACTGCACATAACGCGGCAATAAAACCAATATAGACAATGTCTCGAGTACTTAATTTCATAATCATGAACCTCTCTTTTAAATCAATCACTATATTCAGTATAACAAATCATAAGCCGTCTAAAAACACCATTATCGTAGGAATTAAATATCCATTTCACGTCTCAATACAAGATATAAATATATACTTAACTATATGTCTGTAGATATAATAAAGCACCTATACCTCTGTATAGGTGCTTTATAGTATTCAATTATATGTATAATCTTAAATTTTAGCTCGTTTCAAACGAAGTGAATTACTTACAACTGTAACAGAGCTAAATGCCATCGCCGTGCCAGCAATCATAGGGTTTAACGCACCGATAGCGGCCAAAGGAATGCCAATACAGTTAAAGATCAATGCCCAGAATAGGTTTTGCTTAATGTTTGTCATTGTTTTACGACTGAGTCGTACAGCTTGTACCAGTGTATGCAAATCATTACGTACGAGGACGATATCGGCTGCTTCTACCGCAATATCTGTACCACTGCCAATAGCAAAGCCAATATCTGCCGTAACAAGAGCAGGAGCATCATTGATACCGTCACCAACCATCCCCACTACAAGGCCCTTATCTTGCAATTCTTTTACCTTGCTAGCCTTATCCTGAGGCAATACTTCAGCTATAACATGGGCGATACCCGCCTGTTTAGCAATATATTGAGCAGTTCGACGATTATCACCAGTAAGCATCCATACATCAATACCTTGAGCATGTAACTCTTTTACAACCTCAATAGTTTCTGGACGTAATTCGTCTTCTACAGCCCACATAGCACTAATAACGCCATCTATAGCCAGAACAGATACGGAGGCGCCTTGTTCTTCAAATTGTAAAATATCTTCTTGAACCGCCGTTAAATCATAACCTAGTTCGTTCATCCAACGACTGTGCCCAAGTTGTACGGATACGCCTTGGTAGGCACCTTGTAACCCTTTACCTGGTACATCGGTGAAACTTTCAAGTTCAACAGCTTTACCTTTGTAGCCCTGATCTTCACCGTAGTAAACCATAGCCTTTGCAATCGGATGAGATGTACCACTTTCAAGAGCCATCATAATAGACATATTAGTACTTTCATCACCATTATAATTTTTAAAAGCCGTCACATCCAATACACCCTGTGTAAGGGTACCGGTTTTATCCATAACAATGGCATCGAGTTTACCCGCTTTTTCAAGATATTCTGCACTCTTGATGAGCACACCGTGTTCCGCACCAAGTCCAGACCCAACCATGATAGATGTTGGTGTAGCAAGGCCAAGCGCACAAGGACATGCGATAACCAGTACCGCTGTTGCATTAATGAGAGCAACGTTAATAGAATCTCCCATAATGAAGTACCACACAAGACCTGTCAAAACAGCAAGGCCAATAACGGTCGGTACAAAATATTGAGCCACGATATCTGCAATACGTTGAATACTAGCCTTGGAGGTTTGTGCCTCTTCTACAACCTTGATAATTTGAGACAACATCGTATCGGAACCGATACGCTTGGCTTCCATGGTAAAAGCACCACTTAGGTTTATAGTAGCACCAATAACTTCAGAACCAACTTGTTTTTCTACCGGTAAGCTTTCACCGGTCAGCATAGCCTCATCTACTGTGGAATATCCCTCAGTAATCGTGCCATCAACAGGGATCTTTTCACCTGCACGAACTTGTAAAATATCACCGGCTACCACCTTAGATGTAGGGATATCAATAAATTCTCCATCACGCAACACATGAGCCGTTGCAGGTTGTAAGGCAATCAATTTTTGAAGTGCTTCGGAGGTACGCCCTTTTGCAATCTCTTCTAAGAGTTTACCAAGAAGGATAAAAGTAATGAGCCACGCAGAGGTTTCAAAATATATTCCATGAGGGCCTAATTCAGGGTGAAATTGCCAGTTATAGATACTGAATAGATAAGCTACCGTCGTGCCCATTACAACGAGCACATCCATCGTAAGCGCCCCATTTTTCACTGCACTCCAGGCGCTCTTATAGAACATGAGACCAGGACCGAACTGAGCAATAGTAGCAAGAACAAACTCTACCCATACAGGCAATGCCTGAATACCAAATCGATGTAAGGTCATATTAATCATCATCGGTACCGCCATACAGGCGGCAATAATAAGGCGTGTAATATGAGGTTTTAAGTTAACCTTTTCTATTTCTTGCTTTGTTTCGTCTGCTTCTGCAGCACCAAAACCAATATTTGTAATGGCATCAATAATCTGTTGTGAATCTATAGTAGCGCCATCTTTATATTCAACGCTCCCCTTTCTAGTTAAGAGGTTGACCTTAACAGATTCTACGCCATCAACTTTAGAAACGACATTTTCAACGCGTTTTACACAGGCTGCACAGTGCATACCTGTAATATCAAATTCTTGTTTTTTTACGCTCATATTCACAGGCCTTTCTACTCTGTAGATATATCTTATCTTACAACTTACTATATTATTACAAATTCGTACTATATTTTGTATTTATGTACTTAAATATACGTCTAAACATCTATCTATAAAAAGCTATATATCCTATTGTAAATAAAATAGCCATAAACACGTTCACTAAGAATGTTTCAATATATTCTAAAACTTCAATATATGAACATATTACATGACTAACTACTCATATATCTACATTTAATAATAACATAAATTCTCATTACGTCAATATCCTACCAAATATAGAGGCTATTTCTTTTTTATAAGGGAATTAACCGCTTTTACCTATACATAGCCTTCATAAATAGATTATAATAAAGTGATGATGAATAAACATAAACTTTGATTCCAAAGGAGGTGAATATATGTCTGAATCAGTAAGCCCTACAGTGGAATTTACTTCGGTAGCAAAGGAATTTCGCCATGAATATGTTGTTGAAAAATCACGGTTTATAACAACAGTATATCCTTGCAAGACTGAAGAGGAAGCCCAAACCTTTATAAGCCGCATCAATAAAGAATTCTGGGATGCGCGCCATAACTGCACAGCCTATACATTAGGCCCACAGCAAGAACAACAACGATCTTCCGATAATGGAGAACCATCAGGCACAGCAGGTAAACCAATGCTAGAAGTACTCAAAAAGACTGGTATTACCAATGTAGCCGTCGTCGTAACACGTTATTTTGGAGGCATTAAATTGGGCGCTGGTGGCTTGATTCGGGCCTATTCACACTCCGTTGCGGAAACCTTACGTCTTGCGCCTAAAGAACTACATACAACACGAACTCGGCTACAAGCAAAGATTGACTATTCACTGTATGGAGCAGTAGAAAGATATGTACAGGATGAAAAATTACACTATGAAGCAAGCTTTGGTGAATATGTAGACATTACAATCCTAATACCACCTACTGATGTAGAGCGCATACAAAAAGAGCTCCAAGACATAAGTCATGGAGCTGCTACTTGTAATGTATTAGATTCTATTGAGGTGGTACTACCACTAGATAAATAATCTAGTTAGTAGATTCCAAACTTTTAATTGCCGTTATTAACTAAACCGGCTATACCTTGACCGAGTTCACGACGTTTTTCCTTAGTCATAGGATAAGGCCATACTCGTTCTAATTGTTTTTTCCGGCTAATTTTATTACGAGCCGTCATTAATCTACGTGCTTCCCAATTACGAATTGCTCGACTTAATGTTCTTTTTACCACGCCCATAGTAGTACCTACTTTCTTAACTATTGTTATATATCAAAATTTGTGATAAGTATAGAAAGATAATTTAAAACTTAATTTACTTTCTATTACTTTGTTGAATTTAGTATATATAGCATTTTATTAAATGTGAAATGACCGTTACTTAGTTCGTTATAATTTTTATTTATCATATTATGTGTATAATAGGGAGATTCTATGGATACATCTTACTACCACAATTTTATTACCCTTGTTCAAACGGGCAATATGACACAGGCCGCAGAGATTCTTCATATTACACAACCAGCGTTAAGTAAGCAGTTGAAATATTTAGAGGCTGAATTTGGGGCTCAATTAATCAACATTAAACGCGGCCAACGAGGATCAAACTTGCAATTAACAGATGCTGGTAAAATCTTCTATGAAAAAGCACAACAACTTTGCTCTATTGAAGAATCTACATATAATGCTGTACAACAATTGAATTCACGCATTGAAGGTACTTTACGCATTGCGACGTCTGCATCTCGTTCAACGCCAATCGTACAGCAATATTTACCAGCTTTTTCCATGAAATATCCATCTGTCCATTTTGAAATTTATGAAGGACTTATGACAAATGTAGTGACCCAACTCATCAACGGTAGCGCCGAATTAGGTATCGCCAATATTCAAATGGTAGATATCGATAAATTCGATATTCTGCTTACCCAAGAAGAGCATTTATACGCTATTTTCCGCCGTGATGTATTCTGGACAGATCGTGAGCATGATACCATCACGTGGGAAGACATAAAAAAATGTCCTCTATCCCTTTCTGGTGGCTCTGTCCGAATGATTATGCAATCTAGCTTAACAGATATGGAGCAACTTAATGCGGTAGCTATCACCACAACTAAAAGCTCAGCTATTGAGTGGGCCTCTTCTGGACGTACAGTTTCTTTAGTCCCAATGGACGCTAAGGAACTCATCAATCATCGCAAAATGGCCCGCATCAAATTACCAGAATTCTCGGGGGATTTCAAAAAAGCTTTTATCACACTTAAAGGCCATGCACTTTCCCCAGTAGCACAGCAATTTATTGACTTCTACAAAGCATATGTATAATCATAATTATACATATTATTACCATACTATGACATTAACAGTCTATATAATTGGCATCTATGTAATTATAGACCCCAATTCAATACATAAGAAAAGACCTAGTACTAAATGTACTAGGTCTTTTTGTATCATATCCTATATAACGACAATTCTTATGGTTGTTTAAGCTCGCCGTATATATGATTCTGTTATACTTGATGAACAGCACCTACAATATCAGTGATGCTGTTAAGATTATATTGTTCTACATATTCGCTCATTTCACGGGCAATACGTGAAATTGCTGTTGGATCTACCATCGTAGCTGTACCAACTTGAACGGCTTGCGCCCCTGCCATCATAAATTCGATAGCATCTGTGCCAGTCATGATACCACCAAGACCAATAATAGGAATAGTTACCCCTTTATAAACTTGGTGCACCATGCGAAGAGCCACGGGTTTTACGGCTGGGCCGGATAATCCACCATAAGTGTTCCCCAATACAGGCTTGCGACGGTGAATATCTATAGCCATGCCCAACAAGGTATTAATTAGACTTACTCCATTACCACCGCCTGCTTCAACAGCCTTTGCGATTTCTACAATGTCTGTTACATTTGGTGAAAGCTTAACGATAACAGGTTTATCCGTTACCTTACGAACCGCTTTAGTTACCGATTCAACAACCTTTGGATCTACACCAAAAGCCATGCCTTCACATTCTACATTTGGGCAAGATACGTTGACTTCTAACCCTGCAATGCCATCTACAGATAATGTCTCTGCCATCCAAGCAAACTCATCAATTGTGCCCGCAGACATATTCGCTAGCAATGGTACATCATATTTCTTAAGCTCTGGTAGAATTTCTCTAACAAAATGTTCAGCTCCAGGATTTTCAAGGCCAATGCAGTTCAATACGCCAGATGGTGTTTCTGCAATACGAGTTCCAGGGTTTCCGTGACGCCCCTTAGGTGTTAAACCTTTTACGGAGATAGCTCCTATCTCATTGCTAAGATCTAAATACCCAGCATACTCAGGGCCATTGCCAAAGGTGCCAGATGCGGCGATAATAGGATTTTTCATCTTAATCCCGCAATAATCAATGGCAAGCTTTGGATTTGGCGTAACGGTGTTATTTAAATCGCGTTCATGCATTAAAAGAACACCTCCTCAGCGGGGAATACAGGACCATCCTTACAAACTTTATAGCGTTTACCTTCTGCACCATCACAATCACAGCCTAAACAACCTCCAGTACCACAGCCCATACGCTCCTCAAGAGAAACTTGGCAAGGCACATTCAGTTCTTTAGCCACTTGAGCTACGCCTTTCATCATCGGCGTAGGACCACAAGTCATGACAGAAGTAAAGGAATTAGCATTAATTAGGTCAGGCATAATAGCCGTAGGGAAACCTTTTGTGCCCACACTACCATCATCAGTAGTGATGTGGACTTGAACAGGTGTATCTTTAAATAAATCTGCCCAGAAGGTTTCGCTTTCATTTCTAAAGCCCAAAATAACTTGTGCTTCTTCACCTTCTTTCAAATGAGATGCGATACATAGCATCGGTGCAATACCAACGCCACCGCCAATGAGAAGCATATTATTAGATGTTACAAACGGTTCGCCCAAAGGGCCTAAACAATCTAATGTATCGCCAGGTACGAGATGTGTCATAATCTCAGTCCCCTTACCTACGACGCGATACAAAAGGGTAATCGTACCCTTTCGGGCATCAAATCCAGCATAGCTAATAGGGCGGCGCAATAATGGCGCCGTAGAGTCCGCTACGCGAACATTACAAAACTGTCCTACCTTTGCTTCTACTGCTTGTTTTGGTGCGTGAATATCCATAATCCACACATCAGAGCCTATTTGCTCATTGCGAACGACTTCGCCCTGTTCTACATAGCCACTCATGGTTATTACTCCAATTCAAAATCTTGTAACGCTTCTACAGAGTAGTTAGCATCATCTTTACGATTCGCCACAACACGCAATACTTCCCGTGCTGTATCAAGACTTGTTAAGCAAGGTGTACCCATTTCTACAGCGAGACGACGTAATTGGAAGCCTTCGCGTTCAGGACGTTTACCTGCAGTCAATGTATTAAGTACAAGATCGACCTTGTCTTGACGAATGTGGTCAGCACAGTTGTCATCCCCTTCAGAGATTTTATTAACCACCTTACAATCAACACCGTGTTCGATAAAGTATTTACCTGTACCACCAGTTGCTTCAATATGATAACCAAGATCGATGAACCCTTTTGCAAGTTCACAAGCTTCTGCTTTATCACGGTCTGCTACTGTCATGAGAATTGTACCATCCTCTGGAATACGCATGTTTGCACCATTGATAGCTTTGAATAAAGCTTCAGAATATGTACGACCAATCCCCATAACTTCGCCAGTAGATTTCATTTCAGGTCCAAGGGCGATTTCCACAAGCCCCATTTTGGAGAAGGAGAATACAGGTGCTTTTACAGCTACATAAGGTTTATTAGGTACAAGACCAAGTGGCAAGCCCAAATCTATTAAGCTTTCACCAAGCGCAATGCGTGTTGCACATTCCACCATGTTAATACCTGTTACCTTAGAAATGAATGGCACGGTACGGCTAGAACGAGGGTTAACTTCGATTACATTAAGTTCACCATCAGCCACGATGTATTGAATGTTAAGCACACCTTTAACATTAAGACCTACTGCAATACGACGTGTATAGTCAACAATTTGATCAATCAATTCTTGACTCAAGTGTTGAGCTGGGTAAACGGCCATGGAGTCACCAGAGTGAACACCGGCACGTTCGATTTGTTCCATAATACCAGGGATACATACATCAGTACCGTCGGAAATAGCATCAACCTCTACCTCCATACCAACCATGTAACGGTCGATAAGAACAGGATGCTCCTTAGATGCTACTACGGCTTCCTTCATGTATACATCAAGCTCTTTATCATTGTATACGATTTCCATCGCACGCCCCCCCAATACATAGGAAGGACGAACGATTAATGGGTATTTTAACTTTTTAGCTGCTTCTTGTGCTTCTTCATCAGAGGTTACCAGAGCACCTACTGGACGAGGAATGCCAAGTTTCGCCAACAATTCATCAAAGCGTTCACGGTCTTCTGCCATATCGATGCTATCCACGGATGTACCAAGAATTTTTACACCGCGCTTAGCCAATGGGCCTGCCAAGTTAATCGCTGTTTGTCCACCGAATTGAGCGATAACGCCAACTGGCTGTTCTTTATCAATGATTTCCATAACATCGTCCACAGTCAATGGCTCAAAGTATAAAGAATCAGAAATATCAAAGTCTGTAGAAACTGTTTCTGGGTTGTTATTAATCATAATGGATTGGTAACCCGCTTTACGGAGTGCCCAAGATGAGTGTACGGAACAATAGTCAAACTCTACGCCTTGACCAATGCGAATTGGCCCAGAACCAAGTACTACTACAGATTTTTCACCTAGTGGTTTAACTTCATCTTCTTGCGCATAGGCACTATAATAGTACGGCGTTTTAGATTCAAATTCTGCCGCACATGTATCTACGTATTTATATGTTGGTAGAATGTTCCATTCTTTACGTTTTGCGCGAACTTCTTCTACAGTTGTATTAGCATAGCGAGCAATAACAGAATCGGTGAAGGAATAGCGTTTTGCTTTGCGCAATACATCTTCTGTTAAGCCCTGTTCAGCCAATGCTTTTTCTACATTAACAATGTTTTTGATTTTTTCAATAAAGAATGTATCAATTTTTGTAATATAGTGGATTTTTTCTACACTAATCCCCTTGCGAAGAGCTTCTGCCACAACATAGATACGTTCATCATCTACTAAGTGTAAACGTTCGATAAGCTGTTCCATGGATTCATGGGCGATTTTCTTAAGCTCAATATGGTCTAAACCGATCTCCAAGGAACGAATTGCTTTTAACAAAGACCCTTCTAAAGAGCGGTCGATAGCCATAACTTCGCCAGTAGCCTTCATTTGAGTGCCCAATGTGCGGTCCGCCAAATTGAATTTTTCAAATGGCCAACGTGGGAACTTCGTTACTACATAGTCGAGTGTAGGCTCGAAGCATGCTTTTGTTTCGCCTGTTACAGCATTTGTAATTTGATCCAATGTCATGCCTACTGCAATTTTTGCGGCTACCTTCGCAATTGGATAACCTGTTGCTTTAGATGCCAATGCAGAGGAACGAGATACGCGAGGGTTTACTTCGATAACAATATATTCGTTGCTATTTGGATTCAAAGCGTATTGTACGTTACAACCACCTTCGATTTTTAAATAACGGATAATCTCAACGGATGCGGTACGCAGCATTTGGTATTGAATATCATTCAAGGTTTGGCTTGGTGCCACAACGATAGAGTCCCCAGTATGCACACCAACAGGGTCAATATTCTCCATGTTACATACGATGATGCAATTATCTGCACTATCGCGCATTACTTCGTATTCAATTTCTTTCCAGCCTGCAACGGAACGTTCTGCTAGAATTTGGTGAATTGGTGAAAGTTTCAAACCACGACGTGTGATTTCATACATTTCATCTTCGTTATGGGCAATACCGCCACCTGTACCGCCTAACGTGTATGCAGGGCGGATGATAATAGGATACCCAATGCGATTAGCAAAGGTTACTGCTTCTTCAAGATCGTTAAAGATATCGGATTCAGGAACTGGTTGATTAATTTCCTTCATCGCTTCTTTGAAGAGTTCACGGTCTTCGGCTTGTTTAATAGCTTCAAGAGTTGTACCAAGAAGTTTTACACCATATTCTTCTAATACGCCAGCTTCAGACAATTGTACGGCCATATTAAGGCCTACTTGACCACCTAATGTAGCCAACAAGCCCCAAGGGCGTTCTTTTTTAATTACTTCTGTTACGAATTCAAGACTAATCGGTTCTACATATACGCGGTCTGCAATATCTGTATCAGTCATAATAGTAGCAGGGTTAGAGTTAACCAATACTACTTTATAACCCTCTTCTCGAAGGGAACGGCATGCTTGTGTGCCAGCATAGTCAAACTCTGCAGCTTGGCCGATAATAATTGGACCAGAACCAATTACAAGTACTTTTTTTGCTTCTGAGGTCATATTATTTTCCCTTTCTCATTAAGTCTTCAAATTCGTCAAATAAATATAGGTTATCAGTAGGTCCTGGGGATGCTTCTGGATGGTATTGTACGGAGAAGATTGGCAATTCTTTATGACGCATACCTTCTACGGTTCCATCATTTACACTACGATGTGTAATTTCTACAAAAGCTGGCAAAGAAGTATCATCTACCGCATAGCCATGATTTTGAGATGTAATATATACCCGACCAGTACGTAAATCTTGTACAGGATGGTTAGAACCACGGTGACCAAATTTCAATTTGAATGTAGTCCCACCATAAGCTTGTGCCAATACTTGATGCCCCATACAGATGCCAAAGATTGGTTTCTTACCAAACATCTTCTTTACTTCTTCTACTGCATAGCCAAGATCTTGAGGGTCTCCAGGGCCATTAGATAAAAAGATACCATCTGGATTTGCTGCCAACACATCTTCGGCCTTAGCATCTGCAGGAAATACAGTAAGACGACAGCCTGCAGCTTCTAGAGAGCGAAGGATATTTTCCTTTACACCATAATCCATTACCGCTACGTGGAATTCAGCATTTTTATCTCCACGCATACCTTGCCATTTTGTAGTTACACGCATAACTTGATCTGTTGGCAAGTCTTGTTTAAACAATTTTTGAATATCCTCCATAGGGTAATCAGATCGTACAAGTACGCCCTTCATTACACCATGGTTACGAAGAACACGTGTAATTGCACGTGTATCTACATCATAAAGGCAAGGGATGCCGTGCAAACGAAGATACTCACTAAATAGGCCTTCATTTTGCCAGTTAGATGGAAAGTCACACAGTTCACCTACAATAAAACCTTTACAATATGGTTTAGGACCTTGAGTAATAGAATTTAAAGTACCATAATTACCAATTAAAGGATAGGTTAATGTAATAATTTGATCCGCATAGGATGGATCAGTCAAGATTTCTTGATACCCTGTCATACCTGTGTTAAATACAACTTCGCCTACCGTTGGGGCGCCACCTAATAAGGAACCTTCAAACACGGAACCATCTTCAAGAACTAACTTGCCTTTCATTATAAGACTACGCCCTCCTTCATAACAATTTTGCCATCAACGACTGTGAGTTTAGCTTTACCTGTAACAGTCATACCATCAAATGGGCTAACTTTACCTTTTGTATAGAATTTATTTCGATCTACTGTCCATTTTTCAGTTGTAGAGAATACAGTAATATCTGCTGGCTTGCCAACTTCAAGAACACCTGCATCAAGGTGCATCAACTCAGCTGGTCGAGTACTCATATAGTACACAACTTGATCGATGCTTAGTTTATCAGGACCATATGCATTAGTAATAACCGCCGCCAAAGATGTTTCTAGGCCACTGAAACCATTTGGTGCACAGCAGAATTCATGGTCTTTTTCTTCATATGCATGTGGTGCATGGTCTGTAATAATCGCATCGATTGTACCATCTTTCAAGCCTTCTAATAATGCTTGGCGATGATCTTCAGAGCGAATTGGAGGAGCCATTTTGAATGCTGGGTTATATTCGCGTAGGTATTCATCTGTGAAAGATAAATGTTGGCTTGTAACTTCACATGTTACATTAAGGCCTTTAGCCTTCGCACGGCGCACCATATCTACCGTATTTTTACTACTTACGTGGGCGATATGGATATGACCACCTGTCATTTCAGATAACAAGATATCACGAGCAACAGCCAAATCTTCAGCTACTGCAGGACGACCAATAACACCTAATTCATAAGAAACAATACCTTCATGCATATGGCCATTTTTAGTCAATGTAATATCTTCTGCATGGTCGATAACCATTTTATTAAACATGGAGGAGTATTCTAAGGCACGACGCATAAATGCAGCATTTTCTACATAGTGACCATCATCGGAGAATGCTACTACACCAGCTTCTGCCATATCGCCCATTTCAGCAAGTTCCTTACCTTCTAGACCTTTTGATACAGCGCCAATAAATTCTACTTTCACAACGCCAGTGAGTTCAGCCTGTTTTTGTAAACCTCTTACAAGTGCAGCATTATCTACAACTGGGTTAGTATTAGCCATAGTGACAACACGTGTGAAACCACCTGCAGCAGCCGCTTGTGTACCAGAGTGGAAATCTTCTTTAGCTTCTTGGCCTGGTTCACGCAAATGTGTGTGAATATCGATAAGACCAGGTGCTACGATAAGCCCTGTTGCATCATAAACTTCAGCACCTTCAGCACTCAAGTTTTGACCGATGGCTGCAATTTTACCATCTTTTACGAGAACATCTGCTACTTCATTTTGTTTTTTTGCCGGATTAACTACCGTACCATTTTTAATAAGCAAGCTCACTACCGTCACCTCCGATAATAGTTAAGTACAATACAGCCATACGTACAGCTACGCCATTACGTACCTGTTCTTGAATTACGGATTGATCAGAATATGCTACATCTGGTGCAATTTCAAGGCCGCGGTTCATAGGACCTGGATGCATTACCATTACATCATCTTTAGCTAATTTTAATATATCATTGTTAATACCAAAGATACGAGCATATTCTCTATTTGTAGGATACAATGCAGAATGAATGCGTTCTAATTGAATGCGAAGTACGTTAACTACATCTGCATCAGCCACTGCTTCACGAATATCGTGGTGTACGGTAACACCTAATTTTTCAAGTTCTGGATATACCATTGTACGAGGACCAGCTAAATGTACATCAGCCCCCATTTTTGTAAGTCCATAAATATTGGAGCGTGCTACGCGACTATGCATTATATCGCCAAGGATAACCACCTTTAATCCTTCAATAGATTCCTTTTTCTCTAAGATAGAATACATGTCTAGTAATGCTTGTGTTGGATGCTCATGAGCGCCATCACCTGCGTTAATGATAATCGGATCTACGGCTTTCGTAGCGTATAAAGGTGCACCTTCTGCGCTGTGGCGCATTACGATAGCATCTGTACCCATGTAGGACATAGTTAATAATGTATCGCGGAAGCTTTCACCTTTACCCATGGAAGATCCACTAGGAGAAAGATTGATTACGTCAGCCCCTAAGTATTTACCGGCTAACTCAAAGGAACTACGGGTACGAGTACTTGGTTCCATAAAAAGGTTGATAATGGATTTCCCCTTTAAAAGTGGAACCTTCTTGTCATCAGAAAGAACGATTTTCTTCATTTTCTTTGCCACATCTAAAATCAATTTGATTTCTTCAGGTGACACATTTTGCAAACCCAATAAATCTTTGCCTTTTAGGCTAACTTGTCCCATGATTTCCTCCTAACTCACGTAACAAAAAAGACCTTTTGCCCAGGGCAAAAGGTCAAATAGTTTGCACAAAGAAGCCCCTATGGGCACTTCAACTATATTCCTTTCTCAGCCTCTCTGGACTAAATTAAAAGGTATTGTATTATGCAATGGTCTCTCGTACCATATATGCATTTCTTTATTTATTGTACTGAATCCACCTTTGAAAGTCAATGTAAAACACAAAATTCATATGGATTTTAAAAAGAGGACAAGCATATAAAATTGCTTGTCCTCTCTATATTTAAACAGCTATTAATCCACTTCTATATCTTAAACTTTAATCTAAAATTTTTTTTAGAAATTAAGGGTCTTAACCTAATGGATATAATCTTGGTGGGTTTTCTTCATCATTTTGCTGTTCATTTTGTGGAGTATATGGCATTTGATCTTGTTGCGGCTCATTCGCTACAGGATCTATCTGCACATATTGCTGATTTGGCGACAATTGAGGTTGACGTTGCTCACGACGACGTGTATTTTGAGATGCAGTCGGTCTAGGTTTTGTCAACTCATCAATGGATACAGCATTTGGAATAGTTACATTTGATGTATCCCCATGAATATCATCAAGTTCACTGAAGGAAGGAGTCCTCTTAGATGCTTGAGCAGCCTTACGTTCGGCTTCAAGTTGTTGACGTGCAAGTTCTGCACGACGACGAGCACTCTCTTGTTGATCTCGGACACGTTGAATAGCTTCAGCACGCTCTTTTGCTTTACGCTCGATTTCAGCTTGAGCCAACGCTTGTTGACGAGCAGCTTCAGCTTTACGCTCTGCTTCTAGTTGCGCTTTATATCGTTCCTCAGCAATACGTCGTGCCTCTGCGGCTTGACGTTCTGCTTCAGCTCGTTCTGCAGCAAGTCGCTCTTGCTCTGCCTTACGAGCTTCTGCCGCTAAGCGGGCCTCCTCTGCTTTACGAGCCTCTTCGGCACGTCTTGTTTCTTCTATGCGGCGAGCTTCTTCGGCTCTACGCGCTTCTTCAGCACGTTTAGCCTCTGCAACAATTCGAGCTTCTTCTGCACGGCGCGCAGCTTCAAGACGTTCCTGTTCAGCTCTACGTTGTGCCTCAAGTCTAACTGCTTCTGCTTTCCGAGCTTCTTCTGCTCTACGTGCTTCTGCTGCTAAACGAGCTTGTTCAGCTTTACGCGCTGCTTCAATTCGAGCTGCTTCAGCTTTGCGTGCGTCCTCTGCTCGTTTTGCTTCTGCTGCTACGCGAGCGGCCTCAGCTTTACGTTCCGCTTCAATTCGAGCTTCTTCTGCTCTACGCGCTTCCTCCGCACGACGAGCCTCTTCTGCTTTTCTTGCGGCTTCCATTTGTTGTGCTTCCAAAGCAGCCTTAGCCTCTGCCGCTCTACGAGCGTCTTCTTGGCGCTTCGCTTCAAGAGCGGCTTGCTCGGCAGCACGTTGTGCTTCTAAAGCAGCTTTCGCTTCTGTTGCTTTACGAGCTTCTTCGGCACGTCTTGCTTCCAATGCTTCCTGCTCAGCTTTACGTTGTGCTTCTAAACGAACTCTAGCCTCAGCAGCCAAGCGTTCCTCTTCGGCCTTTTTGGCTTCTAAAGCAGCTTTTTCTGCTGCTCGTTGCGCTTCAAAGCGAGCCTTAGCTTCGGCCGCTTTTCTTTCTTCCTCCGCTTTGCGTGCGGCCTCAATACGAGCAGCTTCAATTCTACGTTCTTCTTCAAGACGTTTTGCTTCCGCTGCTAGTCGAGCTTCTTCTGCTTTACGAGCCGCCTCTAGTCGATCCGCTTCCGCTTTTCTCGCTGCCTCGATACGTGCCATTTCAGCTTTACGAGCCGCTTCCGCCTTTCGAGCTTCCTCTGCTTTACGCTCTGCTTCGGCTTTTTCAGCCATCTTGCGCTCAATTTCAGCATGCTTGGCCTCTGCAGCCTTTCGCAACATTTCAGCTTTTTCTGCAGCTAGTCGAGCCTCTTCGGCTTTTTTACGAGCTAAGGCTTCTTTCTCGTCTTTTGCTTTTTTAAGTTGCGCTTCTTTTTTTACATCTGCTGCAGCTTTATCGCTCATCTTTTTAGTTTCTTCATGAGCAATTTTTTCTGCCCGTTTAGCTGGACTTTCAACAGTAGATTTTTTAGTATCTACTGTCCCTTTATCTCCATCTTTCCCCCCTACAGGACCTACAGGTATTTGTGTCCCCCCTTGAGTTGGGTGCCCTAAGATATCTTTAACATCTTTCGGTACATTAACAGCAATGGTTTGATGTTTTTGTGGATTTGCAAGAGATTCAGGAATCAACAAGAAACGAATTGGCAAATTCGATGCACCAGCTGGCATAAAGTTTAACGTTAATAAATCGCCCGCATTATAGTTCCCTAAAAGACGGCTATCTAATATAGTACCTTCCCCTAATGCGGAAATACCATCTGCACCACCAATGTGATAAGTCCGTGTATCTGTCTGTCCCCTTCTAGCACCTTGTTGATGTAATGTTTTTATCGTAAAGGAACCAGAATAAGGTCCCCCAAGAGGGTTAAAATACAGTCTAAACGGTTCATTACCCTTAGTAGGAATTTTTAGCGTATATGATACGCCATAGTTACCACGATCTCGAACAAATGCTTTATTTTGCATTTCGTCTACACCATTAATAAACGTATCTTCTCGGTCATTACCAATTTCTACAAAGGCACCACCTAAAGCGGTGTCGAATGGTGTAGCAACCTCCATATTACGTTTAGCACCAGTATAGGTACCGCGCAATTGTATTTCATCTATGGGAAGATTTTTCACCCAATGTGACGCATCTACGGGGTCCATCCCCATAGGCAGCATCATAACACGCGCAAATATAGGCCCTTCTGTTTTAATATCTACAATACCCGTAAATAATGCATCTCGATTTACCGGTGTATTTTCTAAGTCACTAAAGATTAATTGGCGCCCTTGTGGTGGAATGCTAAGAGAATATAATGGTCTTGCATCTGGGCTTTCATTAAGAGGTTGCTCCAAATCCTTTCGAGACAAATCACGACCTGCTGCAAAATAATCAGGTGTAGCTACAGATTTTAATTGTCTCATGACATGTACTGAAGTTGGATAAGCCGTTTGGTTTTCTAAGACGATAGCAATCTTGTGAGGTAAATCCATTTCATTTACATGATAGAAATAGATACGACCATTGCCATTAATTGTACCTGCACTTAACGTACCTCCTACAGGTCCTACATATTCAGGACTATCTGATAGGAGCAATGTATCCGTTTGAGACACCAACGATGGTGGCAACGGAGAAAACTGAAAATATCCAATTGATTGTAAATCTATATCACGAGCTTCTACATGGCCTGTAAGGGCAGCCATGGCGGCCATAGCCGCAGCTACACAATATCTTGATTTATAGGAAAACATATATTATTACCTCTATACTTCTTCGAGCCCCAATGGGTCATACGTAAGTGCTAATGCTTCAATCTTCTTTAGTCGATGGCCAATTCCAGATTTAGATAGTTTCCCCTCCATCAACTCTTCAAGTTCTTTTAAACTCGCTTCAGGATTCTCCCATCGAAGTCTTGCAACGACGCGCAACTTTTCTGGTAATTCTTCAATGCCGATTTCTCTATCAATAATACGGATTGCTTTTACCTGACGAACTGCTGCATCCACAACCTTCTGTAAATTTGCAGTCTCACAGTTGACTTGACGATTAATTTGATTCCGTACGGTTTTCATAATCCGCACATTTTCAAATTCCATAAGCGCCGATTGAGCACCCATGATTTGCAAACAATTTGTTACTGCATCCCCTTCTTTAAGATATACTACATACTCTTCCTTCCGCTCCGTTAAGCCTGCATGAATGTGAAAAAGCCGTAATACATGGATAATTTCCCTCGCAAAAATCTCGTTTCCCGTCATAAACTCAAGATGGTAATCACTTTGTGGTTTATTAACAGAGCCTCCCCCTAAAAAAGCTCCCCTTAAAAAGGCACGTCGTGCTTCCATTGATTTGAGCCAACTGCGAGGAATTTGTTCGGTTACAGGCCATAAAGCGAGATCCTCTAAAGCCCGTCTCCCCTCTATAGAAGGTTCCACAGAGAGCGTATACATATTTTTTTTACGCAGGTTTAAACCTTGTCGTACTAATACATTTGTAGGTAATTCGTATTGCTTTTTCAAAATCCCAAGCAACCGACGAGCTACTGCATTATTAGCCGTAGCCAAACGAATGCCAACGGCACCTTTCATCCCCAAAATGATAGATCCGCTCATACGCAATAAGCAAGACGCTTCAATTTTCATGGCCACATCTGCATCATTAGAGGCTTCATATTGGCATAATTCATTTTTTACATCTTCTGCAAATGACATGGACATCCCTTCTCATTAATGATCATCTCGTTGAAGATAATATTCCAAGATATGCGGTTCAGTGTTAGATTGCATAGCATGAATGATATCCATAATAACTTTACCTAACCGTTCAGGATCGTGAACAGCTGGTTTTTGAGGGTTAATTAAGGTAGCTCGTATAGTGCGGATTCCTTTGTCTTGTAACTTCTTAGTATCTAATACCAATGGTTCAGATCCTACAGCACTATATTGTTCAACCATTTGAATTGGCAACGGCCCATCATTGGCAAGAACAGTATCTATAATTCCTTCTCCGCCATGAGCAATTAAAGCCTCTACATGATCATTTAATGTGTAGCCTGTGGTTTCACCCGGTTGTGTCATAACATTAGCAATATAGATTTTATTAGCCTTACTGGCACGTACATGAGAGGCCAACTTATCGGTTAGTAAATTTGGGATAATGCTTGTATATAAACTACCAGGACCTAAAATAATTACATCCGCTTCATCAATGGCACGTAATGCAGCCCCCTCTGGCTTAGGCAATGCTGGATCACTATAGATATGACGAATTCGTTTACCCGAGTGTGGTATATTACTTTCACCTTCTACAATAGTGCCATCTGTCATCTCTGCACGCAATTTAATGAACTCTGTAGAGGAAGGAATTACACGACCACGGACACGCAACAATTTACTAGCCGCTTCAAGAGCTTCTTCAATATCTCCATCATAAACTTGAGCAAGCGCAGTGATAAAGAGATTACCAAAACTGTGCCCAGAAAGCTCATTTTCACCATCGAAACGATAACGGAATAAGTTCTCCATTACTCCTTCTTGTTCAGCTAATGATACTAAACAGTTTCGCAAATCACCAGGAGCTATCATTTGAAAGTCTTCTCGCAAGCGACCAGAAGAACCTCCATCATCAGCGACAGTTACAATCGCAGATAGGTTTGATGTATGTGATTTTAAACCACGCAATAAATTTGATAAGCCCGTACCACCACCGATTACTACAATTTTTGGGCCCTTATCGAGTCGGATATTTTGAAAAATAATATCCGATACCTTGCTGTCAGGATTAGGTAGTACCGCACGAATAATCGTTTTAATAACTTTACTCGTACCGATGAGCATTAATACAGCACCAATCGATAATACTACAGTCCCTACAGCAATGAGTACATTATAATTGTAAAAGCCCGTCATATTATAGGAAAAGGCAAGTACAATATCTTCAAGAACCGCAAGCCATTGATAGTTAAAAATCAAAGAAATACCAATAATTAAAAGACCTACACCACAACTAAATAGGGCAAGCCAACGTTTTATATTTAGACCCGGAATTAGCCACCGGAACCATCCTTTTCGCAACATAATCCCCCCTACCTAGTTATCAAGTGTTATAATTTCATGAGGATTATAATCTTCTTCTACATTATTTTTCATCATATCTCTATGTTCAACAGTTACACGATATCCTTTTTCTAACAAGTGGGAGTATAGAGCCTCTGCCATAGCTACAGATCTATGCATACCACCTGTGCAACCTACTGCCACAATAAACTGAGATTTCCCTTCTTGTTCATAATTTGGTACAAGGAAGTCCATGGTATCAAAGTAACGTTTTTTAAATTCCTCGGTTACTTCAAAGGAATGGATATATTCATTCACTGCTTTCACACGACCTGTTTTATGACGAAACTCAGGAATATAAAATGGATTAGGTAGAAAACGAACATCCCATACCATATCTGCATCGAGAGGAATACCATACTTAAAACCAAAGCTCACTACAGTAATCGCCATACCATGAGCTTCATCAACTTGAGCAAAGCGCGTTTTTAAATACTCTTTCAAGCTAGCCGTCTTCATATTAGTGGTATCAATAATAAAATCTGCTTTATGGCGCACAGAGTTAAGAATTTGGCGTTCTTTTTTTAGCCCTGTTGTAATTAGCCCATTAGGAGCCAATGGATGACTCCGTCGACTTTCCTTATATCGACGAATCAAAGTCTCATCTGTAGCATCCATAAATACAATTTCAAAATCTACCTTCATATCTTTTAATGTATCTAAAGATGAAGAAAGAGCTTCAAAAAATTCGCCCCCCCGAATATCTACAACAAGAGCAACGCGATTAGTCCGTTCTCCACCTTGTCGGCAAATTTCACTTAATTTAGGAATCAGCACAGGGGGAATATTATCAATACATAAATACCCCATATCTTCTAAAGCTTGCAATACTTGAGTTTTGCCGGCACCTGACATACCTGTAACTATTAACAAACGAAATGCTTCCATAGTTTTACTCCATTATAAAAGATTATCTTCAATCCAATGGGCTACTCCATCGTCATTATGATGGCCACAAATTGTATGAGCCACAGATTTTACATGATCTGTAGCGTTTTCAACAGCTACAGAGTAACCTGTTTTACGTAGCATAGAAATATCATTTTCTGCATTACCAAAAGAAACGATATGTTCTAAACTAATATGATTATCTAAAGCTAGTTGTGTCAAAGCACGCCCCTTTGACACATTAAGGGCAACGATTTCTAAAAAGTCTTTTTGGCTACGAACTAGATTAACCAAATCGCCCACTTCAGGAGTCAAAGTATCAATAATTTGATCAATCCCCTCTACTGTATCAATAGCGATTAGCTTATTTGGTTCAGACTCTAAAGTATATAAGCCATCACCTAAAAACTCTACTTTCGCTCCCGTTTGAACTTCATAGAGATCGGACTGCCATGTTTTATGATGACATAGCAAATGATCATCTATATAGGATTGTATATGCCAATCATATTGTTTTGCTAATTCATAAATACGCTGTACAGCCTCAACAGAAACGGTCTGCTCAAATAGTTTACACCCTGTTTCTAATTCTTGAATGAGTCCTCCAGAGAACAAAATCATGGGTACATTACCAAGCTTTAAAGCAGAACCAATAGGCTTTGCCGTTTGATACATCCGTCCCGTAGCAATGGTAACAACGATGCCCCTTTGCTGTAAACGATGTAACACATCTACTGTATAGTCAGATACAGTATTATCACTGCGTACCAAGGTTTCATCACAATCGATGGCAACCATTTTAATATGAGAAAAAGAAGGATTCATGTTTGCCTCCTTTATAAAAATTTTAAATACTCTTTATTATACCATTAATAGTGGCTATATAGATAGAAATTAGCGGTAAGAACTCTAATAATGATTAGAAAGTATAGTCATAAAACTTTCATTAAATGCAAAATCCTCTATTATCAATTAATTATTATTTCTTAATCAATTGTATAATATTAATAAAACACTATAATAAACACTTCATATAATTTTCATTTAACTTTATATTAAACACAAAAAAGAGACTCCCGAAGAAGTCTCTTTCATATAATTAACTATCAAATTAGAATTTGTAGTTAAGGTCTGCACGGTAAAAGTCACCTTTGTCAGTACCATCTTGAGTTTTCCAGTCGAAACCATAGTTAGCAGATAAACCAACGTTATTTTGCAATGCATAGTCAACGGAAGCCATCCAACCTTTAGCATCTGTAGTGTAGAATTGATTATAAGTAGTATCTACAATTGGTGCATTTTTCTTTTGGTTGAAGTATTGACCTTTTACGCCCCAAGTACCTGCTTTTTTGATGTCGTAGTTACCAAAGCCAAGACCTGCAGTCCAAGCTTGAGAGTCGTCTACATGGGAATCTTTCAACCATTCGCCACCAACCCAAACTTTGTCGAAGTTAGCATCAGCATTGAAGCCATAGATGTTTTTGTAACCATTATCAGTATCTTGATTTACACGGTCGTAGAAACCGCCTACCATAGTGTGTTTACCTACTTTACCAGTTAAACCAATATATGTGTTAGTTACATTTTGATCTTTTGTTAATTCGTTACCATTGGTATTATTGGCAACAATTCTACCATTATCACCGGATACCATGTAACCGTATGCAGCTTGTACATTAATTTTATCGTTGCCAACATTCAATTGAGCACCGTCGAATGTGCCGTCGAACATCAAGCCGCCACCGAAGGATTGACCGAAACGACCAGCTTTAGCGGATACGCGTTCGCCGAATTTATGGTTTACATAAGCGCGGTCAATTGTAGCATCTGCTTTATCTTCATTTTCAGAATTGCCTAATTCGAAGTTACCAGAAGTCAAACGAACTACAGCGTCTGTACGATCGTTTACTTTTGCGTTGAATTGTACACGTGCACGAGCGTCAAATTTGGATTTAGCATGTTCAGCATCTTTGTAACGAAGACGAGCATCACCAGTAACTTTTACATTACCAACGCGGTCTTCCAAGCGAGCTACACGAACGCCCAAGTTGTTCAATTCGTTGGAGAATTCATCAGCCAAACGGTTGATCATAGCTTGTTGTTCAGCGTTAGCGCGGTCTTGATTAGCCATAGCTTTAGCTACCATTTGAGCCATTTCGTAACGAGTGATGTTATTTTGGCCTTTGAAAGTACCATCTGGGTAACCATTGATAACACCAGCGTTAGCCAATTGAGAAACTGCTTGGTATGCCCAAGAATCTGGAGTTACGTCGGAGAATGGGTTAGCTGCGAATGCAGTAGTTACACCCAATACTGCTGTTGCTGCAAAGATTGCTGCGAATTGTTTTTTCATAGTTGAATTCCTTCTTTCTGAAAAAAATAGAAAATAAAATGTTACAAGTCATAACATTCACATTCTACTCAGTTCTTCAGATTAAGAATCTTTGGGAGTGTCCACGTTTCCTCGCCACATTCTACATCGAAGTTCTTCATTTCATGTGTTTGCTACTTCTCGTACGGTGATATTAGCACAACCACTTTTTCGTGTAAACCCTTTTTTCTCAATTGTGTTCTCATTATCTTGTTTTTATAACTTAAAATGCTTGCTAAGTTAGATTTTATCTAGTTTTATAGGATATAATTTTTTTCATAAAAAAATTTAATTTTATATCCTTTTCTATTAATTGAGAATTTTTATTATATTTTTCATTAAGTTAAACTTATTAATATATATATAATTAATAAGAAATTTATCTTTCTATACAGAAAGATTTTATAAATATATCCTACAATATAAGGGATATAATTCTTGATAACCACTAAATTATTCGATTACTTTTAATATTATGTATTTATAAAACATTTTACTATATATATACTATTATATATAAAATAATTCATAATACTTTTATGCAACAAAAAAAGACTTCCGAAGAAGTCTTTTTTTGTTTGTGAGGGAATTAGAATTTGTAATTTAATTCTGCACGATAGAAATCGGAAAGATCATTACCGCTTTGGTCTTTAGAGTTGAAGCCATAACCTGCGGATAAACCTACGTTATCTTGTACTGCGTAGTCTACGCTAGCCATGTAACCTTTGTAACCATTAGATGTATTTGTTAAATCATATGCTTGATCCCAAGTGGAACTTACGATTGGTGCATTAGCTTTTTGGTTGAAGTATTGACCTTTCACATCCCATGTACCTTTTTTAGCGATGTCGTAGTTACCATAGCCAAGACCTGCTGTCCAAGCTTGAGAATTATCTACGTTGGAAGCTTTCAACCATTCACCGCCAGCCCACAATTTATTTTTACGGAAGTCCGCATTGAAACCGTAAACATCTTGTTTATCGGAATTAACTGTTACACCATTATGGTTCAAGTTGCCGCTAGATAATCTGGAGTAGAAACCACCAACGGAGGATTCTTTACCAACTTTACCTTTTAAGCCTACATAGGATACAGATGGGTTATCAGATTTGGAGTTGCCATCAGCAGCACCATCAATCATATAACCATACGCACCTTGTACTTGAACTTTATCATTACCTACGTTCAATTGTGCACCATCAAATGTATCATCGTACATCAAACCGCCACCAATTGTTTGTTGGAAACGACCAGCTTTAGCAGATACGTTGCTACCAAATTTGTGATCTACGTAAGCACGATCGATTGTTGCTTGAGAACCTTTAGTAGAGTCACCAAATTCGTAATTACCTTTTACACGAACAACTGCTTGTGTTTTATCATTTACATTAGCATTGAATTGTACACGTGCACGGCCGTCAGTTAAAGATTTACTATTAGCTTTGTAAACACCTTTGTCTTCAGAACCTTGATAACGGATACGAGCATCACCAGTTACCTTTACATTACCTACACGGTCTTCTAAGCGAGATACTCGAACTCCGAGGTTGTTCAACTCGTTAGAGAACTCATCTGCCAAGCGGTTAATCATAGCTTGTTGTTCAGCGTTAGCACGGTCTTGGTTAGCCATAGCTTTAGCTACCATTTGAGCCATTTCATAACGAGTGATGTTGTTTTGGCCTTTGAAAGTGCCATCTGGATAACCATTAACAATACCAGCTTGTGCCAATTGGGATACTGCTTGGTATGCCCAGCTGTCTGGAGTTACATCGGAGAATGGATTTGCAGCAAATGCTGTTGTTACACCTAACACTGCTGTTGCTGCTAACATTGTTGCGAATTGTTTTTTCATAATGAATTCCTTCTTTCTTATAAATAAGAATTTATATTTGCAGAAGACATTCACTACATAAGTAGTATCACTATGAAAGATGTATTAGGAGTGTCCATGTTTCCTCAACTAAATTATCTATCTTAGCTCCACTTCTTTGTAGCGTAGCCTTTCTGTTGATGTGAATATACCACCACCCCAAAACTTTGTAAAGCATTTTACACAACTAAATCTTATGAAATTTCTTTCATGAATAAAAATTATCCTAAAAACATAGATTTTTACTGTATTTTTAAAAATTTAATTTTACAAAATTTCATTTTATAGACTAAAATAATAGATAATTTTATTATCTACATCCATAAATTTAATAATTATTACTTATTAAATATAAATCATATAATAAATATAGTTAATTTATATATTTGAATTGTTTATTTTTTATAAGATAACTAAGTGATATATTTAGATTCAACCTAGCAGTCTCGGTAAATTTTATTTAGTATACATTTCACAAGATACAACGTAACTTAATCCTTCTTAACTTATAAAAAAGCCTATCTACGATGAAAAACATCATAGATAGGCTTTCACGATTATTAAATTGCATAAGAAACAAATCCTAAAATATGATCAACAGGAACTGGTCCGATAAACCGACTATCACTAGAGTGATTGCGATTATCCCCCATTACAAATACATGACCTTCAGGAACTGTTACAGGTGTAGACCGAGTATAATTCATTTTTGTATCTTTTGTATATGGTTCTTGTAATTTTTCTCCATTACGCCATACATAACCATCTTTAAACTCTAGTACATCACCAGGTCTACCTATTACACGTTTTACCCATACATCATTTGTTTGAGCGGATTTATTAAAAACAGATGCATAGTTCATCAGTGGTTCTTTTACATCATCCACCCATGTACGAACACGATTAACACGACTATCAATAATAACGATTTGTCCATATTCGGGCATATCATTCATAATATGATGCCATTTGGTAACAATCAAATATTGTCCATTATGTAATGTATCATCCATTGATTCCCCAGACACTCTAGTAGGTTGAATCAAGAAAATATGAATTACCATAGCAATGATTAATGCCAATGCAATAGCATAAATCCAATCTAATATTTCTTTTACTATTGTACTACCTAATTTATTACTCATAGTTTCCTCTTAATGACCACCTTTCGTAAATCTCCCACCAAAGACATCATGTACGTCTTGGATCGTAATAAATGCTGTAGGATCTACTTCATAAACGGTATCCTTTAATCTTGTAATTTCTAGCCGCGTTACTACAGAATATAATACATGTTTCGGTTGTTTTAAATACCCGCCTTCTCCATACATAATAGTAACACCACGATTAAGATTAGCATTTAATGCATCAGCAATAATCTTGGAATTATCTGCATCGGTAATAATCATAACCCCTTTAGATTCTTCAAGTCCAGTGATGGTCACATCAATCATCTTATAAGCAATAAAATAAGCAATTAAGGAATACATGGCACTATTCCAACTATATACAAAGCCCGCTGCTCCAAGAATAACTAAATTCATGGCCATTACAATTTCGCCTACAGAAAAGGTGGACCGTTTATCAAAGATAATAGCTACGATTTCAGATCCATCTAATGAGCCACCATTACGAATAATAAGCCCTACTCCAATACCTAAGATTATACCACCAAAGATTGCCCCTAAAAATGGGTCAGTTGTAATAGGTGTAAAGCGGTGTGCAATGGTAGAAAATATTGCCATCCATATAATAGAGAACAAAGTAGACAAGGTAAATCCTTTACCAATTACTTTATAGCCTAAATATAAAAAGGGTAAGTTGAAAAGTACTACGAAAATACTAAAGGAAATACCTGATAGTTCCGCAGCCATCAAAGAGATACCAACTATACCGCCGTCGATGATGCTATTTGGTACTAAAAACAAATCTAAGCCCACCGTATATATTAGGGCGCCTAGAATCATCATTACACAGCGCATAATAAGATTTGACCAGTTACGCGTTGAAGTTTCACTTGTCATGATTATCTCCTTTTCCGTATAACTGCTCCATAGCATGTAATCTTTTCTCTTCTAACTCACTTGAACTCATAGTTTCTTCTTTGATTGCCGCTTCGTTCTGAGCTAACTGCTTCGTATAGCGCAATCCAATAACGAGAGCCGTCAAATCATCTACAGGTTCTGGTGGAAATTGCATAGATGTAGGAATAATCTTGCGCCACCCTGTAGGAGGATTATATTGCCAATATAATTTACGGGCCTCCTCTGTACTATGAGATTCGTCGATTAAACTAGTTGTAATTTTATGATTACGTCCAATTTGTTGAAGCGAAGGATACAAATGTTTATGATTTGTACCATTTCCACAAACAATATGAACAATACCATAATATTCAGTTAAAATACGCTCAATATCTTTATTGAAAGTATTTGAAGAAATAATTTTACGGCATATCATCTCACCGGAAGGTGAGAGTATAGCTACGCCAGTTTTCTCATTTCCTGGATCCACTGCTAAAATATATGTATTTTCAGTCATTTGATTATCCCCTTTGTAAGTACAGTAGTTATATTTTAACATAAAAAGAAGGTCTTATGTTGAAAATTACATAAGACCTTCTTTTATAATGTATGAAAACAGCATACCTTCATTATATTAATTAGTTTGCATTTTTGCCTTATCATTGAAATCTGGCATTTGAGTAATACGCAACTTGAGGTGAACAGGACCAGATGAATATGTATCTCCATCAGTATAAGCTTCCACATGAACCTTGCCACGCATAGTACTTATTCTTTTAATAGCTGTAAACAAATCATCACCAGGTATCGTTCCAATATCACCTGATAAGGAATCAGGAATAATCCCCTTTGCCTTAGCACGCTCATTTACTTGTTTCAAGAATTGAAGCATAGACGATTGAGCATTAGTACCCCCATCAATTACCGTAGAGTGAATTACCTCTCCATTTTTATAGATAAATTGTTGTGGATATACTTGAATAACTGCAACTGCAGGTTCACCTGAAATAATATTTCCGGCTGCCACAACTTGAACCACCATAGGAGTCTTGGAATTGATTAGCTTTTGAGTAGCTACCTCAACATTTTGTCGATCTACATACACAACGGATTGACCATTATCTTCTATACCTAAGCGACGTAAAACAAGTTTATTTGTATCATCGATAATATGTTTAATAGCATTATTACTATCTTCTTCACTTAAACCAGGTCGTACAACAGCTTGTGCTAATAGCTGATCTACTTGGAAGAGAATGGTTCCTTCCCGTAAATGAATGATGCCATTCTGCAATTGTTCTTGTGTATTTTGTAGATTCTTAATATGCGCTTCCATCTTAGCACGTGTTGCTTCAAGCTCAGCTACCTTTTGAGACACCTCTGCATAAGAGGCTTGTAAAGATGCCAATTCGGCTTCTGTTGCGTCTTTAGCAGCTTGTGCACTCGCCAATTCAGCTTTTGTAGCCTCTACTTCACGGCGAATTTGTTCGATCTCAGCCATCCGTTCTTCAAGCTCTTGTTTATTTTGTTCTAACAAAGCCTGCCCACGAATCAGTTCTTGCGTCTTTGCAGCAACCTCATTATTCAGCTGCTTTATATCAGCTCGCAACTGATCCATACCGAACAATGCGGTTCGCACACTTTGAGACGTAAAGGTTAATACCCCAACTGTAGCTGCTGCAACCAAAAGGCCTGTCACAATAGTAACTATAATAGATGTGTGCTTAGGTCGTAATCCAAAGAGGGACATACGACGTTTACCAATTTTAGTGCCTAGCTTATCCCCCATGTAAGCAATGAGACCACCCATAAGAGCGATAATTATTAAGATTTTGACACCTACTAACATCATGTCCCTCCTTTCTCCTAAGAATACAATCTGTTATTTCGATACGCGCCAATTCAAATACAACCCTGCAATAATACCTAATGTATCCGGTATTAATGCAGCTAATACGGTTGGCAATGCTCCACCTTTCCCTAAGGCACCAGCAAAGGTCATCACCCCATAATAAATAAAGATGATAAGAATACTAATACCAAAGCCGATAGATGAACTAGAACGTTGTTTTTGAAGGCCTAAAGGTGCACCTACAAGAGCAAATACAAAACTTGCCAACGGAATTGTAAAACGTTGGTACATTTCCATTTCAAGTTTATTAGCATTAGTATAAGCAGCCTTATAAGCTCTGATTTGATGACGTAACTCCTTAATCGTTAATTCCTCAGGTTTACGTTGATCTTGTTGAATATCTTTTGGGGCAGACTTAATCGGCAAGGATTGCTCCTTAAATTTCATGGTACGTTCAACACCATTACCAGCTGATAGATCATAGATGATACCATTCTGCATCACCCAATATTGACCATTCCAGATAGCTGTATCAGCATTTTCAACTTGTTGTAACTTGCCGCCCTCCCCAAATTGTTGAACCGTAATCATGGACAACTGTTTGGTTTCAGCATCATAGCTCTTAGCATACAGCAATGTGCCTAGCTCGTCACCATTCATCGTTTTTAACACAATATGATTTTGTGTTTGAGGTGATGCATTTTTCATAATTTGTTCGCGCACAATCGTTTGATACATATGATTTGTACGAGGCACAACAAATTCATTAAATGCTACAGCCCCAATGGAAATGATGAGTGCAATGATATATACGGGCATGGCCAAGCGTAAAAAGCTTAGTCCACCAGCACGCATAACAACGATTTCACTAGTGCTACTCAAACGACTAAAGGTCATAAGAGAAGCCAATAAAACCGACATTGGGAATGTTAAGATAACAATACTTGGTAAAGCCAAGACAAATGCTTGCATGACAAGCAACAATGGCGCTCCATATTCAGTAATATATTGAGCAATCCTAAACAATGTGCCTGTACCAATAAAAATACTAGTAAAAGCAAAAACCCCAAATAGGAATGGGCCTACAAAAGCTTTTAAAATATATTTATCTAATAATCGCATAGCCCCTCCTATAATTTAAAGTTATCCCCTAAATAATGTTCACGAGCGATTGGATCATTCGCAATTTCATCAGGGGTACCCTCTAGGAGGATTTTACCATTACTCAAAATATAAGCCTTATCTACAATCCCCAATGTTTCGCGAACATTATGGTCTGTAATCAAGATACCAATACCGCGGTTCTTAACGTGTAAGATAATTTGCTGAATATCAGCAACCGCAATTGGATCGACACCTGCAAAAGGTTCATCAAGAAGGATGAAATTAGGTTCTAAGGCGAGGCAACGCGCAATTTCTACACGGCGTCGTTCACCACCAGATAATTGCATCCCCATACGGTCACGGACATGTCCAATATGAAATTCTTCAATCAATGATTCCACGATAGCTTCAATCTCATCAGGCTTTTTTGCCGTAGTCTGTAGCATGGCACGAATATTGTCCTCTACAGACATGGAACGAAAGATTGATGCCTCTTGCGGTAAGTATCCAATACCTTCAGCCGCCCGCTTATACATAGGAATATTTGTTATATCCTTGCCATCAACGGTAATGATACCAGAACTTGGTCTTTCAATGCCTACAATCATATAAAATGACGTAGTTTTACCGGCCCCATTAGGCCCTAATAGACCTACAACTTGGCCTTTATCAACGCGTAGACTTACACCATCTACCACATTGCGTCCGCTAAAGGTTTTAACTAAGTTTTTGGTTTCTATATACATATATTATCCTTATTTATTCGGAACAATGACGAGTGTACTACGTCCACCTAATGTTTCAGCAGAATCATCAGCTAAACGAATTTTCAGTTCCGGTGCATTCAGTACATTACCATTTTGAACGGCATGCGCAGAACCAGATAAGAGTACCACTCCATCATTTTGGTTTGGCGTTTGTGTATATGTAGCTCGGTCAGCAGAACCAGACACGTTTCGTTCGGGATTAGAGAAAGTAACATTACCTTGCGCTACAGCACGAACTTCCTTCATCCATCCTTCTACCTTATCACCGGTTAAGGTTGTCCCTTCAGCAATCAAACGGGCATTGCCTGTAACAAGACCGTATTCAGAGTCAGTATTATACTCAACACTGTCACCAAAGATTTGGCGATCAGCACGTTGTAAATGAACGCTACCATTAGCAGTGAATTTATTATTATTGTAACTGTGAACCGCTTGAGCAGACATGGCCATATCAGAACCAATCATAGATACACCACCATCAAGATTTGCTTCTTGAGTTTTTGTATTGTACCAACCCTTGGCACCAGTCATAGTTTTATCCGCTTGGGTAATAACAACATTACCTGTTGCATCTGCACGACCTGAATTGCCATCATAAGACAATGTATCAGCGCTGATAGTCAACGGATCATTTGCAGCCCAAACTGTAACAGATGCAGTCATGAGTACAGCTAATATAGCCATACCAATCTGTTTTTTCTTATTCATCATATTTCCTCTCAATTACTTCTTTGTTAATTTCGCATGTCCAATGGCTTTAATAATTTTTAAAGACATATTGCCCTCAAGCTTGTCCCCTGTGAGGGTTACATCCTTACTGTTATAAGTGAAAGCCGTTTTAGATGTCAATGTTTTCGTTTTGTTATCAAAATGAAGGGCCTCAGTTTTAAATTCTGCACCTTCCGTATTAGTAGCAGTAACGCCTTGATCAATATCAAGAGAATTTCGATCGCCCGTCAGGACAGCATGAGGCGCTGTAATCGTAGTAGTCACATCATCTTGATAGAACAGACCTTTCAAATTGGTCAGAACGATAGCTTTTGTACGCGGGTCATATTCAATCTTCTCAGCCGATAATGCCCATACTAGCTTGCCATCTTTTTCCTCTTGCAAGTCCGCACCTTGGAAATTAACGAGTTGTCCACTTTGATTTTGAGTGGAATTAGCCTCATTAGAGTCTTTCATAATAAATACAATAAGACCGATTAGAGCTAATACTATAGCGACCACAATGGCAATTAACTTTTTATTGTTTTTCATGCGCTCTCTCCCGTATAGCTATCTTCTTATCGTAATCAATAATTTGATCCATCTTAGTCATCCAACGGTGTTGGAACCAAAGCCACTCATCTGGATGTTCACGAATAAATTCTTCCGTAACACGTACACAGGCTTCAGTTAGACGATACATATCAACATCTTCATCGCCAGTTTCCTCATAATGTAATGCTGGCAAGATATGAACGATATGTCCTCCTTCAGGCTTACGAGATGCAAAAATAGGTACTACAGGAGAGCCAAATTTCTTTGCAAATGTTGCTGGTCCCATAACAGCTGATGAATCTTGTCCCAAAAACGGAACTGGTAAACCATTTATATATCCATCTTGGTCAGCTAAGAATCCAAGTAGTTTTTTCTTTTTTAAAGCCTTAGCAGCAGAAACGATTTCGTTGCCACCACTAGCAAATACGTCAAGCCCCACCATCTCACGATATTCATTCATAAGGCGTGTGAATTGAGCATTAGGTTGTTTCTTAACAATTGTAGTGGAAGGATATCCATGAGCTGCCATAGCAGCCCCCATCCATTCCCAGTTGCCTACATGGCCAGTAAGAACGATAACTCCCTTATCTTCAGCAATGGCCTTTTCTAAATGTTCAACACCACGCATCTCTATGTGTTTATTGATAAAGGATTTCGTCAGGTTTGGCATGTATAATACTTCCATAACACTTCGACCAAGATTCTTGAACAACTTATTAATTAATTGTTCCGCCTCTTGATCGTTCATATTCATACCAATTTTAATATTATTTATGCCTCTAAGCTTTTGCTTCTTCGCTATTAGCCCATATACAGGACCTAAACAAGCGCCTATGAGCAAAATGAGCTTGTATGGTAGTCGACAAACAAGCCAACTAATGCCTTTAACTAAATGGTATTGCCATTCGTTATTCATTCTGCCCACCTCCTTTATTGTCCATGAGCATGGGCCTCTTGCGCATAATCTGCAACAACAGAATCCCATAAACCTTGATTCTTCAAGATATATTCTACAGCCTCTCTAACAGCACCATGTCCACCATTGACGGTAGAAATAAATTTAGCTATTGATTTAACCTCTAATACCGCATTATTTGGTGCCATCGGCAAACCTACGAGTTGAAGAGCTCCTAAATCATTAAGATCATCCCCCATGTAAGCAATCGAGTCTAAGTCGATTTGATGTTTTTTACAAAGAGTTCTTAATGCTTCAGTTTTATTAGCATGCCCCATAAGAAGTTCATCAAAATGCAACTCCTTCGCACGGCGCTCTACCATCGGAGATACACGAGCCGTAATAATTGCTAGCTTTATCCCTGATTTACGAGCCGCAGTCAAGCCTAAACCATCTTTTACAGAAAAGGCTTTGAGCTCTTCTCCAGTCGATGTATAAATTAGAGTGCCATCTGATAAAACTCCATCAACATCGAGAACAATCCATTGAATATTCATTATACAATGCCTCTACGCAATAAATCGGTAATGTGAACAATGCCAAGACATACATTATTAGTATCAACCACAGGTAATACGGTGATAGGGCGAGGTTGATTTTTCTCCATCAAATGAAGCGCTTCTGCGGCCAATTTATCCTTTGTAATCGTACGCGGCATAGACGTCATCATATCCTCTACGGGCCATTCTAAAAAATTGCTGCCAGAATCAAGTCCACGTCGAACATCACCATCAGTCACTAGACCTAACAAATGTCCTTCTTCATCAATAACATTTGTAGCACCTAACCCTTTTTCTGTCATTACAAAAAGTGCATCACGAACGGTAGCCCCTTTAAATACTGTTGGATTATCCTCGCCACCATGCATGATATTTTCTACAGTCAACAATAATTTGCGACCTAAGGAACCACCTGGATGGAATACAGCAAAGTTTTCTGGAGTAAAATGATGGCGTTCCAATAAACATACTGCTAACGCATCACCTAGTGCTAGGGCAACAGTAGTACTTGTAGTAGGTGCTAAACCTAATGGGCAAGCTTCTCGTTCTACCTCTGCCAACAATACAATATCAGAATTTTTTGCTAATGTAGACTCTGGTTTCCCTACAACACAGATTAATTTAGCCCCTATGCGGCGCAGAGACGGCAAAATACTAATAATTTCTCCTGTTTCACCACTATTAGAAAAGGCTAACACTACATCATCTTCAGTAATCATACCAAGATCACCATGCACGCCTTCACCAGGATGCATAAAAAGTGCCGGTGTCCCTGTACTAGCCAAGGTAGCCGCAATTTTACGACCAATATGACCAGATTTTCCCATTCCTGTACATACTACACGGCCCTTACAAGCCAAAATCATATTTACAGCATTTACAAAATTGTGATCCAAACGAGAACTTAATTCTTCAATAGCACGAGCTTCCTCATGAAGCACCTGTGCCGCTTGTTCTAAAATAGTCACAAATACCGCCCCTAACCTTTTACGATTTTATCAATAGCTACTAAATCACGAAGCACAGCTTCAAATTGATCTAAATACAACATATTAGGACCATCAGACAATGCTTCCTCAGGATTATCGTGTACTTCAAAGAATAACCCATCTACGCCACTAGCCACAGCCGCACGTGCCAAATTTGGTACAAATTCACGGTTACCACTAGATTTAGTCCCTGCACCACCTGGTAATTGAACGCTATGAGTAGCATCAAAGATTACTGGATAGTCGAAAGAACGCATAATTGGGAAGGATCTCATGTCAACTACGAGATTATTATAACCAAAGCTAAAACCACGTTCGGTAAGCATAAGATTTTCATTACCTGTTTCTTTCATTTTATTAAGAACATTTTCCATGTCCTTAGGAGCCATGAATTGACCTTTTTTAACATTTACGCATTTACCAGTTTTAGCAGCGCCGTAAACAAGATCAGTTTGACGGCATAAAAAAGCTGGAATTTGTAGAATATCTAATACTTCAGCTGCAGGTTCAATTTGCTCGATAGAGTGAATGTCACTGACAACGGGCACATTGAGTTCCTTCTTAATAGAAGCAAGCATTTTTAACCCTTCCTCAAGACCTGGTCCACGGAAGGAGTTAAAGCTAGAGCGATTAGCTTTATCAAAGGAAGCTTTAAAGATATAGGGAACACCTAAACGTTCGCATATCTCTTTTGCTCGTTTACCGATAGCTAATGTGCGGTCATAGTCCTCAATAACACATGGACCTGCAAGGACAAATAAACCCTTGCCGCCACCCACAGTAATATCTTTAATTTGAACTGTTTTCATTTATTTCTCCTCTTGCTCGTAAATTGCATTAACACGAGCTAAGTCTTCAGGTGTATCAACACCGATAAATCGTTTATTTGTCAAAATAACACGAATTGTATAACCGTTCTCTAGAGCACGTAATTGTTCTAGAGATTCTGTTCGCTCCGCCGGAGTTGGCTCCATCTTAGCGTAGTTTAATAAAAACTCTCTACGATATGCATAGATGCCAATATGTTTTAGTGGCGGACGCACAAAATCATGGCGAGGATATGGGATTAAAGATCTAGAAAAATACATCGCATCATTACGATTATTTAAAATGACCTTTACCGCTGATGGCTCCTCGTACTCTTCCTCTAATAAAGGAGTAGCTACTGTGGCCATCTGCAAGTTTGGATCTTCCTCAAATAGACGTGCCAAGTCATCAATAAGATTTGGATCAATCATCGGTTCATCACCTTGGACATTGATAACAACATCCAAGTCTGTATAATGACTCGCAACCTCTGCTAATCGATCCGTCCCTGTAGGGTGATTAGGATCTGTCATCATAACAGTTCCCCCAAACTGTTGTACTGCAGAATATACGCGGTTATCATCAGTGGCTACAATTGTACATACTGTCTTTGTAGCTTGTGATACCCTTGCATAAACCCGTTCAATCATAGGTTTACCTGCAATATCAGCTAATGGTTTGCCCGGTAATCTTGTAGAACCATAACGCGCAGGAATAACACATCCAAACTTCACGATAAAACCCCATTTCTGTTATTCGTGTATCTTATTATTATACACTAAATCTCTAAATTTTCTATGAATTCTTGTTTTCCAGAAACAAATTCAATCCCTATAGATAGCACCAGAATCGGTATTTTCAAGTCTTCAATTGCATGCAACTGACTTAACTTAACTGCATCCTTTTCTGTAATGCAAATAGCATCAGCTTGATGAGCAAATGCTTGTTTCCAAATCTCAACTACATCATCATTTGAAAAGTCATGATGATCTCCAAATGGCAAGGTATGAACAACGTTATACCCTACATCAGTTAACGTTTGTGTAAAGGATTGAGGGTTTCCAATTCCACTCACAGCCATAATGCGTTGTTCCTTGTAAGCATCTACAGAAGCCCCAACAGAACCATTAGCCCACTCATCTAAGGTGTACATAAATTGCGGCTTATGTGTTGTTTCATAGACAGGTATATTGGGAATCATCTGAGTTAATCGCTTTCGAATGCCGGATACAATACCTGGTGCTACTTGATCAACCTTAGTAAGAACGATAATATCCGCACGCTGTAAACCACTAAGGGGTTCACGTAATAGTCCCCGTGGCAATACATGTTCATAGCCAAACGGATTGGATGCATCGATTAGTACAATATCAATATCTCTTGCTAGTGCACGATGTTGAAAGCCATCATCCATAATAAGACAATCGGCACCTAGCTCATTAATAGCGATTTCTGCAGATTTGGAACGTTCACGTCCAATAATTACATTGGATTTTTGTAAAACCTTAGCCAGTAACCAAGCCTCATCACCACTGATAGATGGCTCTACAAGCATTGTTCCGTCTTTAGAAATAATAATATTTTTGTTATTATCTTCTGCACGGTACCCACGACTAAGAACAGTAGGATGAAGGCCTTTCTGAGTAAGCACATCACAAATAAATCGCACCATCGGTGTTTTTCCAGTACCACCAGCCGTAATGTTGCCAACGCTGATTACAGGCACTATAACTTTCGTAACGCCTTTACCCTCATCAAATCGAGCATTGCGTATTGATACAGCTTTCTCATAACCTTTACTCAAAAGGCCTAAACTGGAGCGAGCTATATCACCTAATACGGATTGATCTTCACCACTAACGATGGATTTGAATAATGCTTCCCCACTCATAGGTGACGCCTCCTATTATGTAATACAGTAAACTAATCTACAAATTTAGTCTTACTACGGAATAATTTGATGTTTCTCAAATAGCAAACGCAACTCTTGTGTATTACGTCGCGTAGCACCACGATTTTCTTTAATGATATCCAGGCAGTTTTGCCCCATCTTTTTAGCCAAGTCTCTATCATTACATAACCGCAAGACCATAGCGGTTAACTCTTTTCCATTCTTCACTTGCTCACAAGCATTTCGAGAGTTTAATAAGGCGAAAATTTCTTTAAAGTTAAACATATGAGGCCCAACCAAAATTGGCTTACCATGTGCAGCTGGTTCCAAAATATTATGGCCTCCAGTTTTAACAAGGGAACCACCAACAAAGATAATATCGCCTAAGCTATACAGTCGTCCAAGTTCACCAATGGTATCTAAAACAACAACGGGAATGCCTTCGTGAACAGGCTCCTTCATATCGCTACGACAAATAGCACTCAATTCATAACGCTTTGCAATATTTTGCACATCATGACCGCGATAAATCTCACGAGGTGCAATCAATAAACGAGCTTGTGGATACGCTTTCAATACTTGCTTGAAAGTTTCAAAAATAGCCTCTTCTTCACCTTTGTGAGTACTACCTGCAATAATGATAGGATGATTATTCCCAAAGCCAAATTCATCGAGAAGAGCTTGTTTTTCTTCATATGATACGGTGGCATATGTTTGATCGTATTTCATATTACCTGTTACGGTAATATCAGGTGTATGAGCACCTAAACTTTCAATATACGCCGCATCAAATTTGGACTGCATGCAGAAACGCTCAATAGAACGTAACATTTCACGCGTAAAAGCACTGATATACTTATAACGTTTCATACTGCGATCTGAAATGCGTCCATTAACCATCATAACTGGAATATTTTCCGATTCGGCGATACGCAAGAAATTTGGCCAGATTTCAGTTTCTACAAGTAAAATAGTAATCGGCTTAATAATATGTAAAATTTTACGAGTTAAATATGGTAAATCAAGGGGAAAGAAAATAATTCCTTCGGCTTCAGGAATGATACGATGAGCCATAGCATGACCAGTAGCAGTAACTACAGACACGACCACAACAGCTTCAGGAAACTCCTTTTTGACTTCTTTTACCAATGGACTGGTAGCCACAATTTCCCCTACAGAAGCGGCGTGAATCCAAATAGCACGACGCCCTTCAATTTTCTTTAATAGTGAAGCTGGCATATAGCCTGCACTCTGTTTGATACGCTCATAAAATCCATCTTCAAAGGCAAGTCGGTATAAAATAACCGGAATCAAGCCAATCCAATAGAATATGAGCAATACGTTATATATCCAGTACATGGTTATCCTTTATTGGAGAATTGAACGGAATAAAGATGGTTGTACAATCCGCCGTCAATAGCTAATAGCTCTTGGTGAGTCCCCTGCTCTACCAAGCGGCCTTGATTGAGTACAACAATTTGATGAGCATTTTGAACAGTGCTCAATCGATGGGCAATAACAAATGCCGTACGCCCTTTCATAAGGCGATCTAACGCCTCTTGTACAAGTTTTTCACTCTCCGTATCTAAAGCAGATGTAGCTTCATCTAGAATTAAAATACGAGGGTCTTTTAAAATAGCGCGTGCGATGGCAACGCGTTGACGTTGTCCACCAGATAATGAACTGCCTCGTTCGCCTACAATTGTATCGAGACCATCAGGCATCTTCTCAACGAACTCAAGTACGTTAGCCGCTTTAGCCGCTTCATACACATCTTCATCAGTAGCATCTAAACGGCCATACAAGATATTCTCTTTAATTGTAGCATTGAATAATACGGTTTCCTGTGGTACAAGACCAATTTGTTCACGCAAAGATTTAAAAGTAACATCTTTTATATCATAACCATCAATTGTAATAGAACCACCAGTTACATCATAGAAACGAGGTAGTAAGTTAGCGAGAGTTGTCTTGCCTGCACCAGATGGTCCAACAAGGGCTACACTTTCGCCAGCCTTAACTGACAAGGTAAAATTTTCTAAGGCAGTCTTTTCTCCATCATAGGAGAAAGAAACATCATTAAACTCCACATTGCCGGTAATAGCAGGCAATGTAATAGCATCAGGTTTCTCCACAACATCTGTTTTAGTATCTAAAATTTCAAATACACGATCGGCAGCAGCCAACGCCTTTTGAATATTACCATATACTTGACTCAAACGTTTTACGGGATTTGACAAGTTAATAGCATAAATCAAGAACGCAATTAAAGAACCTGCAGTAATAGCACCTGTTACTACGGAGTAACCACCGTACCAAAGGATGACCGCTACAGCGATTGCCGCAGAAAACTCAACCATTGGGCTTAACAAGCTAGTCAATTTAGTAGCTTTGATAACTGCTTTAAAATTGCGATCATTTTCATCTTCAAAGCGCTTACGCTCAAAATCTTCACGAGCAAAGGATTTTACAACGCGAACTGCACTAATTACCTCTTGTAAAAGTGCCGTAATGTCAGCTACACGCCCTTGGACATCATGCCCCGCCACGCGAAGCTTCTTACCAAAAACATTGATAATCACTAAAACTACGGGAACCGTAATAAAAGTAACTAACGTCAATTTCCAGTCAATGAGAAGCATAGACACCAAGGAACCGATAAGTGTTACAGATTCCGTAATAAAAGAAATCAAGTTATCTACCACGGCCGTTTGCAATGCAGCTACGTCATTTGTAAGATTACTCATGATAACGCCCGTCTTACGACGATCGAAATAGGATAAGCTTAATTTTTGTAGATGATTAAAAATAGCCTCACGTACATCAATAATCACGCGCTGTCCGATGTAGGACATGTTATAAGTTTGACCATAGGTAGCAAAGCCACGAATTAGGAAAATCAGTATAATAGCACCTACAATAAGGTTCAACATAAACATATTCTTTTCATCTAATACTTGGTCTACTACATTCTTAATTAGCCAAGGTACTACCAAATAGGCAGCAGCAGCGACAATCATGCAGAACACTGCAAAAAGCATTCGCTTATAATAAGGCTTTACAAAGTATAAGAGCCTAGAATAACTATTCATTACATTTCTCCTTACCGAGATTATATACAAGATGTGCTACCCGTTTTACTGCACCCGGCTCACCTAATTTATGACGTACTTCGCGCAATTCACTGCGCATAGCTTCATTTTTGTCTACATCTCTGAGCAATGGTTCTACCAAAGACACAATTGCGTCTGGAGTGACAGCATCTTGTAATAATTCGGGAATGACTTCTTTACCCGCTACAATATTAGGCAAGCCCACATGTGTTACATTCACAACCATCTTACCAATACCATACGTAATTGGAGATACACGATACAATAACACCGTTGGCAATTCCATCATCGCCGTTTCTAATGTAGCCGTTCCTGATGCGGCAAGGCACACATCACAAATCTGCATCAAGTCATATGTATGGTCTTCCGTAATCGTAACAGGCACCTTATGAGCATCAATAAACGCTTCTAACTCACTTCGATCAATTGTATGTGCTCGAGGCAAGAAGAATTGAATATCTTCATACTTCGCCATCAATTGCTCACCACTTTTTAACATCGTATCAAGTAAGGATAAAACCTCTTGTTTACGACTGCCAGGCATGAGCAATACCTTTTTAGCCTCTTTACGAGCCCCGAAGTATTCTTCGGCCGCTTCTTTAGTCATCGTAGGATGTACGATATCGAGTAAAGGATGCCCTACAAAATCTACATTACATTTATACTTGCGATATGCTTCAGCTTCAAATGGAAAGATAGATGCTACCTTAGTTACATACTTACGAATTGTATTACCACGACTACTGTGCCAAGCCCAAATCGTTGGAGCAATATAATATAAAACAGGAATCCCCAGTTCATGAGCCACCGCAGCTAATTTCATATTAAAACCTGGATAATCTACACAAACAAGAATATCTGGTTTTTCCTTCATCATGACACGCTTCAAGTACGTGCGCAGCTTAAAGAATTTTGGCAATGACTTCACAATCTCTACAATACCAATGACACCAAGGTTCTTAATGTCATACACGATACGAACACCAGCGCGTTCCATCAGGGTGCCACCCATACCAAACATCTCTACAGAAGGATCTATTTCTCTCAATGCATTGGCTACACTTGCCGCATGAGTATCGCCGGAAGCTTCACCGGCGGAAAACATGACTTTCATTATGCATCCTTTCTGGAATTTACAAATTCTTGGTCTACAGCACAGATAACAATACCATGACGATCTGCCATATTAAGCACGTCTTGTTGTTGTACAAAAATAGTCTTTTCCGCTTCTACAGCTAGCACCTTACAACCGCTATCAATCATAGACATGAGAGTTTTTATGCCTACTGCTGGCACATCAAAGCGTACGTCTTGATTTGGTTTTTCGGTTTTAACGACAACCGCATCTCCGCGACCCAGTTCTCCACCTCTCAAGATACACTTGTCAGTCCCTTCAATGGCTTCAATTGCCATGACCGCCTTATGTTTAACAACAACGGTTTGACCAATATCAAGGGCCCCCATTTGTTTAGCTAATTCAAAACCAAAACAAATGTCAGCCCATTGCTCATCTGTAGGTTGTGCTTTTGAAAGCACTCCTACCTTTGGCATAAATGGTTTCAAGTATGCTGTTTGATCTAATACTTTAAAGCCTTCTCGTTCGATTTCATCAACGATGGCAAGCATAATCGTATCATCTTTACGATTTTTGAGCCGCTTTAAAACGCCTAATGTTTTTAAATCAGGAAATGTAAGGCCTTTAAAGAGAATCTCTTTAGTGACTTTTCCAAGCATAGTTAACTCTTGAACCTCTTCTTTTTTCAAGGTTTTAAAGATTTTACCTAGTTTAGCAACACCAATATCATAGAAAGCATCAGCCTCAGCCTTTAGAGCTGGGTCTATATCAGGTACTACACCGATAACAACCACCTCGTGGCCCAATACATGAGCGGCACGCATGAATTCTACAGGCAAAACACCAATGCCCGCAATTAATCCTACCTTTGCCAAGACTATACCTCCTAGATGGCCTCACGGCCTATATATCAATTAGTAATTTCAAGTTCACTATGAAAATGCCTAAAAATAGACATAATCATATACAATATATTTTACTATAAATAGCTACTTTTTACCATTAAAAAGCCAAGGTTTATGCCCTTTTCTTCATCATTTTATTAAAATTTCCTTATTACTTTTAACTACTAAAACATCTACGAATATATCTATAAAAACTTTTTATAATTATGAAAATATAATGCAAATTATCATTAATATAAAACTCAACCAGTTATACTGTACACAAAAAGACCTCGTACATTGTACGAGGTCCTCATAATTAGTCGCGACGAGTACGCATAATGCCTCTATCAGCATTGCGTAGGAATCGTAATAAATTTTCAATTTCTACGGAAGAATCCAATTGTAATTCCATTTCTTCAATTGCTTTGGATAAGCTGAATCCAGAACGATAAATAATACGGAATGCTTGTTTCAAATCACGTCGTACATCTTCGGAAATTCCTGCACGAGATAAGCCTACAGAGTTTAGACCGATAACACGTGCTGGTTGACCATCGGCAATCACGTAAGGTGGGATATCTTGTACCACCTTAGCCATCCCGCCAACCATTGCATTACGACCGATTTTAACAAATTGATGAATACCTGCAAGGCCGCCAATAACCACGCGATCTTCAACGATAGCGTGCCCTGCAAGACCAGCACAATTACTCATTATTACATTATTACCAACGATACAGTTATGAGCCACATGTGTACAGGCTTGAAGTAAACAATTATTGCCTACACGTGTTTCTTCACCTTCACCAGTAGCGCGGCTAATAGTTACGAATTCACGAATAACCGTTTCATCGCCAATATTACAATAGCTTTTTTCGCCTTTAAATTTTAAATCTTGCGGTTCCAACCCAATAGATGCGTTAGGATAAATTTCACAACGCTTACCAATGGTTGTCCAACCACCAATTACAACATGTGCACCGATTTGTGTGCCATCGCCAATCTCGACATGTTCGCCGATAACAGCGCCAGGACCTACGATTACATCTTTGCCCAATTTAGCATTTGGATGGACTATGGCTGTACTATGGATGTTGGATTCCGCATTTTCCATGCCTACAACTATCACTACAATCACTCCTCATTCTATTATACAAGGGCAAACATGTATTCACCGCTAGCGCACAATTTGTCGCCAACATAGGCACGGCCTTCAACCTTGCCCATTTTACCTTTAATTTTAACAATATCTACCTCCATGCGAACTTGATCGCCAGGTTTTACAGGATGGCGGAAACGCACTTTATCAATACCTGTAAACATAGGAGTAAGACCACGATTTTCCTCAGGGTACAATAATGCAATACCACCAACTTGAGCAATAGCTTCAGTCAATAATACACCTGGCATAACTGGGTTCCCTGGAAAGTGACCTTGGAAGAACAATTCGTTGAATGTAGCATTTTTAATACCCACAGCACGTTTCATAGGTTCTAACTCAACAATACGATCAACCAAAAGCATTGGGTAACGATGAGGTAAAATTTCTAAAATATCTTCGTGATTAAGAATCATGGCTGTGTCTCCCTTATTTCTTCCATTATACTGCGAGCCAATCTTGAATTTAATTCATGACTCGATTTCAAAGCAATTACATGGCCTTCAATCGGTCCTAACAAGAATAAATCTCCTATAACATCTAATGCTTTATGGCGAACTAATTCATCCTCAAAGCGTGGTATAGATAGACATTTCTCATCATCATAGACTAATGCATTATCTAGGCTACCGCCTTTTGCAAGCCCCATGGCCTGTAATTGTTCCAATTCCTTCATAAATCCGATAGTCCTAGCCGATCCAATGTGTGCTTTGAAATACTCAGGCGATACTTCAAAATCACATTGTTGCGTACCAAGCAACGGATGGCTGTTAATTGATGTAAAAGTCATGCGATAGCCATCATATGGCAAAATCACAATAAAACGATCCCCATCATAAACAGCATGAGATCGAGTCACTTTGTATATATGACGCAACGCTATTTGTTCTTCAATGCCAGCCTTTTCAATAAGATTGACAAAAATAGCACTACTACCATCACCTACAGGAGGTTCTGGAGAATCCATTTCAATATAACAGTTATCAATATTCATAGCACTGAACGCTGCCATCACATGTTCAACAGTAAATACCTTTGCTTCACCATTTTCCAACGTGGTAGCGCGCATAGTGTTCGTCACATTATCAATGTGTGCTCGCACAGAAGGATGCCCTTCAATGTCCGTGCGGACAAACACAATTCCTGTATCTTCAGGTGCAGGCTTAAAAACCATATGTACTGGTTCACCGCTATGAAGGCCAATCCCTTGATATGAAACAGCCTTTTTTATTGTTTGTTGTGGCTTACTCATAAGAATGTCCTTTCATAATCCGAATTCACGTTTACTATACACCAATATGTATTATACCCTATTTGCATAGGCGTTACAAGAAATTTACCATATATTACGCTAATTGGAAAGACTATTCTTAGTCTTTAAAATTTTAATAGACTATTTTTAAACACTAAGTTATAAGTTATAAAATAAAAAGAGATTTCATCCATGCTAGTAGGAATCAGTTTCATCTTGAAGATTCCACAATCGCATAAACAAAATCTCTTTAAAATTATTAACTATTGAAAAACATCAGGTGGTGTATCTATTTGTTCACCATAAAAACGACGAGTCCATTTCCAACGGTTATGAAGCCAGAACCAATCTTCAGGATATCGCCGAATATAATCTTCAATAAACTCATTTAGACGAGTTGTTGTTACCGCTATATCACGCTTTTTATCATCTGTACGTTCCACATAAATTGGTGGATGTGCTTCAATCTCATGTTTCTCAGAAAACGGACTATAATGTATGGTTACAAAAATAATAGGCACATCTTGCATACGAGCCAGTACAGCTGGCCCAGCAGCCGTCAATGTTTCATAGCCAAAGAATGGTGCAAGAACGCCATCATCACCAGGGTCCTGATCCATAATAAGGCCTAAAAATGCACCTTTTTTTAGTTCATTAATCATTTCACGAACACCTGTTTTATAGGTCACATGTTGATGCATAATCCGACGATATTCATTGATAAACTTATCGGCATCACCATTCTGTTTCATAGCCACAGAAATCAGCGGATATCCTTCAGAAGCAAGAACGCCACCTAAAAGTTCCCAGTTACCACTATGAACAGCAGCTAAAATTGCACCTCGACCATTTTCTAAGGCATCATCTAAGTACTCTCGATTAATAAACTCCACCATATCTTTGTATGCGCCATCTTTAATTTCAGGATAGCGCAATACATCAATAATCATACGGCCAAAGCGTGTAGTACTAGCTTTCGCAATACGTCGAGCTTCTTTAGGATCATCTGTAATATTACAGAATAAAATTTGGCCTATCGCCAGGCGCTTGCGTTTAGGTGGCACCACTAACCACACAATTTCACCAAGCAATGTACCAATAGCATATTGCAAACCTTTAGGTAATAAGCAAATAAAGGCACTAAAGATTTTCATAAACCTATACATGGATTATTAGCTCTCCTTAAGCTGTGCTTTCAAAGCGTCAATTTCTTTTTGTAATTGTTTTACAGTTTTCACCATTTCTGGCAAACGATTCTCGTAAGCAGCCAATTTTAGCCACTCTTTATGAGGTCTCATTGGATACCCAGCCATAACAGAATTAGAAGGCACATTGCCAGTAATTCCTGTTTTACCTGCAAATTGTACATTATCTCCAATTGTAATATGACCTGTACAGCCTGTTTGTCCTGCAAAGATTACATGGTTACCACATTTTGTACTACCTGCAATCCCAACCTGTGCGATTAAGAAACAATCTTCTCCAATCTCAACATTGTGGCCAAGGTGAACAAGATTGTCAATTTTGGTACCGCGGCGTACCAAGGTAGATCCCATTGTAGCATTGTCGATAGTAGTGCAAGAGCCAATTTCTACATCATCTTCAAGAATAACATTGCCTACTTGAGGAATATGCGTATGAATACCATTTTCTGTGGCAAAACCAAAACCTTCACCACCGATAACTGCTTTAGCACGCAATACAACGCGTTTACCCAAAATACAGTTCTCATGTACGATAGCACCCGCATAGATGTCAGAATCTTCCCCAATTCGTACATTATGACCAATATATACATAAGGTCGAATCGTTACATTATCACCGATAACAGCATTATCATTAATAACACAATAGGCACCAATAGCTACATTTTTACCAAGTGTAACATTCTTGCCAATAATAGCAGTACTATGCACTTCACGGGGAACTACAACAGGTGGATGGAATACTTCTAGCACTTGGGCAAATGCAGATTTTGCATTATCAACTACGATTTGCGCCATCGGTGCATTTTTTACTTCTGATTCAACGATAACAGTACCCGCTTGGCATAACGCAATATGTTCAACATATTCACCAATTGCAAAAGTTATGGATTGTTTTACCGCTTGTTCAAAGCTACGTGTCTCAGTAATGACAATAGACTCATCCCCTATAAGTTGACCGCCTACTAAATTTGCGAGTTCCTGTAAAGTTTTTTCCAAGGCAAACTCCTCCCCCTGTGGTAATCCTCAATTATTGTGCAGCTTCAGTTGTACTTGTTGTAGCTTGATCTGCTTGCTGTGCATTTTGCTGAGCATCTTGTTGCTCTTGGGCTTTAGCCGCATTTTCAACTTCTTTGATTTGATCGTCAGAAGCTTTACCCATTTTTGTGATCAAATCATCGGTTACATCAGAGCCACCACCAACAACAGCGCCTTTTTCAATAATAACATCAAGTTTTTTTTCTTTCACAAGTTCATTGATTTTTTGTTCTTGATATTGACGGTATTCTTGTGCTTTTGCATTTGCAAAGGCATTTAATTCTTGATTCGCTTGGTTAAATACATTTTGTTTAGATGCTTCATCAGCAGCAGCAATTTTAGCATCTAATTCCGCTTTTTTAGCGTTAATCTCTTTAGTAATTTCAATACCTTTTTCAGTACTATTTGCTACTTTCACGCTATCCACATAGCCAACATTGTTAGAACCACAACCACCTAAGATAGCCATAGAAGCTACTAAAGCTGCACTTAATACTAAAGATTTAATACGTTTATTCATAATATAACTCCTTATTGAACTCGATAAGACGCCTTCACTGCATCAGTAATATCAAGCCCTTTAATATTACCACCATCATCGATGATGACTAAATCTAAATGTTGTTCCTCAGCAATAATTGTTACGCGCATACGAACATCTTCTAAAATAGCCTCATGAAGCGCACTCACTTCAGCTTCTTTATCTGAAAGCTTTTTTGCCCATGTATCATTCCACTCTTGCGCCACAGGCAGATTATTATTAGCAATGATGGCTTGTGCTTGTTGTTGCACCATGGAGTCTCGTTTCTCAGCTAATTCCTTCTGTAGGGATGCAGCGTATTGATTGAGCTCTTCCTGCCCTTTTTGTTGCATTGGAGCAAGCTCAGCCTGTACCTTTGCTTTAATTGAATCCACATCGAAATCCGACGGCTTTCTCTTAGCTAATAATTCTTTTAACCTTTCTTCTTTTTTAGCCTTTTCAGCCATAGCCGCTGCTCTTTGTGCATCATCTATATATACACGTGCATCATAGGCATATAAGTCTAATTGAAGGTTTACGATTTCCAGATCATATTCATTAGTACTAACCTTTAACTCAGCTAAATACTTTTGAGTCAATTCATTGCGCTTCGAATTTAATTGCTGATTTAGTTCATTTTCTTTTGTTGCAATACGAGTTTGCAATTCTACCGTAAGAGCATCTGACAAGGTTGAATCCAGTGCAAGTGTTTTCAACTGTTCATCTTGTGTCTCTGACTTGGCATTTAAGGCTTGTTGTTCAAGTTCATATTGACGTTGTAAAAGTTCCAGTTCATTCTTGGCTTGTTTATAATCCGCATAGGATGGATTAAACGCTAGTACATCATCAATGCGTACAACACCTATTGACATGCCATCAGGACCCTGTTGGCGATTTGTTACAAAACCATAGGCCCAAACCATAGCACTTATTGCAGCAACGAGAAATATGACTAGTCCTATATATCGTTGTTTCCCGTTCATTGTCGTTCTCCCTTACATAGAACTACAGTTTATTTTTTTGCATCAGTAGCTAGTTTTTTCAATACTTGATCTGTAATGTCAACACCGCCATATAGTACAGTATCTTTAGTCATAACAACGCTAAGACCCTTAGCATCACCAACTGCTTTTGCAGCCTCCATAGCTTTATCTTGAACGGATTTAGCAATTTCTTGATCTTTTTTTGCTAGGTTTTGACGCGCTTCTTCAGCGATTTTTTGTTTAGTAGCATCATCTTGTGCTGCATCAATTTTAGCTTGCGTTTCTTGTTGTAATTGGCTTTGATAGCTCATATATTCTTGAGCTGCAGAGATATAAATTGGATTATCTTGAGACAACATACGAGATGTATCAATAACCCCAATAGTACTAGTCCCACTATTACTACTAGGCGAAGCCATTTGCGTATAAGCTAACGCACCAATACCAACAATAAAAATTGCAGCAATGACGATGGAAAAAATCTTTACATTCGCCTTGTTGTTCATCATTCGCATCATAATAGAGTGCCCTCATTTCTTTAAATCACTGCATCAAAGGATGCCATATAGAGATATTGGTGAAAGCCTCTTTAAAAAGAGGCCTTCACCATATACATTTACTATATTAGAATTGTGTACCGAAGCTGAAGTGGAATTTATTTTTGTGTTTACCCACGCCATAGTCAAGTTTAACTGGACCAATTGGAGTCGTAATACGAACACCAGCACCAACGCCATAGTTAAAGGTTTTCTTGCTATTATACCATGTAACATTTGGTGCATCCCATGCATCACCGATATCAGTAAACAATACGCCACTAACCTTTTTAACGATTGGGAAACGGAATTCCAATGTAGCATTGTACATATACTTGCCACGGAATTGATCATCTTCATAACCACGTAAGGAATCAGCACCACCCAATGTGAACAATTGGCTATAAGGAGCATCACCTTGAATAAAGCCACCACGTGCACGGAATGCCAATACATTCTTAGCACCAAGTTTTTTATACATGCGTGCTTCAGCTGTGAATTTATAGAAGTCGAAGTCACCGCCTAAACCATGACCAGCCCATTGTGTAGTATAGGAAATACGACGACCACGAGTTGGTTCATAGATATTATCACGAGAATCGTATACTTTTTGCCATGTTACGGAGTTAATGCGACCGAAGTTATTTTTTACATAGTTGTCAGATGCAAAGTTATAGGAACCATTATCCCAGTTTGTACCTTTACCCGCATTTTTATCATAACGGAAACCAGAGCTATCATCATCATCCCATTTATAAGTATCTTTACGAGATTCTAATGTCAAGTAATCACGAGTATATTCCCCAGTTTGACGACCGAAGGAAATATTGAAACCACGAGATTTCTTATTGTATTCTGCTACTTCACTACCATCTTCATTGTAATCTGTGTATTCATCTTCGCGGTTGAAGAAGGAGAAGCCAAGGGATGTACCTTTGCTATCAATCCAAGGTTTCAAATAGGAGATTTGGTAGTTCTTATATTTTTTCTTACCACCGATTTCCCAGTGAACTTTAAATTTATCGCCAGTACCACGTAAATTATCTTCACCAAATTCAACAATACCCATCAATCCATCAGATTTAGAGTAACCAGCGCCTAATGTGATGGTACCAGTCTTATGTTCCAATACATCGATTTCAATAATTACATTATTTGGATCTTGTTCACCTGGCAACATACGAACGTTTACGTCATCAAAGAAACCTAAGTTATATACGCGTTCTACAGAACGACGTACCAAGAATTTATTAAAAGGTTTTCCTTTCTTTTGAACAAATTCACGAGTAATAACTTTATTGCGGGTTTTCTTGTTACCTGCTGGAATGATATCTTCTACGACACCTTCAACAATGTGTATATGAAGTATGCCTTGGTCATCTACACGGATACCATCAACGTGTGCTAACATATAGCCATCGCGAGCATATGCAGCATTAATGCCTTGAACTTTTTGCCCTACGGATACAGAGTTAAGAACTTGACCTGGTTGAATATCCATGAACTTAGTCAATACTTCGGAGGAATATACAGTATTACCTTCAAAGGAAACGCCAGTAGTAACTGGATTTACTGTTACGGCAAAGTCCAATTTTACGCCTTCAGGCACGGAAGTAAATACAGGATTTACTTCGGAGAAGTAACCAGTATTACCAAGATTAGTTACATCTTTAAATACGCCATCAACAGATACGGTATCGCCAACTTTTTCAGTTAAAATTGGCAACAAATTTGCTTGCTGTTCAGCTGTAACGCCAGATATAGATAAACCGGTAATCAATTTACCTACGTAAGGATTAACAGATTCAGCACTAGCAGATGTGACATATTGTGCTTCTACTGTTGTAACAGCTTGAGTTTGGCCATTTTCAGCAGCCTTATCAAGATCAGTACCACCAGTAGTTTTAGATACCATTTTTACTTGTTTATCATCAGTTTTTAAAGCAGCATTATTGACTGTAACAGTTCCATCAGAACCTTTTACTACAGTGCCGTCACTAGATATAGTCGTATCACCACGAGCAGCTAAGATAGCTGCATCAGTTTCATCTTGTATAGTTGTAGTAGTTGCATCAGCATTATAAACAGCTTGTGTAGTAGCTGCATCATTTGCTGTAGCAGCATTAGTCGTCGTTGTGCTATTTAAATCTGGAGTATAGCCAGCTTGTACCTCAGCAGCAAATACACTGCCTGTCCCCATGACAGCAGTCAACACGGACGCTGCAAGCATACTTTTATAAGCTTTTGGTTTAAACATAAATTCCTCCTAGAACTCATCCCCATAAAGAGTTTACATCTTATTTATAAAGACTAATAAATCTTTATCATTATAGCATAAATTGCTTGGAATGAGTACTATATTAAACAAATTTTATGAAATTAATATGACTAGAATGTGCATACCTAAGGGGTTTACACATTCTAGCCATACTCTTAAAAGCTACGTGTCCAACGACCACCTATATAATTGTTCCCTTTTGATGTATGCCATCCCGTGAACTTAAGGTTTCGTTTAACAGAATATTCTATACCATATTTATTTTGTTTGTTATTAATACCTTGAGAATAAGTCAACATGACTCTCGGTAATACATATTTACCGATTTCAATATTATAATTACTTGCCGTATCCCTATTGGTTGGCTCATCGGGATCAATTGACCCTGTTGTAATATTGATGCGGTCTAACCCAAGTGTATTTTGTAATGCATCTTGTACATAGCCAAAAGCAAACATTTGAAGCCCTGCTGTAGCCACGGCATTCACATCTTCATTTGTCAAAGTACTACTATTTGAATCTGCACCGCGGCCGAAGGTCAACATGGAAATGATTTGCTTTCTAGACAATGTAGGATTAGAGGACAATGATAAGTCCATATGATCCACTGTCCCTTTTACGCCAAGCATAATAGTGTAATTACTTACATTTGTTTCAGCCTCTAATTGTAAGTTTGGTAAATAAGAGCCACCTACGAAATGGGCATTCCCTTTTGTAATATTAAATACATGGCTCAAATACTTAAACGTGCCATTTCTAACATCAAATTGACCACTAGCAGTTGGATTTTGTAAAGATCCACCAAAATGAACATCGCCACTGATAAACATGTTGTATAAGGTGCGATCATATAAACGTACACCTTTACCCGCATGAACAGTAACATCCACCCCCATATCTTTGGTACTTTCACTAGATTGTAAGGAAAGAGGAATTTTGAATTGAATCTTTTCAAGATTTAAAGTACCAATAAGGGTCGGCAATCCATCTCGGTCAGCAATATAAAGTTCACCATTCAACGGTCCTCTTACATATTCACTGCGAACCTCTAAGTCTTCTAGCTGAACTGCCGCCTTGTAATTAGTAAGAGTATGTCCAGACCAATTTACTTTAGCAGCCAAACCAGCTGAGCCTTTGCCCATATTAATACGGGATTGGAAATCACCTTGTTGACCAGAGAAAATTAAGTCACCATCAATACCAGTAATTTGATTTTCTACACTTGCTAATTTCATCGTACCATTACGTACCGATACAGTACCATATGCTTCAGGCTGATCAATAGTGCCTGTAATGTGAACCGTGCCTTTTAACGGACCTGTTGCCTCCTTAACACTAGTTGTAAGAAGAGGGATAACAGCCATATCTGCTTCGTTAAAATCAATAGTTACATCCATAGATTTGCTATCATTTGCTGGAATATACCCAGACGTAAAGATTGCCGCTAATGGAATCTTACCATAGACGCTAAGTTTATACCCACTTTTGGCACCTTGAATTCGTTGAATCTGAATAACTTGATCTTGCATTGTAGCCAATACAAAACCTTCATCAATACCAACACCATTAAAGGACCCCGACTCTACAGCACCGGATAATTCTACTTTAGGATTCTTAGTTTCCCCAGTGATATTTACAACGCCAGTCACCCAACCAGTAGCTTGAATATCCTTACCCATAAGTGGCAAGAACGGTACTATATCAACATCCTTTAATGCAACCTGTAAGTCCGCTTGACCATCAAGATCCATCGTACCGCCTATTGCAATGAGACCTTCATCAACAGGCAGTTTCAAAGTTGTAACTTTGAATTTACGATTAGCAAGACTTGCATCGATAGTTGCATCACCAACAATCTTTTCATCAATACTTACATCATTAATCTTGCCTGTTACATTAACGCTTGGATTGTCGCGTGTACCTCCGATTTCAACAGAACCATTTAATTTGCCATCAATGTGTTCATTGGACCGGTCTAGCAAGGTTAGCAAATTCTTTACGCTACCATTAGTAACATCTAATACACCAAATAGTTGTCTACTATCATCAAACTTCATACCACCTTTAGCAGTGTAGCGACCACCATCGGCTTCAGCAAAGGTGAAATCTTGCACATTTACAACCGATTTATCTGCATAAACACGACCATGAATATCGTTCAATAATTCCCCATTAACTGATAAGGCATCGGATGAAATATAGCCATTGAATTGAGGGTTATCCACAGATCCAGTAATTTGTCCTCGACCAGATAGCAAACCATCAACTTTGTAATCCGTATTAATGAGCAATCTGCCCATATCAATTTTTTTGCCTTCAAAATCAATATTAATTGCTTCTTTAGATACTGTACCGCCACCTGTGATAGTTGCACCATAACCTTCAATATCAAATCTATAAAGCTCTAATGTATCATTCTGATAGTTATATTTTGCAAACGCATTGGTCACGAGTTTGCCATAAGCAGAACCATCCCACAAATGAGCACGACCTTCTATAATCGGATTTGCAGCCGTCCCTGTAATATGATTGTCTGTTTCAAACCAACCTGTAATAGGAACATCTGTAACAGTACGAATCACATTTTCAATACGAGCAGCCCGAGCCTTGGCATTTAGATCTAACACATCTGTATTAAGATTATACCAACCATTAACATCATAGCCCCCATCGCCATCACCAATATGTCCATTGGTGATAGTGAGAATATGGTTATCTAGCTTAATATCTCCATGGATATTATTGAATCGAGCCCCTTTATAATGTACCTCTTGCCCCCATACAGTGCCCATTACATTTGGATTATCCAATGTACCTTGTATCGCAAAAGAGGTATTCAAGGTGCCATCAACATCTTGACCAATAATAAGACTTAGTGCGGTCAATGGCAATGCATTACCGGAAATAGTGGCATCTATATTACCATTTTGGATATAGCCATATCCGCTTAGCGCCCCATCTCCTATAGTGCCTACAACGGTCATATTTGTACTATTATCAGCATGCGTAAAGTTAGCTTTTGCAGTATCAACTACAACACCGCGAATGCCTATTTGGCGACCTTTAACAGAGCCTACAACATCTGTAACTTGATTATTTTTTCCTAAGATACGCATCTCACCATCGATATTACCTGTAACCGGTGAGATCATATCTTTTGTGAAAGTGCCTAAAGGTAAATTTTGAATCTTTATAGTAGTATCAAAATCCCCTGTATCAACCACATATTGGCCCTTAACCTTTGCACTACCTTCGCCTACTGATAGGCGCACATCATCCGTACGAACTAAACCGTTATCATATACAATATCACCTTGTAAACGATCAATATAGTAACCATTATAAGAAATACCATCACTAGCAATCGTTGCATCTACACGTGGAGCTACTGTCGTGCCACCAATATGTGCACGCCCACCTACAATACCAGAAACACCGACGTCTGTTATCGCCTCTAAATCTACTTTATCGGCCACAACATTAAGATTTAAATACTCTTCATCTTTGCCTAGTGTAACTAAGCCATTGATCTTTGTTACTTGATCATTTACCCTCCAAGAACTACGACTAATAACGATTTGATCATTATTAAGCATAATGCGACCCGTGCCATCGGTAATATTATAAATTGTATTACCCCGTTTATAAGTGCCTGTTAAACCTTTAAAGCCTACATTACCACTCATAATGTATTTGCCATCTTCACTTTTAAGATTTAAATGTAAATCTTGTAACTTACCACTCGTTACAGATAGATCCTTACGAAGTGGAACAAAACTCATAATACCAGCAGTATCAATTTCATCAGCTTGTACAAAGAGATCAAAATTAGATACATTGTTCATATCAATTTTGCCATTCAAGGTAATTGCGGAACCATCTACATCAGCAGTAAAGGCACCTTTAGACATGCCACTCATATCAAGCGCCATAGTCCCATCAAGATTTTCTACATTCCTCTTTATTCCATCTTTAGTACGTAGCGCTACGCGACCATCATTAATAGTCACAGAGCCATCAAAAGTACCCGACTTATTTGGATCGGATGGTTTTACTAACTTAGTTATACTCCACGACCCATCAGCTAGTTGCCATATATGAAAATCTGGCGCCTCAACGATTACACTAGAAATAGCCGTAGCCCCTGATGTGTTGCCACCGACAATCTTCGGCAAAGAAGATAGTTTAACTCCTACAGCTACCTCTTGAGCAGTTCCAACTAAATGACCATCTCTATCTTTGATAGTCACATCTGTTAGAACAACATCACCATTCCAATTAATTCGGAGAGAATCATAGTCTATAGATCCGTTTATGACATTATTTACTTGTTCTTTAACCATAGGTGCAATGTAAGTTTGAGCCATAGGATTGATGCTGGCACCAACAATACTAGACAAACCTAAAATCGCTGCACCGATAAGGAGCCACTTTTTACGGGTCATAATGATACTCCCATACACATTATGAATAATATAAATATATATACTAATCTTACCACAGACACAGTAATAACTATAGTATTTTCAGAGTGAATTTTATAAAACCTATCAAGAACACTCATTGTCTATAATGTCCATTACAAGAAAAAAAGACGACCGAAGTCGTCTTTTTAAAGATCATATTATTGATTGCCGCCTAGTTTTGACAATTGTTCAACAGCACCACTATTAGCGATAACTTCAGCACCTTGACCTACAGGTGTAGACAATGGAACGCCTGTTAATTGTTCAAGAGCCGCAATGCTAATATTGTAATTATAAAGAGCTTCTACATAGTTATTACGAGCTGTTGTCAACTTAGTTTCTGCATCAAGTACATCAAGGTTCGTACCAACACCTGCACGGTAACGAAGCGTAGCAATACGGAAACTTTCTTGACCTTGTGCGACTGCAGTTTGTGTACTTTGGATTGTTTGTTCAGCAGCTCGTAAATTCAAGTATGCTTTTTGTACGGCTAACAATACAGCATCAACAGTTGCCAAATTAGCTTCTTTTGCTTGTTCAAGTTGTGCATTTGCTTTTTTAATAGCATTTTGTGTTGCACCACCATCCCATAAGTTCCAAGTAGCACTAGCACCAACACTCCAGGACTTTGTACTTGTACCAAAGTAACCATCTGGATCACCATAGCCACGACCAGCTTTTACAGCAACCGTAGGCAAATAACCCGCCTTAGCAGATTTTACAGCTTCTTCCGCAGATTTTACATCAAGAGCTGATTTAACAAGAGCGGAACGATGAAGCATAGCATATGCTTTCGCTTGCTCCAAGGTTACATTATATGGTTTATATTGTAAATCATGCTCTGCTGTAGTAATAGCCGTTTGTGCAGGGTATGCAATAACTTGATTTAAGTTCGCCTCTGCTAAATTTGCAGCATTTTGCGCTTTTACAAGAGATGTTTGAGAATCATCAAGATTTGTTTTAGCGGCCAATACATCGGAGCTCGCCACTAAACCAACATTATACTGTGCCTCTACATTGGTTACATGACCTTGATAATCTTTAACAGCTTGTTGTGCTACATCTACCATATTACGGCTCATAATCAATGTATAATAACCGTTAAGAGCATCATATTTTGATTGTTGTAAAGCCTCTTCATAGCTAGCACCAGTACCTTCACGAGTATAACGTGCAGAATCAATGCTTGCATCGAGTTGTGGATTGAATACAGGCGCACTAATGGAGAAGTTATGACTACCAGATTTGCCACTACCTGTGTCACCGCCCGTTTTTTGAGCACTCCAACCATAACTAACACTTGGATTCTTACCAGCTGCTACTTGGCTTACTGCAGATTTAGCAGCTTCATAACCCCATTTAGTTTGCTTAGCTGTACGATTATTAGCTAATGCTAAATCAACCGTACGGGCTTCGTTTAAAGCTAATGTACGTTCATAGGTTTTACTGTCTAAAACAGATTTTTCTGCTAATTGCTTTTGTGTTAATTGAATAGCTTCTTTTTGATATTTGCTTAATTGGTCTCCGTTGTTAACGGATGTAGTTACTACATCAGCGGCGAATGCACCAGTAGTAACTAAAGAAAGCATTACACCTAAGGAAAGAACCTTTTTATTCATAATATGTACCTCCATACTCATATAGAGTAAATGTGTTAGTCATTAGAATACTTGTTTAATACCGAAATAGGTACCTCCATTCGTAGAACTGAACGGTCTGGTCATTTGAATAACGCCATAGGTATCTTTATGCAAACGTATATCACTACGAATACGATATTTACGATGATTAAGGTCATATAGCGCGGCTGATAAGGACACTGGACCACGGAGGTTATAATCCACCCCAAGACCCAATTCACTTTCAAAAATACCACCACGCACCAACCATTTAGAACTGATAAATCGACCTGCATTCAGATCAAAAGTAGTATCATCACCTATATTAGAAAGGCCAATTTCAGCCATTCCTTTATTGTTAAAGGCACGTACTCTACCATTGACACGGAATTCATTATCCGTTGTGTTATACAACAAATCTACAGATGGTTCAATCTTGGTAGATGACTTTTTTTCAGTCATACCAACCTCTACACTCTTTCCATTTACATCCGTTTGGTACGCCTTTCCGCCCATCAGTTTATTGATGCGAGCTGAAATCTGTGCCGTATTATGTAAAGTCTCCTTAATATTTTCTTGTGCTTTAGGATCTGTTACAGTTGATTCCATGGTACGAGCCATATTATCTACACGATCAGTAGTTTGTTTTAAATTAGTTAAAATAGCACGCATATCATTGCCTGCATTACCATCAGCATTAAACTGTTGTGCTGCTTGATTTAGCTGAGCCGTTACATCCGCCATATTTTGTGTAATAGCTACCGCATTATCAGCCATCACAGCTGTAGATTGCAAAGAATATTTAAGTGCACTTTGAGTTGCAGGATCACCAATAATACTATTAATAGACTGTAGCATCTTCTCAGTACCATCCATTAATTTTTGTGCACTCTGCATGGCCTTATCCACAGCATCAACGCCTTCACCTTTAACGGAGTCACCATCTTGTAAATATACTTTAGACTGTCCTGGTGAAATTTGAATAAATTTATCACCTAAAAAACCATCTGACCCCAAGGAAAAGATTGAGTCACTTGGAATCTGCGTTTTTTCATCAAGTTTCATCTTAACCACAACGCCACGCGGTGTAATTTCAATATCAGAAACAGTCCCGATGGCCACGCCGGAAAATTTAACCTGATTCCCATTTTTTAGGCCATTTACTTGAGTGAAATCACCTGTAATTGTCATTTGCGGTTTAGCCCAAATATCGATACGGCCTACAAATAGTATGCCTGCAATAAATAGAACTATACCTATTATTGTAAAAGCCCCTACCTTGGCCTCCATCGTCCACTTCATTATATATCTCCCATCGCAGATTCGTTAATCGGCTCTGCTTCACCATGAATAAATTGTTGTACCTTCTTATTTGTAGAATTCTTAAATTCTATTGTATCAGAAATTTCTACAAAATGCCCCTGATCGAGTAAAGCTATGCGGTCAGCAACATAAAATGCTGACTGCATATCATGTGTTACCACGATAGAAGTACAACCAAGCCGATTCTGCATCCCCTTAATTAGCATACTAATCGTACCTGATGTAATAGGATCTAACCCTGATGAAGGTTCATCATAAAGAATTAAACTCGGATCTAGTGCTATAGCACGAGCTAAGCTAACCCGCTTTTTCATACCACCAGATAACTCATTAGGCATATAGGACTCATATCCCTTTAAACCAACCCAATCAAGTCTTTCTGCCACAATGCGTTTGATTTCGTCATCCTTTAACTTCGTATGTTGACGCAAACCAAAAGCTACGTTTTCCCCTACCGACATAGAATCAAACAAAGCTGAATATTGGAATACCATCCCCATTTTTCTTCGTACCGTATTAAATTCATCTTCAGATAATGTAGTTATATCTGTGCCATCTACGATAATCTGCCCTGATGTAGGACGTTGTAAACCTATTAATAAGCGAAGTAGTGTACTTTTACCACTACCACTGCCACCTAATATAACTAACGTCTCCCCATCATTAATAGTGAGATTAACAGAGTCTAAAATCACACGTGACTCGTAGGCAACTACAACATTGCGTAGTTCAATCATAAATCCCTCTAAAAATATCTACTAAAATAACAATGTAGATAAAAAGTAATTTAATACAAATACTAGAATAATACTAGTTACTACAGAACTAGTAGTGGAAAAACCCACAGCTTCTGCGCCCATTTTAGTTTCCATGCCCTTATAAGCACCTACCAATGCAATGACAGCACCAAACACACTAGACTTTATAAGTCCTAACGTGAAGTCTGAAATGGTAGAAAACATTTGAATAGAGTCTAAATATGTACTAGGCGCCAAACCCTTGATAACAGTGGCTACAAAGTAACCACCGGCAATACCGATAACAACACCATAAAATGCCAAAATTGGCACCATAATCATACACGCTACTACACGTGGTACTACGAGGTAACCAACAGGATCAACAGCCATAACACGTAGGGCATCAATTTGTTCTGTTACCTTCATTGTACCAATTTCAGCCGTGATAGCTGCGCCAACACGGCCGGCTAATACTACACCAACTAAGATAGGACCCAATTCACGGCCCATAGCTACAGCCATAAGGCCACCTACTGTACTTTGAGCACCATAGGTAATGAGTACATCTGTAATCTGTAAGGTCATAACGGCACCAGCAAAGAGTAGAGTTAAGCTAATAATAGGCAAGGAGTCTACCCCTAAGTGAGCCATCTGTTGAAATACATGCCACAGATTAATCATTTTTAGTTGTTTTATTGTTTGCCACACTAATAATGTAGCACTACCCATCTGCGATAAGCCGTTTATGACGACTCGACCTATCGATTCTAGCCAACTCAACAGTCTATCCCTTTCCCTTACAGTTTCAACTTATTCAGCTGTATTTGTTCCACCAGCATTAGCCTCATCTTTTTTATTAGTTTCTTTCGACTCTTTTTTAGAATCCTTTTTAGACTCAGCTTTATCCGTTTTATCTTTTTTAGATTGATCTTCCAATTCTAACTTGCGTTCCATCTTAATCTGATGTTTCGCTTCTTTGACACGTTTTGCTAATTCTTTATCCCGATCAGCGGGCTTCATTACATGAATCGTAAATTGACCATCACCTTGCACAATGTACTCAGTATCAACAGCAGTCTTTTCAGGTTTCTTTTCATCATCCTTACTAGAACTCAAATCTTCTTGACCTGTTTTTTTCTTTACATCCCCTGGCATAGGTTTTGATTCCACATCTTTAAGCTTAGCCTTTTTAACAGATTGAGAGCCATCTTCATCAACTAAGCTGATGCCATCTTCCAAAAATTCTACAACGATTTGATTATTTGTATCTGTCTTTTGAATTTCATCATAAAGCTCATCAAAATCTTTATGAACTTTCAAACGGCGTAAAATTTCATCTGTTAAATTATATTTCTGTTTTTCCAATACATATGGCAATGGAATCTCGCCACCGCCACGCACCTCTAAGGTATATTTACCAATAGCTTGATCTTCAGGTACCTTAAAGAAAATTTGTTTAATAACCTTTTCACCGCGGAACGGCTCTAATGTTACATCTACTACGATAGTATCCCCAGGAGAAACTACAGTAGACGAAGCAGAAGCATCGATAAGCTTTGCTGTTTTCTTATCTTGCGTTACGTTGGTTTCAACCGAAATATCCGAAATTTCATAGTTGATGAATCGATTGTTCATAAGAACATCAATGACATTATAAAATTCATCAACTGCTTTTTCACTAATGGAATCAGAGCTGTAGAACATATTTGTCCGCGTTAATGGCTTATGTTCTTTCCCTTTTGGCGTAATAGTATAAGAAATTGTAGCCGTACCAGAGCCACTGCGATCCAATGTTTTATTCAACATATTGTATAAGGCTGTAGCTGCTAAAGTTGGTGTCATTTCACCATCTTCAATAACCTTGACGGAACTAGTTCTATCACGGCCCATATCAATATCCTTTAAATGGAATCGCAATGGAATACCTGGCGAAATCACGCCTGATACACCTGCAATACCGGCACCTCTATCTTCAGTAACAGAACCAATCTCTTTACCCATAGAGCCAAGCTTAAAGGCAGCATTATAGCTTTTTACAACGGTAAAGATACTTGCATTGTGCATAAAATAGTTAGAAGAACCATGTTTTAAGAATGGATGACCAAAGGCAACAACCTTTTCACCATCTACATGAGTAACAGTACCAATAGCGCCCAATTTAAGGTCACCATCAACTAGCAAAGCCGCTACCGAGCCACCAGCTTCTAAAGGTTTTGCAATTTCATCACCACTAGCACTTGCGGTGTCATATGTTTCATATTTATATTGTGGTAACTTCGATTTAAAGTATTCCATTGATGCCGCATCGAAGCCATATGCCATAAGTGGAGTACCTAAAGGAATCAATTGTGTATCATCCCAAGGTTTAGATAAGTTTTTCTCATATGGTATATTCCATAGTTTGACCATATCCTCAATAGGAGTGATCATACCTATCGTACCATCCGCAAACCCCCAGCCATAAGCAACAGCCCCAACAAGTTTACCATTTATATATACAGGGCTACCACTCATACCATGCGCAATGCCACCAGTTTGATCCATAACAGGTCCGGAAAACTTGGCTAAAATAAGATGACCAGATGGTCCCTTATCCTTCATGACACCCAGTACCTTTACATCAAAGGTGGAAATAGTATCCCCTACGATTACAGTTTTTGCAATACCTTCCATACCTGTTGTTACATCATTGACAGGCATAAAATCAATAGCCTGTGCAGTTGTAAGTGAAGTACAGAAGAAAAGCGCCAGTATCGCTTTTCTATACCGACGCCAAGAATGAGAAAACTTCATTCCTTCTCTCCTTTATTTACTTTCTACAGTGACAACGATTTGATCACGAGAAACGTCTGAACCCACTGTAACATTAACCGCCGTTACAGTACCAGTTACAGTAGATTTAGCAGCAGCCATAGGACCAGCCAATGTCTCTACAGTCACCAATGTTTGGCCTTCTGTTACAGAAGTACCAACAGAAACTGTAGAAGCAACTTTACCTGTTAATACACTTTGGTATGATACAGGGGCCGCCATTACAGAGCTAACACTTAAAATACCTAATGCAGCTAAAGCTAACACTACTCTTTTCATAACGATCCCTCCTTTTACAAAATTAGTTATGTATTTATAGTATACTAAATTATTAGTAATATTTCAAACAAAATTGTATGCACGAATCTATTTTATGATTACTATATCCTCATAACTCATAGGTACAGAAGATTTGTGTACATAATCATCATTGATAACTATATCAATGCTACCTTGATTTGATAATTCAGCGCCATCAACAACACCTAATTTAGACAATAACTGAGCTCCTTCTTTTTGAGTCACACCTACAGATTGAAGTTCGGATTTATCAACTGTTAGCACAACTAAATCGTGTTCCTTTGTGGTTCCAATGAAACTACGACCTTTGTTATTAGATTCATCAGCTCCTACATAGCGACCGCCTTTCATCACCATAGTGCCCACTTCTAAACTAGCTCCACCGGTAGTACTAACTTGAGCAAGTTCTTCTCTATTTTGAATCGTAATAGGTGTTCCAACTTTTAATTTACGTAAAGCATTTCCAGATTCGCCATGACCAGACAATACGTATTGGTTTTCCCCAATTTTAGAATTTCCCTTTTGTTTACTAATAACCTTGCCATTAGCTACAGTCACTTCATAACCATATTCATTGGTCTTTGTAGAAGGACCATAAGTTGACGTATAAAGGGTCAAGGCATTCTCTTTACGAACCGTATCAACGGAGGTGATTACAAAACTCTCATTCTTTGTTTTAGCTTGAAGTAAAGGTTTTTTCTCTTCTATAAAATATCCTCTATTAGGCGTATATCGTAACGTACCACGATTAGAAATACGCTCTAAATCAATGGCTCCATCACTCGCCACTGAGTAAGGTCGTTCAAAACTGCCCCCTTTTACCTTTGCTCCAATGATAGCTGTATGAGCTTGAGTAACAGAAGATAATAGTTTACCTTCTGGAACATGCGCCACCACCATAGGTGAATCATTATCTACGGTCAATGCAAAGGCTTGAATTTTCCCTTCAGCTACGGTGTTATTAATTTTGCTATACGTTACAGATTTATTTACATCTTTTGTAGTCTGTTGCGCATAGCCAGAAAATAAATCCACTACTATACGCGAAGGCTTTTCTAATGCAAACTCATGATGTTGTACATCCTTATTCGCTGTTAATGTTACTCGTAAGGCCCCATTAACCGGTTGTAAGCCAATGCCTTTAAGAACTCCCGTTTTTTTATCATTTTGTGATATGGGGCCAGTTAAACCATTTGTAGTACCCCCTAAGTTCAATGTAAGAGCATGTGTTTCTTCATTATAGGATTGAGTCCAAGATACAGGCATTTCAGATACATCTAAAACAATTCGGCTTGTACCTTCATGATTAGATACGCGCACCCCTGTTAAATTACCGGCCTCAGCATGAGGAACGGTACTACCCAGTAGACCTAAAACAGCAAAAGTCATATACAGATATCGTTTCATCTTTAATTCCTCTATAGCTACAAACCATAATAATGACCTTATATCATTACATCAATTTTACGCAATATACTTTTACTATAGTATACAGCATAAAGATGAAAAATTCAAAAAATAAACGAAAAACGAGGTTACAGTCTAAAGATACTCCATACATAAAATAGAATAACTGTAGACCATAACCTCGTCAATTTAAACTTACATCATCATGATATATTATTGTAACTATATTATTGTAACTCATCTAATGTATCACGAAGCTGTGACATTTCATCTAAAGCCTTTGCAACACCTTTAATTACTGCATATCTTGGAGATTCTACAAGGTATGCCGCGATTCCAATAGAACGTGTAATAACACGGTCTAATCCATCGATGAGCGCGCCACCACCAGTAAGAATGATACCATGATCATTGATAGCGGCCACAAGTTCCGGTGGAGTTTTTTCTAAAATGGACTTAACGCCTTCCAAAACATTCATCACTTGTGCTTCTAGAGCACGTTGAATCTCTAAAGAATTCACCGCAACCATCTTTGGTAATCCAGAACTTGCATCTCGTCCTCGTACCTCAATTGTACGCTCCTTTGCACGACGATCCACAGTCCCTACAGAAATTTTAATTTTCTCTGCCGTTAGGGGACCAATAACGAGGCGCTTCTTACGGCGGATATAACGGATAATAGATTCGTTAAAAGAATCTCCACCGATGCGAAGTGATTCACTTACAACCACACCCGTATCACAAAGAACGGCAATATCCGTAGTGCCACCGCCAACATCGACAACCATCGCCCCTACGTGCTTAGCATCATTGAGACCAGTCCCCATAGCAGCAGCCAATGGCTCTTCAATAAGGACTGTCTTTTTTGCACCGGTTCTGAGTAAGGCCTCTAAAATGGCGCGTTTCTCTACAGGTGTAATGCCTGATGGCACACATACGATAATACGCGTCTTCATCAATCTAGAAGCAGGTACAACGGAGCGAATAAAGTACTTCAACATGAATTCTGTCATATCATAATCTGCAATAACGCCCGCTTGAACTGGACGGATGACGGAAATCCCTTTTGGAGTACGGCCTACCATAGAACGTGCGGCCTCACCTAAAGCAAGAATATCACCGGTTTTATCATCCCGTGCAATATACGCAGGTTCATCTAATACCAAGCCTTTACCCTTTGCAAAAATGAGGATATTTGCAGTCCCTAAATCAATTCCCAAATCGAAGTTTAAAGATCGATTTAAACGACTCATAAAATCTCCGACTTGCTCAGGTCGAACTAAACGTTTTAATGTCATGGCTGGCGTTGTTTTAGCAATCGCTACAGTCTCACGACTACGTCGTTCAGCACGGCGCATTTTTGTAACTTTAATCATGGTCTCGCGCATATTGGAGGCTAAATGATTAGCTTGCTTTGCCACGCCATTTGAAAGCTTAGTAGACTTACGTTTTGTCCTTCTCAATGGTTTGCGTGTAGTACTCGCTTTCGAATTCTCAACCTTTGCAGCACCTAAGTTCTGTTGCTCGTTGTATAAAGCCGGCCCTTTAGAGCGCCGGCTTCTTTTCTTTTTATTTTGTTTTGGCTGTGTACTCTTATTCGTCAACCCGAACAATATCAGCACCTAACCTTTGCAATTTACCTACAAAATCATCATAACCTCGGTCAATATGATGTAAACGACCGACTTCTGTTCTACCTTCCGCAGTCAATGCAGCGCATACCAGCGCCGCTCCAGCACGCAGGTCAGTAGCATTCACTATAGCCCCGTGTAAGCTTGGCATACCTTCGACAATAGCTTGACGATTGTCGATGTCAATATGCGCCCCCATTTTACGAAGTTCAGCAACATGCATAAAACGATTTTCAAATACAGTTTCTGTTACTGTACTAGTCCCTTCCGCAATCGTAGTAAGAGCCATAAATTGAGCTTGCATATCTGTTGGGAATCCAGGGTATGGCAAGGTTTTAATATCGACAGCTTTAATGCCTTTACCACTACTGATAACGCGAATGCCGTCGATTTCTTCCTCTACTGTTACACCAGCTTCCTTTAATTTAGCCACTACTGGTTTTAGATGTTCTGGCAATGCATTTTCTACGAATACATCACCACCTGCCATAGCAGCTGCAATTAAATATGTACCAGCTTCAATGCGGTCAGGAATAACTGTATGAATAGCACCGTGTAATTGAGGTACACCTTCAATACGAATCACATTTGTACCAGCTCCGCGAATATTAGCCCCCATAGCATTTAAGAATGTAGCTAAATCAACAATTTCAGGCTCTTCTGCAGCATTTTCGATAACGGTTTTACCTTCCGCCATAGAAGCAGCCATAATTACATTCTCTGTAGCCCCCACACTTGGGAAATCCAAATAAATTTGAGTCCCTTTAAGTCCTTCCGGAGCATGGGCATATACATAATCTTCAGTAATTTCAATTTTTGCACCTAATGCTTCAAATGCTTTTAAATGAAGATCAATGGGACGTGCACCGATAGCACATCCACCAGGCATTGAGATTTTAGCCTCCCCTTTACGAGCCAAAAGTGGACCCATGACAAGGAAGGATGCACGCATTTTACGCACAAGTTCATAAGGAGCTTCCGTAGCAGTCAATGTAGAAGCATCGAAAACAATTTCACCATCTGCATTATTACGAGTGATTTTAACCCCCAAAGACTCGATAACTTGGCAAATCGTGCCTACATCTTCTAAATTTGGAATTTCAAGCAATTTACTAGGCGTTGATGCTAGCAAAGTACCGGCAATAATAGGGAGTACTGCATTTTTAGCACTACTAACACGTACACGTCCTTCCAATCGATTGCCACCTTGAATGATTAACTTTTCCAACAGAATTCCTCCTACACTTTATATCGTTCATCTTGTATAAGCTACAAGACCTTGTATTTATAACGTCATATACTAAATGTTATTATACTATTTTTCGATATATCTCATCAAGAGAATGAGAGAAAATACAAAGAAAAAAAGCCCTGAATATATCTCAAAAATTTGTGCCCAATTTTTGAGTATATTTCAGGGCTTTATTCTTATTTAGCTTTTAATGTTTTAAGTTTATGATCCATATGCACTGTATCAAGGAAACGAACCGTACCAGTTTTAGACCGCATCACAATAGTATGAGTACGCGCACCACCTGGGAAATATTGAATTGGATTTAATAAGTTACCACGTGTAATAGCAGTAGCCGCAAAGATAACATCATCAGTACGAACTAAATCATTTAATGTGAGCACTTGGTTTACATCGGCAATGCCCATTTCATGGCAACGACGAATTTCTTCTTCCGTTTCTGGTTTTAAGCGAGCTTGCATATCGCCGCCTACACATTTTAAGGCTGCAGCCGCTAATACACCTTCAGGTGCACCACCAGTACCTACAACCATGTGCACCCCAGAACCTTCGATACAACATTCCATAGCTGGATTAACATCACCATCAGAAATGAGCATAATACGAGCCCCTACTTCACGAGCCTCTTTCATTAAGCCTTGATGACGCTCACGATCAAGCATAACCAACGTGATTTCATCTACATTACGTTCCATTTTAGCCGCTACATTTTTGATATTTTCGGTCAAAGATTTCGTAATATCGATAGCACCTGCACCTCGAGGACCAACACAAAGTTTCTCCATGTACATATCCGGTGCATGTAACAAGCCACCTTTTTCTGCAATCGCCATAACTGCAATAGCACCATTTTGACCTTTAGCAATCAAGTTTGTCCCTTCAATAGGATCAACGGCGATATCTACTTCTGGTCCGCCAGCACCTACGTGTTCTCCGATATAAAGCATAGGAGCTTCATCAATTTCGCCTTCTCCGATAACCACAGTACCAGAAATGCGAACAGAATCAAACGCTTGACGCATAGCATCTACAGCAAGACCATCGGCTGCATCCTTTTGCCCACGGCCAAGCAAACGACCGCTACGCAAAGCTGCGGCTTCAACGACACGAGCAAATTCCAAAGATAATGTACGATCCATAATGGGCCTCCTTATAAGTCCTCTATGTATTGATATGACTCTTACCTAGAGTCTCTAACTTATTGATTAGCTTGTTTCCAATCTTCCATAAATTTTGCAAGTCCTGCATCAGTCAACGGATGTTTCATAGCTTGCATGAGTACTTTAAATGGAACAGTTGCAATATGAGCACCTGCTTTAGCACATTGAATAATATGCAGCGGAGTTCTCACACTTGCAGCAATAATTTCAGTTTCAATTTCATGAATAGCGAAAATATCTGCAATATCTTGAATCAATGTAAGACCATCCATGCTGATATCATCAATACGACCCACAAATGGACTCACATAACTTGCACCTGCACGAGCAGCTAATAAGGCTTGGTTTGCAGAAAAAATCAAAGTCACATTCGTTTTAATGCCTTCTTTGCTCAAAATAGCAACGGCTTTAAGACCTTCTGGAGTCATAGGAACTTTAATAACCACATTAGAGCCTAATTTCACAAGGTCATGTGCTTCCGCCACCATGCCTTCAGCATCAGAGGAAATAACCTCTGCGCTAACAGGTCCATCAACAAGGTTTGCAATTTCAGAAATAACTTGTTTCAAATCGCGTTTAGCTTTCACGATAAGCGATGGGTTTGTAGTTACGCCATCAATAAAACCAAAATCATAGGCCTCTTTAATCTCATCAAATTCTGCTGTATCAATAAAGAATCTCATAAAATGCCCCCTCTTATTTAGCCGGTGAAATCACTTCAACGCCACCCATGTATGGCACGAGAACTTTTGGAATTACAACGGACCCATCGGCTTGTTGATAGTTTTCCAAGATAGCAGCTACTGTACGCCCTACTGCAAGGCCAGATCCATTTAATGTATGAACAAATTCCGGTTTACCCTTAGGTCCACGACGGAATTTAATATTAGCACGACGAGCTTGGAAATCAGTCATATTAGAGCAAGAGGAAATTTCTCTATACTTGCCTTGTGCAGGCATCCACACCTCTACATCATAGGTTTTAGCAGAACCAAAGCCCATATCACCTGTGCACAGAGTGATAACACGGAACGGTAATTCTAATAAGCGCAATACTTCTTCTGCATTATCTGTTAATGTTTCTAATTCTTTGAAAGAATCTTCTGGTTTAGCTAATTTAACCATTTCAACTTTGTTAAATTGATGTTGTCGAATAAGGCCACGAGTATCACGCCCCGCGGAACCCGCTTCAGCACGGAAACATGCGGTGAATGCAGTATAGTATTTAGGCAATTCCTCTTCGCTCAAAATTTCGCCACCGTGATAATTAGTCAATGTAACCTCAGCAGTTGGAATCAAGAAATATTCCGTTCCCTCTACATGGTACATATCTTCAGCAAATTTAGGCAATTGCCCAGTGCCCGTTAAAGTTTCACGCGTTACCATATATGGAGTCATCATTTCAGTATAGCCATGTTTATCTACATGAAGATCCACCATGAAGTTGATAAGAGCCCGTTCCAAACGAGCCCCTAACCCCTTATACACAGTAAAGCGAGCACCGCTCATTTTGCCTGCACGGTTGAAATCAAGGATATCGAGGTTTTCACCTAAATCCCAATGAGCCTGTACATCAAAATCAAATTGACGTGGTTCACCCCATTTGCGTTGCTCCACATTTTCATCTTCATCGGCACCTACAGGAACAGATGCATCACACATATTTGGCAACATCAATGCCGCATCGCGCAATTTTGTTTCTACTTCGCGAATACGGTTATCAAACTCAGCAATCTCATCGCCTACTTTTTTCATTTCTGCGATTTTTTCATCAGCATTTTCTTTGTTGCGTTTTAATTTGCTAATTTCTTCTGTTACAGAATTGCGAAGCGCTTTTAATTCTTCTACTCGACCGATCAATTGACGACGTTCATCATAAGCGGATACAAAGGTTTTCAGATCGCCTTTTGTATGACGATTATCTAAATTTTGTTGCACTAAATCAATATTTTCACGGACAAATTTTAAATCTAACATACTATAAACCTCATTTTCCAACTATGTTACGCACAATATATTCAATACGTTTAAGTATACCATATATTGGTGTATTTATCATTAAATTATGTGCTATATACTAGACTTCTCACCAATATTTTATATTATTCATCCTCTTCTTCATCTAGCAAATAATCTTTTGCCATCCATTTACGCGTGCCTGTAAAAGAAATGGTCACCCATTTTTCCGTTGGGTTACCGCCGATTTCTTGGTCAATTTCATTGCGAATAGCATCAATTTCAGCAATGGTTTGATATGGAAAACTTTTAGGAACTAAAATATCAATTTCAATGATTCGAGTATTGCCATATACTTGCACGCTCGTCACATAATCTTTAAAATTATACTTTTCCATAAATCGATCCATAATTTCTTGCACTTCATTATGCAATGAAGTTGGTGCCCATCCTAATATTTGTTTCATGGATGGCACAATGATACGAAATGCAGAGGGTATCATCTGTACCGCTAAAATAATTAATACAATAGGGTCAATATAAGTAGCCCATCTAGCATATTCAGTACTTTCTAGCATAGTAGCTACAACGAAACTAATCAAGATAGCCGCTTCTAACAAAGCATCGACATACCAGCTTACATTATCAAATTTAATCAAGTTAGACTGCAAACTTTTATTAATACGACGTACATAAAGATAGTAAGCAGTATCCGCAACAGTAAAGAATATAGCATAGAAAATAGCTGGCCCGAAGTCTACGTGACGTCCACCAGACAAAAGATCTGTAATCCCACTAGATAAGGCATAAATTACTATGAGAAGAATAAAAAAGCCCTCCACGGCGAGCACCAGAGGTTCAAATTGCCAAAAACCGAATTGGAATCGCTTACTCGTTTCTCTAGCAACTAACTTAGCTGTCATAAGCATCATAATCTTAATAACAACATCAACGAAGGAGAATACCCCATCTAACAACACTGCACTAGATCCCGTTACAATCCCCATCACAGTGCCGCTCACCGCAACTAGCGCCATCAAAGCAACAGATTGCATTAATAGCTTTTGTTCAATAGAGCGTCTTGCTCCTAATATATCCATTAAGCCCCCCACTTTCTTAATTTGTACATTTTTTTATTATACACCAAGTGAATTGATGAGCAAAATCGCCCTGTTCAGTAATATAAACAGAAAAGCTATAAAACCTACTATAAATCATAATCCAAAGTTTATCTAACACCTCGGTCAGGTTCTAAAAGAAGCACCGAAAAGCAGCTAGTTTGAAGGGTATACAAACTAGCTGCTTTAAATATATCAGTATTTTTTTCTGTAAGATATAAACTTTACCCTTTTGGACTCGGAACTACGCGACCAGCTACATAGCGTTCAATAATATGACGATCATCCCCTACATATAGCCAGCGCTCTAAACGCTCTTCCAAAGAACGTTCATTTAGGTCGAATAGGGACGTATCATCGATAATAAGGGCATCTAATTCATAGCCTTTTTCAAAGCTTCCAACGTGGCCAAAAAATTGTCCACCACCCTTGGTAGCCATATAGAAGGCTTCACTCAAGGTAAGAGGTGCATAGTTTGGGTCTACTTCAGCCCATTTCATTTTCGATAGACCAATAGCTTCAGTAAGGACCTTTGCCATCGATACAATATGTCCACCAGAAATATCGGAGCCTAAACCAATTGGTATATTCCGCTCAATCAGCTTACGAATCGGTGCAATTCCGCTAGAAAGATTTACATTCGAATATGGACAATGAGATACCATGGTCTGCGTTTCAGCCATGCGATCCATTTCTACGTCACTCAAATGAATGCAATGGGCCATTACAGTTGGCACGGTACCCATCAAATGATGTTCATAGTACACATCTGTATAGTTTGACGACTCAGGATGTAATGATGCGACCCAATCAATTTCGCCGTGATTTTCCGACAAATGAGATTGAACAGGAACATCGTATTCTTTCGTTAATTTAGCAAGTCCTGTCATGAGTTCACTCGTACAAGATGGTACAAAGCGCGGTGTAATAATAGGTTTAACTAAAGGTCCAAATTGAGCTGATGCATCTAACCATACTTTAGTATCAGCTAATGATTGATTCGTTTCTTCAATCAAAAATTCCGGACTATTACGGTCCATGTTTACCTTGCCCACATAAGCTGACAATCCTGCTTTTTGTAAAAGCTCCATCAACACCAATGTACTGTCTTTATGGATTGTGCCAAACAAAATACTTCTCGTCGTACCATTGCGCCATAAATCGTGAACAAAGGCACCATATACTAGACGAGCATAGTCAGGATCAATAAATTTTGCCTCTTCAGGAAATGTATAAGTTTCAAGCCATGGTAACAGTTCCTTATCCATACCAAGTCCACGATTACAATATTGTGGTGCATGCGCATGAGTATCCACAAAACCAGGAATAATGAGATTATCACCGTAATCAACAACATCATACTCTGTATAAACTGTAGGAATACTTTCACCACAATGAACAACCACCCCATCTACAGCAATAACATAACCCTGTTGAATAGATACAAGTGCTGATGGATTCGGTGTATATAATATATTTCCTTTTAAAATAATCGTTGAATTCATATAACCTCCTCGCGTGATTAGAGCCCTAAAGTACTGCGCCCATATACTACGCTAGATTTTCGTTTAATAGACTATGCTATATGATTCATAGTATATGCTATTTAAATAGCAAAGTGAATGATGAACGCCACAGTCATGATGTACATAATAGGATGAATTTCATGATGACGACCTGTGGCCAATTTAATTAATGTATAAGAAATAAAACCAAAGGATAAACCTTGAGCAATACTAAATGTTAATGGCATAAGAAGAATTGTTAAGAACGCAGGCAATGCTTCCGTGAAATTAGTAAAATCAATATGCGTTACCTCACTCATCATAAATACGCCAATAGTAATCAGTACAGGTGCAGTCGCTTGTACCGGTACCAATAAGAACAATGGTGCAAAGAATAAAGATACCAAGTATAAAAGGCCAGTTACTACTGCCGTAAGACCTGTGCGACCACCATCAGCAACGGCTGCCGCACTTTCAATATAAGAAGTAACTGTAGAGGTACCTACAACGGCACCTGCTGCGGCACCAATAGACGTACATAGCAAGGCACGATTCAAACCTTCAAATTTCCCTTCTTCATTTACTAAGTTTGCTTTTCTCGTTACACCAATCAATGTACCGATATTATCGAACATATCCACAATAGTAATGGAGAAGATAATGGAGAAAAAGCCATACCCAATAGCACTCATTACATCAAGTTGACCAAATGTGTCTACTGGAAATGGTGGTACCAAGTTAAAGATATCCGAACTAGATATAGGAACCTTAGTCAAACCTAACACCATAGCCAAAATCGTAGTGAAGGCCATACCAATTAACAATCCACCCTTAACCTGCTTAGCTAATAAAATACTTGTAATAAACAAGCCTAACAATGTTAATAGTACTGCAGGATCTTTCATGTTCCCAAGGGTTACAAATGTAGCATTATCAGAAATAATTATATGAGCATTTTTAAAGCCAATGAAGGCAACGAATAAACCAATACCTACGCCAATAGAGGTTTTCAGCACTTGTGGAATACCATCTACTATTTTATTAAGAACTTTAGTAACTGTTAAAATAACAAAAACTGTACCGGAAATAAAAACGGCACCTAATGCAGTTTGCCAACTAAGGCCCATAGCACCACAAATGGTATACGAGAAAAATGCACTTAGGCCAAGTCCAGGTGCTACGATAACTGGAACATTAGCAACAAAACCTATTAGCATTGTCGCAAAGGCAGTTGTTAAAATTACAGCCGCTACAGCACTACCATGAGGCATTCCTGATACAGATAATAGATTGGGTATTACTGCCAGAATGTATACTGATGCAATAAACATTGTAATACCCGCAAAAATCTCAGTCTTTACTGATGTTCCATGTTTGGTTAACTTGAAAAACCGATCAAGACAACCATTGGCTTGATTACCTCTTTCATAATCCATTGAACTCATCGCACTTACCTCCTAAACTTTTAGAAATATAAATTTAGTTAAATAAAAAACGGCTACAAGAGCATCATAAATAAGCTCTTGTAGCCGTAAATCTCGGTTCACGCTAGAGAGACTTGACCCATCCCGTCAAGGTTATACAAGGTATGTAGTAGTTCTATACAGTTAATCTATATCATCACATTCAGATTCGATAAAGCAAAGATAAATAAGAAAAACTTTATATGCATGAATTTATATCATATATATTATGTAAATACCACATCTCACACTTAGTATAAAATTATTTTTATACACTGTCAATAACAATTGATGAATAATCATAAACTATTTTTTATCCTAGAAATTATTTTCTATAGACTTTATATCGTTAATTTTGTTATATACTTATAGACTGCTACAGGAGCTCAACATATTAACCACTCCATTAATCCATCGTATAAAATTACATATAGCATTCATGTTTCAATACATATTTAAAGGCAGTATCGTAGTAACAGGTTTAAAATGATTTTTATATGATACTAACTATTTCATAAATATATAAAAAGCTCCCTACTCAAAGAATAGGGAGCCTTAATAGTGTCGATTATTATTCTGCTTCTTCAGCTTCAAAATGCTTAGGAGCTTCTGGTTTCATCAACGGGAACAATAATACATCTCGAATAGATGCAGAGTCTGTTAAGAACATAACAAGACGGTCGATACCAACACCAAGACCAGCTGTTGGAGGCAAGCCGTACTCAAGAGCAGTAACGAAATCCTCATCCATTCGATGAGCTTCATCGTCACCCGCTTCGCGTTCTTTCAATTGATCCAAGAAACGTTGTTTTTGGTCGATTGGATCATTTAACTCGGAGAAGCCATTTGCCAATTCACGACCATAGATGAAAGCTTCAAAACGTTCTGTAGCCAATGGATTTTCACGACTTGCTTTAGCAAGTGGAGAAATCTCTTTAGGATGACCATATACGATAGTTGGCTGAATCAAGTTTTCTTCTACATAATCTTCGAAGCAAAGATTTAAGATTTTACCAATACCATCATTTTCTGTGTATTCTACATTTAAGCGATCAGCAATAGCACGAGCTTCTTCTATAGTTGTGACTGCATCAAAATCTTCACCAGTGTATTTTTTTACACCTTCAGCCATTGTGATACGATTCCAAGGAGGAGTCAAATTAATTTCTGTACCTTGGTATGTAATTTCTTGTGTACCAAGTACTTCTTGAGCACAGTAGGACACAAGATTTTCTGTTAAGCGAATCGCATCCTCTACATCGCCATAAGCTTGGTACGATTCGATAGTAGTAAATTCTGGATTATGACGATTATCGATACCTTCGTTACGGAAGCAACGGTTCATTTCGAACACGCGGTCCATACCACCAACGATTAAACGTTTGAGATACAATTCTGGTGCAATACGCATGTAAATATCGATATCAAGCGCATTATGGTGAGTGATAAATGGACGTGCAGCAGCCCCACCAGGGATAGCATGCATCATCGGTGTTTCCACTTCCATGAAGCCATCACGCATCATGTATTCGCGAATCTTAGCAACGATTTGAGAGCGTTTTACAAATGTATCACGCACTTCAGGATTTACAATCAAATCAACATAACGTTGACGGTAACGAAGTTCTGTATCCTTTAATCCATGCCATTTTTCTGGTAGTGGACGTAAAGACTTAGATAACAATGTTAATTTGTTAACTTTAATGGTAACTTCACCGGTATGCGTTTTAAATACGTGACCTTCTACGCCGATGATATCACCGATATCAAGCATTTTAACGTATTTATAAGCTTCTTCGCCCAATACATCTTTACGGAAGTATACTTGAATATCACCAGATTTATCACGAATATTCGCAAATGCCGTTTTACCATGGGAACGGATTGTCATCAAACGACCTGCAATAACTACAGGCTGGCCATCATATTTCAAGAAGAAGTCTTCTTTAATATCTTTTGCGTAATCTTTTACGACAAAACGTTGTCCAAATGGGTAAATACCATCAGCTTCATATTCGGCTAATTTATCGCGGCGAATTTGCATTTGCTCATTCAGCTCTTCTTGTATATTTTTAATTTCTTCACTCATGTTATCGCCTCTTTGTCGGTAATTGTAAATTATTGGATTGCTAACACTTTGAATGTTACAGGACCATCTGGTGTGGAAACCTCTACTTCATCGCCCTTACGTTTACCCAAAATAGCTTTACCTACAGGAGATTCATTAGAGATACGATTGTTAAATGGATCCGCTTCAGAGGAACCAACGATAACATATTCCAATTCATCGTTGTACATAGTGTCAAGTACAGTAACTTTACTACCTACAGATACAACGTCACCTTTTACAGATTCATCGATGATCTTCGCAGTGTTAATCTTATTCTCTAACTCTACAATATGACCTTCAATAAAAGCTTGTTCATTTTTTGCATCATCATATTCAGAGTTTTCACTGATATCGCCATATTCAATAGCAGTTTTAATACGTTCTGATACTTCAATACGGCGTACAGATTTATAGTACGCTAATTCTTCTTCTAACTTCTTTAAACCTTCGGCGGTGAGTAATGTTTCTTTTACGTCTGCCATGGGTACCCCACTCTTTCTACATATAAATAATAAGAAAAAGTGTCATAATAAGATGACACCTTATCTCTTGTTTCTAAATTATCTCAATCATTATATAAAAATACTATTTATTTGTCAATCTGACTACCCTTCGGACAGTATTTTGCGATATGATTCTAGCTCATTGTGAAAGCTCGTTACAGTATGAATTGTATTCACTCGATTGCGCCAATATGCAGATTCCGGAAGTCCCTTCATATACCAGCCCGCATGAGTGCGTATCTCCTTAACGGCCATACTTTCACCCTTGTATTGGCATAACAAGTCAAAATGCTTTAATAACATATCTAGACGCTCTATATCGGTCGGTGCAGGTAACACTTCACCAGTAGCTAGATAGTGGTGAATGCGATCAAAGATCCAAGGGTTCCCTTGTGCCCCACGACCTATCATTACAGCGTCACAGCCTGTTTCATCAAGCATTTGCTTAGCATCTTCAGGCTCCACAATATCACCATTGCCAAGTACAGGTACAGATACCGCTTCTTTCACAGCCTTAATATAAGACCAGTCCGCATGTCCACTATACATTTGCTCCTTTGTACGACCATGTACAGCAATAGCAGCCACACCTGTAGACTCAATGCGCTTTGCAAAATCCACGACATTGATAGAGTCACTATCCCAACCAATACGCATTTTTACAGTAACCGGTACATCAACAGCCTCAACAGCGGCTTCTGCAACACGAGCCGCTAGATCAGGATTTTTCATAAGTGCCGAACCATCGCCAGAGGTAACTACCTTTTTTACAGGACAGCCCATGTTTATATCTACAATATCGGCGCCCGCATCGGCCACAACCTTAGCCCCCAAAGCGATTGCTTCTGGATTAGAGCCAAAAATTTGCATGGATACAGGACGTTCTGCCTCTTCAATGCGCAATAATTCATGAGTACGTTCATTCTTATATTTAATACCCATAGCACTGACCATTTCGGTACATACCAAGGCTGCACCATGTTTTTTAGCCAGTAGTCGATACGCAATATCGCTAACCCCTGCCATAGGCGCTAATATGGCTTGACCATCAATTTTGACAGCCCCAATTTGCCACTGTTTATTATTCATATAATTCTATTTCCCTTAATAAAAAAGGTACAGCATAAGCTGTACCCAAATGTACACTACTTCGTTACATATACGTAACTATATTATAGTAGCATTATTTATTTCTTTCGTAAATAAGGCGTAAGCCTTCTAATGTAAGCATAGGTTCTACATGGTCAATGCAGTCTGTAGCACTGCTAATAAGCTGTGCCAAACCACCTGTAGCAACTACAGTTACATGATTTCCCATTTCCGCTTTCATACGAGACACGAGGCCTTCTACTTGACCTACATAACCGTAGAACATACCAGATTGCATAGAGGACACCGTATTTCGACAAATGACTTGCCCCGGGTCTCTCACATCGATACGAGGTAATTTGGCCGCCCGTTGGAATAAAGCCTCTGCAGAAATTGTTACCCCTGGAGTAATAACCCCGCCCATATAATCGCCATTACCTTGTACCGCACAATAAGTTGTAGCCGTACCAAAATCGATGATAATTAAATCGCCCTTATAAAGCTCATGTGCTGCTACAGCATTTACAATACGGTCAGCCCCTACTTCACGAGGATTATCATACTTAATAGCGATGCCAGTTTTAGTACCTGGACCTACAATAAGAGGATTTACATTAAAGTAGCGCAAACACACGCGCTCTAATGTAGGCATTAATGGTGGTACAACCGAGGAGATAATGATAGCATTAATATCTTTTACATCAACCTTACGGTCGTGAAAGAATAAGTTCATCATCAGCATGCCATATTCATCGGTGGTACGAACCCGATCTGTGGAAATACGCCAGTGACCCACAAGTTCTGTCTTGTCGTATACACCGAGAACAATATTGGTGTTTCCCACATCAATTACTAATAACATTAATGCCTCCTATTTACGCGGACGAATTGATACGTCCCCTGCCACAATACGTTTAATTGTCCCATCTGGGATTCTTACTAATAAATTACCATCTTCATCAATATCTGTAGCTACCCCTTCATAGGTATTGCCAGGAGCACGCACTTCAATTTCTTCACCGAGAGTAACAGATAATTGACGCCATTCATTAAGGGTTTCGTCAAAGCCACTATCGAGCACTTCATAATATTGATGTTCTAGTTCTTCTAATATAAGTCTAAATGCTTCTGTGCGCTCAATATCAATATCTTCCATCGCAAGGGATGTAGCAATTAATTTTAACTCTTCTGGTAATTCTTCTTGTTTTGTTTTTACGTTGACCCCAATGCCCATTACAATATGAGAAATTTCTTCCATAGAACCAGACATTTCAGTCAAAATACCTACTAGCTTACGACCATTCACAAGAATATCATTAGGCCACTTTATCCCCACATCAGTGAGTCCCATCTTATGAAAGGCCTTTGTTAAAGCCACTGCAGCCATCAAAGTACACTTTGGAGCCTCTACAGGTGGAAAATCAGGGCGTAAAATCAAGCTAAACCACAAGCCTTTGCCAAATGGAGAATACCAACCGCGAGATAAACGCCCACGACCAGCAGCCTGTTCCTCAGTAACCACAACCGTACCTTCTTCTGCACCTTGTTGAGCTAAACGACGAGCTTCTAAGTTCGTAGACTCCGTGGTATCCATATAAACATATCGTTTACCAAATACATCTGTTTTTAAGATTTGTTTCATTGCCAAGGGGCTCAACAAATCAGGTTCTTCCAATAATCGATACCCTCTCTTGGTATAAGATTCAATTTTGTAGCCTTTTTGACGTAACGCCTTGATATGTTTCCAAATAGCTGTGCGCGAAACATGGCAGGCTTCGGACATATCTTGTCCCGATACGAAACTACCTTGGTTTTGTCTCAAGAATTCTAGCACTTCATCACGCATAGTTTAGAGCCCCTTTCTTTGTCAACCTAGGTTTACAATTCGATTGTACAAGTGTACCTTGTAAAATGCAAGGATTATTTAAAATAATTAATGTTATAATGTATATAGTATAAAGGTATACATAAAAAAATAGATAACAATAATGCTATCTATTATCCTTCGGAGAGATATATGAAACAGTTTACATTAGAAGAGAAAAATCAAGTTTTAGAGAACCCTTTTATCCATATTCATCGAAAACTGGATGTACTACTCAATATAGGGAAGTTACTAATGGAATGTGGGGCAAATACAAATCGAATCATTGAGGAAATGCTAAAAGCCGCAACATTTATGGGAATTCCTCATGATTACTTAAATATCCATATTTCATATACCACTATTATGGTCAATCTATTACACAAAGAACGATCCATAACGGTCTTCAGAAAAACACCGGTTCATATTCCGAATATGGCTATGATCAATGCCGTATCAAAGCTCACATGGCGCGCCTTTGAGCGACATTACTCACTAACGACCTATGAACGACTAATTGCCAAACTGGATACAACTATACCGACGTATCCAAACTGGATAAAAGGACTAGCTTGTGCACTAGGTTCGGCAGGTCTTGCATACCTTTACAGTGGCGATATCATCGCATTCATCGTTACTATCATATGTTCTAGTATTGGTTATTTTACGCGCACCCTATCAGGCAGATTAGGGCTTAATGAATATGTAGGAATCGCATTAGGCGGATTTGGTGCCATGATATCGGCTTACGCTTTTTATAGTCATGTAAATAATGAATCCTTACTATATGTACTCGTTTGCTGTACCTTGTTCATGATTCCTGGGGTACCATTGATCAATTGTGTCATCGATATCATTAATAATCATATTTTATCGGGCATGACACGCGCTATAAGAACACTACTCATCGTGGGTAGCATGACTTTAGGTATGGCTATGGCACTCTACTTTAGCCCTGCACCAGCATTTAATTTTGTTGATATTAAACCTCATGTTATTTCCATTGAGCAAGTTATCGGTTCTTTTACAGCTGCAGCTGCTTTTGCGGTACTTTTTAATGCTCCTGTCAGACTATTAGTATCCATTGGTATTGGTGGCGTACTATGTGTATGTATTCGCAATATACTATCCGTAGAATTAGGATTTTCTACACCAGGTGCTACCTTTATTGGTGCTGCCATTATGAGTATTATTTTTGTAAAAGTTTCTACTTGGTTAAAAACATCTAGCACTATCATTATCGTGCCGTCTGCCATCGCATTAATGCCCGGTATACTGTACTACCGATTTCTCTTCGACATGTTACACATCAATGCATTAAATGATGCTAGTCTAATCCTTATGATACAAAATGGTGTAACTGGCACATTTACAACTATAGCTATAGCAATCGGTGTAGCTATACCAAATGTTTTGGCACAAAAATATTTGCAAAAACTAAAAGAACAACGCATGACAGAACTTCTTGCCACACGTCATATAAACGATGGACAGTAAAAAAGAGCTAGCCTTCTAAAAAGGCTAGCTCTTTTTCATTTGGACAAAATCCATTATTTAATTTCATTAGATGATGCTTCACTAGGATCTGCTACAGTACTAGTTATTTCTTTAGCATCAACACTCTCTGGTACTACGCTACCTTCTACTTCAGAAGCTACTTTAGGCTCCTCAGCTTCAGGTTCTTTTGTTGTACCATATTTGTAAAGATTATCTACCGCTTTCGCATCGATTGTTTCCTCTTCTAACAAAGCATTTGCCATGTCATGTAAGAATTTTTCATTATCGCTAAGAAGTTTTGTTACATCTTTATAAGCTTCTTCTACGATACGATGAATTTCAGAGTCGATTTTCGCAGCGATTTCTTCACTATAGTTGCGCTCATGGCCTAGGTTTTTTCCTAAGAAGATTTGTTCTTGTTGTTCACCAAACACGATAGGACCAAGCTCATCGCTCATCCCCCAACGCGTTACCATAGCGCGAGCAGTATTAGTTACACTTTGAAGGTCCCCAGAAGCGCCTGTACTGATTTCATCTAAAATCAAGGCTTCTGCAATTCGACCACCAAGAGCAACTCGAATATCTGCTAATAATTGAGATTTTGTTTTGTAGTTTTGTTCCTCAGTAGGAAGCATCATAGTGTAGCCACCAGCTGCACCACGAGGAATAATCGTTACTTTATGAACAGGATCTGCATGAGGCAATAGATGTGCCACGATAGCATGACCAGATTCATGGTATGCTGTCAATTTACGATCCTTATCGCTCACAATATGACTGCGGCGTTCAGGTCCCATACTAACCTTTTCACTGGCTTCTTCAACTTCAGCCATAGTAATTACTTTTTTGTTAAGACGAGCCGCCAAAAGAGCTGCTTCATTTAACAAATTGCTCAAGTCTGCACCAGTAAAGCCTGGAGTTTTCTTCGCAATTATTTTCAAGTCTACATCATCAGCCAAAGGCTTATTACGAGCATGAACTTTCAAAATTGCTTCACGGCCGCGTAGGTCTGGACGACCTACAATAACTTGACGGTCAAAACGACCTGGACGTAAAAGTGCAGGATCTAGAATATCTGGGCGGTTTGTTGCAGCGATAGTAATAATACCTTCGTTGGCACCAAAGCCATCCATTTCAACGAGCAATTGGTTTAATGTTTGTTCACGTTCATCGTGACCACCACCAAGGCCGGCACCACGTTGGCGACCAACCGCATCAATTTCGTCTATAAAGATGATACATGGGGCGTTCTTTTTCGCTTGTGTGAAAAGATCACGCACACGAGAAGCACCAACACCAACGAACATCTCTACAAAGTCAGAACCAGAAATCGTAAAGAATGGTACCCCTGCTTCACCAGCAACAGCTTTAGCAAGTAATGTTTTGCCTGTACCTGGAGGTCCTGCCAATAATACACCTTTCGGAATTTTAGCACCGATAGTTGTAAATTTGCCTGGATCCTTTAAGAACTCTACTACTTCTTCTAATTCTTGTTTTGCTTCTTCAGCGCCAGCTACATCTTTGAAGCTAACCTTTACATTGCCTTCACCCATCAATTTAGCACGGCTTTTACCAAAGTTCATCACTCGGCCACCGCCACCTTGCGTTTGTTGCATGATGAAGAAGAATAATACTACCAAGATGATAATCGGAATAGCAGAACCTAACAAGCTCATCCACCAAGCAGGTTGCTCAGGTGGAGCTGCAGTAATTTCTACACCATTATCTTGTAAAGTTTTGATTAATGTTTCATCAGTTGGCGCATAAGAATTGAATTCTGTTCCATTTTTTAGTTTACCTTTAATACCATGATCATTGGTAATCGTTACGGACTCAACCTTTTTCTGTTGTACTTGTTGAATAAATCCTGTATAACTGAGTTCAGATTTATTCGCACTTTGACCAGAGAAAGCGTCAATGGCGATAACGAAAGCGGCAATGATAAGTAAATAAAGGACGATATTTTTAGTAAATCGACCCAAAATATTACCCCTTTCAATAATAGTTTAGTGGCATAAACGAATTGAGTACATCTCGTTGAGAGATGCACTCATATATTATATCATATTTTTAATCTTGATACATTTCTTCCTTTAAAATACCTATATAAGGTAAGTGTCGATATTTTTCTGCATAGTCTAAACCATAGCCGATAACAAAGTAGTCAGGAATGACAAAGCCTACATAGTCTACTTCTACATCCATTTTACGGCGTTCAGGCTTATTCAATAACGCTGCAAGGCGTACACTTTTAGCTCCACGGGCATGTAAATTTTCTAGCAAGTAATGTAATGTTGTACCCGTATCTACAATATCTTCTACAACGAGTACATGCTTTCCTTCTACAGAGCGATCCAAATCTTTTAAAATTCGAACTACCCCTGTACTTGTTGTACCGCTGCCATAGCTAGAGCAAGAAATAAAATCGAAGCTTACATCCACATTCTCATCGATAGAACGAGCTAAATCTGTAAAAAAAACGATAGCACCTTTCAATACCCCTACGAGAACTACGGATTCCCCTTTATAGTCAGCACTGATTTGATGACCTAATTCAGCCACACGTGCCTTTAATTGTTCCTCTGTATATAAAATATCTTTTGCATCTTGATGCATCTATATGACCTCCGCAATTCATATTAATGTTTGCAATATACTTTTATTGTATCACATTGAGCACTTACTTTTATACTTTTTATATTGAAAGTTTTCTTTTCCCCAGTGTTAACAATGTCGAGTAATTGCTCTTGATGAGCAGTGGTAAGCTTGATTTCAGGATCAAAGATGCTCACCAGTCTTTGCCACAATCGACGTTGGATAGCCAACGGCTTCTTACGTAACCCCCTACGAGATATAAACGCGCCCTCATCAGAGATAGTTACTAACTCATCAAACGCCATATCCGTTAAATTAGAAATAAGAGAAATGTCTTCGCGTACAGAAGCCCCTAGCCTTACTATAGCATCGATAACGATAGGATTAATGGCTTTTAACTCAGGTATAATGCGATGACGAATTCTATTTCTTTGATATCGTACATCCTCATTTGTACTATCTATACAGTAAGAAATATCTTTCTCTTTTAAATATAGAAGTAATTCTTCTTTTGTGACATCTAACAGAGGTCTTACTACTGGAACAGTATAATCATTACTAACAACGGCCATGCCTGTCAAACCATTAAGTCCAGTCCCTCTAATAAGATGTGCTAAAATTGATTCTGCTTGGTCATCTTTATGATGAGCTACTGCAATATAGTCATACCCCTCAGACTGTGCTATACCGGTTAGCCATTGATACCGAACTTGGCGGCCTATAGTTTCCTCTGATAGCTTTTGAGCTTGACTCAATTTAGGCACGTCAAAGACAGCCGTATAAAATGGCAGTCCTAGTACGTCCGCTTGATTTCTTAACCATAGAACCTCATCCTTACTTTCAGAACGAATACAATGATCTACGATAGCAACTCCAAGCTCATATACTGTATGGCGATGTGTAGCAATATCTTGCAATAAATGCAATAAAGCCATCGAATCAGGACCACCAGAACAAGCTACCAAGATACGACAATTCTCAGGAAATATATCATGTAATTTTAAAGTGTGATTAACGGTTCGAATGAGTGCTTTCACATTCACGGGCCATCGCCTCCATACCATCTTGGTCGCTCACAAATACATGAGGGACCTCATAGAAATCCATAAAGGACGTTAAAATCTCTGCCCCAGCAACAATAATGTCGGCACGCCCAGCGGGTAACCCTTTTACTTGTAGTCTCTCATCACGACTCATATACCGCAAATTCATAATAATGCCTTCCACCGTTTCACGGCTCAATTTATGACCTTGTACCTTTGTGCCATCATAATGGTCTAAACCTAAATCAATAGCAGCCAAGGTTGTTAGGGTTCCTCCAATACCGATAAATTCACCAAATTCACCTTCAATCATCATCGGATCCCAAAGAAAACGGGTTTCCTCCCACACTCGTTGAGGCCCTTCGTCAGATATAGATTGAAGGCGTACCGCTCCCACAGGATAAGAACGGCTCCAGTACACTCCATCCTTGTTACCTAATGCAAGTTCTGTACTACCTCCACCAATATCAATGGTCGTATAATGACGTCCATCCTCTAATTGATTTCCTAAAGCGCCATAAAAGCCATACATGGCCTCTTCAGCACCAGATAAAATTCGCCACTCCATAGGACAGTATGTATTAATACGTTCCATAAATGCAAGTCCATTAGCCGCTTCACGAACAGCGCTCGTCGCAAAACCAAAGCAATAGTCAGCACCGTATTCATTTGCTATTTTTTGTATATCCGTAAAGGCTTGATAGGATGCTTCCATGGATTCATCTCGCAAGGTACCATCTGTATTTCGTTGACCTAAACGAGTAGTCCACAACTGCTTAGGCTCATAACGCCACTCGTTATTCTCATAGGTAGCCAATAATAAGCGCACCGAATTAGAGCCAATATCGATAATTGCTAACTTCATAATTGCTCCTTACATATAAATGATTTTCCCTAATACTATTATAGCGTTAATACTCTATACATAAGTAAAGAGATGGCTAGATGCCATCTCTCACTATTAATCTCGACGACCACCTCGGCCTCCGCGTTTTCCTTCGGTATTACGTTTTAAATCGTGTAATCGTTCATTGCTATCGCGCAAAAATGATTTCATCTTCGCTTCGAAAGACTCTATGCTTTGTTTCGATTGAACACGATGAGGACGTTTTTCTTCGTCCATCCCCTCTTTAGGTTGTGTTTGACGAATGGAAAGTCCTATTTTATTCCCATCAATAGATAAAACCTTAACCTTTACTGGATCCTCAACCTTTAAAAGGGTATTAATATCTTCGATATATCCATGAGCTACTTCAGAAATATGAACTAACCCTGTTTGCTTTTCTCCTAAATCAACAAATACGCCGAATTTTGTAATACCTGATACGGTACCATCAATAATGTTACCAACTTCGATTGCCATGCAACCTCCTAATTAATGCGGAAACCTTAAACTACAAACTGATGCAAAGGAAAAAATAATAGAATACACTCTATTTTACATACGGTACTTCACCAGGCTTTACCAATCCTAACTCCTCACGAGCAACCCCTTCTATGGTCTTTGGATCTTGTAACCTAGCCTTTTCCTGTTCTAACTCTTCATTTCGCTGCTGTAACTCTTGCAATTGTTGCTCTATATGTTGTTTTTCTTGATATACAGCCACCAAGCGATAAGCCTGCCCTAACAGTAACAGCACCATAATCCCTATGCCAATCCGCTTGATCCACATGAGGATAATACGCTGATCCTGTGCTTTGCGATTAGGACGAACCCGTTTGCGTGGCCTTTTTGGGCGTTGTACATCCATAGTGTCCTGAGTCATAATGTCCCCCAAATATTCATCATCTGTATACTGTCATTTTTAGATTATACCACATAACAGAGCTTGGGACTAAAGAAAATTACAGATATTTCTCATTAAGAACGGTAACATAAATCCGTATAATTTTAAAACTCCATATGCGATGTAAACTTTCTATATACAAAAGTAAACATCCACTTACATAGCCTCAGCCTTTGCAACATGTTCACGAATGACAGCACAAGAAGCTTTAAATAAGGCTAGCTCTTCATTGGTTAGTTGCAGTTCAAGAACATCTTCGATACCATCTTTACCAATAACAGCAGGAGTAGATGCAAATATTCCTTCTTCTCCATATTGTCCATTTAAATAACAGGAGCAAGGCAATACCTTCTTTTCATCATGGAATACGGCGCGAATCAATTCTGTGGTAGCACTCGCAATACCAAACTCCGTAGAGCCTTTACCAGCTAGTACATGATAGCCACCAATTTTAACATCATCTAGTACTTTTGTATGGTCAAGTTTAGGAAATCTATGAGGTAGCTCTCGATATAATTCTAAAAGTGGTTTACCTTGTACACAGACATGGGACCACGGCACCATGGCACTACCTCCATGTTCACCTAAACAGTAGGCCGTAATAGAGCGATTACTAATAGTAAAGATATGAGCTAATTCTTTTTGCAATCTAGCTGAATCTAGAGCGGTTCCCGTTGAAATAATACGCTTAGGATTCCACTCAAGATGTTTACATAAATAGGTAGCTACCACATCAGCAGGATTAGAAATTGAAATGATGAAACCTTGAAAAGAAGACTGCTTAATACGTGGAATAACGTCTTTTAGTACAGCCACTGTTTCACCAAGGCTCTCAAGGCGATCCTGATACAAATTCGGCAAAGGCCCCGCACTAAAAACGAGGATATCACAATCTCCACATTCTTCAATAGGACCTGATGTAGCAGTTACTTGATGTGGAATATAGCTTACGGCATCATTAATATCCATAGCTTGCGCCTGAGCTTTTTTCTCGTCAATATCCATCAAATATAATCCATCAACCTCACCTTGCAAGGCTAAAGAAAATGCCACATGAGAGCCTACATGGCCAGTGCCAATAATACCTACCTTACGTAACTTCATAAGAGCCTCCATACCTTAGCATAAAACGATAGCATATCCTCAAATGCCAATTATTTAAATCACATATATCTGTATATGATTTATCTTAATAGAATCATAACTCATTTAAATTCATCTCATCCAAATTGAGTGGGAACAAATCTTTTCCTTCCATCGCTTGAGGAGATTTTTCTAAATATTGTTTACGCATGGACCACAAAATATCCAAATCTGTAGGATCCAATTTAGATAATGCATATATCATAGTAAAGTCAGCACCATAGTGCCCACGTAAGCTATCAGGTACACCCTTAGAGCCTTCACCACTAATGCGGTTATTAAAGAACCCTTGGATACGACGATTATCTAAATCTATAATAATAAAACCTGATCCATCATACACATATAATGTATGATTAACACGTTTTAATGCACGTACTGTATTCGTAATAAAATACTGGTCCTTCAAATCAATGAGGGACGACTCATAACCAGAATGGTAAAAGTCACCATAATAATGGGCCCCTCCATCAGTAGACTCCAACAAGCCTTTAAATTCTTTTTGCTCTTCAGCACTGAAATCGGATAAAGATTTTAGCTTTGTTATATTCCGTAAACCTCGTTGGTAATCATCCGATTTAGTTGGCTCTATATGTTGTCCCCTAAAGGTTATTGGCATTAAACGAAGTGCATTATCAGATAAATTATAAATCCCTAGTCCTTCATAACCTAAAAAATACACTTGTGATCCACTAGTCTTCATAGCTAATATTCGTTTTGAAATAATGGCATCACTAGAATTAACCAGTGTATGCGCTTCTGGATCAATACGTACTGTTTTACTATCATAATTTGCTCCTACAGCAAGCCAGTAAGATATCCCCATTATAATAAGTGCCAGTACAAATAATCCAATACGTTTTATATTCATCTACGCTCTCCATGACTTTCCAATCATAAAACGTAAAAGCATGCGTACAATATGTATCGTGTTTACAGTGTATCTAACATTAGATTATATACGATTCTAGCTTATACACCCAATTGAGCTAATCGGTCAGCAATCTTAGTCCCTTTATATGTGAATGTTGGTAATAGCTGAGATAGCGGTTCTATTACAAATTTACGATTCCAAAAATGAGGATGCGGTATCACAAGACTTTCATCACACAAAGAAATCATCTTCCCCTCTATATCGTACACTAAAATAATATCCAAATCTAATGTGCGAGGTCCCCAATGAATCAATCGTTTTCGTCCAGCCTCCTGCTCTAATTGCTGAATAAGGCTGAGCATTTGATGTGGATCTAGAGTGCTTTCACAAGACCATACGCCATTGACAAAGGTGTCTTGTTCCGTATATCCCCACGGCTCAGTTTCAATCAGAGGAGAAGTGACTAGCCTGGAAATTGCCTCATGATGTAGTAAGGATCGAAAAGCAGAACTGATGTAGCCTCTCTTATCCCCCATATTCGAGCCTACACTGATGTAATAGGTATACATCAAATTTGTCCTCTTGTGGTGATAACCTCAACATAATCCAAAATACCTGAAATCGGTACAGATGGTTTACGCACCGTTACTGAGAGACCTACGATACCTTGATAATGTTGGTACAAGGAATCGGCGATAAGCGCCCCTAATCGTTCTAACAAATTATGCTTTTCACCAGTCATAATTGATTCTACAATTTCATATACCTCTACATAATTGATGGAGTCCTCTAATTGATCACTTTGACCGGCCTTTGTAAGATCAGTTATTATTTCTACATCTACAAAAAATCGTTGCCCTTGTTCTTGCTCAGATGCCAAATTTCCGTGGTATCCGTAAAATGCCATATTTTTTAAAACGATTCTATCCATTATTCACCTCGTAACAAGCCGTCTGCTACAGCTAAGGCGCGTTTGTGCATTTTCACATTGTGAACACGCACCATATCAACGCCTTGGAATACACCTGTAATACAAGCAGCTACCGTACCTTCATCGCGATCTTCCGGAGGCAATCCGCCTAACATAGATCCGATGAAACGCTTACGGCTTGGAGCAAGCAAAACAGGGTATTCATAAGCGGTTAACTCACCCAAGCGTTGCATAACTTCAATATTTTGTTCTTCAGTTTTACCAAAGCCAATACCTGGGTCAAGCCAGATTTGTTGTGGCGTTACACCCTCTTTCAACGCTTTATCAATAGCGCAGAAGAAGAAAGCTTTCATATCTTCAATGATATCACCATAGTTTGTATCATTACTATTATGCATGATGATAACAGGTACCTTATATTTAGCCACCACCGCGGCCATGTCAGGGTCATAATGTAAGCCCCATACATCATTTAGAATATGTGCCCCTTTTGAGAAAGCATATTCTGCGGTTTTTGCATGATATGTATCGATAGATACAGGAACGGTAGAGGCCTTTAACACAGGTTCTATCAATAAAGAAAGACGTTCTATTTCTTCGTCCGTAGTCAAAGGTGTAGAACCTGGTCGTGTAGACTCAACGCCTAAATCGATAATATCTGCACCATCTTCAATCATTTGTTTCACATGAGCAGTAGCTGTTTCTGGTGTATTAAATTGCCCCCCATCAGAGAAGGAGTCAGGTGTACCATTCAGTATACCCATGATAAGGGTACGATCACACAAAGATAAGTTTTTGCCATCATTCCATGTATAATTTCTACGTTTAAACATTTACCTGTCCTCCGCCTAACATTGCCAACGCTTCATCCCTTACTGTACCTGTTTCAGCTAATACGCCTCGGCTTTCTAATGTAATTACCTTTGAATCTTGCTGCATAGTTCCTTTAATAAGCATACATAATTGAGTCGATGTAATACGAACAAAAACACCATGAGCAGATAAATCATTCATTATCGCATCTGCTAATTCAGATGCTAACCGCTCTTGTAATTGCGGTCTGCGACTGAGTATATTAACAACATCTTGAAACTTACTGAGCCCTGCCACACATCCATCCTTGGGTTGATACACAATGTCTACAGTCCCAAAGAATGGCAATAAGTGGTGCTCACACATAGAATAAAAGGGAATACCTGTAACGGCTATAAGTCCCTTGTAATCAGTGCTAAACGTTTCACCCCATACCGATTTTGTTTCGACTCCTACGCCACTAAATAACTCACCATATAATTCTGTTACACGACTTGGTGTCTTTTCTAACTCTGGTGCCTCTGTATCAACAGATAAAGCCTCTAAGAATTGCTTTATCCCGTCATTTGCACGTTGATTCATCGGTCCTCCTAAACAATCTTTGTCGTCCAATCTTCAATATTCCAAATATCCGTAACCCAATCTTGATAGAATTCAGGCTCGTGACTTACCAATATAATTGCACCTTTAAAATCACGTAGTGCACGGCTCAGTTCTTCTTTTGCATATATGTCTAAATGGTTAGTCGGTTCGTCTAGGACCAACACATTGTACTTATTCTGCATGAGCTTACATAGGCGAACCTTCGCATTCTCACCACCTGAAAGTACGCGCATTTGAGACGTAATATGTTCATTTGTAAGGCCACAACGAGCTAATGCTGCACGCACCTCTGCATTTGTCATCGCCGGATATTCATTCCAAATATAATCTAATGCTGTTTCAGAATTAGATGGCGTATCCTCTTGGGCAAAATAGCCAACTTGTAAGAATTCACCTTTTACCAACTCACCACTAACAGGCTTTAATAGACCTAAAATAGTCTTCAACAACGTTGTTTTACCTAAACCATTGACACCGCGAATAGCAATTTTTTTGTTTCTTTCAATTTGAAAGTCTACTGGTCTTGTTAATGGTTCATCATAACCTAATTGCAATCCAAAAGCCTCTACGATAAAGCGACTTGGCGTACGGCCTTCTTTAAAGCCAAAAGTGGGCTTGATATACTCTTTTGGCTTTTCTAGAATTTCCATCTTTTCTAAGCGCTTTGCTCGAGAATTTGCCATACCACGTGTTGCAACGCGCGCTTTATTGCGCTGAATAAAGTCTTCCATACGCTCAATCTCTTGCTGTTGACGTTCATACGCCTTAGCTGCTTGCGCTTTTTTCACCTCGTAAGCAGCTTGGAACTGATGATAATCACCAGTATAACGCGTAAGCACCGCTTGTTCGATATGGTAAATAACATTGACTACGGAGTTTAAAAACTCCATATCATGAGAAATCAAGATAAAGGCATTTTCATAATTTTGCAAATAGTTTTGCAACCACTGAATATGCTCCACATCAAGATAGTTTGTCGGTTCGTCTAAGAGCAAAATAGTCGGTTTCTCTAGTAATAGTTTTGTGAGCAAAACCTTGGTACGTTGACCACCGCTGAGCTCTGTTACATCTCGATCTAAGCCGATATCCATAAGTCCCAATCCGGCAGCGGTACGCTCAATAACCGCATCAATTTCATAGAACCCACGTTGCTCAAGAATTTCTTGCCATTCCCCTACCTGTTCAAGTAGCTTATTCATTTCATCTTCGGACACATCACCCATGCGATTATACGCATCGTTAATGTTTTGCTCCATGACGAATAAATCATCAAAAGCACGTTGTAATACATCACGGATGGTCATACCTTTTTCAAGAACAGCATGTTGATCCAAATACCCAACAGTTACCTGATTGGACCATTCAATTTTCCCCTCATCAGGTGGCAATTTACCTGTAATGATATTAAGAAACGTAGATTTACCTTCACCATTTGCACCAATGAGGCCTACATGTTCACCTTTTAGCAAACGGAATGATGCATCATCTAAAATTTGTCGCGCTCCAAAACCATGAGTTACATTTGAAACGGTTAAAACACTCATATCTATCTCCACCGGAATAAAAGCCGTCTTGTTGAAGACGGCTTATTTCATACTTACTTAAATATTATATCTATTGTACCTTTTTGACCTCTATATGTCAAAAATTGAACTTACTTACACATCGCATAACGCAAGGCTACAACAGCCATAATCTTAGCACCCTTAATCGCTTGGTCTAACCCATAGTCAGATCCAGCAGCACAAGTAAATTCTGGCGTATGCGCTTCTAAACCTAATCCAATCTGCAAGGTAGGCTGTGCTGTTGGTACTTCGTAAGACACATTACCTACATCAGTGCTACCATCCGCCTCATCATCAGGCAATATACGTGGGCTTTCACCAAATTCAGTCATCACATCTTTAAAGAGATTTAATAACTGTTTATCTTGACGCATATCCTTAAAGAGTGGCTCATAGTGATGCATCTCAACTTGAGCTCCATAGGATGAACCGATTTCTTGGGCTGCCTCTTTAATAGCCGGCAAAATAATACCTTCTAAATCATCCACTGTACTACCACGAACAGTCATACGAATCGTAGCCTTTGGTGTAACCACATTTGGTGCCGTACCTGCCTCTGTAAAGATGGCACCTACAATAGCACCTTTAGGAAAGGTCTTTTTTAAATCTTTTACCCTTTGATATAAGTCTACCGCACAATCTAAGGCATTGATTCCTGAATCTGTTAAGGATGCAATATGACAAGAACGTCCATGGAACGTAACCTCTAGAGGATGTGTCGCCAATGATGTACCTCCCACCTCATTTTCTCCACCTGGATGAATGATAAGTGCTGCCTCATAGCCTTTAAAAAGACCGGCTTCTGCCATATATACCTTACCACCGATAGTTTCCTCTGCAGGGCACCCAAAGAATGTTGTACCCCAATCCTGTGGTGCACTTTGACTAAAAGCAACAGCAGCACCTAAGCTCATCATAGCAATAAGGTTATGACCACAGCCGTGGCCTAGTTCCGGTAACGCATCATATTCACCTAAGAAGGCTATTTTATGCCGTGCAGTACCGTTATAGTCGCCCCGTAACGCTGTTTGTAACTCTGGCCGATTAGTTAGACTTACATGAGATATAAAATTATGTGTTTCTAAGAATTGGTGAATTACCTTTACTGCTTTATGCTCATTCAAGCCCAATTCAGGATTATCGTGTAAATATATGGAAACTGCACGCAATTCCCGTGCCATACTATCTATGATGGCACAGGCGCGAGCCTCTCGTTCTTGTAGTGTCATAACTCCCCTTGTTATTATCTAATATCTTATTACCTATTATTTTATTACCTAATATCACGGTAACTACTATTTTTATCTAATATCTATTTGCCTATTAAGTAAAATCGTTCATCCAAAAGCTCTTAACTATTTCGTATAAGGATGAACGATGATGGTATTAGAAATATATCTAAAGCTAATCGTCGCTCCTAGCGGTAATGTTTGATGTGGCGCCCCATGTCCCGTTGGCACATAGCATACAAAAGGATCTGGTAATTTTGGATTTCTATTTTCCTCCATATAGCGCAATGCTTCATAACCTAAATCGTAATCACGCTCATCTTCATCTCCTTCACAATCTGTAAAGATACCAATGACTAAGCCTTTAATACGGCTCAACAAACCGCTGAGTCGAAATTGTTGTAACATGCGATCCAGCTTATAAGGAGCCTCCCCTACATCTTCAATAAATAGTAAGGTATCTTCCCATGATTCATTCTCTAAAAAATAAGGCGTTCCCGATAACATGGATACCATCGTCATATTACCACCTCGTAAAATACCCTCACCGAGTTCTGTGCCAATCGCACCTCGGGGAGGCTCTGGCAAGGGTTCTATAACTTTTAATTTGCCTTCTAAAGCATTAAATAGCGTATCAATATCTGACTTACGGTCTAATTTAAAATCTACCCCCATAGGTCCATGATAAGTAATGAGGCGGCTATATCGATTAATAGCCATATGAAGTGCTGTACAATCACTATATCCAACAAAAGCCTTCCGATACTTACGAATCGCTTTATAATCTAATAAATCTAAATAGCGCATCGTGCCATAACCACCGCGCAAGGCAAGAACCGTATCACAAGGAGCCACAGTCATCATGTATTGAAATTCTACGGCTTGCTCCTCAGGTGTGCCTCCATATAGCCCCTTTCTCCTTGCACTTTCACCTACAAGCACCTTATAGCCTTTAGCCTTACAAATTTCTTCTATTCTATGTAAATCTTCATCGCTAGCACTAGCAGGTGCCATAATACCTATGGTCATCCCCGGTGCCAAACGTTTTGGTTCAATCCAGTCCATATATCCTCAGAAAATACCTGTTAACTTATAATATATTAATATTCCCATACAACAAAAGACGTACACAAGGTGTACGTCTTAAGTGTATCTTATTTGTATGCTTTTTTAAAGTCAACAAGTCCCAATGTGGTCCAGAAATAATTTTGAATTGTTCCGTTTGTCACATATGGTTGTGTTGTAAAGTACAACGGCATAACAAGAGATTCATCAAAAATCATCTTTTCTGCTTCATGCATCAACGCATCACGAGCCGCCCCATTTGGAGTTGTACGAATACGTGCAATCAACTCATTATACTCATCACTATGATACTGACCATCGTTATCTTCAGCAGAGAATACCTCTAAAAAGTTTTGTGGATCGCTATAATCGGCAACCCAAGAAGCGCGAGCTACTTGGTACTTGCCAGCTTCACGGTCTGCCAAGAATACCTTTGTCTCTTGATTTTGTAAGCGTACATCTGCGCCAAATGCATTTATCCATGCATCTTGAATCGCTTCTGCAATAGCTTTATGTAATTCACTTGTATTATACAAAATCGTAATTTGCGGCAATGGACGATTCTTGCCATAGCCAGCCTTTTTCAGGATTTCCTTGGCTTGCTCTACATCTTCGTATACGAGATAGCTACCAGCTTCACGGAAGTCTTCACGACCATTGCTTTCAAGCATACCATATGGTACGAATGCATAAGCTGGCTCTTTACCGCCTCTAACAATATTATTAACAATATTAGCACGGTTGATAACCATAGAAAAGGCTTTACGCACATCTGGATCTGTGAAAGGTTCTGCTTTCACATTGAATACGTAATAGTAGTTACCAAGCATAGGGCCAATATGTAATAGGCCGGCTTCTTCTAGACGTTTTTGATCCGCTACAGGAGGCTCAACCGTCATATCAGCTTCGCCACCTTCAACTAAGGTAAGGCGTGTACTTTGAGACTCACTAATAGGCCAATTCATTTTCTCTGTCTTCACAGATTCTGCATCCCAATAGTTTGGATTCTTAATGAAATCCATTTCCCCATTATGCTTCCAAGAAAGTAAACGATATGGACCATTAGATACTATTGTTTCCGCATTAGCCGCCCAGTTTTCGTGAGCTTCTACTGCTTTTTTACTCACTGGGTAATAGCTATGAGACGCTAATAATTTCAAGAAATAAGCCGTTGGATTTTCTAAGGTAACTACCAATGTATCCTCATCAATAGCTTTAACCCCAACATCTTCAGCTGCAGCTTTACCCGTATTAAAAGCTTCACCATTTTCCAATACATATAACATATATGCATTATCCGCATGGACTTCAGGGTCTAATACGCGCTTCCAAGCGTATTCAAAGTCATAAGCCGTCAAAGGCTCTCCATTGGACCATTTTAAATTAGGTCGTAAATGGAAGGTATACTCACGACCATCATCGGAGATGTCCCAATTTTTAGCAAGTGCTGCTTCAGGTTCACTTTCATCATTCAAACGAACTAGACCATCGAATAATTGAAGTTGAACCGTAGCCTCCGGAGAGGTAGTAGACTTTGCGGGATCCAATGTGGATGGTTCCTGCTCAATAACATAGCGGATTGTGTGTTCATCGATTGGTTGAACACCACGAGGGTACCCAAATACGAATAAGAGTACGCTCACCCCTAGAGCGAGGACCATGAGTTTTAACAAGTTTCGTTTATCCATCATGGCAATGCTTCCTCTACAAATTCTTTCATGATGCGCCCAACTTGAGCGCCTAACTCTTTACCTCGGTCATTATCGATATCGCTCATTAAAAGGATAAAACAAAAATGACCCCTAAATGTTTCTATTACACCCCCATCATGTTCTACACGATCAAGGGATCCTGTTTTATGGTGAAAGCGTATGCCTTCTCCCCAGTAAAATGGTAAGATATCACGGAATTGTTGGCGACCTAAGATATTCCACATTTCTCGGCCATAAGCATCTCTATCACGACATTCAAAAATGTGTTTATACAAACGAGCTAACGACATAGCTGTAATGTGATTATCACGACCTTCAGCTAGGGCGTTAAAGTCCATCATCATGCGATTAAGCTCCATCTCATCCATACCAAGCTTTTCTGCACGAGCATTGATATTTTCCATGCCGAGCACTGTGATGAGTAGATTTGTTGCGATATTATCACTAAGAACCATCATGAGACGGCATAACTCAAGATATGTAAAACTATGTTTACCAACTAACTCTTGTAGTGCGCCGCCACCTTCAACGCGTGGAGTTCTAGATAAAGGAACTGTATCATTAATGTCCAATTGCTCCGTACGAGCTAAATGAAAGACATATTCCATGATAAGTACCTTAATTAAACTCGCACTAGAATGTACAGTATTTTCACCTCTAGCTGCGATGAGTGTTGGTTCCTCTTCATCATCGAATTGTAGCACCGCATAAGATATATTCCCTGCTGGTGCCAATTCTTTAATGACTGTATCTAGTTGATGTTCCAAGGACTTGCCAACAATTAGTTTTTCCATACTATTCTCCCATTATATGTGCCAGCATGCGATGTGGCGATCTGCCCAATCTCGAAGTGGCGGACGTTCTGTAAAACAACGACCTTCCGCTTCTGGACATCGACCACTAAACAGACACCCTTTTGGTGGGTCTAATGGATTTGGTGGATCCCCTTTAAGCGGTGCCCCAATTGGTGCATGTGGCATAACTGGACCATTTAAGGCCGTCAATGCACGGGTATACGGATGCTGAGGGAATTCATATAAGTCCAATGCAGGACCTTCTTCCATGACGGCACCTAAATACATAACAACCATGCGATGACTAATGTAGCGCACCATATTTAAATCATGAGAAATAAAGAGGTACGAAATACCATGTTGTTCTTGTAACCGTTCTAGTAATGTCATAATTTGCACTTGGATAGATACATCTAACGCAGAAATCGGCTCATCACAGATGATACATTGAGGCTCCATAATAAGAGCCCGTGCAATGCCGATACGTTGACGTTGCCCACCAGATAGTTCATGAGCATAACGCTCACCAAATGACATATTTAAGCCAACTTGGTCAAGCACCTCTTTTACACGAATCACGCGATCTCGAGGTGTATACTTTGGATCCAGTTCTAAAGGCTCCTCTAAAATCGCATTAACCGTAAGCCGCGGATTAAGGGATGCATAAGGATTTTGAAATACCATTTGCATCACCGGGTGAACAGACTCTCTATCCACATAAGGGTTGATATGTCGACCATTCATATAAATAGAACCAGATGTAGCTTGATATAAACCCATCAAAGTGTAACCAAATGTAGATTTACCACATCCAGATTCACCTACGATACCTAGGGTTTCCCCTGGTGATTGATATAGACTCACGCCTTGTACGGCATGTACCGTTTGTTTTGGCTTAAATAAGCCGCCTGACAGGGTGAACTCTTTAACGAGATTGTCAGTCTCCCATACGTAACTCATTAAAGTCCCTCCAACTTAGCTAACCAACATGTAAACTGGTGACTTTCACCAACATTTGTAACCATCGGAACCCGACTACCACAGATTCGCATAGCCCATTTACAACGAGGATTAAATGCGCATCCACGAGGTAAATCAAATAGATCAGGTGGTTGACCTTCAACAGCCTTCAATTCGCCGTGCCATTTACCTTGAGGCAATGCAAGCAACAGCCCCAAAGTATATGGATGACGAGGCTCGCTAAAAATACCATCTACTGTAGCAGACTCAACACATTTACCTGCGTACATAACCATAACCCGATCACAAATTTGAGCAATAACACGTAGGTTATGAGAGATAAAGATAATCCCTATGCCAGCCTCTACGGCTAATGTTTGCATAAGGCGCAAAATTTGTGCCTCTGTAGTAATATCAAGAGCTGTTGTGGGCTCATCACAAATTAAAATCTTGGGACGACCGGCCACTGCCATAGCAATACATACGCGTTGGCGCATTCCACCGCTCAACTCATGAGGATATTGAGATAACCGGCGTTCCGGTGTAGACAGCCCCATCTTCTTCAATAAATCGATGGCAATGGCCCTTTCATCGTAATCTTCACCATACGCATTTGTACGACGGATAACCTCATACATTTGCTCTCCAATGGTCATGATAGGATTCAAGGAGGTCATAGGATCTTGGAACACCATGGCAACCGTCGTACCACGAAGTTCATTCCAATCATCTTCAGTAAATCCTAAACAATCATGACCATCAATCATGAATGTATCCGCTTTAATTTTAGTTTTACCATATGGCAATAAGCCCATTAAAGAGTTAACTAAAACGGATTTACCACACCCAGATTCCCCGACTATACCTAAAATCTCACCAGGGTATAAAGAAATATCTTGATTGCGAATAACTCGCAACGGACCTTGGAAGGTATTGATGGTAATAGATACATTACGTACATCAACAATAGCATTATTCATTATCTATCTCCTTCCTTAGGGTCTAATACATTACGTAAACCGTCGCCAAAAAATGCGAAACCAAGCATGGTAATACTAATAGCAACAGCTGGGAAAATCAATTGGAACGGATAAGAGCGCATGCTACTAATACCTTCAGAAGCTAGTACGCCCCAGCTCGCCATAGGTGCATTTACACCTAAGCCGATAAAACTAAGAAATGCTTCTGTAAAAATAGCCTCAGGAATGGCCAATGTTAAAGTAATAATGATCGGTCCTACACAGTTTGGTAAAATATGACGTAATAAAATTCGACGCTTAGGAATACCCATAGCTTCTGCTGCAATGATGTATTCTTCGTTTTTAACTTTCAAAATTTGGCTGCGTACGATACGGGCCATATTAAGCCAATACGCAATCCCCAACGCTACAAAAATAGAGATTAGCCCAGGTCCAAGTACAACCATCAATAAGATTACGTATAGTAAAAGTGGAATACCATACAAAACATCTACGATCCCCATCATGATACGGTCTACCTTGCCACCTATATAACCCGCAATGCCGCCATAGGCAACGCCAATCACAAGATTAATAAAAGCTGCTACAAAACCAATGGTTAAGGAAATACGAGCGCCGTACATAACACGTGTATAGATATCACGGCCCAATGTATCCGTACCAAACCAATGGCTAAAGCTTGGACTTTGGTTCGCATCAATTAAGGATTGGTCCGCATAGGTATAAGGTGAAATAAGTGGGCCTAGAATAGCAAGCACCATCATCACAATAATGATGGTTGCACCAACTACAGCTAAACGATTTACCTTAAATCGTTCCCATTTACTAGGACGTTTTATAAAGCTAGTAATCTCTTCTTGAGGGGCTCGTTCAATAGGTAAAAAGTCTTCCTTATTCATCTGTCCCCTCCTCCGTTGTAACTCGTGGATCGATTAATGGATAAATCATGTCCACCAAAATATTAAGAAATACTACAAGCGCACTATAGAAAATCGTAATACCAAGAATAACCGTATAGTCTCGGTTATAAATAGATGTTACAAAATACTGACCTAGACCAGGAATCGCAAAAATTGTTTCTACGATAAAGCTGCCTGTTAACAAACTAGCTGCCAATGGACCTAAGTACGTAATAACTGGCAAAATTGCATTGCCAAGGGCATGACGTGTCAAAATGGTCCAAGAACCTAGACCTTTTGCGCGAGCTGTACGAATGTATTCTTGTTGATACACGTCAAGTAAACCACTGCGCGTTAAACGAGCAATAAATGCCATCGGTTGCGCTGCTAATGTCAACACAGGTAACACCATGTAAGAGGGGCCACGCCATAAGGCTACCGGGAACCATCCCAATTCAAAGCCTACTATGTACACAAGAACAGCACCGATAATAAATGTTGGTACCGAAATCCCTATTGTAGATAATACAGTTACCGCATAATCTACAATGCTATTAGGTCTCATGGCACTAATCGCACCAGCTGTAATACCACCAACTATAGCTACCATTAAAGATAATAAACCAAGCTGTGCGGAAATTGGGAATGCATCACCAATTATATCGTTTACACTACGGCCTTCATATTTAAATGATGGGCCCAAGTCACCTGTAATGACGCCACCTAAATAATCTCCATACTGTTTCCATACAGGATCATCGAGATGATATTTAGCCTCGATACTTGCTTTCACCTGAGGCGGTAATTTCTTTTCTGTTGTAAAAGGCCCACCAGGTATCGCATACATTAATGCAAATGTTACGGTAATGATGACCCATAAGATTATGATTGCGCCACCTAGGCGTCGAAATACATACCTCGTCATTGTCACTTTCCTCCATAAAAAGTCTATTCGTTTTATTATACTACATTATGAAGTTAATTTCATGATTAACATCATTACATTTACAGAAAGGCTCACATAACGTACAATAAAATATATGATTATTTGGAGGTGTCTATGATAGCAGTACCTAGAGTTTTAACAATTCAAGACATGAGCTCTATCGGACGCTGTGCCCTTACCGTTATGATTCCTATCATCAGTGCCATGCGCTGTCAGGCGGTTCCTTTGGCGACAGCGGTACTAAGCAATCACTTAGAGTATCCACACTATGAATTCGTTGATTTATCTGCTCATATGAGAGATTTTATGGACTGCTGGGATAAAAACGAAATTGACTTTCACGCTATCGTAAGTGGATTCTTGGCATCACCAGAACAAATTCACCTCGTTGAAGAAGCAATCGATCGATTTGCCTCTAATGGTCAGATGGTTATCGTCGATCCCGCAATGGCCGATGATGGTCGCCTCTATTCCATTTATACTCCTGATATGGTTGTAGCTATGCGCCAACTTGTATCTAAGGCCCACATCGTAAAGCCAAACTATACTGAGGCATGCTTCTTATTAGATATTCCATTCTCAACAAATCCTATTAGCGAAGATGAATTACGTGAGCGATGTAAACAATTACATCACATGGGCCCTGAAATGGTTATCATGACCAGCGTCCCATCGAAAACACATGCTGTTATTGCGGTCTATGATGGACCTACAGACTTTTTAAAAACATACTCTATACCTCTGGTTCCTGTAAAAGCTACAGGGACAGGAGATATTTTTACTGCTGTATTATCTGGTGCTGTAATGAGGGGATATTCTCCTTATGATGCGGCAGAACTGGCAATGAATTTTACTACCAAAGCGATTCAAGCAACGTTAGATACAGTACAATCACTAAAACAGGGAGTCGCATTTGAGTTAGTTTTGCCAGAATTAACTCAACTATAAGCTATAAATAAAGGGGAACTTATGGATTTACTTTATGTTGTATTACGAACACTGCTCATATGTACCATCGGTTTACTCATTGCATTCCAAGGACGTCGCATGGGTTTATCGATTTTTAACTTAACGGGACGGTTAAATCGACTACAATTTATCATATGCTTCATCGCTTTAATGATTTTATTTCATATTGTCCACTACATCGATAACATATTCTTGGACTTTGTTGTATCACTACCAGCATATTGGTTGACTAGGGTCATTATTTGGCTCTTATTGGCAACCCTCTTTCCTTTATCTTGTGTCTTATTTGGCCGTCGTATTCACGACATCGGCTTCAATGCATGGGCAGGAATCCTCTGGTCGGTAATCATGATTTTCATCAATACCTACTCTGCCGTATCTCCATTCAATTACATGCTAGAGCTTTTTATATGGCTCATCGGCTTCCTATTCTGGGTATTGCCAGGACAACCTGAGCCTAATCAATATGGCAACCCTCCATTTATGACTGTAAATCGGACAGTTTATGAACCAATACAGACTCCTATATCTAACAAAAAACAAGAAGGTCGAAAAACAGTTCGTAAGCGACGCAAAAAGCGATAATTAAAAATTAACACCCTACAATAAAAAACGTATCTCTATAAGTAATATATACCTTCTTTACTGGACAACCAGTAAAGAGAGTACATATCAAAGAGATACGTTTTTATTATGTCTTCTGTTTTTACAATATTAGTTCATTAACAACATCAACTCAATCAAAGTACAACCTATATATGCAATAATAAACTTAACCTTTTGTTTACGCGCTCTATCATCATCTGCAATTTTAAGTCGATTTGCAAGGAATCGTTTATCTCGAATTTGCAACAAAAGGTGTTTAATTCGCTCTTGGCTTTCATTAGCAGTATACTCATCACAATCAGCTGTCAATGTAGCTTGTTGCATGAAGATGCGTCGGTGTAGTTTACGCATTTGAATTTTAATATTGTTATGTACAAATGCACTTTGCCACTGTTTGCGAGAATCAAAATACATGTACAAATACCGAGGAATATTCATAACCAAGAAGGAAATGATAAAAATCCCTAAGGAAATTAAAAAGTATGTAGAGAATGAAAATTCCAATGTTTCTGTTGGTAAGTAGTGATGCAAGATAATAAAAGTAATCCATACACCTATTGGCAATAAAAGAACCGCTGCAATATCGATAGAACGAAGCCAGCTAGTACGAGTTGGCACATCAGGTACTGTAAAAGTATCTACAGGATCATGGAATGCATAGTAATCCAACTGTAACACAGATTGACTGGTACGCGGGTTACCCAAGAGAACGGGTCCATTACTACCAATATGGCGCTCAGGCATGGGTATAAATTTCTTCACTTGTGTATTAGGTAATAAGTCAAACTGAATTATACCCTTCTTCTCAAAGCGTACAGTAGATCCTTTTTCACCTAATGCAATAGGGTTAAAGAAAATACCGAAGAGACTTAGACACCAGTTACCCAACAAGTGTAAAATAGAGTTCAAAATAAACCCACCTGTATCTATATTATTTGTATCTAAACGAATGGCAAAGGATGATGAATAATCATCGAACCATAAATCCTCTAAGGTGAATTCCACATTAATCACATTCCCCCATTTTGTAATAATGGATAGGAATATTTGATTGTTTGGTTCAAATTCAAATGTTACAGCATAAAAGAACCAATGATTACGAAGAGCGGCACGCAACATGCGATTAACCATATCTTCTTCTATATATAATAAGCGATGGTCAAACAAATCTTGTTCTAAAGGTGCTTTTTCTAATACGGGCGCCTTATCCACCACCGCATCTCGATCAGATAATGCTTCATCCACCAAAGCTCGTAATTTGGTGAAGATTTTAGTCATAACCCCTCCAAGGGTGAAATAATAGCTCTTAACACAAAAATTATACCATATATTGCATGATTTATCGATAAAAGTATACTACATATACTATTAAATATAAATATAATTAAAGCCCCTTTTTGCATAGTAAAAGGGGCCTTATTAATGTAGTTAAACATTAGTCATATTATAATTTAATATTCATAATAGATCTTAAATTGCAACGTAATATTAAACATTGTTCAAATCTATAATTAAGCATTAATAATAGATACTTTAAATGATATTTAGTTTTATTGAATACTTGCCATGGATAAATAACAGTATTCATAGAAACGACCTTTAAGCGCCATTAGCTCTTCATACGTTCCATCTTCAACAATTTGCCCTTTATCCATAAATAAAATCCGGTCCATTTGTTCTAAACCTTCCAATTGATGCGTAATATATAGACATGTCCTACCCTCTACATAATGCATCAAGTCACGATGTAAAGCTTTTCTTGTTACTTGATCCAAGCCTTCTAAAGGTTCATCTAATAAAACGATTTTAGGATTCCGCAAGAACAATCTAGCTAATGCAACTCTTTGACGTTCACCACCACTCAAACCTTGCCCTCCACTCCCTACAATCGTATTCATACCTTCTGGTAATTTTTCAACTACCGATCGCAATGATGCACGGTTAATGGCTTGATCTAAATCCGCCATAGAAGCTTCAGGTCTTGCAAGGCGTATATTATCCTTAAAGGAAGCATTAAAAATATACGTATCTTGAGTTATAGTCCCCAATGCATTACGCCAAGTATCAATTGAAATATCTTTCAACTCCACCGAGCCTATACGAATGGATCCACCATAATCATATAACCTCTCAAGCATATTAAATAATGTCGTCTTGCCAGACCCACTAGCACCAACGATAGCAATGGATTTCCCTTGCTGAATATGTAGTCTGAGATTCTCATAAATATGGCGATATTCATCATAACCAAAGGATACATCTGTAAAAATAATATCATCATTAGGGTTAAATGATTCTGGTGATATAGGTTCTACAATAGATATCGGTTCATTACTGAGAGCCATGAGACGACTTGTAGCAACTTTACTTTCTGCACCATGATGAACAGCAGCAATCATAGGCTGTAACGCTTCAAACCAAGCCTGTGTGCCAATGGCAGCCACCGCTACCATAACACTAGCCCAAGCACCTGTTAACGCATTAGAAGCCATAATAGCTACAATAACTACAGTTAACTGAACGCCGCCCATGAATAGTGTATTACCCATATTCATGCCTCGCTCAATAGTACCTTTTTGAGCATCTACATTGCGCATCATATGCTGAATACGCTTATATACCATGTCTTCATTGCCATAACTAATCACATCTTCCAAACTATCCATAGTATCACTTAAAAGCGCTTTATAATCGCCTTGTTGGGGCCCAATCGTACGTAAAGATTCTTTATTATACGAATAAACAACCAAAGGTACTATTACACCTAATACGAAGGCCGACAAAAGAATAGGTATAATCAAACTATTGTCAATTGTAGAAACTCCATATGCAATCAATATAGTCAAGGCAACGGCTGCTACGGGTGGAATCAAAGTGCGCAAGTAGAAGAATTGTAATACCTCTATATCCCCCATGATGCGTCCCAACATATCACCTGCCCCAAACCGTTTGAGTATAGCAGGTGCCAATGGTTCCAAATGAGCATAAAACCACAAGCGCAAGCCATAGAGTCCTTGGAATGCCATGCGATGAGATGTATAGCGCTCAAAATAACGACATACAGCACGACTAACACCGAAGAATCGAACTCCTACGATTGCAAGACTTAAATAAGTAAGTCCTGGTTGCAGTGCGGCAGATGCCAATAGCCAAGAGGATACTGTCAAAAGCCCAACATTCATAAACACTGTTAAGAATGTAAATAGCAAGGCCAATACTAATGACCACTTAGCGGGACTCAATACAGAAAACAACAATTTCCAACCTTGTAAGCCCATATTAGAACCTTTTGCATTATCTTTAAAGGTCTCAGTATATTTAACAAATTTAACAAAATGCTCTGTACTATTGATAGGTGTATCTACGACCAATGTATTCTCTGAATCAAATTGTTTTCCAATATACAATGGTTCTTCAAGAGTTGCTGATAATTGCCCTAAGCCAGATGTAACAAGGTCTTTAAAATACCCCTCTTCTTCAAGTAGGTCATGATAAGAACCTTCTTGAAGAATTGATCCATTTTTCAAGACATATAGCTTAGATGCCCAATGCATAGTTTGTAATCGATGCCCAATAATGATGGCAACCTTATTTTCCATCAAACGCTGAATAGCTGTACTTATAATAGCTTCTGTTTTTACATCTAGATGTGCTGTCACTTCATCAAGAATCAATACTTGACCCTTCCGGAGGAATGCACGAGCTAAAGCAATACGTTGCCGCTCGCCTCCACTAAGACCTAACCCACCTTCACCGATAACCGCATCAAGCCCATCTTGTTCTCGATTAATAACATCTAATAGCTGAACTTCTTTGCACGCATCAAGAATCTCTGCATCACTTACATCCATACCAAAGGATAAGACCTCTCGCAAGGACCCTTTCATAATATGTGGATGTTGAGATACATAGATAATTTGCTGACGCCACCAGTTGATATCTAAATCACATATATCAATGCCATCGATAGTAACTGTTCCTTTCGGAGCCTGTAAAAACCCTCCAACAATATGGGCCATAGTAGATTTACCAGCTCCGCTTTCACCAACGAGCATAATAGGTGCATTACGTTCAGCCTGCAGAGTAATGTGGTGTACCCCATTCTCACTATTTTTATAGGTGAAAGTTAAATCTTTAATAGCAATTTCCTGTATAGGCTTATCAAGTTTAGACTCACCACCTACTGGTAAAGAAGGTGGGCGCTGCATGAATTCTTCATACTTCAGAATAGATGTTTTTCCTGCCATCCCTGTGTGGAAAGCTGCCCCCAATTGTCTAAATGGAGTATAGAACTCCGGCGCTAACAACAAAATAAAGAAGGCTGAAAAGAATGTGACTTCACCATCTAATAAGGTTAGACCTAAATATACCGCAATCAGAGCAGTACTAATTGTACTCACTAATTCAAGTACTAATGCAGATAAAAAGGCTACGCGCAACACGCGTAAAGTGGAATCTTTAAACTCTTGAGATAATCGACCAATAACCTTGATTTGATCCTTTGCACGGCCAAAGAGCTTTAGCGTAGTAATCCCTTGTAGTACATCTAAAAAATGCCCCGATAGGAAACTCATACGTTCCCATTGTTCCTTATTTAATCGATCAGCTTGCTTCCCAATCAATATCATAAAAAATGGAATTAAAGGCACCGTAACAATCAAAATAATACCAATTATTGGCAATGTATTTACAATGGCAATCCCCATAATAAGAGGAATCATAATAGCATATAAAATCTGCGGAATGTAACGTGCTATGTAAGCATCTACTTGTTCTAAACCATCGGTAAGCATATGGATGACATCGCCATGACGTTCCTTATGCTGTATACCGAGCTTAAACATATGCGCCAAAGAGCGTTCTCTAAAGGATGCTTTTACAGCACTTCCCAAATAATTTGCTACCGCCTCTTGAACATAATGAGCCACCAATCTCACAATAATAGCAATAAACAAATAAATAATGGTGTTCGTTTCGTCAGCTAGTGTATGCTCCAAAAATATAAGATTATTTATTAAGGTTCCAAAGAACCAGGCTTGCCCAACAATGGACAGACTTTCTACTAAACAGGTTAAGCCGAGTAGCACAAGCGGTCCTTTATGTTCTAGCAGCGCTTTAAATGCGGTACGCTGTATCATACTATCCTCTACGGTAAATCTATTTAAATATATAAACTCAAACAAATTTAAATCCCTATTACTAAGCCTACAAGAGTCCAAGTGAATCTAAATTTATCAATATTATATTCATCTTACCATAAAAAAGAGGCGTGCCGCTACGGCACGCCTCACATTAAGACCTAATTTTTACAACTTACATAAGTTGTAAAGCTATACTATTAATAGTGTAAATCTTTTTCTGTTACACGATGACGGAATGTCCAATATACCCAAGATTGGTAAACCAAAATAATTGGCACAAATACGAAGGCTACACAAGTCATCAAAGTCAACGTATAAGTAGAGTTAGCTGCATTAGTAATAGTCAAGCTCCACTCAGGATTCAAAGAAGAAACCATGATGCGAGGGAACAAACCTGCAAAGTATGCAGCTGTTACAGAAATAACAGATAAACAACTGAATAAGAAACCCCATTTTGTATTTCGAGTGCGTGCTGCACCCCAAGAAATGAGGAAGGACATGATAGCTAATGCAAAGCAAACTATAGCTAATACAGAATTAAACAAATCTGTATACACGTAAGTTGCACCTACCAATGCCAATGCACCGATAGCTGTAGGAACACCTACTACCAAGGATGCCGCACGAGCGCGCTCAGAAACAGCACCAGCTGTTTTAATAGAAGTAAATAAACCACCATGGTATGTAAATACCAAAATGAACGCAATACCACAAAGTATGGTGTATGGACTTAATAAATCAGAAAAAGTACCAACATATGTCATACTTGCATCAATTGGAGTACCTTGAATCAAGTTACCTACTGTAACACCCCACAATAGTGCAGGAATCAAGGAACCAAAGAAGATGCAGTAGTCGAATGTTTTACGCCATAACAAATTAGGGCTCTTAGAACGGAATTCAAAGGATACACCACGAATAATAAGAGCTGCAAGCATCAAAAATAGAGCCAAGTAGAATCCACTAAACAATGTAGCATACACGTGAGGGAAGGATGCGAATAATGCCCCTCCGGCAGTAATCATCCAGACTTCATTACCATCCCACACTGGACCTAAGGCATTGATCATTTGTCGACGTTCAACGTCAGTTTTACCAATGAATGGCAACAAAATACCAGTACCATAGTCAAAACCTTCTAATAAGAAGAAGCCAGCGAATAGTACAGTAATTAAGATAAACCATACCACTTCAAGGTTATTAAAAATTAATTCCATAATCTTGCCTCCTCTTTTTCAACTACATCATGAGATGGATTTCCATCTGGACCTTTTTTAATGTGTTCTACAGCCAGGTAGATAGCCGCGATAGCAGCCACGATATACACAAGTGTAAAGCCGATGATTGTAGTCATAATTTCTGGAGCCGTTACGGATTTAGACGCACCATCTGCAGTCAATTGCAAACCATATACAAGCCATGGTTGACGACCTGCTTCCGCTACAAACCAACCAGTGGAGTGAGCGATGAATGGCAATGGCAACATCCAGAACATAATTTTTAAGAATGTACGATTTTCAACAAGCTTGTCTTTTGCATTTAGGATAAGACCTACAAAGGCAACAAGTAACATAAGAGAACCGGATGCTACCATGACACGGAATGTCCAGAAGATTGCTGGAACATCTGGAATATAGTTGCCAGGGCCATATTGAGCCTCCGCTTTTGCTTGAAGGTCTTTGATACCTTCTACCTTACCAGACGTAAAGGAGTTTTGAGTCAAGAAGGATAAACCACCAGGAATTTCAAGAGCACCTGTATTCTTTTGTGCTTTAGTATCAATATTAGCTACCAAAGAGAATGGCGCTGGATCTTGTGTTTCCCACAACGCTTCCATAGCAGCCATTTTCATAGGTTGTACTTTTGTGATGTATTGACCTTGATGATGACCAGCTAATGCACCTAAAGTACCAAATACAAGTGCGATAACCATGCCCCATTTAGCGGAGCGGCGGTAGAACTCTGTCGCATTATTACGCAATAAGTGCCATGCACTGATTGCCATAATAATTACACCAGCTGTTAATAAACCATTCAATACGATATGGAAAAATTGTCCAGGTACATAGCCATTTTGAACGATGGTCAGGAAATTTTCCATCTCTGCACGGCCATTGCGTAATACAAAGCCTACAGGATGTTGCATAAAGGAGTTGGCTACGAGAATCCAGAACGCAGATAAGTTAGTACCTAACGCTACAAATGTAGCTACAAGGGCGTGAACACATTTATGTAAGCGGTCCCAACCGAAAATCCAAACGCCCATGAATGTAGATTCCAAGAAAAATGCCATTAATGCTTCAAGGGCCAATGGGGCACCAAAAATGTCACCCATAAAACGAGAATATTCTGCCCAGTTCATACCGAAATGGAATTCCTGAACAATACCAGTCACCACACCCATGGCAAAGTTAATTAGGAACAATTTCCCCCAGAACTTAGCCATTTTTTTGTATACTTCTTTACCAGTCGACACATAGGTCCACTCTAAAGCAGCAACAGTCACTGTCATACCTAGTGTGAACGGCACAAATAACCAGTGATAGATAGATGTTAGCGCGAATTGCAATCGGGCTAAATCTACAGCTTCAAACATGTGTTTTCCTCCTTAGAATAAAATACTAACATCACTTGACGAGCTTTTACAAAAAACCTTGCATCATTGCGACTGTAAAAAAGCTCAAGCCTCAGCAATAATCAACTGTTTTCGTTGGGCAAGGGTCTTAAAATTAACTGCTTCCAACTGATTAATCAATTGATGCTGAATCACGCCCATTGCTTCATTTATAGCGCAATGCCCCTTACAAGACTTAGAGCAAGAACCTACATCATATAAACAACGTTGTAAATACGCATCCCCTTCTACTGCTCTAATTACATCAAGCAACGAGATCTCTTGAGGGCTTCGATTCAGAGCAAACCCGCCATCTACCCCTCGGAAAGATTTCATAATTCCTGCTGCAATGAGACTACGCATAATCTTGAGCAAAAAGCGTTCTGGAATCAACTCTTGCTCAGCCAATACAGCACCAGTTACCTTCGAGCCCGAAGGTAGTAGCGCCATATGCAAGACCATGCGAAATGCATAATCCGTGGCCTGATTTAACTTCATAAAGTCTCCTTTCTCATGCACTCGGACAAACGTATTACTAAATCTAGTATAAATGAAATAAAACAATACTGCAATGGTATTGTTTTAAACAGAATAAATTAATTCACTTACTTCTCATGCTCATATTTTATGAATCAATTACCTACTTTTATATCCATCAAATATTGATTGTCATCATATATAAAAAGACTGCTCTCAAAAGAACAGTCTCAATATATGTATTATTTTGTAATTTCTCGCACCAAATGGCCCATTTCAGGAATGATTAGTTTGCTCATCGCCAAGGTGACGGCCCCAACAGACCCAGGAACGGAGAACATTAAAGTATTGTTATTAACACCAGCTTCTGCACGAGATGCCATTGCTTTTGTTCCAATATCCTCCGTATAGGATAAATATCTAAAGATTTCACCAAAACCTGGGATATGCTTTTCATATAAGCTATTTACCGCCTCGATGGTAACATCTCTCATAGCAATACCAGTTCCCCCGGTAGATATAATGACATCAATAGACTCATCATTACACCATGGAATCATAGCATTTATTATAGCCTCACAATCATCAATTACAATTTTTCGATCTGCTACAATATGATTTGCTGCTTCCAAAAATTCTTGAACTTTGTTGCCTCCTTTATCAGTTTCTAATGTACGAGTATCAGATACAGTTAATACTGCAACACGTAATGGTCTTGCTACAACTTCGTAAGACATAGTTCCTCCTAAAATAAAGGCACAATAGACGCCAATATCGGCCATCCATTATCGCGTAATGTATCACGCAATGCCCATGTATACTTAATAAGCGGTGCACAATGTAGGCGCAACCAGAAAGATAAATACGGTGTATCTCCTTGGAATACAGCTAGTCGATTTAGAGCATATAAATTATCCCCTGGCTTTACTGTTCCTGGTTGAACTGTGAAAGCCATTTTATACCCAGACTGTTTAGTAACATATTGAACGAGCATATCATTAAAACCACCAGGATACGCCAAATAATTGATAGGTTCTCCTAAAATACCTTCCATAGATGTTTTACCACCAAGAATGGCATCAGGCAATTCTGTAGGATCCATATGAGTTAGTATCTTATGATGATTTGTATGCCCTTGAATATCAAATCCTGCCGTCTCCATTTGACGCATTTGTGCTGTATTTACAAAACCAGGCGTATTGGCTGCGTCACTAATCATGAACAAAGTAGCTTTCATATTATATGCTTTTAATATAGGCAATGCATGTTCATAATTATCTACATAACCATCGTCAAATGTTATTACGATTGGCTTCTCTGGTAACTCCGTACCATTTTGCAAATACTCATACAATTGATCCAATGATATCGTATGATATCCATGATTATGGAGGTATTCCATCTGCTCCTTAAACTGATCCACATGCAATGTTAAAGCGGAGTGTTTCTCATCATTTATTTGATGATAATTAAGTACCGGTACACCATATAACTTATAATTTGAAGACAGTCCCCACATAGCCCCAATAGAAACCGCTAAAATTGCAATACATATTGCAATACAATATAACAACTTTTTAATACAGCTCTTGCCATATTTATACATATAAAATAATCACTCCCATCGACTTACATACATAATGAGAATACCACATATAAGTGGCTATTATCAAGAAAATCCCTCATAAGATTAATATAAAAACTGTTGATGCAATGAATCTATCGTCGCTTAATTCTTATTACCTTTAACTTTCCCTACTTGCTTCCTCACTGTGGATTTCCCTTCACTGCTTCGCAGTTTGGTAAATCTTACGTTCGGAAGAAAGTGATGCAGTGAATCTGTCGTCGCGTTGCTCCTCCATCTTCTACTGCCCTACTTTTACTGCCCTGCTTACCAGGTCCCCTGGGAGGATAGGAAGCCATACAAAAAAAAGACACACCCTCAGGTGTGCCTTTGCTTCAATCAGCAGCTTCCTATCCTCCCAGGCCGTCTCCAGCCAAGTACTTTCGGCGTTTATGAGCTTAACTACTGTGTTCGAGATGGGAACAGGTGGATCCTCATAGCCATCGCCACTGAATCTGTCAGAGTTTGTACTCTGAAAACCACATAGAAGTATATATATTTGTTGCACATTCTGCTTAATGTTTTATTATATGTTGCGTCCCATACTCAAAGTACACGTCTGGAGGATTGCGTCGAAGCCTGTGGATTTCACTTCG
>NZ_GG770217.1:0-29400 GCF_000163735.1 Veillonella sp. 6_1_27
CATCCTCTCAGACCGGCTACTGATCATCGCCTTGGTGGGCCGTTACCCCTCCAACTAGCTAATCAGACGCAATCCCCTCCTTCAGTGATAGCTTACATGTAGAGGCCACCTTTCATCCATCCTCGATGCCGAGATTAGATCGTATGCGGTATTAGCAGTCGTTTCCAACTGTTGTCCCCCTCTGAAGGGCAGGTTGATTACGCGTTACTCACCCGTTCGCCACTAAGATTGATAGAAGCAAGCTTCCGTCGCTCTTCGTTCGACTTGCATGTGTTAAGCACGCCGCCAGCGTTCGTCCTGAGCCAGGATCAAACTCTCCAAGATACCTTGAAGCTATTTGAATAGCTCATTATTTGTTATCGTTACTTTTAAGTAACTTTGAATTATGGTTGGTTTTGACTATGTCAAAACCCGCACTCTGGCATATGTTCAATCATATGATTGATTACCTATCATTGTTCAGTTTTCAAAGATCTGTTATCAATTTGCACTACTTCATTATTAAGTACTGTCGTAATTGACGACTTGATTATAATAACATTATGACCACTTTCATGTCAACACATTTTATAATCTTTTTTGAAGTTCATTTTAAACCTCTAAGTGTATTGCTACACTCATTAAGAAACAGCCGCTCAAACGACTGTATGCATATTATAGTACAATGAAAATATAATCGCAACCCCCAATTCTCAATTTTACAAAATCTTCATTTTATTTTCATTTTTAATCATAAACCTAATAATTGATTTTACACAATTAATCATGTACAATGTAGCTGTAATAAAGAACTTCCAGCACAAATTAGTTTTCTTTTATTAGCGTTTACCAATATGAATATTACATTATTGTAAGGAGATTGAGTATGAAACTATCAAAACATTTATTATCAAAAGCTGTAGCTATAGCTGCTATATGTGCTACTATGGGAACTACCACATTAGCTGCACCACAGGGCACATTTGATACTTCAGAAATTAATATTACTGGTCAAGCGTCTCGATCTGTAGCACCTAACTATGCGATTTTAACACTTGGTATTACAAGCCAAAATACCAATATCAATGCTGCAAAATCTAATAATGATCGTATTATGAATAATTTAATTAGTCAATTAGCTAACTTAGGTGTTGCAAAAAAAGACATCTATACATCTAGCATTTCCATCAATCCAACGAGCGACTATCAAGACGGCAAACGCATCAATACAGGTTACAATGTATCAAATCATGTAACAGTTAAGATCAATAACCTTGATAACGTAGGAAAGGTTGTCGATGCCGCTGTTAGCGCTGGTGCTAACGACATCAACAACCTTTCATTCCAAAATGATGTGTCTCAACAATTATCTGATTCTTTAACTACAGAAGCGATTCAAAACGGTCGCCATAAAGCAGAAGTTATCGCAGCTGCCCTCGGTCGTACATTGGGACCAGTAAAAACTGTTTCCATTAGCACAACTGAAACTAGCACAATGGACTCTGGTTACTATCGTAACCCAGTAATGCTAAAAGCAGCTCTCGAAACTACTACGCCTGTAGAAAAAGGCTCTTTAATAGTTTCACAAGACGCTAACATCACTTATTATCTACAATAGAATTTTCCGGTACCACACCTTCGTGTACAGCTACAATGCCGCCTGTCAATTCATGATAGGTGGCATTTTCATATCCAAGAGATTTCCAGATTTCTAAAATCTCACTTTGATGCGGGTATCTACGTAAAGATTCTGGAAGCCATGCATAGGAAGAGTTATCTTTGCTCAATTTTCCTATAATAGGCAATATATATGAAAAATAGAAGTTATATAACTGTTTAAACCCAAACATACTTGGTTTTGCAAGTTCTAACACCACAACCTTCCCCCCTGGTTTTACCACGCGTTGCATTTCAGACAATACCTGCTTAATATCTGGAACATTTCGCATTGCAAAGCCACTCATTGCAGCATCAAATGTATTATCCTCATATGGTAAGGCCATGGCATCACCTTGTACTAAATTTACTTGATTAAGTAAACCAGCAGCCTCAATACGAACACGACCTTGATTTAGCATTTCACTATTAAAGTCTAATGCCTCTACCTTCAAAGTGGGCTCTTGACGTAATGCTTCCTTCGTAAATACACAAGTGCCACATGCCACATCAAGTACATATTGGTGAGGACCGATATTCATCGCTTTTACAGAGAATTTACGCCAAAAATAATCTTGTCCAAAGCTTAACACCGTATTCATTAAGTCATAGTTTTTTGCAATATTAGAAAAAACGCCTTGTACAAATTTCTCTTTATCTGCATACGTTTTAAATTCTTTAGTATTCATTATGGACCTTTCACAAATCAAGAACTATGTTCAAGAATTATATATGGCATAGTATACCACACTATAGGAACGCTAAAAAGAATCCTAATATATATACTCTATATAATGACTATGTAATATATACATACCTACTAAAAACACTGGTATTTAGTATTTTCCGCTACATAATATAAAACTAAACACACATATCTATTTTTTACCTATATTCATAATAAATATATACGACTATCGATTATAATATCTATTGCCACCATTTCATGTTCGTTGTATAATGACATATGTCCATGTTGAAAGGATACTTTATCATGGGATTTTATTTGTTTTTATATAAGTATTGGAGTGTACTATGAATCGATTTGTAAAATCAATCAATAGAGTCAGTCTAATCCAACAAATTATCATAGGTTTGATTATTGGTATTTTAACTGCTCTTTATGTGCCCGATGTGGCCAATGAACTTGCTTTATTAGGAGTCCTCTTCGTTGGAGCGCTAAAAGGTATCGCCCCTATCCTCGTATTTTTCTTAGTAATTGCTGCGATTAGTAAACATCGCTCTGGACAAAAAACAGGTATGGGCTCTGTTATAACCTTATATTTACTAGGTACATTCCTATCTGCGGCTTTAGCAGTAATCGTAAGTTTCTTTTTCCCTACTACATTACACCTAGCAGCAGGTGCAGCCGATGCCGCACCACCTCAAGGTATCGTAGAGGTTATGACAACATTACTAAAAAATGTAGTTGATAATCCTGTAAAAGCATTAATGACTGCTAACTACATCGGTATTTTAGGTTGGGCACTTATCATTGGTGGTGCTTTACGCCATGCACCGATGAATACGAAGGAAGTTATGGAGTCCATTGCACAAGCTATTACTACTGTAGTAGGTTGGATCATTCGATTCGCCCCTCTTGGTATTATGGGCCTTGTAGCAGAATCCATTGCTACTAACGGCATCGAAGCCTTGATTGGGTACTTTCAATTACTCGTATTATTACTTGGTTCTATGATCTTTGTAGCACTAGTAATCAATCCAATTTTATCCTTTATTTACCTTCGTCGTAATCCATACCCATTGGTATTCAAATGCTTACGAGAATCTGCAATCTATGCGTTCTTTACACGTAGTTCTGCTGCAAACATTCCCGTAAACCTTGATTTAGCCAAACGATTGAAACTTAATCCAGATATGTATTCCGTATCCATTCCATTAGGAGCTACAATCAATATGGGTGGTGCAGCAATTACAATCACAATCATGACATTAGCTGCGGCGCATACATTAGGTATCGTTGTAGATATTCCTACCGCAATCCTATTATCTGTTATTGCCACTATAGGTGCATGTGGGGCTTCCGGTGTTGCAGGCGGTTCCTTGTTACTCATTCCATTGGCTTGTTCCCTATTCGGTATATCCAATGATGTAGCAATGCAAGTTGTAGGCGTAGGCTTTATTATCGGGGTATTACAAGATTCCACGGAAACTGCACTTAACTCTAGCACAGATATCCTCTTCACTGCTACTGCTGATTATGCAAAACGCGGTTATCATCAAGATTGGAACTAAAATTTTTTTAGACGGTCCTTTGGGACCGTCTTTTTTTTGTAAACTAATTGTACATTCTTTTATAGGACTTTGTGAAAGTTACATATATCCGCGCCTCTTAATTTTCTGGAAATAATATTATGTATTTGGATAAACTAAATATAAACTTTCACCAATCACTAACAAACTATATTGATTTTCTTCAATGTAGTGGTATAATATAGTTAATGATAATAACTATTAGTAGATATATAGGAAGGAATCAACATGAAACAATACGATATTATTGTAGTTGGTACAGGCGGCGCAACCATCGTAGCTGATGCTGCGCTCAAAAAAGGCCTTAAAGTGGCAGTCATAGAAAAAGGTAAATTTGGTGGTACATGTCTAACTCGCGGTTGTATTCCTACAAAAGTTATGGTTACAGCAGCTAATGCAATTCAAGAAACAAAAGAATTCAAAAAAATTGGCGTTAACGTTGGACCTGCTACTATGGACTGGCATACTGTGTCCAAGCGTACTTGGCATAAAATTGACGAATCTGCAGGCATCTATGATTATTACAATGCCTATGACAACGTAGATGTGTATCGTGGTGCAGCAAGCTTTGTATCTGATAAAGTGATGAACATCCATCTTAACGATGGGTCTGGCATTGTAGAAATTACAGCGCCTACAATTATCCTTGGTACTGGTGGCTATAGTAATGTACCTAATGTACCAGGTCTTCAAGAATCAGGGTTCCTTACTAGTGAAAGTCTCTTTGGTGATAAATTCCCTAAACAGCCATATAAATCCCTTGCTGTACTTGGTGCGGGTCCGATTGGTGTTGAGTTCGCTCATGTATTTGATTCCGCTGGTACAAAAGTAACAATTCTACAACATAATGTACGTTTAGTTCCTAAAGAAGATGCAGATATATCGGAACACTTGCTTAACAACTACAGAGAACGTGGTATTAACGTACTTCTAAACCAAGACACTGTTGAAATCCGCCAAGAGGATGGCCTTAAAGTAGTAGTTACTAAAGATCGTACTACTGGCGAAATTACAGAAACTAAAGTTGAAGAAATCCTTGTAGCTGCAGGTATCCATCCAGCTGTGGAAGAACTTCACCTAGAAAATACTGGTATTGAAACACGGCCTAAAGGCTGGATCAAAACTAACGAATTTTTAGAAACATCCGTTGATGGTATCTACGCTTTAGGTGATGTCAATGGGGAGCCGGCATTTCGTCACCGTGCAAACTACGAAGCAGATATCATTGCTCACAATCTCTTCTATGCAACAAGTGAAGATGATTACCGTTGGGCAAGGTATGATACATTACCAAAAGTTACTTTCTCCTATCCTGAAGTTGGTAGTGTAGGTCTCACAGAGGCTGAAGCTATCAAAGCGGGTTACAATGTAGGCGTTGGGAAGAACTTCTACTCCTCCACTGCAAAAGGCTATGCAATGGGTATCAACCCTGGAGATATAAACGATGGATTTGTAAAAATTGTGGTAGATAAAGACACCAACCATATCCTTGGTATGCATGTCGTAGGTCCTCAAGCCTCTATCCTCTTCCAGCCTTATGTGAACCTTATGAATAGTGGTGTAACTCCGTTGACAGCAATCAACGAAGAAATTGCTTCTGAACGCACTAAACGTTTACGTGAAAAAGGTATTACTCGTGAAATGGACCCTAGATCCGTTATCACTGTAGGCGAAACTATGAGCCCACATCCATCCCTCGTCGAGGTTATCATGTGGACACAAGTGTACTACGAAAATCGTTGGTAATACAACTATAGTTATAAATAATAAAAGGACTAAACCTAGGCGCAGTCCTTTTGTTGCAAACATATCTATTGTAAAAAAAATATTCTAACATAAGAGCACTATCAACCGATATTTTATAGTATCGGAATCGCAAAAAAGAGCCAAAGGCATTGCCTTCGGCTCTTTTCTTATTAATCATCAATAGATAGGTTAGCGGCCCATATCTATATCAGAACCCCAAACGAGATTTGTTTTACGACCATCGAAGCCTTGATCTGGCTCAGGTGGTAATTTATAGGATTTAGATTGTTCTACATAAGCACCTGTCTCAGCATCTACTGTAACAACTACTTTTTTACCATCTTGATGCATAGTCACATAGTATAAAACTTTACCATTATGAGCTTCAATTTTCCAGCCCTTCATAACAGCATCATTTCCAAGTTGTTGTTTTGCAACACGTTCTGCTTGCGTTGATTCAATAACTTTATCTTTATTGAAAATCTCACCAATAACTTTCTTAGGTTTGCCCCCCTCTTCCATATCAGAAGCATTACCAGTGATTACATCAATTTTCATCTTGTACTGATGATACTTACTATAACCAACTACTTTATAACCATAGTTCAAGTCATTAGAGTTGAGCTCTACAGAATGAAGCGCCGCATTAGGATAGCGATTTTGGAAAATAGTTCCAATTTGGCTCATAGTCATAACTATGGACTCGCCAGGTGCACGTTTTACAGAAATATCCGTACTTGTTTCAGGCTTTGTTTTGCGTGCATCTGCCACACTTGGTGTAGCAACGGATAACATGCCCACTGCTAATACCCCCGTTAATGCCATAGAAATCAACTTTTTATTCATTATAATCCTCCTACTAGATATCATGTTTCTATTAATCAAACTATTAGTACACTAGAATTTCTATAAGTTCATGCTATATTCAGCAACACGAAAAATATGTAAATAGTCATATCATTTAGACAATATACTATAAACCTTCATTAGATGCAAGTCGTCCATCTACATCAGTCATAATCAATTTATAGCATGTAGCCACTAAAGGTACACCGATCAACATACCAGTAACCCCCATCAAACTACCGCCTACGATAACAGCAGCAAATACCCACAAACCTGGTAATCCAACAGAGTTACCTACAATTTTAGGATAAATAAAGTTACTTTCAATTTGATGTAGTATCTCCAGAATAATTACATAGATAAGAGCATCCATAGGGCTAACAGTAAGTAGCATAACGGCTCCAATGATACCACCAACATAAATACCTAATAGTGGAATCAAACCAGTTAGACCAATTACACAGGCAATCGTTGTAGCATATTCAATATTAAATAGCCATAAAGTAATACCTACCATCACGCCTAGAACCAAGGCATCTATAAACTGACCTACAAAAAAATTACTGAATGTTTGAACTGCTACACGAGTTACATAACTAACTCGACTTACCCACTCATCTGATGCATAAGCCTTTAATATACGTTTACCTTGTAACATAAGGCGTTCCTTATCAAGCAACATATAAACAGCAAAAATTAAGCCAAGACCTATGTTCAAAGTCCAAGACAATACGGTGCCCATTGCATTTACAATATATGTGCCACCTTTTGTCCCCCATTCACGAGTATATTTAGCAATATTCTCTCCACTTAGGGCATCTATAATCGTTTGATTCGACGCCATTGGAATGGTTTCTGTAATATGTTGCATCCATGTTTGGAAATCCGTATACAATTGCGGTGATGCAGCTACAATAATCGACATAGAATGAATCAATTGAGGTAAAGCCATCCGAGCAATAAAATACACAATAACACTAATTGTTACAAAGGATAGCAAAAGACTCAACGGGCGACGTATTTTATACTTCCATCCAGAGTCACACTTAGGCCATAGCCATCGTTCATAACGAACGACTAGAATATCCAATACGAAAGCAATACAAGCACCCACAATGAGCGGAACAAAAGCCGTAAAGATAGCGTCAAGACCACTAGCAATATCACTTATACGTAGTGCCATCATAATCATAATGCCCGCTAGTATAATAGCTCCTATGAGCTGTTTGTAATATTTGAATTCTTTCATAATAACCTACTTCACATAACACTATTAATAAGCTACACCTATATAACTATACGATTCTCACATCGCATACATTACCAAAGCATAATGAACATTGTATGACCTAGGATTGTATGCAATTTTAGTATAACACAAAAGTCCACCTTATCGCATGCTCGAATTCTCGATAAACAAGAGAGCATGATTGAAGGTGGACTTATTGTAGGCCTAATCTAGATTAGTCTAGAGATTAGCGATGAATATAAACGTCTACACGACGGTTTTCAGCTTTACCTGCTGCTGTAGAGTTAGTTGCAACTGGTTTAACATCACCATTAGCAATACCGATAAGACGATCGGCAGATACACCATGGTTAACTAAATATTGAGCCACATGTTGTACGCGGCGTTCAGACAAAGCAATGTTGTATTGAGGATTTGCATCAGTATCAGCGTTACCCATCAATTTAACTTGGTCTTGAGAATATTGGTTAGCAGCATTTACAGCAGCTGTTAAGTTTGGATATTGGTCTGCACGAGCAACATCTTGGTCGGAGTCAAAGTAGATAGATTGTACATAGTAATCCAATTTAGGAGTTTTATATGCAGGCGCTTCTACAGTAGGAGCTGGAGCCGGAGTGTATACAGGAGCTGGCGCTGGAGTGTATACAGGAGCTACGGATTTGTGACCGCCAAAACGGTAAGATAATCCAACTACTGGACCTTGGAAGGAAATATTGGACTTATCATCACGTTTAGTATTGATATAACGATACCCTGCATTAATATCCCAGTCTTGGTTAACTTTATAACCTAAACCTGCTTCCCAAGTAGTAGTTCTCTTAGTCCCTACACCCGCTTTACCATAAACGTCTACTTTGGAGCCAAGGTTAGCTTTACCAATTACACCTAATTGAGCAATATTATTTGCTTTAGGGAATGCATCACCAGAAATGTGAGCATAACCGCCATATACTGCGAAATTTTTGTTCAAGGATTGAACCAAATTAACTTCTTGCATTCTGTCACTATAGCTCATACCGTTATATTTATCGTTCAAACCATGGTATTGGTATTGCAACGCTGTTTTATCTGTGAAAGCGTATGTTACACCACCATCAAAGTTCCATTTTGCATCAGAAGTCCAAGCTTTAGTTTTTGCTTTAGAATCAGACGCACCAAGATCAACTTGAAACTCACCTTTATTGAATTGAGTTTGAGGAGTTGCACCTGCTACGGACACACCTACAGCAGCAACTGCCAATAAAGCTAATAATTTTTTATTCATTATAATTCCCTCCAAAAACAGCCCTTATAATACTTAGGCTTTGGTAATAATATGCTTATATTTTACACATTTTTTCAATATAATTCAACATTCTTCATGAATATTTGATGAATTTTTAGTTATATCTATCGATAAATATTATAAATATAAATATTTAAACCCTCTCTATTGCCTAATTACTGCGATTCTCTACACATATTACATTCCCGTAATTATAATACTATTTATCTTTTTTAAGATTCTCTAACAATAATAAAATTACTGGTCTTATAAGTTCATCAAAATCATTATTATATATACTAATAGATCTAACTATAATTGAACGAATAAAAGCTCCCTTATGCACTAAGGAAGCTTTTATCATTTCATATGTATATCCCTTACATATATACGTGAAATCAGAAGTTTCTGGTCAGATAACACATTCCCCAATGTGTCATTTTTTTCACATTACGTATTGTACATCAAAAATTTTTAATAGACAAGAGTTTATTCACTTCTTTTTCATGAATCCTTCTAAAACTTTCAATGTGAAAAAGAATTTACATCTCATTAAACAACCTTATGTTGCCATGTTCCTCGAATAAATCTCAAATAAGAACAACATAATCTTAGAGACTGATCGAAGCACAAAGATAACCATGCCCCAAAAAGTCCTAAACCTAGTGTAATGCACAATAAATAAGTAATAATAGGACGAATGATTGCTACGCTTACAAGAGAATATTTCATGATGTAATATGTATCTCCTGCCCCTTTCAACACACCGGAATACACTTGCTGTAATGCTTGAGGGAATGCAGCGATAGCCATAATGCCCATCAAAGTGGCTGAAAGTGTGACAACATCACTTTCACGAGTATATAACTGTACTAAAAAATCACCAGGACCAATAAAGATTAATGCACTTACAAGGCCCACGACTAAACCAATACGAGCACCAATTTTACCATAAGTACGTGCAATATCTGGTCGTTTGTGTCCCAGACTTTGCCCAGTATGAGATGCACCTGCAAATCCAAGACCCATCGCAAAATAGTAAAATATATCCATTAAATTCATACATACGTAATGTGCTGCTAAAGGTACCGCACCTAAGGAAGCAACAATCATAGTGTATGTATACATACCGAATCGCTCAAAGAACTGTTCTCCTAAAGAACTGCCACCGACATGAAACATTGTATGTAATACGGGCCTTTCAAAAGTCCATTTCGACGGATGGCGCAATGTTAATCCAGTAGAAGTATGTTGTGAAATCGTACGCAACAACAATAATGCAATAATAGCACTACTGATCATAGTGGATACACCTGCCCCCATAACGCCAAGTTCAGGGAAGAAACCAATACCATAAATCAAGAAGAAATTCATTATCGTATTCAAAATATTCCCTACTACATTAGATTTAAAAATAACTTTAGTGTTACCATATCCAATGAGTGCAGCCCCTACGATTTGGCTAAAGGACTGAAATATTAAGCTAATAACTATGAAACGACCATACCAAACGGCTGTTTCAATATAGCCATCTTCAGCACCCGTAAAACGTAGAATATGCTCTAAGTTCAAGAAACATATCAATAATAACGGTACATAAATTAAAAAATTCAATAAAATAGATTGCTTGAGTACGGCATTCATACCATCTACATCGCCTTCACCATGACGACGAGCTATAATTGCTGTCACAGCAATGGATAAGGCTCGACAAAAGATGAGCATTACCATCTCAGGTTGACCCATAATGCCTACCGAAGCAAGAGCTGACGCACCTAAGGCACCAACCATCGCCAAATCAATGGCAGTCATAAATTGTAACATCAAGCCTTGTAATGTAGCTGGCCAAGCTATTTTTAAATAATTACCATATAGCTGCTTTGTAGTTCCTACAGCTCCTAATCGTTCTGCAACAGGCAACATGGTGTCTATTGAAAGCCATCGTTGTATACGGTCTAACATCCTATCTCCTATTCATGCAAGATCATACATAATAGAGGTATCACTTTACCTCTTATTTCCACTGTATTATATCACACAACATATGAGAAGTCATTCATATGTTATGCATTTTAAATAAGAATACATATCAAAATAGCAAAAGAACCTCTTATACGAAATGTATATACCCTATCAAGTACAACAATGTATAAGAGGTTCTTTAGTTTTACAGAGAAATAACTATCTTAGACTATTATCAAAATTAGTTCTCAACTCTTAACCTTTAGAAGCTAATAATTGATTTACTACGGCACGCAAGTCATCTAAGCCTTGTTTAGTTTCAGCCAATTCTTGACGTTGACGTTCATTTTCAGCTTCTAATGTATTTAGACGCGCTGCTTGATTAGCAATAACCGTTTTTTGATTACTATTTTCTTTTTTGAGACTAGATACTTCATCTTGCATTACATAAACAGAGCTAATAGGCCCCGCCTTATAGCGTTCTGGAATAGCGTCTTTTCTTTCACGACTACCACCAAATTTATGCGTTACACCTGCATTTACCATGTTATGGCTAGTACCAAGTGAAACACCTACGTTGAACATAGTATCTTCAGTTCGGTAGTGAGCAATACCGATGGCACCCGCAGTTTCACCACGGTAGTTACCAATACCAGCCATAATTTGTGTTGGTTCCAATGGATCATATTGAATTGGTTTCAACGCTGCCATAGCTGCTGCATGAGCACCAACACGTTGTGTTTCAGTACCAACACGGTTAACAGCTTCTTGTAAACCAGCATTAGATGCTTTCAATTGGCTAACATTTACTGCATCAGTATCAGCTGTGCCAGGCGCTACTCCATGAATTTTGTTGCCACCATTATTTAAGCCGTCTACAGTAAGTGATACAGGGCTAGCTGCTGTATCTGCAGGAGTAATAGTCATACCACCCCCATTAATTGTAGTAGAGTTGCCAGCTGCATCTTTCACAGTTGTACCTGCAGGAGTGATTTTAGTAGATACACCGTTTTCATCACCTACAATAACACTGTTTAGGCCTTTTAAGTCTTTAGCCAAGCCATATGTGAAAGTAGTTCTATCTTGGTTAACTACAAGATTATCACCAGCTTGGAATTTTACGGTATCACTACCTTGTACTTTTTCAACAGTACCTCCTGCAGCTGTTACCTTCCATGCAGATATATCTTTAACTTGTTGTTTACCAGCATCTGTCAAGTTGCTCAAGTCTTGATTTGCAGCATTATCAATTTTGCCTTTAGTTGCATCATCGAGTTTAACAGTTACATCGTCGCCATTAGCAACCGTAGTAAGGCCATTTTCACCTTTCACATTAAATTTCACATCACCTGTGCTCAACGATTTTTCATCGGTAGAACCAGAGTTACCACCTAAAGAAATCTTGCGAGCAATAGCTGTCGTGTTTTTGTCGATATTAGCTTTATTGGTTGCGATGTTATCCTTATTAGTTGCAATATCAGCAGCATTTCTATCAATTGCAGCTTTATTATTAGCTATTTTTTGCTTGTTATCCGCAATGGCATCAGCATTTTTACCAATCTTATCTGTATTATCAGCAATGTTGGCTTTGTTTTCTGCTACTTGATCATCAACATGTTTCAATTGATCTTCTGTGGCGGCACGTCCAGAGACAGGCTGTGTTTGACCCGGAGTCCATGCAGTGTTAGTCAAACCCGTTACTTGAGGTGTTTCTACACCTTCTGTAGCTTTCACTTTTGGTGCTGTAATAGTTTGATTTGCTTTTACAGTATTGAAAGTTACGTCTTGTTTAGTAGCAATTGTGAAATCTTTACCATTTTGAGTAATGGAAATGTTATCACCATCGATAAACTTAACTGTATTGCCACCTTCAACTTTTTCAGCAGTATTACCATTAGCTACTACGTTCCATGCGGATAAATCTTTAACTTGTTGTTTACCAGCATCTGTTAAGTTGCTCAAATCCGTATTTGCTGCATTATTGATTTTATTAGCCGTAGCATCATCTAATTTGACAGTTACATCGTCTCCATTAGCTTCAGTAACAATACCATTTTGCCCTTTAATATTGAATTTCACATCGCCTGTACTTAAGGATTTCTCATCGGTTGAACCAGTATTACCACCTAAGGAAATCTTACGACCAATAGCTTCTGTATTTTTATCAATATTAGCTTTATTGGCTGCGATATCGCCAGCATTTTTAGTGATGGCCGCTTTGTTATCTGCAATATTTTGTTTATTCGTCGCAATATTATCTTTATTAGTTGCTATATCGGCTTTATTAGTTGCGATATTATCTTTGTTAGTAGCAATATCTACTGCATTTTTATCAATTGCAGCTTTATTATCCGCTATTTTTTGTTTGTTATCCGCAATAGCCTCTGCATTTTTACCAATCTTATCTGTATTGTCAGCAATCTTGGCTTTATTTTCTGATACTTGATCATCAACGTATTTCAATTGGTCTTCTGTAGCTGCACGACCAGATACAGGTTGTGTTTGGCCTAGAGTCCATGCAGTGTTAGTCAAGCCTGTTACTTGAGGAGTTTCAACCCCAGTTGTCGCTTTAACCTTTGGCGCTGTAATCGTTTGAGTAGCTGTTACCGTATCAAAAGTTACATCTTTCTTAGTAGAAATGGTGAAGTCCTTACCATTTTGAGTAATGGAAATGTTATCACCATCGATAAACTTAACGGTGTTACCACCTTCAACCTTTTCAGCCATCTCATTATTAGCGACTACATTCCAAGCTGCTAAGTCCTTAACTTGTTGCTTACCGTCAGGGGTCAAATTACTCAAATCTCGATCAGCTGCATTGTCAACTTTACCTTTAGTTGCATCATCGAGTTTAACAGTCACATCGTCGCCATTAGCAACCGTAGTAAGACCATTTTCACCTTTTACGTTAAACTTCACATCACCTGTGCTCAAGGATTTTTCATTAGTCGAACCAGAGTTACCACCTAAAGAAATCTTACGGCCAATAGCTGTCGTGTTTTTGTCGATGTTAGCTTTATTGGTTGCGATGTTATCCTTATTAGTTGCAATATCACTAGTATTTTTAGTGATAGCCGCTTTGTTATCAGCAATATTTTGTTTATTCGCAGCAATATTGTCCTTATTAGTTGCAATATCAGCAGCATTTCTATCAATTGCAGCTTTATTATTAGCTATTTTTTGCTTGTTATCTGCAATGGCATCAGTATTTTTGCCAATCTTATCTGTATTATCAGCAATCTTGGCTTTGTTTCCTGCTACTTGATCATCAACATGTTTCAATTGGTCTTCTGTGGCTGCACGACCAGATACAGGTTGTGTTTGGCCCGGAGTCCATACAGTGTTAGTCAAGCCTGTTACTTGAGGAGTTTCAACCCCAGTTGTCGCTTTAACCTTTGGTGCTGTAATCGTTTGAGTAGCTGTTACCGTATCAAAGGTTACATCTTTCTTAGCAGAAATGGTGAAGTCCTTACCATTTTGAGTAATAGAAATGTTATCACCATCGATAAACTTAACTGTATTGCCACCTTCAAGTTTTTCGGCAGTATTACCATTAGCTACTACGTTCCATGCGGATAAATCCTTAACTTGTTGCTTACCATCAGGGGTCAAATTGCTCAAGTCTTGGTCAGCTGCATTCTCGATTTTACCTTTAGTCGTATCATCGAGTTTAACTGTCACATCGTCGCCATTAGCAACAGTCGTAAGACCATTTTCACCTTTCACATTGAATTTCACATCACCTGTGCTCAACGATTTTTCATCAGTCGAACCAGAGTTACCACCTAAAGAAATCTTACGAGCGATAGCAGCAGTATTTTGAGCAATATTAGCCTTATTAGAAGCAATATCCCCTTTATTTGTAGCAATGTCGCCAGTATTTTTAGTAATTGCAGTTTTATTATCAGCTATTTTTTGCTTATTATCTGAAATAGCATCAGCATTCTTACCGATTTTATCTGTATTGGCTGCGATATCAGCTTTATTAGTTGCAATATTGTCTTTATTGGTAGCAATATCTACTGCATTTTTATCAATTGCAGTTTTATTGTCAGCTATCTTTTGTTTATTATCTGCAATAGCATCGGCATTTTTGCCAATCTTATCTGTATTATCAGTGATATTGGCTTTGTTTTCTGCTACTTGATCATCAACATGTTTCAATTGGTCTTCTGTGGCAGCACGACCAGATACAGGTTGTGTTTGCCCCGGAGTCCATGCAGTGTTGGTCAAACCTGTTACTTGAAGAGCTTCAACCCCAGTTGTCGCTTTAACCTTTGGCGCTGTAATGGTTTGGTTAGCGGTTACCGTATCAAAGGTTACATCTTTCTTAGTGGAAACGGTGAAATTTTTACCATTTTGAGTAATGGAAATGTTATCACCATCGATAAACTTAACAGTGTTACCACCTTCAACTTTTTCAGCCGTTTCATTATTAGCGACTACATTCCATGCTGCTAAATCTTTAACTTGTTTCTTGCCAGTAGGCGTCAAGTTGCCCAAGTCTTGATCAGCAGCATTATCGATTTTGCCTTTAGTCGTATCATCAAGTTTAACAGTTACATCATCGCCATTAGCAACCGTTGTAAGTCCATTTTCCCCTTTCACATTGAATTTCACATCACCTGTGCTCAATGATTTTTCATCGGTAGATCCAGAGTTACCACCTAAAGAAATCTTACGGCCAATAGCTGTCGTGTTTTTGTCGATGTTAGCTTTATTGGTTGCGATGTTATCCTTATTAGTTGCAATATCACTAGTATTTTTAATGATGGCCGCTTTGTTATCAGCGATATTTTGTCTATTGGTAGCAATGTCGTCAGTATTTTTAGTGATTGCTGTTTTATTATCAGCTATTTTTTGCTTATTATCTGCAATATTATCTTTATTAGTAGCAATAGCATCAGCATTTTTGCCAATCTTATCTGTATTATCAGCAATGTTGGCTTTATTTTCTGCTACTTGATCATCAACGTATTTCAATTGGTCTTCTGTAGCTGCACGACCAGATACAGGTTGTGTTTGGCCTAGAGTCCATGCAGTGTTAGTCAAACCTGTTACTTGAGGAGCTTCAACCCCAGTTGTCGCTTTAACCTTTGGCGCTGTAATCGTTTGAGTAGCTGTTACCGTATCAAAAGTTACATCTTTCTTAGTAGAAATGGTGAAGTCCTTACCATTTTGAGTAATAGAAATGTTATCACCATCAATAAACTTAACAGTGTTATTACCTTCAACCTTTTCAGCCGTCTCATTATTAGCGACTACATTCCAAGCTGCTAAGTCCTTAACTTGTTGTTTACCATTAGGAGTCAAATTGCTCAAGTCTCGATCAGCTGCATTGTCGAGTTTATTTTTAGTTACATCATCGAGTTTAACAGTCACATCGTCGCCATTAGCAACCGTAGTAAGACCATTTTCACCTTTCACATTGAATTTCACATCACCTGTGTTCAAGGATTTTTCATCGGTAGAACCAGAGTTACCACCTAAAGAAATCTTACGGGCAATAGCAGCAGTATTTTGAGCAATATTAGCTTTATTAGAAGCAATATCCCCTTTATTTGTAGCAATTTCACCAGTATTTTTATCTATTGTAGTTTTATTGTCAGCAATTTTTTGCGTATTCGCAGCAATACTGTCCTTATTGGTAGCAATATCTGTTTTGTTTGTTGCAATATCGCCTGCATTTTTAGCAATTGCAGTTTTATTTGTATCAATAGCAGTTTTGTTAGCTTCAGCTTTATCGTCAACTTTTTTCAATTGGGATACATTGACAGCATCTTTATCAGCAACACCATCTGCTACATTGGCAACTTTCAAATTGCCAGCATTAATACCTTTATCACCATCAATTTTTACAGTTTCATTACCGCTAGCATTATTGAAAGAAGCACTGTTTAATTTAGAAAGATCTTTTTTCAAAGCTACAGAGATTTTCTTATCATTTCTAGCAACCGCAACATTATCGTCACCAGAAAAATCTACTGTATTACCTTTTTCAACTGCTACTGGTGTAGCTTCACCATTAGCAGAAAGATTCCAACCATATTTATTTTGATCAATTGCTTGATTAATCGCATTAGCTACGTTAGCAGAATCCGCCATACCTGCCGAGGCTGTAGCGCTACCATTTGCTACAGTAATGTCTTGCTTTTTACCAGAAACTGTAATTTTCTTACCATTAGCTGTAGTGCTAATGTATGTATTATCACCATTTACAGCCAATTTACTATTAGCAAGGTTCACATCGCCTGTACCAGTATCACCTGTAAAAGCTAGATTAACACTCTTTAACTGTGCCACGTTTACTGCATCTGTATCAGCAGTACCTGCAGCAACATAGTTAATTTGACGTGTTTGGTTTGTCGTACCAACAGCAACACCACCTAATTTAGACGTTAGGGCAGCACCACTTAAACCAGCATATATATCTGTACGACTAGTATTAACATTATAGCCCGCTACACCTGAAGCAATATCAGCTATAGATTTTGAGCCAACAGCTACACCATCTACTACTTTACCTCTGGCGCCATCACCAACAGCCACAGAACGACTTGCAGATGCGTCTGTTGCGGCATTTGGGCCAATAGCAATAGAATTATCGGCCGTAGCACCAGTATTATCTTTATTAGCAACATCAGAAGATTTTATAGATATATATTTATAAGCGATTTGGTCTACAATAGCGCTAAGTTGAGAGCCATTAATTGCATCTGTGGAAGTAGCACTTACTTCACCAGGAGCCACATGTTTCAACTGACGTTCATACCCTTTAGAACCAAAAGATACAACGTCACCTGGCAATGTTTTATCACCACCAGCCCAGGAAGCAACAACGTTATTTGGCAAAGTATAGCTAGATTGTTTTGTACCGCCTACATCAGTGTTAGAACCACCACCGATGGCAATAGCATTATCACGATTTGCCCTAGCCCCTGTGCCAATAGCAATAGCATTTGTTACATCATTATTGGCTTGACCAGAAGCCCCACTAGAAGTTCCTGATAAACGATCCTTCGCATTTGCACCTGTACCAATGGCAATGCCCACATTGCCTGACTGACCTTTCATGCCTAATGTGATACCAGATTCACCAGCCGTTGCCGATGTATATAGTGGGTTTCTCATATCAAATCCTGTTAAGCTTTGAACCGCACTACGCAAATCCCCAGTTTTATTCTCACCATTATTCGTAGTGTAAATAACTTTTACACCATCGGCTTTAACTACATCATCGCCACCAATAACAATAGAAGAGTTACCTTGAGCTATTGTATTTCCCCCAATGGCAATTGCTTGCTCCCCAATTACTCTTGCACCTTCATTAGCAGTATTACCACCACCAATAGCGATTCCTTGTGGACTGTTAACACTGGTACTAGAATTAGCCCCTATTGCAATAGAATATCCACCTGCAGCTGCTACATTTTGACCGAAACCTACAGCTTTATCACCAGTAACAGAAGCACCAGCCCCCAAGCCTACTGCTGTTGCATGCATATTTGTAGGCAAAGTATTTGCCGCCATAGAGATGCTAGCATTAGTCATTGCTAATGCAGCCAAAATTGCTGCTACAACAATTTTCTTTTTGCCACTATTATTCTTAGCGAACTCAGATACTACTACGTAGCAGTTTTTTGATTTGCTCCAAACCACTTTAAAAATCTTATTCATACTTTCTCCTATAAACTATAGTAATATTAATGCTCCCTCGATGTTTTATCATATGTAAGTCATACGAGAATTCCAAAATTTTCAATATTATAAGTATATCAAAACCTTTAATACACTATCAAGCTTTTTCATTTTTTATTCATAATTCTACATAGCGCACAAATGCAGCATTAATGCATTTTATAGTGATTCATATCACAAATTTATATAAAATACGGGCTTATTTTATACCATAAAGAAGAGATAAAATGAATATAAATTCATAATCATTATTTTAAACTTGTTTTATAAGATTATATTTTCCCTCCACCTCATCAATTCATCTTACATTACATAACAAAAAGCTATCTCATAGAAATAACAATCTACAAGATAGCTTTATTGCTAGTTTATATAATTAAATAGGGAAAACCAATTAAGTTACATTAAAGGCATATACACTTTGTTCGTGTGCTAATTGTATGCGCTTATGTAAGCGTTTCATATATGTACGATATATCGCTTGTGCTTCTTCGACAGATATGATATCAAAATGAATTCCATCCCCCACTGGTAATTGGCTTAACCTAGGTAAATCTGCCGTAATCACAGTACCAATCTTTGTATAGCCACCTGTTGTTTGCCGATCTGCCATGAGTACTATAGGGTTTCCATCAGAAGGAACTTGGATAGAACCAAATACAGCGCCATCGGAGATAATATCCGCACCATCTATATGCTCTATAACAGGGCCATCCAAGCGAAAGCCCATACGATCACATTGTACAGTCAATGTATATATTTTACTACCAAAGGTCTTGATTCCTTTCTCTGTAAAATACTTTGCTTGCTCCCCTAGTACTACACGCAAAGGTTCGTGACACTCACGGCCGCCGCGGTTATATAAGGCGATATTGAATAAGTTATGACCATCATAGAAGTCGCACACATTCACTTCGTCTCTAGTAAATGCATTAATGCCAAACTGATCACCTGTTTGTAACGGTCTCCCCTCAAGGCCACCTATCTTAGCCTTTGTATGAGTGGATACGCTACCATTAATAGCAGGAACATCAATACCGCCTGAGAAAGCAATATACATACGCACGCCACATTGGCTAAAGCTACCAGAAATAATATCTCCTTCGTGACATATAAAAGGTATGTATCGAGGCACGACTATATTATTAATAGTGGGATGCATATCAGCCCCTGTAAAAGCAACAATACATGTACCTTGAACCGTTAGTGTAGGCGGTAGCACGGTGCATTCTAAAGCACCTAAAGGCTCCTTGTTTCCTACTAAAGCCTGCCCCAATAGATAGCTTTCACTATCCATAGGCCCCGCTACAGGCATACCATATTGTTGATAGCCGACTCGTCCTGCATCTTGAATCGTTGTATACATCCCTGGTCCATCTACGTGGATTGAAGCTTTCTTAAAACTATTTAAAGCCACGCAAATCACCTACCTCTACTTCATGTACAACAGGAGCATAAGCTGAACCTAAGGATTTGATGCGATAAAATTCAGTATCATCGATGGGCACATAACGAACGTAGTCCCCTGCTCTTAATAATGCAGCTTGTTTTTTAGACATATCATACATAGTCACAGGTGTGCACCCAATGATCTGCCATCCCCCTGGAGAATCTGATGGATATGTGCCAGTCTGTTCTCCTGCAATACCTACAGACCCGGCAGGAATCAAAATTCTTGGCGAAGACAACCGCGGAGTTGCAATGCGAGGATCCATTCCACCTAAGTAAGTAAAACCAGGAATAAAACCTAACATATAAACCAAATAATCAGTACCACTATGAATGGATACAACCTCAGCTTCACTTATATGATTGTGAGAGGCTACAAAGCCTAGATCTGGACCATACTCGCCACCGTATATGGTCGGGATTTCAACAATCGTAACACGTTCATTTGCGCTGTCTGTTACAGATTCTTGTAATATAGGATTAAGAGTTCCACAAATGTCGGTATACGTATATACCATTGCATCATATTGAACAAGCAATGCACAGTATGTAGGAACTAGTTCAATAATTCCATCTAGCTGTAAGAGTTTAATCTGCTCTATAACTTGTCGGATTTGTCGATTAATCTTTGGATCGATTGCTTGACCAAAATCAATAGAGATAGCGCAATCCCCTACAGGTGAAATTGTAGGTTTCATATGTACCTCCTACTATAACTAGAAAGGACCATCACATTCAAGACGAACGTAATGGTGCTTTCACAGATAATTAATTAACCTAGTAACTTAGCAATGCCCTTTAAAGATGTAACACCAATGTAAGATGTTACGAGCACTACAATCCACCCTGTATAATATAAAAGTTTATTGTGTTTATATGTTCCTACGATTTCAGATTTATGAGTTGCGACAAGCATAACTGCCAATGTAACAGGTAATATTAACCCATTTACAGAACCGGCTAAAATCAATAGAGATGCTGGTTTACCAATAAAAATCAGGATACATGTAGAAATAAAGATAAATGCCATAATAGTCAATTTTTCATTTCGTTCTACCACCTTAAACAATGTTTTTAAGAAGGATACTGATGTGTAGGCAGCCCCTACTACAGAGGTCAATGCGGCACAGAAGAACACTATACCGAATAATTTATGCCCGATTTCACCAGCTCCTAAAAGAAAAGCAGAGCCAGCTGGATCCTTAGCATCTAGTACAAATCCCATAGATACCACACCAAGAACAGCTAAGAATAATAATATACGAACTAGCGCATCAACAGACATGCCCATAATCGCTGCACGACGTACATCCTTTAAATGTTCTTGACCTGTAATACCAGCATCAATAAGGCGATGACCACCAGAGAATGTTATATAGCCACCTACGGTCCCTCCAATAAGAGTTATCGTAGCAAGCCACGGATAATTCGTAGGTACTATCGCATGAGTCACTGCTGTCCCTACCGGGGGATTCGTTGAAAATGCTACATAAGCAATGAGGACGAGCATAACCGTACCGAGTACTTTAGCCGTATTATCTAGAACACCACCCATCTTCTTAGATGTAAATAGTAAGATGCCCAAAATACCACTAATAGCCGCTGCTGTTGTTGTGTCGATACCAAATATAATATTGAGGCCCATAGAAGCACCACCAATATTACCGATATTAAAGGCTAATCCACCAAGGGAAATTAAAAATGCCACTATATACCCAAGGCCTGGTAATACCTTATTCGCAATATCTTGACCGCGCATTTGGGATACACCAATAATTGTCCACACATTAAGCTGTGCAATAATAGAGAAAATAACGGATATAACGATAGCAAATGCAAAGTCTGCTTTCAGCTCATTTGTAAACGCTGCTGTTTGCAACATAAAGCCAGGCCCAATAGATGACGTGGCCATTAAGAAAGCTGCCCCTAATAGGACAGAGAAACTCGCTTTACCTGTAATTGGTTTCATAGGAACCTCCAAAATAATAATTAATCTATGTCATACTTATTGCTTAAAGCTCATACTTGCTTTTAATACTTATATTCGTATTTTCTGTTAGTATTAATTAAGCATTTATTTTAATGTTCTTAATAGTGTTATCGGTGTTGAAAATTCGCCACCGTTATACCAGCTTTTGATAGCCCTTCCCGAATATACTTTGTGAAAGCTATCGCTTCAGGATTATCTCCATGAACACATATGGAGTCAGCCACAATATCAATGGTCTTCCCCGTATTAGTAACAACCTTCCCCTTTGTAACCATCATGAGAACTCGGTCTAAAGCCTCTTGTGGGTCTTTGATGAAAGCACCTACTTCTGTACGAGGAACCAATGTTCCCTCCTCTGTGTAGCCACGATCGGCAAACACCTCCTGTATAACAGGAATACCTCGTCGCTGTGCCTCTTGAGCAATATAGCTACCGCTCAATACCATAGCCGCAATATTGGGATTTACTGCTTGTAAACCATCTAAAATTGCATCAGCTATTACAGGCGTAACACAAGCTGTATTGTAAAAGGCACCGTGTAACTTCATATGCTGTAAAATAAGGTCATGGCTATCACAAAAAGCTTGTAGTGCGCCCAGTTGGTATATCATATAGGCTTTTGCCTCCGCAGGATTTACTGCCATCGCACGACGGCCAAATCCCATCAAATCTGGATAACCAGGATGTGCCCCTACGGCTACGCCCTTTTCTTTACACATGCGGACAGTCGCATCCATAATAAGAGGATCTCCAGCGTGCCAACCACAAGCAATATTAGCACTTGTTACGTGATTTAATACTTCACTATCCATACCTAATGTATAATTACCAAAACTTTCGCCTAAATCACTATTTAAATCTACATAATGAGACATATACTATTACCTCTCCATCTTCATCTATTTTATAAATTCTATAGAATATCGAATTTAATGATACGATTATACTAAATAAACCTATATCTTAGCAAGGATATTTATCAAATCTACAAAATTATTTTATAAATACAAAAACCACAAGATTAAAATCTTGTGGTTTGTATGTATACTCTTTTTTATCTGACCCTACTATATCCCATCATGAGCTCATAAATAGTATTTTGTATATTATCCGATTCTGTTATTTCAGAAACGGCACAAATAAAATCGGGATGCACTTGCCAAACGGTATCAGCATTTGTGGTTTTAATGCCCCCAATAGCAACAATGGGAGCCTTACTAAACTGCTTTGCCCAATATATATAAGAAATGCCTACAGGATTAGCATTGGGTTTTGTTTGTGTAGAAAAAATAGGCCCTACCCCAATATTACCTATAGTAAATGTATCCAATATATCAATTACCTCCTACAAAGCTAACGATTTCTAATCTGTCAGCAGCCGTTAATTTAGTGGTTGTATATGCTTCCTTACTAAGAATCTCTCCATTAAGCTCAACTACAAAGTGTTTACCAGAATAGCCTAATTCATCAAGAATCAAATGAAGTTGCTCACCTACAACATACTTTGGCTCTCCATTAACAATCAAATCCATAATGACCTCCCATATGAAAAAGCTTATAAAATATCAATATATTCTTCTTGTAAAGCTTTATTCATACTGCGTACAGCACAAAACTTGCCACACATCGAACAGGTTTCACTATGGTCTTCCTCCGGTGCTCTACTTTCACGAATAGAACGAGCCCGTTCAGGATCAAGGGCACAAGCATATTGTGCCTTCCAATCGAGAACTTGACGTGCCTTAGCCATAGTGTCATCTATATCTCTTGCATTAGGAATACCACGAGCAATATCTGCAGCATGCGCCGCTATTTTGAAAGCCATAATTCCGTCTTTTACATCATCTGCATTTGGTAAGGCTAAATGTTCCGCTGGTGTAACGTAGCATAAGAAGGATGCACCATACATACCCGCTACAGCGCCACCAATAGCAGCCGTAATATGGTCATAGCCTGGAGCAATATCTGTGACGAGCGGTCCCAACACATAGAATGGCGCTCCATCACACAAGGACTCTTGTATCTCCATATTCATTTGTATTTGATGTAAAGGTACATGCCCAGGTCCTTCAATCATAGCTTGTACACCATATTGTTTCGCTCGTTTTGCCAATTCACCAAGCCTTACAAGCTCTTCAATTTGGCACACATCAGTGGCATCCGCCAAGCAACCTGGACGACAAGCATCACCTAAAGACAACGTAACATCATATTCTTTGCAAATCTTTAAGATTTCATCATAGTATTCGTAGAATGGATTTTCATGGCCTGTCATGCTCATCCACGCAAATACCAAACTACCTCCGCGGCTAACAATATTAAGCAACCGTTTATGATTCTTGATTTGATCTATTGTTTTTCTCGTAATACCACTGTGGATAGTAATAAAATCTACACCATCTTGAGCGTGTAATCGGATAGTGTCCAAGAAGTCTTGAGCCGTTAATTCACCTAAATCTTTTTGATGATGAATGACACTATCATAAATAGGCACCGTACCAATCATTACTGGTGATGTCTCGATTAATTTACGTCTAAAAATACGAGTATCACCATGAGTTGAAAGATCCATGATTGACTCTGCTCCAAGTCGAATAGCTCGATTAACCTTTTCAATTTCGCTATCATAATCAGTAACGTCTTTTGATGTACCTAAATTAACATTGACTTTAGTTCTAAGACGCTTACCAATCCCCTCTGGCGAAATGCTAGTATGTTGCTTGTTACAAGGAATAACAACCTTGCCTGAGGCCACTAGGGAACGTAATACCTCTTCATCCATACGTTCTTTTTCCGCGACAACTTTCATTTCCTTCGTAACTACACCAGCCACAGCCGATTCCAATTGTGTCATAAACATTTTTACATCCTCCTATATAAAAGACATATATAGTTAGGTATGCAAAAATGGGTATCGAACAAAATGATCGATACCCATATTAAGTATTAGCGTGCTTCCTACGCGGGCATGATCCCGATCAGGTATAAAGGTCAGGTGCTCGCAGCCCTTTCTCAGCCTATATAATAGGCTCCCTTGCATACTCACTATATAATTATGCTATTAATATTACTACTTTATTCAGATTTGTCAAATGATTATTCCGACACTTTTACGTCTATTATTTATTTCTCAGCCTTATCTTGGTCTTTGCTATCATCGGAATCTGCTTTTTCAGAGATTACAATATGACCATCCTTAACATCGGCAAGCAAGTGTTTAGCATCGATGTGATCCAAGTAGAAATCAGTTACATTATCGCGGATTTCAGATTCGATAACACGACGTAATGGACGAGCGCCCATAGTTTTGTCATACCCTTGTTCCATCAACAATTCTTTAGCTGCATCTGTTACATCAAGAGTGATATCTTTTTTAGCTAAAGTTTTATTCACTTGATCAAGCATCAAATCTACAATTTTTTTCAAATCTTCTTTGCTCAATTGATTGAACTCGATAACTGCGTTGAAGCGATTCAAGAACTCTGGACGGAAGAATGGAGCGATGCGTTCCATTACATCTACTTTATTTTCATCATCATTGTCATTACCATAACCAAAACCCGCATTGGATGTAGCGATGATAACGGTATTTTTAAAGTTTACTGTGTTACCTTGACCATCTGTTAAGCGACCATCGTCCAATACTTGTAAAAGTAATGTAATAACTTGAGGGTCTGCTTTTTCGATTTCATCGAATAATACGATGGAATAAGGATTACGACGTACGCGTTCAGTCAATGTGTTAGAGTTATCTTCATAACCAACATAACCAGCTGTAGCACCGATTAATTTAGATACGGCTGTGCGATCACTATATTCGGACATATCCAAGCGAATGATTGCATCTTTGTTACCAAACATATCTAGAGCTAATTGTTTAGCTAATTCTGTTTTACCAACGCCAGTAGGACCTACGAATAAGAAGCTACCGATTGGACGGTTGCCTTCGTCAAAGCCTGCACGGTTACGACGAATTGCTTTAGATACAGCTTCTACTGCTTTATCTTGACCAATTACATGAGCTTCTAAACGAGATTTCATGTCTTTCAAGCGCTCGATATCGGATGCACCCATTTGAGATACAGGGATACCTGTCATTCTTTCAACGGCTTCTGCTACATCGTTAACCTTAGCCACTACCTTTTGATTTTCTGTATGGTTATCAAGCTCTGCTTGTAACTTTTGAATACGCATTTTTTCATTAATCGCAGATTCATAGTCTTCTTTTTGAGCATATTCCTCTTGTTTTGCTTTAGCATCAGCAATATCTGCTTCCAATGTTTTAATATCTGTTACAGGATGTTGAGATGCCAAGTGAGCTGCTGTTACATCGATTAAATCAATGGCTTTATCAGGCAAGCTACGTTGTGGAATATACTGTACGGAATAATCTACAGCTGCTTTCAACACCGCATCTGGCAATTCAATATTATGATGCGCTTCGTACAATGGACGAATGCCTTGTAAGATTTTGAAAGTATCCTCTGCAGATGGCGCGTTTACCTTTACCTCATTAAAACGACGAGCGAGAGCCGCGTTTTTCATGATTGTATTACGGTATTCATCTTGTGTTGTAGCACCAATTACAGTCATTTCACCACGAGACAAGGCAGGTTTTAAGATATCTGCCAAGCCTTTGGAGCCTTGACCATCACCGGTAGAACCAGCACCCAAAATTTGGTGGATTTCGTCGAAGAACAAAATAATATTGCCAGCGGCTTTTACCTCTTTAATAAGGTTTTGAATATTTTCTTCGAAAGAACCACGGTATTGAGTACCAGCTTCCAATCCGGAAATATCGATGGAAATGATCTCTTTATTTTTAATAGCTGCTGGAACATCACCATTTACAATAGCTTGTGCCAAGCCTTCTACTACTGCAGTTTTACCAACACCAGCATCACCTACAAGTACAGGATTATTTTTAGTACGACGTGCTAAGATTTCTGCTGTTTCTTGGATTTCTTTGTTACGACCAATGACAGGATCAAGTTTACCATCACGAGCTTGTTGAGTTAAGTTTGTCCCCAAACGAGCAAGGATTCCATCTTGTTTAATTTTACCTTGTTGCGCAGCTTGAGCAGCTTGCATTTCTTCATTAGATGGTAAGCGACCAGTTTGACGATAAAACGCAAACTCTTCTGGAGTTACTTCACGACCATTAATCTTATAACTACGTCGTTCCGTGGAATAACCACCCATATTACCCATCAATTGATTAAACAAATCATTCATGCTAGAAAATTCATTACCAAAGTTATTAAAGTTGTTGTTCATATATATTACCCCCTCATACATCATAGAGTTTAACTATTTGACTAATACTATTTTTACTGGGTTTATTTACCCTACGACATTATAATAACCCTCAAAAGTCAAAAAGTCAATATATCAAAGTGTAATTTTTTGACTTTTATTTTGACTAATTTGATTTATATGGAATAAACACAGATAAATATTAGCTTTATAGCGGGTAATTAATTTTGAACTTTTAAGTTTTTTATGTAAAAACAAAAAGACCATTCGATGAATGGTCTTTTATTAATAATATTACTTTGATTTTTTATATTCTGATCTAAATCCATCACGAAGTACAGCATAACGTAACAAATTTCTTATAAAGGATTGTACATTAGGATTTCGCCACTCTAACAAACGAGACCTATCTAGGCAACCTAAATGTATTCTATCATTTTTTACTAATTCAGGAGCTCTTTTTTGAACATAAGCAAGTAATTCTTTTTTAGGTAACGCTCCATCTCGCCCTCTTGTTATAGCACCATTGTGTGTAATTTCAATCATATTAGTATCGCTATCAAACTGACAAAATTTATCCAAATTCAACTGTAATGAATGATGTCTAGTCTCTTTATTTGTTATAGATATATTCAATTGAGTTCTACCGATGCTATTGCCCCAATGGGGATCATTTTCAGTATGTGCGGTAGCACATATACTAATCCCCAAAACCTGATCTTTCCCTTCATAATCCTGGGCGATAAATAAACGTGTCCAATTTTGATAAGACCCTCCTCCTCTGTTTCCAAAAAAAGTGAAGCCTCTAAAGCAATCTTCCATTACACCTATTTTTTCTAAAATCTTCGGAGATGAAATCTTCTTTAATAATAGTAAATTTAAAAAATTAAGGTAAAACTCATAATTTTCTTCAGGACTATCCTCCCCGATATATCCCATATTCAAAAATTTATTTTGCAACCTTTTTGATTTGATATCCTCAAACGTATATGGTTTATCTTTGTTTGCCTTAATAAACTTCACTTTAGATTTTAAAAGCTCTTGATAAGTCGGAATTTTATTGACTTCTTTATATCTACCATTCTTAAATTGATAAACCACAGCATTGATACCATTAATAAGCATGATATATTCAGCATCTAATACATCCCTATATCTTATCGCTTGATCTAATACCATATTACATTCAACATCAATATGAGAAGCTTTACACTCTATTACCAATAAAACTTCTTCTTGGTTATCATCACGATAAACGACGATATCTGCTCTACCTCGTAAACCGTTCTTCACATGGCACATAGGTTCTTCTACACGAATTCGTTCAATCGGTATACCAAGTTTCTTTTGTAAAAATATAATTGTTTTTTGTCGAACTTCTTCCTCCGGAGTTTTCTGAACCAAAAAGTAACGAATAGGATCAAAATAACACTTCTCATCTTGTTGATGTTCATGTAATTTTATTGAATTAAAAATACATTCTACATTCTCCATTTAATTTACTCCTTACAACACCCGCATAAATTCATCTATTTTTCATTTTTAACATTATATCATACATAAATATTAGTTGTCTTATAAAGGGACACTACAATTAAAAGAAAAAAGGTTCCGTATTTCAGTTGAGGCTTATCGACCATCAACTTCCTACGGAACCTTTTTCCTTTACGACATCGGATAACACTACAAGAATGTTATAACGAAATCATCATTTTAATTACTATATTTAGTTCTTAAATTGCAATATGAAATTGAACACTCTGTAAATCCATAACTTTATTAACTTCTTCAATGAAGACTTCTTGAGGCGTTTGGTAATCCAACAGCTTTCGGGGTAAATTGTTGCACCAATTTAACGCCCGCTGAATCGTTTCTTCTGACACAGTCTTTATGGGCGTTCCTTTTGGGATAAAGCGGCGTAATAGTCCGTTATGTCGTTCATTTGAACCGCGTTCCCCAGGCGAGTACGGGTGAGCAAAGAAAATAGATAAATCCTCTGTTTCTAATGTACTTATGTCTGCAAATTCACGG
>NZ_GG770217.1:29982-316475 GCF_000163735.1 Veillonella sp. 6_1_27
GTTCCACGCTTTTTCTCAGCATAAATCGTAGTTCTAGAGCGTCCTAATGCCTTGGCAATAGTATTGATAGGATCACCAGCAAGAAGGCGTTTTTCAAGATAAAAGCGCTCTTCTAAATTTAAGTGTTTGTTTGTGCGCAATGATGTGATAAGATTAGAGCAGTCCATATTAGTACCTCGTGATTGATTGCGAATTTGATACTCTAATCTTATCACTTGTACTAATATGGATTTTTTATGTGTTCAGTTTCAATTTACAACTAAGCTACTATATTTAGTTATTAACCTTTAGTTGCTAGTAAACTATTAACCATAGCTTTCAACGATTCGATTTCAGCTTGTTGTTTATCCAATACTTCCTTCTGTCTACTATTCTCTTGTTTCAAAGAGGTCATTTCATCTTGCATCACATAAATGGAGCTGATTGGACCACCTTTGTAGCGTTCTGGTACAGCTTTTTTAGCATCGCTGTTACCAAACTTATGAGTATAACCGGCATTGATCATATTATGACGTCCACCTACGGAAACACCCACGTTGAACATTGTATCTTCATTAGTATAATGAGCAAGACCTAATGCTGCTGCACTCTTACCACGGTAGTTACCATATCCAGCCATAACTTGAGTTGGTTCCAATGGATCATATTGAATTGGTTTCAACGCTGACATAGCCGCCGCATGAGCGCCTACTTGTTGTGTTTCGGATTCAACATTAGCAATTGCATTAGCAAGCTGAGCATTAGATTTTTTCAATTGACCAAGGTTAACCGCATCTGTATCTGCTGTACCAGCTGCAACACCCTTGATTTGATTGTTGCCATTATTCAAGCCTTCAGTAGTTAAAGACACTGTACCAGCATTTGGATTTTGCGGATTAGCAGGTGTGATAGTCACGCCAGAACCATTTACAACAGAAGTATTTCCTGCTGCATCTTTGCTTTTAATAATGTCACCTTTCATAACAGTAGATGCACCATTATCGTCCTTCACTTCCACACTAGACAAACCATTCAAATCTTTAGCTAATTGTACTTGTAACTTACCGTCTTTTGCATTAACACCGATATTGTTATCGGACAATTTTGCTGCATCAGCACCACCAACGATTTCAAGTTTTTCATTCAAGGTCTTATCGATAACTGTATTCCCATTATCACCAGCGAAATGTAAACCATCATTCATAGTCGCTACGGTTTCTTTTACAGGATTGCCTGCTGCGTCTTTCGTTTCATAAACGATACGATCTTTACCAGCACCAGTACCTGTCAATCCGTCAGCACCTTTAGCCGCTGTGATAGATGCATTCGCACCATCTTTACCGCGTACGCCCATAGTGCCGTCAGCACCGTTCAATACAACGCCCGGTTTATCATTTGCCACATCACCTACGGATACACTTTCAAGGCCTGTCATATTTTTATTCAAGGAATACGTGAAAGTAGTACCTGTTTGGTCAATAGTGAGGTTATCACCGGCACGGAATTCTACTTCCGTTTTATCGCCAACTTTAGTTGCTGTATTATTGCCTGTCGCTTGGCCTGTGCCTATAGCACTGCTCTTTGCCATCCAGCCGAAGTCTGCTACCTTATCTTCTACGGCCATTACACGAGTATCTACCGCTTGGATTTGGTCTTCTGTCGCTGCTTGACCGCTCACAGGAGCCTGTCCGCGAGTCCAAGTCTTATTAGATAAACCGTTCACAGTCCCTTTATTGTCCTTGTTAACCGTTACATCGCCCGCTTTAAGATCTTTGCCTTCTACAGTGCCTTCGGATGTAATATTACCTTTAGCCTTGATGCTACCATCAGTTCCATCAAGAACAATATTACCATTACCCAAATCAACTTTATCAGCCAATTTGATATCGTAATTCGTATGACCATCAGCAGGATCTACAGTTTTTTCTAGCACCAAATTCGGAGTTTCTGTATCTTTCTTATTAACAGATACTGTCGTTTTAGATGCTGCAGCCGCTTTCTTCACATCACCAATGTTCGCCGCATTAGTATCAACATCACCGCCGCTCGCTACATTGGAGATGACTTTACCACCATTGTTTAAGCCTTTATCGGTAAGAGATATTTCATTCGCACCTGGATTAATAGTAATGCCTTTAGGACCGTATTGAGTCGTATTCGTACCGTCTGTCACAGTCGTGCCTGCACTACTGATTGTAGATACTGCATTGCCGTTTTTGAATTGAGCGCTAGTCAAGTTATTCAATTCTTTAGACAATTGTACATACAACTTACCGTCTTTCGCATTAACACCAATATTGTTATCGGACAATTTCGCTGCATCAGCACCGCCAACAACTTCTAGCTTCTGATTCAATGTCTTATTAATAACTTCAGGATTATTATCGCCACCAAATTGCAAACCGTCTTTTAATGTTGCTACCTGTTCTTCAGTGCCAGCTGCATTAGTATAAACAATGCGATCCGCTTGGTCTGTTTCACCTACATGAGCATCACCTTTTCCAGTCTTAATAGTTGCCTTTGCACCATCCGGATTTGTAAGACCTAAACTAGTCATATCAGAGATCTCTTTATTTAAGGAGAATATAATATCTCTACCAGTTTGATTTACATTTAGGTTATTACCTGCTTTAAAAGTCACTGTATCAGAACCTGTTACAGTACTTGTGGAGTCACCAGAATGAGTTCCGCCATCAGCAGCAGTAGCGACATTCCATGTTGCCAAGGTCTTAACCTTCTGTTCGCCTTCCGGTGTAAGATTATCTAGCTTATTCGTTGCAGCGTTATTGATCTTAGCCTTTGTATCATCATTAATATCAACAGTTACTACCCCATCTGCAGCAGTTGTAGCAGTCGTCATAGTACCATTTTTAAAGTTCAAACCTTTCTTTAATGTAACGGTCTTATCTGTACCATCATTATCCTTATAAGTCAGGATAGTAGATTCTGCTATCTTAGTTGGATCGATACCAATTTTGTAAGTTGCTGTATCTTTGTCCGCACTAAGCTCAGGTGTCACAGTAATCGGGCCATTAGGATCTGCTGCTGCCATTGTAACTGCTTTAACAGCCTCTTGTTTAACTGCTTTTTCTGTCACGGTTACTGTTACATCATCACCAGCTGCAGAAGTCGTTACAAGGCCTGCACCTTTTACATTAAACTTCACATCACCTGTACTTAAGGATTTCTCTGTTGTACTACCAGTATTACCTCCTAAAGAGATCTTACGAGCCAAGGCTGCCGTATTAGTTGCAATGTTCTGCGTATTGGTTGTAATATTGCCTTTATTTGTAGCAATTTCTGTAGCATTTTTCGTGATGTTGTCCGCATTCTTTGCGATATTATCTTTATTCTTATCGATATTAGCCTTATTCGTAGCAATATCATCTTTATTTGTTGCTACTTGTGTATCAACGGCTTTCAATTGATCTTCTGTTGCCGCACGACCACTAACAGGAGTAGTAGTACCAGGTGTCCAGGACGTATTAGTAAGCCCTTCTACCGCAGGTGTTGTCACCTTTGTCGTAGCTGTTACAGTATTAAAGTTTACATCATTTTTAGTCGCTACAGTAAATGTCTTGCCATTTTGAGTAATAGCGATATTAGAGCCATCATTAAATGTAACGGTATCTCCACCTGTTACTGTTTCAGCATTACTGTTATTAGCCTTTACATTCCATGCGGACAAGCTCTTAACCTTTTGTTCACCATCTGATGTAAGATTATCTAGCTTATTTGTTGCAGCGTTATTGATTTTAGCCTTTGTATCATCATTGATATCAACCGTTACGACCCCATCTGCAGCAGTAGTAGCAGTCGTCATAGTACCGTTCTTAAAGTTCAAGCCTTTCTTTAATGTAACGGTCTTATCTGCACCATCATTATCCTTATAGGTCAAGTTAGTAGTTTCTGCTACCTTAGTTGGATCGATACCAATTTTGTAAGTTGCCGTATCTTTATCTGCGCTAAGCTGAGGTGTCACAGTAATCGCACCATTAGGATCCGCTGCTGCCATTGTAACCGCTTTAACAGCTTCTTGTTTAACTGCTTTTTCAGACACAGTTACGGTTACATCTTTACCAGCTGCAGTAGTTTTAGCAAGACCAGCACCTTTAATATTTAAAGTACTATTAGCAAGATTAACATCACCTGTGCCAGTATCTCCAGCTACTTTCAAATTCACACTCTTTAACTGTGCCACATTTACAGCATCTGTATCCGCTGTACCAGCAGCCACCCCTGTGATTTGACGTGTATTAGTCTCATTACCTACAGCAAAAGCACCTAAAGTAGATGTCAATGCTTTACCAGCTAAAGCGCCATATTTATCGGTTCTAGAGTCATTTACATTATAGCCTGCTACACCGCTAGCTGTGCTCGCTTTAGACTGTGAACCTACAGCTACACCATTCGCTACAGTAACAGTTGCACCAGTACCTAAAGCAGTTCCTTTAGTAGCAGCAGTTGTTGTAGAAGCATCCGGACCTATAGCCATAGAATCAGTTGCTTCTGCACCTTTATTAGATTTATTTCCAGCCAAATCAGATTTAATAGAAATATATTTAGATAAAGTCTTCTCAGCTATTGCATATAACTGAGAGCCATTCACCGCATCTGTAGAAGTTGCGCTGACAATACCAGGAGCTACATTTTTAAGCTGACGTTCATAACCAGGAGCACCAAAGGATACAACGTCACCAGGCAACACATTTTCACCACCGGCCCAGTTAACCGTATCTCCATTACTCATAGTATAGCTTGTTTGTGCCACACCCGCTGCATCAGTATTAGCACCACCACCGATTGCAATGGAGTTATCCCGATTAGCTTTTGCACCGGCACCAATAGCGATAGCGTTAACTACATTACCAGCCTTACCATCTAGGCGAGTAGCGGAATCCGCCCCCATGCCAAGAGAAAGACCCAAGTCACCAGCTTTAGTTTTCATCCCAATGGCAGTCCCTGCATGACTAGCTGTAGCGGTGATATATTGAGGCAATTGGATATTCGCCAAATCAATAGATGCCTGTCTCAATGTCCCCGTTTTAGCTTGTCCAGTGTTAATATCTGTATAAGTTACAGTTCTAGCAAATGCAACCTCTACGTCATCACCACCTACTACAATAGAGGAATCCCCACTAGCTACAGTATTACCGCCGATAGCAATAGATTGAGAACCCGTCGCTTTAGCACCACTATCATCAGAAGCTCCACCAATAGCAATTGCCTGATCTTCTGTTGCTTGAGAATGTCCACCGATAGAAACACTATTATTACCACTAGCAATAATCCCAGAGCCAATACCAATTGCCCTATACCCATCAACTGAAGAAGTTCTAAATTGACTGCTTGTCCCTATAACTATACTAGACATATTACTTGTAGTTGCATACTGACCGATTTTAATAGAGCCTTTGTCTGTTAGCTCCGATGGTAAAGTCGCCCCCATAACATGAGCTGCACCACCAGTTACCGCCAACACAGCAAAAACACTAGTCAATACAGCCTTTTTAGCACTATAATTATTTGCTATCTCAGACACAACTACATAACACTCTTTGCTTTTACTCCAAATCACCTTGAAAATCTTATTCATGAAACACTCCTATTACAACTATAACCTAGATATCCATTTATAAAACCTCATACATACATATGAAAGCTTATAATTAACCATAATATTTATAATTATATAAAATCATCAATATAACAATCAAGGTAAATTCATTTTTCATTCATGCTTTATCATCATACAAAAATCCAGTGTTTATAGTATTATTTTAATTCTATTTTAGACTTTTGCCATCTTATAAGTACATTTTTTACTCATTCATATATTAGTTTATGAAATTTTATTCATTTTTAATACAGGTTTATCTTTTTACATTTTTTTATGTGTAACTATGCTAAAAACGCAAACAAAAACGGATAGCTCATTACGAGCTATCCGTTTATTTCTTTGGTGATCCAGGAGGGATTCGAACCCCCGACCCACGGCTTAGAAGAATTAAAAGATAAATTATATACAAAATACTAGTTTTATTACGTATATATCTCTTACAAATTCTTTATATAAAGAATAAATATTCTATACAATTTAAATTGCATATACTCTATTGCAACTTAAACTACCTAAAATAAGATATGAATTATTACTACTAAAATTCATAACTTAGTAACTAATAATTCCATCTAAAGCTCTATTTCTCACTTTTCTTTGCAATAACCTTTAATACATCTTCATAAAAATCTAAATCTTTTAATTGTTCATAAGTTGATCGATCAATTATCGAAAGATCTATGTTTTCAAAAAGCTGCAAATACATTTCACCTATACCATAAGCCCCAGAGATTTGTACATTTTCTAAAGTAGCTTCCACAATTCGCTTTAAATCATCTTTTTTTAATCTGGAGGTAAAATATAAAATATCCCGAAGGCAACTTTCTGCCTCTCTATAACCTCTCGCATTTTTAAAAGAGTCTATCAGTCTATTAATACTATACTCAAGATTCTGAGATATAGGATTCTCCAAAGGATATTCCATAATAAACTCAAGTAACTGTTTATTTTCAAAAGACTTAATTCTTTTAAATATAGTACCTGAAAGTTCAGAAATTTGATCTAAAGCTGCCACAATATATACAGGAGCATCTCGTAAGATATATTCACTAAGGCAAATTCTATGGGTTTCATTTAAACATTGATATAAATCAGGTATACCATTTAATATTTCACAGAATTTAGTAAAAGTCTCTTTATCATTCTTCTCTAAAATACTAGAAAAGTATTGTGGTATTTCATCAATAACAAATTCTTTATTAAGCTCACAAAATACTGCTAGTATATTCAAGTATCTATGATGTGCTGGATTCTCTATTTCAATTGACATACATTCAATTAACACTCTTTTTAAGAACTGTCTCTTTAAACTAGCTTTAGCTCTACCAAGTGGTCCCTCCAATAGGATAGTGTGTATTTCATCCCGATTTGAAGGAAAATAACTAGAGTTTACCTTTTCAAAAATACTATCTAGAGCAGCTTTTCCTTGTACTGGTGGTCTAGACAAAACAAATTCAATAACATTAATAATATGATATCGTGCTAACTCAGCTGTAGCTTTAAAAGCAGTATTCTCCGCAACCATAGATGGGTGAGCACATAAATTTCTATCTTCACTTAACCGTTCTAAAATTTTACATTCTACAGGGCTCAACAGTTCAAATTTTTCTGACATTCGCTTCAAAAGCTCTCTTTCAAATTTTAAAAAATAATCGATATTATTACTTATACGATTATTTTCTATGTCTTTTTGTAATTGAATTGCTTCACGATCCTTAGTTAAAGCTAATTCATTGAGTTTTTCAATAAAATCATAAACTAAAGCAATCCATGTAGCAACTATACAGGCTCTATAAGCGCCACCTTTATAACAATTTATAGCCTCCAGAATATGTACTTTGGATGACTTATTTCTACATTGTAAATATAACTCTTCTAAACTACGCATTTAGGCCCTCCACAATATATCAATTCAAGTTACTTTATTAAATCTGTAATCCGATTAACAATTATTATAATTAATCTAGATTCATGAAATACTTCGCTCATAAAAAAGATTCAATTCAAATACATAAAAATCTATAAAAAGCAGATAGTATATAAAAAGTATGTACGTTTAATTTATACGAAAACTAAATCCTTGAATCTTTGAATTAGAGAGTGACTTTTATCAAATTTTTTTACGATTCTCTCCTGTTCTCTTATTGGTGGAATCGGTATAAGCAGATTAATCATCGTTTCTACACCAACTCTAGGCATTTTCACTCCATATGTAGCCGAATTAACCCCAAAATCAACATATGGGGACTTTAGCACAGAAAGAATATAATTTCTATTGCACCCACCAAAAATATCAAAAGGAACTAACTCTGGGGTACATACTCCATCCTCAAGAGCAATGAGAGCTTTTTTTAAATATGGACGAAGTTTACTATATAGTATTTGACCTTTATGAAATACAACTTTTTCTCCTGACACCTTTTTATCTTTTGCCTTAACATACCTAAGTATTTTACCTGTATTTTTTTCAATATCATCTAAATCTAACACCCAAATTAAACGATCTAAATCAATCGCCTTTATTTTGGGTTTTGTTTGATTATATGTAGAAATGTTTCCTAAACGTTCCCAACACCAGCTACTTGGAATATCAAACGGAATCTCATCTTCTTGGATTGCTGGCAACGCCTTATGTTTTTTTATTTGTCCAGATTCTATTAAACGTTCTTTTTCTAGTGAAATCTTTTCAATAAGCTCCTTAGCAGAGCCATCCTCATCTTTTTGTTCACAAAGTTTGCCTTGTATAGCTTCTTGTAAGATTGACTTTTGTAGAGTCTCTGGGAACGTTTTATTTAGTTCATTAAGTTTATGCCAAACACCTTCATATCTATCAATTAAAGGAAAAATAACCTCAATTTTCTCTACAATTCTCTTCTGCTCATCAACTGGTGGCAATGGAATAACTGCCTTATATAGTCGTTCATCATTAATTGCTGGATAAGCTACCCCTTTAGAGTTTTCCAATGAATTTGCATATTGATCAAAACTTGCGCTCAAAAGGTAATAAAATAAATATTTATTATAAACTTTATTATAACAAGTCATCGCTGCTAATCCAGTGCTCGCTATACTTTCAAAAGGGCTTGTACTATCTATTATACACATATTATGAAGATATGGACGTACTGTTGAATATAAAATATCTCCTACATCTACTATTCTTCTAGCCCTTGATGGCGCATTCTCAGCATCTATAATGTTTATTGCTTGCTTTAGTTTTTGCCTAGTATTATCTATAGAGCTAATATCTATATACCAAAATTTCGATGTTGGTTTTTTTTGCCCTCTATTGTAAACAATCTCTTTTAATCGTACCCACCTCCAAGTATTGGGAATCAAAAATGGCATTTCATCTTTCATAATTTCAGGAAGATTCTTTTGCTTTTTTAGTTTACCAACTTTTATTAACTCTTGTTTTTCTTCTTGAATTAATTGATAAAGTTCTTCACCTGTACCTTCTTCAGGTCTTTGTTCTACTAATTTTCCTTCTATGGCTAGCTGAAGTATACTATTTCTTAATTGTTGAGGTGTCATTCTAACTCTCTCCCTAATAGAGTTGTTATTTCATCTAACACTCTATCAATTTCTGCATTCAAGCTGGCACGTTCTTCTTGATACCTTTGAATTAAATCGTGAGGTGCAAGTATTACTTCTTCTTCATGAGGATATCCACACAAGTCTATATTGTAATTATATTTATTTTCTAAATCTTCTTTTCGATATTTCTTAGCTTTATCAAAACCTTCTTCTTCTATTTCAGTACGATTATTCCACCAATTTATAACTGGTTCAAAATGTTCCAATTTCATAGGTTTTGTTTTAGAAAAGTGTTTATATCCTTCAGGCATATCTAATCTATATATCCAAGTTTCTTTAGTTTCTCCAGTATTATCAAAGAATAGAACATTTGTAGTGATTGAAGTATAAGGACTAAATACACTGGATGGTAATCGAATAATCGTATGAAGATTAAACTCATTCAATAATTTTTTCTTTATATTAACTTTTGCATTGTCCGTACCGAATAAGAATCCATCAGGCAATATTACTGCTGCTCTACCTTGATTTTTTAAACGATACATAATAACAGACATAAATAGGTCCGCCGTTTCAGAACTAGCTAAATCAGCTGGAAAGTGACTTTTTACATCGTTCTTTTCTGATCCTCCGTAAGGTGGATTCATCAATATAACATCAAATTTATCTTTATCAGTATAATCTAGTACATCCTTCACTAAGGAGTTATCATGAAAAATACGCGGAGTATCCACATCATGAAGCAATAAATTAGTAATTGCTAACATATATGGAAATTGCTTTTTTTCTATACCATAAATAGATGATGAGTATGCTTCTTCATCTGCCACGGTTTCTACTTTTTTATGTAATTCTTTGAGCCAGCTTATAAGAAATCCACCTGTGCCGCAAGCAAAATCAGCCATAACCTCACCCACTTGTGGATTAATCATGGCTGCCATAAAATCTGTTACGGCACGCGGTGTATAAAATTCACCACTAGAACCAGCACTCTGCAATTCTTTCAGAATTGTTTCATAAATATCACCAAATGCATGACTTTCATCATAATCACTAAAATCAATATCATCAATTACATTAATAACCTGTCTTAGTAAAACCCCATCTTTCATATAGTTATTAGCATCAGCAAATGTTGTTTGCACAATAGATTTTTTTATTGGTGTATTAACATCTACAGGTAATCTTTTTAAAGTTGGAAATAATGTATTATCTATAAAGTTTAATAAAGCATCCCCTGTTAGTGCTTTACCTGATTTATCGTCATGTGCCCAATTCATCCACCGACATTCTTCTGGAATTATAGATAAATAATTATCCTCATTCATTTCCCACTCTAATTCTTTAGCATTATACACTTTTAAAAAAAGCATCCATACAATTTGCTCAATACGCTGTGCATCACCATTAATACCTGCATCATTACGCATAATATCTCGTAACCGTTTTATAAAACCTGATAAATTACTCATATTTATATAGCTCCATTATTATAAATTGCATTTTGCAAGTCGGCTACTGCACTTACATAGCCCTCTTTTCCTCCAAAATAACCAACTATTTTTGTAGGTTTCCCTAATTTTATAAATGGATCAAGACGTAAAACCCCCATATTTACTATTTCGGTAATACCTTGATTTTTATATTTATCTAAAAGTACTTCTAGCACTTCTCTAGCAGGCCCATTGTATTTATTAAAGAAATCTTGTTTTTTCACACCATCCGCACGTTCTTTCCTAGTCAATGGTTTCTGATTAAAAGCTATATAACAAATAAAATCAAAATCATCAACGTCTTCCATTTTCTGTTCTTTCTTGATTCTTTCTGTATCAATTCCATGTTGTAATAGCAATTTTTTGATTTTATCTTTTTTAGGATCATTACGCCACTCTTCAATAAAAAGATCTAATGTAGCATATTTACCTAAAATATTTTCTTTTGTATAATCCACAACACTTTCTATTTGTAAAAGTTTGCCAGTAGGATCATATATAGAAACTGTTTTATGAGTTACCTCAACGCTACAGCCATTTTTATCTACTATAGGTTTAATCTTTGTATCAATTGGATTATCCGGGCGGTCTTTACCTGTCGAATCTTTATCACCGCCTACAGGATTAGGTGTATAGCTATCAACAATTTCAATAGGTCCATCCCAATCTGGATCTGCAAAAAGTCTTGTCACATTCCTAAAATCCATTACAACAAAATGTGTTTTACCATCTTGCTCTCTTAGCCTTGTCCCGCGACCAATAATTTGTTTAAATTCTGTCATTGATCCAATCATTTCATCTAGAACAATTAGCTTAGTCATCTTACAATCAGCACCTGTAGAAAGTAGCTTAGATGTAGTAGCTATTACTGGATAGGGCGAGGATACGGAAATAAAATAATCAAGTTTACTTTTTCCATAGTCATCACTACCAGTAATCCGAACACAATAATCGGGGTTATCTTTTACCATATCAGCATTATGATTTACTAAAGCGATTCGCATCCTTTCTGCGGCTTCTTCAGTAGGACAAAAAACTATGGTCTTTGCCATTCTATCAGTAGATTTTAAATATTTAGTAATTTCAGCTGCAACTTGTTCTGTTCTATCTTCAAGAATAATATTGTAATCATAATCTGAATTATTATAAATTCTATCCTCAATCTCATTACCATATTTGTCTCTTTGACCCTTAATTGGTCTCCATCCATCACCAATATCTGTTGTAATATTAATGACTTTAAAGGGCGCTAAAAATCCATCTTCTATACCTTCTTGTAAGGAGTATGTATAGATAGGCTCACCAAAATAATGACAATTAGAAGTATATTTAGTTTCTTTTGGTGTAGCAGTCATACCAATTTGTGTAGCTGAAGAAAAATATTCTAATATGCTTCTCCATCTAGATTCATCCTTCGCTGAACCTCTATGACATTCATCAACTATTATTAAGTCAAAAAAGTCTGGTTTAAATAATTCAGAAAAATGTTCTTTATCATCATCGCCAACTAATTGTTGGTATAGAGAAAAATATACTTGATAGGATGTGATTGTATTAGGATCATCTTTTGCGACATTGATCTTATGAATTAGTTTTTCTAATGGCGCAAAATCTTGTTGAATAGACTGATCAACTAAAATATTTCTATCTGCTAAATATAAAACTTTACGCTTCATTCCACTTTGAAGTAATCTATAAACAATTTGGAATGCTGTATATGTTTTTCCTGTTCCAGTTGCCATGACAAGAAGAAGTCTATTCTTTCCTTGAGCAATTTCTTCTACAGCTCTATTAACAGCAACCCTTTGATAATATCTAGGTGGATATGTATTTTGACTCGAATAATAAGGTTGATCAATAATTTTTCTAACATTATCATTCAGGCCTTTCCCCTCATTCGAGTCAGCAGTAAATCTTATCAACAGCTCATCTTCAGAAGGAAATTCTTCCAAAGAAAGTTCTCGTTCTTTCCCTGTTAAATAATCATGTTCATAAAATCCATCTCCATTTGAACTATACGCAAATGGTACATCTAACATTTCAGCATATTGCATAGCCTGTTGAAGCCCATGAGAAACACTGTATTTATTGGATTTAGCTTCCACTATAGCTATAGGCTTTTGTGGATTTATATAAAGTATATAATCTGCTTTTTTAGCTTCAGCTCTAGATACTCTATTACCACGAAGATTAATCATTCCATCAGTAATCCGTGTTTCCATAGAAATTTTATTTCTATCCCATTTAGATTCTATGGCTGGATTAATATATTGAAACTTTATATCTTCCTCAGTCATTTCATTCTTAGGTCTCATTGTACTCATATTGAATCCCCTAACATATAGTCTTTAAGACTACCCCCTATACAATCCCCAATATATATATATTCTTAAAACATATCATTTAAATCTCAGTTATTTATATTAAATAAAACTTTATTAAACCTCATATATAATCTTTTTTAATACGTCTTAAACGTCTCATTAGCAAGTTTCTTCGCTCTTGATCACTCAAAGCCATCCAAGCCTGTAAGTGAGGCATTGCACCACTAGTAAATGTATAGTTTAAACGTATATGCTCATTAGCAGTTGGTATTGGTAGTGTTGCCAAATATTGCGGTTCTGTTAATGGCATTTGCCCGACTGGTGGCTTAATTCCCAGCTCATTCCAAACCAGTAAATTAGCTAAATATTGAGATTTTTTTGAACGAACCCCTTGATATTCATCTATAAAAGGTAACCCTAATTGACTTGACATTTTATATAAAAAATATCCTACATTCAATTCATCAGTTAAGAAAAGACAATCATATAATCGTTGATTATCTGCGTTATCTGTAAACTTAAAACATAAAAACTGATTTAAAGCAGTCTCATCTTTTGGAATCTCCATATTCCACACAGTCAATCCAAAGATATAATCTAGTTCTCCTTCTAAAGTTTCTGAATCAGAAATTTTAAATGAATAGTTTAATTTACCTATAGGGGCAAAATAAACATAATCATGCTCTGAAACAGGCTCATTAACGAGACCAATTAAATAATCTGCACTAACATTAAAGTAGTTGGCAATAGATACTAACACCTCAAAAGAAGGTAATGTAACCCCTTTAGTATATTTAGTTATTGCAACAGCAGAAACCCCAATTTCTTTGGCTAAATCTTTCTTTTGAAGTTGAAACTCATCCAAAAGAATTTCTAATCTAGACGAAAAAATATCTTTAATAGATGAACCAGATTTTTTTAGATCCATTAATACATCTATAACTCCCATTTGTTCCCTACTTTCTTTATTTCATATTGATTTTTTGATTTCAATACGCTATACCATAATTAACCAATAATTAATCAAATATCGTCTATAAATTAACCAGTTGCTATATGTAAGTTTCTTATTGCTTTATTATATTAAAATTCTATGTATTCTACAATTAAGCATTTTATACCAATATTAAAATAACTGGGCTTAGAACATATCACATTCCATGATCTCCGTCATACACATGCTACACTTCTACTATCACAGAAAATAAACCCTAAAATAGTTCAAGAAAGACTAGGACACTCTACAATTACACTAACCTTAGATACCTATTCACACTTAGTACCAGATATACAAAAAGAAGCAGTTAAAGATTTAGATAACTTAGGTATATAAGAGATATGGACACATTCATTTATTCTTCATTATAATATAAATATATAATATATTTATTTTGTAGGGAGATTATTTATGCCAATAAAAGAAGATACTATACTAATTCAAGAGATTAAAGATCTCTTTATAGAGATAAAAAATGTAGATCCTGGTAGTCTCATTCGAGAAGAAGAACTCGGTAAAGCTCTATCTTTTTCAAACTTTTTTGATGACTTTACTAGAATAATTAATTTTTTCAAAAAGCTCACTTACTTAGATATTTCTACATTACCGACATCCCAATTAACAACACTAAAAAACAATATTACATCGTTTTTAAGTAAAATAGAAAGCATAAAAACATTTACCGTTGATGCAAACAATGCTATGGCTGAAAGAGATGCTGCTGCGAATGCACTAATCAGCCAATACCAATACTTTTTTGATCAATTAAGCCCAATAATAACATATTGTGAAAAAGAAGGAACTGACTATCAAGCTTTACAACTCGAGGTTAACAAAATAGTTGAAGATATAAATGCTAAGTATGTAGAAATTTCTGAAGAATTTGATCAAAGAAAATCCGAATTAGATATCGTAATAGATGCAGTCAAAAAAGCTGCACAAGAAGTAGGGGTTACACAACATACGATTAACTTTGAATCAGCTTCAAAAAAATATAAAACCTTAAGTTATTACTGGTTAACAGCAATTAGTGTAACTACAATCATAATAATTTGTGCATCATTATTTGTATTCAATTCTCCTATCGAAATCGATCCTAACGATTCATATGCATCATATAGATTTATCCAAGCAGCGATTGCTAGATTTACAGCATTATTTACATTATTAATAATACTCTTTTGGGAAGTACGAAACTACAACGCAGCTCAGCATAATTTTATCATTAATCAAAACAAACAAAATGCTTTAAGTACTTTCGAAACATTTGTTTCTGCTGCCAGAGATGAAGAGACAAAGAATGCAGTACTAATGCAGACAACTAGAGCTATCTTCTCAAACTTACCAAGTGGATATCTAAAAAACGAATCTGCAGATGATGGAACATCACAAATTATTGAGATAGCTAAAAGCGTAAATTCAAAAATACCAAATTAATCTACATAAATTCAGTTAACTACTAATAAAACTACTAAAAACTATACTAAAAGCGGATAGTTCATTACGAACTATCCGCTTATTTCTTTGGTGATCCAGGAGGGATTCGAACCCCCGACCCACGGCTTAGAAGGCCGTTGCTCTATCCAACTGAGCTACTGAACCATGTGGATTCCCTATATAATTATCTATTATAGTATAAATTATGTACTATGTATCGTCAACTACACCCTATCTTAGTATACCCTAAAAAAGGCAAAAAAAAAATGGAGCGGGTGAAGGGAATCGAACCCTCGCGACCAGCTTGGAAGGCTGGGGCTCTACCATTGAGCTACACCCGCAAATAAAAAATGGTCGGAGCAGCAGGATTCGAACCTGCGACCCCCTGGTCCCAAGCCAGGTGCGCTACCAAACTGCGCTATGCCCCGTCATTAATTACTTTGCTATTATAGCAAACCCGGTAGTTGATGTCAACCACTACTCTTGCTGAGCTCTTACTCTTTCAAGTATCGCTCTGCAACGAAAATTATTATATCATTGATAGAAACTAGTGACAAGTACTTTTTTACAACTTCATTAATTTTTTTACTGATACATTAATACATTCTTTAATATATCGATCCTGACGTCTATTATCCTATACGCCTACGCCTCTATATCATTTTAATCTATAGATTATTCACCCTAATAGTATAAAGCCAATCATATACTTAATCGATCATATAAAAACATGCACCCCTTTCGAGGTGCATGTTGTATTGTTCTATGGTTATATAAGATTATAAAATGCTAGTAAAGCAAATAAATTAACCTTCGTAGCTACCATCTTCTATTGCTTGAGGATTTTTAGCAATACCTTGTTTTACAGCAACTTCAGCAACTGCTTTAGCAACAGCTGGAGCTACGCGAGGATCGAATACGGATGGCATTACGTTTTCTTCGTTCAATTCACTATCAGGAATCAAGTGAGCCAAAGCGTCAGCAGCAGCTAATTTCATTTCGTCAGTGATTTGAGACGCACGAACGTCGATAGCACCGCGGAATACACCTGGGAATACTGCTACGTTGTTGATTTGGTTAGGAGCATCGGAACGACCTGTACCAGCAACACGGATACCAGCAGCTTTCATATCAGCATATGTTGCTTCTGGATTAGGGTTAGCCATTGCAAATACAATTGCATCGTCAGCTAAGCTTTCCAAAATTTCTTTTGTGAAAGCACCCGCTGCAGATACACCAAGAAGAATATCAGCACCTTTAGCATTTTCAGCCAAATCGCCATGTTTTTCTTCAAGTTTAAGTAAATCGATTAATTCAGCTTGTAAAGAGTCAAGACGTTTGTAGTCTTTATGCAATACGCCAGAGGATACCAATAATGTAATATCACGAGCACCTGCAAGGTATAATAAGCGAGCAATATTAGCACCTGCCGCACCAGCACCGTTTACAACGATTTTAGCAGTAGCTAAATCCTTTTTAACCAAACGAAGAGCGCCTTTTACACCTGCTAAGCATGCGATAGCAGTACCGTGTTGGTCATCGTGGAATACAGGGATTTCTAACTCTGCTTTCAAACGATTTTCAACTTCATAGCATTTAGGAGAGGAAATATCTTCCAAATTAATACCAGCAAAGTTTTTTTGCAACAATTTTACTGTATTGATCAATGTATCAGCATCTTTTGTATCTACAACCAATGGAATGCAGTCTACATCACCGAATTTTTTGAACAATAAGGATTTACCTTCCATTACTGGCAATGCTGCTGCAGCGCCAATATCACCAAGACCAAGTACACGAGTACCGTCAGATACAACGGCAACCATGTTGGAACGGCAAGTTAATTCGAAGGATTCTGCTTCATTATCTTTAATACGCAAACATGGTTCTGCTACACCTGGTGTGTAAGCTACAGATAAATCATGAGCGTCTTTTAATTCATATTTAGTTCCTACAGTAAGGAAACCTTTTAATTCACGTTTTTTTTGTACAGCTAATTCACGTACGTCCATAACAATTCTCCTTTGTGGATACACTCGGACTCTTTAGAGTCGGTAATTTATACCTTTAACTAATTGTATTATACAAAATGCTAAATCATAATTCAAGTTTTTTCGATATAGTTTCTCGAAAATTTTAAAAATAACTATCATAAAGCTCCAGTATTAATAAAGTAAATTATAAAAAAGTAGATAAACCATATAAGGCTTATCTACTTCAAGTCTATCTTCGTATTATACGATAAAAGCTGTCACAACAATGTTATAAAAGCTGTCTTTAAGCTTTTACAGATGGCAAATTGCGTCCATAGAAGATTTCCATCATTTCTTGTTTTAATTGATGTTTAATTTGCTTGATTTCGCGATCGCTCAACTCTGACTCAGTAATGCCAAAAAGATAATTATCTAAATCAAATTCTTTTAACATCATCTTTGTATGGAAAATATTTTCTTGATATACATTTACATCAATCATGTTGTACATGTTGCGAGTTTTTGCACTGATGTAATTTTGAATAGAATTGATACGATGATCAATATAAATTTTCTTACCAGACACGTCCCGAGTAAAACCACGTACATGATAATCCAAGGTAAGAATATCAGAGTCAAAACTTTGAATTAAGTAATTCAGTGCATTTAGCGGAGAGATTTGTCCACATGTAGACACTTCAATGTCGGCACGGAATGTACTAATCCCTTTGTGCGGATGGCTTTCAGGATACGTATGTACAGTAAGATGCGATTTATCTAGATGCATAACTACATCTTCTTTTTCAATTTCCTCTTCAGAAATCAAAATCGTAACAGACGCACCTTGTGGATCATAATCTTGTTTCGCTACATTAAGGATGTTAGCGCCAATAATATGGCTAACTTCCGTCAAAATAGCTGTTAAACGATCCGCATTGTATACTTCATCAATGTATTGAATGTATTGTTTTTTCTCTTCTTCCGTACGAGTATAACAAATATCATAAATATTAAAACTCAATGTTTTCGTGAGATTGTTAAAACCATATAACTTCATTTTAGGCTTTGCTTTAACTGATGTATCCATGATATGTCATAACCCTTTCCATGCATAGACTTACTATTCCTTTTGAAAGTTTCAAAACCGAAGCTTTCACCATATAACTAAACAATATCTTGTTTATACACAAACTCTACATCAAACTGTCCATTATCGTAGGTAACGATGGCAAAGGTACCACCGGATCGATCACGAGCCAAAGAAATACTACCAGGATTTACAAATACCGCATCACGGGCACGAACCTCCCCATGATGATGGCTATGACCGGACACGATGAGTCGCGCACCCATGTCAGTTCCTAACTCAATCAGTTTTTGTATTCGATTATAATATGATACCTCATGACCATGCGTCATGTAAATATAGGTATCCTCAAGAGGAATTAATTGCTCTCGTGGTTCAAGCGGTTGCACACGATCGTTATTGCCACGTACAGCATATACAGGAATATCCGTATGTTCCTGCATATATCGTGCGTCATCTCCAAAATCGCCAGCATGAAGCCACATATCGATGTCTTGATCAGCAGTAGCAGCCAAGACGAGATTGATATCCTCTAGATACCCATGAGTATCACTTAAAATGCCAATTCGTTTCATTGTATTTAATCTCTAATGCCACTATATTATATATTTATATGAACTATACCATATAGTTCGAAAATATCAAAGCTTGTTAATTAATTCACGTAGTGCACGGCCACGATGACTAATCGTTTCCTTCTCTTCTATACTTAGCTCTGCCATCGTCTTTTTAAACTCAGGCACATAGAAGTACGGATCATAGCCAAAGCCATTCTCCCCTTTTGGCTCATCTTGAACGAGTCCATCACAATAGCCTTCCGCAGTAACTTCTCGGCCATCAGGATAAACAAGCGCTAAAGCGCATACATAATGACCTGTACGGTTACTTTTCCCTTGTAGTTCACGAATTAACTTCTCGTTGTTTGCATTGTCATCACCATGACGACCTGCATAACGCGCAGAATATACACCTGGTGCACCATTGAGGACATCGACAGTAATGCCAGAATCATCAGCAAGGCATGAGCGATTCGTAGCCTTCGCATAGTAGCGAGCCTTCAACAGAGCATTTTCCATAAAGGTTGTACCAGTTTCCTCAGGCTCCTCAATGGAAATCACAGCTTTTACAGGTACACAATCAATAGATAAGTGGGAGAAGGCCTCGGAAAACTCACGAATTTTTCCTTTATTGCCTGTAGCAAGCACAATTTGTTCCATTTTATACCTCCGGAGCTGTAGGATACTCTTTACCTACTTTATCTGCTGTCGCACCAAGTACTTCACGTTGTTTAGCCATGAGCTCATCAGTAGCAGTTTCTGCTAGATCAAGTAAAACATTGAGTTCATCACGGTTAAAGGTACCGTGTTCGCCTGTACCTTGTACTTCAACCATATTGCCAGAACCGGTACGAACTACATTCATATCTACGATGGCAGCACTATCCTCTTCATAGCAAAGGTCCGTAATAGGACCTTCTGGACCAATACCTACAGAGATGGCTGCACAAAAATCAGTAATTGGGAATTTTCCTGCTCCGCCAAAGGTGAAGTCTACTGCATCAACGAGGGCTACAAAAGCACCCGTAATAGATGCTGTACGCGTACCGCCATCCGCTTGGATAACGTCGCAATCAATAGTAATAGAGCGTTCGCCTAAGGCTTCAAGGTCTACGACAGCGCGCAAAGCACGGCCGATAAGACGTTGAATTTCTACGGTACGACCAGTTTGCTTCCCCTTTGCGGCCTCACGACTCACGCGAGTTTGCGTAGAACGTGGCAATAAGGAATATTCCGCAGTTACCCATCCTTGTCCAGAACCTTTTAGCCAGCGCGGCACAGAATCCTCAACAGTGGCCGTACAGATAACCTTGGTCTTACCGCACTCAATGAGTACAGAACCTTCTGCATACTCTGTAAAATTCCGTGTTATTTTAATAGGTCGCAATTGACCCGCTGTTCTATTATCACTGCGCATAGGAACCTCACCATTCTAAAACTAAATATTAGAACGCCCCTTATACAAAGGGGCGTTATTTCTTATATTATATCATAATTTTTCTATTTTTCAGCATTACGAATCATATTATAATTTACGATTCTAACATGATAACTCACCTTATCATTTACAAAGATTAACATTATAGTTCATATTGTCCGTCACCAAGTGGATCTACCACAACGTAACGGCTAGCTCCCCCTTCTGCTTTAGCTCGTTTTGCTTCTGCGATAGCATCTTGACGCGTCCCTTCATCTGCTTGCCAAGGGATAAACATCGCATATACACTTTGCGGCCCATACGGGCCGTATTGTCCTCGTGAAAGCACGCTATGCCAGCCTACCTTGTCTTCGTACATACGCACCCTTTCAAGGCGCTCCTCTTGTACGCCCGTTTCATCGTAATACACATTGTAACGATTTGACCAAATATCACCTACACCAGCACGTTCTTCTTCTGCTATACGATATCGATTAGCCCATTGTACCTCCCACTTAGCGATAAGCTCATCTATATAATTTGTTACACTTTGACTTTGTTTATATTTAACAGGGTCAAAGGCAGATTCTACGACCTTGCTGTAATCAAGGCCTGCCATGGATAAAATGATACCTGTATTCACATATGGCAATGCTTCCTGTACGGAATATCCCCCTTCTAAGACTGCTATATCTGCTTGTAATAAATCGACTAACTCTGCATAGCCTTTTGCAGTTACCTGCATATTGGCTAATGGATCGCTAAAGTGATTATCTTGCCCAGCCGAGTTAATGACGATATCTGGATTAAACTCTTCAAGGATAGGCAATACAAGCTCACGCATGACCTTCATCAAGCCTTCGTCACCCGTACCAGGCGGTAGTGGAATATCGATGTTACCACCGATGGCCTGAGGTCCACCAAATTCATCCATAAAGCCTGTGCCAGGATATAAAGTACGTCCATCTTGATGGAAGCTAATATACAACGTATCAGGATCATGGTAAAACACATCTTGAGAACCATCACCGTGATGTACATCAGTATCTACTACGGCAACGCGTTTAATTCCATAAGTTTGACGTATGTGTTGAATCATAACGGCTTCAATATTAATCGTACAGAAGCCACGAATACCATGAACCATAGCCATCGCATGGTGACCTGGTGGTCTTACCAATGCAAAGGCGCGATCTACTTCACCGCGCATGACCGCATCAGCTGCCGCAATAGCACCTCCAGCAGATACTCGATGAGCTTCAGTCACCCAAGACTCTAAATTTGGAGCACCAACATGAACTCGCTCTATTGTATCCCAATCAGCTACTATTGGATTATATTCTCTAATATTCGGTATATCTAACAAACCTTCCTCTACAATTTGATCACGCGTATAGAGTAAACGCTCTTGTCGTTCAGGATGTGTTTCAGAAATTTTCCAGTCAAACGCAGGGAAAAAGACAAGACCTAAACTGTGATGATATTTAGCTTTATCAATAGTAGGATTCACGTCGTCATTCAGTTTCGTGTTCATATCCTTTTCTATAAGTCCATGACGCTCACGATAGGATAAACCTTTATTCCACATAGTGTTTCACCCCCGCCGCTAGTTGTACTTTCACCGTAATTAAACGCTCCATAGATTGCCAGCCCTCTACCACAGGGAAATCCTCAATGCTAATGATCTCGATTTCTTGCGACGTATCTAAACCTAAACGAAAAGCCTCTTCACTAAGAGCCTCCTTAGCTCGTTCTACAACTTGCTCCGCTCGTTTTAAAGTACAATTTTGCTGTTTAATACCTAATTCCGGAATGACAAGTAAACGACGTTTTGTATCTACATGGACAGTGAGTTCGATGGTAGATAGGGCTAGCGCAGCACCAATAGCATTCGCTACGGCTGCATTTTCTGGAATCGTAATAGGTAAATCCATATATTCTCCAATGCTCGCTCCGAGACTTGGCGCCGTGCCTCCTACTACAACAATATGTTCAGGCACAAATATATCAGGATTTACAATATCTGCCACCACATAAATAGGTCGTTTATTTTCTACTTTTACGACCTCGTTAATACCATGTTGAATCGTTTGCAACGCTTTTTCTACGATTAGTCGTGCTACATCAGAGGCAGTCTTAATATGAGCTAGTTGATTGTTTGAGGTATTTACATTATTAGATTGCAACGTATCCTGTATAGCATCTGCTAAATCTTGTAAAGCTCGTGATGCCAAATTAAAGTCGCCATAGTTTGCGTGACCGAGCACGATGAGTGCATCCCCCAAGGTAGGTTCTACACCACCTAGAGCCACCGATGGCCCAACTCGTTCAGGACCTACGGTAAGATTACCATTTTTAAGGCGAACTACAGATTCCCCACCAATACCGACCGAGGTAACGGCAAAGGATCGCACTGCACTTGGATACTCACGAATAGATACACCATTTTTTGTCATCAATGGTCTACCATGCTTCCAAAGAGATATATCCGTTGTGGTCCCCCCAATATCTAGAGCCACTGTATGCTGATTACCTATAACGCCGAGAGCAAATAGTCCAAGAACTGTTGCGGCAGGGCCTGTAAAGGCGGTCTCTACTGGGCGACTCACCATGTGTTCTACTGGTAGAGAGCCTCCATCTGCTTTTAAAATGTGAAGTGGGGCCACTATATTTCGTGCACTGAGAGCATCTTCAACATTTTTCTTAAACACCGTAAATACTGGTGTTACAGCACTATTAAAATAAGCGCTGATAGTACGCCGAGGAAAATTTAAAGAACCACTTAATAAACTGCCATTAGAAATTGTAAGATACGTGTTTTTCAATTCTTCTGTAATAGATAGTTCTTCTTGAGGATTCCGCACCCCAAATTTAGCGGACACAGCAGCCAAATCAGTACCACTACGTGTTTGAACCATGTTGGCTATACCACGTACAGCATCAGCAGGGGTACGCTCTACAACGATACCTCTATGATCTGTATAACCTTGAAGGTATATAGGTTTCACAGGGAATATATCATCTACATTACGGCCTGGACCTGTAACCACATAGAGGTCTACTACTTGCTCCTTCTCTTCTACAATGGTATTCGTCACCACGGTAGTAGATAAGGTTACCTGTTCAATATTTGATGTATCATAACCCTCCAAAACCGCATCTAAGGCCTCACCTATACCATTCATTAGATTATCCTTTGTAGTCCACCTCTTGGCAGTTGCCACTACACGATGGCCATCAATGATAACAGCATCGGTAAAAGTACCGCCTATGTCTAACCCTAGTAACATATAACCTCCTTATTAGTATTAATAAAGAATCTATACAAACTCAAAATAGAGTAAAGAAAACTCAATTTAAGCCAGCATATAATCTCTATTTGAACTAATATGCAATCCTATTCAAACTTGCGTATAGTCCGTATTCAGTCTCATTATATATAAAAAGCTGTACCCATCTCTATGTGATGAGTACAGCCTTCTGTTATTTACCAGATACAGATGCGTAATTTTTGATGATAACAATCGGAGTCATTTGGCTATCATTACCAAATGGATTATCAATCAACAATTGTGCAATTTTTTTAGCGTCAATGCCACGACTTGTACCTAAAATAGCGGACCGTTTCAAGTCATTAACGTCAGCTACAACGGCACCATAACAACCGGTGCGAGATACAATTTTCTCAGCCACTTTATCAGGATCCTTGGGACCAAATACAATATGCTTATCAAATGGAGGCATAGTCCCCGTTACATCATCGGTTAAGGATGCAGCACGAGCAATTACATAGAACACGCCAGGTTTACGGAAAATTTTAGCAATAGCACCTAAAATAAAAGCACCTAACACCTTCCATTTACCGTCCAAATTCATAGCCGATTGCATACCATAAATAGATGCCATAGAGCCATCTGGATGGATAAAACGATTAATTAAACGAGCTTGCCAGCACACATTTAACTCTTCAGGACGTGTAAAACGGCCTTGTGTAATAGCTACTACTGATTCAGCAACGCATACGATATCTTCAGGTCCAATATTATGGCCCCCAAATTCAACGATAGCATCAACGATGTCATCATTATCTGTAAGAATACGTGTTGGCACACATACTAACTCTAATTCTGCCATTGTTATGCCTCCTTATTGAACCATTGCTGCTTGAACTTCTTCAGCAGTCAAACGAATACGCTGTTTATCGATATGATAGTCTGTCCGACCTACGATTTGGTAGTAAATATCGATGTCCATATAAGGGAATCCCTTAATATCTTCTCGAATATTGCCAGTTTTACCTGTTAATGTAACATATACACGAATTGTGCCACCTTTGCGTGGTTTGATAATTATAGCTTCAAAGTATCCATCTTGACGCGGACGATTAATATCCATAGCCCAAGCATTTACCTTGACTGCATCAAAGTGTTCTTCAGGTAATAATGGACGTGGAAATAAGTCCATTATTGTGCCCAATTGGCGCCCTTTATTTACAAATGGTATATCACAGAACAACGTAATGGATTCAAAACTACGATCAGATACTTGAAAGTTCGTTGCTCGTTTCGCTAATAAGACAATATTTTCATTACCTTGTTTCAATACAAACAAACGGAATAATAAGTACAGAGCTGCAACAGCCACAATAATAGCTATTACTGCACTGAGGATGTTATAAAACCACATAGGGTATCTCCTTTATAATGTAATATGTTCAATGGTACGACGGCTTGTATCAAGAAAGGATGCACTCAATGCATCACCAAGTTCGACATCCTTTGTAAAACACAATGTCACGGTGCCTACAGTATCTTGAGGATTGAAAAGATTTTTACTCTCAAGTCTGTGACGAACCAATTCACTTGTTTCAAAAGCAGGATCAATGAACTGAATGCGACATGACGTTAGTTCCTCTAGTAAAGGTTGTACAAATGGGAAATGAGTACAACCCAAAACGACTACCTCAATTTCTCGAGATAATAAAGGTTCTAAATACTCCTTACATACTTCACGAACAAAGTAATCATCTAAATGACCTTGTTCAATAAGCCCCGCCAACTCTGGACAAGGTTGTTCCCAAACCAAAACCTCATGATCAACTTCTAAAGCCACATGCTTATGAATATGACTATTTACAGTGGCTACGGTTGCCATAATACCGATAGTCTTGCTTTTACTTTTATTAATGGCTGTTTTCACACCTTGTGATACACCAATAACTGGCACAGATACAAGTTCACGTACCGCATCAAGAGCCACAACGGTGAAGGTATTACAGGCAATCACCATCAACTTAACAGGCTGCCTTTCTAGCGTCTCCGCAATACGACACGCCAAATAAGTGATTTCATCATCACTGCGATTACCTACAGGATTATTCGCATTATCACCGATATAGATGAAATCTTCGTTAGGAAATTGTTCTTGTAACACCTTTAACACAGATAATCCGCCTACACCAGAGTCAAATACACCGATAGGCAATTGTTGTACATTACTCATGCGGCATCTCCTCAACAGCTGCTAACATAGGCAGATAAAAAGTATCGTCTAATCGCACAATTTTTCCTGTTAATTTTGACATAAAGGCATTCTTAGTTTCTCCCGTAGCAAGTAACACACCATCACTAGCACGGCGCATACGATAGCGAAACACCATTTGAGCCCTCGTCATCTTAACCAAATACGTTTCGATGTGAAGTTCATCATCGAAATTCGCAGGTTCTTTATAATTGCAAGATACATTCATGATGGGAAATACAATATCCTCATTCATCATATCCCACAAAGTGACACCGATCTTACGAAGGAATTCAATGCGCGCCATTTCAAACCATCTAAAATGGTTACTATGGTGAGCAATCCCCATCATATCAGTTTCATAAAATCGTACATTTACTGAAGCAATATGCATAAATTCTGTCCTTTTTAAATAGTATACAATTTTTATTCTATATCTATTACTTTAGTGTGTCAAATAAATAAAGGCAGTTCAATCACTGTGGATCAAACTGCCTAAAATGGTAAAAGTTAGCGACTGCTACCAAATGGAAAGAATTTTTTTGCCTCTTCTTGATGACTCGTTTTGATATAACGATTCGCAATCTTAAAGGCTAATCCGAGTACTGCCACATCATCTACCCAACCTAATACAGCAATCGCATCCGGCACAATATCAATAGGTAATACCAAATACCCTAAGGCACCTGCAATGACCGCTTTTACATATTTGGGAGTATCCTTGTCACGAAAACAAAGGAACAAGGTTACTGCTTGTTGTACAAAGGCAAGTTTCTTACCATATCGACCAAGAAAGCCTAAAAATCTTGATTCGCTAAAATACTTACCATACTTAATAATATTAAATGGATTCATAGTAATAATAATCCTTCAGCGTTTATTTACGCAAACCGCCAATTTTATCTTTCGCTGTATTAACAGTGTTTGTAGCAACATCTTTTGCTATCTCTACGGCATCAGAAGCTTTAGTTTTTGCAGTTTCTACTGCTACTTGTGCAGAAGCTTTTGCCACTTCTACACCACCTTTTGCGAATTCTTTGGCTACTTCAATACCTTCTTTAGCAGAATCAATTTTTTCTTTCGCTGCATCAGAAACCTTTGCTACAACCTCTGCTGCGTTATCATGGATTTGGTATTTTGTTTCATTATTCCATTTATTAATGGCAGGTGTTACTTTTTCTTCGTAAACTTGCTTTAAAGATTCTTTAGCAAGACCTGTTTCATTAGCAATCCCAGCCCATACGTCACGTTGACCTTGAGTGAAAGGAATGCTAGCACTTGCATCACGAACGATTTCAGAAGCAATAGCTTTGCCATTTTCTAGGAATTCAGCAACCATCGGTTTATAACGTTCGATATCAGAAGGCATGCCATCTTGAATCCAAATATTTGCAATTTTACCAATAGCATAAGTTAAACCGATAGCTACAGGAACGCGAACAGCTTTAATTGGAATTAGAAGGGATACTGCAGCTGTACCTACAGCTGTGCTAAGACCACCTACTAAACCAACTACAGCACCTGCTTGCAATTCTACATCATAAAGATGAGCAATGCGAGTTACCATGTACGTAGCATTGGCGCACAAAGCGACACTGCTGAATTTAGAGGATAATGCCAATGCTGCCGCACGACCTGCCCCCCAGAAGATAAATTGTTCAACTTGATAGTCACGATCTTGAGATCCATCCGTAAGGGGCTCAAGTGTTACGCCATTATATTCTGCCATAAGTATTCTCCTTTGTTGTGAACCAACTATAGGTCTTATTATTAGTATTATTATACCATTCTATTGATAGAAGTGAAATGAATTTTTCTAATTATCCATATATAATAGCTTCTAATATTTTCTATATTACCAACTTGTGAGTCCTCCATCGATTGTCCAGGCTGCACCTGTCACAAAAGACGCCTTATTACTCAACAAAAATACAATTACTTCTCCAATTTCATGAGGCTTAGCAATACGACCTAATGGGTAATGTTGGCCCATTTCAGCCTTAGCAGCCGCCGCATCTTGGTGGGCATTAGCAATCTGTTTATCTACTAATGATGTATCTACATCACCAGGACACACACAGTTTACACGAACACTGTGAGGTGCCATTTCAAGGGATAGAGATTTTGTAAAGCTCACTACAGCTCCCTTTGACGCACCATATACAGAACAAGCTACATTACCTTGTAAACCCGCATCACTAGCAATCGTTACAATACTGCCCTTTGAAGACCGTAAATAGGGAAGCGCCGCTTGACATAAGAATACAGTACCTTTTACATTAGTCCCAAACATTTCATCAAAAGCTGCCTCTGTAACATCAGCTAGCAACTCTTCTTCATAGTAGCCTGCAGCTGTTACAAGAGCAGACACCCCACCAAACAAATCTACTGTTTCTTTTACAATTCGCTGACAATCCTCAATTTTAGAGACATCACCTTGAATATATTGTACCTTAGATGAATAACGACGTAGCTTAGTTTTAGCCTTTTGACCAACTTTTTCATTTCGACCATTGATGACTACACACCAACCTTCTTTGAGTAAAAGCTTTGCCGTAGCAAATCCAATACCCGATGTACCACCACTGATCAATGCCACCTGTACATCACTTTTATGAGGCATACCTTGCCCTCCTATAAAGTTGAAACATAGTCATAGACTAATTTCAACAACATAACTGTCGTTACCGACAAGAATACAACTCGCACCAAAGATGAGCCCTTCGCAATTGCCAAATGCGAGCCTAAATAAGCACCTATAATTTGACCTGCCCCGGTGGCAAGACCATACTTAACATTGACGTGTCCTAAATATAAAAATACCAATAAAGACGCCAAATTACTAGTAAAATTCAATATTTTTGCATTAGCAGATGCATGTAAAAAATCAAAGCCTGTAAAGATAAAGCCCATAATCAGAAATGTACCTGTACCAGGACCAATAAAGCCGTCATATATACCAATGCCAAGAGCAAAAGCCATACAAATATATAGCGCTTTTCCTGCTACCTGAGATGTACGATTGATTTCACCCCAGTCTTTTTTGAACACCACAAAGAGTGTTACACAAACAAGTAATATGATAATAATAGGCTTTACATATAGCGGTGGTAAAGAAACAACCGCCAAGGTACCAAGCATAGAACCCACAAAGGTAAAAGGCAGTAATTTACGAACTAGGGAAAAATCAACCATGTGATTTCTCAAAAATGTAATCGATGCACTGCCAGCACCAAAGATACTGGATAATTTATTACTGCCTAGAGCCACACTAGGTGGAAGATTTGTTAATAACATGGCAGGTACAGAAATGAGGCCTCCCCCGCCTACAATGGAGTCTACAAAGCCAGCAAACGCACCAGCTACGGCGAGTAAAACGAGTATAAGGATATCAAATGGTAAACCTGTTACCGTAATGAGCCACTCCATAATAAACCTCCTACAGATAGCACATCAACGGTCGCCAAAGGCCACCGTTGTCATGCTAATTTATTTTATTTTGCACCTAGACGATCGAGAGCCAATGTATAACCATCTGCACCATATACTAAACAGCGCTTTACACGACTAATCGTTGCAGTACTCGCACCTGTTTCTTCTACGATTTTCTCATAGCTATCCCCTGCGCGAAGCATTTTTGCTACTTGTAAGCGTTGAGATAATGCTTTTAATTCGTTAATCGTACAGATATCTTCAAAAAATGCATAGCATTCCTCTGTATTTTCAAGCGTTAAAATGGCGGTGAACAATTCGTCATTTTGTTGACTTCTCAATTTTTCATTGATACTCATAGGATCCTCCTACTTCTTATTCATCGCTTTAGACCAAGCATCACCAATCATTTGTACAACTTGTACCAATACAATCAAGATGATGATTGTAGCGATCATAATATCGGCTTGGAAACGTTGGTAACCATATCGGATAGCAATATCCCCAAGGCCACCACCACCAATAGCACCAGCCATCGCAGAGTAACCGATGAGGTTAACGATAAGAACCGTTACATTGTCAATAATTGTTGGCAATGCTTCTGGTAATAATACTTTCCAAATGATTTGTAATGGGCTTGCCCCCATGGATTGAGCCGCCTCGATAACGCCAAAATTGATGTCCTTAATAGACGTTTCTACAAGGCGTGCCAAAAATGGAATTGCCGCAATGGTCAACGGCACGCATGCTGCAGTTGTACCAATGGATGTACCTACCACCATACGAGTAAACGGAATGATAGCAACCATCAAGATGATGAAAGGTACAGAACGCGTTGCATTGACAATGGCACCCAATACTTTATTGAGTGTTACATTTTCCAAGATATGACCTTTAGAAGTAACAACCAGAACAACACCAAGAGGAATACCTAATAACATTGCCATTACAGTAGAAATTATCGTCATTTGCAATGTATCAAGGGTACCAGTTATGAGTAGATTAATGATTTGCTCTGACATAACCGATCACCTCGCTTTCAATTGGTAACGTTTTGATGTAGTCCAAACCTTCTTGCGCATTTTCTGGGTCACCATTCAAGATAACGATGAGGCGACCAACGCTCGTATTTTGGATGTAATCAATGCCGCCAAAAAGGATGCTTACATCTAAATTAAAGCGTCTCACAAGGCCTGCTACTACAGGCTCATCTGTTGCTTGTCCTGTAAATTTGAGGCGCACTAAAGGTGCTGTCCCTGCAATCCATTGATCATGTAATTCCAAGTGTTCCAATGCTTCTGGAGGTAAGTTATCACTCACTACAGAGCTAATAAACTCTTTTGTCGTATTTTCGCGAGGATGTGTGAATACTTCAACCGTGCTACCTTCTTCAAGTATTATGCCGCCTTCAATAACCGCCACGCGATCACAGATTTCACGGATAACGTGCATCTCATGTGTAATGAGCACAATAGTGAGCCCCATCTTCTCGTTAATATTTTTCAACAATTTCAAAATAGAATCTGTTGTTTGAGGATCAAGGGCAGATGTAGCTTCGTCACAAAGGAGAACCTTTGGATTAGACGCTAAAGCACGAGCAATACCAACACGTTGTTTTTGACCACCAGACAATTGAGATGGATAGTTGTTCATCCGGTCTGTAAGGCCTACGATATCAAGAATTGGCGTAATGCGTTCCTTGATTTCAGATTTGCTCATTCCTTGTAATTCCAACGGAAATGCCACATTGTCATATACGGTACGAGAAGACAATAGGTTAAAATGTTGGAAAATCATGCCAATATCTTTTCGCGCTTTACGCAAATCAGATTTGCTAAGTGTAGTTAAGTCTGTACCATTTACGATAACAGAGCCAGATGTAGGTGCTTCGAGCATATTGATGCAACGAATCAATGTGGATTTACCGGCACCGGATTGACCGATAATGCCAAAGATTTCGCCTTCTTTCACATTTAGGCTAATATCTTTCAACGCTTCCACACGAGTAGCGCCTTCATAGACTTTACTAATGTGTTCTAATTGTATCAAAATAATTTCCTTTCTTAAGGTAAATGTTTAACATTTGATGAAAGCAGCTTATCTATCAAGGTAGTCCTTCTTCCATCAATTTTTCTAGTGCTTCGCGTAGACGAAGTGTAATAGCACCTGGTTTACCACCAGATACTGGATTTCTGTCTAGCTTAGTAATTGGGATGACACCACCAATTGTATCGGTAAAGAATAGTTCGTCCGCTTCATCTACAAAGGTGCGGTCAAATTCTTTCTCAATAATGGTAATACCTAAAGATGGTGCTACACGGGTTAAGATCATTTGGCGCGTAATACCTTTTAAGATATGATTATCCGCTGGATGCGTGTACAAGATACCATCTTTAACAGCAAACACATTAGATGTAGCGCCCTCTGTACAAATGCCATCACGGAACAAGATGGCTGTATAGGCAAATTTCTTTTCTGCTTTTGTTTGCGCCAAAATATTCGGGATCAAGTTAGTGGTCTTAATATCTACATGTTCCCAACGTTCATCAGGCAAAGCTATCGCTTTTACACCTTCACCCAATTTATTGACTTCATCTAAATCCAAGGTACGGATAGACATAAGCATTTGTGGTTCTAATTTAGAGCGATCATAAGCATGATGACGTGGTGCTACACCACGAGAGATTTGTAAATAAATATAGCCCTCTTTGATTTCACTTTGCTCGATCAAAATTTCGTGCAATTCTGTCAAATCATCAGGGGTCATTTTTACAGGGATATCCATTTCACGCATAGAGCGATACAAGCGATCTTGGTGGTAAGACAAAGCGAAGCAACGGCCTTTTACGACGCGAACAACTTCATATACAGAGTCACCAAATAAATAGCCACGGTCATCAATGCTGATAACTTTGGCACCTGGTTCGACGAATTCACCGTTAAAATATGTTAATTCTTGCATAGGAGCACCTCTTTTTCTATTCCGTTACTCTATCAAGTGGTAATCATCATGGACTTATTATAACACAATTACTTTTAAATTTTCACACTTTACTTTGTGAAAGATATTAATTCGATATACAAAAATCCGCTAGGATACCATAGTTAAAAACTATATCCTAGCGGATGTATTGCATATATTATTTTAATACTAAATCAGCACCACAGAGCTAGTTAGTACTATGGCCGATACGAAAGTACTAATACCAATTAAGACTCTCAGAAAACAATAGTTTGCATCCTACACTAGTGCCCCAGTACAAATTTACGAATAGACTTAGGTAAGTAATTGAAACCTACTGTAGTCAAATAGGATAATGCCAACGCCATACCATACATAATTAGCACGTTGGTCACCGTATACAAGAGATTATATTTAGCCATCACACCAGAAATGATTAACAACCAAAATGGATGCGCTAAATAAATACCATACGATTTATCGCCTATCTCAGACCAAATGGACTCCATAGTCACATTCATAGGTAGCCTTTGGAATAGGAACAAACTAAACATCGTTCCCAATCCTGTATAAAGAACGCCCATAGGACTCATTTGATGTACCGTGTAAATTGCTTCTAACACAGTATAATGCCATACGTCCATGACATAGTAATAAGAGCCAAGCATCAATAATATGGAGCTTACCGCGCTGATGCCTAAAAGGTAACGATAACGCCACATATATTCGCAGACGATTTCATATCGTTCAGCACATACGGCACCTAAAAGGAAAATCCACACATAATGAATAACCCAATAGTTGAGTCGCATATCAAAAAGATATTTAAGAACTGGCTGATTGCTTAGATTTTCTGTTACCCAACGGCCAAGCATGTAAGACGAAACATAATCGATACCAACTTGGATGACAAATAGTAACACCAGCCAAAATACAGGCCGTTTTAAGATGACTTTCACCATGGCCCGCCATAATGGCATCATCACGTAGAACCATAGCAAAATAACCATAAAATATAGATGATACATAGAGGTACCAAAGAGTAGATTTATCGCCAACGGCCCTGGATGTAAATTGCCAAGGTTATGAGCTGTCATCCCTGTATATAGCAAGTAAAAGATGGACCACGTAATATATGGAAATAGCACCACCTGAATGCGGCGGTGCATAAATTCCTTATATGAGAATGGTCCCTCTACCGAGGTATGATAAAACAAGCCAAATGCAGAGAGGAAGAAAAACGCAGGCACTCCAAAGCGAGAGAGAATTTCTAACACGCTGATGAGTTCTAAATTTACAAAAGGATTTTGCAATGCGTAAGATCCTACATGAATGCCGATAACACCGAGCATACAGAGGCCTCGCATATAAGTAATTTCCGGTAAAAACGCTTTTTTCATAGCCATTGCCTATTCACTATTGACCAGGTGCCACTGCAGGTGTCGGTACCACACGTGGACCTTGAGACTCTGTAGCTGGTTGTTTAACTACAGGAGGGGTAGATGTAGGTATTTGAGGCGTTGCAGCTTTTTCAGGTTGTGCGGCTTGTGCTGGTACAGCCTGACCATTTGCTTTAGCAGCCGCTTCTGCCTTAGCCTTAGCTTCTGCTTCAGCCTTAGCTTTTGCTTCAGCTTCTCGTTTCAAGCGTAATTCTTTTTCAAGTGGTACCACTGGTTTGTCATAAACAGTGATATCCGTTTCAAATAGACGTCCCCATGGGAATGTAGCTTTTACTGTACGAGGATTGATTTTAAGGTATTTTTCAGCGAAATCTTGAATGCGTTCACCTAAATAACTTTCAAGACGTTCATTTAATTCACCAGAGTAACGAACATTGTCTGTTCTGATAGAATCTTGCATACGATAAATATCTTTACGGATATTTGCTTGATATGCCCAGTTATCCAAATATTGTTGCGTCAACATATCACGATGACCTTCTGGACTCATAGATTTAAGCAATAATCCTTGAGCAATAGCGTAACCTACTGTGTTACTTGCTGTATTCCAACCATTATACGCACCGATTTTGTACAACAAATCTCGTTTATACATAGCGGATACCAATGTATTATCTGCGCCATTATTGAAAGCAATATCTGCAACGCTTACGTTCACACCAGAGTCAACAGCTTGCTGAATGCGATCTACGAAAGCATTTGTAGAGTTGGAGATCATTGGGAAGTTTTCGAAGTTTTCAGACTCGCCTGTACTCGTAGTAAGAGGTGTATTAACAGCCAATAATACAGTTGGTTTACCTTGTGTCACCATCGTGCCACCTACAGCCTCAACGTGTTGAGCAATTGTTTTATCAATCGTTTGATCTTCGTAACCTGGTAATGTTTTACCTCCGCCACCGAGTGGATAAATTACGGAGAATGTAGGTTTTTCTGTGCTCACATCGGTACGGGAACGCGCCATCAATAAGAGACCAAGTTGGTCAGCACCAGGGAAGCTACCGTATTTTTCAACAGAAATATCCTTGGAATATTTGTTAAGGTAACGACCTTCTAGAGCGGATTGAGATAATTGAGATGTATCATCATGACCTAATGCAAAGTAGTCGAATACACCACTGCGAGTTTCATCAATCAACTCTTTGTTGATTTTCATATTTTTTTGACGGCGGTCAAACCAGTCTTGCAAGTATTCCACAGGAACGGAGGCTTGTAGGCTCATCATTTTTTGAGTTTCTTCTTGTGTTAAGGAGCCAGAATCCAATTTATCTTGTAATGCAGCGATTTGGAAGATAGTTGGACCATACTCCGCATAATAAGCCGGTTCAGTACCGCCACCACTCGCACGCGGAGAACGCATTACCGTACCAAAACCATAGATGCGTACATTTTTATTACGCGCTTTTAAACCTTCAATACGTTTCAAGCGATTTTGCAATGTGCTAAGAGGAATATTATGTTTACGAGAATCTACAAGACCTCCATAAATAAGAGTATCTGTACTTAATACCATAACATCAGCACGACCTGCATTTTGTTCTACCCAAGCCATAATTTGGTCTGCTTGACCTTGATACGTCTTACCAGAAATCAAATGTTGAGGTGGTGTCAACACAGTCATACCCGCCTCACGAGCTGTATCAACTGTATATTGCAAGCTTACAGGGCGATCATCTTGAGGTACATATAATACGGTTTCTGCATCAATATTGATGGATGTACCTGTAGCAATGGCTGTAACCATTAATGCTACTTTCAACCATTTATTTGTCATAAAGCAAATCTCCTTCTGTGTACACGAGTACTCTCGACTCGAAAATTAACTCTTATATAATACTCTTTTTTTCTGACCTTTTTATGAAATATTTAACAGTATAATTATATCATTTACTTGTTATTTCTCAAATGCAGCGCCTTTAGCTTTAGCGCACTTTGGGTAAGCTCCAATTATATTTAATAGCTAGTAGACGAATAACTAGTACAACAGTAAAAGCACCATATACAGCCTCTCCAACCCAGTTAGAAATAACCATTAAGTAATAAACGATACCCCCAATAACACTAGGCAGAGCGTACACGTCTTCTTTCAAAACAGACGGAATCCGTTGAGCCAGCATATCTCGGATAATGCCGCCACCAACAGCAGTAATAGTTCCTAATAAAACAATGAAAATTGGCAACTCTGGATATAGTTTAAATCCTGCAGATGCCCCAGTTACTGTAAAAGATGCCACCCCCACAGCATCGGCCAATAAATAGCTTGCTCGACTACGAGGGCCCATAGCATGCTTGCGATAACGGCTGTTATACATAATAAATACGATAATTGTTACGGAAATAACCACTGTTACATATACTATATTGCGTAATGAGTTCGGTGGAAAATACCCCAAGAGAACATCCCGTACAATACCACCACCGATTGCCGTGGCCAGTGCCAATACAGCCATACCAAATATATCCATTCTCCGCGCCACCCCAACAAGTGCTCCGGAGATAGCAAAAGCAATAGTGCCAATCATATCAAATATATACCAAATAATATCCATAATACCCTCACACAATCTATTCGCATAACTGCGTACACTATGATAGACTTTATGTAAGATATTATACATTAAGAGGTATGAGAATGACAAAAGACATTACACCTATAGAGATTAAAAATATGGATGAGCGTACTCGGGACGAGTATTTCATGGCGTTTGCCCTAGAGGAAGCTCACAAGGCCTATGACTTAGGAGAAATTCCTATCGGCGCCATTTTAGTTCAAAACAATACAATCATTTCACGCCACCATAATCGCCGCGAATTAGATCACGATGCAACGGCTCATGCAGAGGTGCTCGTCATCCGAGAAGCATGCGGTGTGCTCAAGCGCTGGCGGTTGACTGGTTGTACCCTGTATGTTACGATAGAGCCGTGTCCGATGTGCGCTGGAGCCATTATCAACAGTCGTATTGACCGTGTTGTATATGGTGCAAGTGATTACAAAGGAGGCGCTGTAGAATCTCTTTTCAATGTACTCTCTCACCCTGGTTTAAATCATGAGCCTGAATTAGCATCTGGGGTCCTTGGTGATGAATGTAGCCAAATCATGAAAGACTTTTTTAAGGAGCGCCGTAAAACACGGAGGAGTACCCAAGAGGCTGAAGGGTCCGCACTCGAAATGCGGTAGGTCGGGCAACCGGCGCGGGGGTTCAAATCCCTCCTCCTCTGCCATATAAAATATATAAAGCGCTAACCACGGTTAGCGCTTTTTTGCGAAGGGACCACTACTATGAAAAAATATTACCCTTATCTCATTACAGTGAGTCATATGATTAATGACTCTTGCCAAAGTGTATTGCCTGCCCTTTTACCACTGTTCATCTATACCTATGGACTCAGCTTAGAACAAGCGGGCTTTCTTATCTTAGCCAATACAGCATTATCTTCATTATTACAACCATTATTAGGATATCTTTCTGACAAAATCAATCAGCCTCGACTCATCGCCTTAGGTGTTTTACTCTCTGCTTGTAGCACAGGTGTTATGGGTTTTGTCACTTCCTATGAAAGCTTACTTGTTTGTGCCACCTTAGCCGGTGTGGGGTCTTCTATCTTCCACCCTGAAGGGGCAAAGATCATGAACCGCCTCGGTGGCGGCAAAAAAGGAAAAGCCATGGGCACCTTTGCTATCGGCGGTAGCTCTGGTTTTGCCATTGGCCCACTCTTTGCTGGCTCTATTGCCTATACAGTAGGTCCGCATGGATTGGCGGCTTTCACCGTGGTAGGTCTTATCATATCAACGATTTTATTCATCCTCATGCCTCGCATAGTAGCTCATGCATGCACTATCGACCAAGCGGTAGCTACAGAAAACCCTACACTTGTAGACAAACCACTCAAAAATTACTGGAAATACTTTGGTATCTTGTTCGTTATCATCCTAAGCCAATCGGTAAACTTCCGCGTTATCAATGCATTTATTCCTATCTTCTGGACTCGTGAACTCGGCACCAGTCCAGAACAAGGCAGTTTTGCATTAACCGTATTCTTTAGCATCGGTATCTTCATGACATATATCGGCGGTCTATTAGGCGACAAATATGGTCCTATCAAAATCATTAGACTATCCCTATTAATTTGGTTGCCGGCCATGTTCCTATTAACAGAAGTGCCAACCTTCTCCCCTGTCATCATGATGCCTGTAGCCTATCTGCTACTACTCATGATTGGCGCTGCGAAAGCCATCAGTTATAGCCCAGTCATTGTACTAGGTCAAACATATCTAGCTAAAAGCATCGGCTTTGCCTCTGGTATTACCCTCGGCGTGAGCCAAACTATTGGTGGTATCATCGCACCTGTAGTAGGTAACCTTGCGGATACCTATACTTTACCTGCCGCTATGATGACACTTGTACCATTCCTAGTAGTGGGTCTTGGGGCTTCATTGATACTTAAAGATCCTAAAAAATTACAATAAACAAAAAAGAACCCTTCGCGTGAATTGCACCCCAAAAATTGGACACAATTTTTGAAAGTACAGAAACCAACGAAAGGTTCTTTTTATATTCAACTAAACACATCACATACAGTTTAGTGTTTTAGCATTTCATTCAATATAACTACGTCCGTTTCTTTCATACCTTGTGCCACAGCACCAATACTGCGGATGGTTTCATCAACGGAGTATGCTACAAGGCCATCGCCTTTTTGGTAGTTTTTATTAAGGCGAGCTTGCTTATATCCCATAAAAGCACCATCAAGAGAAATCGCAATTTTACCTGCACAGGATGGTTTTGCACCATCGCATACGATACCCGATAAACTTGCAAGCCCATTTACAAGAGTGTTCTCGATTATATCTTTACTATCACCTTTCAAAAAGGCTATACCTGCTACGCTTACCACACCGGCAGATACAACGCCACAGTATGCAGACAATTTACCAATACCAGATTTAACGTAAAGCGTTAGCAAGTTAGCAAAGACGAGAGCGCGATACAATTCATCTTCACTTTTACCAAGTTCCTCGGCAGTCGTAATGATTGGTACAGACACGGTTAAACCTTGATTACCAGAGCCAGAGCAAATAACAACAGGCAATGGGCAGCCACTCATACGCGCATCAGAGCCAGCTGCGGCACGAGCCTTACATTTCGTTTCGAGAGATGGATTTTCTTCATCTAACAATAACAATTGTCCAATATTAGATCCATAATCATTGGACAGACCTTCCTTAGAAATTGCAGTATTATACTCAACTTGCTGTTTAATTTGAGGTAGGATACCAGAAATATCACCGGTTAAGGCAAATTCGTAAATGCTATCGAAGGTCATGGCATATTCTGTTTTAGCCGCTTTCTTAATTTCATTGACTGTTTCAGAGACAATCTCACCATCTACTGATACATAGGTTACATTCGTATGGTCATTTTCAATTCGAACAACCGCTGTATGTTCATCTGTTTCTGCAGTGATTTCTATATATAGATTATCTACGCCTTCAGCAAGTGAAACGGTACAGAAGTTAGCATCAAGCAATGTACCAAGCCATTTGCGATCTTCGTCTGTAGCAGATTCCAACACCTCTAGTTCACGCTCTGGATGCCCTACAATAGCACCCAGTGTAGCGGCCGCCGTTAGTCCTTTTCGCCCCCCAGAATTTGGAATGACTACAGATTTTACATTTTTGATAATATTCGCGCTGCATCTTGCGTGAATATGGTTAGGAAACTCATCTAAAACAGAGACTGCCTTCGCAGCCGCATAAGCCAATGCAATTGGCTCAGTACAACCGAAGGCAGGACGCATCTCTGACTGTAACAAAGAAATATAATCCATCTTATACTTCCGCAATAATTTCCACTTCTACAATAACGCCTAATGGAAGGTCTTTTACTGCTACACATGAACGAGCTGGTTTAGAAGTGAAATATTTAGCATACACTTCATTAAATGCTTTGAAATCACCAATATCAGCTAAGAAGCAAGTTGTTTTAACAACCTTGGAAAAGTCTGTACCAGCTTCAGTCAATACGGCTTCAATATTTTTGCATACTTGTTCAGTTTGCTCTACAATGCCCCCTTCAACAACTGTACCAGTTGCAGGATTGAGTGGAATTTGACCAGAAGCAAATAATAAACCGCCAACCACTTTAGCTTGAGAGTAAGGGCCTACTGCTGCTGGTGCTTTGTCTGTAGAAATTGTTTTCATGATAAATCTCCTTTTATAAATAAATATAAATTAATATGACTATATTTAAGGTGCGAAACTCATGTTGATGCCTCGATATATATGACTTACCTCAATATATCACATATAAAATAAAAGTACGTATATAACCAATTATTTAATTGATTTGAATGCATTGTCAAATATTGGTTTGAAATAATCACGTTGTACATCAGTTGTTATACCTACATACAACACTGGTTTTCCTGGCTTCAACACAAATGCAGCATTTGCATAGAGTGGAGTTTGTACATTTCCATCTGCATATAACAAGCGAGAGCTTGCTGCATATGTTTGATATTTTGTACCAGCCACCGGATGTACTTGTTCTGCATTTTCTACGGTTAGAGTTTTAAGTGTTTTAGGCATAATCGTTGCTTTTTGGGGATCACGACTAGACACATTAATAGGTCCATTCAAAGGAACTACCGTTGTGCTAGTAGGAATCTGTTTATTTATTGTTCCTAATAAAAGTTGCTCTGTTACAGGATCAATTTGACCTTTATCAAGAGCGGTCATAGCAGCTATAAACATTGGGTCATTAGCCTTTTCTTTAGCCACTTGTTGCGCTATTTGTTTAACATCTACAGCTACTACGAATGCATCTTTTTGACCAGTTTTATCTGCCCCTTGTAATTGGTATACATCAAAATTAGTACCAAAATTTTGGAAAAATTCCTTTGCCATCATATTCGACATCGTAGATTTTGAAAAATCCTCATTTAATTGTTTTTCTACAAAATCACGTGTATTTGTCTTGGATGCAGAAACAACAGTTACATTGTTAGGCACTACCATGGATCCTGCAATTGTTTGTACATCCTTAGCAAAACCTACGCCAGATACAGTCCCCATTAGGCAAGCTGCACAAGCCAATACTTTCAAAGATTTCATATTATTTACCTCCCTTGAGAGATTGTGTTTGATACATATGATTCAACTCATTAGCCCAATAATCATGGCTAGAGTCATCAGACATTAAAAGCTGTAAAGATACACCTTTATCTGTAGGAACAGCATAACCAATTAAGGAATAGGTATTTCTAAAGCCATCATATTTTAGACTACCGCGTAAATCGCCTGTCACAGCTGTACCATAGCGTGTTTGAACAGGTTTATAGGCCACATGCGTTGCATCTAGGCTTACTTGTTTTGCCATAAAGTCTACATAAGAACGGACCTCTTCTATACTTTTAGGAGATGATTTCTTATCTGTGGCAAGCATTTTATCAAAGACACCTATAATTTGAGAAGGTAACTTATCATTTATCGTTTTTAGATCTTTAGATAATTTAGCACCTTCAATAGTATTGCTCTTCAGGCCTTGTAATTGTTGTTGGGCCGTCTCTTTGGAGTAAGATTCTACATATTTAGAGATAGAATGCTTTAATGCGGCTTTTTCCGCATCTGACCCCTTCTCTAAAATAGTCTTATTCATACCTATAACTTGATCAATTGCATTTTTAGAATAGTTAATAACAATTAAACCACCTATATGATGTCCTTGTTTATCAGTACCTTGCAATTGATAGAAGGAGTAACCATCAAGAAAGTCCCCCTTCACTGGTTCAACAGCTACACCAGTCTGTACTTTCACAACATTATTAATAGTATCAACAGCAGATTTATTTGCTACTTTAAGAAATTTATCTTGTTCTTGATTACGCAATCTTGTATCAGTAGAAATATGCATAACTTCTACAGCTTTCACAGTTGGGGAAGTTGTGCCGTACATACCATAACCTAAATCTACCGTATCAGCACATGCCACTGCCCCCATACCCACAGTTAAACAGGTGGCACAAGCCAATGTTATCAACTTTTTATTGAGAGTTCTCATAAGACACCTCACCTTTTTAACAATACACTATGTATAGATTGTTAGATAATCCGTGCAGTATATATTAAGAGTTTAAAAGATAATCTATACTGCATATATTAATTATTATACTATATCGACATATATAACTGTATAGTATAATTTACAAGCTTACCTTTCTGCTATACAATACATAAATAGACATGTAAAGATGATATACGTATGAGAAATGGAAAGGAGTGCACACTCGGTGTGCTTTTAATATGATACAAGAATTAATTCCCCTCACTAGGCCTCGCACATTAGCTGCTGCATTGGGGCCTACCATTTTAGGTGCCGCCTTTAGTTATTATGCGTTTGGCGCTACTCAGGGTACAGGGCTTGCCATTTTACATACAGTGCTCATATTTTTAGCTGTTGTAACAGCCCAAATTGTAGCTAATTTATGGAATGAATATAAAGACTTTAAATCTGGACTCGATGCGGGTCAAAAGGTAGGTAATGCTGGTTCTATCACACGTGGCGTTATAACACCAGAGCTCATTATAACGATGATTAAAGTACTCATGTTTGTGCCCATTATCATTGGTCTTTATTTATCTGCTACTATAACTTGGTACTACATCCCTGCAGGCTTCTTATGTATTCTAATTAGTTTCCTTTACTCTGGCGGTCCAAAACCAATTTCTCGAACACCATTTGGAGAAATTTCCTCTGGTATCGCCATGGGTTTTGCCATCGTACTCATTACAGGCTATGCCTGGACACGAGAATTATCCTTAGCTCTGTTAATTCCTGCAATTCCATCTACATTGCTCGTTGGATCCATCATGTTGACGAATAATATCCGAGATATTCGTAATGATGAAAGCCATGGCCGTCACACATTGCCAATTGTACTTGGTCGTGAAAGAGCGCTCAGCTTAATGAGTATCTCATATATTTTCAATTTTATTTGGATCATTGCTTGGATTATAATAGGCCATATGACATGGTTCGCCTTATTAGCATTCCTTGCAGCACCACTAGCTTTCAAAACAATTCATACATTATCTACCAATACAGATGAGTTCCAACTAGATAAGGCTATGGGCACTACCGCTGGGGCCGCTATGATTTATCAACTAATGTGGGCGATTGGACTTATCATGGGCAAATTGTTTTAAAAATGAACATACTTATATTATAGGTTCTCCATAGTTTTTAGTTATGGAGAACCTATAATAATTCCTTCTTGATAGATAGGAAATTATTTAGTACTATAGATTTAATATTTTATATGTAATTATTGTATAAGGAGTGTGTCTAATGAGAAAATTTTTAGCATTGGCAGCTACTGTAATCCTTGGCGGCGCTTTATTAATCGCAGGCTGTGGTAACGACAACAAACAAGCTGCTAGCGATGGCAAACAAGTATTAAAAATTGGGGCAACAGCAGTACCTCACGCAGAAATTTTGGAACAAGTTAAACCAATCTTAGCAAAAGATGGTATCGAATTAAAAATCACAGAATTTACTGATTACAACACACCTAACTTGGCTTTAGGGGACAAAGAGATTGATGCCAACTTCTTCCAACACGTACCTTACATGGAGGAATTCGCAAAAGCTCACAAACTTGACTTAGTATCTGCCGGTGGTGTTCATCTTGAGCCAATGGGTTTATACTCCCGTAAAATCAAAGATTTAAAAGATCTTCCAAAAGGCGCTAAAATCGCTATTCCTAATGACCCTACAAACGGTGGTCGTGCATTATTGTTGTTACAAAAACAAGGTCTAATTACATTAAAAGACTCTACAAACATCTTATCTACCGTACAAGATATTACTGCGAACCCTAACGAATATCAATTCGTAGAATTAGAAGCAGCACAAGTACCTCGTTCCCTTGACGATGTAGCCTTAGCCGCTATCAACACTAACTTTGCATTAAACGCAGGTCTTAACCCTGGCAAAGATGCATTGGCAATTGAAAATAACGATTCCCCTTACGTAAATATCGTAACTGTACTTAAAGGCAATGAAAATGACCCTCGTATCAAAAAATTGATGGCTGCACTTCATAGCCCTGAAATTATCAAATTTATCCAAGAAAAATACCAAGGTGCTATTGTTCCTGCATTCTAAGCTATACCAAAAAGAGACCACATCAACGTGGTCTCTTTTTTATATGTTATCGGGCCCAAATCTAAAAGGTAATAAACCTTCTAATTCAACAACTGTATAGTCCCCTCTTAAATTCGCCATTATAATACGAGGTATTTCAAATTCAGAAATCACCTGACGGCAAGCACCACATGGTGCACAAGGCCCTTCCGTATCAGCAACTACGGCAAGGGCTTTAAATTTTGTTTGCCCTTCCGACACTGCCTTAAATATAGCAGTTCTCTCCGCACAATTAGTTAATCCATAAGAAGCGTTTTCTATATTACACCCTTCATAGATGGTTCCATCTTCGCAAAGAAGGGCTGCGCCCACACCAAAATGTGAATAAGGACTATAGGTTTTGTCGCGAGCCACAATAGCACGATCGATGAGCTTTTGAATATCCTTTTCTTTCATATTGCACTCCTCACTCTACAATATCTAGTATAGTATCCACTACTTTAGGTGCAGTATTACCAATAGTAATCGCCGCTAAATAGGTCTGAGCCGCATTAGTGAATAAGCTTTCATCAGAAGCATATAGTGTAGCTATCCTTTCACCCATGCTAACGGCGTCCCCAGTTTTTTTGTGCATTACAATACCTGCACTATAATCGATAGGGCCATCTTTAACGGTCCGACCGGCTCCAAGCATAACGGATGCAATCCCGCATTGTTCTGTATTCATATGGATTATATAACCGTCTTGAGGTGCTATCACATCATAGGTAAACTGGCCGATTGCCAATATACTTTCATCATCGATAACTCGGCTGTCGCCATCTTGAGCATCAATCATCATACGCAATCGTTCTAATGCGGCACCAGAGTCGAGTGCCTCTTGCACACGACTGAGAGCCGTTTCATAGTCGCATATATGACTCAATACGAGCATGTGGGCAGCCATAATAATACATTCATGCGTTAAATCTTCTGGACCATGACCTTTCAACGTATCAATAACCTCGCGAATCTCCAAAGCATTTCCAATAGCATGGCCTAGCGGTCGATCCATATCCGTCAAAATAGCCTTAACTGAACGGCCATTTTTCTTTCCAATATCTACCATTGCTTTAGCCAATTCACGAGCATCCTCTATGTTTTTCATAAAGGCACCACTGCCAACCTTTACATCTAACAAAATTGCTTGAGCACCAGAAGCCAATTTTTTGCTCATAACAGAGGATGCAATAAGAGGGATACTATCCACAGTTCCCGTCACATCGCGCAAAGCATATAGCTTTTTATCAGCAGGTGCAAGCCCTTCCGACTGACCTATAACAGCAAGACCGATTTGATTAACTTGATTGATAAAAGCATCTTTCTCTAAAGATACCTTTAAATTTGGAATGGACTCCATCTTATCAATAGTGCCGCCCGTATGTCCAAGTCCACGACCAGACATCTTAGCCACCTTGCCTCCACAAGCGGCTACGAGAGGCGCAATAATAAGTGTGGTCTTATCTCCTACGCCACCTGTACTATGTTTATCTACGGTGATCCCATCAATATTCGATAAGTCTACCATATTACCTGATTGAGCCATAGCCAAGGTCAAAGTTCCTAGTTCACGAGCATTCATACCATTAAAAACTATGGTCATCAAGAGCGCACTCACTTGGTAATCAGGGATTTCTCCCTTTACATAGCCATCTATGACAAAGCGGATTTCCTTATCTGTTAACGGCAAGTTCGCCCTTTTCTTCAGAATAATATCATACATACGCATAGTTACACCGCCATTCTAAGAAACCACCTAAGCATAGCCTAGGTGGTTTTCTATTATACTTCTTCGTTCAAGTGATTCTTTAATAACTCTACAGCTGCACTGGCTCCAATTCTGCTACAACCTTCTGCAATATAGGCTTTCATATCCGTAATAGAGCGAATACCACCTGCAGCCTTAATCTGTACATTAGGACCAATATGCTTTTTAAAGAGTCTAATATCTTCAAGGCTTGCACCGCCGCTACCAAATCCAGTAGATGTTTTAATATAGTCTGCGCCACCATTTGTAATACATTTGCAAAGCGCCACCTTTTCAGAATCTGTAAGATAACAAGTTTCGATAATAACTTTTAAAATTTTATCACCACAAGCCTTCTTAAGCGCCTCAATTTCGCTAGTTACCGCTTCAAAATCACCTTGCTTTACATCTCCAAGATTAATAACCATATCAATTTCAGAAGCGCCCTCTTCAATGGCCTGTTTCGTTTCTGCCACCTTTACCTCTGTTGTTTCATATCCTAAAGGGAAGCCGATAACGGTACATATGTTAAGTTCTGGATATGCTTCATGGGCGGATGCTACAAAATCTGGAGGAATACAAACAGATGCAGTTTTATACCTTATACCATCCTCACAAACTTCTTTAATATCATCCCATGTAGCTGTAGGACGCAATAATGTATGATCTACATAAGCTAATAATTCTTTCCCCAACATAGTACCTCTCCTTACTAAAAGAACGACATTTGTTCTGGTTCTGGCTCTTTATGTAATGCATCTTGAGCAGAGCGATTTTTATCATCAATGAATGGTTCTAATGGTACACCTGTAGCCTTTAATAAATCTGGTAAACTATTAACGCCTTTCAACTTAGCAGCTTCTAATACAACCTTTGCACAAGTCTCTGCATCATCCAGTGCATAGTGATGTTTAAACTCAACTCCAATATATGCGGCCATTGTATTCAACTTATGATTAACCAAATCAGGCCATACCGCACGTGAAAGTTTAACTGTACATGCATAATCTAGTTCTGGCCAAGGGATTTTATAATAATCTAAAGTAGCACGCAATACGTTCATATCGAATTTCGCATTGTGAGCCACCATAATATTACCTTTTAAATGGTTTTCATAAATGGCATTCCACAACTGATCAAAGGTCTTTTCATGAAGAACATCCTTCGGTTGGATACCATGAATTTCAATACATTCATCATCAAAACTCATAAACGGAGGCTTGATGAGGCTATATGCTTTTTTGGTAATTTGTCCGTCCTTTACGGTAATAACCGCCAAGGAGCACGCACTATTTTTAAATTTATTTGCTGTTTCAAAGTCTAATGCAACAAAATCTAACATAGGACTCCTTTCAAAATCTATATATAAGAATTATATTCATTTACTCTACTTATTATAGCATGAAATAGACTATAATCTACTGTTCAAAGGTGAGCAATAATCACCTCATTCATACCAATTTTAATTGACAGATAGACCCTCAGTATGTGAAAATTATTTAGATATGTATGTAGTATGGAGGTTGCAACATGGCAGATGACAGATTAATCGTTGCTCTTGACGTATCCACGATGGATGCAGTGAAAGAAATCGTATTATCCCTCGGTGATTCGGTTAGCTTTTACAAGGTCGGCATGGAGCTATTCTACGCCGAAGGAGCAAAAACAATTCGTTTTTTACAGGAGCAAAACAAACAAGTATTTCTTGATTTGAAATTGCACGACATTCCAAATACCGTAGCCCATGGCGTAGCTTCCTTAACACGTCTCGGCGCTAGTTTAATTACTTTACATGGTCAAGGTGGTCCTGTCATGATGAAAGCTGCTGTTGAGGCAGCTCGTGAGAGTGGCAAAGAACTAGGCGTAGAACGCCCAAAATTATTAGCCATCACCGCATTAACTAGCTTTGACGATGAATCTTGGACTGCTATTGGTGGTCAGCTACCAATTTCCGACCAAGTCATTCGCCTTGCAAAACTCGCTAAAGACTGTGGTATGGATGGTGTTGTATGTTCCGCATTAGAAGCCAAAATGATTCGTGAAGCATGTGGCGATGACTTCCTCATCGTTACCCCTGGTATTCGCCCTTCCTTTGCAACAACAGACGACCAAAAACGGGTTGCTACACCAGCTAGTGCACTACAAGATGGAGCATCTCGCCTTGTTATCGGTCGACCTATTACACAAGCCGAAAACCCTCGTGAAGCGGTTCGTTTAATTATTGAAGAAATGGAGAAAGTATCCAAATGATGACAGAACAAGAAGTAAAACAATTACTGATCGACACTCAAGCTATTTTAGAAGGTCACTTCCTTTTGACATCTGGTCTCCACAGTCCAATGTATGTTGAAAAATTTAATGTATTACAACATCCAAAATATACAGAAAAACTTTGTAAAGAATTAGCTGAACGCTTCCGCGATCAAAATGTAGAACTTGTTATTGGACCTATGACCGGCGGCATCTTACTTGCTCACGAAGTAGGTAAAGCGCTTGGCACCCGTGCTATCTTCACAGAACGCGAAAAAGGCGTTATGACATTACGTCGTGGCTTTAAAATCGAGCCAGGCACAAGAGTTCTTATCGTTGAAGATATCGTAACTACTGGTGGCTCTGTACAAGAAGTAGTAAATGTTGTCAACCAATCCGGTGGTGAAATCGTAGGTGTAGGCCTTCTTGTTAACCGTTCTGGGGGCAAAGCAGAATTCGGTGTACCTCATGAAAAGGTACAAGCATTACTTAATCTTGAAGTTCCAACTTATAAACCTGAAGAATGCCCTCTTTGCAAAGACGGCGTAGCTATGACAGAACGCGGTTCTAAACACATCAAATAATTTTTTAACGACCTATATACATGCATAGGTCGTTTTTCATTAGGAAGTTAATAAAATATTCCCAGTCCATCAACTACTGTCTATATTTATAAATAGATACAAAAAGAGCTCCTTCACTGAGGAGCTCTTTTTGTTTGTGTGTAGTTATTGTGTGTAAGAGAGAGATTCTGATACGAATGTATCACATAGAGTATGTGGCTCTATGGTGGCCATGAATGCACTTTCATGACCACGTACTCTATAATCTTATAAGAGAAATGGACTCATAAAGTATCGTTAGTTTTGTGTAGCTTGTGGCACACCTTGTTCACTTTGTTGTTGTGGTGCATTACCATTAGTTTGTTGAGGTGGTTGGCCTTGCATAGGCATTTGACCTTGTGGAGGCATTTGACCATTTGAATGTATATGCTGGCCATTATTTGGTCCCATACCATCTTGAGGCATCATTTGGTTTTGACCATTTTGGTGCATATGCTGGCCATTATTTGGCCCCATGCCATCTTGAGGCATCATTTGATTATTTCCATCCATCATATGTTTATCCATATATTTATTAGGACCATCATGTCTATGTGGTTTTCTAAACTGTTGTTCATTTGTTTTCATCCATTCACCAAAATTAGGTAAATCATTTACTGCAAACGATGTACATGCTCCAACCGCACAGATTACGGTTAAAATCGCTGTAATTATAATTCGTCTCATAAATCCTCCTTAGTCCACATTGCGGAAATAACGTTCACGCACACCACGAAGCTCTGTGCCAACAAAGACGCATGTAAGTCCACCAAATAAACCTACACCACCAAGTGCCACTAAAGTTACAATGGACAATACTGGAAATGCAGTAACATTCTCAAATGGTTGCCATGAGCTACCTAGTAAGAACAAGATAGCCGGTGTAATAATGAATATAAGAGCACCTACAATATAGGATAAGGCACTTCCAATAGAGAGCAAAGTCTTAGATGCTTTTTTAGCCATCCCCGGTAATTGAGGTAAAAGACGCTCTTTATAATCATCAAATCGTGCATAAATTTCCTGCATATTAACGGATTTACTTTCACTACCATCTTGATTCATTGTGTCTGTAATGATACCTGCATCTACGTAGGATGCATATATTTCCTCTGGAGTCCCTAAGGATTTAATGATCTCACTATCGGTAAGACCCTTTTCATAACCTACCGCAAAATGTTCTTCATAAACCTCTATAATACTCTCCACATCTGCAACACGCGCTTTTTTAAATATATTACGCAATGCATCCAAAAAGCTATTTTTGTTCATTATTATCGACTCCTTTCAACAGCATATTGATAACACCAGAAAAATCATCCCATTCTTGACGCATCTTGTTATATGCTGCACGGCCTTCGTTCGTGATATGATAGTATTTCCGTGATGGGCCTGTAGAAGACTCCTTTAAATACGTTTCAACATACTTTTCTTTTTTCAGTCTGTTAAACAATGGATATATCGTTCCTTCAGATATTTCAATATATTCTGAAATGGTGCTTACGATTTCGTATCCGTAGCGATCATTTTGTGTTAATAATGCTAGCACCAGCATGTCCATAACACCTTTTTTTAATTGAACTTGCATAGTTCCTCCCTTTTAGGCTGTGCTTGCCTGCCAATGTGAAAGCTCTCTTACGGTCACTATCATATACTGACAAATACATAATAACATAAGGTACCTCGGAACGCAAGGTACTTTGTAAAAAAATATTAGAACTTAATATATTTTTTTCTATTTCTAATCTATAAACACAGTTAATTTCTGCATTTATAGGAAAAATTTTTCAAAAAAATTGTCTTATTTATGGTATTTTTTATACAAAATCTATTAAAGCACCCTATTATAACTAAAAATCCTCATCTAAAAGATGAGGATTTTCTAACACTACAAAAGAAATTAGTACATTATTGGAATACTTAATTAAGTTTTATTTACTAGATTCTAATTTGAAGACGCTTCCCCTAATTTAAGCTGTGCGCTCTTCATTTTGCCGTTATGAGTATAGGATACCAAAATTGTATCTCCAGGGCTCTTAGCATCAATTTGTTCTTTTAATTCGAGTAAGGTAGTAATATCTTTACCATCAATTTGTGCAATCGTATCCCCTTCTACGAGACCAGCTTGTGCAGCAGGACCATTAGAATCAAGTTGAACAACAAGAAGTCCATCACCTTCATAGGTTACATTATTGCGCGCTGCAGTTTGACGGTCTACAGCCCACACCCCAATATAAGGGCGAATGACCTTACCATTTTTAATAATAGAATCAACAATTGTCATCGCAGAATTAATTGGAATAGCAAAGCCCATACCTTCAATTCCCTCTTTAGAGATTTTAGAGCTATTGATACCAATTAACTCACCATCTGCATTAATAAGCGCACCACCTGAGTTACCTGGATTAATGGCTGCATCAGTTTGAATCAATGGGAATCGTTGACCTTGATCATCAATTGTACGTGCTAAGGCACTAATAACACCAGAGGTAACTGAACCTTTAAACTCAAGACCTAAAGGATTGCCAATAGCAATAGCTGGCTCCCCTACTTGCAAGGAATCAGAGTCACCAATTTTTATAGGTTTAATATCTTTTGGAGGTTTAATTTTTACAACTGCTAAGTCCGTCTGTGAATCTGAACCTATAACAGTCCCCGTCACCGTACTGCCATCAGACAATGATACTGTAACCTCCCCATTTCTAGCCCCCGCTACCACATGTTTATTTGTTATAATATGTCCGTCATTATCGATAAGCACACCAGATCCGACACCTTCTCCAGCATAGATAGTACGGTTAAAAATATCCTTTTGAAATACTTGTGTTGTAATCCCTACTACAGCTGGCCCAGATTCTTTAGCTGCTTGTACTACATAGGTATTACGCGTTTCAGTAATAGGCTTAGTCTGTTTTGTTTGTTCTCTCACGTTTGTTGGTTGCGTATTAACAGGGCTGCCAAAGAAATAGTATCCTCCGCCTACCCCAATCCCCAAAGCAAGAATACACGCAATTACTGTTTTCTTATATTTTGAAAATGTCATGTAGATCTCCTTATATTCTTCTTAATATTCTTCTACATCACCCATAACGTCTTAATGATGATTATAAAAGGTAAAATAAGAACCAAATCATAAATCATATAATTATGATACTTTATAAATACGCCACGTCTCACACTAATTCAAATCATCCCAAAATCAATTTTATAAAATTGATTTTGATGAACCTATTATAGTACGCCTGCTTTTACAATGCAAGATATCAATTTATAACTTTTCTTATGAAAGTATAATTATTATAACCGTATATCCTCCACTAGATAAATACCTAGAATCCTGAAAGAAGCTGTATAGAATGTATTCAAATATCTAAAATCTAAAAAACATAAAGGGCATTTACTAGCCGTCGCTAGCAAATGCCCTTTATGCATATAGTTTGAGAGTGTAAGGACTGTTGAGAGAGAGAGTATATGTGATCTAGATAAGCTTTAGAGAGAACTTATTAAGAGAGAGAAGTTAAAATATTACTTATCTAGAGTCATAGTCAGCCTTACTTAAATAAGTATACATGGAATATCTAAACTATCAAAGTAACTATATAAACAATTCTTAAACCTTTGATTATATCTCTATAATAAAATCTCTATAAAGTCATATCTAATCAACAGCCACGAACAACGTGAGTATAATGTGAATGCATATTCTCTATACTAAACGAATTTATACCCTACACCCCACACTGTAATAATATGCTTACTATCGGATGGATTATCCTCAATTTCTTCACGTAAACGATTAATATGAACTGCTACAGTTGCATAATCACCATAGGAGTCAAGTCCCCATACACGAGAATACAATTCTTCTTTGCTAAATACAATATCACGGTTACGCATCAAGAACTCCAACAATTGGAATTCTTTCTTTTTGAGATGAACTTCTTTTTCATTCACCCATACTTTCATCATTTTAGGGTCGAGACGGATTTCACCGGATTGAATAGCGTTTGTTTCCATTGCATCGCGCTCTGTTAAACGTTTATATTGCGCCAACATAGCTTTGATCTTCGCAATCAATACAGATGGAGAGAATGGCTTTTCAATATAATCATCAGCACCTACGCCTAAGCCACGGATTTTATCGATATCGTCAAGACGCGCAGTTACCATAACGATTGGTACACGAACTTTGTCACGAATTTGACGACAAACTTCAAAACCATCCATTTCTGGCAACATAACATCAAGGATAATAAGGTCTACAGGAGTATTTAATGCTGCTTCAATGCCATCTGTACCATTAGTCATAATCGTTACATCATAGCCCGCCACCATTAAATAATCACGCTCAATATTGGCAATATCCAAATCGTCTTCAATAATTAAGATATGTTCACTCATGATTCTTCTCCTTGCTTAGGAAACTCTAATATAATACGTAGACCATGTGGCCTTACATTTTCAATCACAACTCGGCCTTCAAAGATTTCCATAATTCGACGGATAATCGACAATCCTAGGCCACTACCTTCTTGAGGATTCGTACGAGACGAATCTACACGATAGAATGGTCGCATCAGACGCTCTAGAGATTCTGGCGGTACACCTGGTCCATCATCACTGATGACACAGTATACAAAATCATCATCACTCGTTACATCTATGACGCAATGACCAATATCGGTCATTTTATACTTAGCACTATTGTTCAACACATTCTGCAAAACACGTTGTAACAATTGTGGGTTAGCATTGATAAAAGGTGTTTCCGTAGCTATACGGGCCTTAATCTCAAGCCCCTTCGATTGATACGGAGCTAAATGATCTTCTACAAAGTCACGTACAAACTGACCTAATTCAATTCGCTCAGATGGACGAGATTCTTTTTTATAGTTCAATGTTGTTATGAGGAATAGTTCCTCTAACATAGAATCTAAATCATTGGCCCGTTTCAAAATAATCCCCATGTATCTTTTTTGTTGCTCTTCCGTTGGTGCAATACCGTCACGAACGCCTTCAGCATACGCTTTAATAGCCGTCAACGGAGTTCGTATATCATGGGATATACCAGCGAGTAACTCTTTTTGTTGCTCCTGTTCCATTTCAATCTGACGATTTGCCATTTCTAACGACTTTGTCATGTTCTTAACGTGAATCATGATAAATCGTGTAACAAATCGGTTAATAGCAAAAAATGTAACAATAAAGAGCAATATGGATACTACGATAATATAGAAAGATACGGATTCCATTAAGCTATCACTACCATGAGTAGCACGCCTAATCGCAATATGGTATACATAGGAATGACGTCCATCGTACTTTCTCATTTCATAAACGAAAGTATTATTGGATTGATATACGATGCCCTGTAATTCAGGATTAACATCAATAAGACCAACAATGGCAGAAGCACTATAGATTTGTGGATTACCGTAGTTATACACCATATTTCCTTGATCAAGTACTTCAACATATACTTCCTTTGGATCAAGTAGGCTATAGCTAGGCTTAACCAAGCTATTAATTAGATCATTTTCTAACCCATAAAAGGTAATGGTTTCAGTTATTCGACTGACACTTTTAAACTGTTGTTCCTGCTCAATACGCAAATAGTAACCGGCATTGGCCAATATGCGCAAACCTGTAAAATATAGCAAAAATAAAATAATTGCTATTAAAATAGGTACAACAAACAGCACAACATTGGATATCCAAATTCGTATTTGTAAATTCACAGGATTACCTCAATATCATAAATAGTAGATACTCTCTATAGTTTACGCTATTTTTATAACTTAACGCAAGTAAAACACGCAAATATCCAACATATTTTTCACTATTCTTTCATACGTAGTTTATAATTGACCGATTATTCAAAGGTATCTCGACCCTTTTAATATCTAATACTTTTCGTAAAAATTATATTTTCACACGCACCCATGTATCTTATGGCGATATGAAAATTGGTAATATCTGATATTTCATAGTTCCTTAGTCTCCCCTTTTAATAGGAACTTGTCTATACTGTTTATAAAAAAGCTAAAATATAAAAAATGAAACAACTATTGAATCTCTTCATTTAATAAAACAAAATATATACTGAATTATACTATTTCTCTATGAGGATAGTTTAAATATGGTCAAAAAAAAGAGGATTCCTAAGAATCCTCTTTTAAAATTTGGATTAACGACGATTTGCATCGAAGAAGTTAATAGCAACTTCTGGGAACATAGCGTAAGTCAATACGTCTTCGTCAGTGATGCCATTGTAGCCTTTAGAAGCTAAATCTTGACGGTAACCTTCCAATTCAGGTTCGATAAGATCTGCTGGACGGCAAGTAATAGGTTGTTCATCACCAATGATAGTTTGACGAATTTCATCAGAAATTGTACCAGGTAATTGACCATATTTACCACGAACAAGATCTTTAACTTCGTTAGGAACCATTTTGTAACGGTCGCCCATCATAACGTTCATCATAGCCATTGTACCAACGATTTGGGATGTTGGAGTTACCAATGGAGGGTAACCCAAGTCTTCACGAACGCGTGGCATTTCATCCATAACGTCAAAGAAGCGATCGCCCATACCCATTTCGTTCAATTGGTTTTGAGTATTGGACAACATACCGCCAGGAATTTGGTAACGACGAACAGCAGGGATTACATCACTAGCTGGTTTCAAGTTGAATTCTTCAGCGATTTGTTGTTTTACTTTACGGAAGTGATCAACTAATGGAATGTATTTATCAAGGTCAAGGCCAAGATCCCATTCAGTACCTTTGAACATTTCAATCATAGTTTCAGTAGCTGGTTGGCTAGTTGCATGAGCAAATGGAGAGATAGCAGTATCGATGATATCTACGCCAGCTTTAGCAGCTTCCCAGTATGTAGTACTAGCAAGACCGCAAGTGAAATGGCTATGCAAATCGATTGGCAATTCGCCAAAACGTTTTTTGAAAGTAGAAACCAAATCATATGCATCAGCAGGTCCTAACAAACCGGACATATCTTTGATACAAAGGGAATCAGTACCCATTTCTACCAAAGTTTCAGCTACTTTCAAGAAGCTTTCAGTTGTGTGAACTGGAGAAATTGTGTATACCATAGCGGATTGAACGTGTGCACCAGCTTTTTTGGAGTACTTAATAGCAGCTTCCATATTGCGTGGGTCATTCAATGCGTCGAAAATACGGATACGGTCGATACCATTTTTTACAGCCGCATTACAGAATGCTTCTACTACGTCGTCGGAGTAGTGTTTATAGCCCAACAAATTTTGACCGCGAAGCAACATTTGCAATGGGGTATTTTTCAAATTAGCTTTCAATTTGCGAAGGCGTTCCCATGGATCTTCATTCAAGAAACGAAGACAGCTGTCATAAGTAGCGCCGCCCCAACATTCAAGAGCTTCATAACCAATATCATCTAAAAGGCCGAGCACTGGTTCCATTTGTTCGTAGCGCATACGTGTTGCCAAAATAGATTGATGACCGTCACGAAGAACGGTTTCGCAAATTCTTAATTTTTTAGCCATGTTAATCCTCCAAATCGAAATAGTCTGTGTATGTAACTTTATACACTCATTAAACAACTATCTCATACCTATTTTTTTTACGATTTTTTCGATGTCTGCTCACACTAGCCAAACGCGCTAAAATCGTAATACATACTTATATTAGACTACTTATAAAATTCTTTGTCAACAACCACATTATGCTATTTACTCATAATCTCATGTATTCAAAGATGATTTTTTCGTGATGAATATCACAAAAAACTGCAGAGAAACTAGAGTTTAGCATGTATGTTTAATCAAATTAATTTTTTTGTAATTGCTCATTTTAATGAGAAACTAAAAATTATATCGTAATAATTTTTGGTTATTATTAAATACTTTTCAAAATATATCGGTATTTATAAATGTAGTAATTCGATAAACGTCGGTATGTTTATAAGCTCATCAATTTTATTGATAACTAAGCCGATATTTTTAAATGCATAAACATGCAAAAGAACCTGCCCATTTACGGACAGGTTCTGACCTAATCTTTAAAATTTGATAGTCTCCATTATACGGCTTACTTCTCAGGCTTAACCTTTTTAGGCGCAGTTTCAAGGACAATATTTTTACCTTCCCGTTTCACCTGAATAGAGAAAGCCCCTTCCCCTTCTTTAAAATACTCCATCTTGATATCAAGGAGTATTTTACCAATCATAGTCTCTACTTTTTCAGTTAAGAACTCACGGTAAAAAGCATCTTCTTTTTGCTTTGGACTTTGATGAACTACTGGTTTCTTAGCATCTCGCTCCATATTGAGCATAGTATCTTCGAAATTTTCTGTATCCTTAAAATTTTTCATCATATCCGCATCAGATAAACCTTTTTGAATTTTAAACTTTGCCATGTGTATCTCCTATCAGTTCAAAAATTGCTTTCTTTACGCGTACTGGATCAATACCAGACATACAATATTGATTAGGCTTAGGACAACGTCGTTTTCGGCAGCCTAAGCAATCTAATTCATCATTTACGAGCACCTTAAATGTCCCCGTTAGAGGGCCCCATAATTTAGGGTCAGTAGGGCCAAAGAGTGCTACTACAGGCTTATTTAAAGCTAACGCAATATGCAGAGCTCCCGTATCTGCAGTAACTACTACATCACAACTTTCAATTAAAGCCCCTAATTCTTGAAGTGTCGTTTTCCCTAACATATTCAGAACAATTTTATCAATACCCTCATCTGTCAAAGAGTCCAGCAAGGGTTTGTATTGAGCAGCCTCTTTAGGGCCACCTAAACAAACAAATTTCGCTCTATATTGAAGGGATTTAATGAGAGAATACCATTTTTCCTGAGGCCACTCTTTCGTTGCCCAAGAGGTACCTAATACCAGCCCAATGCGTAGCGGAGTTTCTACCACGCCTCGATGTAAAGAAACGTCATTATCAATCGACTTCCATTGATTTTCTGCCCAACTATGTAAATTTGTTGGCACCTGAAAATCCATGTGGTATAGCGTATTAGCATTAGATTCATTTAGTAAACAACTGCTCTCAATACCGTATTTATCAATGTTAAGCGATGTATCTAAATTTGCATGTTCAGTAATAGCCTTTGTTAACAACTGAGCAACCTCTACATAGCGTTTAATCACGTGTTCTGTACTAGGCTTCGTTTTATAGTTAGTAAACAGCCAATTCAACTCTTTTGTGCCACCAAGGCCAAGTCTAATGGGGGCTCCTGAAGCTAATAGTACCAGCCCTGTTATGAGTCGCCCTTGCACATCAACGGCTACATCAAATTTATAAGGCTCTAATTTGGCCTTAAGATCCCACCACATGTGCCACATTGTAGGAATATGTAGTTTTTTAGAATGTGCCTCGTATTCATCCCGTTCCCAGGGAATTATTTTATCTACATAGGGATTGCCCTGCAGGAGCTCTACCATACTAGGCGTTACAATCCAATGCAACTTAGCATCAGGATACTGTTCCTTAATCCACCGCGCAGCAGGTGTAGCATGCAAAACATCACCTATGTAACTAAGGCGTACAAATAATATATTCATAGATATCCTTAGGGTACATACTATTATAGGAATAAAGCCTTTATAATGAAAGAACATTATAAAGGCTTTTTCTTAAGATTTCTTTTTACTACCACTACTATTTGATGATTTAGAAGATGTAGTATCTTCTGTTACCTTAGTAGTTTCTTCACTACCATTCTTAATGATGTTTTTTACATCTGATAATGTCAACTCATTAAATGTAGTAGGGTGGTTGTATTTGTAAACTGGATTGAAGCCTACACCTAATTTACCAGTGTAAACAGTCAATGCATTATTGTCCTCATCAACACGGGCGATATAGATAGTTTTGTCCATATCAACACCGATAAAGCGGAAACGCCCTTCAGGGTTGATAACACGCCATCCCCCTTCAATGCCGTTGAACATGAATACATCCCCAGTTCTCACATTATCGTAGAAGAAGTTATCTTCATCGTAGAATACACCGATATGACCGATATCAGTAGCTTGCATGTAAACGCGACGTGTATCGTAGTTAGCATCGGTACGATAAATGCGATATGTGTGTTCTTGAACTTTTACCTTCATATACACCACATTTGTCGCTTCAGAGTACGCAGCATCTACAATTTTACTGCCCCGAGGCAAGTCTTCAAGTTTCGTATCAACTTCGTGTTCTGGATCATCCGCATTAAGACGAGCCATGACAACATCTCTGGAGTCATATAAACCCATGACAGCATAGTTACGGTCTGGCATCCAGTTGAAGTAACTAATCGAGCGACCCTTCAAATCGATATTTGTGGGCTTGCTTTCATTAGCCTTGTAAATTTTCAAAGAGTTCTCTGTAACAACGGCCATAAATTGACGGTCATAAGATACATACTTAGTACCTTCCTTCACATCAGGGAAGTTTTTAGTATCATCTTTTGATGCGCCTGCTACGTTAAACTCTGTAGTCGGTGCAAATATATATTGATCAAGGTATAGGTATACCCCACCTTGCAGAAGAATACCTACCGCAAAGGCGCTCAGTACACGCGTAAAAGGTTTCATCTGTCCTCCTATTTCACGATAAACGCCGTTGGGATCATGCGTTCCCCTAACAAATCGGCAGGTTTATTTACGACTTTACCATTTAGGTACAAAGTAGAACTAGAACCGCCATCTAAATTTGCTGCAATGTAGCAACCCTTTTCAAAAAGAATATCTTGTACGTCACGCAAGGTAGCACCAATGGAATACCCTGGTTGACGACCATCGATTACGAGAAATAGCACTGTACCATCTTTCTTTTGACCGATAGCAGTACGAGGACCTACGCCCCAGCCACCATCACCTTCGGTAATCATCTTCTTACCATCAACGATAAGAGGTGGACCAAAGGTAATACCTTCCATGGCCTTCATATCACTAAGCTGAGTTTTATCATAGTTACCAGCGATAAGATTACCAGATTTAGAGAAACCTACAAAGTCTACGTCTTCATCAGGGCCTACATCCTTACCGATAACGTACTCACCATCATGCAAGATGAAACCATATGGCAAACGGCCTGTACCAGTACCATTAGGGTCGTGGAAACCACCGCCATTAATCGCTGCTACAGCATTATTCATTTTTGCAATATTACTTGTAGTATCGCCTTTTTCTTGAATATTAGCCGCTGTACCTACTTGAATACGACGAGGATCAGGAATTTCTAAAATATAGCCTACATAACGAGCAGACTGGATTTTTTCAAGATTTAAAGTCTTATCTTCACGAGCATTAAACTTGAACAAATCTTGGCTTTTAACAACCCCTACAGTCCCCAAAATAGATTGTAACTCGTCTTCATTAAACAACCATGTAATGTAATGAGGATGGCGAGATTGTAAGATAGCACCAATTACAGCGCGCTTTACATTATTAAATGGTCCAAAGAGCACCACGAAGGGTGATGTGACAACGGTAAATAAGAACACCATAATGATGAACTTTACCCAATTCTTTTTGAACAATGTATTTCTCCTTATAAATCAGTGAAATGTTCAGTGCTAATGCGTTCTTCAAAATGCTTGATATCCACCGCATTACCTACCCAAACACGCAAAATATTATATGGATTATCACCAGTATGAGCCCAGCCAGATTTCATAGCCATCCCCATTTTAATACCAGCTTTCTTAGATGCTGAGTCGGTGAATTCATTTTTATCTCCATATGGATAGCAGAACCAAGGATTATCCTTAATGCCTACTTCTTTAGCAAGTGCCTCTTGGGCCTTTGTAATATTTTCAATTTGTTTTGCTTCTGACAATTGGCCCATTTCTATATGTTGGAAACCATGGTTTGAAATAGTAATACCATTTTTGTGCATTTCACGCACCTGATCCCAAGTTAGACGCGTCCCAACATCGCCAGGATTGATAAATACAGTCGCCGGGAATCCATATTCTTTCATAATTGGATATACGATAGAATATGTATCTGCATAACCGTCATCAAAGGTTAAAACAACAGGTTTTTCAGGCACCGCAGCACCATTTACAACATAATCATACAATTGATCCATCGTCAATGGATTATAGCCATTATCCTTGAGGAACTTCATTTGTTCTCTAAACAAATCCTCCCGAATAACTGCATCATTATCTTTGTCGTCGCCGACTTTATGATACATAAGAACAGGAATACCCGTTGGATGTACCATCTTAACTTCTTTTGCAGGCGGTACTGAACTAGTAGGTTCTGTTTTTTGTGAAAGCAATCCACAACCTGCCACAACCATTGCCAATACCAAAACTAACAGTGTTACCAACGGAATCCGTTTCATAGGTCCTCCTCTATTAGAACACAATTATATACAGAATATTATAACATTTCCATGAAGAATAGTAAAAATTAACGCTTTATTAGTACTTCATCAATCGATTTTCGAGGTCTAGGATACATAGTTTCATCTGGAATACCTATAGCAATGATTGCCTGTACATCGTGAGGAATATTTAAAAAGGTTTTGCTTTCACACTGCATAAAATACACATCATTCATCCATAGTGTACCTAACCCAATTGCTTTTGCCCCCAATAAAATATGTTCTATAAAAGCGCCAATAGCTTGTAAGTCACTTTTCTCCCACACGCGAGTATAGTCAGGCAAGTGATCATAAGGATTAAACACAAATAGCAAGTCACTAGCAGTTTGCATAGCCTTAAGACTAATCTCTAAACTACCAAAATGTTCCTTATGTTCTTTATATTGCTCTAACACCTGAAAGCCTAAATTCACAAAATGTTCTTTCTCCACTGTCGTCACATGAATAACCTGCCAGGGCTGACGATTTTTAGGCGATGGAGCTCGCATACCAAGAGATACTAACTCCTGAATTATGTTGACCCCTACTGATTGAGTTTCTTTATATTTACGTACGCTAGTACGAGAGTTTATAACTTCTGTTAATTCCATAATATTTCACCAAAACATCTAAATTCATATAAATCTTCGGTATCTAAAATCATTCAAAACTTCTACGATTATTTAGAGCTATATTGTAATCCGTTCAATAATGCTTTAATATTCTAATTATAATACATATTTCTAAAATTATGCTTATCCAATAGACAAAGGATTTCTTATGAAAAAACGCTTAAGCCTTATACAAATGGACGTCTATGTAAACGAAGTGGAATACAATTATGCGCGCGTCCAAGAATTACTTTCACAAGCCCTATCAGAAAAGCCTGACATTATCGTCTTGCCCGAAACATGGAATACAGGATTTCATCCATCTAAGGATTTAATCAATATTTCTGACAGAAATGGAGAAAGAACAAAAGCTTTATTAAGTACATTCGCAAAAGAACACAATGTAAACATTGTGGGCGGTTCTGTAGCCGTAGCAAAAGAGGATTTAGTATTTAATACATCCTATGCTTACAACCGTGAAGGCAAGCTCGTAGGAGAGTATTCCAAAATGCACGGATTTAGTCCTGCTAAAGAGGACCAATACTTCGCTAGCGGTACGCATACCACTCATTTTGAATTGGATGGCATTCCTTGTAGTACGGTTATCTGTTACGACATTCGCTTCCCTGAGCTCGTAAGAATGGCTGCATTATCAAATACAGAGCTATTATTTGTACCTGCTCAATGGCCTACTATGCGTTTACGCCACTGGCAAGTATTAAACGAAGTGCGAGCTATTGAAAACCAACTCTTCTTATGTGCTGTCAACGGCTGTGGTACAGTAGGTCGAGTTCAAAGCACTGGTCACTCCGCTGTATACGATCCATGGGGTACAAACCTCCTCGAAATGGACACTAGGGAGGGCATCTCATCTGTAGATATCGACCTCACCGTAGTAGAGGATATTCGCAATAAAATTAACATTTTTAGAGATCGCAAACCTGAACTCTACAAACTATAAAACAAAGGCACATTGTTTTTAACTACCATCTTAAACAATTCATTTATAGATGGTCTGCGCATAAAACAATGTGCCTTTTTATTGTATGGAATTCATATACATTAAAACTCAATAAGCTTCCACATATCCTCTGGAACCTGTTCTAGAGGTTTATTTTTTGCAATTGCTTCTTTTAGAATATCAATAGTATCTTGCACCTCTTGTTTATCCTTTGTATCAGGATCATGAAGGATGACACGATTTAAAGAATCTTCACCAAATTGTTTTACATATTCTTTTTCCACTTGATTAAGTTCACGGCGTAAATATTTCATAGATAATAACCTCCCAATATATTTAATCTAATATATTAAGAAGTACTTGTCTATAATTCAAATATTTTCTATACACATTTTCAGCTAATAATAAGCAATTTAAAGTTACAAATTAATATTTTTATCTCATAAATCATTTACATGAATTCTATAGAAATGGTAGTATTAACAATGCAATAGGATTTAGTTATTAAGAAAGAAAGGTAATAACTATGTTTTCATTTCTACAACCTAAAGAGGCAAAATCATCAGTTCCACAAAGCATGATTATGAATCTATATTATAAATATAGATTGCAATCATTAATTGGTATTTTTATAGGTTATGCTGCGTACTATATTGTTCGTAATAACTTTGCCTTATCAACACACTTTTTATCAGATATCCTCCATATGAGCAAAACAGAAATTGGTTTGCTATCTAGTGGTATGCTTATCGCTTATGGTTTAAGTAAAGGCTTTATGAGTAGTCTTGCGGACAAAGCAAGTCCTGCCAAGTTTATGGCTTTCGGTCTCATTTGCTGTGCAATTATCAATATCTTTATGAGCTTTGCCGATAGTCTCGCCTTCTTCTTAGTTTTAGTAGTACTAAATGGCTTTTTCCAAGGATTTGGTGTAGGACCATCCTTTATCACCTTAGCTAAATGGTACCCAAAACAGGAACGTGGCCGTTATGGAGCTATCTGGAATATTTCACACAATCTCGGTGGTGGTATCGTAGCACCAATCGTAGCCGCCGCATTATATTTCACTACTACAGATCACTGGCAATTAGGGAGTTATGGTGTACCAGCGCTTATTGCAGTTATCATAGCAATTGCCATTTCTTTCTTAATCAAAGAAAGCCCTGAACGTGAAGGCTTACCACCAACAAGTGAAATCATCGCCGACACAGCTCATAAGGCGCACAGAAGTTCTGAAGCACCGCATATGAGCACAAGAGAAATCTTTGTAAAATACGTATTAAAAAATAAAAACGCTTGGTATGTATCATTAGTTGACACCTTTGTTTACATGATTCGCTTTGGTATGCTTACTTGGCTTCCAATTTATTTATTACAAGTAAAGGGTTTCTCCAAAGCAGAAATGTCTGTTGCCTTTTTATTCTTTGAATGGGCGGCTATCCCTTCAACTATTTTTGCAGGTTACATTTCCGATAAATTCTTTAAAGGTTATCGCATGCCACCTGCAATCATTGCTATAAGTATTATCTTCTTCTGTATATTTGGTTATTGGCAAAGCGAGTCTCTCTTATGGGTTACTTTCTTCGCTGCTATTGTAGGTTGTTTAATCTACATTCCTCAATTCTTAGCTTCAGTACAAACTATGGATATTGTACCACCATTTGCAGTAGGTTCTGCTGTTGGTCTTCGTGGATTCATGAGTTACATTGTTGGTGCAAACTTAGGTACAACACTATTTGGTGTTTTAGCAGATAAATTTGGTTGGAATGCAGGTTTCTATCTTTTATTAGTAGCATGTGTTCTTTGTATTACATTCTGTGTATTGGCTCATTTTGGCGCCAAAGAATTAGATGCTAAAGAAGCTGAACTTGAACAACTTCAACCAGCTGAAGCTAATAGCTAACCCCTAACAAATAAATCCTATAGTAAAAAGGTCGTAATATGTATTAAATACATGTTACGACCTTTTATTTACCCCACGAAAGGGACTCCTATATAACCGATGTGTTTTCATCAACGCATAGTTCTGGAAATAATGAAAGCACAAACCACAATGATACCAAGGACTATACTCCCAGCTACTATATAAGGCCAGGTAAGTACATCCCGTACATCATTCAATATTTTTATATCAAAGATTGGCATATAAAGTAGTAAGTTCCCCAAAATCCAACCGATTGGTCCTATGAACTTTAGCTTCTTAATCGTATCCATTTTATCTAGAATAGACTCGGTTACCTCTGAATCCTTTTCGACAGATACGTATTCTTTATTAATGTAAAAGCCTTTTGAATATTCCGTTTCAAAAGCCCACTCTTGAACAGAAAACGTAGCAGTACCATCAGCATTTTCATACTCTTTATATTTAGCAGTATCAGTAGTACCTACGTCTACCTCACCCCAAGTGCCCGTTACCATCTCATAACCACTATCTATGAGTTTCATATCGGCTGGTAGTGCTTTTCCACACAACTTGGAAAACTGGTACGCATCTCGCTTCTTATCCCAACTGAGCCAAAACTCTGCATTATTCTTATGTCTAACTAACTTATACTCATACCCAATTTTTCCATGAGTATCAATATAGCGTATCTTGCCTAAAATCGTATATAGATCCCTTCGGATACGTAACGTCTCACCATAATTAAAAACCATAATCTTCTCTCATATTGAAAACTATATATATAAATGTATATTACTAATTACTATGATTGTACACGGATTGTGAAAACCTGCCAACACTTCTCAGGTTTAAAAGGAGAAGATAAACTCATTAAATATATTTTAATATCAAAATAACGAAAAAAAGACCTACAGTAAACTGTAGGTCCTTATATTTGGTGCGGTTGGCGGGACTTGAACCCGCACGAGCGTTAGCTCACCACCCCCTCAAGATGGCGTGTCTGCCATTCCACCACAACCGCATGGAATACAAATGGTGCCTCAGGACAGAATCGAACTGTCGACACACGGATTTTCAGTCCGTTGCTCTACCAACTGAGCTACCGAGGCATGATTTTTTGTAAAAAAAAAATGGCGACCCCGATCAGATTTGAACTGACGATCTTCGCCGTGACAGGGCGACATGTTAACCGCTACACCACGGGGCCGCGTATCAACTCGCGTTGACTACTTGTACATAATATCATGGATTTTAGAGCAATGCAACTATTTTTTTAAAAAATATTATTACAAATCTATGAAAATAATTGATTATATTTGATAATCGTTATTTTATAGCTTTTATAAAAGTATCTCTATATTATATTACAGGAATCCACCCTTTATCGTCATAATTCGTCAGTTTTCGTAATAGTACAATTTTCTCTCTAAGCTATAATAGGTATACCCTTTACTAGAAATCATCCTATTCTTTACTCAATATGCTACAATATGTATATATTCAGTATGAAAATGCCTCTATAGAAACATGAAAGGATTCGCTGTGAATAAGTTCAATTCAAAAGGTGTTATTATCGCTCTTATCATAGCTATTGTAGGAGCGATGGCCGCAGCATGGTATTTCTTATGGTATGTACCACATACACCAGCCTACACATTAAAAATCATTCACCAAGCAGTACAAGATAAAGATGCAGACGAAGCATTACGCCACATAGATATAAAATCCATTGTAAAAAACATTGTAGAACGAGAAGGCAATAAATATGTCGATACATCTACCCCACTTGGTAAAGCTACAATAGCAGCTACCAAAACATTTGGACCAGCTCTTATCGAAGACGTAATACGAACATATATCGAAGATCCTGACAGCTTTAAATCTGAATCACCTACCAATAATACCACTACAGCAAATGATGATAATAAGTCTATGGTAGATCGTCTTGTAGAAGGTCGCCTATTTAAGGAACATGATGTAGAGGTTAAAAACCTAAAGTCAGAAGATAATGGTGATAAGGCTACTGTGACTGTAACGATACAAAATAATAAAAAGAATATGACAAAAGATATAAAAGTTTTGATGCGTCATTTAGGAGATGGAACATGGGTAATTTACGATATTCCTGATATTGAAGACCTATATACTATCACTAGAAAATAAATATCTTTGTCTTTCCTAACATTTTAAATTGCAGATCTTAAAAAACGTAAAAAAGAGCTATGTCTTTTTTCTAGACGAGCCATTTACATTGTAAATCCAACAAAGGACAGTATCTACTGAAAAGTAGATACTGTCCTTTTATTATCCTATAATCTTAACAATCGTAAGTTCTCATGTAAGACGAAATTATACATAACTTAATTAGCAAATATAACTAAATCCTTTAAAAATGGGATTTTATCTATCAAAATCTACAATAGCCAAGGTTACAGTCACTTGTGAAATAAGGCGTTGTGCATCATCTATCATATCAAAGCGCCATACATGGGATGTTTTGCCTTTCACTAGTAATGTTCCTAAGGCTGTTAATGTTCCTTCGCATTTCACAGGACGCAAGTGATTCGCAGTTATAGACTGACCTACTCCAAATTTATGAGAGCCTACCAGCTCATTGCTCATCATACCTGCAATAATTTCTGCAAAAGCTAATGTAGCACCACCATTTAAATAGCCTTGCGGTTGTTTATGAAATTCATTTAAATTCATTTTTGCAATACATGTAGTATCGCTCGTCATACGAGGTACATCGATTTGTAAGGATTCAATTAGATTCATAGTGTTCGTTTCTCCATACAATAAGTTTCTAGCCGGTCATCAAAAACTGTTACACCTAGTCCATCACCATCAGGGACCTGCATAACACCCTCATTAAAGGTTAAATCTGGGAAAATAAGATCTTGTTCAAAATATCGATTTGAATCGGACAAATCCCCTGCCATATAGGAATCTCCTAATGCGGCTAACTGAACATGAAGCATTTTAGAAACCCCTGATTCTACCATGCTACCAATCCAATATGGAATATGACGTTCTCTACATAGATTAATAGCTGCTTTTGTTGGAATAAGCCCCCCCATGCGCCCTACTTTTATATTAAGCACATCAATCAAACCATATTCGATAGCATAAGACAGGTCATCATATCCCAAAATGGACTCATCCAAACAAATTGGCGTATAAATTTTCCAATCACCATGATTAAGACGTTCCCACTTCCAATCTTTATAAGATTGAAGGTTTGTCATCGCAAAGGGCTCTTCAATACAAACTAGACCTAAATCATCATACTGACGCACCTTATCTATTGCTTGATAGGAATAGCTACGATTTGCATCAGCCGCTAAGACTAAATCAGGATACTGTTTGCGAACTAAAGCTACTCGTTCATAACCATCTATAGGATTTACCTTTAATTTAATCCGCTTACAACCATTTATTACATGATGAGCTACAACATCAAGTAATTGGTCTATTGGTACATCACCGACGACGACACCACTTTCAATAGTCTCTTGTAAAGGTTGATCCATAATGTAGGAAACAGAATTTACACCTAACCGTTCACAATGAAGGTGAATGAGCGCATTTTCTAGAGCCGCAATAGCCATAGGCATATTGTCTCGATTGAGCCAAAATTGTAATTGTCGTACATAGGTCATCAGTGGCTTAGGCCGCATCAAGCGCAGATTAAAGATATAATCATCTACCATAGCTTTCCAACAGGTTTCTACGGTCTCAAATGTGTAGAATGGATCTATGAAAGCTACGCATTCCCCATATCCTACATACCCTTGTTGGTCTTCAATGCGAACGACGATAGTCTCTCTTTCTTTCACCTCGCCCTTGGCAGTCTTAAAATTGAACTTCAGTGGCAATTTAAGGCGATATGTAGTTATACTTTTAAAGTTTAAAATATCATTCATAGGCGCCTCAATTTTATAATTTCAATTCATTACGCAATATTTTGCCAATTCCATTTCGAGGCAATGCGGTTAATACTTTTACATATTTCGGAATCTTATATTTTGCTAAAGAGTCCGTCATAAAGTCTAGAATATCCTCTGGTGGCAAACTTTTACCATCATGAAAGGCCACAAAGAGGGCTGGAACTTGTCCCCATTTAGCATCGAATACTGGTACAACGGCACATTCCTTCACTGATGGCAACGTATAGACCAAATCCTCTAGTTCCTTAGGGTAAATATTTTCACCCCCAGAAATGATGAGATCCTTACGACGATTCAAAATATAAACGAAACCGTCCTCATCGATGTAACCAATATCATCTGTATTAAAGTCTCCATCAATAGGTTCCTTGTTGATGTAACCAGTCATAACCATAGGGCCCGTCAAATGAATTTCACCTACCCCATCTGTATCAGGATTATCGATACGAACCTGCATGTCAGGCAGGGGCTTACCTACAGATTCTCGTTTATGAGGATACTCCAATACAGAGAAGGTCACACTTTGACTAAAGGTTTCCGTCATGCCGTAGGTCTTATAGATAGGCAAAGATTTCTTTTCACAAGCTTCGATGAGCGCCATGGGAATGAATTCTCCACCGAGCAATATAACACGTAATGCATGGTGCGTAATATGTGGCTCTAATTGAGTCAAAATAGTGGGCACTAAGGACATCATATTGATTTGCTCAGATTCTATAAGTTTGAGAACTTGAGCTTCATCATATTTAGGCAAAATAGTGATAGCCGTCCCGTTATAAAGAGACCTCATCAAGATAGATAAACCACTCACATGAAACAGAGGCAGTACCATTAGCCAATTATCCTGCTCTGTTTTCCCTAGTACCTCATGGGATGCTTGTACATGAGCTTTAATCTGCCCCCATCGAAGCGGTACAGACTTAAATTGCCCCGTAGTAGCGCTCGTATTCATGATAGCAGCTATGTCTGTGTCCACAAATACCCAATCAAAGGAGTCCTCGACCGCTAAATCCGATAGAATATCTTCTAGAGTTTCAAACTCATTTGTAACAATTGAATTAGAGGCCTTCGAATCAACGAAATGAGATAATTGATTACGTCGTTCTTTACTATGTAATACGGTGGTAACACCTAGTTGATCCAATTGGTTTTCTATTTCCTTTGGCTTAAGATGTACATTAAGTAAAAGTACCTCTTTATGAACTAGCATAGCAGCCAACACATACATTGCCATGGTCACAGAGTTATCAGACAAGATAGCCACACGAGATGCGTCTAAAGGCACTAAATTACGAGCTACATGGAGTACACCACGGTATATATCGTTATAGGTATATTCATTTATACATTTACGATTAGGGTAGTGCTGTGCACCATAACGTAACCACTCCATCATCTCACCTCGTATCTAAACCTAATGACTAATAAGTAATCACTAATTACCAATAAATAGTAAATAATAAGTAAAAACTAAAAAAATAATAATTGAAATATGATAAATAAAGAAATATTACAAGAAAGGCGCCTCCTATAGAGGCGCACTTGTCGTTTTAACCGTTAATATAGTCCGTCATATAGGACTGTATCGACTCCCGATTAAGGGAATTTAGGGAATTGTTTGAAGTTAGGTTTCCGTTTTTCTTTGAACGCGTCACGACCTTCTTTCGCTTCATCAATTGTATAGTACATCAATGTAGCGTCCCCTGCGAATTGTTGTAAACCTGCAAGGCCATCTGTGTCGGCATTGAAAGCGCCTTTCAACATGCGCAATGCCATTGGAGATAATTCAAGTATTTCGCTACACCATTGAACTGTTTCTTCTTCCAATTTGTCAAATGGTACCACAGTATTAACCATGCCCATTTCATATGCTTGAGCTGCTGTGTATTGACGGCACAAGAACCATACTTCGCGAGCGCGTTTGTGACCGATCATACGAGCCAAGTAACCTGCGCCATAACCAGCATCGAAGGAGCCTACACGAGGACCAGTTTGACCGAACTTAGCATTTTCAGAAGCGATTGTAAGGTCACATACGATGTGCAATACATGACCGCCACCGATAGCATAACCATTAACCATTGCAATAACAGGTTTAGGGATGACGCGAATTAAGCGTTGTAAATCGAGAACGTTCAAGCGAGGCACATTATCTTCACCTACATAACCACCGTGACCACGTACGCTTTGGTCACCGCCGGAGCAGAATGCCTCTTTATCTTCGCCCTTACCGTGGTTAGCACCAGTCAATACGATTACGCCTACTTCGTTATCTTCACGAGCTACTGTGAAAGCATCAATTAACTCCATTACCGTTTTAGGACGGAATGCGTTGCGCACTTCTGGACGGTTAATAGTAATCTTTGCAATGCCATTATATGTCTCGTAAATTACATCTTCATAATTACGATCCAATACTTTCCAATCAAATTTGCTCATGGACTTAACCTTTCTTCTGTAAAAAATCCAATACCGCTTGTTCAAAAATCTGCGGTTTTTCTATATGTACATTATGCCCCGCCCCTTCGACGATGACATGATTAAAACTTGGCAACTTGCCAAATACGTCTCTTCCTATTGTAGTATATTTTGTATCTAATGCGCCACTCACATATAAACCTTTAACAGAGAATTTGTCTAATTTATCCCCTACATAAGGCATGATACCCTGCCCTGAGCCACGCAATGTGCAGGCTAATGCATATGGGCTATTATTGGAACGGCGTAAATAAATTAATTCTTCTACCCCCTCTGAAAGCTGTTTTTGACTCTCAAAAATAGGTGCTTCCGCCCATCGTGCAGCAAACCAAGCACCATCATGCTCTTCGATATGAACTGCTAAGTCTTCATCCGCCTTGCGGCGTGCTTCTCGGTCAGCTTCAGAAGCGATGCCTACCGAGCCACTTTCAAGAATAAGACCTTGGATTTCACGTTCATATTGTAAAGCATAGGAAAGTGCAATACGAGCCCCCATAGAATAGCCCATGAGGTAATAGCTTTCACCAACCATGTGGTAGATAACTGTGTGCAAGTCCTCTATCATTTGAGGAATGGTGTAAGCCTGATTCTCATCAGGAATATCTGAATCGCCATGTCCAATCAAATCAATACGAACCACGCGATACCCCGGCAGATTAATAGCATCCCAAGTATAGCTCGATTCAGAGAAGCCGTGTAAACATACAATAGGTTCCCCTTCACCTACCACAGTCAAACCGTAGCGATACTCTCCCAAGTCAAAATACATGCGCTGAGCTGGATTACACAAAGCATTATCTACAATACTGCAAAAATACTGACTCATAGTAATGCCTCCATATCAACTGAAACGTTTGTATATTTCCTATGTAACTGACGACTATATTCCCGGTCTGTTGGTATTTCAATAATATGAACGCCAGATTCCTCGCTAACTTTAGCTAATACAGGGACCAATTCATCAGGACTAGAGATTTTAGTGTACCCACAGCCATAGAGTTTAGCAGCCCCACTATAATCTAAACCTTGTGACGTAGAGAACAAATAATCAAAATATTTCGTTCCCTTTTGCGGTAAATATTCAAAAATACCGCCTCCATCGTTATTATGCAAAATAATCGTCAAATTGAGATTGTGCGTTTTAGCGACCGCTAAACTGTTTAGATCATGGAATAAAGACAAATCACCCATTACGAGATATGTAGGCTGATGATTCGTTGCAAGTCCAAGCGCAGTTGAAACGGTACCATCAATACCATTAACACCACGATTACCGTAAAGAACAGCATCTGACTCCCCAGAGAACCAGAAGTAATCAAAGTCGCGAATGGTCATACTATTCGCCACTAGCACTTGGCTATTGTCAGAAATATGCTGTTGCAACTCGCGTATCGTGCGTCCTTCAAAGCAACTTGGTTCTTCTATGGCTGTACTTAGTTGAGCTTTACCAGCTACGTCTAAACATTGCCATCTATTAAGATATGCATTAGATTCGTTCTTTACAGCGAACAAATGCGTAAACATATCTATGCTTGCTTGCATGTGTATGGTGGTTTTCCCCATAGGGTTCATGGAGTCCATTGTGGGATTTACCTCAATATACTCCACATTATCCCAACTTGCCACCATTTGCTGTACCCGTTTTGACACAACGATTTGGCCAAACTGAATCACGCAATCTGGCTTTAGTACAGGCCATAGGTCTTTATCCGCTAAAAATGCATCATACGTAGAAATGACAACATCAGAGAAATGTTTTTTCTGAATCATATCTGTATCATTATTAAGATTGCTAGCAATTTCATGATTGGCAACAATAGCACCAGTCTTATGACAGCGTCTTACATTGGACAATGGATCCGCCAAGATAGGAGCTTGTAAATTCTCCGCAAAGGAATGAATAGACTCAACTTCATCTACATTAATTTGTGGACCAGCTAAAATAAGGACTCTCTTATACTGTGCAAGCAATAGATTAAAGTTATTAGCATTATTAGTGTTATTAAAGTTATTAGTGTTATTAGCACTATTATCAGTAGTATTTTTAGTATAGCTTACGTTACTTGCTTTACTTACGTTACTTGGATTACTTGTGTTATTACTTCTATTCTGATAGCTAAATACATCACCGTAATTAGGTTTAAATACTTTGTAAGGGCTACGTCCCGCTTCAAAGTGCTTACGATCTAGTTCAGGCACTAATGGCTCAAAGAGGGGTACATTGATATGAACTGGTCCCTTTTTGATGTCCATAGCTTTCATATACGCCTTGCGAGCTACTTGGCGTGGATATGTGTAGTAATGGTCCTCTTGCGGCACCGCTAATTCTTCGTAATAGTTTACGGCTGTACCAAAAATCTTTTGTTGATCTACTGTCTGTGGAGCCCCTACATGCAACAAGGTATGAGGTCGATCAGCAGACAATACGATAAGAGGTACCCCACTATATTGAGCCTCTAAAATAGCGGGCAAATAATGAGCCACTGCCGAACCAGATGTACAAACTAACACAGTTGGTTCTTTATAAGCCTTTGCAATGCCAAGTGCCATAAAGCTAGCAGAGCGCTCATCTATATTCATATATGTTTCAAAGCCTTCATACTCCGTGAAAAGCATAGCCATCGTCGTAGAACGAGAACCAGGGCTAAACACAGCATGCCGGACGCCGAGTTGGTAAAACTCATCTACCAAGGCAGCAATATATTCGTTCATTATATTCCCTTTCAACAACTCCTAAGGGTTTGGAAATTTATCATAATGCATCCAAAATGGTGCGCATTTTATTATTAGTTTCTGCGTACTCTTCATCCGCATCAGAATCGGCTACGACGCCACATCCTGCATAGGCATAAAGAACATTATCCATAATGAGGGCAGATCGAATAGCAACGATGACAATGCCGTCCCCCATATCTTTCATAAAGCCAAAAGGTGCTGCATACATGCCGCGCTCATGAGTTTCGTACTTTTGTAACAATGTCAACGCCTTTTCTCGCGGTTCACCACCGAGAGCCGGTGTAGGATGGAGCAACTTTGCCCATTCCACGAGGGATTTTGTGCTATCCTTTGCAGTAATAATGGTGCGCAAATGATATAGATGCGCCAGCTCCATGATACCCGTTTCACCTATTATAACCTCCGGAGTAATAGATTTCATGATATCCACAATACGGTCACGGACGATATTATGTTCAAAGAGATTTTTCTTATCTGTTAACAGTTGTTCCTTAGTCCACGCATTTGGTCCATGTTTAGGCGCTGTCCCCGCCAAGGCATAGCTGAGAATTTCACTACCTCGATGGCGAACTAGAATCTCTGGCGATGCACCCACAAAGGTGCGTCCATCCTTTTCGTAACCAAAGATAAAGCAATTTGGATTATTATCTACTAAATTTGCTAAAATACTTGCCACATTGTATGGTGTTTCACTAGTAAACTGTACCTCTCGAGAAGAAACGACCTTCGTCATTTCACCACTACTAATACCATCAGCGATAGCGTTCATCAAACTATCCCAAGCCGCCTTATCATCACTGGTTTCCTTGTAGTTATGGCGAACTCGAGGCACCTCGAAATCCGTAATAGGGACGCTTTCACCAGCGTGCAAGTAGAAAGACTCCCCATTTTCTACGATGTAATAATGGGTGAAAGCAATCATTTCATGACCCATGCCAGCCCATTTAGGGTCCTTAGAGTTCTCAAAAAAAGTATCTCCATAAAACACGTAAGCGTAATTATGGCGATCTTCATCATCTTTGACCGTCGCCAAACGTTTAGCGCCTACAACGATGCGGTCACTTTGACGATCCACCCAAAATACGCGTTCTTCGTTTGGAAAATTCAGCCAAAAGGCTACCGGACTATTCAGTTCTAACGGTTCTTTATTATATATCATAGTTGTATATCGCTATTAAGAAATAAAATAGACTATAGTAAAAACACCTAACGTGTAGAAGATTTACTTCTACACGTCAGGCGTCATCAATAAGTTTCCAAATTTTTGAGATGAGCCTAACGCCATCACACGTCGATGGGCCCTCTTTATATCTAATTTATTATATCATAGGTAACAGTTAAAAGGTAGAAAATAAAACCTCTACACCGCATGCGTCGTGCATGAATGTAGAGGTTTTCATTATATTCAAAATGTTGTTACTTTATTTAAAAGCCTTAGCCCCAATATCTGTACGATATTGCATGCCTTCAAAGTCGATATGCTCTATACGTTCATAGGCTCTATCAAGTGCCGTTCTAAGGTCTTTGCCAAGTCCGACAACACCAAGCACACGACCGCCATTAGTGACATAATTTTCACCAACAAGCTTTGTACCAGAGTGGAATACAATGGTTGTGTCATATTGTTTAATATCCCCACTGATGACATCGCCCTTAGATGAAGTTTCAGGATAGCCCTTAGAAGCAAGGATAACGCAAGCCGCTGAGGAGTCTTTCCATTTCACCATATTAGAGGTTAATGTGCCCTTAGCACAGGCCATCATAATCTCACCTAAATCACTATCCAGTAGCGGCAATACAACTTGTGTTTCAGGATCACCAAAGCGCGCATTGAATTCTACCACCTTAGGACCTTCGTCAGTAATCATAAGCCCCGCGTAAAGGCAGCCTACATACGGCATGCCTTCTTTTTCCATAGCCGCTACCATAGGTTCTAAGATGGTTTTCATCGCTGCGTCCCGCAATGCATCTGTAAGAACGGGGGCCGGTGCATAGGTCCCCATGCCACCTGTATTAGGCCCTTTATCACCATCAAAGATGCGTTTATGATCTTGAGAGGCAATCATAGGAACTACGGTCTTGCCATCTACAAAGGCTAATAAACTAGCCTCTTCGCCTTCCATAAACTCTTCGATAACAACGGTGCTGCCTGCATCACCGAATCGATTACCACTGAGCATATCTTCTACGGCTACATTCGCTTCATCGATGGTCATGGCTACTACAACACCCTTCCCTGCTGCCAAGCCGTCAGCTTTAACAACGATAGGAGCTCCTGTTTGAGCAATAAAAGCTTTCGCTTCATCTACCTTGTGGAATACACCATACGCAGCAGTGGGAATATTGTATTTTTTCATGAGGTCTTTAGCAAATACCTTTGAGCCCTCTAGTTGAGCGGCTGCTTTAGATGGACCAAAAACTGGAATCCCCGCCTTATTAAGTACATCTGCTAAGCCCGCTACTAAAGGAGCCTCAGGCCCAACAACACCTAAATCAACTTGATTATCTTTCAAAAAGCTAATTAAATGATCGCTTTGTTGCCAATCGATGCCAACTAGCTCTGCACAATCTGACATAGCCGCGCTACCAGGAATAGCATATACCTTTGTTACGCTAGGGCTGATGGACAATCGCCACGCCAATGCATGTTCACGGCCGCCGCTACCGATTACACATACTTTCATAAGTCCTCCATCGGCGCCTAAACGCCATCAAATCCATAATAATATAAACACATAACGGGCTTACTCCAAACATCAATAATTGTTGTGACCGTTCAATAGATATTTTGCCCTAATCGTGTTTAACAATCCGCTAAAAATTCTTAACTAGTTAATGTTTAAAGTGACGAATGTTTGTAAATACCATAGCGATGCCCGCTTCATCAGCCGCTTTGATGGACTCTTCGTCGCGAATAGAGCCACCTGGTTGAATAATAGCTGCAATGCCATGCTTTGCCGCTGTTTCTACGGTATCTCCAAATGGGAAGAATGCATCGGATGCTAATACAGCGCCTTTAGCGGCTTCCCCGGCTTGTTCAAGAGCAATTTTTGCAGAACCTACGCGATTCATTTGACCGGCCCCAACTCCAAGAGTACGCTTTTCATTAGAAATCAAAATCGCATTGGATTTTACATGTTTTACGAGTTTCCATGCAAATTCAAGAGCTTTCCATTGTTCCTCTGTCGGTTGTACCTTCGTAACAACTTTATAATTGGCGCGGTCTTCTAAGATATCGTCTTCTGTTTGCACTAATAAACCACCAGACACCTTCTTTACTGTCACTTGGCCAGATTCCGGCTTAGATAGTTCAATGAGACGAATATTCTTCTTAGCTTCAAGAATTTCTAATGCTTCTTTTGTGAAAGCAGGTGCCATAATAACTTCTAAGAAAATTTTGCTCATTTCCTCCGCTGTACTTGCATCTACTTCACGGTTTAAGGCTACGATACCACCAAAGGCGGATACGGAATCAGCTTCGTAAGCATTTACATAGGCATCATGTAATGTAGCTGCAGTAGCGGCACCACATGGGTTCGTATGCTTAATAATACATGCAGCTGGCCCAGTAAACTCCCATACCATATTCCATGCCGCTTCCATGTCTACAATATTGTTATAGGAAAGCTCTTTGCCATGTAATTGTTTCAATGCCCCCATGCCATGAGCTGTACCAATTTCTTTGTAGAATGCAGCTTGTTGATGCGGATTTTCGCCATATCTAAGATCTGTTACCTTCTCATAGGCACTCAAATATTCTGGAGGTGTAGGGCCTTCATTCAAAATTCCACTCATATAACTAGCGATAGCTACATCGTAAGCCGCTGTATGAGCAAAGGCTTCTTTGGCAAGTCCAAAGCGATATTCTTTAGTCAATTCACCTTGATCCTTGAGCATCGTAATGATTTCATCGTAATGATTTGGATTTACTACGATGCCTACGTACGCATGATTTTTTGCTGCAGAACGAACCATCGTAGGACCACCAATATCAATATTTTCAATGGCCTCTTCTAGGGACACATTAGGTTTTGCAATGGTTTCACGGAACGGGTAAAGATTCACCACAACAAGGTCGATTGGTTCGATACCATGTTCTGCCATAGCTTGTTTATGCTCCGCATTATCACGGATAGCCAAAATACCACCATGCACCTTAGGATGTAAAGTTTTCACTCGGCCATCCATCATTTCTGGAAACCCTGTCAAAGACTCTACAGCTTTTGCAGAAATGCCTGCATCGGTAATCGCCTTAAGCGTACCACCTGTAGAATAAATGGTTACACCTAAGTCAACTAAACCTTTTGCAAAATCTACAATACCCGTTTTATCAGAAACACTAAGCAATGCATTTTTAATCATGTAACCTCTCCATTTGCTTACGCATATCAATCTTCAATATAAACCGTACGACCTTTTATAGTGAGCTTATCCTCACAAAATAGTCGCAACGCCTCTTTATATGTTTTATGTTCAATAGGCAATAATCTATCACTCAGGGTATCCTCTGTATCCTCCGGTAATAAAGGAACCGTATTCTGCATAATGATAGGCCCCGTATCCATTCCGGCATCAACAAAGTGTACCGTACAACCGGTTACCTTTACTCCCGCATCAATAGCTTGTTGATGTCCATGTAGTCCCGGAAAGGATGGCAACAAGGCAGGATGGATATTTAAAATTCTATGCTCATAGTGCTCAATCAATGGAGTCCCTACAATGCGCATATATCCAGCCAAAACGATACCATCTACCTTATAGAGCTCTAACGCATCTAACTGGGCTTGTTCAAAGCTAGCTTTAGAATCATAGTCACTACGCTCGATGACAATGAGTGGAATATTCCAAGGTTTAGAACGTTCAACAATCCCTGCATCACCGTGATCTGTAATGATAACTACAAACTCACCATTAATATATCCTTCTTGCATGGCTTTATAAAGGGCTTCCCCATTGGATCCTCTACCGCTTGCGAATAGAGCTAGACGCTTTTTAGCTACGGAACTAGTCATTAAATACCGCCCCTTTTACAACAACTGGACCTTCGACTTTAACGATATGACCAATTTCATATACCGCTTCATTACGACTTTCAAGATTTGCCTTTACTCGATCCACATCCGCAGCGTCCACTATGAGGATCATGCCAATGCCCATATTAAAAGTGCGGTACATTTCATGCCAATCTACATTGCCCCATTCTTGTAGCTTTTCAAAAACTGGAAGGCGAGGCCATGTATCACAATCGATCTCTGCCGTTACTCCCGTAGGTAAGACGCGAGGAATATTTTCATAGAAACCGCCGCCCGTAATATGAACCATACCTTTAATTAAATCTTCTTTAATCAACGGTAATACAGCTTTAGGGTATAAGCGCGTTGGCGTTAATAATTCTTCTCCCAGTGTTTTGCCAAATTCAGGAATATCTTGACCAATGGAGAAACCCTTGTGATCAAATACAATTTTACGAACTAACGAGAAACCATTAGAATGAACCCCAGAAGATGGTAACCCAAGAATAACGTCTCCTGCCTTGATACTTTCACCAGTAATCAATTTAGGACGATCTACGATACCAACGGCAAAACCAGCTACATCATAATCCTCATCATCGTAGAAACCTGCCATCTCAGCAGTTTCACCGCCTAGTAAAGCGCAGCCTGATTCTTCGCACGCCTCAGCTACACCACGTACGATATCCGCCACTTTTACAGGCTCTAGTTTGCCAACCGCAATATAATCAAGGAAGAATAAAGGTGTAGCCCCTTGTACGAGGATATCATTAACACTCATAGCTACACAGTCTTGACCGATAGTATCATGTTTATCCATCATAATAGCGAGACGTAATTTGGTGCCCACCCCATCTGTACCAGATACGAGCATAGGATCAGACATAGCATGACCAGCTAAGGAATAGAGTCCCCCAAAACCACCTAAATCACCAACAACACCCTGTGTATACGTGCGTTTAACAGATTCTTTCATCAGTTCTACGGCGCGATTACCTGCATCGATATCAACACCTGCATCACGATAGGTTAAACTAGTTTTATTCGAGCACATATTTGACCCCTTCCTCTTGGTCCGCAGGAACCGCTACACTATAATCACCATTGAAACATGCAAAACATAAATCATCTGGCTTTACATCAGATACAGCACGACATAGGCCTTCACGAGACAAGTAATGTAATTTATCAGCCTTGATAAAATCTCTAATTTCATCCACTGTATGAGTAGCTGCTATAAGTTCTTTACGCACTGATGTATCAATGCCATAGTGACAGGAATACTCAATAGTTGGAGAACTAATACACATATAAATCTCTTTAGCACCAGCCTCTTTTAGCATTTTTACAATGATACCACTCGTAGTACCGCGCACAATAGAATCATCAATAAGGACGATACGCTTACCTCCAACAATATGTGGCAATGCATTTAGCTTCATACGAACAGCTAGTTCTCGTTCCTCTTGATTTGGTTTAATAAAGGTACGGCCGCTATAACGGTTCTTAACTAAACCTTCCGCAAAAGGGATACCCGATGCACGAGCATAACCTAATGCAGCTGTTGTACCGGAATCCGGAATGGACATTACGATGTCTGCATCATACTTAGTTTCGTTATATAGTTCGCGACCCATATTTAGCCGAGATTGATATACGGATTGACCATCGATATGACTATCGCCACGTGCAAAATAGATGTATTCAAAGACGCAAAGTTTTTTGTCGATTTTTTCTGGTTCCGCATACATAGTACTACGCACACCAGAGTCATCGATGATAACCATTTCACCAGGATCTATATGACGAATAAACTCTGCCTTAATCGCATCAAAAGCACAGCTTTCACTAGAGAGCACATAACCATTTTCAGTTTTACCTAAACAAAGTGGTCTAAATCCTTGAGGGTCTCGTACACCTACTAAAGAGTCGTTCGTAGTAATGACTAAAGAGAACGCCCCTTCAATTTGACGCGCCGCATCGGCAATCCGTTCCGCTTGTGTTTCTGCTTTAGAACGGGCTATCAAATTTACGATAACCTCAGAATCCATCGTCGTTTGAAAGATGGAACCATCGGCTTCAAGACGTTTTCGAATAGATAAGGCATTCGTTAAGTTTCCATTGTGAGCCACCGCAATTTGACCGCCTTGGTAGTGAATAACCAAAGGCTGGATATTACGCGGATTATTGGACCCAGTCGTAGAGTACCGCACATGACCAGTCCCCATATAGCTTGGCAAAGATGGTAATTCTTTGATAGCCTCGGTCAACAAGCCCATGCCTTTTTTCAGTTCAACATCATGACCATCGGTAACAGCAATGCCCGCACTTTCTTGACCACGATGTTGGAGAGCAAATAACCCCCAATATACATAGCGTGCTACATCAACGGTCCTATCATAGATGCCGAACACACCACACTCTTCGTGCCATTTATCAAAAACAGAATCGTAGTTCATCTTCCCCCCTATTAGGCACGCTCACCTGTAAGACGGAATAACATTTCCTTATATGCTTCTTCAATATTACCAAGATCTCGACGGAAACGGTCTTTGTCAAGTTTTTCACCAGTTGTAGCATCCCAGAAACGGCATGTATCAGGAGAAATTTCATCACCCAATAAAACTTCACCATTATGGGTACCAAATTCTACCTTGAAATCTACAAGGGTCACATTTTTAGTAGCCAAAAATTTCTTCAATATATCATTTACCTTTAAAGTAATTGTAGAAATTACATCAAGTTGTTCTTGAGTAGCCCAACCAAGTGCTGTGATTTGGGATTCATTGGCAAATGGATCGCCTAATTCATCATTTTTGTAGCAGAATTCAAGGATTGGATGTTTAAGTGGTGTACCTTCTTCAATGCCAAAGCGTTTAGCCATAGAGCCAGCCGCAATATTACGAACAATAACTTCAAGAGGAACTATTTTCAATGCAAGTACTGTTTGGTTGCGATCATCTTCACGACGAACAAAATGAGTTGGTACGCCTTCTTTTTTCAACAATTCAAAGAAGAAAGAGGAAATTTTATTGTTCAAAACACCTTTTCCAAGAATGGTATCATGTTTCTCGCCATTAAATGCAGTGGCATCATCTTTGTAATGAACGATGTACTCATCTTTGTTATCTGTTGCATATACTTGTTTTGCTTTGCCTTCGTATAATAATGTTAATTTTTCCAAATCGATGTTAGCCATGATCTTTCTCCTTTATCATAAATTAATGATACAAACTAATTAATGATACAAACTATGTAATAGATATCTAAATAAACTGTTTTTCTTAACCAATATTTAATCGCCGATGATTTACATGATTAAATATGAATAGCACCTTGTAATTCTGCATTGTCTGCTAAGACTTTTTCAGCCATATCTTTACGATATTGTTGATATTGTTCTTTCAGGTCTTTATTGAAAGCTGCTCCAATTTGTACTGCAAAGAGCGCTGCATTTTTAGCACCATCTACAGCCATAGTTGCTACAGGCATACCAGATGGCATTTGAACGATAGCAAGCAAAGAATCAATGCCTTTTAGAGCCGTTGCATTAAGAGGAATGCCGATAACAGGTAATGTAGTGAAGCTCGCCACCACACCAGGTAAATGAGCCGCCGCGCCAGCACCAGCAATAAAAGCGATAGCCCCTTCATCTTCAAGTCGTGTGACAAAGTTCTTCACAGCCTCTGGGGTACGATGAGCTGAGGCAATAACCATTTCATAAGGGATTTTGAATTCATCAAGTACGGCAGATGCCTTTTTCATTGTGTCTAGGTCAGACTTGCTGCCCATGATAATACCGACCTTCATAGATCCTCCTAATAAAAAAGCCCAGCCAAAACAGACTGGGACAAATACGCGCAAATAGCCTCCGTAGACTTGCTTTGAGTTTGTTGATTTGCATAGTTCACGGTGCTACCTCCTTCTTGTACTCAAATTGTAACACCTAACATTTACAAAATCAATACTATTTTCGAATATTTTTTTATTAAATATTTTTATCATTCGTTATATTCCGAACTATCGAAATAATATAGATTGCATCATATAAAATAATTTTAAATAAATCTGTAAAATAAAATACTGCCTTTTCAATCTTATAATAACACAAACTTACTCTATCAATTAAAATATTTATATATTTTTTCTTATCCATACAAAAAGAGGATAACCCATTTATAAACAGGTTATCCTCTTTTCATAATTCCGAACATTAGATCACTTAACTTGTATCTATTATTGATTAGTGAGTACCACTTTCAAAGGCAGCTTTCAATTCACCTACAGATTCAGGAATATAATCTACGATAGAAGACATTAACGCATACATCAATGCAGGCTCGAACGCATCATCACCACACATATATACGCAATCCAAGTATAGGCTAGAATCTTGTTCATCAATATATAGTTTGTAATTTTTATATGTCGCATTGTCTCGATTAATTAATGCATTCAAGACATTCATATTTTGTGCCGTTACCTTTTCAGGACCTAACACTAAACGAACTACACTATAAATACTGTTATCGAGAATGACGAATAAAGGCATATCCCATAAAGGAGACTTGATATAAGAACGATATACTACTGTACCGTCTTCATCATCAAAATCCTTCCGTTCAAAAGATATGATTTCTTCTTCTTTCAAAAACTTATCAAATAATAAGGATTTAGGATTCATAACAACCTCTATTAAGCTAAGCCAGCTACTTTAAGAATATCTTTATGTACAGTATCTAAATGCGGTTGAATAACTTCAAGCATAAGATTTACTACTACAGTAGGATCAAATTGTTCATTTAAACATGGTATAGACACATCCATATAAATGTTATTATCTTCATTGCTCACGTAATATTTAGATATCTTGTAATCTTGATTTAACGTGTTAAGTTCTTTCAATACCGCAGGAATCACTTTTTTATCAATAGATGTTGTTGTGATAGCGATGCGTACATAGGTGAACGCAGAATCGTCTACAACGATGAACACAGGCAAGCTATGCTCATGAACATCCAAACGACCATGATATACAACTGTGTTAAGATCGTCTGTCATTTCTTCCTTTGTAAACCAAGTGTTACCGCCTTTATTAAGGTCAGCAACGAGTAAGTCGAATTTTTCTGCTTTTTTATTCATAATTCCCTCTAACAATAATCAGACTAATTAGTCTTCGATAAACACACAACCATTATCTTTGAATTCTTTAATGCGAACTAAAGACTCTACACGGTAGCCCGCATTTTCCAAGCGTTCACGACCAGGTTGGAAGGACTTTTCGATAGCAATCGCAATGCCAACTACTTCATCACCTGCGTCTTGAACCAACTTAGCAAGGCCCATAGCCGCCTCGCCAGACGCCAAGAAATCGTCGATAATCAACACTTTTTCGCCAGCTGGTAAGAATTTTTTAGAAATAGTGATATCATAATTCTCTTCTTTTGTATAAGAGTACACAACACTATGATATACATCATCTACCATAAGGATGGATTTTTTCTTACGCGCAAATACCAATGGCACGTCTAGTTCAAGCGCGGCCATCAACGCCAACGCAATACCAGATGCTTCGATGGTAACAATACGTTGTACACCTGCATCACGGTAACGATCCGCGATTTCTTTACCAATCGCCTTAAACAATTGTGGATCGATTTGATGGTTTAAGAACCCATCTACTTTCAGCACTCGATTATTGAGGACAATCCCCTCTTCACGAATGCGTTCTTTTAATAATTCCATGTGCTCATACCTCCGCATAACTATCTTTAAATTTTAACGTAAACAACCCCTTAGGGTCAACCTATATCTAGTAAAAGTCTTATAATATACCCCATAAATATCATTGCAAATAAGACTTAAATATTTCATATATGAATTATATAACTCAACTGCTTTATAGGAATATAATATAGCACGGTAAAACTCACACTAATATATAAAAAGACACACTTTAAGAAATTTTCCTAAAGTATGTCTTTAAACATGTCTTTTTCTTATAAAACTTTATCTCGAGTACTTTCACGATTAACTAGCAAGGACGTAAATCTTGCAGCCCCTTCAGATTGAGGAACCAAGCGAGAACGCACAAGCACAATGTCGCGTGTTGGTACCGGAATATCTGTATCGATGCGCACAATAGTCCCTTCTTGCATTTTTTGTTGTACCACATGATTAGGTAACATGGAAATACCCATGTTGATTTCTACAAGATCTAGTAATACATCGACGCTACCCAATTCAAAGCGAGGCTTACGACAAGCACCATGTGTTACATCGTCAAAGAATGTACGACTAGCAGAGCCTTTATGCAAGAGTAAAATAGGCTCGTTAAGAAGGCGCCCTTGATCAAAGAATCCTGCCCCTTTATAGTCAGGACCGCCAACAAAGACATCTTGAATGGTAGCTAGCGTAGTTACCTCTAACTGAGGATTATCTCTCAAGCCCTCATAATCATTAACCACGGCTAATTGCGCCTCTTTATTGAGTACTAATTCTACACAATCAGGAGACGGACGATTAATGATATGTAAGCCAATTTCACTTTCTTGTAATTGCCATTTGTGGAAATAAGGCAATAGGAAATGGCGACACAAAGTATCTGTGGCAGCCAAATTTAAACTTTCATAAGCTTGACTAACCCGTTCTTGTAATTGGGTAACACCATTATCAAGAATGGAGAAAGCTTTAGCTACCGTATCAAACAATTCTTTACCTTCTGGCGTGAACCCTACAGATTTTGTAGTACGCACGAAGAGAGGCATATTAAGTTCTCCTTCTAATTGTTTAATACTTTGACTGATGGCGGATTGGGACACGCCTAATTCTTTTGCGGCACGGGAAAAAGATAAATATAAGCCTACCCCTAGAAAGGTTCTATATAAATCTGCAGATACTGCCATTTTATTCACCTCTGTTATATACTAATAGTAACGTCTTACTTTTAAATACACATATCATTACCTTATTATAACTATAGACTCTCAATATATAATGAATATGTAGAAATCTTCATGAAAGTTAGGTCTTATGACCTTCATGAACTTTTCATATTTATTAGTATTTCTAATCTTTTCATTAGTAAGATTATCTTTACTTATAAGTCTAGACCGACTATACTTAATTTGTCAATATCCCATAGGGAATTATATACATTACAGGAGGCTACAATGGCTATACAACGATTATTCGTAACAAAACGAGAATCTTTCAACCTAGAAGCGCAACGCATGTTACAAACCTTACAACAGGAATTATCTATGCCTGCTACAGATGTGACAATCTATGAGCGATACGACATCGAAAATTTAGATGCAAAAGATCTAGAGTCTGCTAAAAATTTAATTTTTTCTGAACCTCCTGTAGATACTGTATTAGAAGAAATTCCAAGTGTACAAGGCTTTGTATTTGCTGTTGAATATGTGCCAGGTCAATACGATCAACGTGCTGATAGCGCAGAGCAATGTATTTCTATGCTCACACTTACATCCGGCCACATCGTGCGTTGTGCTCGCGTATATGCTATCGAAGGCACCTTTACAAAAGAACAAGAAAATGTCATTAAGGCCTACTACATTAACCCTGTTGATTCCCGCGAAGCGAGCCTTGACGTACCAAATACCTTAGCTCTCGATTTAGAAGATCCAAAACCGGTAGCAACAATCGATGGCTTTACTACGATGAGCAATGATGATTTAGAAGCTCTCATCAAGAACTACGGTCTTGCTATGACATTAGCAGACCTTCAAATGATTAGACAACAATACGCAGAGGTGGAACACCGCGATCCTACGATTACAGAAATTCGCCTCTTCGATACATATTGGTCTGACCATTGCCGTCACACTACCTTTATGACCGAGTTAACAGATATTACCATTGAAGACAGCCGCTTCACCGGTTCTATAAAGGAAGCCTTCGAAGAATATATGGAAGGCCGTGCTGAGCTCTACACGACTAAGAAAAAAGCTCGCTCCCTCATGGACATGGCTACATTGGCTGTAAAAGAATTACGCCACGCTGGAGGACTTACAAATCTCGATGAATCTGATGAAATCAATGCATGTACAATCATCGTCCCTGTCGATGTAAATGGCAAGACTGAAGAATGGTTGTTACTATTCAAAAACGAAACCCATAACCACCCTACTGAAATCGAACCATTTGGTGGCGCAGCTACCTGCTTAGGTGGTTGTATTCGCGACCCATTGAGCGGTCGCGCTTATGTATACCAAGCTATGCGCATCACAGGCTCTGGCGATCCACATACAAAACTTGAAGATACATTGGAAGGCAAATTACCACAAAGAAAGATCACCCAAGAAGCAGCTCGTGGTTACTCCTCTTACGGCAACCAAATCGGCCTTGCTACAGGTGAAGTAAAAGAATATTACCATCCTGGCTACGTAGCAAAGCGCATGGAAATCGGCGCAGTTATCGGTGCTGCACCTCGCAACCAAGTTCGCCGTGAGGTACCAGTTGCAGGCGATGTGGTAGTATTGCTAGGTGGTAAAACTGGCCGTGATGGCTGTGGTGGCGCTACAGGTTCCTCTAAAGAACATACCGTTGAATCTCTCTCCACATGCGGTGCAGAAGTCCAAAAAGGCAATGCTCTTACAGAGCGCAAAATCCAACGCTTATTCCGTCGTGGCGAAGTAACGACACTTATCAAACGTTGTAATGACTTCGGTGCAGGTGGTGTATCTGTTGCTATCGGTGAACTAACTGATGGTGTATCAATCAATCTCGACTTAGTCCCTAAAAAATATGCTGGCCTCGATGGTACAGAGTTAGCCATCTCTGAATCCCAAGAGCGCATGGCCTGTGTCATCGATGCTTCTGATGTAGAGGCATTCAAAGCATACTGCGACGAAGAAAACTTGGAGTGTACAGTTGTGGCAGAGGTAACTGATACAAATCGCCTTGTTATGAACTGGAATGGCGAAGCAATTGTAGATATTAGCCGCGACTTTTTAAATACAAATGGTGCTAGTCAACAACAAGAAGCTATCGTAAAAGCACCTACAGATCGATCCTACTTCTTACGTGGTTCAGCTAGTGCAGATAACTTCAAGGAAAAATGGATCGCAGCCGTATCCGATTTAAATGCAGCATCCCAACAAGGCTTAGCAGAACGCTTTGACAGCACTGTGGGCGCCAATACAGTCCTCATGCCATTCGGTGGCAAATTCCAAAAAACGCCTACCCAAGGCATGGTTGCTAAATTACCGGTTCTAAACGGTGAAACTACAACGGCTAGTATTATGACTCATGGTTTTGTGCCTGAGTTATCTGCATGGAGCCCTTATCATGGTGCGCAATATGCAGTACTTTTATCTGTAGCAAAATTAGTAGCTCTTGGCGGTCGCCGAGAAGACGCATACTTAACATTACAAGAATATTTTGAACGCCTCAACTCTAAAGAATCTTGGGGTAAGCCAGTAGCAGCTTTACTTGGTGCTTATAAAGCACAAAAAGAACTTGAAATCGGCGCTATCGGCGGCAAGGACTCTATGAGCGGTACATTTATGGATCTTACCGTTCCCCCTACCCTCGTATCCTTTGCAGTTGGTACAGCTCATGTAGATAATATCGTGAGCCAAGACCTTAAAGGCGTAGATCACCGCCTCGTATTCTTCGATGTACCTCGTACATACGATGACACCCCTGATTGGGATCGATTCAAAGAAAACTGCGATACACTACAAGAACAAATTGAAAAAGGTCGCGTTTACTCTGCCTATGTAGTTGATCAAGGCGGCATTCCTGAAGCAGTCACAAAAATGGCCCTTGGCAACAATATCGGTGTTAAATTCGATAAATACGCTGAACGTGGTATCTTCCAACCAGCCCTTGGTTCCTTCATCGTTGAAGTAGATATTACGGCTGTTAATTATCTTTTAGAATTACCTGATGTGAAAGTTATCGGCGTAACCCAAGCCACACCTGTTATCGAATGGGAAGGTCAATCCGTATCGCTCAAAGAAGTACAAGCGGCCTATGAAGCACCTCTAAACGATATCTTCCCAATGTACGCATCAAACGGCTTTGGTGAAGCAGTCGCTTACATCCATGACCAACACGCTAAGCCTCGTAGCACATCCTTAGGTGCAAAACCAAAAGTTCTCATCCCAGTATTTCCTGGTACAAACTGCGAATTTGACTCTGCTCGTGCCTTTGAACGAGCTGGTGCAGAAACAGATATCGTGCTCATTCGCAACCAAACTCCAGAACAATTAAAAGAATCTATCGACGTAATCAAAGCTAAATTAGCAGAGTCTCAAATTCTTATGTTCCCAGGAGGTTTCAGTGCTGGTGATGAGCCAGATGGTTCTGGTAAATTCATAGCCACCCTCTTCCGCAACCCATACCTTGCAGAAGGTTTAGAAAACCTCTTGTATAAACAAGATGGCCTTGTATTAGGTATTTGTAACGGCTTCCAAGCGCTCATCAAGTTAGGCTTGTTACCTGGTGGACATATTGAAACGTTAACTGCAGATCATCCTACATTGACATACAATACTATTGGTCGTCACTTATCTCGCATGGTTAATACGAAAGTTATTTCCACAAAGTCCCCTTGGATGAGTGATGCTAAAGCTGGAGAAATTTACACGGTACCAATTTCTCACGGCGAAGGTCGCTTTATAGCGTCTCCTCAACAAGTGTTGGAGTTCAATAAAACTGGCCAAATCGCTACACAATATGTAGACTTTGATGGTATCGCCTCCATGGATAGTCACTTCAATCCTAACCAATCTGTAGCTGCTATCGAAGGTATTTATAGCCCTGATGGTCGCGTATTCGGCAAAATGGCACACTCCGAACGCTGTGGTGCAGGCATCAGCAAAAATATTCCTGGCCAATTAGAAATGCCAATCTTTACATCTGGTGTAAAATACTTCAAATAATTGGTCACTATGAACTTTCATGTGAAAGCCTACTTCTTCAAGTAGGCTTTTTCAATATTGATTTTTTTCGAAAATATTAGTATTATAAATTGATACTATATTTACAGACATGAGTTCTCATGTAAAGCTATACATACCTAGTGTGGGTTAAGAAAGGATTTTATTATGCATTGTGCTCAGAAAATGACTCATAATATCTACTGGATTGGTAGTAATGACTGGACAACAGAACGTTTCGAAAACTTATTCCCTATTCCAAATGGTGTTAGCTATAACAGCTATTTCATCGACGATGAAAAGACTTGTGTGGTAGACTCCGTAGATGCTGAAATTCGCGAAGAGTACTTCGACAACTTGACTCACCTCTTAAATGGTCGTGAACTTGATTACATCGTCGTAAACCATATGGAGCCTGATCATTGCCAAACATTATTGGAAACATTGGAACGGTATCCAAATTGTAAAATGGTAGGTAATGCTACAACATTCCGCATGTTTGAGCAATTCTATAACACTCCAAAACCAGAACAATACCATCAAATTAAAGAAGGCGATGAAATCTGTTTAGGTAAACATACTTTGGTTTCTTACACTATGCCTATGGTTCACTGGCCTGAAGTAACTTGTACATACGAAAAATCTACAGGCACATTGTTCTCTGCAGATGCTTTTGGTACATTCGGTACAGTTAATGGTAATATCTTTGCTGATCAAACCGATTTCGTAGCTACATACGAAGAAGAAGCTCGCCGTTACTATACAAATATCGTTGGTAAATACGGACCGCAAGTACAAAATGCACTTCGCAAAATTTCTAGCCTTGATATCAAACGCATTGCTCCACTTCATGGTCCAATCTGGCGCACCCCTGAATCTATCCAATATATCACGCACAAATACTTACATTGGTCCAGCTATACAGCCGAGCAAAAAGGTGTTGTCATCGCTTTTGGTTCCATGTATGGCAATACTCGTGCTATTGCTCAACAATTGGCTAAACAACTCTCCAAACGTGGCGTTACAGATATCAAAATTTACGATGTTTCCAAAACTAATGCTTCCTACATCATCTCCGATGCTTGGAAATATACTAACTTGGTAACTATCGCACCTACATATAACTTGAATCTATACCTTACTATGGAAAACTTTATCCATGAATTAAAAGCCCTTAACTTCCAAAACCATAAGATATCCATCATCGGTAACCACTCTTGGGCTTCCGCTGCGATGAAAACAATGGTTTCCCATTTCGAAAATGACTTCAAAGACATTGAAATCGTTTCCGAACCACTAGATATCAAATCCTCTTTGAAAGAAGAAGATCTTCCATTAATTGAAAAAATGGCAGACGATATCAAAGCATCCATTGAAGCTGCTGAAATTAAAGACGTATTCTAATACCTAATACAAGAGCCGCCTATTTAGGCGGCTTTTTTCTTTTTATATACTAGATTTTATACGCCTAAAACCAGGCTATGTTTTTTGGTTTATATCCATTTATTGAGATCAAATACTATATTTTAAAAGCCTTGTAAATATGCAATAATTCTACTATTTTTTTGCTTGACATAAATCTAACTTTTTCATATACTATACAAGTACCTGTTACACAACAGAATACATGGAGAGGTGTCCGAGCGGCTGAAGGAGCATGATTGGAAATCATGTGTGCGGTTATCCCGTACCCAGGGTTCAAATCCCTGTCTCTCCGCCATAGTAAAAGCAGTGCTTTCGCACTGCTTTTTTATTTGCATATAAAGAAAAAGCTATTCGAATTATACTCGAATAGCTTTTTGTATGTCACACTATATTAGTTGTGAATTTTCTTTGCAATATCACCGATAATTTCAGGTGTCGTTCTACAACAGCCACCAATGATTTCAGCTCCAGCTTTTCGCCATACCTCAACGTAGTCTACAAATGATGCAGCATCGCCATACCAAGTTTTAGTTTTACTATCATAGCTTTCACCAAGATTAGGATATACAGCAATTGGTTTATCTGTAACGGTACGGATATCTTTTATCAATGATTCTACATATTCCGGTTTACTACAATTAATGCCAATCCCCGTAATAGGATGTACCTTATCGATCATTTGTGCACATTTAATAATGGTTTCGCCACTAGAAACATGGTGCCCATCTTTACAGGAAAAAGCAATCCATCCGGGAATACCTTTTGATGTAAATGGATCAGACATAGCTCTCGCAATAGCAATCGCTTCAGCATAAGACGGTATAGTTTCAAAGGATAATATGTCTGGATGTTCTTCGCAGAATAATGCTAGCCGTGGAATATGGAATATCTCTAGATATTCTGTTTGCACATCAGGATAACCACGGTATTCAGAGCCATCAGCCAAGAAAGCGCCATAAGGTCCTACAGAGGCTGCCACCAACGGTTTAGGTAAAGCACCTTCAGAAAAATATCTAACCCCCTCAGGAGTCTCTTCACCGAGCTTAATACCATGCAATGTAAGCGCCCCACTCGCCTTTGCTTCTAAAAACTCATTACGAGCTTGCACGGCTAAACGAACAGATAGTTTAACGAGCTCTATCGCTTCTTCCGTTCCATAACCTAAACCTTTAAAGCCTGCTACTGTCGCTTGATAGCCAGAGCTTTGAATGATATCGGCACCCGCAGCTAAATAAGAAATATGTATTTTCTTAATGATATCTGGCTGATCCATGAGAACCTTAGCAGACCACAACTTATGTTGAATATCACAGCCATAACGCTCTAATTCGGTCCCTAAAGCCCCATCTAAGACGAGGGCGCCCTTTTCCTTAATAATATCTAAAAATGCACTTCGTTTAGCCATCATACCACCCATTCTATACATACCTCTTATAACACGAGGCTTACCTAGCATATTATATCAAATAATACATTCTGGTACTATCTACAAACTATCTTAATACCTCTGCTGGAGGCTCCTTACCAAACCATTTCTTATAAATTTCTGCATATTTACCGTTTGCTTTGATCTTAGCCAAACCATCATTGATTTTGTTAAGCAATTCTGTATTGCCTTTTTTCACAGCAATACCTAGTGGTGCCGCATCATAGTCCTCTCCAGTAACCTTTGCGATACCTTTGCCCTTACCATTAACATAATATTCGTTTACTGGTGTATCATTGATAACTACATCGACGCCTTTATTTTGCAATTCTAAGAACGCATCGACAATTATATTAAACTGATGTACATCGGCATTGGGAATCTTGCTAGCAATCTCTGCACCAGTAGAGCCGATGGATACACCAATGCGTTTACCTTCTAGATCCTTAAAGCTATTAATATTGGTGTTATCTATGTTCACAACGAGACCATTACCTGCAATATAGTACGGTTTACTAAAATCAACGGATTTTGCTCGTTCTTCAGAAATAGTCATATCCGAAATAGCGATGTCGATGGTATTACTTTGTAATGCTGGTAAAAGCGCATCAAAGTTTAGATTTTGAATATCTGCTTCTATACCCTCTTCATTTGCAATCGCATTGATAATATCAATATCAAATCCAGCTAATTTACCACTATCTTTGTCTTTAAAACCAAATGGTGCATAGGTCGCATCAGTACCTACGCGCCATGCCTTCTGACTATTCCCCTCCTGACCACAGCCTGCGATTAATAAACTACTAGCAATGGTGAAAGCCCCTAATAGAGCTGCTATTTTCTTAAATTTCATATTATTATCCTTACTTCTCTCTGTTCTATCTAGAAACAGAGTTCTTCTTAATCAACTAATATATCTATACTTACACTTATGAGCATAATAAAAATAATACCTCTAAAGGTATTATAGTTTTATGATAACATTCGATATAGTACGGGTCAATAAATCCAACTATACCAATAGGTATTGAATTGATATAGTTTTTAGCTATATCAAAAATAACATTCCTAAGTATATAAAAAGACCGCCTTTACCAAGCATAGATGAAACTTGATAAAGGCGGTCATCTCCAAAATGGAGGATTCCTGGTTATTTATAGAATAAATAAGCTATTCAATTCATTTAGGATATATAGTATGTAATTTATTTAGCATGTTTAGCTTTTATATACATAGCTACCTTGTACAAGAACGTACAGAGTAATAAATACATTACGATACTGAGATATGTCGCTTCAGGTGTTTCTACCCAAGCTTGAGCAAATACATCAACACCTGCAATACGAAGCACTGCACTAAACAAGGAGCCAATAGCACCACCAGCTACGAGACCAGAGGCAATTGTACTACCTTTGGAGAAGCGAAGATCTGCCAATTCTTTGTCTTTTGTACTATTTTGTACAAGATACGCAATCAAACCTCCGATAAGTAATGGTGTATTAATTTCCATTGGCAAGTATGTGCCCAAGGCAAATGCCAACGGTGGAACTCTTACCATCCACAAGATAATTGCAAATAATGCACCAGCCATGTATAGAGGCCATTGAGCACTACCACCAGTCATCATTGGCTCAATGATGGCAGCCATAGCGTTCGCTTGAGGTGCATTTAATGCGTGATCTCCTACAAATCCATAAGCATCGTTCAAAAGAATCATAACACCTACAGAAAGTACGGCACAAAGAATAGTACCAACGATTTGCCATTGTTCCATTTTCTTAGGTGTAGCACCTGTCATATGTGCCACCTTAAGCTCAGACATGAAGTTACCAGCCATCCCAATAGTAGTACCAATAAAGGATGCCATCATGAGGACTGCTATCATACCGACCTTACCAGTCATACCTGCTGCGGTTAAGCATACAGCGGAGATAATAATCATAAAGATTGTCATACCTGAAACCGGTTCTGTACCTGTATAAGCGATGGAGCTAATCCCCACTACAGACAATAGGAAGGACATAATAAGAACGATTAAGAACGCTACAATTGTTTGTCCGAAGCTTTCAGCATACATAAAATGGAAATATGCTGCAAATAAAACTGTACATAACAAGATACCAGCACCAATCCAAGATGTAGGTACGTCACGTTGTGTACGAAGCAAATTAACATCTACAGTTTTAGAACTAAAGATGTCAAGCACTGCATTTTTAACAACATTTGCTACCACTTTAGACATTGTAATTAGACCGATGATGCCTGCCATAGCGAGCATGCCGATACCAATATGACGAACATAATCAAGGAATACCTTGCGAATTGGGGCCTCCCCTAATGGAACTGCATGGCCGCCAATTTGCATGATATGTTCAGGCGCTAAATAGTACACAATCGGAATACATACAAACCAAGAGAAGAAAGAACCGGCTGCAATGATAGCCGCATAGCGAAGTCCCGTAAAATAACCAAGGCCAAGCAATGCTGCATCAGTATCTACCGCTGCGGTTAGCTTAGTTTGATCTGCAAGGGCTGCCCCCCACTTAAAGGTAGCAGTGCGAATAACCTCTTGCCACCACCCCAAACTATTGAGAATAAAGTCATACACAAGAGCAATTAAACCAGAGCCAAGCATGAGTTTTGCTTTGCTACCTTCATTACTCATCAATACTTCCGCTGCAGCACGACCACTTGGGAACGGATACACATAGTGCATTTCCTCAACGAAATAGCGACGGAACATAACGCATAATAAAACACCTAAAACGCCGCCAAGAATGATAGGAATCGCCATTTGTACAAAGGATACATCTGTTACATTCCAGATGTAAAGAGCTGGCAAGAAGAACATAGCCCCTGCCAATGTGTTCGTACTAGAACTAGCGATAGCTTGAATGTGTACCGTTTCGGCAAAAGCATTTTGCCGCTTTAAAATAACTGCTGTACCCATAGCAAGTACAGATACTGGTGCAAAAGCATCTACTGTTTGACCGATTTTCAAACATAAATAGCCAACAGCCAGTGTGAAAACTGCCGCATAGAACAAGCCCCAGAAGACTACATATGAGTTAATCTCTACGTAATCTTTCTTAGGATCTAACACCGGTTCTATGGGTGGAATGGAACGAACCTCGTCCGACATAGTAAAACCTCCTCACAGAAAAAGTACAAACGTATAACTATTCACCTTTATACTAACACGGTACTACACATGGTTCAATGGTTTTCTATGCACTATGCGAATAAAACAATACACCCTCTATAAATAATTATTTTGCATTTTTGGCGTCCCTGTTCTACAATGAAAGTATATTAAGAATCTCTATTATTATGTAACGGTATCGTATACTGCCCTGTATAACACGTATGTTTACTTACGAGGAGGCTCATTATGGAATCAATGGTCGAACGTTTTGTACGCTATACGAGCATAAATACACGGTCTAATGAGGAAAGTACAACCATTCCTAGTACTCAAACTCAAGTAGACTTTGCTACGAATGTGCTCGTTCCCGATTTAAAGGCAATAGGTTTAGATGAGGTTATTTACAATCGTGAAAATGGTTTTGTCATCGGCACATTACATGCTAACACTGATGAGAAAGCTCCTTCCATCGGCTTCATTGCCCATATGGATACAGCTGATTATAATGCAGAAAATATTAAACCTCGTATCGTAGAAAACTATGATGGTAGTGATATTTGCCTCAACGAAGAACACCAAATCTTCACCCGACGTGCCGACTTTCCAAATCTAAAAAATTACATTGGCAAATCTTTAGTCGTAACTGACGGTTTAACACTCCTCGGTGGTGACGACAAGGCTGGAATCTGTGAAATCATGGAAGCTCTCGCCTATCTCGTATCTCATCCAGAAATCAAACACGGTAAAATCATGTGTGCTTTCGGTCCAGACGAAGAAATCGGTACTGGTGCAGACCACTTCGATGTTAAACAATTCCCTGTAGACTATGCTTACACTATTGATGGTGAAAGCCTAGGTCAACTCGAATACGAAACCTTTAATGCCGCAGGCGGTACCGTTATCCTTAAAGGCGTTTCTGTTCACACAGGAACAGCCAAGGGCATTATGATTAACTGTGCTAAACTAGCTATGCAATTTGACGCTTTATTACCAGGAGCAGCTGTTCCTGAACACACCTGCGGTCGCCAAGGCTTCTTTATGCTCATGAGCATGGAAACACAAGTAGATACCGGTAAAATGAACTACATTATCCGCGACCATGATAAGGAATTGTTTGAAGCGAAAAAAGCATTTTTCTTACAAGCAGGTCAAACATTGAACGAAATATATGGTCGTGAAGTATGTGAAGTATCTGTAAAAGACCAATACTACAACATGTACGATGTCATCAAAGATAATATGGAATGTGTAAATGTAGCCAAAGCAGCAATGGAAAAAGCTGGGATTACACCTATTTGTGATCCTATTCGCGGTGGCACAGATGGATCCAAAATCTCCTTCATGGGCATTCCTACACCAAATATTTTTACAGGCGTAGAAAACCTACATGGCCGTCATGAATTCGCATGTATCGATGATATGAAAAAAGCTGTTGAAGTTATCGTTAATATTGTAAATATTGAAAAATAATAGCATTAGCAAAGCAGTAGTAGATAACCAAAAGGACTATACGAGCCTAGGCTCGTATAGTCCTTTTAATTTACATATTACGCAAGCTTATTATTACGCTTACGATTTCTAATTTCTTCCTCTTCAGCGCGAGCTTTTAAAGAAAGATCTCTTTCAGTCCCCACATAACGACCATATAATAAATAATAAGCAACTAGTGCAAGGAGCGCCACAACAACGGTTACATGGAACATACTAGTATAACCTACAACCTCTTTAACAGCACCTAAAATATAGGGGCCAAAGCCTAGCCCCATGTCCAAGGCAATGAAGTATGTGGATGTAGCAACACCAATACGATGAACAGGTACTATTTTAACAGTAACAGCTTGTCCGTTGGACATAAATGTACCATATCCAAGACCAACAAACACAGCCGATAAAAGCACAAGCCATGTGGAGTGAGCGATGGATAATAAGAAAATACCAAGTGCTAAGGATACAAAACAAGGATAAAGAACAAAGTTTTCCCCTTTCATATCAAACACAATGCCAAGCAATGGTCTTGTTATAGTAATAACTACAGCATATACAACAAAGAAGAAGGTACCTGCCATAATAAGATCTAGGTCTTTTGTGTAGGCTGCCATAAAGCCAATAACACCAGAGTAGGCAAAACCGACTAGAATGGAAACAAGACTGATTGAATTCATCCGTGGTTCAATGTAGTCCGAGATTCTAATGCCCTTATGTGCTTCAGATTCGATACCAAGTTTAGGTTCATTAAATTTCATGATTACTGAGCCAATACCACAGAGGATGATAAGTGCAACACAGAATGCGATGATGAAATCATAACCAAGACTATGAAGCATCAAGATACCTAAGAATGGCCCTACTGCAGCTGCTAGAGAGGTAGATAAACCATAATAGTTAATCCCTTCCCCACGGCGTGACGTAGGAATAATAGCAGCTATGATAGTACTTGTAGCAGTAGATGTAATACCATAAGCAAAACCATTTAAGAAACGAACACTATCAAGCATTAGTAAATTAGGTGTGTAGAAATACATAGCCGTTGAAATCAAGTAAATCAATACCCCTAAATAGAGCATCTTGCGACACCCTAGGATACTGATAAACCGCCCTGCCAACAAACGGGCTACAACGGTGCCAATAATATATATACCAACAGCAAGTCCCGCTTGACTAGCCGTAGCATGAAGATTATCTTTTGCTACAACCGCAATAATAACGATTAATAAATAATAAATTAAAAATACTAAGAAATTAATCAAAGTATCAAGGACAAAGGATTTTGTCCACAAGGCCTCCTTAGCCTTATCCATATTATCAACTCCATTTTTTAAATTATTGTCAACCAGTTTGCGACAACGGTTAATTATAAACCTCTCATTATAAAAAACAAGAATTAAAATATTATATATCTCATCAATTTTATTTATAACAAACTACATATTCACAATAAATATGCATTAATTTCCATTTTAATACCTCATATATTTTTACGATATAAAAGCACCTTCAATAGCGACAGATGAGACCAAAAGACTCAAAGCCAACTATTAAAGGTGCTACTTTAAATATTTATTTTGTTTTTAGACCACAAGCTTTGAAGAAATTCTTGTACGCTTCAGCCTTTTTCGGTAGGCTCAACGGATAGGCACGTGATGTAGATGGCAAACGTGTCAATGTCAATTCCCGACCATTAAATACAAAAGGAATTGTTTCACCAGTTTTAGGTAATTTAACCTTTTCTGGTAAAAGGCTCAATAAAATCTCCGTAGCCTTGCCGCCTGTTGTACCAATATGCTTACAGTCAGGGATTTGCTCCAGTACGTCCGCAAGTGGAACTGGTTCAACGACCTTAAGAAATGCATCAGATGCATTCCCTTTTTCGCGAATAGCTTTCAAAACAGTAGGACAAGATGCAATTCCAGCTTCAGACAAAAAGGCTTTAATCTTCTCAGGATCCATCGCTTTTTCCTCACCATTTCTAAAATGATCCTTTTCATCAAAGAATACGAGGCCAAAAACACGCCACATATCATTTTGGAAATTTGGATAATGGAATTCCATAGCACGTTTTGATTGTTCTGGAGGAAATGTGCCCATCATCATGACTGTTGCCTTCTTTGGTAAGAATGGAGGGAATGGTCTTGTTTCAATTGTTTCTGCCATATAGCATCAACTCCTTTCACATTCTAATATGAACTTAATTTTCAATACAATATATGAGATATATCACACATTATAATCCAATTAGCTCCTAGGTGAAAGCAACTAAAGAACTTATTAAAATATATCAACAGACTTACATTATCTATTATTATTGGCCAATTGGTTGAGAAACTAAGGTATTAATATGATCAAAACCAACTGGTGTCGGAGATACGAGATACAAGCAAATTACAGCAGCCACGGCAAAACCGATTGCTAAATAAGAGAAACTGCCATTCCGAGGAAATTCATACATACCAAAGAGGCGTATCCCTATAGCAGCACCAATAGCTGTAATCAAAGACGGTATAGAAAAAATGTTATAAAAGCCGAATACTACCATAAGGCCTGCATAGCCACCTACTACAGTAACCATAGGCAACATGCGATCCATTGGATTTGGAATAGATCGCGTAAGTGCAGCTGGATAATATGAAGCCTCTACGCCAAACATGCCTAAGAATATATTAAAACCAGCCCAAATGCTATCCCATACGCTTCTAAAAGCATCTCTATGCTTGCCGGCATACCATGCAAAGTCCGTAACGATTAAAATGGATAAGCCTACACAGACAAAATAGAATTCACTAGGAATTTTAGGACCTATATAAGCACCTACAGCTGTTGCAACAGCACTCAAAATCGATGCTACTATTACGCGCTGTAAACGAGGTCGTTTATTTTCAGGAATGCGTTTATACACAGTAGCCAATAACTCTAAAACAAAGCAAGCCATAAAAACAGCAATGCCTGCAGCAGGAACAAAGAACGCGCTTACCAAACTCAAAATGAAGGGAATGCACAAGCGCCATTTAGGGAATAAAACAAGATCTTTATAATCTAAACGAATATCTTGTGTTTCCATAGTGAAGTTATTGTACACCACAAAGAGCAACATAAAGGCGATTACGTCAACCGCAGTTGCACCCCAAATCAATAAAGTTGGTACTACAACCATAGATAAGGCTACCCCAGAAAGGCGAGATAAACCAGCAGCCACTAAGCCCAGTAATAAAAACGGGGTTAAAGCAGATATAATTTCGAGCATAATATTCCTCCCATCATTGTATAAATTTAAGTATATAGTATCTACCACACTACATCAAGGAGAGATATATTTTTTCATAGCTAGACGCTTTCGCACAGCAGAGGTAGAGCATCCCATCACCTGTGCAATCTTTGCAACTCCATAACCTTGTGCACGGAGTTTTTTAATCTTATTTTCGTCTAGATCAAGAGTATTTGCCCTTATTTCTATACCTTGCTCTCGCAAATACATCGCCACTGTAGAACCACGTATCCCATAAGCCAGTCCAATGTCATCTGTACTCATGTGATGATGAATATATAAATAAGCCATCTCTTCTACGCGCATAGGCTTTCGAACTTTAGGAAGTAAGCAATTCCCCATATGCCGCAATACATGGTGAACTTTCCATCGCGATATACCATACATACGAGCAATGGCATCTGTACTATTTCCACTTTTATAAGCCCTACATATACGTACTACATCTATAGAGACGTTTTTATTTGATTGCTGACAAGCCAATCCATATTCCTTCAAGCGATTCGCCATCGTCGTAATAGACACATCATAACGCTTTGCTAATGAATGGAGCGACCACTTACCGGTCTCATACAAAGCTTGTACATGAACCATATTGATTTCTTTCTTCAGAGGCCTCCGTTCGATATCGTACGCTTTCATACGGCGCATGATGGTATCTACACTACATTGAAAATAATCCGCCACATCGCGAACGCTCCATTGTTTCTCTATATATAATTGCTGCAACAGCTGTTTTGGTATAACACGCACATTACGATACATAATTTTGCCCTTCCTTATAAACGAACTCCTTCCCCTATTATTGTGAAAGTTTCACTAGGAAAAAACAATAAAAAAGAGGTTCCTAATAGTCACATAGGTGACCAATAGGAACCTCTTTCAATATGTAATTATATGCCCCACATTATGATATGTGACAGTATGGTTGCTATACCACATCAGTGCACAATCCGTTATTATTTATGTTCTAATAAAACCATAATTAGTTTATACGCTTATAAATAGATTGCTTCATTAGCGGTATCTACGTTCAAGAGCTTTAGGTTTACTTAAAATGATCGACCATTTCATGCCCTCTTTTAAAGCATGATTAGATTTACGCCCATGAGTTGAAGTCGCAGCTAGAGCAGTAGGCGCAGTTGTAATGCCTACATTTTCAACAAGAACTTGTCCCTCTTTAGCTGCTTTATCTCGTTTAAACTCAGCTAGTCTTTCACTTAAGGTCGGCCCCGTAACAGCTTCTCTATCTAAGCGAGTCTTACTGGTAGTATAACTCGGATTGCTACTGGAACTTTTCATTGATAAGGCCTCAATATCTCGTTGAGCTGCTGCAGCCTCTTCATTGAAATGTATGTCCTCCATAGTTTGCGATGGAGCTTCTGGTTGCTGATTTACAATCGGTTTATCTTCATAAGAGTCCCGATAAAAGTCATCAACCTTAGATAAATCACCCATAGACGGTTCATCTACCTTGCGTTCTATGGAGATGCCATATTCGCGCTCCATATCTTCCCAAGTTCCGCCACCAGAGCTTTCATACTCATCATATTCTTCAGACTCTTCAGTATTCTTATTTTTTATAATGGAAAAAGCAATGTACGCGATGATACCTAAAACAAAGATTGGATTATGCGAAAAGATGGATAGCACTGAAGACAAAATAGAGTCCATAGCTACTCCTATTCACCATCTGCTAAGTTTTCACGCATTTTAGTGTCTGCAATAATATTGTTCATATTGTAGTAATCCATAACGCCTAGATTACCATTTCTGAAAGCCTCTGCCAACGCTTTAGGAACTTCAGCTTGTGCTTCCACAACCTTAGCTTGCATGTCTTGTGTTTTAGCACGCATTTCTTGTTCTGTCGCAACCGCCATTGCACGGCGTTCTTCGGCACGAGCTTGAGCAATTTTCTTATCTGCTTCCGCTTGGTCAGTTTGCAATTGAGCACCGATGTTACGTCCCACATCTACGTCAGCAATATCGATGGACAAGATTTCGAATGCAGTACCCGCATCAAGGCCTTTACCCAATACAGTACGGGAAATGTGATCTGGATTTTCCAATACATCTGTATGTTCTTCAGAGGAACCTACAGTCGTTACGATACCTTCACCTACACGGGCAATAATTGTGGCTTCACCAGCACCACCAACGAGGCGATCGATATTCGCACGTACAGTAACACGAGCACGAACTTTCAATTCGATACCATTTTTTGCTACCGCAGAAATAATTGGAGTTTCAATCACTTTAGGATTAACGGACATTTGAACCGCTTCCAATACATCACGACCGGCGAGGTCGATAGCTGCGGAACGTTCAAAGGTCAACGGAATGGATGCCCGTTCAGCGGCAATCAAAGCATCTACAACGCGGTCAACGTCACCACCTGCTAGGTAATGAGCTTCCAACTGATTTACATTCACATCAAGCCCCGCTTTATTAGCTTTAATCAACGGCATTACAATTTGAGACGGATTTACGCGACGCAAGCGCATACCTACAAGTGTAAAGATACCAACATTAACACCCGCTGCTAAAGCAGATACCCAAAGCCCTAATGGCACAACATATAAAAATACCATAATACCAATCAGCAGAATGGGAATCAAAATTAAAATACCTACATCCATAATAACCTCCATAATTTACGACGATGTTGTGAAAGCTTAATCTCGCTTTCTAACAATATTGCGACCACCTACAACTCGAAGGACCACAATAGGTGAACCGGCATCGATGAAGTCACCTTCGGTTACAACATCTACCAAATTACCATTAATCTTAGCAATACCTGCAGGGCGTAGTGTTGTATGAGCTACGCCTTCCTTGCCAGCCAAATCTTCTAATACATCATTAGATACATAACCAGCTTTTGTCGTAGACCTTTGCCCTAAGGTAAACAATTTGCCTATCCACGTCTTTTCAAAGTGATTAAAGAACACAATGATAATGACAATTAACAAGGCTGTTAATCCTAGCACAGCATACAATGCTACCGTACCTTCCCCAAGAGCTACATAAACGCCCCATAGAAACGCGCAGTAACCGATAAGACCTAGAATACCGCCTGGTACTACGAGTTCTACAGCCATCAAAGAAACACCGATAGCCATCCATATTAAAAACTCCATAGGCCCTCCTCTCTAAAATTAATTTTATACAACTTATATGTTTATTATACAATATTGAAGATAAATTATAAAGATACTAAACAAAAACGACTACTTTCACAGATACAATCTGATTCAGTAGTCGTTTATTGTATTGAATACAAATCAATTCACTTTAATCTCAAGGTTCTATGCCAAGAGCTTAAAGTCGTATAAGGTTATACTTCTGTTTTTTTCAATTGGTCATTGCCAACGCCTGTTTTTTGAAGGATCAACAAACAAATGCTCATCGCCATACCTACTACAGTAGCAAGCCCCATCCCTTTTAAAACTACAGGTCCAACCGCAAGTTCTGCACCACTAAGACCTACCACAAGGATAACGGATGTAAGAATCATATTAACAGGGTTTGTATAATCCACCTTACGTTCTACAAGCATACGCAACCCAGATGCTGCGATAATGCCGAACAAGAGAATAGAAACCCCACCCATAACAGGTACTGGGATAGCATGAATAAGTGCTGCCACTTTACCAACAAAGGATATAATCATCGCAAGCACTGCAGCACCGCCAATTACCCATACGCTAAAACAACGAGTAATTGCAAGTACGCCGATGTTTTCACCATACGTCGTATTTGGTGTAGCACCAAAGAAACCAGAAAGAATATTTGCAAGGCCATCACCAAGCAAGGATCTTTGTAGACCTGGCTCTTTCATCAAGTCTTTAGCGACAATATTACTAGTAACAACTAAATGACCAACATGCTCTGCAAATACTACGAAGAGCGCCGGCATAATCATGATAATCGCATTGATATCAAACACAGGCATGCCGTAGAACTGAGGCAATGAAAGCCAAGGAGCAGCTTCTACTCCAGAGAAGTCAACAACTCCCATCACAGCAGACAATACATAACCGGATACAACACCAATAAGAACAGGAATAACAGCTAAGAAACCACGGAACACAACAGTTCCTAGTAAGGTAACAACTAAGGAAAACATAGAGATAATAACAGCTTGACTATGGCTCATGCCTAAATCTTGATTACCGATAAGGCCAGACATACTCATCGCTACTGGCGCTAATTCTAAGCCGATAATCGCTACGATAGCACCCATAGCAGCTGGCGGAAATAATTTATCAATCCAACGCGTACCAATATAACGGACGAGAACAGATAAAATAACAAAAGATAGACCAAATATAACGAAGGCGCCCTTTGCTGCTTCATAGCCAAGACCAGCAGATAATACACCTGCTACAGGCGCAATAAAAGCAAAGCTGGAACCAAGATATGCAGGAATCTTACCCTTACACACGAATAAGTATAATAATGTACCAATACCATTCATAAACAATGCTGTTGCAGGGTCTACTTTTAATAAATACGGTACCAATACGGTAGAGCCAAACATGGCAAATAAATGTTGAAAACTAAGTGGTAACATTCGGCCCCATGATGGGCGTTCTTGAATATCAATATAATCTTTCATCATTTCTCCTCACACACAATATAACGATGCTAAGTTCATATAGTACAGTCCTTAAATATACTCTATGAATTTACACAAACAGATTTATCTTATGATACATACGTTAGATATTAACGTTCAAATTTAGTCTATCTACGAGTCGACTTTTTAGAAGGCCGTGGTTTAAACGATCCAGGCATATTTGTCTTATTAGTACGCGTCGTAGCAGCAGGCTTAAAACGACTTTGTGTTTCTTCACGCAAAGATGGTAATGGTTCAGCTGTACCAACTTCTTTTACCCCTTCTACATTACGACGACCAATGCTTGCCAACAACCCAATAGCCATGAAATTCATCAATAATGAAGAGCCCCCATAACTAACAAACGGTAATGGTACCCCTGTTACAGGCATGATACCGCATACCATGGCGATGTTAAACAAAGCCTGACCACTGATAAGCAATGTTATGCCCATTGCTAACCATTTCCCGAATTCATCACGAGCCTTATTAGAAATGCGGAACCCAAAATAGGTAAAAGCCGCAATCAGAACGACAACAAACACTGCACCAATGAAACCCATTTCTTGGGCCCATACAGCAAAGGCAAAGTCCGTATGTGCTTCTGGTAAGTAAAAATACTTTGATGTACCTTGCATAAAGCCTTCGCCTAAAATACCGCCAGAACCTACGGCCAACAGCCCTTGAACTGTTTGATACCCCATATCCTGCGCATGAGGCCAAGGATCAAACCAAGATTGAATACGTTCCCAGCGATATGGTGACATGCGAGCTGCAATAAAGCCAAGAAATCCAGCTATCGCAAACGCTCCGCCAAAGAATTTTCCATCAAAGCCCGCTAAGTAAATGAGCACAAAGGAAAAGCCAAAAATCAGTACGGTCGTGCCCATATCTGGTTGCAAGATTGTTAAGCCTGCAAATATAATTGGCCATATTAACATGGGCAACATATAACTTATACGTTCACTAAAATAACCTTGTAAATTAATGAGAGGGTTAGTATGCTTTGGTTTTCCCCATTTCCGCATGGTACTCAATTTAGCCGACGTCCATATCAAGGCAGCCAATTTCGCAAATTCTGAAGGTTGAATCGATACAGGCCCAATAACAATCCAACGACGCGCACCATTAATGACTGCACCAATCACAAGAACCAAAATCATACCAATTAGTGTAGCAATCATAATTCTTTGCAACATGTGAGGCTTCTGTAACTTACGGTAATCGTAACGATACAATATAACACCAGCCGCCATAGACAAAAACAAGAATGTCATATGTTTTAAAAAGTATCCTAGTAATCCCGTATTTTCATAGATAGAGCTGATATACGTAGCACTAAAGATATTTACACTGCCTATAATTGTAATGAGAAGAATAGGTAAGAGCATACCTTGTAAATCATTTTTAAAGAGTGAGCCCCACCGACTATCCCCCTTATTCGGTGTTTGCATGTTAAGCCTCCTTTTGAACTTTTGGCTTAATTGCTTCTAAGCGAAAAATAGGTTGTCCTTTTTTACTAAATTTCTCTTCATACTCAGTTTTTACATTTGGAAGGTCTGTGCTATGTAAATCATACGTTACATTTTTAAGCTCCCAACCACACGCTTTAAACTCTTCAAGAGAGAACATGAACAACCCTTCATTATCTGTCTTAAAGTGAACTTCTCCACCATCTTTCAAAAGGCGGGCATAACGATCAAGGAATGTGTGATATGTAAGGCGGCGTTTTGCATGTTTAGCCTTAGGCCAAGGATCACAGAAGTTAATATAGAAACGATCAACTTCTCCAGGTGCCACTATCTCTTCGATACCTGCAATATCAAATAGAGAGACCTTTGCATTGTTTCGCTCTCCTTCAAAGATTTTTTGTGCTGCATAATAGATAACACCCATTTGTACTTCAAAACCTACGAAGTTAGCATTTGGATACGCTTCAGACATCCCCGCAATAAAGCGACCTTTCCCCGTCCCTAGTTCCATATATAATGGGTACTCAGGATGTTCAAATAATTCACGCCACTTGCCTTTAAACTCTTCTTGGCCAGACAAAATGATGTGAGAGTCATATTCGTGAATAGCTTCATCAATCCATGGTTTTCTACGAAGGCGCATACTTTCTCCTTACATCTATTTTTAATAATATATTTATATTTGTTTATATTTATTATTACAGGTCATATACCTATCTTATTAATTATAGAAAAGGGGACCTTAAACGTCAATTACATTCTATGGATTTAACCCTAATCATTAAAACTGTGAAAGTAGAAGCCATAAAAAAAAACCTACTTCCGAAAGAAGTAGGTCTACATTTTATTGGAAAATCATAGCTTCTAAATTTTCAATTTGATATTGACTTAAGCCAAGTTCAGATAAACTCTTTTCAGCTGCAGTAAAAAGATTATTTTTACCAACTCGAGTACCTAGTGCTGCCGCAGCGACCAATTCACGGTCCAATTTACCTAAACGTGAACGATTACGATTTTGAGGTTTTGGTTTTTTCATACGGAACGTATTATATTGAACCCCCTCTTTTGTTTCCTCAGCTTTCGGCTTTGTTAAAGGTGCCCCATTAGTGCCATTCCCCAATAAAGCACTAAGTCCTGTTTGCTTTGGAACCAATTTTTCGTACTCATCGCCAAACTCAGGGCGTTCATCACGTAATTGATCAAATGTAGCTAAAGCAGCATTCATTTGTTTCAAGCCAGCAGCAGAGTAAAGTTGACGAATGGCAATACTCACCTCTTGTGGCGTCAACGTGCCTCGCTCAATAGCAGATGCAATTACACTCTTTAATGCACCTTGATCACCAGACGCAGTATAGCGGCCGATTTCAACCAAGTCTTTCTGACGTGCATTAAGCTCTTTTGGCGTATATATATTTATCTCAGATATAGATGGTGCCTGTTTAGAAGGTTGTTCTCCCGCCCCATTAGCCTCAAACATATAGCCACCGGCAACGATGGCCACGGCTAATGTTAAGGTTAATACTCTTTTCAAAGTCTTACAATCTCCCTTATCATTAATACTAATTGTATAATACTGCAATAGTAGCGTACATTATCAATGGATTTATTTTACTGTTCTACTGTAATACATACTGTAGATATTATTATATAATACTTCATCTAATTTTTATAGTCCTATTCGAAAAAAATCTATAATCTTTTAATAAATTATATATATTTATCTATAAAAATTATATATTTATAAACCACACTTAATTATAGAATGAAATTGAACAAATAAAAAAATAACACAGTAGAAATCTGCCAATTCCAGATTTCTACTATATTTACAGAGAATTATTTATTTAATATTTTATCAAACTAAACAGATAACACTTGTTTTGCATCCGCCACAATCTGATCTAGAGAAACGCCATTTTCTCGTAACAATTCAGTTGCATCATAACGATCGTGGAATTCTTTAGCAATACCATAATTTTTAACACGCATATTAGATGGACCATAGAAGCTAGCTACACGCTGACCCCAACCGCCTTCAACGACACCATCTTCTAACGTAAATACTACAGAATGATTTGCTTTCAATTCTTCTAGTAGTTCTTCATCAAGTCCAGATGCAAATTTAGGGTTTACTACAGTTACATGGATACCGTCTTTAGCCAATTCATCAGCCACTTGATTAGCCAAATGGTAAAAATTACCAAGACCTAATAAAGCAATCCCTTCACCACGGCGAGTCACTTCAGATTTATTCAAGATGCTATAATCCGTTGTATCCGCTACACCTGTAGTTGTGAATTCACCTACAGGAACACGAATTGCTACAGGATGCTCATGTTGATGAACTGCATACTCGGTCATAGCTAACAATTCTTCATTATTAGTAGGTGCTAAGTATACTAAATTAGGAATGCTAGTAAGCATAGGAATATCAAAGAACCCTAAATGAGTTACATCATTCATACCATACACGGAGGCATAGTGATTGATAATAACAGCACTATTGTTATTTACACAAAGATCTTGTACCAATTGGTCATAAGTACGTTGTAGGAAGGTACTATATACATTAAATACTGGTTTACCACCATTTTTAGCGATACCAGAACTCATTGCGATGGCGTGTTCTTCTGCAATACCTACATCGATGTATTGTTTGCCTGCCGCCTTGCGCCATTCAGGAGTAAAACCAAAACCTCCTGGTGTACCTGCATTAATAGCTACTACCGTTGGGTCTACCTTAATTTGATCCATCAAGTAATTAGCAATGGTACCAGCATACGTTGGACCATTCTCCTCTTCTTTTGGTTTGCCTGTTTCTAAATCAAAGGGCATTGTCCAATGGAAGGCTTCTTTATTTTGCTCTGCAATAGCATAGCCCTTACCCTTTTGCGTAACTATATGTAACACGATTGGATGATCAATGTCTTTTACAGCCTTAAATACATCAATCAAGGTTTCCAAATCATTACCATCTGCTACGAAGCGATAATCCAAACCAAGAGCCTTGAAAATATTGTTAGGGCTTTCACCGTTAGACTCGCGCAATTCACGAAGGCCACGATACAAACCACCATGGTTTTCTGCAATGGATTGGTCATTGTCGTTGACGATAATAATCATATTACTGTTTAATGTTGCGGCATAATCAAGACCTTCAAAGGCTTCCCCACCAGATAAAGAACCATCACCAATGATAGCAATAATATTTTCAGAGTCTCCCTTTAGATTTCGAGCAGTAGCCAGGCCAGATGCTAAAGAGATCGATGTAGAGGTATGACCAATGTTAAAGAAATCATGGTCACTTTCAGTTGGGTCCGTATAGCCTGTTACATCATCATAATGATCATGATCTAAGAACGCTAAGGCACGTCCTGTAACCATTTTATGTACATACGATTGATGGGATACATCATATACGATTTTATCTACAGGAGAATTAAATACATAGTGCAAGGCCATAATTATTTCTGCTGCACCCATAGGTGGACCAAAATGGCCGCCGTGCTCAGAAACCTTTGTCATGAGAGCTTGACGAGCTTGTGCTGTCAAATCTGTTAATTCAGAAATAGATAAGCCTTTTAAATCGGCTGGGGATTTTATATCAATTAAGTTCATGGTAATCCTTTCAATACAAATTATAATTACTTCAACTACAATCACTATACATCAAATAGTATAAAGATTATAAAGATTGTCACTAAAAATAACTAGTGTTATACTTCAAGTATGTACCTAGTATAAAACTTAAAGTTAGGTTTAAGTCAATACACCTTACATTTACAATTTTTATATCCATCTATAAATGACATATATATTAGGAGCTTCAATGACATATACTGTTGGCGAAATCGCAAGAAAAACTAAATATAGCACCTTCTGCTTTGCGTTATTACGACAAGGAGGGCTTATTGCCCTTCGTAGAACGTTCTAGTGGAGGTATCCGTATATTCCGCGAAGAAGATATGGATTGGCTAGAATTAATCGAATGTATGAAACGTACGGGTATGCCTATAAAAGAAATCAAACATTTTATCGACTGCTGCGTTGAAGGCGATAGCCGCATCAACGATCGATTATCTATTATTAAAAATCAACGAGATCGTGTGCTAGCAGAAATTGAGCACCTACAAGCTCGCTTATCTATGCTAGAGTTTAAAACCTGGTTCTATGAAGAAGCACAACGTCGAGGCACTTGCAGCTTTTATGAAACAGCAACCCCTAATGATATCCCACTTGAGTATCATAAATATTTCGAACGCAAGTGGCGCGCCGATAAAGAAGCCGCCGAAAATGGTGAACCACCTAAAAAATATAAAGCTGTATAACAAAGAGGAGCTATCCAACGGATAGCTTCTTTTTTTGTATAGCAAAAAGGCGGCACAACCAAATGGTTGTACCGCCTTGATTCATCAATTATTCAGCAGTGAATGGCAATAAAGCAATTGCACGTGCACGTTTGATAGATGTAGTCAATTTGCGTTGATGTTTTGCGCAAGTACCGGAAATACGACGAGGTAAGATTTTACCGCGTTCAGTCGTAAAACGACGAAGTTTAGCAACATCTTTATAGTCGATTTGATCGATATGGTCTGCACAGAAAACGCATACTTTTCTTCTTGGCTTTCTGCCTCTATCTCTTCTCATTGCGAATCCTCCTTTTCGAATTAGTAGGAGTCCCTGACACTAGAACGGGATGTTTTCGTCATCGCCGCCTGTACTGAAACTATCAAAATTGGACCCACCTTCGAAAGAATTAGTATTCATATCAAGGGATTGGCCCACAAAGTTCGCTACCACTTCAGTAACGTACCGTTTTTGACCGTCCTGAGTCTCGTAAGAACGAGTTTGCAAACGACCTTCTACAAAGCAACGACTGCCTTTACGAAGATTGCCTACCGCTTCACCAAGTTTACCCCAAGCAACGCAGTTGATGAAAGCAGTTTGTTCTTTCGTCTCATTTGTTGTGGAATCAATATAGGTATTTGTGGCAGCTACTGTGAAAGTTGCTACCGCACGACCAGTTTTGGTATAGCGTACTTCAGGATCACGAGCTAAATTACCTAGAATTTGTACAGAGTTCATGTTTTCCTCCAGGCTTTAATTATGCTTCGTGTTTAACAATTAGATGTCTTAGGACTTCATCGTTGATTTTCAATACACGATCGATTTCTTTGATTTCAGCAGGTGCTGCTTCAAAGTTGATCAATACATAGAAACCGTCAGTGAATTTCTTCACCGCGTAAGCAAGACGACGCTTGCCCCAACGATCTACCTTTTCTACTGTGCCGCCTACACGAGCAATTAAAGCTTCTACTTTTTCAATAACAGCGTTAGTTGCTTCCTCTTCAGCTGGTTTCACAATAAACATGACTTCGTATTTGTTCATACAAAATCACCTCCTCTTTCGGACTAATGCCCCTATCGACACATAGGGGTAGGAAGTGCTTACCATCAATAAGCCTTACTATTATAACCTAAAAAAATGATGAAAGCAAGGATTCAAATTAAAACCCTCGCTTTTACCAATATTATATACGATTATATTTTTCATCCTCAGGAAAGGCGATAATAGCGCAGATAATTACAAATATGGCTATTACCCCCATCATAGGATAGGCCGTATCATTTGGTAAAAAGGTAAGTATCAACGATGACACAATACCACTACCATATTGCATGGCACCTAATAGTGCCGCCCCAGATCCAGCCATTCTACCTGCTCTATCTAAAGCTAATGCATTAGTTACAGCGGCAATGATACCATTCATGGAGAAGAATAAAAAACAACCAATAACGATTAACCACAATGAATGGTAACCTAAGAACATCAAGCCCATAACAATGGATACACAAACAGCAGCAAATAGTGTGGCATATTTCAATAGTCTATCAAGGCGTATAGCACTAACAATACGACGATTAATGGCACTTAACAACATAACACCAATAATATTAACAGAAAAGAGATAACCAAAATATTCTTTGGGCACTTCATACACATCTATATATACATAAGGCGATCCCGTTAAAAACGCATAAATGGCAATATAAAATGAGCTAACACATAGGGTATATTTCATAAAACCTTTATTGCGTAATAAAATCCAATAGTTATTATAGGTATGACCTATGGACTTTTTGCTCCTCTTCTCTACGGGATGTGTTTCCGGAAGCACTAATACGGCAACGAGCATTAAAAGTCCTATACCAACAAGCAACCAGAATATAGAATGCCATGTATACCATACAAGTAAATGTCCGGCTAACATTGGGCCTGCTATAGGCGCTATAGCCATAACAATGGCCAATGTAGACAACATTTTAGCCGCCTCAGTCCGACCATATAAATCCCGAATCATAGCCCGCGATAGCATCGGTCCTACACAGGCACCAAATGCCTGAAACACACGCCAAGCCAACAACTCCATCATAGAGGAACTCAAGGCACAACCTACAGAACCAATACTAAATAAAACTATCCCTATAATCAGTGGCTTCTTACGACCAATTTTATCGCTAACGGCGCCCCAAAAAAGCTGAGCTAGCGCAAACCCAATTAAGAAACCCGTCAACGTAAGCTCCGCATCACCATTGAGGTCACGCCCCATCTCAGGCATAGCCGGCAAATAAATATCCGTCGACAACGATGTAAACGCCATCAAAGCACTTAATATAGAAGTAAAAAGCCATCCTTTATTGCTAATCGTCAGCATAAAGACACCACTTTCATATAAAATCGCACTATAATATGTATTCATTTAGATTATATCAGAAATAAAATTAATGCTATATAAAGTTTTGATTTTTTCAATAAAAAAGCGTAGTAAAATACTACGCAAAAATTGGTCTATAGTAATATCACTCTTTGCACTATTCAAATAGTATAAAGACAAAAGCCTAACGCAACAGAGTATTCAAAATACTCGCACGCTAGGCAACCCTTAAAAAGTATTTATAAGATGAGCCTAACGCTACCACACGTTGATGGCTCTCTTTTTATCTATTATACAACATAAATAGAATTTCTTAAACGAATTATATGATAAATGGCTCTTTATCATCAACGACATAAACATTTCTATTAGGTAGTATTCTCTTTAGTTTTTCAGGGATATCAGTATGAACCTGAATAACAATATCAGGATCAACCATTTCTATGAACTGAACTAAATCGTCCTTTGAGACATGACCACTGGCATGACATATATAAGATGAATATGTATCTAACAATTCTTTCAATGCTAAATTCTCCTCAATATATCCTATCCACATGGAATATATAATACGTACATCATCTTTAGGGAACTCTTTAATTTTAGAAATAAAATTTTCTGTCCCTCTTACTAAAGATACAAATCCATGTTCCATATAGTATTTAGGATACATTCCTTTATCAATAACTAATGGGCTATCATGTCTACGATACAAAGAACTTTCATAATATACATTATTAATCACAGTATCTAATATTCTTTTCTGATAAGCATCACAAATGAGTACTTTATCAGTTGGCATATTCTGCCAAATTCCCATAATACGATCAATATTCGTAGATGAACACATAACAAAAACATATTTTCCATCTTGAATATATGAAGAAATATCATCTAATACGGCCGCTTCAGATATACAATCATCTGCGTCTCTAGACAATGAGGTGCCCTCTGTAATTAATACATCAACCTCACCTATATAGGTGTTAACTAATTTGTCTAATACGTGATGGCGCAACCCATGCATCCGGAAATCACCTGTATATAAAATGCGTTTACCTCCGGCCTCAACAACAAACATATAACTATCAATAGCACTATGGTCTATAACCAAAGGTCTAATGCGTATGTCGCCAATAGAAAAAGCTTCTCCTCCACGAAATGTATTAGCACCTAATAGTCGTAAGTATAAATCTTTGTCTTGATATTCAGCACCTATTAGAGCGATTTCCTTGCTTAACTCACCCATATATAATGGAACGTCTGGTATTGTAGAGGTTAATTGGCCTAAATGATCCATATGATAATGAGAAATCACAATACCGTCACAATCCGGCTTTCCTTTTGTAACGCCGTCTATATCCAGATTTATAGGTGTGTACTTTTCATCTAAACTTAATTCATTACCAAAATCTAACATAATGCAAGTAGATGCTGTACTAATTTCTATAGCACTACCACCAATCTGATGTGTGCCACGATGAACAACAATATTCATATTCAACCTTTACTTAGAAATGGTAAGCAATGTTTCTGCTCGATATAAACGATCTAAACTTTCTGACCAATTATCTACTTTATTTTTATAAGGTGCTTTACTTACTTTTTGAGCTTGTAATACAACAAAACGAATTTGTTTTAATTCAGGCTCTTGTTTCAAAATATTTTCACATAAATTTCGTAACTGCTTACGTTTGCCAGAATCTATCAGTTCTTTGCATTCTTTAAACTGTTGTGACACAACAGTTTTGGATGGATAACTATCTTCCGTTACTGCCTTTGAATCAATACGAAGCATCAAATTAGTTTCTATTCCACCGTCATCTTTGGTACAAGATTTTTCATCAAACAAAATGACTAGCTCAGCTTCATTCGTATATTTATATTCAGGTAATTTCTTTAAATCCTGTATACCATCATGGCTGACAGCAGATTCAATCTGTTTTATATCAAGCAACTTATAATATGTATATGCCTCTAAAACGCATCGTAGTAAAGTTTCCTCACTGCCAGAAGGTCGATATTTTAATTCAATGACAGAATAACATTCATCATCTTGGTTATAGCCTAATAAATCTATTTTTCCATAAGAATCATTTTGTGTCTCTTTTAATGGTGTTTGATAATCAAAAATATATCCTAGCCCATCAATATTACCTTGATAGAATAATAACTTGGCTAATATTTCTTCTTTTCGATTTGTGATTTTTATGCTTTCCAGGCTTTCATCTTTATGCGAATGATTTATCTTAAAATGTTCTGGTCTTACAGGTATTAAATTTAACCAGTCCTTTATAAAATTATCATTCACAAGGGTTTCGGCAATAACTTCACTATAAAGGTTCTTAGAGTCTTTTACACAGCCTTTGTAATTTACAACAGCTGACTTATAAAAATTTGCTGCAAATTTCGTACTCTCCTTTTCATCAGGAACAGTTAAGCCATAGGTCGTTTTAAACTCTTCAAACTTATCAACTCGCTTAATCCGATCAAAAATTTTCTTAATAGACATCTTACAATCTACCATAATGATATGCCTCCCTAAAAGCAATTTATACCCCTTAACAAAGCCAATAATTTAGCTCTTATCACATACAAACAATCAAGGTTTTTAATCTTAAATTCATTATATCAACAACTATTTTATGAGTAAATAATGAAAAGATTAATTAAATACTAATAGTCTCTTTATCTATATATACTTTATTACAATCAATGAGTAATAATTTTCCCATATTTTAATCTATTTTATTAAAAATATTTACACTATTTGGATTAATGGAAAATTCTATAGAAAATCCTTGCGTCATTATTCTATATAATTTACTATATATAGAGAAATCTGATTATAAAAAGGAGTCATTATGGCTAATATCAATGAAAACTACTTAAACCTTCAAGGTTCTTATTTATTCGCTAATATCGCTAAAAAAGTAAATGAGTACCAAACAGCTCATCCAGATGCAGATATCATTCGTCTTGGTATCGGCGATGTTACATTACCACTTGCTCCAGCAATTATCGATGCTATGAGCAAAGCTGTTCAAGAAATGGGAAAAGCTGAAACATTCCGAGGTTATGGCCCTGAACAGGGATATGATTTCTTACGTCAGGCTATTGTTGATGGCGATTACAAACCATTGGGCGTAGATATCGCTATTGACGAAGTGTTCGTTTCCGATGGTGCAAAATCTGACGTTGGTAATATTCAAGAATTATTCAGCGAAGATAACATCATTGCCATTACTGATCCTGTATACCCAGTATACCTTGACTCCAATGTTATGGGTGGTCGTACTGGCGAAGCTGTAGATGGCATCTTCCAAAAGGTTGTATACCTCCCTACTTATGCAGAAAATAACTTCTCTCCAGAATTCCCGTCTGAACGCGTAGACATCGTATATCTTTGCTCGCCTAACAATCCCACTGGTACTGTTTTGAGCCGTGCTCGTTTGGCAGAATGGATCAAATGGTGTAAAGATAATGATGCCATTTTGATGTTTGACTCCGCTTACGAAGCTTTCATCAGCACAGAAGATACTGTAAAATCTATCTACGAAATCGAAGGCGCTCGCGAAGTGGCTATCGAGTTCCGGTCCTTCTCTAAAACTGCAGGTTTCACTGGTACACGTTGTGCTTATGCAGTAGTACCTAAAGAGGTCACTGGCAAAACTAAATCTGGTGAACGCCAACCGCTAAACCCTATGTGGAACCGTCGTCAATGCACTAAATTCAATGGTGTTCCTTACATCATCCAACGTGGTGCAGAAGCAGTATACACAAAAGAAGGACGTGAACAAACACGTGCAAACATTGCGTACTATAAAGAAAATGCCCGCATCATCAAAGAAGGTCTTGAATCTATCGGCCTTACTGTATACGGCGGTGTTGACGCTCCATATATTTGGCTAAAAACACCTGGCAACATGACTAGCTGGGAATTATTCGACATCTTGCTCGAACAAGTTCAAATCGTATCTACACCAGGCTCTGGCTTTGGCCCTCATGGTGAAGGTTACCTTCGTTTAACAGCATTCGGCAGTCGTGAAAATACAATTCGCGCCGTTGAAAGAATCAAAACATTACAATTCTAATATGATTATGTCTATATTTAGGTTTAGATTTATATCTTGATTTATATCTTGATTTATATTTAGATTACATTAAATCTGGATTATGTGATTTAAAATAGTTTATATCTATAAAACCAAAAGACCGATTACAGTCCTTCAATAGGAATGTAATCGGTCTTTTTATATACCCTTACATATATGAATATTTAATTCTAGTATTCCTTAACACTATAGTACTAACAAATAACATCCCCATATTATTTGTGTCCGCTATATTTACCATTAATTAAAAGTTATGACGAATCCCTGCGTCAATGCGATAGGAATTGTCTACGATAGCACCAAAGTTTTTAGTGAAAGTCCCATAAATATATGTATTAGGACGTACACTCCATGAACCACCTAACTCAAGATCTAACCATGTATCTTTAAGGTTCACTTCACTGCCTGTAGTTGGCTCACCGGTCATGCTATAAGTAGCTTTCATTTTACCAGAGAATTCATGCGCTAATGTTGCTTTGAGGAAAAGGTTGCTATTCTTACTTTCCTTGCCAATGCCTACACCAATACGACCAATAACGGAGTTTACCGCATCAGAGTTAATGTGCACTGTGCTACCTGTATTTGTACGAGCATCAAAATTTACACCAGACAATCGACTAAGCGTCAATTCTGCGTTAGGATCGATGTAAAAACCATTGTCTTTCTTGATTCGTTTACCATATTCAACGCTCAAAGAGGTACCTGTATTGTGGTAATCTCCGCTCAAACTTGTACCCAAGCTATTGCGTACAGTGAAATCATTTTTCAAACGACTTACTTTACCAATCACATCCAAATAACGACCATCATTATATTGTTTTGCACCGTATAATGCTAAACCTGCGGTTTTACCGGATCCAGAACCTAAAGCGTAATCGCTATTGCTTGTACCATATAACAAGGCCCCACCAATAGTCCAATCGCCACGCAATATGTCATAGCCTACTTGTGCCATGTTATAGGTTTGATTTACATAGGCGCTGTCCGTAATTTTAGATTTACCACCGATGTATTTTCCCCATACACCATGCTTATTGGAGTTGAGTCGCACATCACCGAGGCGACGTTGTAAATCATTCGTATCGGCTCTCATTTGCATCACAGAGGAGACTAACGCACTCTTAGCACCAGAAACAACTTCGCTTTCACGAGCTGTCACAACCGCTTGGTCAGTAATACTAGGTTTCCCATCAACAGTAAAGCTACCTGTACCAAGCTTAGTGGAATATGCAGGGCTAATAAGGCCTGAATCGACTTGAATATTCACATTTAAATTACGTTCACCCTTAGTAAAGCCGGTATATGTTAATTTATTAGCCAACTGCTGCAAAGTGCCTCGTGGGTTGTCTATATTTGCATACCCTTTAAGTGCATCTGCCGAACTCCGCATAGTCACAGAAGAACCTTTATCAGCATGGTTGATAACGACTTTGCCCTTACCTTGTGCAGTCGCAGGGGCTCCCTTTTCATAGTCGATAGCTGCATGACCAGCATAGTTGTTAATAGTAATAGGTCGTGGATCTACGGCTTGGATAATACCTTGACTATTTATATCTTTACCACCAATGAAATGTTCTACACGACTACCAGTATATAAATAGTTTGCATTATTAGGGCGACCTTGTGTAGGATATACGCGTTCAGCTCCTAACCATTCATTGCGCCAAGTCGCACCATTTTGTAAGTACAATCGCAAACCACCATGGTACGGATTGTTGTTGCTTTCATCAAATTCATTAAGTACGCCCCCTACCAATTTAGAATTTGATGTTGTTAAACCTAAAGAAATTTCAGATCCATGGTTATGTGGATTCTTGTCGATACCATAGTTTTTATCTAAAAATCCTATATTACCATACATCTTCACATCATTCGTTCCCGGATGTAAGCCATCCATACCTGTATTTACATAAACAAAACCTTCTTCAGATAATGCAGAATAGGTATCAGAGGTATCTAAAGGATATGTTTTTATATCAGCCCCACCTAGTATGCGAATATATCCATCTTTATTGGCTTGCAAACCAACGCCGACAACATCGACTTTAGCATTACCCTTTACGGTAATTCGAGTATCATCGTTATTTCCATCATTAGTAAGTCCACCATAACCAGCATAAATACCGCTCATATAATAATGTGCCAAATCAGGTCTACGTTTCGCGCCACTTTCTGCAGGCGCTGGATTTTTAACTGTTACAGTTACATTTTTATCGATAGCAACTTGTGTCCCATCAAGGGCATAAATACCTGTAACATTATTATGATATTTTGTTCCATTTACACCTAAACCTGATACATTAACAGTTAAGTCATCTGTATAATGTCTCTTTTCCCCCCACAAATTAAGACCAATGGATTTCCCATCTGTATGACTTTCCACAGTTGTGGCTGATACCATGGTAAAAGCATTAGCACCTGTTACGATTAATGCAGCAATAACAGTAGTTTTTACATTTCTTCTCATGTTATACCTCCTTAACACTTCAACTATGAACATAACTAGCTAATATAACCAATTTAATTGTATCTAGATTCAGGGTATATGTGTCAATTTCTACTCATATGATTTATTATTTGTCCCCTATAACAACACGCTATGTATCGATATAGTTGTGCACAAATTACTTATTTAAATTAAATATGAATTATTCTCTATACCATCTAATAAACTCTATAGAAAAATATTAAAAGCTATTAATTTTATGCTATAATAAATATGTTAATTATTAAATTTCAACTTATATAGGAGGCTAATATGAATATTCGTATTGGTATCGTTGGTTACGGCAACTTAGCTCGTGGCGTAGAAGCATCTGTTCAGTTACAACCTGATATGGAGCTCATCGGCGTATTCTCTCGCCGTCAAGGTATTGAAACTGTATCTGGTGTACCTACTTACACGATGGAAGATATTCCTAACTTTAAAGGCAAAATCGATGTAATGGTTCTTTGCGGTGGTTCTGCAACAGATCTTATCGAACAAACACCGATGGTAACAAAATACTTTAACTGTATCGATTCCTTCGATACACATGCACGTATTCCTGAACACTTCGCTAATGTAGACAAAGTAGCTAAAGAGGCCAAAACTGCTACATTAATTTCTTGTGGTTGGGATCCAGGCATGTTCTCTTTGCAACGCGTTTACGCGGAAGCAATCTTACCAAAAGGTAAATCCTACACATTCTGGGGCCGTGGTGTATCCCAAGGTCATTCCGATGCCATTCGCCGTATCGATGGTGTTCTTGATGCTCGTCAATATACTGTGCCTAAAGAACAATACCTAGAAGCTATCCGTAACGGCGAAACTCCAGATGTTGATGGCTATAAAGGTCACCTTCGTGAGTGCTATGTAGTAGCGGCTCCTGATGCGGACAAAGCTAAAATCGAAAACGAAATCAAAACTATGGAAAACTACTTCGTAGGCTATGAAACTGTAGTCAACTTCATTTCCCAAGAAGAACTTGATCGCGACCATAAAGGCATTCCACATGGTGGCTTCGTTCTTCGCTCTGGTGAAAGTACAGAAGGCACACGTCACGTTATTGAGTACTCCTTGAAACTTGACTCTAACCCTGAATTTACAGGCTCTGCACTTGTTGCTTACGCTCGTGGTCTCTACCGACTTGCTAAACACGGCGGCACAGGTTGCTATACAGTATTCGACATTCCACCAGCTTGGATTTCCACACAATCTGCTGAAGAATTAAGAGCACATTCTCTATAATAGAGCGAGGTCCTCATCGACTTAATAGTTGAGGGCCTTTTTTATACCAAAAAAACTATCAGAAACTCTATTACCGGATATTTTTACATATTTTAACTTTATAATATTCTTCTATATGTACATAAAAATTAGGAATTAGAAGTTTATTTTTTAAAATGCTAGGATAAGTTTATTTCATTTATATCCATCATGGAGGTGCCGTATGAAACTGAAAAATTTTATACACAATAGTCTTATGGCAGGATTATTAATATGTCCCCTACTATTTGCCGGTTGTACTAATTCTGTTGGTCCAAATGATACAACCAAAGACAATATAAAAGTCGTTACAGACTTAACCGGTACAGACGTATCTATGAAGAAGGAAATTAATCGTATCGCTATCGTCCCTATCCCATGGACCTCTATTGTATATGCAGTTGATGGTAGCGATAAAAAAATAGTAGGTATCCATCCATCAGCTAAAAAATCATATGAAGCCAGTATATTTAAGACGTTAGCGCCTGATTTAGAAAATGTTAACTCATCATTTGTAGACAACAATTTCAATGTTAATTTTGAAGAAGTTGCTAAGCTAAAGCCTGATGTTGTCATCATTTGGGATTATCAACCAGAAGTAGCAAAAAAACTTAAAGAGCTAGGTATACCTGCTGTATCCATAAAGTATGGAACATTGGAAGATATTCAAAACGGAATTCGTCTATTAGGGAAGATTCTAGATAAGCCGGAACAAGCTGAAGCCTTAATCTCATACCATAAAGATTCAGAAGCATATTTTAAACAAAAAAATGCTTCTGCGTTACCAAATAAGCCAAAAGTATTATATTTACAAAATAAGAATTTAACTGTTGCAGGGAACAAATCTGTCAACCAACTCATGATTACTATGACAGGTGGTGAAAATGCTGCAAAAGATACAAAAGGTAGCTGGACTAAAGTCTCAATGGAAGAAATCATGACCTGGGATCCCGATATAATTATATTAAGCAACTTTGATTCTATTACACCTGATGATATTTATCAGGATAAGCTTGAAGGTCAAAATTGGAGTAACATAAAAGCTGTAAAAACGCATCGAGTTTATAAAGCACCTATGGGAATCTATCGTTGGGATGCACCTAATGTAGAAACACCATTAATGATGAAATGGATGGGACAACTCATTCAACCTGACACTTTTAATGACTATATATTACGTGACGATTTAAAACAATTTTACAGTACCTTCTACCACTATAATCTCACAGATAGTGAAATTAATACCATCTTAAATACTTCTATAAATAACACTCCCACATTTTAACTAAGGAGTACTCATGAGCTCTCAAAATAAATATCTAGTTATATTTTTCTGCCTTTTAGTATTTCTCGCTCTTACTGTATTAGTATCCTTGATGACTGGACGATATATGCTAATGCCTACACAAGTTATAAATATTTTATCAAACGGAAACTCTGCCGCTGCATTTGATATGGAATCCGCCGTAATTTGGAATCTTCGTATTCCTCGAATTTTACTAAACATACTTGTCGGTGGAGCTCTTGCAATAGCTGGAACCGTTTTTCAAGGTATTTTCAGAAATCCATTAGTCAGTCCGGATATATTAGGTGTTAGTTCCGGTGCAGCCTTTGGCGCTGCACTGGGAATATTAATTTCTGGAATAAATATATATGCTACGGGATTTGCACTTATCTTTGGTATTGTCAGTGTTTGCCTCACATATAGTCTAGCTCGACTAAGGAACCAAATCACGTCATTATCACTGGTTTTATCAGGAATGATTGTTTCTGCTATTTTCGGAGCATTAATAGCTCTAATTAAATATGTAGCTGATCCATATGACAAATTACCAGCAATTACATATTGGTTAATGGGTAGTTTTTCTACAGCTTCCTACGAAAATGTTTCACTCGTCTCTATTCCTATCATCTTTGGATGCGCTGTGCTATACTTTTTACGTTGGAAAATCAACATTCTCTCTATGGGAGATGAGGAAGCTACAGCACTTGGGGTGAACCCTTTTAAGTTACGCCTAATTATCATTGCTATGGCCACGTTAATAACTGCAGCCTGCGTAACCATCACAGGAATTATCGGTTGGGTAGGACTTGTCATTCCACATATTTGTCGCATGTTAATAGGTGTAGATCATCAGAAACTACTTCCTATCTCCATCATTGTCGGAGCTATTTTCATGATTATCGTGGATTTAATCGCACGCTCAGCTATTGCTGCAGAAATACCAATAGGAATAATCACCGCCTTAGTAGGGGCCCCATTCTTTGCTTGTCTTTTTTACCGTACACGAGGTGATTGGAAATGATTTTTGAATTGAGAAACGGCTCATTTGCTTATAATAAAAAAGATTATATTTTCAAAGACATTTCTTTCACAATAAAATCGGGCGAAATATTGACTATTTTAGGCAGGAACGGGATTGGAAAAACAACATTAGTAAAATGTATCTCCCGTATACAGCAGTTGCAAGAAGGCAACATATACATAAATAATAAACTAGTTAGTCCCCATGATAATGCTCCTATTGGCTATGTTCCGCAAGCAAGAGAGTTATCATTTCCTTATACGGTAGAAGAAATCGTATTAATGGGACGCAGTAGACATATTGGTATGTTTTCTGTACCTACAGATAAAGACTATGAAATAGTCCACTCTGTCCTAAAAAGAATAGGTATTTCCTCACTCGCTTCCAAAATAGCATCAAGCTTAAGTGGAGGTCAGTTACAATTGGCATTTATTGCCAGAGCACTAGCGAGTGAACCACAACTGCTCATTATGGACGAACCAGAATCACATTTAGATTTTAAAAATCAGTATACCATGCTTTCACTTATTCGAAACATCGTAGATGAATCTAATCTTGCTTGCATTATGAACACACATTATCCTGATCATGCACTTCAAATATCTGATAAAACTTTAATGCTAAAACCTAATAACTATATTTTAGGTACCACCAAGAATACTGTAACAGAAAATAATCTGAATGATTTCTTTGATGTTCGTACCAAAATCATTGTAGGAAAAGAGGATAATAAATCCTATTCAGGGTTTATAGTACTTGGCACTAAAGAATGATAAAGTTCTTTTACAATTATATATGATATTCATTCAATAAAATTTTTAACGAAACTTACAGAACGTGCTTTCGATAATCTACAAATATAAAATAGTTACAATGCCGCTAATTAAAAGAGACCATCTTAAGATGGTCTCTTTTTTGTCCTATAAGTCTATTTTTACTCTTACTTAATACCAACGTGTTAACGGCAGCTCGTTCGTAACACCTTTTGTCATCAGAATTTGATGCAAGTCCATATTACCGATGTAGAAACCTGCCGCACATCCACAAAGATACAGATCCCACATGCGTACGAATTCACTGCCTCGTTTCGCTTCTACTCGCTCACGGACGCCTTGGAAATTGTTATACCAATGCATTAGAGTCTTATAATAGTGATACCGTAAACTTTCAATATCAATGACATTCATATCATAGTCATAAGCGAGGCTGACCATTTCGCGGAGGGACGGCAAACATCCACCCGGGAAGATATATTTACGAATCCAAGCACTTGTTTCCTTTTCAGAGGGATCACTAATATAGTGAAGCAGGAACAAACCTCCGTCTTTAAGCATATCCGATGCGTCCTCCATATACAGAGGAAAATTAGGCCGACCTACATGTTCAAGCATGCCGATGCTGACAATACGGTCAAAGGTACGTCCGGAAGCTGCTACGTCGCGATAATCTATAAGTTCAATCTCAACCTGTCCTTCAAGGCCATATTCTTTAATGCGTTCCTGTCCTTTTTTCCATTGTTCTTCGGAAAGAGTACACCCATAGCCCTTAACACCGTATTTACGAGCCGCTTCAATGAGAAGGAATCCCCATCCGCAACCGATATCAAGTAAAGTCATTCCCTCTTTTAAATACAATTTATCAAGAATATGATGAACCTTTTGATATTGCGCATCTTTGAGACTATCATTCTCATGCTTAAAATACGCACAGGAATAGCTCATGGTTTCATCGAGCCACAATTTATAGAATTCATTGCCTAAATCATAATGGGAAGATACTTGTTGTTTTTGATCTTTCTTTTTAAGACCCGCATTAAAAAGCGAGCTAAGTACCTTACGATTGATAGAGTCCTTACCTACATGACCAAGGACTACACAAAGGGCTTTAAACAAATCCCCTTCAATTTCGATATCTTTACGCATATACGCTTCACCGAGGGCGAGTTCTGCGGATATTAACAAATCTTTCTTGGGAATATCGCGATTAACGATGACGGTAAACTCGGATTCTCCGTCACCGATTGTATATTCATTATCTCCAATTTTTACGGTGAAACAATGATCATTGAAACGTTCTAAATAATGGACTAAGAAACTATCAAATAGCTTGGAAAACATACTGAACTTCCTTTCCTATTAGCTTTCACTATATAGGTTTAAAAATATATTCATTAACATGATTGGATACATTCCATACCCTATTAATATATACACCTATAAATTATATCTATATAGTTACGGCGAATAAAAATCTATATTAATCCTATATTTTAATATGAACTTATCACATTATTTAAGTAATATATTTAACTCTATTTATATTATAGCACTTTGAAATAATCTATTTTATATTTATTGAGTAATTCCATCCTATTAGTATGGTATAATATTTATTTGATAAGGTTTATAACAAACTATTGCTATAAACTTTCACAAAGAACGAAATCAATTTGTTAATAAAAGGTGGTACCATGAGCACAAATTTAGAAGTAGGCATCGTAGGCCTTCCAAATGTTGGTAAAAGTACATTATTCAACGCTATCACAAAAGCGGGCGCTGAAGCTGCCAATTATCCATTCTGTACAATTGAACCTAACGTAGGTGTCGTTGATGTTCCAGATAATCGTTTAGCTGTATTGGCTGAAATGTTCGGTTCCAAACGCATCCTTCCTGCTGCTATGCGCTTCGTAGATATTGCTGGCCTCGTAGAAGGTGCATCCAAGGGCGAAGGTTTAGGTAATAAATTCCTTAGCCATATCCGCCAAGTAGATGCGATAGCACAAGTTATTCGTTGTTTCGATGACCCTAACATCACTCACGTTTCTGGCTCTATTGACCCAATCCGTGACATCGAAATCATAAATACTGAGCTTTGCCTTGCAGACCTTGAGTCCGTAGAAAAACGGAAACAACGTATTGAAAAAATTGCTAAATCTGGCGACAAAGATGCACGTGCTGAATTACCATTGTTAGAACGCATCATCGAAGGTCTTGGCGAAGCGAAACCTGTTCGTGCACAAGGTCTTGAAGAAGAAGAATTGGAAATGATTAAAGAGTTAACATTGCTTACAGCAAAACCATCTCTTTATGTAGCCAATATTTCTGAAGATGAAGTATCTGATTATTCTTCCAACGAATATGTAAAACGCGTAGAGGAATATGCGAAAAACGAAGGCGCTGGCATCGTTGTTGTGTCCGCTCGTATCGAATCTGAAATTGCAGAGTTATCCGAAGAAGAATCTGCTGCATTCCTTGAAGATCTTGGTCTTGAAGAATCTGGCTTAACAAAACTTATCAAAGCAAGTTATGCACTTTTAGGTCTTATCAATTACTTCACAGCTGGTGAAATGGAAGCTCGTGCATGGACAATCGTAAATGGCACAAAAGCACCTCAAGCTGCTGGTAAAATTCACTCGGATATTGAAAAAGGCTTTATCCGCGCTGAAATCGTATCCTTCGATGACTTACAAGCTTGCGGTAGTCAAAACGCGGCTAAAGAAAAAGGCCTTGTACGCCTTGAAGGTAAAGACTACGTTATGAAAGACGGCGATGTAACCCATTTCCGCTTCAATGTATAAACAAACTTATATAACAAAAACCAGTAAATCTCAGGATTTACTGGTTTTTTATTACTAATTATAGCCTTTGTATAATATTATTTATCGTCTTTATGAAGAACATTTTTGACGCCACTAATCGCACCATCTACAGCATCTTTAACATCTTCAGCTGCTTTTTTGAGATCTTCAGCAACATCATGTGCAGCGTCTTTAACTTTTGCAGCTGTATTTTCTACAGCACCTTCTGCTTCCAATTTTTTGTCCCCAGTCAATTTACCTGCATTTTCTTTTAATGCACCTTTAGCTTGGTTTAATTTATCTTCTAATGCCATAATTATGATCCTTTCATATAAAATCCTTTTAGCTATTTAGCTATATTTTTACAAATAAATTGCAATCATTTCTTCCCGAAGAAAAACGAAACAACAGCAACAACAATTACAGCACCAAGAACAGAAGGAATTAATGCCATGCCAGCTAAGCTAGGACCCCATGTGCCAAATATTGCTTGACCCACAGACGAACCAACTAAACCAGCAACAACATTGGCAATAACGCCCATTGCTCCACCTTTGTTAGTGATGGCTCCTGCCAGAAAACCGATAAAACCACCAACAATAATTGACCATAACATACGATCACTCCTTCCTATTTAATCAATATATTTATAATATCCTACCAAATTATACGGGCTTTATAAATATTATAAATAATCTGTATATTTATAATATAACATTCATTTCTAAAGATTAAATGAAGAAATTCGATATAGTTATAAAAGTCGCAATCGATTAAACTACTGTAACAATTTCATCCATTGTGCGACGTGTTTTATTGCGATGCGGTTCTTCATCGCGATAACCAAAAGCAGCCATAACGGCAATACCAAAATGTTTTGTATCAAAGAGCCCTAGTTCATCACCTAAAAAAGCTGTCATCTTATCTTGATTAAAGCCTTCCAATGCACAGGAATCAAGGCCTTCATAAGCAGCCATAGTCATCATGTTAGCCATTACAATATACGCTTGCTTAGAAGACCAATCAAAGGCAGCACGATCAGACTCAAAAGTTTTATAGTCTTCAGTTGTGAACTGAGCATATTTTTCTTTATAGATAGCATCGACTTCAGCAGGTAATTGTTTCACCTCTTCTTGAATGTAGCGTACATAAGGAGAATCAAATTCCAAATCCACCTTTTTACGTGTTAAGAACACTACGAAATGACTCGCTTCAAGACCAGCTTGAATACCCCAACCATAAGCTTTCATCTTTTCACGGATTTCAGGATTTTGAATAACTAATAATTGGTAAGCTTCAAAACCTAAGGAGGTTGGAGACAAGCGCGCCGCTGTTAAGATACCTTGCCAATCATCATCAGAAATCTTTTTAGCGCTATCAAATTTCTTACATGCATAACGATATGTCATAGCGTACTCTAAATCTTTACGATCAAATTTAGGGGCTGTTAATTTTACATTTTCTATTTCATATTTGCTCATATATAACTCCTTATCTAAATGACATTACATAATAAAGGACTTACTTTATCATATTCCCTTTGTAGGTTCGTCCCCAGTCACACATGGCCATGATAATAGGACGTAGCGTTTCGCCAAATTCAGTGATACTATATTCCGTCTTTGGTGGCACCACTGGATAAATCTCTTTGTGGATGATACCTTCTGCTTCTAAATCCTTCAATTGTTGTGAAAGCATCTTAATCGTCGCTTGAGGAATGAGTTTTTGTATCTCATTAAATCGCAACGTTCCATCTGTCATCAAATGATACAGAATAATAGATTTATACTTACCTCCTACTACACTGAGGGATGCCTCTACAGGACAATTAAATAATTTTTCTTCCATAGAAACCTCCTCATTTAATAGTATCACGAGCCTTAATTAGCAACAAATAGTTTCTATTATTTATTAACACTTTTAGCAGCACTTACCAGACCATCAAGCCAATCTTGATGACCATTAAGCATCGGATTTGGTTTAGCTATATGTAATTCTTTCGCAGGCTCACCTACTTGTGTTTCTTGTGTCAAAATACGAACTACACCATAATCAAGCTCTTCCACAAGCCATGCATGAATAACATCTAGTCGCTCAGCAGTGCCAACTTCACCAGCCCAACCATGCCAAGAAATTCGACCAGGTTGATTTTCACTAGGTGCTACATATTCTACAACCTCTGCATCCACAGGGAAACCAAAGGTTTTAAAGAAGAAACGTGTATTAGATATAAGATGTGTATCTTCTTGATTAAGCATCTTAATATCGCTAGAGTTGCTGTAGTAAGAAGGCCATGTAGCAGCATTTGTTAAGTATTCCCATACAGCCTCTACAGTGATACCTTTTACAATCACCTCATTAGATACATAGTTATCAGTTAAACCTGGTAAGTATTCTTTTGGCCAGTTAATAGCATTCATTGTTGTATTCATAATAAACTCCTTTTATAGTATCAATTTTATTAGTTTTCAGCTGATGATGTCAGTATAAACCATATGGTATATTCCAACAAGAACACACAAAAAAGTCACATAGTTACAAAAAAGTAACTATGTGACTTAATTTTTATCTACTAAGCTTCATATGGTACGGCCAGTTCGCCTTTTTCATACCAAAACAGTCCCGACGTACTAATCTTATGTTCTTTTAAAATAACCTTAACTTGCTCAACAATACTCGGATCTATTTCTATAGATAAACCACACATATCATAAAGCTCTGGAGGTGTAGCCATCAATTGATGAGGCACATCTAATTCTATTAATACCTTGTCTGCCTTATCTCCAAAATAATAGGATGTAAAGACTATAAGTAATTTTTTATTTTCCAATGCCTCACCTCCTACCAAAGTAGATACGATTAAATGTCTTTCATCTCAATGATTCATTCTAGAAATAAGAAATCTACTTTAAATCAGTAGCTCTAAATCGATATATCAAAATAAAATACTAATATTATAGCTTAACAATATTATCTCCAAGGATTGCATCTGTAATAGCGTACATATTTGTAATACTACCTACGCCAACATTTTCTTTTTCACCATAGAAATCTAGGCAAATGCCACAGGCTGCAATTTCAACACCTGCATCAGCTAGCTTTCTAATATTTTCCAAATGAACAGAATCGTTAGTTACCATCTTAACACTGCTATTAATGAAATAGATCTTAGATGGTTTCACATCGGCTTCTACCATGCACACCCAGAAAGTTTTCATCAAATTTCTACCGAGCTCTTCACTACCTTCACCAAGGTAATCCTTTGTCATCAAAATGACGCGACTTCCATAGTTCATAGGTTCACAACTTACTTCCGTTACCGGATTTGCATTTGGTGTCATAGTAAGATAAAAATCCTTGCCATCTTGGTGAACTGCCACACCATAACCACGAGACTTACCAAACTTCGCTACATTATCGCGGCTCACTTCATTATCTACAATTGTAGTAATAACAACATTTGGATTCGCATCACTTACCTTCTTAGTTTCAATAACAGGTTTTGGACACAAGCTACCGCGCACATCTACCGTTAATTCTTTTGTATTGCTCATCATACACCTCTATATACATCATATAATTTGTGAAAGTATCAGCTATCAGCTATCAGCTATCAGCTATCAGCTATCAGCTAATAATAATTTAATTAAATATCTATCCTCAATAGTATAGACCTGATTTTTATAATTTTATTCTGTAACGCGTACCGCTAAACCACTGAAGCTTTCAACAGTACCCACAATAGCAGCACAGTCAATGCCCGCCTTATAAAAGGCCTGAACAAGCGGCTCACCTTCGCTAGCAGGAACAGAAAATAGTAACCCGCCAGAGGTTTGAGGATCAAATACAATATCCGTCCATACAGGATCCAAGTCCTCATCAACTTGTACTTCAGTTATAGCCTTGCGATTACCATAAGATGCAGCCGGAACTAACCCCATTTGAGCCGCCTCAATGACATCATCAAAAAGAGGGATATCGTAAACTTTAATATGAATCGTCACATTAGAAGCACTCGCCATTTCTACGGAGTGTCCCATGAGGCTAAAGCCCGTAACATCTGTACAAGCATGAACTGTAAAGTTATGTGCCACCTCAGCCGCTGCACGATTTAAAGTACTCATACTAGTAACGGCCTGTTCCGTGCCTACAGGGAATAAATCTGCTTTCAACGCATTATTCATAATACCTGTACCAATGCGTTTTGTTAGCACCAATACATCCCCTACTTGAGCACCTTTATTTTTCCAAATCTGATTTGGATTTACTTGACCAGTCACAGACAGCCCAAAGATAGGTTCCTTATTTTCAATGCTGTGTCCACCTACAATGGCTGCACCAGACTCGGCTACAATCGAACCAGCCCCATTTAACACATCCGTCAAAATACCTTGCTCGACGAGAGGAACCGGAAAGCCTACAATATTCATCGCGGTTAAAGGGGTTCCACCCATAGCATACACATCGCTTAGTGCATTGGCAGCTGCAATTTTACCAAATAAACCAGGATCATTAACCATAGGTGTAAAGAAATCTAAGGTTTGCACCAATGCAAAGGTATCAGAGATTTGATATACACCTGCATCATCAGCACCAGTCATATCTGCGAGAACATGCTCGTTAGTAACGGGTGTTACAGCTTTTAGCACACGGTTCAATATATGAGGCCCAATCTTACACGCACAGCCTCCACTTGTCACATAATCAGTAAGTCGTACCATAATTTCTCCTTACTCATTTTCCGGCAATCGAGAGACGATTTTCTTAACAGCCTTTTCAAATTTAGGGCGCGGCATCAAGAGTTGATGACCACAGCCATTACATACGATGAGAAAGTCTGTGCCAATTCGCTTAACTTCCCACTCGTCACTGCCACAAGGATGTGATTTTTTCATCTTCACTACATCGCCTACGTAATATCTAACAAATGCCATGGCGCCTCCTTTAACTTCTGTCAGTATTTATATATTTATTATACATAAAATAGTTGGTTCTATAAATATATCCTGATTCTATAGTTCAATCGTCTATTATATAACCATAAAATTTTCGCCCTAAATATATAATGTACAGATTTGATATGTCTGCTGTTCTTATAATTAAAACCATAACACAAGAAAAATACTATTATATAATCACCAAAAGATCACAAAAATGTTTAGTTTAATCATTATATTTTATAGGGAAATATTAGTGCATCTAAAGAAATTAACATTAATAACTAAACAATAATGATTTTTTATTTAGTTATCATTCTCAATATCAAAATAGAGATTTTTTATAAATCCCATACTATTCAATCTTTATAAACCCACATTTTTACTGCATTGATAATATTTATCATTTAGAAAATTTTCGAAATAAATTTTACAAAAAGACTTGCATTTCTCATTTAGTATGTTACAATATAGTCAACAATGATTATTCGTTAAGTATACGGATAACACATTGTATATAAAACTGTTAAGACGGCAAGTGCCGAAATACACAAATAAGTAAGTACTATTTTAAGAGTTAGGCAAGTGTCTATTTGATCTAAGAATAAGTTTTCTTACTAAGGCGAAGTCGCCCTCGAAATTGATAGAATAAGTATTCTATTCCATTGCATTCACAACCAAGTGGTTATGAATATATACGTTAAGTAACAATTTTGAAAATTATCGTAAGTACAAAGGAGTATTAAAATGGCAGAATTAAAAGGTTCTAACACTGAAAAAAATCTTCAAGCAGCATTTGCTGGCGAATCCCAAGCATTCCAAAAATATACATTCTACGCTAGTGCAGCTCGTAAAGCTGGCATGAACGAAATCGCTGACTATTTCGAAGAAACAGCTCACAACGAATCTGCACATGCTAAATTGTGGTTCAAAGCTCTTCATGGTGGCGATATTTCCGCTGATATCGAAGCTAACCTTCGCGATGCAGCAGCTGGTGAAAACTACGAACATACTACAATGTACAAAGAATTCGCTGACGAAGCTGAAAAAGAAGGCTTTGCTAAAATCGCTTTCCAAATGCGCGAAGTTGGTAAAATCGAAGCTCGTCATGAAGCTCGTTACCTTGCATTAGCAGCTCAAGTATCCGGTAACAAAGTATTCCACAATGACGAACCAGTAGCTTGGATCTGTGCTAACTGTGGTTACGTACACGTTGGTGAAGAAGCTCCAAAAATTTGCCCTGTATGTGCACATCCACAAGCTTTCTTCCACCGTTTCGTTGAATCCATCTAATCTGTAAGTACGACACTAACTAGATTAATAACCTGTAAGTACAGATTTTAATAAAACTATACCTGTAAGTATAATCTAAACTTACAGTAAGTACTGACAACTTCCTTAACAAAAAGACGATGACATTTGTCATCGTCTTTTTTTGCATTCTTTTGTTAGATTTTTATTTTGTCTACTATATTTTATTCTATTCACTATAATATGTTTTTTATTTCCTTTGTATAGTGCTTATTATTTACTATTGAGTTATAAAAACATATCACTTAATATTATCTACTAAATTTTTAAATTCTTCTGCTGCTTCATATGGATTATCTGCATGAGCAATAGCAGATATTACGGCTACTCCACTGGCACCAGCTTGCAAAACAGGCGTTGCGTTATCTAAGGTAATACCCCCAATACCAACGCACGGTAATGTTAGACCTTCTGCTCGTAACTCAGTAATACGATCTGGTCCGCATGGCTCTTGAGCATCAGGTTTGCTACTTGTGGCATACATAGGACCTACACCGACACAATCTGCATACACTACATCAGTCTTATGAAGTTCCTCCACAGAATGAATGGATATACCAACAACCTTATTTCCTACAAGATTACGAACGTCTTCTAAACGCATATCCTCTTGTCCTACGTGAACACCATCAGCATTAACAGCCACTGCTAAATTTACATCGTCATTAATAATATAAAGCACATTATACATAGCACAAATTTCTTTTAACTGCTGAGCTAATTCTAGTTTCTGTTGCCCTTCTAATGTTCCTGTGCCCTTCTCTCTAAACTGAAAGCATGTCACGCCACCCCGACAAGCAGCTTCAACAGTTTCCAATAAATGTCTTTCATTAAATCCTACATCCTGTGTACCACTAATAAAATATACCTTTAATTGATCGGGTACAACTACGGGCCGTATTCTATTTCCAGATAAAAGCATCGCATCATCGAATTCATATAAGGCATCCATAAATGCCACACTAAAGCTGCCAGGTTTTACACCGCTCACCTTAACCGCACTTTCACCAGCAAGTCCATAGTAAGCCAGTGCATACGCAAGAAACTCACCGATAGACATGTTATGCATGAATGGATAATAGGAACTAAAGAATGCAGCTAAGACAGCCCCTAATAGACAGCCGGTCCCTGTTACCGCTGTCATGATTGGATGACCATGAGGAACTGCAAATACACGAGTTCCATCAGAAACGTAGTCCTCTTCGCCCGTTGCGACAACAGGACAATTAATTTGGCGTGCAAGACGATACGTTATAATTGCGCTATCCTCAACTTGTGCCCCATCTACGCCCTTACCAGAGAGAGAACTGTCAATCTTATGATTTGTATTAAGAGCATCATAGATGGCTTTAATTTCACTTTGGTTCCCTCGTAGCAACGAAATAGCACCGGTTTTAATCAAGTCTAAAACAACAGATAATCGATAAGCTCCGGCGTGACAGCCCACAGGGTCTAGCACAATAGGTACCTCATGAGCCTTCGCTAATTTAATAGCCTCTTTGTAATAGGTAACCTTATCTGGTGTAACTGTCCCAATATTAATGAGTAGAGCCGCAGCATGAACGATAAGATCTTTTAAATCTTCGCTACACTCACTCATTACGGGTGATGCACCGATGGCTAGTAAACCATTAGCCGTAAAGGTCCGCACCACATCATTGGTAATACAAATAACAAGAGGATTTTTTTTGCGTAGAGTCTCTAATATATTCAGTTCGGGCCAATTTGAACCATTTATATTTGGATTGTTGTAGATCATATAACTATCTCCTCTAGTCATTTTTCAAAAGTTCATCCATCGTTTGAGGGCCATTTACCAATAAACCATAAGCCATATGATTAACAGGTCCACAGCCATGACCAAGTGCAGGGTTATGTTTAATAGCTAGAGCGATATAGTCCTTTGCAATACCAATAGCATCCATTACATCACGTCCTTTAGCGAGCTCTGCCGTAATAACTGCTGAGAAGGTACAGCCCGTACCGTGAGTATGAACAGTATCATATTTAGGACTCGTCCACGTACGCACATCTCCATCTTTGGTGAAAGCATAATCCGTAGCATCATCTCCAATATGGCCGCCTTTTATAATAACCACTCGAGGTCCTAATTCATGTAAAATACGCTTAGCTGCTATTGTGATGTCACTTTCACAAGAGATAGACATGTCTGCTAACACCTCTGCCTCGCTACGATTAGGTGTAATGACTGTGGCGACCGGAATGAGTTTAGATTTTAAGAAATCGACGGCCTCATCCGATACAAGTCGATCACCGCTAGTGGCAATCATAACTGGATCCATCACATAAGGGATGTTCTTACTCACATACGGATAGATGAGATCCATCATCTCTGGTAAAGCAATCATGCCTGTCTTAACGGCTTGAGGAAGAATATCTGAATATACATCGTGTAACTGTTTTTCTATGCTTTCTAGCGATAAGTGTTCTACGTGGTGAACCCCTGTTGTATTTTGGGCTACTACGGAGGTAACCACTGCCATACCATATACATGGCGGCTTTGGAATGATTTTAGATCGGCCATAATGCCAGCGCCACCACTAGGGTCAGTACCGGCAATTGTCAATGCAGTATGTAATTTCATTATGCCTCCTTGTGTAGCAGATTACGTCGAGATAAGATTTGTAATACCACGAAACCAATACAGGCGCCTCCAATAGAACTCATGGAGAAGGATGTAATCAAGGTCAACAAGGCCAATGGTTTGCCTAATAGGAAATGAGCAATCGGATAGCTCACAAGAGCACCAATAATCCCTGTACCGATGATTTCTCCTAGAGCCGCCGCCCATATGGCATTGTACTTCTTATATAGATACGCAGATAACCAAGCGCCAATCATACTGCCTGGAAAGGCTAAGGGAGAACCTAGCGCTAGTACATTACGTAAACAAGAGGTACTAAAGGCTGCGCCTACAGAGAATCTCGCCCCAACTATAACGGCTAAGATCACATTTATCATATGTTGAAATGGAAAAATTCGGGCCGGGCCAATGGGAATCGACGTAGTTGATAAGACGACACCTAAGGCTACACATATACTAGCAATAATCAGTTTTTTCATAATACCTCCAACTAAATAAAAATGAGACCACCTCAAATGGAATGGTCTCGTAATAATTTAGTATTATGTTTCACTCCACTTCCCTACGCCAGTATTATCTGGATCAGGTCTAGGGTTTTGAATGGTCAATCTCAGCAAAAGCACCCCTAGTGGCAATATATATTTATACTCTAGTTATAACATCATTATACAATCTATGCAACAAAAGAATTGACGGTTCCCGCACCACCTCGTATAATGAAACCATAATGGGGTGCTCACAAGAGTGGGCTGAGAGTAAGCTAATGCTTTAACCCATAACCTGATTTGGATAATGCCAACGTAGGGAACATAGAGGATTAATAGCCGAGTTCCTGTGAGCTCGGCTTTTTCTATGACTTCCTGGCAAGGAGGACGTATGAAAGATACACACATTACACAATCACAGTTTGCCATGATATGGTTTGGTGCCGCCCTATCTATAGCAGAGATCATGACCGGTACCTATCTGGCACCCTTAGGCCTCACCCAAGGACTATATGCCATCATCTTAGGCCATATCATCGGCGGTATTCTGCTCTTTGGAGCTGGCCTCATCGGTGGCCGCTTGCGGCAAGGCAGTATGAACACGACAGCCTTTAGCTTTGGCCCACTAGGGGCAAAGGGCTTTGCCTTTTTAAATATGATCCAACTCATCGGTTGGACTAGTATCATGATTTACGATGCCATGCTTGCCTTACAAGAACTGGCGCCTCTATCTCCTATGATTTGGACTATTGCTATTGGGGCGCTCGTCATTTTATGGCTCTTCATCGGTCTTCACAATACAGGCTATATTCAAGCCATCGTATCTGTTTTATTACTAGGCCTCACACTCTACATGGGAGTTCACATGATTTCTCAATGGCCTAGTGACAGTAGCCTCATGACTAACGGCAATATGAGCTTTATAGCAGCCCTTGAGCTATCAATCGCTATGCCCTTATCTTGGCTACCTCTCATCAGTGATTATACCCGTGAAAGTAACAATCCTTTCTCCGCATCACTAACAAGTGCTACCATCTACACCGTAACGAGCGTCGCCATGTACACCTTAGGTCTTAGCGCGGCGATCTTCGGCGGTGGGGACTCTATCATTACTATTATGATGAACGCAGGCCTTGGTCTTACAGGGCTCATCGTCATCATCTTCTCAACAGTAACTACGACCTTTATGGACGCTTACTCAGCTGGTGTATCTAGTACGACCATCTATAATGGAGCATCTAGCAAAGGTGTAGCTGCTATCATAACCATTGTCGGCAGCATTGCAGCTATCCTATATCCGATGGACGATATTACAGAATTCCTATATCTCATCGGATCCGTCTTTGCTCCAATGATTGCCATCTTGTTGGCAGACTATTTTGTCAATCGCCAACCAGTCAAAAGTTTGTCCGCCTATCTCCTACGAGGTCTAATCTGGGCTGTATCCGTTGGCTTATATCACTATATGTTACATAGTGAAAGTACAATAGGTGCTACGCTTCCATCCTTTGTTATGGCATTCATCGTAACCGTTATCGTAGGCTGTATAAGCAAAACAGCTAATTCAACTATAGAAAGTAAACTATAATAGAAAGAACCTCCTTCATTACTTATGAAGGAGGTTCTTTTATATTAAATAAAACTTGAGCATATTACAATAAACGTTAATATCTATATTCCTAAAGTATAACTCCTAAAAATAAACCATGGTTATTTAGAAATCACAATGAGCCCGTCTTCACAGGTCCAATGTCTATCTCCTACAGCTTCTACTTCGCTTTCATCATGGGTAACCCATACACATGGCACATCCCATTCGCGAATAATGGAAACAAGATCCTCTCGAACATGCTTACGTAAATTCCAATCTAGTGCAGATAATGGTTCATCAAGAAGCAAGATGGTTGGTTTAGAGTAAAGAGCACGCCCCAATGCAACGCGTTGCTGCTCACCGCCAGATAAGCTACCTGCTTTCGTTTTACGATATTTCTCAAGGCCTAAACGTTTTAATAAGCTATCACACATCTCTGGCGTGCCTCGTTTACTATAGGTAATATTATGTTCCACCGATAAATGTGGAAATACGATATTACCTTGTGGCATATAGCCAACCTGACGTTCTTGAGCAGGTACCCAGATTTTTTTGTCACGATCAACCCATATAGTTTCATCATGTTGAATGCTACCTGTAGTCGGTTTTACAAGCCCTGCAATACACTTAATAAATGTACTTTTACCACTGCCAGATTGGCCTGTTAACACGGTAATACCAGAAGAAAGTACACCATCAGCTTTCACAGTTACAGAAGGCCTAGCTACAGTAAAGGAAAATGTAATCATCAGACCTCCTAATTATTATCAATGTGGCGGAATAAAGAGCCCTTTGTGATGAGGTGAATCCCGCTCAACAACGCCAATGTAAGAACACATATATATATAACTAATTCAAAGGCATCCATGTACTGCCCTGCCTCTACATAAGAGTAGATAGCAAGTGGCATGGTGCGTGTTACCCGTGGAATATTACCGGCAATCAAAATTGTAGCTCCAAATTCGCCCATAGCACGACAAAATGCTAAAATACTGCCCGTCAAAATGCCTTTCCAAGCGAGTGGTACAGAAATAGTAAAAAAGATACGTAACTCTGAAGCACCCAATGTGCGCGCTACGTCCTCCATATTATGATCGACAGATTGTAATGCAGAACGCACCGTCTGATAAAATAATGGAAACGCAATAACTGAAGATGCTACCACCGCCCCAGATGCGGCAAACACAACGCTCATCCCATGCGCCTCAAGCCATGCGCCAAAGGCATAGCCTGGCGTAAACACCATGAGAAGAGCAAAGCCAACAACAACTGGTGGCAATACAAGCGGCAAGGTAATAAGTGCATCAATAATAGCCATGCCACTCCATTTACAGCGATTCATCCAATAACATGCGGCTAAACCACTTACAATCACTATGATAAGAGCTATACTTGCTACCCATAGCGATAGCCATAATGGACTCATGTCACGCTCCCTTTCTATACACAACAACTCTACAATATGTACTATATCCATTAATTCCAAAATATTTTTAAGCAAATTATATGCCTATAATCATATACTAGATCATAAACTAGATTATGTAACAGTCATCACTACAAATGAGTTAAAAATAGCATACCGTTAGAAATAATGTTATTAATAATACCAATAATGTCTCTATTGTATCATAAGAAAACGCTAGCCCTGAAAGCTAGCGTTTTACTCTTATTTAGAAGTAGAGAAACCGTATTTCTCTAATACTTTTTGGCCTTCTGGGCTCATTACGTATTGGTAGAAGTCTTTTGCCAATGCGTTGTCATATTTTTTGATAATACCGATTGGATAGATAACTGGATCATGGGAGTCAGCCGGTGTTACAGCAGAGATTTCAACTGCATCGCCAGCTGCAATAGCATCAGTTTTGTAGATGAAACCAACATCACCAGCACCTTGACTAATAGAAGCAGTTACAGCTTTAACGTCTTTCGCATACACTACATTAGGTTCTACTTGTTCCCAAACGCCTAATTTTGTTAATACCTGTTTACCATAGTTACCAGCTGGTACTGTTTCAGGATTCCCCAACACGATACGTTTTACGGAGGCGATTTGATTCAATTCAACTTTAGGTTGGCCTTTTGGAACAACAAGAACAAGTTCGTTAGTCACGAATGGTTTTACTTCAGTTACCAAATCCTTTTCTTGTAACATTTTCATATTTTTCTCGTCAGCAGAAATAAACAGACTAGCTGGCGCACCTTGTTCGATTTGTTGACGTAATGTACCAGAGCCAGCAAAGTTAATAGCAATTTGATCATCTGCTAAGTTATGGCTTTTTTTGTATGCATCTGCCAATTCGGTAAGAGCACCTTTAAGACTTGCTGCAGCTTGTACCGTAATCTTTTCAGATGTACTTGGTTTAGCCGACTCAGCTTGTTTACTCGTATCATTACCACAACCCACTAAAAAGGCAAGCATGAAAACGCTCATTAACACTAATAAAATTCGTTTCATAATTCCTCCTGTGTATCCCTTAAAACGCCACACTGTAAAAGCTATGGTAATACCTAGAGACACTTCGTATACTAACAAACTAAAATATACAATATATTCATATTATACTATAAATTGATGGCTAAAGTCGTATATCTAAAATCACATATTGCATAGATATTTCTGATGATTATGATAAGTAATCATAATCAATAATTTTTTAAATCCCAAAAAATACATACTATGGTATGATAATATTATAAAAAATAAGCACATTTCGTAACGCTTGTTCACTTTTAGCTTATATAAAATAACTGTATTTTTGCTATATAGTTATACGATACATTTAAACTATGCCTTTATATTAATGAGAAACTCTAGGTGAGATGATGAATCTATTCGAATTAGTAGGACATATCTTTATGAACTCTATGGTACCTATCCTAGTACTTATAGGGGTAGGATTTGTATTAGATAGAAAATTTAAACTCGATCTATATACGTTGAGTAAACTAAACTTTTATATACTACTGCCTACCTTTATATTTCGAGCGATGTACGAAGCCAAACTTAACTCAGGTACCTTGGAAATTGTATTCTGTGCACTCTGTGTGCTCATACTAAACTCCATCCTTTCAGATGTGATAGGAAAGATGCAAGGTTATGATGTGGCTAAGATTGCAACCCTGAAAAACTGCGTCATGTTCAATAATGTTGGGAACATGGGGGTCGCTCTTGCTATCTTTGTATTTACTAACATTCCTTACGTCATCGATGGTGCTACACCCTATGCTAATCTAGGTTTAGTGAGTGTTGTATCCATCATGATTATCCAAACTATTAGCAGTAATACCTATGGTTTCTACCAAGCGGGAGCAGGACGATTAACCCCTCGGGATGCACTAAAAGTCGTCTTTCACATGCCTATGGTATATGCCATTCCACTGGCACTACTTTGCCACCTACTCCCTTTTGATTTACACGGTCTCTTCTTCTTTGCACCGCTCAATATATTTGCCAATGCCTTCGTTGGCGTCGCTATGATTGCCTTAGGTGTACAGATTAATAGAACACCGCTAAACTTCTTCAAGATGGATGTCATGCTCGCAACGACCTTACGACTCATTGTGAGCCCACTCATAGCCGCCGGTATTACCATACTATTTATAATGTTCTACGGTCCTATGCATCCAATAGCGGCACAAACTATCATTATAACCTATAGCGTACCAACGGCTATTAATATGTCACTCATCGCTATTGAAATGAAAAACAACCCAGAATACGCTACCCAAATCGTTATGGGCACCACTATTCTATCAGCTATAACAATGCCATTATTTGTAACAATTGCTTACTATCTTTTCCCATTATATTAAAATAGATAATTATAGTTATAAAAAATCACTCATAGTCGTATGACTATGAGTGATTTTTTTATTGCCTTAGCATTTAGACTTGTTAAACAAGTTACACAAGCAGTACCAATTATAGCACCTATAATCTCATTCAAAGTTAAATTATGATTAAGAACAACAACATCTAAACTTAAAGTAACTATCGGCCCCATTGCACTAATAATGGCTGCAAGAGAGGCATTAATTCTTTTAAGGCCAAAGGACATTAAATAAGATGGAATTATGGAGCAAAAAACGGCCAAAAGAGCTAAATAAATTATAGTATAAGTTTGAAGATCTGAAAACGTAGTAAAGGTTGCACCATTAATTATAGCTCCAAAAAATAAAATTACTGTAGTTATGCACATATATGTACTAGTAAAAATAGTAGGACTAATGTTTGAAACAGCTCTTTTACTATAAATAATAAATAACGCCCAAAAGACTGCAGAAAGTAAAACTAGTGAAATACCTATTAGAGTATCCGTAAGGTAGTTATCAACGGTAGGATTAAACATAATTGCTAACCCTAACACAGTAGATACAATTAAAACTACTTTTGAAACTGTAATGCGTGATAAATCTGATGATAACAGAAAAACGTAAATTGGAAATGTAAATAAAACGGCACGTTCTAATGAGGCAGATATATATAATAATCCTATAAAGTCAGCTATAGATGAAGTTAAATAAAGAACTGCTCCCCCAAAAGAGTATTTAAAAACATTACTTTTATTCACACTATTCCAATCAAAACGAATCATTGGTATAAGAAAAAAAGGCAATGATAAAACAGCTCTACACACAAGAACATTCAAGGGGCTCAATGAATCTAAATAAATAAGTTTTGCCCATATAGATTTTGTTGATAAGAATACAGTCGCTAAAAATACCACTAATATTCCTATATTTTTCATTAATAGATTCACTTTATATACTTCTCCATAACCAGATACAACTCAGATTAAATATAAAAACACATTTCCTCCTAAATAGGACGAAATGTGTTCATGATACTAAAATGTAATTATTGATGAGCTACGTGTTCCATCCCCATGCGAACTAAACATTCAACATGATCATCGTTTAGAGAATAGTATGCTGTTTTCCCATCTTTACGATATGTAACAAGGCGTGCTTGACGCAATACACGCAATTGATGAGAAATAGCAGATTGTCCCATCTCCATGGTTTCTGCAATGTGATTAACACACATTTCATTTTCTAGTAATAGCTCTACTATTTTAAGGCGTGTAGGATCACCCAAGATTTTAAACAGTTCTGCTAGCTTCAGCAATGATTCTTGTTTGTCGGTCATATAATCCCCCTTTTTCAATCCTATCCATTCTTTTTTGTAGCTCTTCTGTGTCACTAATCGATACGTCTTAACGTATAACGCCAATATGTATGGCATACATATAAACATTATATCATTTTTAACATAAAAAAGAGACTTTGAGAAACCAAAGTCTCTTTTTTTATCATATCTATATAAGATATAAATTATTTAATGATTAATACAGGGCAAGTGGAGTGGCTAGTTACATAGCTACTTACGCTACCCATGAATAAGCCTTTCAAAGGGCCAAGACCACGGCTACCCATTACGATGAGATCAGCATTGTATTTTTTTGCCACTGCAAGTAGTGCAGGACCAGGGGAGCCAACTTCGAAAACACTTTTAACTTTTACGCCTGCAGGAATTTCTTTCACTACATCATTAAGAATTTCCTTACCAGTTTCTTCCATATCCTCAGCAATTTGCTCAGATACGTATCCACCAGAAATTGGTGTTTGATCAAAATTGGAAATAGCAGACACAATATTTGCAACGTGAACAACAATCAATTCAGCTTGGTTGCGATCCGCTACAGCGAGAGCATGTTCCAACGCACGTTTAGCATTTTCAGAACCATCAGTAGGTACGACAATAGTTTTGTAGGTAACCATAATAACCCCTCCTATTCCTAATCCCTCAAAGGGGATATGATCAAATATCGTTTAGCCTATACTAATATATTCTAGACCATCAAGGAAAACTCCTCTTTTTTCTGAGGATTTATTACATTATAGCACAAATCATACAGAATTATACAAATAAAAGAATATTATGTGTATATTAAAGAACTTGAGACGATTGGTTTGTATTGAGTGTAGTAGTCAATTTAAAGCCATCTAATATATCTATAAGTTCCTGAGTAGCAAGATTACTACCGGATGGACCAATCATTCGAGCTACTGCTACATTACCTTCATTGCCAAGAATAATTGTTGCGCCAAAGGATACTGGTTCCGCTACAGATGTATCAGACGTATTTGGATTTTTCATATGGCCCGCCAAATAGAACATCACATTACCGTCAATGATATGCGTTTCATAACGAGTAATCGTAGCCTTGTTCACATCAACCAATTGTTTAAGATAATAGTCACCAAGCATCTGCTTAGCCATCATAGTTGGCATGCCGGAGCTAACAGCTTGTACTGGGATTGTGAAGGACTCAATGTCGAGGCGTACATTATGTTTAGTGAAAGCAATCTTACCCTTTTCATTAAGACGGGTAAAGCCTTTCGGATAGGTAAATTTGATACCTTCTGCAACACTGATATCGCTTGTGCCGGTTAGTATTTTTTTAACCCCTTTAATAGCATTAGAACCACGCTTATTGATTAGTTCAAAGGATGGAATGGTATGCTCCATCAAACCTAGCTCCATAAACTCCGCACGAACAGGAGCATAGGTACTAGACAAATTGTACCGATGAGTTGGATCTTTCTCCATAATAAACTCGGCTTCAAATACAGACTGAACCGGCTCTGTAGATGTCATGTCCGCATAAGATTTTGGTGTACTCTTATCCCAGCGTGCGGAAACTGCACCTTTCTTAGTAAAGAACCCACCAACAATATCGTTATGCTCAAAGTTATTGCTATGTTGGCGCCAAATATTCAAATACTCCTCATTAGACATGCCCTTAATAGGTACACCATACCAAGTTGTATTCCATTCTTTTTGAGATACTCCTTCTTGCGGTGTATTATTGCGCTTAGTAAAAGATACTGTATAGGAATCCTCTTGCGTAGGACCCGCTAAATTAAAGGAATACCCTTGAATATGTTCGCTTTCACTACGCACATCCATATCTATCATAACACCATCAGCTACACGCCAAGGAATCGAGAACATATAACCATTTTTGTAATCCTTTACCACCGTGTTCATCTTAGTAGCATAGGATTTGTATTGTTCTGGCAAAATAGATGCGGAATCCTTCTGAGATTCCACAATAGATAAAGGTGTATCAGGCGTCTTCTGTAAACCTTCCGCCATAATAGAAGTCGTTCCCAAAGCTATAACAGCTAAGGTTGCCGCAAATAAACGTAACTTCATAGAACCTCCTATAACATATTATCCAAAAACGCTTTCGTTCTTTCGTTCTGCGGATGATTAAAAATTTGTTCTGGTGTTCCTTCTTCTTGGATAACACCATCAGCCATAAAGATAACACGATCCGATACTTCTCGAGCAAAGTTCATTTCATGGGTTACGATAATCATCGTCATGTGATCGTCCGCCAATTGTTTAATCGTCTTAAGAACCTCACCAGTAAGCTCTGGATCGAGAGCAGATGTAGGTTCATCAAAAAGCATAATTTCAGGATTCATCGCTAACGCACGAGCAATAGCTACACGCTGTTGCTGACCACCAGACAAGCGAGATGGATACATATTACGTTTTTCCCATAGCCCTACTTTATTGAGTAGTTGCTCCGCAATCGGTGAGATTTCATCATCTTTCATACCTTTTACCATACGTGGAGCAATCATAATATTATCTAATACCGTCATATGTGGAAACAAGTTAAAAGATTGAAATACCATCCCCATACGAAGCAATAATTCATGCTGAGTTTGAGGAGAAGCGTATTTTACAACCCCATTTTCAGTACTAGCAAGAACCGTACCATCAACTGTAATAGAGCCTCCATCAATCGTTTCTAACTGGCCCAAGCAGCGTAAAAATGTGGATTTACCTGAACCAGAAGGTCCAATAATAGAAACGATTTCTCCTCTATTCATTTTAAGCGACACATCGCGCAATACTGATTGATTATTAAAGCGTTTTTCAATACGCTCCATATTTACAAATGTCATAAGTACCTCTTACGTCGTCATATTAAGTATATAACTAGCACCTCAAGTAAAGATATCTCATCTACAAAATCGCATCTATAGACATCAAATAAAAGTATCTCACCTATAAAACTAGCTATATCATTACATACGACAAACTATCATAGAATTAGATTAATCTTCGTATACGGCAAATCTTCGTTCTAAGTAGTTGAAGATATTCGTTAAAATAAAGGTAAAGATCAAGTAGAATAATGCTGCCACGAGGAATGCAGAAATATCAAAGTCACGTTGTACGATAGATTTTGTAATACGCAAGATATCATTCATCGCCAATACATACACGAGAGATGTATCTTTCAATAAATTAATCGTCTCATTCGCAAGAGGAGGCAATACACGTTTAAACATTTGTGGCAAGATGATCTTACGCATAGTTTGTGCATAGGTAAAACCAAGCACCTTCGCCCCTTCGTACTGACCTCGAGAGATAGATTGAATCCCCCCACGGAAAATCTCACATAAATAAGCTGCGTAGTTTAATACGAAGGTAAGAACTGCAGCTGTGGCATCATCCATTTGAATAGCACCGTCTGTGATGATTGGTAATGCATAATAGACGAATAAAATTTGTAACATCAACGGTGTGCCGCGCATTAAATATACGAACGCATCAACAAGCTTATCTACTAAAGGCAATTTAGATAGGCGTAACATAGCCATTAAAATGCCACCAGGAATAGATAAAATCCATACAATACAGAAAAGCGATACGGTTACCTTTAAACCATCAGCGATGGTTGGGATAATCTGCAATAAATAATCTAACATGAAAGACTCCTTCAAAACACGACTAGAGAAGGGCCATCTGGCCGCTTCTCTAGTGTACATTTCGTTCTTTAATTATCAGTTGTACCTACTGACCATAGTACTATTAGTATATCACGAATTGTACTATTTAGCATCGCTCTTATCTAAGTCTGCGCCTGAGCCTAACCATTTTTCAGCAATTTTATCAGCAGTACCGTCTTTTTTCATTTCAGCTAAGATACCATTAATTTTGTCACGCAAAGCAGTATCATCTTTACGGAAGCCAACAGCGAAATTATCAACACCGTAGTCAGTACCTTCTACGATTTTGTATTTACCAGGTTCTTTTGTCATAAGATAACGAGCGATTACACCGTCAGCAATAACCGCATCAACACGACCAATACCAAGATCCATGAAGGCACTTACAAAATCCGCATAGGATTTTGTTTCTTTAACAGTCTTACCGCTTGGGTCGTTTTGCAATGCTGCTTCACCAGTACTAGCTTGTTGCACGCCTACTACCTTACCAGCTAAATCGGCTTTACCTTTAATGGAGTCATCGTCATTACGAACAATGACGTATTGTTTATCCTTCATATATGTATTGGAGAACAAAATATTCTTCTCCCGCTCAGGAGAGACTGTTAAACCATTCCACAAAGCATCAATTTTTTTAGATTTTAGTTCCGCTTCTTTACTAGACCAGTCGATAGCTTTGAACTCTACATCCATGCCAGCACGTTTAGCTGCTTCTTTAGCCATGTCGATATCAAAGCCAACGATTTCTCCTTTTTCATCTTTAAAGCCCATTGGAGGGAAACTATCATCTAAACCGATAACAACTTTCTTAGGCAATTCTGTATTAGCTTTTTTAGCGTCACCACCACAACCTGTTACAAATGCCATCATAGACACGGCTGCAAGGCCAACGGCCATCATCTTTTTCCAATTCATAACTATCCTCCACGGCGATTATCGCCCATTTACTACTTAATAATATGTTCAATACAGATTTAGATTCCGTACTTAATGATTGTATTATACTTTAGTTCATTAAAGTTGTAAATAGTTAATTCGATGAATTTTGCATTTTTTATTTTACAGACTCTCCACATATATAGTTTATGATTCTAGATTCATTTGCTTTATGTTTCTGTAGTCCTATATTTATATTTCTGTATGCCTATATTATATGACGCTTCGTACTTACACTTTATGACTGCGTATGTTTATGGATAGCCTCAATCATCGCCATTTTATCCTTATACGCCACCTGATGCAGATCAAGTGGTATCACATAAATCCCACCATGACCATTCATCGCTTGCAACTCACGCCATTCCTCAGTGAATCCAATAATATGCTCATAATCAACAAAGACAAAATATTCATCCCCATAGAATAAACTGTGAAAGTATTCTTTCACAGAAAAGGGCCTACGTTTTAACACGAGGCCCTTTTCACAGATAAAAGCTTGACTTTCACCTAATCTATGAAGGGTCCATAATATCACGAGCAACAACAGATAATACCATACACGTTCCGCCCAGTCTGAGGGCATATATTTTACAATCAACGCACACGCAACTAGACCGATGATGCGACCGGTCCACTGTATACCGCGATGTATTTCTAAGCTCTGTTGTACGGCACCTGATGAAAAGCGTTCCATCGCCTCTTGTTTCGTCATGGTTTACCTCACAAATTGAAAGTCTACTATATGATTTTATTTACGGCACAAGCCCATAGCTTGTTCTACCTTACGGTACATTGCACTTGCTTTAGCATGCGCCTTAGCAGCCCCTTCATCAAGGATTACATCCAGTTCAGGGCTTGTAATCAATTCATTGTAACGTTGTTGAATTGGTTCAAGGGTTGCTACTAATAGATCGGCAATATCGGATTTAAATACACCATAACCTTTGCCTGCGTACATTTCTTCGATAGCTTCATAGCTGTCTTTTGTGATAGCACGGTAAATGCCCATCAAGTTAGAAATGCCAGGTTTATTTTCTTTATCATAGCGAACCGCATTATCAGAATCAGTTTGAGCTCGTTTCAACTTTTTCACGATTAAATCTGGTGCATCCAAAAGACGGATTGTAGCATTTTGGTTATCATCAGATTTACTCATTTTCTTAGTTGGCTCTTGTAAGCTCATAACGCGAGCACCGCCTTCGCCTATCTTAATATCAGGTACTACGAAAGTTTCACCAAATCTACGGTTAAAACGCTCTGCTAAATTACGAGTCAACTCAAGATGTTGCTTTTGGTCTTCACCTACAGGAACATAATTCGTACCATATAGCAAAATATCTGCCGCCATCAACGGTGGATACGTAAGCAATGCAGTTGGAATAGAATCTCCTTGCTTTTGAGACTTATCCTTGTACTGAGTCATACGCTCTAATTCGCCAACATAGCTAATAGATTGCATAACCCAACCGAGCTTAACATGCTCAGGTACTTCGGATTGAACAAACAATGTTACCTTTTTAGGATCAAGGCCAACCGCAAGGTACAACGCAGCCAAATTACGAGTGTTTTGAAATAATTCTTTTGGATCTTGCGGTACCGTAATCGCATGTTGGTTAACGATACAATAGTAACATTCATCAGTATCTTGATAGTCTAAGAAATTACGTAAAGCCCCCAAATAGTTACCAAGTGTTAACTCCCCACTTGGTTGGATGCCGGAAAATATAACTGCCATAATAGTCTCCCTATATTGAAATAAACCAACAGTGCCAAAGCACTGTTGGTTATATATTATTCTACGGTTACAGATTTAGCCAAATTACGTGGTTTATCTACGTCTGCACCGCGTGTAATTGCTGCATAATACGCCAATAGTTGCAATGGTACAACTGCTAAGATTGGAGCGATAAATTTATTCGCACGAGGCACATAAATTGTGTGGTCTACGTGTTTAGATAATTCTTCGTCACCTTTCATGCCAATACCGATTACAATAGCTTCACGAGCTTTTACCTCTCGGATGTTGCTGATCATCTTATCGTAAACATCCTCTTGTGTAGCCAATGCGATAACAGGTACGCCCTCTTCGATAAGAGCCAATGTACCATGTTTCAATTCGCCACCAGCATATGCTTCAGCGTGGATGTAAGAAATTTCTTTCAACTTCAAAGCACCTTCCATCGCTACTGCATAGTCGATAGCACGGCCCAAGAAGAATGCATCAGATTTGAAGCCATAATGTTTAGCAAAGGCTTTCATATCTTCGTCTACTTCAAAGATTTCATGAATCAAGGATGGTAAGTTTTTAACCCCGCTAAGAATTTCTTCGGCTAAGGCTGGATTCAATTTACCATTTAATTGACCTAGGTATACGGCGAATAACAAGCCCGCTACTAATTGAGTAGTGTACGCTTTTGTGGACGCTACAGAAATTTCAGGGCCAGCCCATGTGTAAACTTTGTTATCTGCTTCACGAGAAATGCTGGAACCAACAACATTGGTAATGGCCAAGGATTTGGCACCAAGGCGTTTAGCTTCTTTCAAAGCCGCCAATGTATCGGATGTTTCACCGGATTGACTAATAACGATACATAATGTTTTATCATCAGTCAACGGGTTGCTGTAACGGTATTCAGATGCTATTTCCACATCAACTGGAATACGCGCCAAGTTTTCAATATATTGTTTTGTTACAAGACCTGCATGGTATGCAGTACCGCATGCAACGATGAGAATTTTATTGAAAGCGGCTACATCTTCAGCAGTCCAATTTAGCTCATCAAAAATTGCTGTTTTACCATCTTCAGCGATATGTGTACCGAATGTATCGCGAACAGCTTTAGGTTGATCATGAATCTCTTTCAACATGAAATGCTCATAACCACCTTTTTCTGCTGCTTCCGCATTCCAGTTTACATGGAATACTTCTTTATCAACAGGGTTACCTTCACGGTCGAATACGGATACATTATCACGAGTTACGATAGCTAATTCACCATCGCTCAAGATGTATGTATCACGTGTGTAGTTAATGATAGCTGGAATATCGGATGCTACAAAGTTTTCACCTTTGCCAAGGCCGATAACCAATGGGTTTTCTTTTTTAGTACAAATTATTTTATCTGGCTCATCGGAGCAGATGATTTCGAGAGCATACGCACCATCAACACGAGCTAGCATGCGGCGTACTGTGCCCACGAAATCGCCATCGTACATATCCTCTAACAAATGAGCTACAACTTCTGTATCAGTTTCAGATTTGAAATGGTACCCTTTTGCAATAAGCTCTTCTTTTAAAGGCATGTAGTTTTCAATAATGCCGTTGTGTACAACAGCAAATTTACCATCTTCAGATGCATGAGGGTGGGCGTTCATGTCGGATGGACGACCGTGTGTAGCCCAACGTGTATGACCAATGCCTACAGTTCCTTCATTAGGATCTGCTTTCACAACTGCCTCAAGATTAGCAAGACGGCCAACCTTCTTTTGAATTTTAATTACATTTTCAGGGCCGATAACAGCAATACCTGCAGAGTCATAACCACGGTATTCTAACTTTGCCATACCGTCCAACAAGAAATCAGATGCTTGATTAAAGCCAATGTATCCTACGATACCGCACATACGTATATCCTCCTATAACTGGGGGTATTTCTAGCCCCAGCAAAAACTAAGGCTAACTAATTAATGTTCTAGATTAATATTCTATTTAATGTATTAAATATTAGTTCAATACAATCCATTCAGATATACTTTGTCCCCATCGTTACCGATGGGCTTTTTAATACCTGTTACGACATGAATATGCCGGAAGAGCATCCGCTGATGACTCGATCACTCTTCACCTCGTCTACCCTAACGACTGCCTTCGCGGGTACTTGCGCTATTCGCCTTTACGAATTTGGAATTCCTTTCTGTGATATACGGCAGAATCAGTACAAAATAAAATATGTACTGACGTATATTATACTAAAAAAATCGATAAAAAGTAAACCACCACAGATAATTCAAAAAGAATAGAAAAGATTGTTTCTATGCTTCACGTCCTTTTCATTGTAAGAAATTATACTTCTATCATTCTAAATTTTACACAATTAGATTTTGTTGTATTTTCAAAATGTTGTATATAATTTGGGAGATGATAATCATGAATAAAACAACTATAAAGAAGCAACATAAAATTAAAAAGAACAGTTTGTCATATAGAAAATTGCGTCGTTGGGTATTACCTGCAGTCCTTGGTGCAGCTCTGTCGACATTAGCGGTTATCCCAACCTTAGCCGCAGAGACTCAAACTAGTACTAACGTAGCAGTTGTAACCTCAACAGAACAAACTAAAACAGTACCATCCGCACAAGGAAGCACACCTCCAAGCGGTGCACCTCACGGCAAACCACCTGCAGGTCAATCACCTACAGGCACGTCTAACCAAATACCTCCAAATGGAAATCCTCCTTCTGGCACTCCTAACGGTATGCCTCCAATGGCTATGCAGAATGGAGCCCCTAATGGAATGGCACCACAAGTTGAAGTAGATCCTAGTACTTTTAAAGGCACAACTATCGTTACAGAAAACAAATCCATTGCTCACGAATCGATGACAAACACAACGGCTGATCAGAATGCTTTCATCGGTAAAAATAAAGCGGTAATTGATATTGAAAATAGCGTTTTCGATAAAACAGGCGACACTACAAGCGATGACAACAGCAATTTCCGCGGTCAAAATGCAGTAGTCCTCGGTATCGAGGGTAGCCAAATTAACATCAAAGGTAGCAATATTACATCTAATTCTAAAGGGTCTAACGCAGTCTTTGCCACTGGTGAAGGCTCTGTTATCAACGTAGAAAACACTAATATTCACACAAAAAGCGATTCCTCTCGTGGCTTAGATGCCACTTACAAAGGCACTGTAAATGGCAAAAATCTAACTATCACCACTGAAGGTGCTCATTCTGCCACACTTGCTACAGATCGCGGAGAAGGCACTATCACCGCAGAAGCAGCCAAACTTACAACATCTGGCGAAGGCAGTCCTGTTATCTACTCCACGGGTAATATTATAGTGAACAATGTCAACGGCATAGCGAATAACAGTGAAATTGGCGTCGTAGAAGGTAAGAACTCCATTACCCTTACAAACTCCAATGTAACAGGCTACAAAGATAATGGTTTCATGCTATATCAAAGCTTCTCTGGTGATGCTGAAAGTGGTATTGCTCGTCTGAAAGCAGAGAATAATACACTTACAACTCACGCTACAGGTGCGTTCCTCTATGTAAACAACACTACTGCTGAAGTAGACCTGTCTAACAATGCCATCTCTATGCCGAACACTTCTACCCTAGTGAAAGCAGCTGCCGACTCCCGTTGGGGAAAAACTGGTGAGAACGGCGGTCATCTTACACTCCGCACATCTAATCAAGAACTAAGCGGTAATATTATGGCTGATTCAATCAGTACCATCGCTCTAGACATGACAAATGGATCTAGCCTTGTAGGCGCTGTAAACACAGACAATGCTGCTAAAGAAGTAACTGTAAAACTCAGCAAAGACTCCAATTGGATACTCACAGGCGACAGCTATGTAAAATCCTTGAACAACGAAGACACAACCGGCAGTAACATTCACTTAAATGGATACAAACTCGTTGTGGCTGATAAATAATAATAAAAGCACTACTTTGAATTATTCCAATCCAAAGTAGTGCTATTCTTTTTCAATCAAAACTATAAAACTTCAACTATATAAATATTCTTTAGCCCTATCACTATGAAGTTAGCGTATTATAAGTTATGAGTTAAACAGTCTATCAAATAGCAGCCATATATAGGCCACAGTTTTAATTCAACCATAGGCTTGTAGTTTTCATCTTTAATTTTATGTTCCAACAAATTTAGATTCTCTAAATCATCTTCCCAGCTTTTGATATAGTCCTGCTTTTCTTCTTCGCTATCAAAGTCTTCGTCCATTTTTGCATTTTCAATGCATGCCAATATTTCTGTTCGTTGCTTGTCCACTTCACGATGGAACATATCATGTTGATTCATAATCCAAAGACCAAAGTAATAAGGGCCATCACTTAAATCACAGTGCTCTTTAGCCTTTTCACATTCATCTAAAAATAGGCCATACTCATCTAATATATAATAGGCGTCAATGATATCTAACTCAAAAACTTCATCATTACTTAAATGATATGCTACATCGCCTCCAAGCTTAATTTGCTTCAAACGATCAAGGGCTTGCTTTTTATTACCTAAATACACATCACAATAAGTAATACAAACTAGTAACCTCATCCTATTTTGATAGCTTTTTAATAACTCTTCAAAAATGACCTTTGCTTTCTCATATTGCTTAAGCTCAAATAAACACACTGCATAGCCAAAGTTCATTTCATAACCATCGGATACTGTTCTTCCCTTTTCAAAAGCATGTAAACTTCTCTTTAAGTCCTCTGCAGAACCTTTCTCTCTATAAACTGAAAAATGATATAAAGCCAAACCTCTGTAAGTCTCTATATATGGAGAATTGAGCTTTACAGCTGCAGATAGATAGTCATATTCTTTTATATTTCCCTCATCGGTATAATAAAAAGCTAGATTAGTATAAACTCTTGCTTTATCGGTATCACTCAGTTCATCTATATATTTTCTGAGAAACTCTTCTAATAGTTGTATTGAATTTTCTTCATGCCTCAACACCTGTTCAACAGTTGCTAAAGTACAGACCACATCCACATCATTTGAATACTCACACATCAAAGTAATTAAATACGTTCTAAAACGCTCTGCGTATTTCTTTAGCACATCATAATCACTAAATATAGACGCATTATATGTAGCTTCATATTCTAATTTAAGATTTTCCCAATACTCTTTTATAGCAAGCTTCATATTACACCTTTACTATCACCGAACATGTTTTAGAGCATATGTTTATAATAACATAAGTTATAAGTTATTACTTATATACTTTTATGCCTATAATAACGCCGCTCATATAAATTCAAACTATACAAAAAGATTTCCTTTAGTCTCTAGCTAGTTCTAATTGCATAAAAGCAACCCTCTATTAGATATTCTAAAAATGAATAAAATATCTAATAGAGGGTTATTTTACTAAAACAAAAGACTATATTATGCTCTATCAATAGAAATTAAAGCCGCATTTTTTGCATGTATCAATGTAGTATCAAATAAAGGTATATCCGTATCATCTTGTTTAATAAGTAGCCCAATTTCAGTACAGCCTAAGATAACACCTTGTACACCAGATTTTACCAAATCACCAATAATATCTAAGTATTGTTGTTTAGATTCATTAGAAATAACACCTAAACACAATTCATTATATATAATATCATTCACAAGTTCGACTTGATCTTCGTTAGGTATAACAACATGAATCCCCCGATTTTCCAAGATACATTTATAAAAATCTTGTTGCATCGTGTACTTGGTACCGAGTAGACCTACCTTTGTAATACCTGATTTTTCCAACTCTACTGCAGTCATTTCCGCAATATGAAGAAGTGGAATGTGAATATGTCTTTTTATTTCATCCGCTACTTTATGCATTGTATTCGTGCATATAACAATATAATCAGCACCAGCCTTTTCTAAAGATTGAGCAGCATCGGATAAAATTTCAGCACTTCTGACCCAATCTCCATTTGCTTGACACTTTTCTATCTCTTCAAAATCGACACTATATAAAATACATTTTGCTGAATGTAAGCCACCCAAAACTTGCTTAATAGTTTCATTCAAGACTTGGTAATACGTAATCGTACTTTCCCAGCTCATTCCCCCAATTAAACCTATTGTTTTCATAATTTCACCCTCTAAGCTTAGAATAAACCAAAATAAAAAGATTATTCATTATGATTATTCAATTTTAAATATCACTCATCTCTAAACCTCCTATATATGTTCCTGCAGCGACTTTACGTAGGACGGAGCAAAGGGACATATATAGGAGGGGATACCTTTAATATCAAATTGTAGAATGGATTCACAATTATTAAAATCCATAGGATTAATCTCAGTAAAGATGGTTTCTCGCTGTGGATTTTGCTTTCCGAAATCTTACACTCGGAACAAAGTGATGTGTGGGCTTCATCGTCGCAAGCTCCTCTGCCGCCTCACACCCTACTTTTATTCAGCCAACCCTTGTTCTCTACCGATAATATCAGCAATTTCTTGGCACAGGGATTGTAGTTCTTCTTGGTTAGGACCTTCAGCCATGACACGAATGAGTGGTTCTGTCCCGGATGCACGTACTAAAACGCGACCTTCATCACCAAGTTCTCCTTCAGCTGTTACGATAGCAGCTTTGATGAGGTCATTGTCTTCCCAGCCAGTTTTTGTAGCTACACGAACATTTACAAGAACTTGTGGGTATTTTGTCATAATGCCGGCCAATTCAGAAAGAGGTTGCTTTTTCTCCTTCATAAGAGCTGCCACTTGAACAGCTGTTAACATGCCGTCACCAGTGGTATTGTGATCTAAAAAGATTACGTGACCAGATTGTTCACCACCAACGGAAAGATTATGTTCACGCATGTATTCCAATACATATCGATCACCAACAGCAGTGGAAACTGTTTTCATACCAAGTTCTTCTGCTGCTTTATGGAATCCAATATTACTCATAACGGTACCAACTATGGTATCCCCTTTAAGTTTGCCTTCTTCTTTCAACTTAAGGGCACATAGCAACATGATTTGATCACCATCGAGGACTTGACCTTTTTCATCAACCAATAAACAGCGGTCAGCATCGCCATCATTAGCAATACCAAGGTCTGCATTATGTTGTTGTACGGCTACTTGTAAGCCTTCAATATGTGTGGAACCACAATGATGATTGATATTCAAACCATCTGGATTCACGTTAATATTGATGACTTTAGCCCCTAGTCCAGACAAAATTTCCGGACCTACACTGGATGCTGCGCCATTAGCACCATCATAAACGATAGTCAACCCTTCAAGGGACGTATCGATTGTGTGACGTACAAAATGAGCATATAAATGAGCCAAGTTACTATTGAACTCAATTTTACCAATACCATCACCCGTAGGACGCGCCAATTCATTATCTGCGCTTTGACGAACATATTTTTCCAATTCATCTTCCACTTCATCAGGTAATTTATAGCCATTACCATCAAAGAATTTAATGCCATTATCTGGATATGGATTGTGAGATGCAGAAATAACAGCACCCGCATCAAAACCTTGTTGACGTACAAGGTACGCTACTGCTGGAGTTGGGATAACGCCTGCAATTACTACATTGCCACCAACAGAGCAAATGCCCGCCGCTAATGCACTTTCAAGCATAGAACCAGAAATCCGTGTATCGCGACCAATCAAGAACGTAGGGTGATCCTTTTTCTTACCAAAATGCGTTCCTGCCGCACGACCTAAATGATAGGCTAATTCCGGCGTTAAAAACTCATTAACAACACCACGTACACCATCTGTACCAAATAAACGAGCCATAATTATCCTCCTCTAAGGATTTGTGAAAGTTTCACAAGTCTATATATCTACCGTGTGTATCATTTCAATAATTACTGTTGTGTATTATATCATAATATAGAAAGCATACCTACTATAAAGTCACATCTATATTACATAAATAGTATGAATCTATACTGTAATTCAATTCATCAGTATAATTCCCCACTAATTAGGTTTTGCGTATTTTGCCATACATAAAATGGCTGTTTCCGCACCATCAAGGGCAGCACTCATAATTCCCCCTGCATAGCCAGCCCCCTCACCCATAGGATAGAAACCTCCTACAGTAGGAGAAATGCGCTCTTCATTGCGTCCCATACGGAGCGGCGCAGAGGTACGCGTTTCAACGCCTGTCATACACACCGCAGGATCATCAAACCCTCGGATGCGACGCCCCCAGTATGGCAAGGCCCGCTCTAATACGGATGTGACGAATGATGGCAAGCAATCATGTAAATCGCAATTTACAATACCTGGCTCGTAACTATATATACTATTTTGTACGCTAGGTGCCTGTGAAAGTCCTAAAAACTGCCCTACAGTTTGTGCTGGCGCATGGAAGTTAGAACCGCCCAACTCATAGGCTTTGCGTTCCCATTCTCGTTGAAATGAAACGCCATCTAATGGATGAGTACCAAAGTCATCTGGACCTACGTTGACTACGATAGCACTATTAGCAACACCGCTATCCCGAGCGTATAAACTCATGCCATTTACGACAACGCCACCCTCTTCAGAAGCAGATGCTACTACTTGACCTCCTGGGCACATACAGAAGCTATATGCAGTACGGCCTGATTCTTTATCGTGGTATACGAGAGAATATTCTGCTGCACCGAGGCCCAAACTAGATGGTTCTACACCATATTGGGACTCATCGATTACAGCCTGATCATGCTCAATACGAACACCGATAGCAAATGGTTTTGCCGTCATTTCCACATTACGTTTATAAAGCATTTCATATGTGTCACGTGCACTATGGCCTACACCAGACAAAACAACAGTCGTATCAATACGCTCACTACCATTAACTTCAACGCCTACGATACGGTCATTTTCAATAAATAAATCCGTTACCTTAGAACCAAAGCGGACTTCACCGCCCCATTCGATGATGCGCTCACGCATGGCTTTTACCATGGTACGCAATTTATCTGTACCTACATGAGGTTTATGTTTATATAAAATTTCTTCAGGCGCACCAAACTCTACAAAGTATTTAGATATTTCATGTAACCGCGGATGGGTAATGCGAGTTGTCAACTTACCATCGGAAAAAGTTCCTGCGCCGCCTTCCCCAAATTGTACGTTGGACTCAGGCTTAAATATGCCCTTTTTCCAAAATGTCTCTACATCATGACTACGTGTATCTACATCTTGACCGCGTTCAAGCACGATTGGGCGATAGCCTTCACGAGCTAAGTAAAAGGCTGCAAGCATCCCCGCAGGGCCAAAGCCCATAACAACAGGACGATGTGCTAATGGTACAGCCCCCAAAACGATAGGTTCTGGATCTTCTGCAGCAAATACAGATACATCCTTTTCTTTACCAAGCTTTTTCATGACTTGAGCTTCATTATGAACCTCAATGAATAGGGTATATACAAAAACAATGTTTGGCTTCTTACGGGCATCTACGGCACGTCGAACAACATGAATCGTTTCGATAGCACCACGTAACGGGGGATATTTCTTTTCTACAATACTTTTGATATCCGACTTAACCGTAACAGCCACGCGGAGATTTATTATTCTAATCATATCTTTCCTATTAAAGCCTCCCTTTTAGGCGAGCCTACTTCTTTAATCTTTGACCAAAATTCTTTACCACTTGATCTGTAAGAAAATAGTCATACATCTTTATTATACAACACTACTATAAAAGCTAATATATAAATCATAAAAAGGCCCTAATAGAGAAACATTCACTCTATTAGGGTCTTCGTCGCAAGATCTCAAAGCCTCACAAAAAACTTATCATCCATTAAGTACTTTCTTTTGTATTTCTACTTTCACCCGTACCGTTGTGGTATTGCTATTAACCCCATTCGGTAATACTAAATTATAGTTACCCTGTACAGTTTCAGTAGCACCCGATACATCGATAGGTTCCGTTTGTATTTCTGTAACGGAATTAATCATTTCTTCACGCCCTGTAACTGTTAATTGCGTTGGTGTAGCAGACGTGGATTTAACTTCATAACCTTCTGCTACTGTACCAACAGTCGGAACAGTAATAGGAACCGCCTTTTCTTTACGTAATAAGTTGAGTTCATATTGTGCTTGGCCTTGGTTTGGATTAATATGTACATCCAGTACATTACCTGCCGTATCCCAAGCTTCTAAAGTACTAACAGCGCTAAAGTTCTTCGTTTGACCAGCCACATTGACTTTCATCACAACCTTGCTCACTGCATTAACTTGTTGCTTACGACCAGAAACAGTTACCTCTTTCGGCACAATCGTTACCGATTTCAAAGCAATATCATCAGAGAACTTGCCGATTGGAACTATTTCAACAGGAATCGTTTTCTCTGCATATTCATCAACATTGATGGTGATGTTATCTGGTTTAACCTCCACAAGATTCATCCCTACTGGAGGAGTAAAATTAATAGTTACATTATTTTGACCTGGTTTTACACCAGATGCATCAATATAAGCCCGTAAATTATCTGATTTCATAGACATAATGGTATCACGTGGACCAGCCAGAACAACACGGACCACATCTGGTGCATCTTCTATGATATAGCCAGAATTGAGATTTTGAACCTGTACAGGTATTGTATAGGTTACTTCCATCACAGGGTTCTGATCGCGCATAATAAAGAACCACATAACGATAGCTGCTAACAAGGATAATAATTTAGCAGGCCAATTGCGTTTCAAATGAATCATCATTTATTTGCCCTCCATTTCCACATACTAGTAATGGTTTGACGAGGGCGTTCCATAAAGGTGCGCAATGCCTCTTTAATTTGATCCTCTGGTAAATGGCGATAAATATGACCCCCATATGTATAAGAGATGGTCCCTGTTTCCTCACTGACAACGACTACCACAGCGTCTGTTTGCTCAGATAAGCCAATAGCTGCACGGTGACGTGTACCTAGTTCGGTACTCAATGTGCGGTCCTCAGTCAACGGCAACAAGCAGCCCGCTGCACGGATTCGCCCATCACGAATAATCAAGGCCCCATCATGAAGCGGTGTACTAGGAACAAAGATATTTTTAATCAACTCGCGACTCAATACAGCATCGATAAGAATACCAGTATCTACAAAGTCATTGAGACCTACTTCACGTTCAAAAACGATAAGTGCCCCCGTATGTTCGCGAGACATAACGCGAGCTGCAGCCATCACTTCATTAATGGCCATATCCATTTCTTCTTCGTTTACATTTTGTGCCTTGCTGAAAATTCGGCCACGCCCCAATTGTTCTAGAGCACGACGCAATTCAGGTTGGAATACAACGGGTAACGCAAAGAGAAGAACGGTCATACTTTGTTGCAAAATCCAGTTGATAACGTATAGATTTAACAGATGACTCAATAAATTAAAAATTGCCAATATAACGAGACCTTTTAAAAGAGAAACGGCCCGTGTATCTTTAAGCAATTTATATAAATAGTAAATACCAATAGCAACGATTATGATATCAACAATATCAAGAAGCCTAAAGGTATGTATAAGTGCGTCAATATGCATAAAAATAGCTCCTTATACAAAATAATAAGGTACAATCAATTCTTTGACTGTACCTTATATTTTAACTCATTTTGAGAGTACTGTAAATTTATAAACAAACGCTGAATGAGATTTTTATTAGATGTTTTGTGTTTCAATCCAAACATCCATTTGGCCCCCACAAACCATGCCTTCTTTAACAGCTACGTCATCATCGAGATGAACATCGATACGACGGTGAGCTTCTTTTTTATTCAAAGAGTCCACCGCACTTAGGCGGATTTCATTTTCCGCACGTCCGCCGCCGATAGTACCAAAAATAGATCCATCTGGAAATACAACCATAGATGTACCAGCTTTACGAGGTGTGGATCCACAGGTATATAAAATAGTGGCTACTGCTAAGGTTTCGTTTTTACGTTCACTAAGGTATTCAATAAACTCACGATTCATGGATCACTCTACCTTTCCGCAATGAGCCGCCTTTTTTTCCACGCACCACTGCCAAATATTCACTAACGATAGATAATGCAATTTCCTCAGGCGTTTGAGCTCCTAAATCTAGCCCAATAGGCGCATATACCATATCTAACTCATCTTGAGTCCATCCCTGCTCACGCAACACTTCAAAAGCGTGATGGATGCGTTTTTGGCTGCCCATAACGCCCATATAGGTAGGCAAGTACCCTCGTAATTGTTCTAAGCATATATTATCGTACTCATGAGCACGTGTCACAATGATAAAACCAGTATATTCATCAAGAGGTAAATCGTTCTTGAAGTTTTCTAAAGGTAAGCATTTACGTATGACACGTTCATCAAAGAATTCAGGAACTACATATTCTGGACGGTCATCTACGACTGTAACACGACATCCAATAAACAGCAGCAAATCTGTAATCGCTCGGCTAACATGACCTGCGCCTAATACGAGAACTGACGGATCATTTTCTACAGGTTGTACGAAACACTCCATTTCGCCTACCATGCATAGAGAATTTAGCTTTGCTTTATCTACAGTAAACCCTTCAATAGGAGTTCCGTATAGAACCCTTCCATCTTCAGCATAAATAGTCTTATCCCCTTGACGAGGACCGGATAGAACAGTAACCATCACAGTAGTTTCAGTAACCTGTAGACGATCTTTCATCACATCATAAATTGTTTCCATCTAGATTCCTTTCATAATCCCAAGCGGTAACAGCCTCTAATACACCTCCACCGACAGCAAGGGATTTATCTGAAATACTATAGCAATGAGACTCTTCACAACGAGCATCCACATCAGCCAACTTAAAATGATCTGATACGATGAGCCCACTTTTTAAAATGCCTCGTAGAATACCTGTAATTTTCGCTCTTACTGGTTCTTCATCAACATAACCAATTACTTCATTAGCTTGTACAGAATCCCCAATATGACGTTTTGCTGTAAATAGTCCAGCCTTTGGAGAATGAATAACGCGCTCATGAGTGTAGCCACCTACATTTCCAGGGATACCTGTATTAGGTTGAGCTGGTCCATCATAGATACAGCGACCTAATGAATGACCACGCATCGTTTCAATGACTACATCTACATCTTCTCCAGCAATAAATCCAGGGCCCACACCGATAACTAGATCTGCATCATCCCGTTTTGTACCAAGATTCTTTTTACTCAAAATAGCATCGACTACAATCTCTGGTTTTAAAGTGTCCAATAATTCCTCATATGAGCTAGTGACAACGGGGATGATTTCCTGTGCCAATGTATCCTTCACTTCACTAAGAGACACATGACGAGCAACAAAACGTTCCAAAATCATTTCTCCACGATGAACCGCATTACCGTAACATACTTCGCGGCGAATCATGGTAGGAATCGCTATTTCACTAATTACAACGGGATAGCCCGCCCGTCTCAATCTATATACAGCGCCGGAAGCAATGTCTCCGCCTCCACGCATAAGTACCAATGGTTTCATAATGCCTCACTTTCACGATGTTTCAAACGCTCAAAATCATCGGGTGTATCGATATCGTCGCCAATATCATCACTAATCCATAATTTCACGACATGGGCTTTACCATCACCATGAATAATGGTCTTACCCCCTTGATCCCCTTGAATCTGTTGTAAATAATCAAACCAATGAGAACCAAAGAGAACGGGATTTCCCGAGTGATAATTTGCCCCATAATGTGGAACGACGATAGTTTTCGGATGAAAGTTTTCATTAAACGCACGAATGACCTCGTGTACAACAGCACTCGTCAGAAGTGGTTGATCTCCTACTGAACAGAGAATACCGTCTAGCGGTATGGATAACGTATTCATCAAATGACGTACTCCCATCGCTATGGATACGCCTTGCCCTAGTTCAGGATGGTCATTTCGAATGGCTTCAAAACCATAGTTTGTGACAATTGGTTCTAATTTCTCATGATCATCACCAGTAACTGCCACAAAAGGTAGCTTACAGGACATAGTAGAAGCTACCTGTCCACCCCATCCACCTTGAAGAGCCCCACAGACCGCATCTAGAACAGTCTTACCACGCCAGGGCAAGAGCTGCTTATTACATCCCATGCGCTTGGATTGCCCTCCCACAAGGAGGACAATGCCAATATGCAAAGGATGACGGTCTATGGGGTCTCTCATGGGACTAAAAGCGGTGTTACAATTTGCTTTCATAATAGTCATGAGTACCTACCGACATTGAATAATGCGACGGATTTCACAACTTGCTTTATATCCATCAGCCAAAATGATAGCCGTAATATCACTATCAACAATATGATCAATAAAATCATCGATAATGCGATGTTGCACTGTTTCATAACCAGTACAGAATAATATTTTCTTACCTCTACTGTATTGGAATAAACCTTGCCTATGTAAAACAAGATCAGCCAACATACGAGGAGTTACAATAGCCCCCATATCGCGTTTTACAATATCTTGAACAAGCTCGATATTATGTACGTGCTCATCATCTAATGGGGCCCCTAGCATTTGTAGATTCACGAGGCCAATCGTAGTCTTTGTAAGAGATGGAATGACAGGTTCGGTCGTCTTAGGTGCCTTGAGCCATTTTTCCTTCGCCCCATCTGCTTCTACAACAATTTGCCAATTGGGATGTAACTTGGATAAACCATCGATAAGATCACAATCTAAGGAGTCTACTTTTGTTCCTGTAATTCCAGCGAACCACGCACCACAATAGCCATGTAAAAGTCGGTCAGTACAATACTCATCAGCTTCATTAATATTATGAGTATAAATCGGTTCATAATGAGCCACCTGAGACTCATAAAGTCGAGTCGTAGTCGTAACTACGATGGGCTGACCTTTCAGCCGTCCATATTCTACTAGTTTTGAAAGCACAGTCGTTTTACCGCCTGCCCCAACAAGGGCAACGATTCCCGGCTGAATCAATCGATTCCAATAGGATGTTTGTGATGTCATAGAACCAGGCCTCCTTAGAAAGTAAAAGGAACTAGAAATCTCTATACTTTATATTTCTCGTCCATAGCCATAAATACCTTCTCAGGTGTCATAGGTAATGTACGAATATCCGCACCAACTGCATTTTTAATGGCATGTTGAATAGCAGGGCACCCCGTATTGATGACAACCTCACCAATAGATTTTGCTCCGAAACCACCTGTAGGCTCGTAAGATTCTACAAAGTCTGTATGTAATTCACCAATATCCTGACGGGTTGGGATTTTATAAGTCATAAGATTGTTTGTTTCCAAGCGACCATTGCTTGAATAGCGTACATCTTCATATAAAGCCATGCCGATAGCTTGTACCACACCACCCTCAACTTGAACACGAGCCAATTTAGGATTGATAACAGTACCACAATCAACACAAGAGTAGAAATGAAGAGGAATAACCTTACCTGTTTGTTTATCTACCTTCACCTCAGCAATAGATGCCATAAATGGAGGTGGGGACGTATGACTGCCCCATGTAGCAAAACCAGACAATTGCTCCGCATTAACACCAACTAATAATTTTGGTGCCAATTGATGGATATCCATTGTTTTAGCACCATCTTTTGTGGTAGCTACAACGCCGTCAAAGTCAACGTTTTCAACGTCAGTTTCAAAGAATTGAGCGAATTTAGCAATAATCTTAGTGCGCAATTCTTCTGCCGCCATCTTAGCAGCAGTACCTGTTACATAGGTTGTACTAGATGCGTAAGACCCTGGATCGAATGGTACGATATCTGTATCTGATTCAATAACAGTCATATATTCCATAGGACAGCCGATTACTTCACAGGCCATTTGAGTCAATACGGTATTAGACCCCATGCCCATATCAGAAGACCCAGTATACAATGTATAATTACCATCGTCACCAAGGCGAATTTCAACGGATGCCACATCGATATTTGCGACACCAGAGCCTTGTAATGCTAAAGCCATGCCAAGTCCACCGCGGTAGCGCTCATCGATATCCCAAGAATGAGGGCGTTCATCCCAACGAGCCATTTCTTTTACGCGATTTACAGTATCTTGGAAAAGACCAGAATCAAGATATTCATCTGGAGCATATACTAAGCTTTGTTCACCTTCCGCTATTAAGTTCTTCTGACGTAATTCAGCTGGATCAATCCCCATCTTATCAGCTAACTGGTTTACTGCACATTCTAATGGCCACAATGCTTCTGTTGCACCATATCCACGGAAAGCACCACCCGGAGTTTGATTAGTATACACACCTTCTGTACCATAATGAACAGCAGTCGCTTTGTTGTACAAAGGTACAGATTTATGTTCGCCAGCCGTTGTAGTAGTGAAGCAATGAGTTGCATGTGCACCAGCGGCTGTGATGGAGTCCATATCAATAACTTTAATAATGCCATCTTTTGTAGCACCTACGCGGATTTTCCATTCACGAGCATGACGTGTAGTAGAGCACGTTTGTGCTTCTGTACGATCGTATAAGAGATAACAAGGTTTTTTCAATGTCCACGCTACAAAGGCCGTCATAATTTCTGTACAAGCCGTTTGTTTAGAGCCGAAACCGCCGCCGATACGAGGCTTAATAACACGGACTTTTGTGGCCGGAATACCGAGTGCACGAGCGATGTGACGGCGTACATGGAATACGATTTGCGTCGAGGATACGATAACTACACGACCTAGCGCATCTATATATCCAAAGCTTTGGAATGGTTCCATCGCTGTTTGGCGTGTGGCCTGGTCAAAGTATGTGCCTTCTGCCACGTAATCACATTTAGCAAGTTCTGCTTCCACATCTCCTACCCGTTTGTGATAGGATACGCAAATATTGCGTTTGTAATCTTGTCCTACAGGGATATTATTGTGAATATCATCTTCAGGATGTACTATAGTTTCATGGTCGATAGCAGTGTGCATATCAAGTACAGGTTTCTGTACTTCGTATTCAATCTTGATAAGCGGCATTGCTTTAAGCGCTGTAGCCTCATCTTTTGCTACGATAAGAGCTACTTCGTCTCCAACATAACGAACTACAGGGTCCAAGATGAGTGCATCATAAGCGGATGGCTCTGGATATGTTTGACCTGCTAATGTGAATCGCGTATTAGGCACATCTTCATAAGTAAAAATAGCTTCTACGCCAGGAATCAATTTGGCTTTAGATGTATCAATAGATTTGATGCGCGCCTGAGCATGAGGGCTACGAAGAGCCTTAATAACGAGCGCATCTTTGGGAACAAAATCGCCAGTATAAGACGGCTTACCAGACAAAATACCTTTTGAGTCAACTTTGTCATAAGATTTACCAATATGCTTGTTCATCATTATAGGCCTCCTTCTAAGAATTTACGAACTCCTCGAAGTTGTGATTCATAACCAGTACAGCGACATAAGTTACCTATGAGGTATTCGCGAATCTCATCATCGCTAGCCTTTGGATTTTTGCGTTTCAAATTAATAGCACTCATCATCATGCCAGTTGTACAAAAGCCACACTGATCTGCGCCTTCACTTGCGATACAAGCCGCTAATAATTCAGCTTCCTCTTGTAAGCCTTCTAATGTAGTAATTTTATGTCCTGGCGCACGAAATGTAGGGTATGCACAGGACAAAATAATTTCGTCATCCACCCATACAGTGCAAAGGCCACAGTTTGTAGTATCACAGCCACAGCGGACACTGTAATAGCCAAGATTACGCAATGTGTCTAGCAACATCTCATCAGTTGGCACATTAACAGTTACATTTTTGTTATTAATATTAAGTACGAGTTCCATTATTGTGCCACCTCCTTAGCTAAGCGTTGAACCATTGCTTTTACCATTTCCATGCGATATTCTTTGGACGCATGAGAGTTAGATTGATACACTAGTTCTTCAGATGCCAATTGACCTGCTTCTTTTGCGGCAGATAATCCTTTTTCTGAAAGCAAGGCACTTGCTTTAACAGCTAATTGAGGTACACCAGGTCTTGTACCGATATACAATTCAACGCCTTTTTCATCATGACGAAGAGCACCTGTCAATAACGGGAAATCACCACGAGAAATGCGAAGGGCTTCAACAGCTACAGCTACATCTACTTTAGGGATGCGAATTTCCACGAGAATATCACGTTCTCTATAAGTCATATAATCTTGCATGGACATACGACCGCCTTTGAAGGTAACGATGTCTGCATGCACTGCCAATAGCGCAGGGATGATATCAGAGAAGCCAAACTTACTTGCTACAGAACCGCCCATGGTAGCAGTATTTCTAAATTGAACGCCAAGAATCTCCTTAACGCCTTTAACTACGGCACCGCCGCAGAATTGTTGTAAAGGCTCAAAGCGTTCCACATCTCCTTGTGTCGCCATAGCGCCAATTACAAACTCCTTATCTTCTTCACGAACATAACGCAAATCAAGACTCGCCATATCAATCACTGATGGCCAAGTTCGTCGTCCTAGACGCAGCCAACAGCCGCCTGCTAGCATAGGAGCAGTTTTGTTCTTTGTGGCTAATTCATAAGCCTCTTCCACCGTCTTCGGTTGTAATACTTTCATAAATGCTAACATAATCTGTCCTCTCAATGGTATACTAATACTAACAGAATTACGGTGCTAACTATAAAAATACAGTTCTCACCAAACTACAAACTTAACAAAAAACTATAGAATCTCGTGCATTTCTTATACTTTTATTTTACCAATTATTTACCACTAAATCTACGATGAAAGATATAAATTTACAGGAAATTTGCAAAGAATTACATATTTATGAATTTGGAATTGCCTCATGGCCACTACCTGAACAGGCCAAAACTATTTTATTTGAAAGCAACCCCTGCCCCTTCACTACGGCAGATGTGGAGGCAAGACTACTAGGAACGACTCAGTTTATACCAAAAAGTGCCATCGTTTGTCTATTCCCGTACCATGTACAACACAAAGGCCATGCCAATCTATCGCGCTATACATGGTCAACAGATTATCACCTGGTCATTAATGAATATTTAGAACGTCTTATTGAAAGATTACAAATAATTGATGACTCGGCTCAGTTCTCCATTCATTGCGACACCTCTCCTTTAGCAGATCGGTATATGGCCTACTTAGCAGGCCTTGGCTTTTACGGAAAGAACAACTGTTTTATCAGCCCTAAATGGGGTTCTTATGTCGTTATTGGTACGATTTTAACAACACTAGAACTCAAACCAAATGCCCCTCTTGAGCAGTCCTGTATAGGATGCAATCGTTGTATTACAGCATGCTTAGGCCAATGTTTGGGCCATGACGAATTTAAATTCGCGACTTGTAAAAGCTACTTAACTCAGAAAAAAGGAGAACTTACCGATGAAGAGGAACAGATTCTCGCTAAAACACCACTCGTATTTGGTTGTGATGTGTGCCAAGAGGTGTGTCCTCATAACAAAGATATTCCAACTACGCCCATCCCAGAATTCCAACAGATAGAACCGTATATCAATATAAACGAACTAGAAACACTAACGAACAAAGAATTCAAAGCAAAATACGGTCATCGAGCCTTCTCGTGGCGAGGTAAAAAAATACTAATGAGAAATCAAGAGATTATAGATAGAAAAAATAAACTATAATATTCAATAAAGCATAATAATTAACAAATACGCTTATAATAATTATTATTAAACAAACTAACAAAATTTGATAAAGCATTAGCAACATAATCTACAAATCTTTAAAATCAAAAAGAGACGGCCCAAATGAACTATACCTTCAAAATTGTGTGCAAATTTTGGGGTACAGTTCAAGAAGTCGTCTCTTTTAATAGTTATTTAATTTCGTAATAGTTCAACTCATCCAAGCTCTTACCAAGAGCAGGGATATATAATTCAATAAACATATCTACCTCAGGCATATTTAGAGTTTTCAACTTAGCTAAGATAGAGTCATGTGCCTCTTTAAACTCATCATTTCCTGCCTTGAGCTCTTTGACGCATTTCATATAGGCTGAAATTGTATCGGCAGCCTTAACAATAGGCCATTCTGGACTAGCCTCTGCATCAACAAGTATAGGCTTATAAACAGATTGTAACCGGTCTGGCAAGGTTGATAGCATTTTTTCTTGCGCCAAAGTTTCAACCTCACCATACAGTTCACGCAACTTTGGATCAAAATACTTGATTGGTGTCGGCATATCTCCTGTAAAGATTTCACTCACCTCATGATACATGGCTATGACAGCTACCTTATTAATATCTACATTTCCACCGAAGTATTCATTTTTTATAGCTCCCAAATTGTGGGCTACCATGGCCACTTCAAGGCTATGTTCTTGAATATTTTCTATTTCCGTATTTCGCATGAGGCTCCATCGATTGATAAAGCGCATGCGTTTTAAAAATGCAAAAAATGAACTCATATATCCCCCATTGCACAATAGGTCCTTAAATTACCCCACGGAGTTTAAAGCCATAATCAAGGAATTGCACCGCTTCATCCCAACGGTTATCATCGTTTAACATGACTACAATCATAGTATGACCCTTACGTGTGGCAGACGCAATCAAACATTCTCCTGCTGCATTTGTAAAACCTGTTTTCAAGCCATTTGCACCAGGATATTTGTTGCGAATGAAGTGGTTTGTAGTACGAATTGTTTCTGGTGCGCGGTTTTGGTACGGCACCTTGTAGTAATCATTGGCAACCTTGTCACGGAACATTTGGTATTTCATACCGTACGCGGCAATCATCGCTAAATCACGAGCCGTAGAATGGTGACCCTTTTGTGTTAATCCATGAGGATTCAAGAACACACTATTCTTTGCCCCCGCTTTTGCAGCAATGCGAGTCATATCTTTAGCAAATTTATCCACAGAACCACTTACATTTTCGGCTACTACAATGGCCGCATCATTACCACTAGCAACCATCATACCTTCAAGAACACCTTCCAATGTAATCTGATCGCCTACGCGAACCCCAAGGTTTGATTCTTCCATGCTCGTTGCATAGCTACTTATAGTAGCTAATTCATCAAGCTGTGTGCCCTTTAATTCTAAGGCAGTTAACAAGGTGACCATTTTTGTAGTACTAGCTGGATGCATCCACTTATCTGGGTTCTTTGCAAATAAAATTTCTTTTGTATCTGCATCAATTAGGACTACGGCCTCACCAACAGTAGAAGGAGGTGTAATGTATGCAGCTTGAGCAACACTAGCACCTATAAATATGATTCCTATAAAAGTTATGGCCAATACCAATTTCTTATAAAACATATGAATATTCGTCGTTAAAAGTGTCATCACTCTCGTTCTACCTTCCAGTATCTTAACTTTCAAGACTATCATCTAGTGCTACATTTGTAGTAGTTGCTTTCTTTTTTGTCCCTTTAATTTCACCTGTCGATGTATCTACATTTTGAATATATACTACACGTTGAGGATATGGAATATCGATACCATATTTATCAAAGGCATCTTTTACATCAGACATGATGCTATATTGAACATCGAGAAAATCATTCGACTTAACACGAGCATAAGCAGCAATTCGTACAGAATTATCTCCAAATTCAGAAATACCTATTTCCATATTCTTCGGATTAAGGACACGTTTATCTGCTGCAAAAATATTTTTTAAGATTTTTATTGCCTCATGATGATCATTATTATAACCAATGTCAAACGTAAATGGGATAACCCGTTCTGTAGTATAAACAATATTAGTTACAGCTTGGGATGTAAGAAGAGAGTTAGGAATGTATACATTCTTTTGATCTTTTGTAGTAATAACTGTATACATAAATTGGATTGATTTAACACTGCCGACTACATCACCCACCTGAATAACGTGACCCGCTCTAAAAGGTTTGAAGATAAGAATCAATAAACCAGATGCTAAGTTAGAAAGGTTATTCTGTAAGGCGAGACCAATACCTAAACCAAAAGCACCAAAAGCAGCTATAAAGGATGTTGTAGGAATACCGATTTGGTTTAAGCAAATCAATACTAACCCTACTAGCAAGGCATAATTAATAATTTGAGTGATAAAGCTCATCGCTGCTGAGTCATAGGAAGCTTTTGTCATAATGCGAACGGCAAAAGCTTTTACCCATTTAATAGCATATCGCCCTATCCAAAATAAAATTAGTGCTAATAAAATATTTCCAGCTTGTGCAAAAAACCAGTCCCTTATTTGAATTAATATATTAGCGTCTTTAAAAAGAAATTCAGAAACAGCACTTAAGAAATTAGCCATAGTAACCATCCATAATATAAATCTAAACAATCACAAATATCTATCACAACATAATAGCAATATAATAACGGTAAATATATATGCTATAATTTTACATATGCATTTGCAATACGATAATAAAGATATTATATCTTTATATTCCATATATAACAATCATAAAACTAGGGAGACTTACATGTTCAAAAATCTATACGAAGCACCCCAAGAGCTCGCTACTGGAGGCTATGTAACTAGAGAGTTACACTCCGTTACGGTACACTTTGACGATATCCACTATTCTCTTTCGAGCGGACAATTAAATGGTGGCTATCACCATACGCTAGCGGTACGCAACCAACAGCTAACATATCAAATCGAAACAGAAAAAGATTTACCCGGTGGCTCTGTAGCCGATTATTTGGCTCAAGAATTTGAACATATTGATACTCCTGTTCATTTTAGTACAGCACTTCTCACGTCTGCCACAATGCATCTACACGCCTATGCCAAAGTTGAAGAACATGATACTATTGTGGAAACTATCGTGACTGCAGGCTATGAAAAAACGGCACATCGCGCAGGTACAGGCTATTGTTACGAAGAGCGGGATGGAGACTTCATAGTGCCAGGCACAATCAATATCCTCGTATTTACAAATAAAGCTTTAACAGATAGCGCTATGGTAAAAGCTGTTATGACAATTACCGAAGCAAAAACCGCAGCCCTTCAAGATTGGAATGTTGAAAGCGTACGCCTCCATCCGTTTATTAATGAAGATATTCCTGATGCAATTACAAAAGAACGAAAAACATCTGCCACAGGTACCTCTACAGATGGTATCATTCTCACCATTGATACAAATGGAGATATCTTAACAGATGCTGGTTCCTTTTCACTATTTGGAGACACCTTAGCCAAGGCCGTCTATGTAGGCGTACAAAGAGCACTAGAAAATGCTATCGGCGCTGAATAATCCTATTTTGTAATATACAAAAATATCTAGAATAATACCCCAAAAATTATCATTCAATACCCCACTCATATATGAAAAATATAATACAAATGAAAAACCGCACATCCTAGGCGATCGGAATGTGCGGTTTATTGCATATAAAACTGTTACATATAGTATAATTTTTGAAAATGAATATCAAATTAAAATTTGAAATATTTTCTCAAATTTTTCAAATTAATTATTAGATTCAAAGAATTATTATGTTTCATATGTTCCATGAGTATTATGTGCCTTTAATATTCATGGAAGAATTGTTGTAACTTTTTAAGATTTTTAGTTTTTGTAAGCCCTAGCATCAATAGAATACGAGCTTTTTGTGGACTTAAAGTATCACATACGAGATAGTTTGCCAGTGCATCTTGTGGCACTGCAGATACCATGCCACTACCAGTACGAGAAGCACGTACCGTTGGAAATTTTGCATTCTGTGTAATCTGACGTACATTTTGTGGAATTGTACCATGACCAAGCCCTGTTAAGATCAAACCGTCAGGATTTGTAGCAACTACACTCATAGGCACCATATCATCCATACCACCGTAGCAAGTCATTATAACTACACGAGGCAACTCAGATAATTTACTCACATCAAATACAGAGTCTTGCGTATGGCGTCGAGTAGACGCTTTATAATAGTGGGCAATACCATCTTGTACAATACCAAGATGTCCCACTAATGGACTATCAAAAGTCGCTACATTAGTAGTGTTGCATTTAGATACATCCCTTGCCCCATCAATGTAGCCATTTAATACGACTACCACACCTTTACCTACAGACGATGGCGTCCTCGCTACTTGGATTGCTTGCAATAAATTAATTGGCCCGTCTGCACTAATAGCACCTGCAGGTCTCATAGATCCAGTAATAACAATTGGCTTGTCTGTATGAACTGTCAGATTCAGAAAATATGCTGTCTCCTCCATGCTATCTGTGCCATGAGTAATGACAACACCACCGATATCATCTCGGTTAACCAATTTTTGCACCAACTTAGAAAGTTCTAACCAGTGATTTACGGTAATATCGGAGCTTTCAATATTACTAAACTGAGCATATGTATAAGGACCATACGGTTTTGTGCCAGGTACAGAGGCTAAAATTTCGTCAAGGCCTAACACCCCTGCCGTATAACCTGTTAAATCCGTATTTGAAGTACCTTTTCCAGCAATAGTTCCTCCAGTACCAATCAAAGCGATTTTTGTCTCCATATTGCCTCCACTATAAATCAAGATTTTCACCCTATCAATTAAAGGTTTGGGTCAAATGACGGCATCAACTCTAATTTATGCTTATTAATTCGATTCAGATAATCGATTCGCTCTTTTGTTGCTTGATCTTCAATTTTCCCAGTTCTAATATAATGATCCAATATAGCATAGGTAAATCCTAATTTATCCTCATCGGACTGACCGCTGAGACCATCACTTGGCACCTTATCAACTAGGTGCAATGGAATATCAAGAAGTTTTCCTATTTGACGAACTTCTTCTACTACGAGTTGTGCGAGAGGGCTAAAATCACCTGCACTATCTCCGTATTTTGTAGAGTATCCTACGTAGTCTTCAGATCCATTACAAGTATTTGCTACACGAGCACCATTTGGTAAATTTTGTCCTATTGCATAGAGAGTTGCCATCCGGAGACGAGGCGGGGTATTAATGGCAGCATCTTTAGATAAATCGGCTCTCCCCGTTACAGCATCATACCCCTTAGCCTGAACGATAGCATGAGTTAGCGCCTCATAGGCAGCACCAATATTGACCGTCATGTGCGGAATTCCTAAATGATTTACCACTGTCTGAGCATCATCAATATCCGATTGCACTCCATTTGGCATAAGAACACCAACTACGCGATCTGCACCGAGAGCTTCTTTGCAAAGAGCTGCCACGATAGTCGAGTCCTTACCACCTGAAATACCAACTACAGCACTACAGTTAGGACCATTTTTACCAAAATAATCTCGAATCCATTGAATGAGGGCATCCTTTGTAGCTTGTGGATTTTCTAACATAGGCCCTCCTACTTTTTCCGATAAATACGGTTCAATAAATCCATCTTCAATTGATAGTAGCTAGGACTCATATCAAGGTAGTGACGATGTGGATTTTCAAAGCGTTGCTCTTCAGGCCAAATTTCATTAGCTAATTGATCTTGCACATATGCTCGAATTTCCTCTAGGGTTGGTAAGTTCACAACTAATTTACCATCCTTGATAATAAGCTGCTTCATCTCTTTAAAAGTACAATTTTCAAAATATAATTCACGCCAAGGTTGCTCAGGATCGATATAACGATATGGTTCCTCTGTATCAGGTACCTCTCTCAACAATGTTAATAGATCTGCAATCGCACGACCTTTATCATTATAAACACGATATACCTTTTTAAGACCTGGATTAGTAATTTTTTCTACACTTTCAGAAATCTTGATACGAGGTTCCCACATACCATCTTTCTCGATGCTAGCAATTTTATATACCGCACCAAATACGGGGTCACTCTTAGAGGTAATGAGGCGTTCCCCTACACCAAAAATATCAATAGGGCCACCTTGTATGAGCAAAGATGTGATTGTATACTCATCTAGACTATTAGATGCCATGATTTTACAATCTTCTAAGCCTGCATCATCTAGCATGCGCCGCGCTTTTTTCGCCAAATACGCAAGGTCACCAGAATCTAGGCGAATTCCTTTTAAGCGTTTCCCCATTGGCTCTAATACATCCTTTGCTACCTTAATAGCATTGGGCACGCCAGAGTTTAACACATCATAAGTATCAACTAGGAATACTGCATTATCTGGATACACTTCGGCATAGGCTTTAAAAGCATCGTATTCAGAACCATAGTACATAACCCAGCTATGTGCCATGGTCCCGCTGACAGGAATGCCAAATTGTTGCCCTGCTAAAACGGTTGCAGTGGACTGAACACCACCAATGTAAGCGGCTCTTGCACCATATACAGCAGCGTCTACATTATGTGCACGACGAGCACCAAAGTCAGCCACAATACGCCCATCCGCAGCGCGAACAATGCGATTAGCTTTTGTGGCGATAAGGGATTGATGGTTCATCATAGTAAGCACTGCAGTTTCTATGATTTGTGCATCTATGAGAGGCGCCACAATTGTAATTACAGGTTCATTAGGATAGATGATAGAACCTTCTGGGAAGGCATATACATCACCAGTGAAAGAGAAATCTTTTAAATAAGCTAAAAATTCTTCACTAAAAATACCCTGACTCCGTAAATAAGAGATATCACTTTCATCAAAGTGTAAATTTAAAATGTACTCAACGATTTGTTCGAGACCACCAAAAATAGCAAAACCGCCCTTGTCTGGATTACGTCTAAAAAAAACATCAAATGCGACGCGATCCACATTTTTTAATTTTGTAAAGTAGCCATGTGCCATAGTCATCTCATAAAAATCCATAAGCATGCTAATATTGCGGCTTTCATGTTGCATTAGTTCACCAACCTTCTAAGATCTATAGAAATTTAGTTAATTGTTATTCGTTATTCGTATACCCTCATTATACAATATTATTCCTATATAGCTAGCACCTAGCATAAGCTATCCTAATAATCTTTATTGTGATATAACTATATATATACAACAATAATTTATATAGTTCGTATGTATGAAAGAAGCTAGTCTAGACTGTAAAACAAGCGACCATTACGCCATAATATTTTATTTTATATTGTTTTAAAAGCTTTCAATAATACATACATATCTATTTTACATGAGAATGAAAGGTACCATTATGGAAACAATCGTTCAAGCAAAACGCGTATTAGAAATTTTTAAAGAAATGAGCCAAATCCCTCGTGAGTCCGGCAATGAAAAAGGCATCAGCGATTACATCGTGAACTTTGCTAAAAATTTAGGTCTTGAAGTTCATCAAGACGAAATCTTTAATGTAGTTATCAAAAAAGCTGCATCTCCAGGTTATGAAAACCGTCCATCCATCATTTTACAAGGTCATATTGATATGGTTTGTGTTAAAGACCATGACTCTAACCACGACTTCTCTAAAGATCCAATTGCCAATATCATCGAAGGCGAATGGATGCACGCAGACCATACAACATTAGGTGCCGATAATGGCATGGGCGCTGCTATGATGCTTGCTCTCCTTGAAGATGAAAGCCAACAACATGGACCAATGCAATTATTATTCACTACCAACGAAGAAACTGGTATGGATGGTGCCTTTGCCATTAAAGAAGGTCAAGTAACTGGTGACTACTTACTCAACCTGGATACAGAGGTAGAACATGACTTCACCGTTAGTTGTGCTGGCGGTTGCCACGTACATGTAAAAATTCCATTGTTACGCGATAACAATCAACTAGGCTATGATGCGGGCTTATCCATTACAGTAACCGGCCTTAAAGGGGGGCACTCTGGCATCGAAATCAACGAGCAACGAGCCAATGCAAACCAAGTGTTAACCCGTGTACTCTATGATATTCAACAACAATATCCTATTAGCTTAGCGTCTTTTGAAGGTGGCGTAAAACATAATGCAATTCCGTCTAAGGCAGTAGCTGTACTATCCGTACGCTCTGAAGATGTGGCAGCCATTAAAACATTGCTCGCATACCAAGAAAAACAATACCAACACGAATATAGCGTACAGGATCCAGGCCTTACATTTGTAGTTGAAGATGTTCCTACTCCTGAAATAGTATATGCAGAAGACACAACAGAAGCACTTATTACATATATCTATCTTGCACAAGATGGGGTTCATTCTGTAAGTAAGTCTATCCCAAACCTTGTAGAAACATCTAATAATATTGCTATCGTACGTGAAAATCAACATACCATTGAAATACTCATTTCTATTCGTAGTTCCAATAGCAATAGTCTTGAATTCTTAACGAAAAAAATGATGCTTCTTGCAAAAGCACTTGGCGTAGCTGCAGAGCGTACAGGTGGATATCCAGCATGGGAATACGACAAAGGCTCAAAATTGGAAGAACAAGCGATTTCCTTGCATAACGAAATGTTCGATACACCAGCTAATGTAAATGCTATTCACGCAGGTCTCGAATGTGGTTTGTTAAAAGGCGTATTGCCAAATACACAAATGATTAGCTTTGGGCCTACTATCGTAAGTCCTCATACACCATCAGAACGCGTTCATTTACCTTCTGTTGAAAATGTATATGTGTACCTCAAAGCATTATTAGCAAAATTACAATAAAATAAATAATTACTATATTTTTGATGTATAATTTGTTATACTATAAGCAAATAACACATCAAGTTACGAGACCCATGTAATAGTGACTCTCCAACCCTCCTACAAGTAATTCAGCCATCTCTCCAACTGAATTATCTTGTAGGAGGGATTTTTTTCATAAAAATTTTTCAACTACATAAATAAATATTTATTCATACAGGAGTATTCTTTCATATATGAACAACATGGAATGCATCGTTTTATTTATAAATAATTATGAATATCAACTACATGTGCCAGTATACTCATATATAGTATATAATCTATAAATTTCAGAGAAGGCTGTTAAACTCTGATAAACTTGCTAGTTTCCATATACCCCATAGAGTATTTTCTGTGTTATCCTATAGGTGTATACTGTGTTTACATTACGCAGGAGGTATATATGATTCCAATAGTTATCATATCCGGATTTCTAGGTTCTGGAAAAACAACATTCTTACAACATATACTAAAAGAACATACATCGAAAGATAAAATTCTTATTATAGAAAACGATTTTGGTGAAACTAGCCTCGATGCTGCTAATCTTGCAAAAACAGGGGCCACAGTCCGTGAAGTAACATCTGGCTGTATTTGCTGTAGCTTACAAGGAAATTTCCAACAAGCACTACTTGATATTCTGCAAAATTACAAAATCGATATGATCTACATCGAGCCATCAGGTGTTAGCAAGCTCAGTGAAATCATCCATACTTGTAACGACGAGGACATTGCAAAATCTGCTTACATTCACGCATCAATAACGACTGTCGATGCTATGCAAGCACCAATGTTTATCAAAAATTTTGGTCTTTTCTTCAAGGATCAAATCACTCATAGTGATGCGATTTTTTTGAGCCATACAGAAGATATTCAACAGACAAGCATTACAAAACGTATGATTCGCGACCTCGCGCCACATACACCAATTCATGAAGAAGCATGGGATACCATTGGTTTGCGTGATTACATCAAGCGCCTGTATCATTGTCATGATGATCACTGCTTACACGATGAACATTTATTTATGAGTCATACCTTTAAGGATTTGCGCACCCTTAGTCTTGCACAATGGAAAACCATTTTAGAAGGCATGCCTGATACAGTGCTTCGTGCCAAAGGGATTGTACCAACCACGGAAGGTCCTCACGAACTCCAATACGGCACTCATTACTGTTCGCTTTCACCTAGTGAAACTAATGACTATAGTTTAGTCGTTATCGGCACAGATTTTAATGTACCAATGGTACATAACGAAGTGTGTCAATCATGATACCAGTTTATATCGTTACAGGGTTTATTGGATCCGGTAAAAGCACGTTCATAAACGAACAATTACAATACCGTAAAAAGCTAGGCGGTACCGCAATAATCAGCGCCGAAGAAGGCAGTGAACCTCTCATCAAAGAGCCCTTACAACTCAATGCGGATGAACTCAGTGCCATTGTTCCTAGCGATATCAAGTCTTACGAATTGATAGCCTGTAAAATCGGGGATTATTTAAAACGACTACAGCCAAAAGAGCTATGGATTGAGTGGAATGGCATGGTAAGCTTTCATCAACTAGAAGCCTTACTATATAGCGATATATTAAGCCACCTATTACAAGTAGAAAAGGTATTGTATATTTGTACCGATCAATTTGTCTCAACCATACTCCCTGGTTTAGGTAATGATGTAATGAGTCAATTGTATAGTGCAGATTGTATTATCACAGAATCCAATACACATCACGCTTTACTACGTACCTACAACGGAGAGGCTAAAATTATAACAGCTCCTACACCAGAAAAAGTAGAACAACTGTGCCGGAATTCCACATGGGGACTCATTCCTAATCTATTAGTTATTGGTATTACAACCTATATACTGTTGGTCACAGCTTTTCGCCATGACATCCCCTATTCCATTCACCAATGCTTCGCCATAATCACGGGCCTCATCATCGAGGCCATTCCATTCCTTTTATTAGGCACGGTAGGCTCAACGATTATTCGCTATTTCGTACCACAACGAGTATTACTAAAACTGTTAGGTGACCATTCTTTGAAAAGCTATGGGGCTGCTATGGTCAGTGGCTTTGCCTTGCCAATTTGTGACTGTGCCATCATCCCCTTATTCAAGGCGCTAATAGATCGAGGCATCCCTTTATCAGTAGCTCTTTTATTTATGCTCGCTAGCCCGATTATCAACCCTATCACCATTCTTTCTACATGGTATGCGTTTCCTGACAATCCCATGCTCTCCGTATGGCGTATCGTTTTAGGACTAGGTGTTGCCTTGTTAGTAGCCCTATCGTTCCGATTTTGGCCTCCAGCCACATCTATTTTGAAAGCAAGAACACCACAGAATCTTAGCTACGAAGAAATCGTTTTAGAAACAACTAAAACTAAACATATCGATAAAAAAAGATTGTTAGTCCATATGGAACGAGAGTTTTCTCAACTCTTATTCTATTTTTCCATGGCGGCAACTGTACTATCTATAGTTCAAGTGTATGGCAAGCCTTGGCTTCTCAACGCAGGATTAACCTTGCCAGAATTTACAGCCATTCCAATTTTGCTGATGTTAGCATTCTTCTTTTCAATCTGCTCTACATCAGATGCCATCATCGGTAAATCCTTGAGCACCTTATTTCCTATTAGTTCCGTAATGGGCTTTCTCATCTTAGGTCCGATGTTAGATATCAAAAACGTATATATATTAAAACAATATATGCCTACCTCATTTATCATACGATTAAGTATAACGATTGCCGTTATGTCCTATATAGCAGCATTAGTATTCAAATTCTTTCTTAGCTAATTTACAAATTTTTATAATCATTATCTCAGTTCTTAATTAATTAAAAGGAGATGATTTCATGACATTAGGACTGAAAGATCGCTTTTCTATCGTGAAAGGTCTATTGTATCTCATCTTAGGTATCTGTTGTATTTACCTCATTGTGACAGGTCGTTATTTGAACTATATTGCACCTCGTTATGAACTTTTACTAGGTATTAGTGGCGTTGCCCTTATTTTAGGCGGTTTAGCGACGATTATTTGGGCTCCGTCAAAATACTACAAACATAACTGGAAATCTATCGTTCCAATTATTATTCCTATTATGTTGCTCATCGTTCCTCCTGTTCTTGTACCATCAACAGGCGTTCATGGTGCCGCTCGTGTAAACGATGATACTAACAATTTTGACTTTACAAACGATGCTATTGGAGAGGTTGTCACCGTTAACAGTGAAAGTAAAGAGCCAGGAATTTCCAAGGACAAAAAAGAAATCGTTTTGAACTCAGACAATTTCTATCAAACCATTGTAAAAGTTGGATCTAATGCGGATCAATATAAAGACTACACAGTTTATATGACAGGCTATGTGAACCGCGAAGATAATACATTAAAATCTAACGAATTTACTATTTCTCGTATGGCTATGGCTTGTTGTATTGCTGACGTTGCCCCTATTGGCATGACAGCCTATAAAACAGATGGTGATAGCTTACAAAATGAACAATGGGTATCGATTGAAGGAAAGGTTTCTACGCGAGACTTCCACGGTCGTAAACAACCATATGTAGAGATTACAAAAATCAAATCTGCAGAACCTATATTAGGCTATGTATACCCTTAAGAATTACATAAAAAACGAGGCTTAACGCCTCGTTTTTAATAGGAATGATTCTGTTAAATAAAATAACCTATATTTTATAATTCAATGTCTATATGAATCTACAACAAATTGATGCCTTATAATAATTATAATAATTATTATACTTATTCTAGTTATTCTAATTATAATAGTTATTAAAACGTTCTATTAGTGCTGTAATTCTTTAATAATTCTCTTGCCAAGAGATGCTGCTACAGCGCACAAGAAAATGTCTGGGCCAACTGGGATTAGGAAGCAAGTAATAATGACAGCTTCCACACCAATCGGCTTACCTAAATACAGATTCATAATAAAGTATAGGTACACCATGCCAAGACCATATACAATAAATAGATTTAATATGGATCCGGCTAGCAAACGTTTGAACGATAGTGTATCCATTGTCTCTGCAATGCGTCCTACTGCATACGCACCAACCATAAAGCCAATTAAATAACCAAAGGTAGGTTGCAAAATATAACTAGGACCTCCACCAGATGTAAAAATAGGAACCCCAACAAGGCCTAGTACAATATAAATGCCAACACTAGCGGCACCTAAACGACTACCTAAAACAATGCCCGCTAATGTAGTAAATAAGATTTGCAATGTAAACGGACAATTCGGTAATGGGACCCGTATGAAAGCACCAACCGCGATTAGCGCCACAAAGAGTGCTGTCATCGTTAACTGACGGGTGGTAATGCGAGTTTGTTTTGATACAGTAGAGCTCATGGTATACCTCCATTCATAACAGACCTAAGCAGGAATTTGTGCTATCAATGGAGAATAAAAGTCCAAGATAACACGGAAACAAACTACTAACTATCTAAATTAAAGCACTTGTATTTTTAATTGTCAACTATAATGGTTGACTTTTAGTTTACTATATAGTCTAATACTATATATACTATGTTTTTAGTACTTTTTAATTTTGACTATAGCTAATAGTTATTATCAATAGTTCATAATAACTAAAAGATATACTCATCTTCATACAAAAATCATCTAATTTCACCTTATTTTCATACAATAATATTAAATTATACATAAGTAGATTGAGTAAAATCTACTTTCACAAAATCGTAACTAAACGAAAATTATAATTTGGTATCAGGAGGCATTGCTTATGAAAAATGTTAAGAAAGTATCCAAAGTACTATGTGCATTTGGCGTTAGTACAGTATTATTAGCAGGTGTAGTTGGTGCAGCTAGCAACCATGGTTACAACAACCATAGCAACTGGAATGGTGTTGGTAGCGTTGCTCCATCCGCACAAGCTAACTATTCTGTTGACTATATGGGCGCTGTTACAGTATTCCAACAACAATTCCCTGGCGCTACTGTAAAATCTATTTCCTATGATGCAAAACATAATCCTTACTATGAAGTAGAAGGTTATTATGGCAACCGTGAAGTAGAGCTTAAAGTAGACGAAGCATCTGGTCAAATCGTTGGTAAAGAAGTAAAAGGTTACTCCAAAGCTTCTAAAACAATTAACGTTCAAAACATCATCATTCCTGAAGTAGCTGAAACAAAAGCTATGGAAAAAGTTGGTTCTGATTTCCAAACTATGGATTGGACTGTTGAACGTGAAAACGGCAGAGTTGTATATGAATTTGATATGACAACTGGCGGCGGTAAAAATGCTGAAGTTAAAGTAGACGCTACATCCGGCAAAGTTATTAGCGCTAAAGTTAAAAACACAAAATACTAAGATTTTCATTTCATCAAGTGAAACCCTATCCTAACCCACTTAGATGACACACTACACATATAACACACATACTATACACACTGTATTCTTTGGATACACTCTCTAACACACTCTCAGAGAGCCCGTAACACTAACCACGGGCTCCCTAACATCCTATCTCACACAATAGGAAAACGGTCTGTGCACACACCACAGACCAAACGTTACACACACTATACTCCCTTAAAGACCTTGGATCATTAAATCCAAGGTCTTTTTATGCCCATTCTATCAAGGTTGTATTACACCTACACAACATTTCATTCTTATAAAGACAACAACACACTAATAACAAAAAAGCCTCCCAGTGGGAGGCCTTTTGCATAAGTTTTATAGGTTTGATAGTTATGTGTTCTATTTCTTAAGCAAAGTTCAGCTTGAGGATATCATTTGTAAGTTTTGAAGGTTTGATCTATAGTTTTCCAAACAAGAGGTACGAAAATTATGCTTTATCTAAAGCTTGTGCCAAGTCTTCGATGATATCATCGATATTTTCAAGGCCGATGGATACACGGATCATATCTGGTGTTACGCCAGCAGATTTTTGTTGTTCTTCGTTAAGTTGTGCATGTGTTGTGGATGCAGGATGGATAACAAGAGATTTAGCATCTGCTACGTTGGCAAGATTGGAGAAGATTTCCAAAGAATCAACTAGCTTAATACCGGCTTCTTTACCACCTTTTACACCGAATGTGAATACTGCACCAACACCTTTAGGGAAGTATTTATCAGCTAATGCTTTGTATTTGCTGTCTTCTAATTCTGGATAGCTTACCCATGCTACCTTAGGATGTTTGCTCAAGAAATCTACTACTTTACGAGCATTTTCTACGTGACGTTCTACGCGCAAGGACAATGTTTCAATACCTTGCAAGATTTGCCATGCTGCAAGTGGAGTAATGCATGCACCAGTATCACGAAGTAATTGAGCACGAATTTTTACAGTGAATGGGATTGGCAAATCACCAAATACTAATCCATTGTAGTGTTCGTCACCTTCGGAGAAGCCAGGGTATTTACCAGAACCTTTATAGTCGAATTTACCAGATTCTACTACTACGCCAGCCAATGTTGTACCGTGACCACCAAGGTATTTAGTAGCAGAGTGTACAACTACGTCAGCACCATGTTCTAATGGACGGAATAAGTATGGAGATGCAAATGTGTTATCTACGATCAAGATGATATTGTGCTTATGTGCAATATCAGCTATAGCTTGTACATCGATAAGATTAATACCAGGGTTACCAATAGATTCGATATAAACGGCTTTAGTCTTTTCATCGATAGCTGCTTCAAATTCTTCCAAATGATCCGGATTTACGAATTTAGTTTGAATCCCCAAGCGAGGCAATGTAGCAGTAAACAAATTATAAGTACCACCATACAATGTGGATGCAGCAACAATATTATCACCAGCATCTGCTACATTTAAAATAGAGTACGTAACCGCTGCAGAACCAGATGCTACTGCAATACCAGCAGCACCGCCTTCAAGTTGTGCAACACGAGCATCCAATACATCTGTAGTAGGATTACCAAGGCGAGAGTAAATACCACCAGGATTAGTCAATGCAAAACGACCTGCGGCTTCCTCAGCATCTTTAAATACGAAAGATGTAGTTTGATAAATCGGTACTGCACGAGAACCTGTTGGATCCACCGTATGACCAGCATGTAATTGTAATGTTTCAAATCTGTATTGTTTACTCATTATAATAACTCCTTTATATTAACTATATTTTAAGTTCGTTCTTTATGCCTAGTATATTACTATGCTTTAAAAGTTATGTCTACTATTTTTTATATTCTTTTCTCCATAACTTTAAACTATGGTGGACAAAGGAGGATAAAAGCTTTTACCAAAACCACTAAAGCGAACTAAGTCATTTATGAGAAATAAAATCCCCTAATTACTTCCAAAGAACTAGCTCCCTTAAGAGATGTTAGAAGTAATTAGGGGTACATAGTACTATCAATAGATTAGAAATAAGTACTTACATTTAGATGTAAGCGCCTAAATTTTTATCCCGTTCAAATTTCATTTTTTGGATTTGTTCAATGATGTACGGTGTTTCTTGGTATACATAGTAGTTTAACCAGTTTGTAAATAAAAGTGTACTTACAGAGCGCCAGCGCACGATGGGACGTTGTTTCGGATTATTATCTGGGAAGTAGTTTTCAGGAACCGCAATATCCATACCTTTTTTGATATCCCGCACGTACTCACGGTTAAGTGTGTCCCAATCGTATTCAGCATGACCAAATACAAAGATATGTTTATTATCTAAGCTACGAACGATAGCAGCACCTGTTGGTTCAGACCCAGCCAAAAGTTCCAAGTCACGATTTTCCTTAATTTGTTGCAACGAAACTGTGGTGTGACGAGAGTGTGGCATCCAAAACTTTTCATCGAATCCACGCATGAGCACTGGTCGATCATTATAAATATCGTGTTCATAAACACCGAATAATTTCTCATCCATAATAGATTTGTTAATACCAAAGTGATGATATAAACCAGCTTGAGCCCCCCAACATATATAGAAGGTCGAATATACATGTTCTTCGCCCCAGTTCATGATTTCTACGAGTTCAGACCAATAGTCTACCTCTTCAAAAGGCATTAACTCTACAGGAGCACCGGTAATAATCATACCATCAAAGAACTGGTCTTTTACTTCATCAAAGGTGCGGTAAAAGGTTTCTAAATATTGTTCATCTGTATTTTTAGCCTTACGAGATGCGGTATGCAACAATGTTAAATTAACTTGCAATGGGCTATTACTGAGAGCACGCAAAATTTGCGTCTCCGTCACTTCTTTAGTAGGCATCAAATTGACTAGCAAAATTTGCAAAGGTCGGATCTGTTGATTCTCCGCCCGTTCAGTATCCATAACGAAAATATTCTCTTGAGCTAATTTCGTAATGGCCGGTAAATTTTTTATTACTTTAATAGGCATAATATCACCTCTACACACTAAACAATTTGATAACCTAATCTAAATAATTTAACTAAGCTAGTTAAAAACCTCTCGCCTCATAGGCACAACGCCAAGCTTCGAGCCCTTCTTTTAAAATTTTACGAGGACAAGCAACATTAATGCGTTCAAAATCCTCCCCATCGACGCCAAACATAGATCCCGTATCGAGCCATAGCTTGGCATCATTGATGATCCATTCGTCTCGCTCTTTAGGGCTAAGTGGCAATTGAGAGCAATCTAGCCACATGAGATATGTCCCTTCAGGACGATATACATGAATCTTTGGCATATATTTTGCTACATAGTCGATGGTAAATTGAATATTATCTTGAATATATTCTTTCAATTCATCAAGCCAAGGAGCCCCTACTTTGTAGGCCCCTTCACAGCCCACAATCCCCATCGTGTTCAATTGGCTATAACCAGCACGGTCGATTTCTTTGATAAAACGGCGGCGTAAGGAATCATTAGGAATGAAAATATTACTTACTTGTAAGCCTGCAATGTTGAAGGTCTTACTAGGTGCTGTACATACAATACAGTGTTCTGCATAGCTTTCACCAAGAGCGGCAAAGACCTTATGCGTATGACCTTTCCATACAAAATCTGCATGGATTTCATCGCTTACAATGAGCACATTATGTTTAATACAAATATCACCGAGGCGTTTCAACTCGTCCTCAGTCCATACGCGTCCTACCGGATTATGGGGGTTACACAAGAGGAATAATGTAACATTTTCCTCAACGATAGCTCGCTCAATGCCTTCAAAATCGATAGTATATCTCTCTTCGCCTTTGATGAGTGGCACATTGATAAGACGGCGATTGTTATCGTCAATAACCATACTAAATGGGTAGTACACCGGTTGGTTGATGAGCACGCCCTCACCCTCCTTGGTGAAAGCTCGAACAGCCATCGCCAAGGCAAATACTATACCTGGCGTTTTAACGAGCCATTTTTGTTCTGGAGTCCAATTGAAACGTGTGGCGAACCAATTTTTCAACACATCGAAATACTCATCATCAGACTCGGTATAACCAAACACACCATGGTTTACGCGGTCCAATAAAATTTGCTTCAATTCAGGGGGAATTTCAAAATCCATATCCGCTACCCAGAATGGCAACACATCAGCTGGTTTACCGCACTTAACAGCAAAATCATATTTTAAAGATTTCGTGTGCGTTCTATCTAAAATTTGATCAAAATTATATTGTCCCATAGGAACTCCTTTATTTATTAAAAGCTTGTTCCAAATCTGCAATCAAGTCTTCTGTATCTTCAATCCCTACAGATAAACGCAACAAACGACGTGTAATACCTTTACGTTCAGCATCTTCCGGTTTTAAATCTGGATGTGTTTGCGTTACAGGATATGTCAACAAGGATTCTGTACCACCAAGACTTTCAGCGAATTGAATAAGCTTAATACCTTCTAATACTTGTTTAGCCGTTTCTTCGCTGTCTACTTCAAAGGATAGCATGCCTCCAAAGCCTGTTGTTTGAGCTTTATTGATTTCATAACCAGGATGTTCTGGAAGGCCTGGGAACAAAACTTTAGTTACTTTTGGTTGTTTTTTTAGCCATTCAGCAAGAGCAATGGCATTCTTTTGATGTTGCTCCATGCGTAGAGCCAATGTTTTTACACCGCGAATAACGAGCCAGCTATCCATAGCAGATAAACATGCACCTACGGTTTTATATGTTAAACGCAATTTTGCAGCGATTTCTTCGTCTTTTACAATAGTAAAACCAGAAATTACATCGTGATGACCACCGATGAATTTTGTACCACTATGAACAACAATATCGGCACCCAAGGTCAATGGTTTTTGGAAGTATGGGCTCAAGAAGGTATTGTCGATGATTACTAGCGCATTGCGTTCGTGAGCCAATGCACAAAGTGCACGAATATCGGTTATCTCCATCATAGGATTTGTTGGTGTTTCAATATATACAGCCTTTGTATTCGGTTTAAAAGCTGCTTTCACCGCATCAAGATCAGAAGTGCCTACATACGTAAACTCGATACCATTTTGCTCGTAAATATTCGTGAACATGCGGATAGAGCCACCATACAAATCATCACCCAAGATGATATGATCCCCAGGGGAGAATAGATGGAATACTGCGTCCACAGCTGCCATACCGGAGGAAAATGCCAATGCATCTGTACCTTCTTCAAGGCCAGCTATCAATTGTTCCAAACGGTCGCGCGTTGGATTAGACTCGCGCGAATATTGATAACCTGTTGTATCCCCCAACTTTGGATGGGAAAATGTACTAGACATATAGATTGCAGGGGAAATTGCTCCAGTGCTATCTGGTTTGCCACTGCCGTGAACACATTTTGTATTAAATTTCATTCCTATCAACTCCTCATATTTGTATACAATATATTAATTATAAAAGTAGACAATGATTACGGTCAACAAAAATGGGCACTCATAGGTCTTGAGTGCCCTTAAAAGGTCATATATATTTTGAATGGGTTGTCATAACTATAAGTTAAGTTCACCTAATATTTAGTGCGTTTTGTAATAAGTAATGCCAAAATTATACCTAATGACGAAGTTACCAATTGCGGCCAACTAGATACGAAAAGCATGGTATTTACAATCTTTGGTGGAAATTGGAACAAGGAGAAGAACAAGGAATACCCTCCAAAAAGTACACCAGCTTTTACCAAAGCCGCCACAATGATAAGCAATGCCTTTGGTTTATGTTGTAACCAATGAGCTACGAATACATACGCAGTCGTACCAAGAGCCGTAATCAAAATGAACGGTGGTAGCGGTAACATACCTTGTAAATGCGCCACTACCGGAGCAATCCAAGCGATGACGAGACCATTCTTCCAACCATAGCGCCACGTTGCAAGCACAAATGTAGCAGATGTAATGGAACCGATGAGGAACATACTCACCTGGTTTGGAATAAATGGAAACATGAGGCGCAAGCTTTGCGCCAATAAGGCAACGGCCAACAAGAGACCTGTACCTGTAATAGATTTTGTAGACATAAGAACCTCCTACTATACGATATAGATTTTTCAAGAGGTACTTACCTCATATATTAAAACTAAGCTTCTACAAATAATAAACGTGCCCGATCATACACCCAATTATAAACATACGTATAACCTAATATGACTAATGTCATCGTTATATCTGTAACAAAGGCCATCCAAAAGCTCATATGCATCATGTACATAATAATCGGTACTGTAGCAAGCATAAACAAACCTTCAAACAACACCGCATGAACTGTACGGATTACAGGACCTCGTGCTAATCGATCACCTGGTACTAGTTTATCAAATATCCAGTTAAACACAAAATTCCAAACCATAGCCAGTAAGGAAAAAATAACCATCAAAGCAAGAGGCTGACCCTCATGAGGAACAAACTGCATCACCGACCAGCCAATCATAACACAGCCTAACTCATATAAAATCGACTGTACAACACGCTCTGTAGCAGACATAATAATAAACCAGCTCCATCAGAAACCCCAAAAAAGATATTTACTATCACATCAATATTATATTTATTTTCTTAGATTTGTCGAGCTCTATCGAGTTTTTCCATTTTCGGATATAAAGAAAGCTACTCGTAGTATTCTGTAAGCTCGACTTACTTTTCCTAAAGTGAGTATTGTTATTTTAAGATAGAAGAAGCCGCCATATGTCTGTCCAGCGACTTGCAGCGAATGGAGCGCAGAGAGACATATGGCGGCGGAAAGCCTATCCTAAAAGTGGCATTACGAACTGAATCCATGGAATACCCACCACAATGAATATAGCAAGGTAGATAATCCCAAAGATAGCACCTAGTTTCCAAAATTCAGGACCTTTATTATAGCCACTAGCAAACCAAATTGGGCTATGACCAGTACCATAAGGGGTAAGAATCCCCATAATCCCCATTGGTACTAAAAGAATCAACATAACTTGAGCTGGATCAACACCAGGAATCTGAAGAATTAGAGTAGCAAACAAACCTACCATAGCTGTTACATAAGCAGTGCCAGAAGCAAAGAAGTAACGAAGTAAGCAAAATGCTAATAACAAGCCAAGAACAGCCATTGTTGGATCTAAAGAAACTAAAGAACCACCTGCAGATTTAGCAAGCCATTCCAAGAATCCTACATTTTTAAGCCCCGAAGCCATAGGCACAAGTGTGGCAAACCAAGTCAAAACATTCCATGCTGGTTTGTTAGCAAGGAAATCTTGCCAAGTCATAATCTTAGTAAAAATCATCAAGATAATAACAATTAAAGCCGTTGTAGTTGGGTTGATTTTAAATGTAGAAGCACCAATCCACAATACAAGAGCTAACACAGAAATCAAGGCCATGAAGATTTCACTGCGTGTCATGGAGCCTAATTTCTTATATTCATCCTTTGCCCATGCTGCAATTTCAGGGGAACCTTTTACCTCCGGTTTGCAGAATACATACGTCAACAATGGTGTAATGATAAATAGAATAATACCTACTGGCAAGAATGCTAAGAACCATGTACCCCAGTTGGCAGCTACGATACCCGACTTAGCAGACAATTCAAGAGCCAATGGATTTGGCGCCGCACCAGTCAAGAAAATAGAACTAGATACACAAGTTGTTGCCAATGCTACCCAATTTAAATAAGAACCAATTTTACGAGGATTCTTATCTGGATAAGAATCGAACATCGGACAAATACTGGATACGATTGGATAAATCGTACCACCAGAACGAGCCGCATTACTTGGAATAAATGGAGCCAACACAAGGTCAGTAATAGCAATGGCATAACCAAGGCCTAAAGAGGACTTTCCAAGCTTGGCTACGAGGAACAATGCAATACGTCGGCCAAGGCCAGAATTTTCATAACCGATACCGATCATAAATGCTGCGAATATCAACCACACGATGGCATTAGAGAAACCGCTAAGCCCCCAGCTGATAGCTTGAGCATCCGTAATAGCCTTTGCTACACCAGTTGCTTTGTCTACAATAGGTGCTGGACCAACCTTAAATAACATAGATACGGTAACAGCAATGATACCGATAAAAGCAGGTGGGATTGGTTCTAAAATCAACCCCACCACGAGGCCTGCAAAAATACTTACATAAATCCAAGAATTTGGACTAAGGCCTTCAGGCGCACCGATGAGCCATACAAGAATAGCTACTACAAGCGGTGCGAATAATTTCCAATTCGACTTCATTAGGAACACTCCTTACTAAAAATAAAACTGCAAAATTGCTAATACAGTATAGCAGAATATTTTTAGTAAAAATATAATATTCGTCATAATACTTATTGATTGATACTAAACTTTTAGTAATAGTTTTTACTAGATATTTTTGGTTTTATACAATATAATATAAACATCGAAAATCACTAATATATCGAAAGATATGTCGAAAGGATTGAAATGAAGTTAATTTCTAGTTATATAAAACCTTTATGGTTCTCTATTATCATTGTGTCACTTCTTTCGTTACTCAATGTAGCAGGCACTTTATATATACCAACCTTAACAGCTACCATCATCAATGACGGTGTCCTCCATGGTGATTTAGAGATGATTACTAACTCTAGTGCAACGATGCTTATCGTTGCACTATTAACAGTATCGTCTGCCATCCTAGGTGTTGCTATGAGCGCTCATATTTCAGCCTCTATAGGCAAGGTATTGCGCGACAATTTGGTGAAAGCTATACAAGCCTTTTCACTACGCGACTTTACACACTTTGGTACAGGCACCATACTCATGCGGACCAGCCGAGACGTTGAGAAAATTCAATCAGTTCTAGGAGAAGGTTTAAATATGATTCTCCCTATGCCTCTCATGATATGTATTGGTCTAGGACTAACCTTCTATAAGAGCTGGCAACTAGGTCTCGTCATCCTCGCTGTTATGGCATTCATGATACTGACCATAATCTTTATTGAAAGTCGCGCCTTACCTATTATTAAAGCGTTACAACTAAAACTAGATACTATTACCGATATGGTACGTGATCATATTGTGGGCATGCCTGTTATACGAGCTTTCAATAGAAGATATTACGAAAATACTAAAGAAATAGAAATTTTTACAGAAACAGCTCAACTAAATAAAAGATTACGCCAAACCTTTGCTATTGGTTTACCGACTATATTAATTCTCTTTAACATGAGTACCGTTGCTATCCTTTGGCTCGGAGGCTATAACGTAAGCATAGGATCCCTACAAATAGGTGACATTATGGCCGTTATTGAATACGCTAACCTTATCCTCTTAAGTATGCTCATGGCTATTTTCGTCATCATAGATATACCCGAAGCTATCGTATGTTACACCCGTATTCGAGAATTATTGGAACACGAAAACTCTGATACATTCCCTGAACCATATAATAAAAATACAAATTTAGACACCTATTATATAGTTAACCAAAAAGATAGTAAAAATTTTATAGATTTGGCATCAGCATCGGCATCGGCATCGGCATCGGCATCGGCATCGGCATCGGCATCGGCATCGGCATCGGCATCGGCATCGGCATCGGCATCGGCATCGGCATCGGCATCGGCATCGGCAAACGATGATACTCCACTTCTGGAATTTCGCAATGTTACGTTCCGTTACGATAATGCAGAATCGCCGGCTTTAGAAAATATTTCCTTTACCGTTCATCACGGTGAAACATTGGCTATTATGGGTGATATTGGTTCTGGTAAAAGTACGATTACAAACCTAATCCCTCGCCTATTCTCCATTGAGTCTGGAGACATTCTCTTCAAAGGCAAATCCATCTATGAATGGAATGTAGATGACTTACGCTCACGCATCGGTTATGTCCCACAAAAAGCCTACTTATTTACAGGGACTGTAGAAATGAACATCCGTTACGGTGCTGCACCAAGCCAAGATATTTCAGTTCAAGATATAGAAAATGCATGCCGATTATCTAAGGCGGATGAATTTATTAGTCGCCTTGAAGGTGCTTACCAATATATCATCTCCCAAGGTGGCACTAATCTATCTGGAGGTCAACGCCAACGTCTTGCCATGGCTAGAGCGCTCGTGCGCAAACCAGATTTATTTATATTCGATGATAGTTTCTCTGCTCTCGACGGCACCACAGAGCGTGCCGTTCGCACCGTATTACATGAGGAATTGCAAAAGGACAATCGCCCCGCTCTCATCTCTGTAGAGCAAAAGGTAAGTGCTGCAAAAAAGGCAGACCACATCTTAATCATCAACAGAGGTCAAGTGGCAGGGTATGGCACTCATGATGAGTTAGCTGAAAACTCTACCGTATATAAACAAATTTTAGCATCTCAGGAGGTGACAGCATGAACCCATTACGTCGTTTCCTGATCGATTCTAAAAGCCAATGGGGTTGGCTAGCACTACTCATCTTAGCCCTTATCACAGCAGCTATGTTTGAGGTATCAGCTCCAGTATTACTTGGCAAGGTCGTAGATGCTATTATTAGCGGATTACAAACAAACCAAGACATTAATACCATATTCGCCTCTATTGATACAATCATCCTCTGGCTTATTGCCATCTATGGAGGTCATGCTTTATTCACATACTTCGGCGAATACATGATGGCCTCTATTGGATCAAAAACAGTGCTCGCCTTGCGTACACGCATGAGTACTCACTTATACTCATTGCCTATCGAATACTTTCACGATCACCAACGTGGTGATCTTCTAAGCCGTCTAACCTCTGATTTGGATGCCGTTGCTGAAACGATAGGTGAAGGTGTGCCCGGTCTCGTGTCCGCCATTATCGGAATCATCGGCGCCACTGCAATGATGCTCTGGATCAGTCCGATTTTGGGAACATCCATCATCGTCATCATACTGATTGGTATCGTATGCTTAACGTGGCTATCTAAACGAGCCCGCCGCGTGTATCTTAGAAATCAGAATGCATTAGGCGCTTTCAACAGTGGCATAGAAGAAATCGTTGTAGGCAAGCCAATTATTCAAACCTTTGGTCTAGAAGAGACTACAACTCGCCAAGTAAATATACTGAATGACAATCTATTTAAAAGTATGCGAAGTGCTGCTTTCACCAGTCAGCTTGTAGAGCCTCTCGTAAAATTTTTAAATCAATTTACCTATTGCCTCGTCGCTATTCAAGGCGGTCTTATGGTATTACGTGGGTCCATTTCCATTGGGGATATTCAGGCATTCTTCCTCTATGTAGGTCAGGTATCCGACCCCCTATCTCGTAGTTCCTATATTATGACAAAATTCCAAGAAACCGCTGCAGCCTTAGGCCGTATTTACGAGGTAATTGATGCCCCATCTGAAATTGATGATGGAAAATTGACATTATCCAATAGCTCATCAAAAACTGATAGAGACGCTATTAGTACTAACACATCTATGACGGCCAATCAACCAAGTAATCAAGCTCATACGGGGACAATTGATTTTGAGCATGTTGATTTTGGTTATACACCGTCCAATGTGTTTATGAAGGATATTAATATTCACATTCCAGCTGGCTCTATGGTAGCCATCGTAGGCCCTACCGGAGCTGGCAAATCTACATTAGTGAATCTCATCATGCGCTTCTATGACATTAAAAATGGTCGTATCACTATTGACGGTGTAGATATTCGGGATTTGTCTCGTGAAAGCTTACATAATACGGTAGGAATGGTATTGCAAGACGCTTGGATTTTCACGGGTACTATCGCCGATAACATTGGCTACAGCAAACCAAATGCTACACGTGAAGAAATTGAGTATGTCGCAAAGCTTGCCATGGCAGATCACTTTATCCGTACATTACCCAATGGATATGATACGATGCTCAACCGAGGTGGTGATGATCTCTCCCAAGGTCAACGCCAATTAATTACCATCGCTCGGGCTTTCTTAGCCGATCCTAGCATTCTCATCCTTGACGAAGCAACGGCTAACGTAGATACCCGCACCGAAGTAGAGGTTCAAAAAGCGATGAACACTCTTCTCAAAGGTCGAACTAGTATCGTTATCGCCCATCGCTTGTCTACAATAAAAAATGCGGACTTCCTACTAGTGGTAGAAAATGGTACCATTGTAGAACAAGGGACACATGATGAACTCATGGCACTTAACGGATACTATAAAAAACTATATGAAAACTATGCTGTAGGAATGACAGTATAGAATAATAATTTTATCAATCTTACACATGGAAATCTCCTGAGATTATTCTGTAAACGGCAAAATAACCGCTGACAAGTAGTAACTTATCAGCGGTTATTTTATTTGTGCACATGTATAGTACGTTTTTCTATCAATTATTCACCTTTTGGTACAAACCATAAACCGTTATTATTTTTTTCCATGTAGTCCTTAAATTCTTGAGAATGATAAGCTGCTACAATATCTTTTGCCCATTGAGCCTCTTTGTTTTTCTCGTTAACTACAAGTTGTAATAACCATTGTGGCAATACATCCTCATTTGCCAATGCAGATTTAGGGTCAATTTTTGCATTATAAATGATAGCTCCTGTAATAACAATATAATCAAAATCAGTACGTACAGAAGGAATTGTAAGGGACTTCATTTCTGTAAATTTAAGATGTTTAGGATTTTCAATAATATCTGCTTGTGTGACTGTCGCTAAGTCTTTATTAGGATCAAGTTTAATCCAACCGATTTTTTGCAACAACGCATAGGCACGAGCCATGTTAGATGCATCATTAGGAACTGCAATAGTATCGCCATCAGCTACTTGATCTAAAGATGTCTTAGAACCACTAAAGATACCAGCTGGCACTGTTGGAATTGGAGTCAATGCTACAAGATGACCATTTTGTTTTTCGTTGAAGTTTTTCATGTATGCTGTATGTTGTTCAACATTAAAATCCACTTCACCATCACTCAATACTTGGTCTGCTTGTACCAAGTCAGACATATCTACACCTTTGAAGGTATAGCCTTGTTTTTCTAAAATTGGTTTTACACCTTTTTCAAACAATTCAGAATAAGGGCCTTGAGATTTACTATAGGTTAATTCTTTTTTAGCACCATTATCACTATTATTAGAACCACAACCTGCGATAAAAGCTACGCTAAATACTAATGCCATACCAAGGGCAAGGAATTTTTTAAATTTCATAGTACATTCTCCTATACTTTCACAATCCATATAACTAAAATCTATTTCATCAAATTAGGAACGACGCGCACGACGTGCAAAGTAGTTACCTATTGTTTGAATAATTTGAACAAAAATAATTAAAATAACAACGGTAAATAGCATCAATGGGAAGTTCAACCGTTCATAACCATAGGTAAGGGCCAAATCACCTACACCACCTGCACCAATAGCACCCGCCATAGCAGTAGCACCGATAAGACCTATGGTACCTGTTGTAATAGATAGAATAAGCGAACCCTTTGCCTCTGGTAAAAGGAAATGCCAAATCACCTCAAAATGAGAGGCCCCCATCGACTGTGCAGCCTCAATAATGCCTTTATTGACCTCTAAAATAGAGTTTTCAAAGAGTCGAGCAAGATAAGGCGCAATGAATATAACAAGCGGTACGATGGCCGCTGTTGTACCAACACGAGTACCAACAATCATCTTTGTTAATGGCAAGATAAACACCATCAAAATGATAAATGGTACAGAACGCACGATATTAACAATTGTATTTGTTATAGTATAGACCACACTATTTTTAATGATGCCATTAGGATTTGTCACCACTAGTGTAACTGCGATAATTAGACCTAGTACGGTACCAATGAATAAAGACAGGAACACCATATATAATGTCTGTTCTGCAGCTAGTACTAACTGTGAACCTGGAACTCCAAGTTCTTGCATAAAGAAGTCCATTATAGTGTCACCTCCTGCCATTCGATGCCTTGTGTCACAAGATACTCTTTTACCTTGCCCATTTCCAAATCATCACCAATAAACTGAACAATGAAAATACCAAGTACCGTATGCTCTAACTCTGTTACCGTAGCAAACAACACACTCGTTTCTAAATCAAAAGTTTTATTAATATGATATAGCACATTATCAGTTGTATTATTTCCTAAGAAGTGCATTTTAAGTATTGTGTAAGGCCTTTTATCACAAGCCAAGGTATGTTTCACTGTAGATGGGATTTCATCAGGAATAACAGTCCTAACAAATCGTTTTGTTGTTTCATGCTTAGGTTTACTAAACACCTCAAGTACAGAACCTCTCTCGATAAGCTTCCCATGTTCCATAACTACAACGCGATTACATATCTTTTGGATTACATCTATCTCATGAGTTACGATAACGACTGTTACCCCTAGTTCACGATTAACGCGTTCTAATAATTGAAGAATAGACTCTGTTGTATCTGGATCAAGAGCACTTGTTGCTTCATCGCAAAGCAGAATTGATGGATCTGTAGCCAACGCACGAGCAATACCAACGCGCTGCTTTTGACCACCAGATAATTCTCCTGGATAGGCATTTGCCTTATCACCTAAATCAACAAAGTCTAACAAGGTTTTAACCTTGTTATCAATCTCTGATTTAGAAACTTTATTTAGAATTAATGGAATCGCCACATTATCATACACAGATTTAGCATTCAATAAATTGAACTGTTGAAACACCATGCCGATGCGCTTACGAACCTTTCTGAGCTCGTTAAAACTTAAACCATTGATATTCACACCATCTATTTCAACATGACCAGAGGTAGGTACCTCTAAAGCATTAATCATGCGTAACAGTGTAGATTTACCGGCTCCACTAAAGCCAATAATACCAAATATGTCGCCTCTTTCTATGGTAAAGTTTACATCAGATAATGCAGTAACCTTTTGCTTATTAACATCAAACTCTTTCGTTACATTTCGTATAGCAATCACTGTACCGCCTCTTTTCCTGCAATTTAGTAGGAATTAAACTTAAATTTAAAACATATTTATAAGGTATGATTTAATTATGTACTTAGATTACTACAATTTATAAGGACTGTCAAACCAAAAAAGAACCTCACCAGTTAAAAGGTTGAGGTTCTTTTATTATATAACTCTTATCTTATAAGGGTTTACATCCCTATTTATCTAATTTTATATTTTTACATCAATCTGAACCGATTCAGACACTAACAAATAACTTATCTATATCGATTAAAGAGATATAGGGATCCTAAAATGACAGGCGCCCCTATATAGAGACCCATATTAGGTATTTCCCCCAATAAGAAGGCTGCTACAATAGCTGCCACTATAGGCGAGATATACATAAAATTAGTTACATCAGAAACCTTTTCAGCATGTTCCAAGGCATAGCTCCAGAATACAAAGCCTAACGCACTAGATAGGAATGCTAAATAGGCCATAGCAAATTTTGCACTAATCGGTGCCACCACAATCAATTCAATAGCATGTTCCGCAAAGGGCAATGCCATAATAGCCCCCGTAAACATAGACCACATGGCGATAGTGATAGGCTTATGTCCCTTTAAACTAAGTCCACGATTTAGAATATTATACACTGCAAAGAGTATCATCCCTAACAAAGTCCACAAGGCTCCTACAGGAATAGTAAGGGCGGAATTCCATAGAATAATTATGGCTACACCTATAAATGCAGTTATGGTAAATAGCCATCCTATAGGTCGTATTGTATCCTTATAAATAATCGTGGCCATCAGTGCTGTCGTCATCGGAGTCAAGGCCATAATAATACTGGATGTGGCCGCTGGAATTGTGCGCAAGCCTTCATTAAATACAACTTGGTAAAGAAAATTCCCTGTAGCACCTAACAGAATATATAGTCCCCACTCACGCCATGTTGTCGGTATATGTAGCCCTTTTACAACACCGATTACCAGCATAAGTAAAGCGCCACCCATGACCCTTGCCACAGACAATGTCAATGAATCTACTGACTGTAATGCTATTTTACTGAAAGGAAATGCAGTAGCCCACACCGCAATAGTAGCAGAAGCACCTAAAAGTGCTTTCTTTCGATTTGTCATTAACATCCACCTTTCAATAGCATTCGCCTATACAATCTTATAATCCACTTTGATTAACGTATATTCTATCCAAATTATTTCTATCTTGATTCATTCTACCAAGATCATGTTATCTACATGTTTTATAGCTTAATAACACTATCTCAATAGTACCATAATATACCCCTAACACTACAATAAATTAAATCATATTTTTTATTCCTATGAAGGGGATGCTTTGTTCCTTATGGGACCTACAAAATGTGTAACAAAGTCGTTAGAAAAAGTAATAACGCTTTATGAAAACTATGTAGCAGATATGTCTATGTATTTAATACAACTATTCACTTAACTTGACTATTGTAAGTTCACTATTGATTCCATTAATTTCAATTTGATTTTCTGATTCAGACACAGAAAAATCGTCTACAAGATGTCCACGATCTTCAAAGAGCAATTTAGTACGAATACCTTTTTTCACCGCTTTGAAAGCATACTCGTGAGGGACATGCAGCCGAGATTTCGCCGATATCTGATTCACATCAATTCGCCCCGTATAATCCGCTACATATATCTCCATTGGAGAGTTGTTATCCAGCTCTATATGACTGTTACCGCCGGCAATATAAATTTCTTTAACCGCTCCGTCTAGCTCAAACTTTTCACTAATAATATCAAATAGCTCTAGTTTTTCACAATGGGTCGCTAGCTCCGTATCTCCCATATATTTTTCAGGCAAATTTATAAAAATCCACAAATGTTCTTTTACAAGCTCTTCAGATAAGGATTTGGAACAATTTACATCCACATCGATACGCCTTTTGATATCATCGATTTTTACTTTCACCAGTTCCGTCAAATTTTCAATAGTATCACTGACCAATTGAACCTTTATCTTCTCACCCTCTCCAGCTCTCATTTTTACGCAATTAACAGAACCCAGTTTAATATCGAAATGTTTTATCTCATCGATATCATATTCTACGATGCTTTCATAAGGATATCGAGGTTTAACCGCTTCTTCTGAAAGCAATTCATCCACAGAGATATTGAATACACCTGAAAGGGCCTTTAAATTTGAAATATCCGATCATACTATTGAATAATCCGCCTTCATCCTCTTTAATAAAATTTTTATTTCCTTTATTAATATTGATATGCAATTTCATATTATTATATATACATTAAATGAAATTGCAAAAAGCAAAATCCCATATAAGCCTATATATACTGGTGTATTTAAACAATTTAGCTTATGGAAATTTATGAGATACTTCACAAAATTGCATAGTATGTATTGAAAATCTATATCATCTATTCATTGTAGAATTGCTACAAACATTGTACACTATAGGCATAGAAATCTATAGTTATATCCTTTTATGGAGGTGCAAAATGCAACATACTGCATGGAAAGATTTTAACACAGGTGTGTGGGATAAAGCCGTTGATGTACGCGACTTTATTCAAAGAAACTATATTCCCTATGAAGGGGACGATTCCTTCCTTGCTGGTCCTACAGAACGAACAACAAAATTGTGGGAACAAGTAATGAAGCTTTATGAAGAAGAACGTGAAAAAGGCGGCATGCTCGATGCTGATACTTCCGTGGCCACACACATTACTGCCCATGCGCCAGGATATATCGACAAAGAACTTGAAACAATCGTTGGTTTGCAAACTGACAAACCTTTAAAACGCGCTATGTTCCCATATGGTGGCTTGCGCACAGCAAAATCCGCTATTGAAGAATACGGCTTCAAAATGGATCCGCAAACAGAGGACTTCTTCAAGAAACATCGCAAAACTCATAATGATGGCGTATTTGATGTATATACTCCAGAAATGCGTGCTGCACGTACAGCTCACATTGTAACTGGTTTGCCAGATGCGTATAGCCGTGGTCGTATTATCGGTGACTATCGTCGTATCGCTCTTTACGGTGTTGATTACCTTATTGAAGATAAAAAAGAACAATTTAGCATTACAATGGGTGACATGCTAGAAGATGTTATTCGCGACCGTGAGGAAATACAAGATCAAATCCGCTCTTTGAAAGAATTGAAAGAGATGGCAGCGTCCTATGGCTATGATATTTCCAAACCAGCTAAGGATGTTCGTGAAGCTATGCAATGGATTTACTTCGGCTATCTTGGTGCTATTAAAGAGCAAAACGGTGCTGCTATGTCCATTGGTCGTAACTCCACATTCCTCGATATCTATGCGGAACGAGACCTTCGCAACGGCACATACACAGAGGAACAAATCCAAGAATTCGTAGACCATTTCATTATGAAATTGCGCATGGTTCGCTTCGCACGTATCCATGAATACAACAATTTGTTCACAGGTGACCCTGTTTGGACCACTGAATCCATCGGTGGTATGGGTACTGACGGCCGTACATTGGTTTCCAAGATGTCCTTCCGTTACCTACATACATTGACTAACCTTGGTCCTGCTCCAGAACCAAACCTCACTGTATTGTGGTCCCCTCGCATGCCGATTGGCTTCCGCCGTTTCTGTGCGAAATTATCCATTGAAACATCTTCCATTCAATACGAAAATGACGAATTGATGCGTCCTAACTCTGGTGATGACTATGCAATCGCATGTTGCGTATCCCCAATGCGTATTGGTAAAGAAATGCAATTCTTCGGTGCCCGTTCCAACTTGGCTAAATGCTTGCTTTACGCTATCAACGGTGGCGTTGACGAAAAGTTGAAGAAACAAATTGGTCCTAAGTACCGCCCTATCACTTCCGAATACTTAGAATTTGACGAAGTATGGGAAAAATTCGACGACATGATGGAATGGTTGGCAGGCGTATATGTAAATGCATTGAACATCATTCACTACATGCACGATAAATATGCTTATGAAAAACTAGAAATGGCATTGCATGACCGCAAGGTAACTCGTTGGTTTGCAACTGGTATCGCTGGTTTATCCGTAGTAGCAGACTCCTTATCCGCTATTAAATATGCTAAGGTAAAACCTATCCGTGACGAAAATGGCATCGCTGTTGATTTCGAAATCGAAGGTGACTTCCCTAAATATGGTAACGATGATGACCGTGTAGATAGCTTGGCAGCAAAGGTTGTTTCCACATTTATGAACAAGATTCGTAAACATCCTACATATCGTCAATCCGTTCCTACTATGAGCTTGTTAACAATTACTTCCAACGTAGTATATGGTACTGCTACAGGTTCTACTCCAGATGGCCGTAAAGCTGGCGAAGCTTTCGCTCCTGGCGCGAACCCAATGCACGGTCGTGATTCTCACGGTGCTGTATCCTCGTTGGCATCCGTAGCTAAAATGCCATGGCGTGATTGCTCCGATGGTATTTCTAATACCTTCTCTATCATTCCGGACGCATTAGGTAAATCTGGTGAAACATTTGTTTCCGTCAGCGATTTTGATATTGAGTTAGACCCTTCTCAATTGCCTAACAGCAATACAAACTTCGCATGCAGCGAACCAAATGTTACTATAGAGGAAGATAAGTAAAATCTTCCACAGTATCGAACTGCTTTCACCGGCATCGATACGCGTGTTAGTCTTGGTTGAAAGGAGGTTATACCCATGAGCAACCAACAAGTTGATAACTTGGTAGAGTTATTGGATGGTTATTCCCAAAAGGGCGGCCATCATTTGAACGTTAACGTGTTTACTCGTGAAACATTGTTAGACGCTCAAAAACATCCTGAGTTGTACCCTCAATTGACGATTCGTGTATCCGGTTATGCGGTGCACTTCAACAAATTGACAAAACAACAACAGGACGAAGTTATTTCCCGTACATTCCATCAACGTATCTAATCGAGGTTTCCTATGACTGGACGTATTCATTCGGTTGAAACGATGGGTACAGTTGATGGTCCAGGCATGCGCATGGTGGTATTTCTTCAAGGATGCCCCATGCGCTGTGCTTATTGCCATAATCCTGATACATGGGATGAAACTAGCGATAATGCTAAATTCATGACCGTAAAGGAATTATGGGACCAGTACGAACGTAACCGCCAATTTTATACTAATGGTGGTATCACCGTCACAGGTGGGGAAGCTCTTATGCAAATCGACTTTGTTATTGAGCTTTTCACATATTTCCGTGAAAGAAACGTCCATACCTGTTTAGATACAAGTGGAATTTGTTTTGACCCCCACCAAGAGGTGGCATACCGTAAATTACTCAGTATAACTAGTCTCGTCATCCTAGACATTAAGGAAATCGATCCAGCCAAGCATTTATGGTTAACGGGTAAACCGTTAGAACCCATTCTCGGGTTTGCTCGATTGACGGCAGACGTGGAAGTTCCGATTTGGGTTCGTCACGTAGTAGTCCCTACGATTACAGATAATGCCGATCGTCACTATCGTCTAGGCTTTTTTCTAGGATCTCTGAAAAATTTACAAGCCGTTGATTGCTTACCTTATCACGTTATGGGTATTGCTAAATATAAGGAGTTAGGTATTCCCTATCGCCTAGAGGGCATCCCAGCTGCGACGAAAGATATTGCAGCTAAAGCGACAAGAACCGTGGTGGAAGGCATCAAGGCCTATAGACGCCATTGGTGGAGTCCCATCAAAACACAACATCAATCATAATCAAGTTTGAGGATAACTACCTCCCTTGATATATATAAATATATATACCAAGACTTGATCTATGATAGCCCTAATCAATAGAGCCGCCCCCATACAACCGGGGACGGCTCTTATTGCATTTAAATAAACTTTCTATCATACAAACGGGCAGCGATGAGGACCACTAAACAAGATCCCACATTATGCACTAATGCACCTGTAGTAGGCGTCAAAACCTCAAGCAATGAGAGAATAATAGCGATACAATTAATGACCATTGATAAAGCAATACTAAATTTTATAGTTTTAATCGTAGCATCTGATAATCGTTTAATATAAGGAATTTTACTAAGGTCATCACTCATCAAAGCAATGTCTGCTGTTTCTATGGCAATATCACTACCAATAGTCCCCATTGCAATACTCACATCAGCAGTCTTCATAGCCGGTGCATCGTTAATTCCATCGCCAACCATACAAACCTTATGATGTTTCCCTTGCAATGATTCGATAATACTTACTTTTTCTCCTGGTAAAAGCTCCGCATGTATTTCGGAAACGCCAGATTTCTTTCCAATATATGTAGCTGCTTCTTCACTATCACCAGTAAGTAATACTGTTGTCATATCTAAGCTTGAGATAGCAGATATCATATTTATCACATCATCTCGCATTGTATCAGATAATGTAATGATACCTATAATATGCTCTTTATCTGCAATAATGACAGATACCTTTCCTTCACTTCGATATACATTAATGGCTTGTTGAATAGACTCACTGACAATAATATTATGCTCTTCAAGGAATCGTTCATTTCCACAATATAATTCTCGACCTTTTATTACGGCTATAATCCCTTTACCTACGAACATCGTAAACGAAGTAGTATCAAGTATTTCTAAATCTTGCTCTATGTCGTGAGAAACGATAGCTTTACCAATAGGATGCTCGCTCTTAGCCTCTGCAGATGCAGCTAATTGAAGAATATCGGTCTCACTATAATCTGTATCAACGGCTAAAATAGATTGGACCGCTAACTGACCACGTGTTAATGTGCCGGTTTTATCAAATGCCATAGTATCTACTTTTCCCATAGTTTCAAGAATTTCACCAGATTTAATAATAACTCCATGTTTAGTAGCTTGACCAATAGCAGCCATAACTGCAGTAGGTGTAGCGAGCACCAATGCACAAGGACAAAATACTACCAACACAGTAGCACCGACGATGATATTGCCAGTTACTAAATAGCCTATACATGCAATCATCAATGCAATAGGAACCAATCGACTAGCAACAATATCAGCTATACGCTGAATCGGAGCCTGTTTCTGTTCCGCATTTTTAATAAGTTGAATCATTTTTTGAATAGAACTATCTTCGCCCACTTTGGTAGCTATAATATCTATGGCACCAAAACAGTTAATCGTTCCGCCAAATACATCATCATCAATTGTTTTATCAACAGGGATAGACTCTCCTGTCATAATAGATTGATCTACCGTTGTTTCACCATTAATAATGCGTCCATCTACAGGCATCGTTTCGCCCGGAAGGATTCGTAAATAATCACCACTTTGTATAGACTCTACAGGAACCATCATTTCTTTGTTATCTTGTATTTTACGACCCTTAACAGGTGCTAATGAAATTAACTTCTTTAACCCTTTTTTTGCTCGCTCCGTAGTTGCTTCTTCAAGGAGAGCGCCTAAAGCCATAATAAAGGCGACCTCACCAGCCGCAAATATATCGCCAATGGCAATGGCTGCAAACATAGCCATGGAAATCAATAGAGCCGATGAGATTTTACTAATTCCCTTATTGTATACAATCCTTCGTATAGATAAATATACAAGAGGAAAACCACAAATAATAACGGTAATCCAGGAAGGTTCAAAAGGGAATATATTTTGAAATGGTCTCTGTCCACAAAACTCTTCTATCAAATACGGAATCCCATCAAGCAGTAAAAATAGCCCCGCTAAAATCGTCATATATAAACCAGATAATATATCATGTATTCGATGTACCATATAGCAATCCCCTTATCAGACTTTCACTACCAATATGAATTGAATTATGACTACACTTACAGTACAATAATTACGATAGCGAACACCTTGTTCACTTTAATTGTATCAACCTATGGTTTTAATACAATATATAAAACATCTCATATGTTCATTACGGAACATATACGCTATTCTGTACTAAAAGAATGACAGGAGTTAATATGGATCGTAGGCAGAAAAAAACTCGTAAAGCCATATTTATAGCTTTTAACAAATTATTATCTAATAAGGCGTATGACAAAATCACCGTTCAAGAAATCATTAGTGCCGCAGACATTGGCCGCACCACCTTTTATGCTCATTTCGACACAAAAGAAGCATTGCTAGAAGCACTCTGCGAAGACTTATTTTTACATATAAAAGATAGTATTAATCACTTACCGCATGCTCATGGGCTGTATCAACAAAGTATTTACCCTGTCTCAGTATTTGGTCATTTATTACAACATTTACAGCAAAATGAAAATAAAATCCTCGAACTACTAGCTAGTGATAATAACGAAATCTTTTTGCGCTATTTCAGGGATCATCTAAATGAGTTGGTACAAGGATATTTTATCAACCAAGACCGTAAAGCAAATACAAATCTACCGGATGACTTTATTATTAATCATATTTCAGGTAGCTTTGTGGAAATGGTGTTATGGTGGGTAAAAAACGGCATGAAAGAATCGCCTACAGAATTAGACAATTACTTCCATGCCGTTATAGAACCTATTATATAATTATTTAAAATTTATCAAGATACAACATTGATTGGTTCCCCCTTAAAGAAGGCTTGTACATTATCTCGAATAATGCCTACCAAGCGTTGACGTGTTTCAAGGCCTTTCCAACCCATGTGCGGAGTAATGATGACGTTATCTAGTGTATAGAGAGGACTATCCTCTGCAGGAGGCTCTACCTCCTGTACATCAAGACCGGCTCCAACAATGCGTTTAGCGGCTAATGCTTCACAAAGGTCTGCTTCATTAATAAGTGGACCACGACCAGTATTTATGATGACTGCACTAGATTTCATTTTACCGATAGTTTCTTTATTAATCATGTGCTTAGTTTGGTCATTCAATGGGCAATGCAATGTAATATAATCACTATTTTCTAGTAATTCATCAAGACTTACATAACGAATACCATCTCCATCAGCCTTTGGTGTGCGTGTATGAACCAAAATATTCATACCGAGTGCTTTTGCTACTTTGATCACTTCCATACCAATGTGACCAGCACCAACAACACCTAATGTTTTACCATTCACTTCTGTATGGCTCACTTGTAAATGTTTTGTGAAATTACTGCGATCACCTTTAGCAAGCATGCCGATTTGTTGCTGCATAGTGGATGCAAAATTGAGGATCATCATGATGACTGTATGCGCTACACGTTCCGTACTATAGGCCGGGATATTACATACGGTGATACCCTTTGCTTTCGCTGCGTTAAGGTCAATATTATTATAACCCGTGCCAGCTTCTACGATGAGCTTTACTGTATCTGGGAATTGTGAAAGTAACTCAGCAGTAACAGGAATCTCTTTTGTTACTACTACGCGAGCACCTTGAATGCGTTCAATAAGCTCTGCATTTGTACTATCCTCGTAAACTTTTACATCACTAGATAATACAGAAAAATCTAATGCATGGTCGTAATTCATTTTACTTGCGTTTACCACTACTACACGTTCACTCATGAGAACCTCCTAAATTGAATAGCCTAAAACATAGGTAATACCACTTCTATATAAATTATACATAAATTATACTATTATTTATATAATTTTATACTAAAATAACTTCTATTATATATCAACTACCTATACCAATTAATATACTTTCACAACTAATTAGTATACTTTCACAATAATTGTATATAATATATGTATAAATCCTATAAAATTCAAAGTAAAACTCATTTTTCTGTATATAACTTTCACAAAAGTATTGTGTAATTCCCCAAAAGTTATAAAATAAAAGTAATGTTATATAGAATTGAGGAATACAATGAGACCTACCTATTTGACCATAAATACAAGTCTCGTTCGCGAGAATTTGCGTAAAATTAAAGATAGTTTACCTGAATGGAGTACGTCTACAGCTGTCATCAAGGCCAATGGCTACGGCCACGGCAGTGTTATGATGGGGCGTATTGCCGTGGAGGAAGGTTACGAATCCTTAGCCGTTGCTATTCCAGAGGAGTCCGTACCACTTCGCAATGCAGGTATTATGGTACCTATTTATTTATTAGGACTCACAAGGCCACAATCCTTTGAACTTGTGGCAGACACTAATTCGATTCCTGCCGTTTGTGAATCTACCGACTTGGAATCACTCAATAAAGTAGCCGATAATCACGACATGATTATTCGCGTTGCTGTTGCCGTTGATACAGGCATGCATCGCATCGGTATCAAGCCTGAGGATGCCATTGAGTTTATCAAACGCATTGAGTCCTACGAAAATTTGGAAATAGACGGATTCTTCTCTCACATGAGCAATGCTGATGCGGCGGATCAATCACACGCCCATAGCCAAACGCAAAAATTTCATCGCATGGTAGATGAAATACGAGCATTCCGTCCAGAAGCAGATTACCGTTTCTCCCTCGCCAACAGTGCAGGTCTTTTATCTGTCAAAGATAGTCTATTCACAGATGCTCGTCCTGGTATTATTCAATACGGTATCATGCCATCTCTTGATGTGCCAAATCGATTGGGCTTAAAACCTGTTTTATCTTTCCATAGTGAAGTTGTTCATGTACAACATATCCCTGCTGGCGAAGGCATTGGATATGGATCTACCTATATCACAACTGAACCAATGACAATTGCTACTATCCCTGTAGGCTATGCGGATGGCTACCCTCGTAGTTTATCCAATCGGGGCACCGTACTGATTCATGGCACTCGTTGTCCCGTAGTAGGTCGTATTTGTATGGATCAATTCATGGTTTCTGTTCCGGATACAATCACGGTAAAGCCTGGCGATAAGGTGGTGCTTCTAGGGTCTCAAGGTCATGAAAGCATTTCTGCTTTAGAAATTGCAGCCCTTGCTTCCACAATTCCTTATGAGATCTTTTGTGGATTCTCAGAGCGCGTACCACGACAATATATTTAACCTATGTAAAATAAAGAAAGCCCGTATCACATGTAGAATTCTACATGTGATACGGGCTTTCTTGCTCTCCTATACCCAGCGTGCTGTAAAGCAGTTACGTTCTTATTGTGAGAGAGAGTATATATACCAAGTATATAATCTTATGATTCGGAGGGAACCACAATTCATAAGGGGCCCTCTGAACGATAGATGGCATAGGAGAGAGTCAATGTTTATCTATCCAATCCAGAGGGCTGTGTGTAATTGTTTATTGTGTGTGTTGTTTATTGTGTGTGTTTTTGTGTGTTTTTGTGTGTTGTGTATGTGTGTGTAAGTGTATTTATGTTATGTGTGTATAGTTTTGAGTGCTTAGTGTTCGTTTTTGAAAGGGTTTGCTTTACAGCGCTATAGAATAGGAGATCAACTTATTTTGCTACCGTCCCTGTTTTAGCATCCAATACAACGGATATCGGTTTATTTTGTGCATCATGGAATTCTATGGTATATAGTGGTTTACCATTTTGATTAGCAAGAGACCACGCATTAATACCAGTCGCTACCTTGCCAGACTGTACGAAAGCTGCATTAATTGCCACATGTGGAGGTATTACTGTTCCGGCATCAATAGCACTAGCTTCCATAGATGCATCATATGCTTTAGGAGTACCATCAGTTACATTACCAGTAGCCACATCTAGAGTCATAGAATGAGCACCACTAGTATTAAAACCAGCTACTTCATAGATGGCAGTTTTACCTTGAGTTTTGAAAGATACATTTGTAATTTTGGAGTTTCCAAATTTGCTTTCGAATTGGTCAATTAAATAATTAGCACCAGCTACGAAAATACTATTTTGGTCTACTACGCCTTCTTGCTGGTTGGTTGTGCTAGGTTGTGATTTTCTACTTTTAGAGTTTTTTTTTCCTCTTTAGTAGGCTCTTCTTTATCAGCTTTTTTTTCGTCTTTCACAACTTTTACTTTAGGCGCTTTATCTACTGCAGCTTTTTTAGTATTTTTAACTTCTTTACCATGCTTCGCTACAGATTCAGATTTTTTATCACCACTGCGTACTACTCTTGGTTCACTAGGAGCTTTAGCTACAGATGCAGTTTCAATAGAAGGGACCGCTGCTGCAGGATTTTCTGTACTAGGCACTACAGTTTCTTGAGCTACTGGTGTTTTAACATCTTGTGTAGCTGTTGGAACTGGTGTAGTATTACGAACTGCTGTACCTACTTGATTAGCTTCTGCTACAGGAGCTACTGGAATTTTAGGTGCAACTGCAGTAGTAGCCACATCTGGAGCCACCGCTACAGTAGGAACTACTGGATCAGTAACTGGTTGTGCTGGAGTCGCTGTACTCGCTGTTTCTTGCGTAACAGGCATTGGAGTTACTGGTTCAGCTGCTGTTACAGCTACAGTGGCACCAAATACGCCAGCCACTGCTAAAGCAATACTACTTTTTAAAATAGATTTTTTCATATTGTCCTCCTTATTAATTCATATACATGCAACTTTACGCATGTATATTTCCAGTCAACTCAATGTCATCATGTAAGTTCCAAAACATATATCTAGCATGGACTTGTAGATATATAGTTTGGAAATTTCAGATATAGTTGAGTTTGTCTTTCGACTGGTACACATACTATCGATAGTCTATGAAGTCAAAATGTAGAAGAACCATTAAATGCTTATTTTATAGTGAGTTTAGAATGAATTTATATATAATTCCTATAAAATCCTATGGGATTTACTTTATACTTAAAAATTCCATGAATAACATGTCAAAAGCCGTTTACCCCATATATAAGGGATAAACGGCTTTCAAAATACACGTATTGATATCTAAAAATTTACATTCATGAGCAAACTTTCACAAAAAAACACGTCAATACTAGTTATTTTTTTAAGAAAAACAGTATTAATGTATTTAATTATTATATTCAGAATAAAATAACTAAGCACTATTAAGATATAATAACTAGTCAATCATATATTAGTCATCAAATTTAACAGATAGCAATTTACCGTTCATTGCATCCATACGTACATGTACCTCTTTATTATCTTCTGTACCAAAGCTAACTTTGTACACGATTTTACCTTTATCATAGCGCACAGCCCATTCGTTGAGGCTCACAGCTTTGCCTTTTGTTTGGGCATAAGCAAAGTTCACCACTGCTGCAGGAGGTAAAATTTCTCGTGGATCAAAAGATTTTTTCTTTAACGATTTATGGAAGTCCCCTTCGCGTTTTTCAAAGATTTGATTAGTAGCATAGATATACGTTAACTCATATTTGCCAGTTTCATCAAAACCCTCTACATCATACTTAATTTGACCTCCATCCGCATCAAAGGCGATTTCCGTAATTCCAGCATTTGGATGATTTTGGATAAAGGCATTTAATAAACCATTAGCTCCTACAATTGCCGCATGGTTGCCATCAACAACTGCCACAGTTGGCTCTACAGCTACTAAAGGGGCTGCACTTGCATTTGGCATGCCAAATGCCGCTGCCAAGGCCAATACAAGGCTACCTTTTACAAAAAATGATCTCATTGGTTCCTCCATATCTCAAACAGTTATCATAACAATATATATACAATTATACACTAAATCAACGCGGTTTATAATCTTTATTTATATAATTAGTGCATGTACCTGCCCCCTATGATACAATGCACATAGATTCATTTTTGTAACTACATGTGAGCTAACTATGATTTCAATTTACCCCACTATATATCACGAATTTCAATGCAAGGCCGATCAATGCGAAAATACATGTTGTCAGCTGTGGACCATCGATATAGATGAGCCTACTGCTGAACGTTATCATTCCATGACAGGTTCTCTTGGTGAAAGTTTACGCCAAGCCATCACTGTTGATGATGAAGGCAGTCATTTTATCTTTTCTAAAGCACAACCTATGTGTCCCTTACTCAATGAAAAAGGTCTATGCAAAGTAGTTCTTGAATTAGGAGAAGAAGGACTTTGTGACACCTGTCATATGCATCCACGCTTTTATAAATACATTGAAGACTTAGAACTATGTGGCGTTGGATTATCTTGTGAAGCATCGGTTGAACTATTAGCCCAACAAGAACCGATGGACTTTCTCCTCTTTACAATTGAAGATGACCATAATGAATTCAATTCTGAGGAGCGATTAACACTCCACAATATTTTTGAATTATTAGCCTTTGATTTAGATCCTAATCTATTCCAATATACGCCAAAGCCCTCAAAGCAGTCTTTCAAAGAACTATTAGACCTATATAAACAAACCGAACCCATCGATGAGAATTGGACAGCACAAGTTAATACATTATCTAGTAAACTAGACCAACTCATCGCATCCGTACAGACCTATATACAGCAAGAGGATATGAGACTATTTAACAAAGTGTACCAATATATATTGTATCGCCAAATCGATATGCTATCAGATTATTCCTTGGAATCTATCTTAGCTTATGCAAAGGATGGTACTGACTATATACTTATAGCCAGCGCCTTAGAGGGACACCCCTTAAAACAAGTTGCAAGATGGTCACAACAAATCGAATACGACGAAGATAATGTGGTGCTATTATTACAACACTACGAAGCCCAACTTATTATAGAGTGAACAAAAACCGCAAGAATTTTATCTTGCGGTTTTTTAAGTCTTATTATAATACATCATTTGAAGAGAGTATGAACAAAACGAATCCATTGAGGCAATACGGAGACAGATAATAATGCCACAACAAACATAACAATATAAGTTTTAACGATACCTAGTTCAACATAACGTCTCATTAATTGGGCTACAATGAACACAGCATAATACTGGCTGAACATCGTAATAAGATAGGCCATATCCCCTACATATTTTTGAAGAGACAAAGAGAAAAAAATAATCCCTAGTATATGAATTAATACTAAGACAACCGTGCGAAGTGCATTTGTATAAGCTAATCCATATATATAATTGCGCAATACCCCACCATAAGTACCACGACCACCTAATAAAACAAGTAAGCGCCATATAACAAATGAACCGATGATAATTTGAAAAATTAAAAATACAGAACTTGCTAAAATACTAATTACATCAAAATGAGTTAACCCAGTAATCCGTTTAATTCCGAGCATTGGAGATATAACTTTCACCATAAACGGTAAGCTATAGGTCATTATATATAATACAATAGTAGATACGACTAGATTCAGAATGGCTCTTGTATGAGATCCATAATTGATAATATTCTGAAAAGATTGTTCGCTAAGCTTGGTAAATAAATGCAATATATCCTTATACCATGTCATAAATACTCCTTTTAGTTTAAAACTAGTAAAAAAGGACGAGCCATGTCTCGTCCTAGATATATCATATGTATTTTATCGAGTCAACATATAAATCCATTCAAACACGTGTGCTACCAAAAGAGCAATCAACATTAGAATCAAACCTTCATAAGGAGTCCCATTAATACATGCTCCCACAATACGTCCCATAGTTTGTAACAATAATACGGTACTTAAAACACATAGCACAATCATACAGAAGCCAATGATTGCTTGCAGTATTAATGGTACCGAAGTTAAAATCAGCATAATCCCTGCTGTAAAAGTAATCAATGCCACAACAAGTTGAGCAAATGACATGATATGCAAAATACCGGTTGTAACAGTTCGAACATAAAATTTACGCTGTTGAGCAACCGCATAAACTATAATGATACATGCCATGAAAATAACTTTTCCGATTACCCATGCAAAGCGACCCATATTCCAAAATTCTCTAGGACTACCCATCTGTTCCAAAAAAAGTTGTATTTCATGTTGACCTACTGGAAGAGATAGCGATTCCCACCTTACTAATAACGAAGAATTGCGTATAAACGCACGTATAGCATCTAAATATACGCCTTCACCTACAATAGTAAATTGATAGCATATAAGTGTTAATAGCAACATTCCTATGAGTTGCCCATCGGCAATATCAAAGTGATACATACGAGGATTATTCTCTTCAATAGGGTTTAATAAACGATAGATAAACTGCATTAAACCTACCATCATAAGTATCACCACCTTTTACACAATATACATACATACCATTCAAGTTTAAATACTATAACATACAACACACCAAAAGGAACTATAAAAATAGTTACTTTTCATTTTCCGTTCATCATTATAGCACAAAAGAGACATCTTTTCATACTTTAATTATCCCAATGAAATGCATCCTTCGGGGTCCTTTTCTTTATAAAATACAGAAAAAAGCTATTAGCTGATTATATATAATCAGCTAATAGCTTTTTTAGTAGTAAGGACTATTTTATTACAGCCCCTTTGATAGTTTTCATGTTATGTAATTATCTGGAAGTAGCAAGTGCTATGATGCCAATCAAGATACCTAAAACGATTATGGGAATTAAACTCGTAATAATAGAAATGCCAAAAGTTGCTAAACGGGATTTATTAATTTGGCGACTTAACAATGTTAAACATACCCAGAATGTATAGACTGCAAAAGCTATCGTTGCGAATATAATAATAGTTATCCATACAATACTACCTACTATAGAGTCAGGATTAGAGCCTAGTAGCAGCAAAAATGGCAATGATAGTAATAGGAAGCCAATGAAATATACTAAGCCCATAATCTGATTATAAGCTTGTTCGTACCACATGATTTTTAACACAGACTCATATGTAGTATGGGCATCAAATTTATTGGCGACCCAAGAGAAAATCGCAGAATAAATAGCAATACCAATAAAAGCAAATAGCAAGCCAACCGCTAGGCCTAATATACCGGCCCCAGAAAGAGCCGCCGCACCAGTAAGTGCAACACTAAGTTTATCCACAAATATCATACTCAAAAAAGTAGGTAGAATATTTGAAAATACGAATGCCACCAATGCCAAAGCTACTGTAGCATAGAACCCTTTTCGACAAGATCCATGCTCTACAATCTGTGGAATACCGCGTTTAAAGGGAGCTACCACAAGCTGCCAAATATCTGAATACCATTTTGTTTCCATAAAACCTCCAAAACACCTATATTTCTTTAATTGTAACACAAACTATATTTAAACCGTCATGGACAACATTATACCTCCCACACCAAAGATGAAGGATATTATGTAAAAAGAAATTCCCGTTATCCAAAGATTTAGACCAAATTGCTTATAGGTAACTTGCCCCTTCAAAATAATAACTATGGTCAAGCCCTTTCATCAGCAACCCCTGATTTATTAATGATAACCATATTAGGTTTCCTTTTTATTTCATCTATTAATATATTATACTATATAATTCAAATTTTAAGACATTATTCTAACCTATTATAACGCAAAAAAGCAGCCCCACTAGGGGCCGCCTTTTCGTTTATCTTATTGCAAAGATGCTGCAATTTTTGTAAGGTTTTCATCCATACGTTCTAAGTATGTTTTATTATCTTCGTTGCTTTCGATAGTATAAATAGTTTCTACCTTAGCACCTACTTCTTGTGCCAAAGTTTTGGATACTTCTGGGCTAGCCATTTCTTCTGCAAAGATAGTAGTAATATGGTTTTCTTTAGCGTATTCGATGAGTTTAGCCAATTGTGCTGCATTAGGTTCACCTTCAGCAAATACATCTTCCACACTGTTTTGTTCTAAACCAAAATCACGGCATAGGTACGCAAATGCTGCATGGCCTGTAACAAAGTTTTTATGCGGAGCTTTAGCGAATTGCTCTTCATATTTTTTAATCATTGCATCTAATTTAGCAACGTATTCAGTATAATTCTTTTCATAATAATCCTTGTTTGCTGGGTCAACTTTTACAAGGGCATCCTTGATATTTTTCACTTCAATTTTAGCATTTTTCAAAGATAACCATGCATGAGGATCTTCTGCACCATGTTCTTTAATTTCTTCTGGGTCAGTATTTTTAATAGCTTCAACACCTTCAGTAGCTACAACAGATACGAGTTTATCATTTTTAGCTGCTTCGATAGCTTGTTTTGCCCAAGGCTCCATACCAAAACCGTTATACACAAATACTTGAGCTGTTGCCAATTGTTTCATATTTTCAGGCTTCAATTCGAAATCATGTGGTTCTACGCCATCTGGTATAATAGTAGATACCTCTACCTTGTCACCACCAATAGCCTTTGTAAACTCAGCCATTGCATTAAAACTTGTTACCACTTGGATTTTTTTACCTGCTTGTTCCTTCTGTGCATTCGGTGCATCATTGCCACAACCTGCAAATAAAGCAGCCATCATAATACCTACAACTAACAAAATCAGTTTCTTGATCATCGTAGTCCTCCTTTGTAAAATCCTGATCGCTATGCCTATACAGAATACACTCTATTCTTTAGTTGCAGTTGCGACTCAGTTGCATTTGTAATATAGTTATAGTATAAACTTACTTAGAATTTTGTCAATCAGAAATGTGGTTTTCATATGTTATCAATAGAACATCTTTATTTTTCCTATCAAGGTCAACCTCCTTATGTGCTAAACGACCTTAATTTACATATTCACAGTGGTGATTATATATCCATCGTTGGGGATAATGGGTGTGGTAAAAGTACCTTGCTCCGTCTCATTTTAGGTTTTCTTACCCCTGTAAAAGGCTCTATCAAGCGAAGCACCAATAATATTCGGTATGTGTCTCAAAAAAATGACTTCTCTCACGCAGGCTTTCCTATTACGGTAAAAGAAATCCTCGATTCCTACCGTAAACTTTTAAAGATTAAGGATAAACAGGAAGTCAATCGCGTATTAGAGCTTACCCATATGACGGAATTTAAAGACCGTCTCATCAGCAAACTTTCAGGTGGACAAGCTCAGCGTGTATCTATCGCCCGCGCCCTCATCGGTAAGCCTGACCTCATCATCCTCGATGAGCCTTCAACAGGTATCGATAGAAAAAGCCAAGAGGGCATCTATGCTCTACTTCGAAATTTGAACCAAGAGCACCATATTACGATTATCTCTGTTGAGCACAATATCGAAATGGCTCTCGCCAACTCTACCAATATCTACCATATTGCAAATGGTCAAGGTCACCTTTGCTCCCCTGAGCAATATGCTAGTGAAATCATGCACAGTACAGGTCGCAATCCAATAGATCACAAAAACTGCTCCTGTTTCACAGATGTAACAATAGAAGCTCAGGCTCAGGCTCAGGCTCAGGCTCAGGCTCAGGCCGATGATACCACAGTTGAGGAGGTGCGCCATGTTTAGTTATGATTTCATGCAAAATGCCTTCTTCGTAGCAATTTGTATTTCTCTTTTATGTCCATGTATTGGTATCTTCATGGTGCTACGCCGTTCCAGTATGATTGGCGATACCATGAGTCACGCATCGCTAGCAGGTATTACACTAGGTTTATTAACGAATACTAATCCAATTTTAGGAGCCTTTATCTTCACTGCCATCTGCGGTGCACTCATCGAGTTCTTGCGAAAATATTTTTCATACCATCTCGATCTTATTCTTACTATCATCTTATCCCTCAGCATCGGTACAGCTATTACACTTATTAGCTCAGGCAAACTAAAGGCTAACGCAAATGTATTCTTCTTTGGTAGCATCCTAACGGTAAACGCAACCGATATGATTAGTATTGCAGTGCTCACCATTTTATCAGTATTAACGCTATACTTTTTGTATAACTCCTTACTCTACATCGCTTACGATGAAGAAGCGGCTCGTGTAGCAGGTGTTAAGGTAGATTTTATCAACTATATCTTTGCTATCTTAATGGCTGCCGCCGTATCCATTTCTATTAAAATCGTTGGTGTTCTCGTATTGAGTGCCATGATTGCATTACCAGTAGCATCTGCATTACAATTAGAAAAAGGATTTAAAATAACTTTATTATGCTCCATTGGATTTAGCTTACTTGCCATGATTATCGGACTTTTTGGATCCTACTTCCTTAACGTAGCACCTGGTGGCTTCGTGTCCCTAACGTCGGTAGGTATTTTACTGGTAGTGTTAGTCATTAAAAATATTCGCACCATCATACGACGCTTTCAGTTTAGTAGATAAGCTAAAACAATAATTTATATATTTAGGCATAAATATTATAGCTAGTTAGAGTAATATAACTAGTTAGAGTCAAATAATACAGCTAGTAGATTAAAAAATATAACTAGTTAAATATAAAAATATATCTAACCAAATGCGATAGCATATTTGATATTCTATTAGCCATATAAGTCATTTAACTATACAGGTGTATAGCATGTTTAGTATTAAAATAGAATCGAAAGAGAGCTATGAATACAACAACTTGGCCAGAAGGCATAAAAAAGACCAAACAGCGCGAAGCCATTTGGTCTGTATTAACAACTACAGATAAACCCATTACAGCCCTTGAAATCGCAGAACGCTTAGGTGACGGTAGCACTACTTGGATGTCTACTATCTACCGTACACTTGAACTATTAGAAACTAAGGGTATCGTTACACGTACCACGCTCATGGGTAGTGATATGGCATATTATGAAATCACCCCTCATACACACCGCCACTATGCTGTATGTACGAGCTGTGGTGCTATGATACCACTCCATACCTGTCCTGTCGTAGAAATGCCTAAAGAACTCAGCAAAGCAGGATTTACTGTGACGGAACATCACTTAGAGATTGCTGGAATCTGTAGAAACTGTAAGGATAAAAATAAATAACAAAAAGGACGTAACACTGTAGTTACGTCCTTTAACGTTTTAGCGTATACTTTGGAATTAACCGTATTTAGCTTTCACCAATTACAGCATCAACGGAGCCACTAAGAAACCGAGTGCTACGGAGATGGCAATAGCAAGTACGCCAGGTATGAAGAACGGATGGTTAAATACGAGTTTACCAATTCGTGTAGAGCCCGTATCGTCCATTTGTACAGCCCCCAAAAGTGTTGGATATGTAGGCAATACAAAGAGTGCAGATACAGCTGCAAAGGATGCGATAATAATATAAACGGATCCTGTGTTCTCTGGTGTAATACCGAGAGCTAGAATTACAGCTGGTACCAAAGCTTGCGTAGTTGCCGCTTGACTATACAACAATGTACTTGCAAAGAAGAACGCTACCGCCAATAGGAACGGATATGCTGTTACCATGCTAGAAGCGAGCGCTTTGATTTCAGGGATATGACCTTTTACAAAGGTATCACCCAACCATGCTACGCCTAGTACACAGACACAAGCGGATAAGCCGGATTTGAATGTACTTGTATTAACAAGTTCTGCTGTATCAAGCTTACAGAAGAATGTGATAGCAGCCGCAATAATCATCATAAAGCCGATGATAGCATCATTTCGACCAAAGATAACTGGTTTAATAATACCAATGTTTTTGGAAATTGCTGTTGCGTAGAATACGATACAAATGATACCAATCAAGAAAATCAATACTGAAGTTTTTGCACCAGGTTTTAAGTGGAAATCAGTGCTTTTTTCACGAGGTGGCGCCACGTGACCTGCCGCCAAACGTTCTTGATACACTGGATCAGAAGATAAATCATTATTCGCAAAGGTAGACATGATAAATGCCGTAATCATAACCCCTACAAATGTTGTGGAAATACAGATGGCGAGCAATGTAGGATAGTTAACACCATATGGCTCAAGGAACCCACTCATAGCAACTACTGCTGCCGATACAGGACTCGCTGTGATACCAATTTGGCTTGCTACAACGGCGATAGATAATGGCACAGATGGCTTAATGTTTTCACTTTTCGCCACCTCTACGATTACTGGAATCATAGAGAATGCTGTATGACCAGTACCCGCTAGAATAGTTAAGAAATACGTAACAGTTGGTGCCAAATAGTTGATATGCTTAGGATTTTTACGCAAAATACTTTCAGCAATGCGCACCAAATAATCAAGACCGCCGGCTAACTGTAAGGCACAGATGGCTGCGATAGCAGACATGATAATCAGAATTACATCCCATGGAATCTGTCCCGGAAACATCCCCATACCAAGGCTTAACAACACAACCCCAAGGCCGCCAGCGTAACCGATGCCCATGCCACCTAGGCGAACACCGAGGAAGATGGCACCAAATAAAATAATAACTTGCATAATTACATAAATGTCCATACGATGACCTCCTTTATACATATATAGTATCATAGATATGCTAAATAATCATCGAATTTTGGCAATGTATAGTCTATAGTTTAAAATATGACGAAATTTCGATATGTTATGCAAAAAAACTACACCCCATTGCCTTAAACTACTAACAAAAGACAATAGGTGTAGCTTTTCAATAATTAATTTAGCATTATAAAATAATTGGGCGCATATCTTCAAGTATCCCCTCTTCCTCAGTTGCACGTTGGATACTTTCACCTACAATACGAACCATGTCCTCTAATTGTTCCACAGTCGATGCCAATGGAGGCATAAGGATAACCACGTCGCCAATAGGGCGGCAAATAAGACCTTGTTCACGGGCAAGGATTGCCACCTTAGCACCTACCGCATCATTTGGGCGATACGCTTCGTGGGTGGACACATCTTTTTCAAGTTCAATACCTACGATGAGACCCCGCTGACGAACCTCTTTCACATGCTTCAAAGATTTAATAGGTTCTAAGGCCTTTGTGAAAGCTTCTACTTTAGCAGGCAATTGTTCAATTACCTTTTCATCACGGAATACTTTCAAAGAAGCCAACGCAACGGCACAGGCCAAGGCATTACCAGTATAGGAGTGACCATGATAGAATGTTTTCTTTTCCTCAAAGGTGCCGAGGAATGCATCGAATACGCGTTGTGTAGTCAATGTTGCTGCTAATGGAAGGTACCCACCAGTGATGCCTTTGGATAAGGTCATAAAATCTGGAGATACTCCTTCATGTTCGCAAGCAAAGAATTTGCCAGTTCGGCCAAAGCCAGTAGCTACTTCGTCAACGATGAGGAATACATCGTGTTGTTCTGTTAACTCACGAACCCGTTTCAAATAACCGTGAGGCATTACGAGCATGCCTGCCGCTGCTTGCACCAATGGTTCCATAACAAGAGCTGTAATTTCATCGCCTTCTTCGTTAAGGATGCGTTCCAATTCAGTCAACGACTCTTCAAAAGCTTTATCTCGATCTGCCAAATCTCTATACACACCAGGGCTTGGCAATGTTAATGGTTTAAATAATAGATTATGGAATACTTGGTGAAATAATTGAATACCACCTACGGATACGGTACCTAATGTATCCCCATGATAGCCTGCATTGAGGGCAATGAACTTAGTCTTTTTCGTTTGCCCTACTTGTTGACGGTATTGGTACGCCATTTTAATAGCCACTTCGATAGCTGTACTGCCATCATCAGAGAGGAATACTTTATCTAAGCCTTCTGGAGCAAGCTCTACAAGTTCTTTACACAATTGTGCAGACGGAGGACTTACGAGGCCTAATAACGTGCTATGCGCAATTTTATCGATTTGATCCTTCAATGCTTGGTTCAATACAGGATGGTTGTGACCATGAATATTAACCCACAAAGAGGATACACCATCGTAATACTTTTTACCGTTCTCATCGATGAGGTATACCCCCTCACCGCGTTCAATTACTACTGGTTCTTGTGCTAGCCAATCTTGCATTTGTGTAAATGGATGCCATACAAACTCGTGGTCCCATTGTGCTGCTTGTGAAAGCTGTTTCTCTGCCATTTCGTCACCTCATACTTACTAAGTTTACAAACTATAACTCTCTATCACATATACCTTATATAAACTAAATTAAGTTGCCCAATCTAAGGTATGCTAAATCACAAATTTAATACGTCTCAAAATTACTGTTAATATGTACTCAATATCACTTCTAACATATATTAACTTGCTATAGCTAATATAAAATCAGCCAATTATTATTTATAGACCTAATACTGTGTTCCATAATTCCTTAGAATCAATAAAAGATCGAGCCCAACCAAGTTGAACCTTTTGAATATCCGGACCTTGGTATGGCGGCACTACAGCTACTACAGGAACACCTGTGTAACGCTCCATATCTGCCACATTTGTTTTCAACAAAAACAGATCTACAGCTGTTGTATCATTTACGATAATAGCTTTCACCTCGATACCATGCAACTTAGCATATTCGCAAGTCAAAACGGCGCGATTAATAGATCCAAGACGACCATCTGCTACAACAATAGCTGGTAATTTGATATCTTTCATAAAATCCGTGAAAGTTTTATCTCCATAGAGAGGGGTCGTGATACCGCCTGCACCTTCTACAAAGGTTATGTCATAGCGACTCACTACATCTAATGTATGTTCTACAAGGCCATCATAGTCAATCTCGATACCAGCCAATTCCGCTGCAAGGCGAGGAGAGAAATCACCGGCTATAGCATAAGGATTCACTTCATGACGACGAGATTCAGGAATACCTGCGGAGCGCATCAAATGTGTTGCATCTTTACTCTCAAGGCCAATATTATAATTATCCTCATCCATCGTCACACATTCAGGGAAAGGAACTGCACTAGAAGACACAGGTTTCACCATACCAACAGCAAAGCCATCGTCTACAGCCATCGCCCCCAATAACCCTGTCACAAACGTCTTACCTACATCTGTATCTGTACCAATTATAGAAATACCTAACTGCTTCATACAAAGCTCCTCTCAAGCGAATACTTACTGCCGCATAGGTTAACTAATTTATATGATTAAGTTTACAATCTAATTACAATATACAGCGAAAAGGAATATATAGTCAACCTATTATTACTGTTCAAGTTTACGATGCTATGACTCTATGGGTCCCGAATACATCGCTACATTTTAGCTAAAAAGCTGTGTCCCTAACCTCCGCGCTCCATAGTAAACTAAGTCGCACTTCGCTTAGGAACACAGCTTTTTATAACATTATCGCAGTATTAGTCCCATAGAGTCACAGACCGCTACTTTGAATACGATAATAATAGGTTGGCTATATGGGAAAAGAGAAAGGGAATGGCTAAGCCATTCCCTTTCTCTTTTGATACAGTGAATTTTGTTTTATTGATTTATGGATAGACTCGATGGGACGAGTTCACAAATACAGTTATAAAAAGAGTAATGACTAATCGATTAGCGACTTAGCTCGCTTTGGAGCGTAGAGATTAGTCATCACTCTTTTTTACCTAAATGTAATTATCTAATGGGGCCCCATCGAGGCCACCACTAAATCTCAATATAACGGAATTCGCCTGTATCAGGATCCATCATGCCTCCATAGAACCCCATTCCTTTTGGAAATAGTGGATGGTGGCGTAGGAAGTTAACTGTATAAATTACATTGTCTTCAGAGATATGGAATCGATCCATCCAGTCGATAAGGCCCGGTTCAATCATGCGAATAGCATCTTCACTAATACCTTTCGCTTTCATAGATTCCATGAATGTTGTAGCAGAAAAATCAATCATACCGCAGTTTTCATGACCGATGATTAGCACATCTTCAATTTCCATACCATAGGTAGCAACGAGCAAGCTTTGCACAATGTTATCGATAGGTTGTGTTACACTATTTCCTGCAGTTTTGATGACAATTATCTCACCTCGATTAAAGCCTAGTGCTTCTTCTAGCATACCTACTAAGCGGGTATCCATACAAGTTACGATACCTAACTTTTTTGTAGGATGGCTTGTTAGCCCCGCCTTTGGTAGCTCAGGGTGTTGTTTCACATATTCTTTATTGGTTTCAATTATTTTTGTAATATCAATCATAAGGGTCCTCACTTTATATACTCTATTTCCACCTGAAATAGATTCTATTCATTATATACACCTTATTCATCACAAAACAAGTTTAAATTTCAACTTATAAATTATTATTATGAATTTTACGATTATACAAAATCTTTAACTCAATAATATTAACTTTTATCTTATAATTTGTTTTTATTTATATCAATCATATAAAAACTTCAAAAATGCGATGAATATTCTGTATAATTCTGACATATATAGTAGATTTAAAAACCCTTCCTATGGTACTATTAACACTATAGAAAGCAAACGCCACATGATACCGCATATGACGTGAACTGTATGTACAGTAAGGAGGTTTTATAATGGGTATCAATCAAAAAACGTTGCCAGGCATTTTGCTCTGTGCCATTCTCGCTATTCCTTGTTGGCTACTAGGACAGCAATTTCATCTAGTAGGTAGTCCAATCTTTGCCATCATTTTAGGTATAATTATTGGTTCTATCTTTACCTCTTGGAAACGGGAAAAAACAGGTGCTGGCATTGGATTTACATCCAAAAAGATTTTACAGTGGGCCGTTATTTTGTTGGGCTTTGGTCTTAACATTACACAGATTCTACATGTAGGTTGGATTTCTTTACCTGTCATCATTTCTACCATCGCTACATCGTTAATCGTATCCTATGTTATTTATCGATTAACCCATATTGACTCTAACTCAGCTGTTCTCATCGGTGTTGGTTCATCCATTTGTGGTGGTTCCGCTATTGCTGCAGCGGCACCAGTTATTAAAGCAGAGGATCATGATATTGCACAAGCAATCTCTGTTGTATTCTTCTTCAATGTGGTAGCCGCCTTCGTATTCCCTCAATTAGGCGACGCCATTGGGCTCTCTAACATGGGCTTTGGATTGTTCGCTGGTACTGCAGTTAACGATACTTCTTCTGTAACAGCAACAGCTGCTGTATGGGATAGTATGAAAGGTACGGGCACTCAAGTTTTGGAATATGCTACTATCGTAAAGCTAACACGTACCCTAGCTATTATTCCTATATGTTTAGGCCTCGCTAGTTATCAAGTATACAAAGCCAAGAAAAATGCCTCTCAGACAGATGGTGCAAACGTTAGTATTGCTAAGATTTTCCCAAGATTTGTTTTATACTTTGTACTTTGCTCCCTTATTACAACAGCATTATCCTATGCTAATGTAGATATTCAATTCTTGAGTATCTTCAAAACAATTTCCAAATACTTTATTACAATGGCCATGGTAGCAATCGGCCTTAATACAAATATTGTAAAATTATTAAAATCCGGCGGCTCTGCCCTAGCCTTAGGCGCTTGTTGCTGGATTGCTATCTCCGCCGTAAGCCTTATGGCACAACATATGATAGGTTTATGGTAGAAAATATACATATATTGTATATTATGTTATAATTATATATGAATAGAATAGTAAGGACCCCTCCAGTAATGGAGGGGTTTCGTGCTACTATTCACCTTATTAGTACTTTATCATACCATAGTCAGGAGGGTTAATATGTACTTCTTACAAGGACTTCTTGTCGGTCTCGCTACGTTTGCCCCTGTTGGCATGCAAAACCTCTTCATTATTAATACGGCCTTGGTGCAACCTGTCCGTCGCATTATATTGACGCTAATCATACTAGCGTTTTTTGACATGAGTTTAAGTGCTGCCGCCTTCTATGGTATTGGTGCCGTTCTTGAAATGTGGCCACTCACAAAGCTCATAATTCTCCTCTTTGGGGGCCTCCTCATTGTTTATATGGGCTTTAATATATTTAAAACTGAACCAGACATGCGCAATGTGGACACACATATTCCAATTAGAAAAATTATTGTCTCAGCCATTGCGGTATCATGGGGCAATCCTCAAGCCATTCTAGATGCGACAATGATGCTCGGTGCTTTTCAAGCTAATATTCCAAAAGAAAGCATCTACCACTTCTTCGCTGGTTTCTTAGTTATGACACCTATTTGGTTTGGTTCTCTAGCTACTACAATGCATCTACTAGCTAAAAAAATTAAAATTACTCATATGGCATGGATTAACCGTTTCTGTGGTTCGGTTCTCGTCATTTATGGTATCAAATTATGTATTGATGGCTTCATGATGTTAAGAGACTTTTTGTGAGGTTATACAAAGAAAAGTCTAAATCACTAATACCATCATAACTATATAAGAAAAATACAAATAGATGATGTACAGAAAAAGAAAAAAGTCGTTAGCAAGTTGCTAACGGCTTTTTCATTTATAATCTCATTTATAATTCTTCAAGTACCTGCCGGAACATATCTCTAAGAGCTACAATATACGAATTATTTTGATTTCGTTGCGATATAAAGTAGTAGTGGCGTTCCATAGGTTTACTATGATTCGTCAACACCTTACGTTCGATACCTGGCATAGGATCTGTTAAGTATTTAAAACAATCTAATAGTAATAGCCCTTGCTGCCCTGCAACCAGGTATCGTGCTTCTTCTAACGTACGAGCATAAGCGAAGGCACCATTATAACCTATGGCCTTACGATAGTGTTCCTCTTCAGACAAGGTATATTTCCCGCGACACAATAAAATAAGTGGTAAATCATCGATATGCTTTAGTTCTACACAATCTTCATTAGTATATCCTTGTGGTACCTCTATAAATGTAGTGGCTTTATCAATTAAATGACTTTCAAAATCATCAGACAAAATTTGCCATTGATCATTAAATACTACATCTACACGACGATCGCTGAGCATGCCATATAGCTCTTCATGACTGCCGCTGTACATACGAATATCTAAATTTTTATAACGCTTTGCCATGCGAATCACAGTTTGCTGCATAGCAATCCCACTATAACGGTTCAAATAGCCAATGCGCAAACTCACCCGTGCATCTGTACCAATGCGCGTCGTTTCTACCTTAATATCATGGAACCGTTCTAATAACTTCTTACCAGATCGATATAAATATTGTCCTGCTGGTGTTAGATGAAAACTTCGTTTCTCTCGAACCATTAATTCAACACCAAGGCTATTTTCAAGAGCTTTGATTTGCTGAGATATAGCAGATTGAGATACATATTGCTCTGTTGCAGCTTGTGTAAAACTATTATTATCTACTACACATACAAAATACTCTAATTGTTTTAATAACATAACGATGCACTCTCATCTCTCTTACGGATTAGACAAATCAATACCTTTGAAACATTTCGCAACATACAGCCCCATATTGGAGTTTGCTATACGTTTTCTCTACATAGTATCTTACATAGAATCTATAGTATCTATCGATTCTCTACATAATACTAAATATATTTAACTATGTCTAAAACGGTGAAAGCAGATCAGCTATGATGATTAACTTTCACTGGGAATAACTAAACTACGATAAATAAACAGTGCCGCTACAAAGAATATAGCTGCTGTAGACCAAAAGACCGCCCCATACCCAAAGGCACGAGCAATCATGCCACTAAGGACAGGCCCCAATACATTTCCCATCATGGCTACACTGGACACTGCACCAAACACGATACCTCGGCGCTCAATAGGAACAGCCTTGGATATGAGCGTATTCGCAATTGGTGTAATAAAGCCCATGAAGAATCCTGCAATGGCACGGAATATGCCAAGGCCCCATATACTAGGCATTATATATTGAAGTATAAACAAAGTCCCTACAGCCCATGTAGCAGTAAAAATAATACGAGGCATGGTTAAACGTTCTGTTATCTTGCCAATGGAGATTGAAGCTAACGCACTAAATAAACCGGCGCCAAAGATGATTATACCAACGATTGTGGCTACAAACTCATCATTCATATGCATATAGTGCTTAATATATAGTGGTAAAATGGGACCAATACCGGTAATACCAAAATTACATAAGAACAATAGTCCTACCAAGAGGCGAACTCGAGGTATGACCAAAAAGGATTTAATTAGAGACAGCTGCGACTCTCTAGCATCTACCTTATGCTCAAATTGTAGATTAGGCATGAATAGATAAATCCCCAACATACAAAACCCTGTTAAGGCTGAGAACATAATGAATGGTGCGCGATAACCTAATAAATCAGCCGCCAACCCACCCATGAGTGGTCCAAAAACGAGGCCCATAACCATGGAGGCTTGATATAAACCCATTGCCCAAGGTACCTTATCCTCAGGGGTTATGAGAATAATAATAGCCAAGCCTATCGGAACATAGCCCCCCACCACGCCTTGCAAGATGCGTAACATCAATAACTGCCATGGTGTTTGTGTAAAAGCACAGGCGCCAACAGTCACCATTAGGGTAAACAAGATGAACATCATTACCTTACGTGGACCAAGCTGATTTGCCTTACGCGACCAATAGGGAGCACTAAGAGCCACCATACAAGGCGTTACACCTGATACAAGACCTGCCCACATGGCCGCTTCCCCTGGATCATGAAGACCTAGCTCAGCTAAAAATAACGGAAGGAAGGATAATACACCGATAATTGTTATACCCCCACCAACCTGTATAGTACAGATTAGGTATATAATTCGTTTCCAAGAAGAATCCATAATATCCTTCTTTCTTATTTGAAATTACCTATAAAGGTAGTAATATACATATCGATATGAGCTAAAGAATACTATAATACAAAAGAAATGTTTATAGAACAGATTTTTATTCTTACCTCAAAAGAATGCAACAGCATATATTTACATAAATCCATAGAATATATACTTATAATTCTATTGTATCGCAAACAACCTAAAAAGACCATCGCTTATACCCATAAGGGTCAGCGATGGTCTTTTTTATCGTGTGATTCTCCTACTTTTACCAAAGAAAGAGATGCCTACAATATATTATTTTTGTTTGAACATCCAATAAATATAGTAAATAACAAGCGCATAAGTCACTACGTCAAACACAGGTAAGAATGGCACCATTTTAGATAAACGTCCAAATCCATGAACATGGATATTTGCCGCAATAATAGCAACAAGATTCAAGCGATGAATCCAGATTGCTTTTTTACGAGATACAGATTTTGCCATATTCCCTACCCAAGGTGTTAAGTATAATACCGCAAAGATAAGAGCAATAAACATAGCCACAAGGGAGATATAACCACCCCAGAAGCCTAAGAAGGATTTCAAAGCTTTCAAGAAGTATACATACCAGTGTGCACATACGAGAACAACACTAACAATACCTACGATGCGATGAATTTCAAACATTTCTTTTGGATTGTATCGTTTGATAAACCATTTTGGTTTTGTTGCAATGTATGTTAATACAAGCCATGCCACATAAGGAATAAGGCCTAAGTGAACCTTCCAATTGCCGAATGGTCTACCACCTGTTACATAACCATATTCCACCATGCCCATAAATATTAAGGATAAAACTGCAATCCAAATTAAAATATGGTATTTACTCTTAAACTGTTTTTTTACAACTTCTGCCATAATAAACCTCTCTATGTCTTATACAATCTACAAGTATACATCTAGTTTGGCCTAATGTAGCATGCTAATAAAACACTCTCACCCTATAGCATTCTACTTAGAACTAATTACTGATTAACTTAAAATCCAATCATTAAATTAGAATTTGAAGTTAAGATCCGCACGATAGTAATCATTTACGCGATTGCCTTCTTGTGTTTTAGCATTGAAGCCGTAGTATGCATTAATGCCGATATTTTTCTCTGGTGCGTAGGATGCACCTAATTGCCATGCTTTATAGCCTTCATACCGTGTTTTCTTTAATAAATCATTAGATTCATATTTTTGTGTTTTAAATACAGGTGCATTCTTAGCTTGATCAAAGTAATCTAATCGGATAGCCCAAGAGTTCTTCTTATTAATTTTATAGTCGCCCCATTTAACGCCAACGTTCCAAATATCGGAATCACTTAAGCCAGATGCTTTTACCCACTCGCCATCAATACCGAATTTACCAATATTATACTTAGCATTAAATCCATATACATTATCGAATTCGTTATTTTTCTTGCCATTACCCATACGTACATTCGTTGTACCTACATGAGCAAACATACCACCAAAACCAAAGCGATCATTAACAGCTACATTAGCATTGATAAGACCTACATCACCATTATCAGCTTTACTAGTCTTGGCAAAACGACCTGCTGTCATGTAACCATAAGCGCCATTTAATGTAACTTTATCACCAAGCTTAGCTGTAGCACCAACACCATCAAAGTTGGAGTTATAAATGAGACCACCGCCAAATTTTTGAGTATAGCGCCCCGCATCGACCACAACATTTTTACCGAACTTGTGCTCTACGTATGCCAAATCCCAATTAGCTTGTGCCTCTTTAGAGCTATCACCTAGCTCAATAGAACCTGTAGTAATACGCGCTTTAACAGAGGTATTTTTATTAACCTTTGCATCGAGACCTAGACGTACACGAGCTGTGATCTTATCTTCGTAATCATAACCATCGCCACCCTCTTTACCGATGTAGTTGATACGAGCATCACCAGTAACTTTTACATTGCCTACGCGGTCTTCCAATTTAGCTACACGCACACCAAGTGTATTCAATTCATTGGAAAATTCATCCGCCAAGCGATTTAACATAGCTTGTTGTTCCGCATTTGCCCGATCTTGATTAGCCATGCCTTTCGCAATCATTTGGGCCATTTCATAACGCGTAATATTATTTTGCCCTTTGAAAGTACCATCAGGATATCCATTGATAATACCAGCTGTAGCCAATTGATCTACTGCTTGATAAGCCCAACTATCAGAAGGAACATCAGAAAATGGGTTAACAGCAAAAGCTGTAGCCACACCCATCATGGCAGCCACTGCAAAAGCACTGGTCATTTTACGTTTAATCATACTAAACCTCACACAATAAAAATAACAAGAATAAAAATGAATAGATAATGAATTTATGAACCTAATTATCATTATCATGTTTAACATACAGATAATAACAATTTTCATTATACGAGTAAAGGGAAAATGTATATCAATCTCACAATCATTTATGACTCAAACTGATAATATCCTATGTTAATTTACTAGAAACTATAAATGTAACGAAAAATCCCTTCTGCATGATACAGAAGGGATTCTAGTAATTCATATTATTTCTTTTTAAACATCAAGTAAATGCAGTAAAGAACGAGACCGTATGTAATGATATCAAACACTTGTAAGAATGGCACCATTTTAGAAATACGATTAAAACCATGAATATGGATATCTGCAGCAACAAGTGCTACAAGATTTAATCGATGTAACCAAATACCTACATTACGACCAGATGGTGTAACCTTTCTAAGTTTTGGAGTTAAGAACGCAAGGCCAGAGATTGTAGCAATACCAAAGGAGGTAAGAGCCACATATCCGCCCCACCAACCAAGGATGGATTTAGCCGCTTTACCAAAATAGAGATATAAATGGAATGCAATAACAGCTACAGTGGCAATACCTAATGCACGGTGTACCTTATACATGTCACCTAAATTATAGCGGCTTGTAAACCATTTAGGGCGAGTCGCTAAATAGGTCATGATGATCCATACACACCATGGCACAAGACCCGTATACACTTTATAATTACCAAAGGCACGACCACCGGCCATGTAGCCCCACTCTAATAAACCGATCATAACTAAGGAGAAAATAGCAATCCATACAAAGATATGGTAAATACTTTTTTTCTGTTTTGTTTCAACTTGATTCATCATATACCTCTCAAAAATAATACCTAAAAAATTCAATCTATACGATATAGTTTATCATTTAAATCGAATTTTGTAGATTACTTATATTAGATACATAGTATATATTATAAGAATAATTCTAAATTAAAATGCCTATTATAGTAATTCTAAGTTTATTACAATGAATAAATTTTTTCTCTACAGAGAATACATTGTAATCTACTAATACAGAATCGGTAAATAAAAAGCCCCTCATAGTTGTGAGCATATGCTTTCACCACTACAAGGGGCCATAGATTAATGAATCCTATTATATATAGGCATACAAATTAATCATCATCCTAATTATTTTTGATCCCGTTTACGATATACGATGAACGGACGTGTTAAATAGTTGAGTGGAACACTCAAGCAGTGTACCAAACGGCTGAATGGGAAGATAATAGCAACCACCATCCAAGCCAACATGTGGAATTTAAACATGAATGGCACGCCTTCCATCAAGGATGGATCAGGCATAAAGGATAGCAAGCTACGGAACCATGGGCCGATGGATACACGGTAATCAAAGAACCCGGATGCATTAAGTAATGTACCGGCCATACCACTAAAGATAGCCAATGTTAAGAATAAATATAGCCATTTATCAAAGCCAGATGTATTTACTTTCATAGCAGGTACAGTAAAGCGGCGTTTCATCAAGAGCAAGAAACCAACGATAAAGATGATACCCGCTACAGCACCCATATACAATGCACCTTCATGGTACATATGGTCATTAATACCCATAGCTGCAGTCCAAGTTTTAGGTACTAATACACCTACTACGTGACCGCCGATAACGCATAGCAAACCAAAGTGGAACAATGGATTGGCAATACGTAATTGTTTTTTCTCTAAAAATTCACTTGATTTTGTAGTCCAGTTTCTTTCAAAGTAGAAGAAACGAACAAGTGTGCCTACGATTAAGAAGGTAAACGCAATATATGGCAAAGCGCCCCATAAAAATAGATTCATCGTGCACCGTCCTCCAATCCATTTGCAACCGACAATATGATATCAAATAAGAATGCATAGGTCAGTTTTGCTTCGATCAATCGATCCCTAATATATTCTAGCTTTGGTTTACAATAATCATATACTTCACGAGCCTTTTCAGGTTCGATAACTGCACATAACTCTAAAATAGCTGGAATATAGTCAGGCATCTCCTTTGGTAAATCATAGCCATTTTCTAGGAAGAAGGCTTTATATTTAACGAGTTCCTCTGCTTGTTCCCCTGTACCTTGCAATTCGTAAGTCGATAAGTACATCGTCGTATTACGGCTGAAGTCAAAGATACGTACGTATTGGTCTTCAAAGGCCTTACGATCCGTTTCTTCAATGTAATCAAAGAACTCTAGCAATCCTTGGCGAAGCTGAGGATGCTCAACAGAGTAAGTATCCTCTTTCCATTCACCAAGTTCATTGTACCAAGATTCATCTGGATACCGAAGCAAAAAAGAAGCAATGAGAGCTATTTTTTGTGCATCATCCATTATGGCAACCCCCTGTCGGGCATGCAAAACCACGATTGTGTTGCATTTCTAAGCGACCTTCGCGAGATACGTTAACATCGGATGGGATAACAAAACGATCATTATATTTAGACAAGGCTAATAATTTGTACATAGCATACATTTGCTCTTCTGTAAGATCTACTTCATGAGCGATTGCTTCGTCACCTGTCTCACGGCGGCGCATGTATTCACGCATATCGAGAATGCGTTGTAATACACGAGCTAAAATATCTGTATTACCAGCAGTAAACATATTAGCTAAGTATTGTACAGGCACGCGCATTTCATGTGCATCTGGCAAGTATACATCAGATGTAACACGTTGTAAGATTGGGCTGAGCGGTGGCACATACCAAACCATTGGCAATGTGCGATACTCTGGATGCAATGGCAATGCAACGCCCCATTCTTTTACAAGCTTGTAAACAGGAGATTTTTTAGCTGCTTTCAAGAAGGCTTCAGAGATACCTGCTTCACGAGCGGCTTTAATAACCTCTGGATCATTAGGATCCAAGATCAAATCTACTGTATTTTGGTAAATTTCTTGTTCATCCTTCGTAGCTGCCATTTCTTGAACTTTGTCCATATCGTATAAAACTACACCAACATAGCGCATACGACCTACACATGTTTCAGCGCAAATTTGAGGCAAGCCATTTTCCAAACGAGGGTAACAGAATACACATTTTTCAGCTTTATTTGTTTCCCAGTTATAGAAGATTTTTTTGTATGGGCAAGATGGAACGCAATGTCTCCAACCGCGGCATACATCTTGAGAAACAAGTACAACACCATCTTCATCACGCTTGTAGATAGCACCGGATGGACATGCTGCTACACATGCAGGATTCAAACAGTGGTTACAAAGACGTGGTAAATAACGCATGAATACTTCTTCGTAGTCAAATACGATATCATCACCCATTTTAGCCAAGTTCACATCTTCCCGTGCATGATGACCACCAGCCAAATCATCATCCCAGTTAGGGCCCCATGTTACTTCCATTTTTTGCTTTGTTAACAAAGAACGAGGACGTGCTACAGGTTGATTATTTTTACGACCGGTATGAATCAATGTCTCATAATCGTATGTCCAAGGTTCAAAGTAATCCGTAATTTCTGGTTGTTCTGGATGATAGAACAACTTCATCAATCGAGAGCCTTTAGAGCCTGTGGAAAGCGCCAAATTACCGCTTTTATCGAGAGTCCAGCCACCCTTCCATTTCTCTTGGTTTTCCCAATTACGTGGGTAACCCACGCCAGGGCGGGTTTCCACGTTATTAAAGTACATATATTCCGCGCCTTCGCGGTTCGTCCATGTATTTTTACAAGTAATAGAGCATGTATGACAGCCTAAACACTTGTCCAAATTTAGGACCATGGATACTTGAGCTTTAATCTTCAAGCCAATCCACCTCCTTCAATTTACGAGCCACAATTGTCATATCACGTTGGTTACCAGTTGGGCCATAGTAGTTAAAGCCATAGCTCAATTGACCATAACCGCCGATCATGTGTGTCGGCTTCATGTGAATATGAGTTGGCGCATTGTGTGTACCACCGCGACGATCTTTCTTAACTTGCGTACCAGGAACGTTGATGTGACGGTCTTGGGAGTGATGCATATAAGAAATGCCACGAGGAATACGTGGAGATACAACTGCACGAGCTGCAACTACACCATTTTTATTGAAAGCTTCTACCCAGTCGTTATCTTTAACACCAATTTCTGCTGCATCATCTTCGTTAAGCCAAATTGTTTGGCCCCCGCGGAATAATGTCAACATTTGTTGGCTATCAAAGTACATACTATGTGTAGACCACTTATTATGTGGAGTTAAGTATTTCAATGTAATTTCTGGAATACCTTCTTGTTTATAATCACCTTGTACTGGTTTATATGACAATACAGGTTTGTACAATGCCATAGCTTCGCCATAGTCGCGCATCATTTCATGATCACAATAGAACGATTGACGACCTGTTACAGTACGGAATGGTACCTTATCTTCTGTAGATGTTGTAAATGGAGAATAACGACGGTTTTTATCGTTCTTACCAGTACTTGTTACAGAGCTAATGATAAAGCGTGGTTGACGAACCATGTCATCGAAGGTAATTTTTTCTTGTTCGCGACCTTTTGCATTCTTTTCAAGCCCAGAAAGACCTGTTTTTTCTTCCATCGCTTTCCAAGAACGAACCGCTAATTTACCATTTGTACAAGAAGATAATGTTAATACAACATTACAAGCTTCCTTACATTCGTAAATGCTTGGACGGCCATGAGAAATGAAGTCTGGATTATCAATCGTACCATTTTGAGCATACAATGTTTGATATTCGTCAGATACATCCCACGCCAAACCGTGAGCACCCATTTTATTTTCGATATTAGGTCCTAAAGCAATGTATTTTTCAAAGATCTGACTGTAATCGCGTTTTACATGAACGAGGTTCGGCATTGTTTTACCAGGGATTGGTTCACATTCGCCTTTACTCCAATCAAGAACTTTACCTTCTGGTTGCGCTACTTCGCCTGGGCTATCATGGCCAAGTGGAGTAGCTACAATATCTTCATATTCTGTAAAGCCAGATTCTTTTGCTACGCGAGATACTGTTTCTGCAAGGGTACGGAATGTATCCCAGTCGGATTTAGTTTCCCATGCGCAATCAACAGCAGCTTGGAATACATGTACATATGGATGCATATCTGTGGAAGACAAGTCTTCTTTTTCATACCATGTAGCTGCTGGGAACACGATATCAGAATATAAACCTGTAGACGCCATACGGAAGTCGATATCAATTAAGAGATCAAGCTTACCCGCACCATCTGCTTCGCGCCATTTAATTTCTTCTGGACGCGTAGGAGCATCATCATCTTCCAATACGGCATTTTTTGTGCCTAATAAATGTTTCAAGAAGTACTCATGACCTTTAGAAGAGGAGCCGATAAGGTTCGCACGCCATACAAACAGGTTGCGAGGGTGGTTTTCTTTAGCTGCAGGATCCTCTACGCAGAATTGTAAATCTTTATTTTTCAAGGCTTGTGCTACATATTGGTTGATTTCTGCTTCTGTACTAGCACCGGCTGCGCGAGCATCATTAATCAATTCTTGGCTACCTTTATTGAAAGTAGGATAAGATGGCAACCAGCCTAAACGAGCTGCTAATACATTGTAATCCCCAGGATGACGATAGCGAGGTTTAGCCAATTTAGATACGCGGTCTGCCAAATCGATGCAGTCAGAACGATATTGCTCTGTAGCAAAGTAGAACCAAGATGTACCATTTTGCAAACGAGGAGCCTTACTCCAGTCATTGGCAGTCATGATACCACCCCAACCTTCAACAGGACGAAGTTTTTCTTGACCTACGTAGTGGGCCCAACCACCACCGTTAACGCCTTCTGTACCACAGAACATGATAAGGTTCAAAATAGTGCGGTAAATAACATCGGCATGGTACCAGTGGTTGATACCACCGCCCATGATAATCATGGAACGACCTTTCGTTTTTTCTGCATTATCTGCAAACTCACGTGCTGTAGCAATAGCAATGTCCGCTTTTACGCCAGTGATTTTTTCTTGCCATGTAGGTGTATAAGGTGTGTCGTCAGTGTAAGCTGTCGCTACCTCACCACCGATACCGCGGTCAATACCATAGTTAGCAAGAATAAGATCGTATACAGTAGTCACTTTCATAGGACCATCAACAGTTTGTACTGTAATAGTTGGAATAGCGCGTTCAATAATGCCTTCGTGCTCTTCATCACCAAAGTATGGCAATTTAACAACAGTCACATCTTCCCGTTGATCAAATACTGATAAACGAGGATCGATTTTAGCCCCTGTATCACGATTTTCAAGACGTAAGTTCCATTTCTCAGGATGTGTGTGACGTTCACCCATTGTACCATTAGGAACAACGATTTCATTTGTTAGTTCATCAATCAATACCATTTGGAAGTCAGCGCCTTCCTCTTGGCGGCCTAAGTCCTTAGCATTCAAGAAACGGCCTGGTTGAACCGTGCCGTTGATGTCTTCAACACGCACAAGGAATGGCATATCTGTAAACTCTTTTGCATACTCTTTGAAGTATGGAGTTTCTTTATCGATGTAATATTCTTTTAGAATAACGTGACCCATTGCCATGGCAAGAGCCGCATCGGTACCAGCTTTTACATTGAGCCATGCATCAGAAGAAGTTGTAGATTCCGCATAGTCAGGAGACACCGATACTACCTTAGTCCCTTTATAGCGAACCTCTGTCAAGAAGTGAGCATCTGGCGTACGAGTCAACGGTACGTTAGAACCCCACGTCATAATGTAACCAGCATTATACCAGTCACCAGATTCAGGTGTATCAGTTTGTTCACCCCAAACTTGAGGGCTGGAAGGTGGCAAATCGGCATACCAGTCATAGAAGGACAATGGTGTACCACCCATCAAGTTAAGGAAACGAGCCCCTGCTGCATAGGACAACATGGACATCGCAGGAATTACTGAGAATCCTGCGTTGCGGTCAGGGCCGTAAGTTTTTGCTGTATATAGTAAGGATGCTGCAGTGATTTCTGTTGCTTCATCCCATGTGGAGCGCACAAAGCCACCCATACCACGGGCAGACTTATATTTTTTCGCTTTTTCAGGATCTTCTACGATAGATTTCCAAGCTTCGATTGGGTTCTTAGCATTCTTCTTTGCTTCTCTCCAAAGCTCAGCCAATTCGCCACGTACATAAGGATATTTTACGCGCAAAGGGCTATAGAGATACCAAGAGAAGGTCGCACCACGAGGGCACCCACGTGGTTCGTAATCCGGCATATCATCTGGTGTTTCAGGGTAATCAGTTGCTTGATTTTCCCAAGCTACAACACCATTTTTAACATAAATGTTCCAGCTACAAGAACCAGTACAGTTTACACCATGAGTCGTACGGACTACTTTATCGTAAGACCAACGATCACGATAAAAATTTTCCCACTCGCGACCACCATCTTCTGTGATTTGATGACCACTTGGAGATACTTCCTTCTTGCGAAGAAACTTAAACTTTTGAGACAACAAGCTCATCTCGTGTCCTCCTTCAAAACTACAAAAATCCCTTGTGCTAGATGTGCTAACACAAGGGAGAAAATCCTGTTATTCGATATTACTAATATTAGGGTCGATACCATCAACCTCTAAATCAAGTAATCCGATTAAAGCGTCAAAATCACAGATTACTAGATGGTGTTTGTCATAGGCTACATAGCCTAACTTACGCAACTCACTTAACATGCGATTTAAACTTTCTCTTGATGTGGCAGCAAACTCAGCCAACTCTTGATTTGTTAGGGCAATATCAATAAAGATACCATCCTCGCGCTTTACACCATAACTATTGGCTAAGCGCAACAAGGTAGAATAGAATGCTCCCTTCTTGCCGTAAAGTAGCAAGTCTCGGTATTTTGCCTGTTGACGACGCATATGTAAAGTGTAGATTTTCATCATCGCAATGGCCAATGAATGGTCTTTTGCAATAGCCCCTTCCAACACATCATAGCGTATACAGTAAACAGAGCAATCCTCCCGAGCAATGGCGTTGAACACATATGATCTAGTGTTCTCCTCATACAACGGAACCTCACCAATTACATTATTCGGTCCTACTAAACGCAACGCAAAAATGTGTCCGCTAGCTTCGAACTTTTTAATGCTCATTCTACCTTTTACTACTACGTAAAAGTATTCTGCCTTGTCCCCCTCACGGAAGAGAAAATCACCTTTTTTAAGATGTAGTTCCTCACCCGGCAAAGCAAGCAATTGGTTAATTAAATTTTGATCCATACCATTATCACTCCACAGTACTTTTATAACAAAATCCATTAGTTATACTAATCTATTTATAGTAAAAGCACCTATACTATATACTTTTTCGTATATATAAGATTATTATAACTTATTAATTTCAGAATATGTGTGTTTTACATCACATTCACAAAAAAAATTACACTATATAATATATCTGTGATGTAAGACATTGAAAAATATTAATGCTACAATAATTATAACGCAATTTGTAAGTAAATCGAATACTTTCTATAGGAATTTTTTAGATTTTATTATTTATATATACTTTATATATAATTTTAATATATTTTTCTTGTCTTATCTGCGTGTATAGTTGTTACAGTAAGGAGAAGTTCAAAATGAACGAACTAAAAATGCCTCAAGTAGGTGCAAGCCGCAGCGAAATCGTGGCTAATTGGCAACCGGAAAATCCGGAATTTTGGGAAAAGTTTGGCAAAAAAATCGCTAAACAAAACCTCGTTATATCCACTATTGCCTTAACACTTTCATTCTGTGTTTGGTACTTATGGGCTACCATTGCAGCTCAGCTAAATAGCGCTGGATTTAACTTTACTACAGATCAATTATTTACATTAGCTGCCTTACCAGGCCTTGTAGGTGCTACATTGCGATTTGTATACACATACATGCCAGCACTATTAGGCGGTAAAAACTGGACATTTATTTCCACAATTATCTTATTAGTTCCTGTTGTTTGGCTTGGCTTTGCCGTTCAAGATACAACAACTTCTTATACGACATTCATGATCTTAACTGCCCTCATCGGTTTAGCGGGTGGCAACTTCTCGTCCTCCATGGCGTACATTGGCAACTTCTTCCCTAAATCCGAAAAAGGTACTGCTCTTGGTATCAACGGCGGTGTTGGTAACCTTGGTATTTCTGTAATCTACTTCTTGGCTCCATTCGCTATGGGTTCTGCTGCATTAGGTAGCGTATTTGGTGTAACACCAGCTATCATCAAAGGTAACGCAGTATACCTTGCCAATGCGGCTTTCATGTGGATTGTACCACTTGTTGTTATCCTTGCACTTATGACACGTTTCATGGATAACTTACCACTAGAAAAACCAAATCCTAAAAATCTTGTACAAATCTTTGGGAACAAACACACTTGGGCACTTACATTGCTATACACTTGTTCCTTCGGTGCTTTCTCTGGTTATGCGGCAGCACTTGGCTTATTAGTAGGTAAAGAATTCCCTGAAGTTCCATTTGCGTCTATCGCATTTGTTGGTCCTCTTGTATCAGGTGCCCTTCGTCCTGTAGGCGGTTGGTTAGCAGATAAGATCAATAGCGGTACAAAAGTTACCTTTGTAAGCCTTCTCGGTCTATGTGCAACAACAGCGCTAATTGCAGTTGGCGTAGATATGCACAACTTCCCATTCTTCTTTGCTATGTCCGTGTTGACATTCGTATGCTGTGGCTTCGCAACTGGTGCTACATTCCGTATGATTCCTCACGTATTTGGCAATCCATTGCTTTCCTCTTTAATTACAGGTTTCGTTGCTGCCGTAGCTGCATACGGTGCCTTCATTACACCTAAAATCTTCGGTTTTGTATATTCCATGTTCGGCAATATTCACCCAGCCTTTGCTGTATTACTTGCATTTAACATTGTAACTGTAGCAGTGTGCTACTGGTTCTATGTGCGTAAAGGTGCAAACATGAACGTATAATTTTCTGGAACAGAAAATTTACGTTCATTGAACAGTACTACAAAATATAATTCACTTTTCTATACTAAGTGATAAAAGAAACCCCGCATCTCTCCTCCATACTTATCAGGTCTGCGGCCTAGGGCCTTGACCTCGTAAGTCGGATCGATGCGGGGTTCTCTTTTATGAGAATATAGTTGCGAATGCGATACTCATATATTGTGAATTATATTTTACGAAGTATAGTGCGTATATTAACTTTTCTCCCCTCAAAATTATAGCCTTCATTTTGAGGGGAGAAAAATGGACTGCAAGGCAGTCCATTCATTCTAATTTGACGATATATACCTTTATCTCTATAATATAAATAGATAGTCAGACGAGTAGGAACGTCAGGCGCATCTCAAAAACTAATTATCTAGGAAATGGCCTTTCTGTTTATCTAATTACACTTGGTAACGGAGGGCTATTTGCTTTTTGAGAGACCCAACCTCGCCGACTACCTTAAGAACATTATAAATTGAACAAATATACGATACAATAAGCAGTTATTTATCGATATATATGAATTAAATAATAAAGAAGAGCCTGCATTGCAGGCTCTTTTATTATCCAAAGATTTCTTCTAGTAGTGCGTCGTCGATGATGGTACCAACGTAGAAGTCGCTGAAGATGCCGTATTTTGCACTGGCTACTTCAAAGCGCATATCATATACGATTTTTTTGAATTGGATGTCGTCGTTACTGAAGATGGTAATACCCCATTCCCAGTCATCTAAGCCACAGCCACCTGTGGTGAATTCAGATAAAACGTCCAAGTATGTTTTACCAAGTTCACCGTGAGACTTCATCAAGGCTCCGCGTTCTTGCGGTGGTAGCATGAACCAATTATCATCACCTTCGCGTTTTTTACTCATATTATAGAAACAGATATATTTATCGCGAGGTACGTGAGGATATAGTTTTTGGTTAACTTCCTCTGTATCAAGTTTAGCCTTAACATAGGTGCTTACTTCTGTTACAGATGTATAAGAGTATGTTTGTACTAATACGCTTGCAATGGCAAGGCGGCGGAATTTGCGTTCTACTTGCGCCAAGTATTCAAGGGATGGACCAAGAATCCATAGGATTAAGTCCCCTTTTGCTCCATTACAATCATAGAATGCATAACTTCCTTCTTTAGCTTGATGTTTAGCTTCAAGGTCTGCTAAGAATGCTTTTAATTCATTGCGCGCTGCTGCTTTTTCATCCTCTGTGAAGCAGTTCCATGCGCTGAAATCCATGGCGAATACCATGTGTTGGCTATGCCAACCTTCTACTGTAGGGATTGCTTTTCCCATTATGATCACTCCTATCTACGGTGATTATATCAAAATAATAATGTATCTATATAACTAAGGAAATCAAAAGACTCCACTTACTATTATAGCATATAGAGTCTTTTCAATTTAGTTTCTATTGAGATTTTTTATTAGTACATTCTTTAGTTAAGACTAAACTTCTACTTTTATGCTGAGGATAATCCTATAGCTCTTAATACTATACTAACTCTTTTAAGCAAGTCACTATTTTACTTGTCATTCACAAGTTTTTCTACCAGTTCTTTTGCTTGTTTTACACCATCAGGGATTCCAATGCCATCAAAGGGCGTACCAATGAGGTGTAAATTGGGATAATGCTCTGCCACATGTTCACGAACAGCTTTAATGCCTGCGCGATGGCCTACATTATATTGAGGCATACAGTGAATGAGGCGATTGATGCGCACCCACTCTGGTTTGACAGAGAAACCCATGATATGTTGAATTTCTTTGACTGCCAATTCTGAAAGTTCCTCTTCGCTGAGTCGTTCTACCACGTCATTGCCAGGCTTACCGATAAAGACGCGTAACACCACCTTATCATCTGGCGTTGTTTGAGGCCATTTTTGATTAAGAATAGTACACGCTGTAAGAGGCGTATCTGTGTTTCTAGTAATGAGCAAACCTGATCCCTTGAGGTCACCATCAAAGGTGCTTTTATCAAAAGACATAATAGCAATGGCACAGCTAGATTGCTCCATGGAACGCAAAAAGTCAAAACCCTGATCATCCTTAAACCATTGTCTATACGTTGCCGGCGGCGTACTAATAATCACATGATCTGCCATAGATTGACGACCACAAGAATCGTTACACTGATTAACCACATCGATTGCATACACACCATCAACATATCGAATATCAGAAACTAGTGTACCTGTATGCAAGTGTACATTACTAGGCATAGCCTCAACGATAGCGGTAATCACGCTTTCAAGGCCGCCTGTCAATTGACGAAACATACCGGATTGAGCCGCTGTTCCCTTCCGACTTTCCATATCCGTTTGCGCCTTAGCAGACTGATGATTTGAACTAGTCTTTGTTACATGGTTAGAACTGCTTGCACGATTACTAGCAAAATTAGCTTGACTAGACTTTGCTTCGTGGCTTTCAAATTGACAATCTGTCATAGTACCTTTACCAGCACGAGGCACATCGCCTTCTGCAACAGCATCTTTAGCTGCTTTAGAGACACCTGCTTTGGAATGACTCATCTTAGCGGCCATCATACCTTTTACCATGTTCCCATATTTTTGTTCTACTTGAATAAAATGAGGGAATGTCGACAATAGACTAATTTTATAAATATCGCCACCATAGATGCCCGCTAATAGAGGCTCGATGAGTTTATCCATCATTTCTTGTCCTAAGTGGTATTTGAAGAAATGACCAATGGATACATCACCATTTTCATCGAGTTGGTATGGTTTCTTAAAATAATCTAAGCCCGCACGCAATTTACCAGACCAAGAAATGAGCGTTGCTTTCACAAAGGGCATCATTTCCGTAGGAATGCCCATGATGGAGCCGCCTGGAATTGGGTGGATAGAACCCTTATCATATACAAAGGCTTGGCCTGTTTCATTAGACACAAGGGTATCCCCTAGTCCAAGATCATGCACAAGATCTGTCATTTCTGTTTTACGACCCAAATAGGAGTCAGGACCGAGTTCCACTACGAAGTCATCCACACGTTGCGTTTGTATTTTCCCACCAAATCGTGGTGCTTGTTCATAAAGAGTAATGGTCCATTCTGGCTTTGCATGACCTAAATAATAAGCCGCTGTTAGCCCTGTTAAGCCACCGCCCACAATTGTTACGTTCACGAATGAATCCTTTCTATTATTGCACTCGCCATTGCTTGTAAAAATGTTTCATTACAATTTGGCATGGGTGCACGCATATATGTTGCGCCCTCTGCTTCAACGAGTTCTTTACACTCCACATCATTATCGTACAATACCTCAACGTGGTTGCTTACAAATCCAAATGGTACAAAAACAATGCGATTAGCACCAGTTTGTAAGGCTTCGTTGATAGCATCCTCTACAGTAGGGCCCAACCACTGACCATGAGGAGCTGCACTTTGCCACGCCACAGTCCATTTAAGTAATTTACAATGTTCAGCAATCTCTTTGGCGCTTTCCTCTAAAGCTAACGCATACGAATCGCCACCATGATTATTGATAAGAGGTATACTGTGCGCACTAAAAATAACGAATACATCTTTAGCATTATGCACACACTTTGAAAGTGCTTTTACCCAGTATTCCTTAAAAGTTGGTTGGTCCCACCAGGAACGAATAAAGTCGAATGTCACATTATCATAGTTTGAAATGGCTGCTTGCACTTGTTTTTCATAAGCTCCAGTACCGAGAGCGGTGAAGAATGGAGCTGTTACAATAGCGATAATATGCTCCACTCCTTGCTGGACTAAGCAGTCAACCGCATCTGCAATGGATGGTTTCATGTGTAAAAAACCAATAGCGGAAGGCATAGTTGGCAACAGAGTAAGCAATGCTTTATATTGGCACTCTGCCATAGTTTGAAGCTTAATATTTTCCCATTGACCGATTGTATCATAACGCTTAGTGAGATTTGTAATCTCTGCTTCCGTTGGTACACGGCCACGACGAATGCTCGTCATATAGGGTACTAAATCATCCTTACTTAAAGGGCTACCATAAGACAGGAATAATAATCCTTTTTTTTCTACTTTCACTAATTTACCTCTCTTGAGTCCAAATCTCACGACTACGTTCATGCACATAGTCCGTTAGCCAATGAAGTTTTTTAGGATCTGCCTCTGGGAATACGCCATGACCTAAATTAAAGATATGGCGCCCATAGCGAACGCCGTCGAGCAAGATGCGATCCACTTCGCGAGCCAATGTTTTTTCGTCTCCGAACAAATACGCCGGATCTAAGTTACCTTGTACCGTTTGTGTTACGCCGCGCTCGTTTGCCATAACGATGGAACTACGCCAATCAAGGGCAATGACATCTAAAGGCAAGTGAGACCAAATAGACACCAAATGATCCGTACCAACGCCATTCATGGCCATTGGCAAATGAGGATATTTAGCTTTCACAGTCTTTATGATCCGCTCCATATGAGGGTAAATTCCTTGTTTATACTGGTCTGCATTAACAGCACCTACCCAAGAGTCAAAGATTTGAAGTGCATTAGCACCCGCTTCGGCTTGCATGGACAAGTACGCAATGGACATGTCCGCTAGTTTTGTCATCAATGCATTCCACATATCTGGAGCACCGATGAGCATACCGCGAGTCTTATTGTAATTCTTTGTTGGCCCCCCTTCGATAAGGTAGGACGCAATAGTAAACGGTGCCCCGCAGAAACCAATGAGCGGCACGTCGAGCATACCAGAAGTTAATAATGTAATCGTTTTCGCAATATAATCTACCTTTGTAGGATCAAAGGTTTCTAATTTATCCACATCAGCTATAGAGCGGATAGGCGTGCTAAATACAGGCCCCACACCAGCCTTGAGCTCTACATTTACATTCATAGCCACCATGGGGCTCATAATATCTTTGTAGAGAATCGCCGCATCGACGCCGTATTCCTTAACAGGTAATTCCGTAACGCGAGCACATAGCTCAGGTTCTTTTGTAATTTCAAATAAAGTATATTTTTCTTTGATTTTGCGGTATTCCGCTTGACTACGACCAGCTTGTCGCATATACCACACAGGCGTTACACCAGGGTTCTTTCCTTGGATCATGTCCAAATATGCTGTGTTCAAGTACCCAACCCCTTTCGTTCTAAATGTATACTAACACACTTGTGTAACTAAAACAGTTACTTTAGTTACAATCACTTACATTATTTATTCTTTAATAATCCCTAATAATCCCTGTGAAAGCATATGCCTCCACAGGGATTATTATTTCATTACCACTTTGATTTAACTACGACTCAATCTATGGCAATCGATGCCCATAATAGATTGAGCCATATCATATACGGAGCGTTGACAAGTAAAGAGCCAAATCTGTTGATTTTTCCCAAGCTCAGCCAATAATTCTAAAGCACTACGTTGACGATTTTCGTCAAAACGCACCAAAATATCGTCCAAGATAATCGGCAAGGATTCTACTTGATAAGAGAATACCTTGGCTAGGGCAAGACGCAATGCCAAGTATACTTGGTCAGCTAGACCACTAGACCAGAATTTAAGTTCTAGTCGTTCCCCATTGTTGTTGATAAGTGCTACCCCTTTATTGATACCTAGAATATCAAGCGTATACCTCTCACCAGTTAGTCTTTCAACATAAGAGGAGGCAAGCTCTAACATATGAGGTTGTTTTTCTTGTTCATATGATTGTTGAGCCTTATCCATACAATGACTTATCAATACTTGCGTAGCCCAATCTTCGAGAGCAGACTCTAATTCACTTTGTAAAGCCTCTCGTTCTTGCAACATTTGGTGTTGTTCCTGGTCAGAACCAAGTGTACGCATGGCTTCAACGATTTGGCCGCGACGCTCGTACAAGGTAGCCAATTTATCTTCGATAGAGGCTATTTCACGCTCAGAATGAGCCAATTCATCCAACCAGTTATCCTTGTTGGCTTCACGCAAACGACGGTAGAACAAGTCTTTATTCTCCGCATCAGGAGCAAGCAAATCAAGCTGCACTTGACTTTGCTTGTAGATGGTTTGCCACTGTTTATATTGGTCCTCATCGATAAGATGTTGACGATACTCGTTGGAACTTTCCATACCCGCTTTATGGAGCAGTTCTTGTTGACGAAGGAGTAGCTCTTTTTCCTTACGATGCCAATTATCGTATTCATTGCGGAAGCTTTTACGTTGTGCTTCCTTTTGTTCCCATACAATCTTATTTTGTTGGAAGTTCTTATATTGGTTATAAATGCGTTTTAGCTCTGTTGGAGATACTGGCGCCTCTATCCCAAGGTTATACCACAAAGCCATCGCTTGGTCTTCAATAATACGTAGACCTTCTTTATGCTCCGCCAAACGCTTTTCATAGCCTTCTATGGTACGTAGTTGCTCATGATATTGATCATATTCATGTTTGAGGCCAAAGAAATCATCTTCATCGAGACTCTTAGCCGCCCCTCGGGGTAACCAGTTTTGCCATGCTGCGAGAGCTTCATCGTAAATGCCTTGTAATGTATGACCTTCTTGAATCCAACGTTCAAGATGTGCCACCCCTTCTAAGGATGGTACAGGACTCGCTGTAGGCGTAGCAGCCTTGATCAAAGCCTCTAGCTGATGCTCTACATCGGATTTACGGGAGGATAAAATTTGTAACTCATAGTTTAATTTAGACACTTCAGAGTTACCATTATGAAGCCTCCATGTAGCATACCAGAATAGCCCCATAGATAGAATCAAGAAAATAAAACCACCTATAGTATATAATGCCGATTCAAGAACCAACAAGCCTGCTAATACTACTAATACAGCAATAACAGCACCTATACCACTAATGCGTTGTAGCCATTTTGGCAGAATTGTAGGCTGTGTATCTGAACCAGGACTATTCCGTCTAGCCTCTACTCGATCTATATCCATTAAGATACGATCTAATTCACGTTCTAAATATTCTTTTTTAGCTAATTCTTCTTCACTAAAGTTAGGTAAGGATGCCCCTTCAAGGTTCGCCGTCGGCACCTCATCGGTAGCCTCTGCAGGTTTGCGGTCTTGCCAATGTAAAAGTTGTTCTTTTGCGGTGCGCAAACGACTTGCCAAACGTTCTCCATCAAACCAATTGATGTCTTCTGCCATTGGCTCATCATGACGCCACGCAGAATGTAGGGTTCGTGAAAACTCCAATTGTTCCCTAACCTTACGGATGTACGCATCGCCTTCTTCGCACTCGCGGCGTAATTGCTCCCATTTAGCACCTTGTTGAATAAGATCTTCAATATCTTGGCCATAAGTTCCAAATGGGCTATCAGGACTAAAGTTGGCGGGCATCAATGCCGCTTCCTTTTCCTGCCATAATTGCATATTGTCACGAGCCCGTTTTATTTCTTCATCAAGACGTAGGAACTCATCACGACTCAAGGCGAGCTCACTATTATACTGCTGCATGTGCATACGCGCCTCTTCACTGCGACGATATGTATCCCATGCACGCAATACTACATCGATACCATCCCGATATTCCTTCCATTCTTTCAACTGATTTTGCAATTCCATTTCGGTTTGCTCCGTACTGTGAAAGACGGTTTGTAATTCCACATATTGCGCTTCATGCTCCGCCAACTGACTCAACTTTTGACGGTTTTCTTTAAGCTCATCCATCAATACATTGATGCGACGTTTACCATTCGAGGATGCTACAAGTAGGTCTGTAGCCCCTTTTTCAACATCCTTAACAGCTCCACCTAAGTGTTCTCCCCCTTCGGCGCCAAAGAATCGAGAACGAACCTCTACCTCTTGTAATACATCAAGGCCTTGTAGATCGTCTAATGTTAACGCAAATATGCGGTTATATGTTTTTTTATCGATGCCATGCCACCAATGTTGAGCCGGCTCTTCATGGATGGCAGGATGACCAGGGCTGTAAAAGTCTAACTGCTTACCCTTACGACCGATATAGTAACTTTCACCATTACGGTCCACATCAAGGGCCCCCGTCATAGGGCCATAAGCCTTATGAGTACCGCCAAATAACAAGGTGCGCATCCCTTCGAGCAAGGATGTTTTACCACTTTCATTAGGGCCATACATGAGTTGAACCCCATTGTCACCCGTGGTGAAAGACCAGTCGCGATACGGGCCAAATTCATCAAATCGTATACGTTTAATGTTCATCATTAGCCCCCATCAACACAGTAACACCTTCAATTTCACAACGTTTCAAAGCTCGTGCCAATAATTCATCACTCAATAAATCGGCATATGCGCCTAAGCGCTTAAATTCAGGACGATTACCCATGATTTGACGCGCAGTCTGTATCGCATCCCCATCTACCATATCGTCATAAGCACGCAAGTAATCACCTACTACATCTGTTAATAAACGTCGTTCAACTAGATTAATACTAGGTCGTGTATTAGAAATAATACGGTAAGGCATAACGAATATAGATTTGCCTTTCTCTTCATTTTGAGACTCTTGCAACCATAGTTTTCGAATCTCCTCTTGCGTACATAGGCGATGTAGAGGTCCCGTTCCGGACAAAACGAGGGATAGCAAGATGTTTTTCTTATGTTGCTTTCGCAAGTTTTCTTTTTTATGCCGCAAAATCTCTAAGAAATCTGTTTCATTTTGCATGCCAGCAATATCGATTTTGATTTCCTCAAATCGAACAGCACAGGTGTCGATAAATCTCAAATCACAATGACCATTATGAGATACGGATACAAGATAACATCCTTTAGGTCCATGTTCTTTACGATGCAATCCTTGCGAATTACCCGCATAAACTACGAGAGGTTCCTCGCTAAGAACTTGAGATTTATGAATATGGCCCAATGCCCAATAATCCATGGCAGCCTCTGTTAAATCAGTTAAGTTACAAGGTCCTGTTACATTATGATTTTCAGAGCCTACACTAGAACCTACAGTACCATGCATGACAGCAAGGGAAAACTCATCCCGTTCAAAAGCTCTGTATTGACGAGCATAGTTGTCGCTTTCATTACCATGACCACAACTAATGCCATATACGCCACCAATTTCTATATTATTAACGATGAGCGGGAAACGCTGTACCTGTTCGCTAGAAAATATATGGACATTATCTGGCATCTGCAGTTGCGCTCTCCAGCTTTCAGCAGGATCATGATTACCTTGTACCATATAAACATCAATACGATGCTCAGCCAAGCGATACATGGCGCGCACAAAACGGACTTGAGCCTCTAAATTATGGTCTTCGCTATTATAAATATCCCCAGCTATTACGACAGCATGCACATGTTCTGTAATAGCAGTATCAATAATTTTATCTAAGGCTACATAGGTTGCTTCACTTACGGCGCGATCAACAGCATTGCTAATACCTGTAGCATATTGAAAGGGTGCCCCTAAATGCAGATCACCACAGTGTATAAATCGAAACGGCTGCATCTATATCCACTCCTCCATTAATATTTTTATTATAGTTATATATAGTAATTACAATAGTTTATTATACTACAAAACCTTAAAGATAAGTTAAAAATAACTATCATTTAGCATCAAAAAGATATAGTTAAACTAAACTTCTCTTAACTATTAATAAGTATAAATTATAAGATAAGCTCATATTCTTTTCTCATAAGATATGAACCATAACATGTTATTATTTTGTTAACCAATTCATGTATTAAGTTGACAATTTATACGTGAACGTTTACAATCAAATTGTCAATATATTATGTTTTTATTAAGTTAACAATTTACCGGAGGCTATTATGGCTTTGCCTATAGATCAACAACCATCCCAAGTGGGTACATACGAAAAAATTCTTACCATTGCAAACCGCATCATGAACGGCGGCGAAATTACAAAAGAAGAAGCAATCGAGCTGATTCATACTTCAGATGATGATACCATGATTCTACTCGCTATGGCTGATAAAATTCGCCAACATTTCAATGATAATTCTGTGGATGTATGTGCCATTGTTAATGCTCGGTCCGGCAAATGTCCTGAAAACTGTAAATTCTGTGCTCAATCCGCACACCACAACACAGGCGTTCAGGAGTATCCTTTCATGGATGAAGAAAGCATTCTCCAAGCAGCACGTAAAGCTAAAGAGGCTGGTGCAATTCGTTTTTCCATCGTAACAAGTGGTCGTAATACTAATAACCCTGATGAATTTGATCAAATCATCCATGTATTAGGCCGTATCAAAAATGAAATTGGTCTTGAAATCTGCTGTTCCCTTGGGTTGTTAACTTACGAACAAGCACTCAAATTAAAAGAAGTTGGCGTTACTCGATACCACTCCAATATCGAAACAGCACCTAGTCACTTCCCAGATATTTGTACTACACATTCCTACGAAGATAAAATGTTTACCATAGATAATGCACAAAAAGCAGGCATCCGTGTTTGCTCTGGTGGCATTCTTGGCCTTAACGAAACATTAGAACAACGCGTAGAAATGGCGTTCGAACTTAAACGTTTACATATTGACTCCGTGCCATTAAACATTTTGAATCCTGTTAAAGGGACTCCATTTGAAAGCAACGAAGCTTTACGTCCATTGGATATCTTACGTACCTTCGCCGTATTCCGTTTCATCTTGCCAAATGCATTGATTCGTACTGCAGGCGGTCGCGAAGTAAATCTACGGGACTTACAAGCTTATGCTCTAAAAGGTGGCCTAAACGGTATCATGGTTGGTGGCTACTTAACTACTGGCGGTCGTTCACCTCAAGACGATCTCCAAATGATTCAAGACTTGGAGTTGACTCGCAATACAGCTCAAGTTTAAAAACCTCATATATACCATTCTCCATATCTAGAGGATGTGGTATATAAATTATTCCCTAATGCTTTATAAATATTTTACACATAAAAAGAACCATCTAGCTTGCTGTACTAGATGGTTCTTTTATTTCCATAATAAAATGTAAATGGCTTGACCATTTGTGTTACCCGCAATGGGCTCAGGATTCTCATTAAATTCTACATTCTCATACGGCGTCCCGTCTGACATGTACGCATCTACCTTCAATGTTTCCATGGTTCGATTATATCTACTGATATAAACTTTATATCGCAATTCGTCGCCACCCAGTTCATTAACTCGCAGCCACAAAAGTGCATCGTAATCACTCTTCTGTACACTGTCATTGTCAATAAATAATTGGTTTCCTGATGCATCTGGTCCAACATAGTACCAGTCCGTTGCGTTAGTAGTCCCCCCTATACTGAGTAGCCACAAAAGTGTTAATATGGTGAATATTTTACTCATATGACTGCCCCTCTCATGCTATTGAGCTGTATATTTTATAAAAGCTTAATGTGGATAAACCTTTATAAAATATACAACTTCTCCTTTATATAATACCAAAATTGTCCCATATTTATCAACAATAATTAAAATTAATTACCATGTTTTTTACAAATATAAGAAACTTAAAGAAATTTATTAAATTTCTTCATTTTTAACTCATTTACCCTTCCTATAATGATAATGTCAAATGATAGATAGAGGTAACAATTCCCTGGTTATCGTACGTGTATTTATCTCCCGACAAGTAATACTAACCCCAAACCTACTACTTGTTTAAATACATGTTTCATTTGATATTAATACTAACACTCCCCTTACATGAAAAAAGGACTCTATAAAGAGTCCTTTTTTCGTTGCTTCATAAACTTATACATATTGTTAAGTCTACATACATATTACCATAAGGGTTAATAGTAAAGGGTTTGTAAGGACTCACGAATTAACAAGTAATACTATATTCTTTTAAAAAGAAAAACGCTCAAAAGCTTAAGGAAATACGATAACCATTACGCTTTTGAGCGTTTTTTATTATAAACTACAATTTACTAATTTCTATCTTACTATTTTACTTCAGCCCAACCTAACGCAGCGCGTTTTTCATCGATATCTGCCAAGATTTTCTCAGCTACTTTAGCAGGATCCGTATTTACATACATAACAGAGCCTAAGATATCTTTAGTGTCTTCTTTGAGCCATTTTGTAACAGCATCAGAGCCTTGTGTAGGTGGCTCAACGCAGTGGTAAGAGTTAATCCCCATCAAGCGGAAGCCAAGGGATGCATCGATACCCTTTTCGTTAGACCATTCAGGGCTAGACATAGCAAATGGCAATTGTGGTAAATTAAGGCCGAGCTCTGCAGCAATACCACCGAAGATGCCGGAGGAACGTGCATTATCTACACATTCACCCACATGCCATACTGGTGGTTGATCATCACCCAAGAACTCTCGCAATGCAGGGCTACATTTCTTGTTAGCATCTGTATTGCAATAGCCAAGTTTCATCAATGGGAAGGATGCACAACCATTTGTAAGGATGATACAGCCATTTTTAATAAGTGTATCAACGATATCTACAGTTGCTTTTTCGTAGATAACGCGAGGGTTGGAACAACCTACTACGTTAACGATACCGCGAACTTTACCAGATTTTAATGCCTCTGCCAATGGTTTGAAGGAACCATAATGTTTAACAGTAGATTCTGGAGAGAAACCAACTTCTGCAGTAATTTCATATGGCGGAATGAATACAGGCATACCTTTGCGCAATTCATGAGCTTCAAGAGCACGATCCAAGATTTTACGAGCCAATTCTTTTGTTTCAGCCAAGTTAGTGTGATGATGGTCGTAGCCGATATGTTCTGCACCTGGTAAACGAGCTGCATCAGATGTAGTGATAACTTTTGTGTTGAAGCAACGTGCTACGTCCATAATAGCAGGGTAAACGTCTTGAACGTCAGCTACCCAGCAATCGAGTGCGCCAGTACCAAGTACAAGTTCCGCACCGATAGCATTACACAATGGAATAACGTTTTCGTAGCGGTACATGCTGGACAAGCCAGAGCAACAAATACCATAGAATTGGATGCCTTTGGCACCGATAGCTTTCGCTTTTTCTAAATACTCTTCAGAGGCACCAATTGTACAAATTTGAGATACTAATGTTGGCAAGTGACCATGAACAGCGATGTTAACATACCCCTTTTTCAAGGCACCAATGTTAACTTTGGAAGTACGACGACCACCTTGCCCGAACAATGCGTCTGTTGCGATATCCGCTGCCACTACGCCAGTGAATGTAAAAGCAAGGCCACAACGTAAGAATTGCTTCATGTTGCTTTCCCAATCGCCATCTGTACCTACGCATGTACGATGATATGCATCGAAGGCTTCATTGTATGCAGAAATAGGCAAGATATCCAAGTTTTTCCAAACTTCGCGGCGTTCAGCAGGAGCCATCGCAGTAATTGTTTTATATTCACCAGGTAATGCACGGCTCAAATCTTCTAATAAAACATCTGCCAAGTCATTTGCCACTTCTTTTAAGGAACGACCTTCTTCAGGGATATTGAAAGCTTTACATACAGTACGGATTTTTTCTTCCCCCAAAATTGGAATATCCAATTGGTCATTAGCAGCCGCTTTCAAAGAAATCAAGATTTCACGAGCATGCGCACCATGTTGAGTCAAACCACCTGCAGCAGCACGTGTCATATTACGAGCTACGATAAGATCAGCATCGGCACCACAGACACCACGAGGGCTCTTAGGTGTAATTTTACATGGCCCCATGAAGCAGATACGGCAACATACACCGGCAATACCGAATGTACATTGTGGTTGTTGTTTATCAAAACGGTCAAATACTGTATCACAACCGATTTGCTCCATGCGAAGAATCATTTCGCGTACCGCAGGATCTGGTGTTTGTTCAATAACATCTTGTTTTGTAGGCCATGTTTTACGATACTCAGCAACGGCTTTCATATAGTCATTTACGCCATGTTCATGAGGTACCCCTGGTTCATGAGTGTGTGGCACCCATTTATCCGTCGGAAGGGCCTTTGCATGACTATGGTCGTGACCATGGTCATGATCGTGGTCATGTTGATGATCGTGGTCGTGACCATGATGATCATGACCACCACAGTGGCAATGATGTTCATGATTATGATTGTGACCATGATCATGTTGTTCACCATGATTATGATCATGGGTATTTTTGTTTTCCACATCTTTACTCATTTGAAACCTCCTAGGGGCCTACATAGGCCAACCAATAATAACAAAAACATATTCTACTTTTAATTCACTTTAAATCCACTACAATGATGGGTTTTAAATCCTATCTCCTAAATATGTTTTAAACTACTATAAGTATATTTTCTGAAAAGACATTTGTCAATTAAAATTTGAGAAATTTTTGACGCATCTATATCTAAGAATATGATAATTACTATATTTATTTAATTCGATTCTTTCAGTTTCTTTTCATAAATAAAAAGAGGCTAATTCCTAAACTTTACAGGAATTAGCCTCTATAATTTATTGATTGATTTACGTATTAATTTATTTATTAATTATTAATTCATTAATATGCTCTACCTCCTCAGGATATGCCACCTAAATATCTTTATACCTATACATTACAAAAATTGCTGCATAATATGTGCTACTTCAGATAAATGGAAACGTTTTGCCCTATCAGACCTCGCCACAAGAACTAATTGGCGGAAACAAAGTTTCGATGCAAGAGGATAAAATTTAACCTTATCGTCATCCCCCTTGCTATTGAGCGTGCTCGGCAAGAATGTAATACCATAATCATCTTCTACCAAGGACCGGCATGAATCTAAAGTTTCAGCGCCAATTACGGCTTTTGGCACAAAGGATTCCGCTTGACACAGACGGTTTACCAACGTCCGCAATTTGAGTCCCTCTCTTAGCAAAATAAACGGAAATGCTCCAAAGGGTGCAATTTCTCGAATTCCATCATTAGTCATGAGAGAATCTGCAATATCTATGGCCTTCTTGTTTTCCACACTAATGGCCAATAAAATCTGTTCATCTAAAACGGGATAACTTTCAAGGTCCTGAGAATAAATCGGCGTTGGAAATAATCCTACATCTACTAAGCCATCACAAATTTGCTGTTCCAAAAAGTGAGATTCTCCCTCTACAACATGGAACTCCCAAGTAGGTTCAATCTGTTGAAAGCTTTTCAATGTTTTCCCAAGCATATGATGTCCATAGAATTGAGACAAGCCGATACGCACATGATAGGCTACATCTGTGCCTTGATTAATGATAGATTGCGTTAAAGCCTCCACCTTTAAAACTAACGGCATGCCCTCTTTTGCAACTTGTAACGCCGCAGCAGTTGGCACGACTTTTGTGCGATCACGAACAAACAACGTAACGCCTAGCTCTGCTTCAATACGACGAATCCCCTGACTCAACGCCGGCTGAGAAATATATAATTTTTTAGATGCCTTTGAAAATGATGCCATCTCAACGATGGTACTAATATATTTAATGTCTTTTATGTCCATATAGAAGTCCTTATAACTATGTCCGTATACAAGTCTTATAATAAAACATTATTTCTATTATAGCTATACATTACTAAAATATATGTTACATATACATGGGGAAAAATAAAAATACCAAGAAATTTAGTGTCTTACAATGCTAAATTTCTTGGTATGTCTTATAAGGTAAACGAACTACATATAGGATGCGATAGAGCCACATTCTATTACAGCCCTTTTTAATTTTTAGATCACATTAAGGATTTAAGTACATCCAATACTTCTTGAGGTAATTCGTTTTTATGACCTTTAAGTTTTTCCACATAGTCATAACGGAATTCGAAAGCTTGGTGTAATTGGTGATGGTATTCACGTACTTCGAATGGAGGTTCAAAACCTGGTACCTCTACATAGGAAAGATTTTCGTATTCACAGAATGGTTTGAATTCCAATGTACCTTCCACCAAACGCTCTAACAAATCAAGAGTAACTTCTTTAGGAATTTTATTTTCCAAGAAGAAGCCTGTGTTCATGATGTAGCATTCAACGCCACATTCGCAGAACAATTTTTTATAGCTTTCATAGTCACGAACCAATGGATATGTACGGAATGGATTTGCGTAAGGTTCGATAACGAGTGCATTTGGATCGACATGAGCATCCAGTTTTTCCGCTGTAGAACGACGAGTTGCCAGCGTTGCACCCATAGTAGATGCCAATACTGGATCATCAATTTTAAGAATAGGTGGCAAAGTTTTATCTTTCATAAGCCATACTATGGCATTAACAGGTTCACCAACGTAGTTTACACGGTTATCTGTCCAGAATTGAGATTTGATAGCACGACCATTGCTATTACGCACATCTTCGGCCAATACAACCTTGCGACCATCTTCATCCATTGTTACGCCTACATTTTGTAGTGTTAACAAGAATTCATTAGCAGGATGTTCCACCGGATAATCTTGCATTTTATCGAAGTATGTAGGTTCAAGAGCAATAGAACTCAAATCGTTTGTATTGATAACATACGCGTCGTCATGCAAGATAGAAATATCATATCGACCACCATGTTTTTCATGAGTCAATGTGGATTTACCGGAACCGGACAAACCGAATACACCGATAGTGTATGTTTTACCACCTTCAAGGTTGTAACGTTTCATACCGCCGTGGCATGCAACATAATCAAAGCGGTTTGCCAAAGACCACGCAAGTGTAAGCGTACCTTTTTTATGCTCCCCGAAATAACGCATACCTAGAATCATGGCACAGTTATGAGCAGGATCGAAAATGGCAAGACCACCTGGATGACCTGGCACAACATAGTCAGGATCAGAGTAAATATAGATATCGCCTTCCGGAATGTCCACACTATCGTTGTAGAACTCTTTTACAGCCGCATCAAAGAACTTAAAGTTCATAAGCCAAGAATACAAAATAGACGCGTGATCTTTTGGAATCATTAAATGAGCACGAGCTGTGAATTTTTTATCAAGACCAACGATAGATTCCGCAGAAATCCACTCTTTATTGCGGCTATCATATACTGCGTCACGTGCAATGTTAGCGAGTTCAACTTCATCTATGCCTTCATCGCCAATAATGCGGCGAGCTTTAGCATAACGGCCAGTAGTTTTACCATCGTTTGTAACAAGAACCTTTGCATCAGCTGGCAAACCTTGCTCTAAAGGTTTAAATACTGGCATATCGAGGACGATAACACCTGGCTCTTCAGAGGCTAATTGATACGCTTGTGCCACAGATGTTACAGGAGTTACATTGTTCCCATAGAATGCAGTTTCAATTGTACTGCGCATCATAGAAAATAATGGGTTTGTTTTGATTTCACTTTGCTTCCAAACGCGTCTTGTCGACATAGTATCTAGATCCTCACCTTTAAATATATTAGTAATTTCTCTTGTAAAAGTAATGTTGTACATGAAAACACTGCTAAGGCAAATACTTTCATTATTTTCTATTTTACCCTTTTCAATCAAATTTGTATACATAAAACAAATGATTTATAGGAAATTAATGTATGTTTATTTTGAATTAGTGCAACACATTTGTAATGTAATAAATTAATACCTAGCGGCATAAAACTATTAGTATGCAATGGAACACCTTAAAAACTAGACGTAGTTACAAAGTAACTAGTTATATTTACAAATCAACTAGTCAAATAGCAAAACGAAAAAGAGGCAAGGTCCTAAGCACTTGCCTCTTTCACGTTTAAAAAATGCAATTATTTCTTATCTTTATTGATAAATGCATCGATTTTACTAATTAGATCATCTACCTCAAAATCGCCGCGCTCTGCCATCATCTTAATTGTTGCCACCTTGGCCATTACTTTTACCATAGGTGTTTTTAATTTCTCAAATTTAGGATTCAAAGAAATCAAATGATCTACAATATCTGGACGATGTTTAATTAAATTAGACAATGTTGTTTTTGCATCGATGTGGAATCGACCATCTGCATCAGTTGTTAATGGTTCTTCTTCTACCTCTTCTGCTGCCTCTTGAGCCAAGGATTTTTCTTTACCACCATCGCCTACAAAATCAGTTTTATCCCAAGTCAACAATGTACGAGAACCCTCAAGTTCACGGATATGAGTACAGTCTTGCATCATTTCCAATACGCCGCGGAATTTACCATTTTCATCGCGCACCGCTGTGTAGATAACATAGATGAACAAGCCTGGTTTATTGATCCAGAATTCCGCTTGGCTTTGTTCGCCAGAACGGAACTTCTCTACGATTTCCTCTACTATATGAACAGATTTTGCGGGGTGACAATTCTTCACCTCACGGCCGATAACGTTCGCACTGCGAGGGAAAATACGATGTGCCGTATCGCTGTAGAACTTAACTAGTTCATTTTCATCTACATAGGATAAATCTACCGGTAAATGACGGAACAACAAATTAATTTGCTCTAATGTCAATTTACCCGTTGCCACATCGAGGACTGCATCCTTACCAGTGGGCGCACCACCAACAGGGCCTACATATTTAGATAGCAAGCCCGCTAAATCATTTAAAAATTCGTTAGATACAGCATCACCTTGAGCTGAATTATTGCCATTCAATTGCGCCGCAGAATCATTAATACCTGGCACTACATATAAACCTGGCGCATTGATGATAGCATAACCAATTTCATGGTCATTTTTACTCATCCGCACAAACTCTTCGTCACTCAACAATTTATAAGATGTTGGCAATAAGACTTCTAGTTCTTTAGAATTCAAATCTCGTAATTTTGCCAAAGTTTCTGGCACAGATGCTAGGAATTCTTCGTATTTATCTTCCCGAAGCAATGCGTAGGATGCAGAGATAGCATCGCGCACAGCATCATCAAAGGTCCACATAATGCGCGTTGGACGATCAAAGCCGTGGTCCTCAAGCATCGGATAGAGTTGATTTTGCTTACGAGATAGATGAGTTCTCCACTCTGCTAAGGAATCAAAAATACCGAGCCACGGATTTTTGATAAACTTCTCTTGTTTCAACAATTCGTCTGCTTCAAGGGCTACCTTTTCAACAGCGTTGATTTCTTCCAAGTACGCCCACAACGGATGGTTCTCAGGATACTCATTTTCAGCACGCACCAAAACGCCATCAAATAGATCTAAGAGATCATCCATTTTCTCTAGGATTTCTTCGTCCTTGTAAACACCTTTCAAGCTTTGCTCTGCATAGGCAAACTCATCAGGTGTACAAGTACCTAGTTTCTCTTTTAAAATGCGATTGCCCTCTTCTAAGGACAATTTACCATCTAAATAATCTTCTTTAATGGACACAATAATTCTGTAACGTTCATTGTTAATATCTAGTTTTTGTTTTAATGGATTCATATGCTTATACCTCCACGGGCTAATCTATAATTATATTTTTATTATATCATTTTGAAAGTAATTTTCAGTTGCTACAGATACAATTTTGATTTATTTTTAAAATTTACGAATCAAATATTATGAAAATAAATAACTTTACTTTATTTTTTAGAATATTTTGGCATACAAAAACTGCACCTCAAAAGTTGTGTCCAAGTTTTAGGGTGCAGTTCTCTATAAGTGTCTTTAATTAGTTTTTAAAATCAATATATTCAGTTTTAGAAGATGCTACAGGTCTACCATTGGAATCTGTAGCAGGGCTAAATCTCCATTTAGAAATAGTATCAACAATGGCGGCATCAAGCGTACTAGAGCCACTAGATGAGACAACTTCAACGTCCCCTACAGAACCATCTTCCTTGATGGTAAAACGTATATCTGCACCATGAGCTGCTTCACCATAGGCAGCAAGCAATGCTCGGTCAATAGGTGGTGTAGCTATAGCTACTGGTGGATCGTATGGAGCTGCCAACACAGACGCGACCATACTAATTACAAACAATGAGCTTAAAATAATACAACGCAACACTTTATTCATCGTTTTCTCCTTATTTAGCTGTCACAGCTTGCTTAGGCAGAGTAATTGTCATCCCAATGATAGATTCATGTGCTTTTTGATCTGTGCCAATAGCAGGTGTGAACTTCCACTGTAAAATTGCTTTTTTAACTGCTTCGTCAACTGGAGCATAACCAGAAGAACGTTCTACGAAAACATTTTTAACATTACCTTTTTTATCGATTAAGAAGCGTACGCGCATATCAGGCGCTACCGTAGCGGTTTGAGGAATCTCAGGCAACTCAGGTTTTACAATAGTAACCTCCCTTGGAGATTCTAAAAACTTCGCCGCATCAGCTGTATAATCACCTAACATACCGAAAGATGCAACGAGTACTGCTGCAGCAGCGTATCGGAATAATTTATTCATAAGAAGCCTCCTTATTAACCTTTTACCTATGCATAATATCATACTAAATAAAGATGAATATTAAAAGAATAAATTCTTATTGATAAAATTTCTCATTTATGATATATTGAATTCAAGATAACTGTCCGGACTCACATATCTAGTTGATATGACAAAAAACTACACAAAGGAGGTTCATCATGAGACGTAGAAAGCGTATTCAAATGAAGGTCATGATGGTACTTGGTATCGTTGCCCTCGTTGGGCCTAGCCATCTACAAGCACTTATTCCCTAGATTATTTTGACCTTAGCAGAAGACTGTATAACTGCCACTAGCCGCTACGTTAGTAGCGGCTATTTTTCCGTTTAAATTCAGAGAGATATTCTCCTTCTTCAAATTATTTCATTATTAGAACAAAATATTTCTCTCAAACAAAGTCATTAATGTTTTTAAATTTAGTATCTATAAAAAAGGAGGCTTATTATGAAATTTAATCGAATTTTATTAGTCGTCGTATCATTAGCACTTATAGTATTTGCCCTTGCAGGCTGCGGAAAAGACACCGCCCAAGATAGTCAGAAAAAACTTAATGTCGTAGCTACTACAACGATGTTAACGGATTTAGTAAAAGAAATCGGCGGTGACCATGTAACCGTACAAGGTCTCATGGGACCTGGTGTAGACCCTCATCTATATCAAGCTAGCGCAGGCGATGTAACAGCTATGTCTAAGGCGGATGTTGTAGTATACAACGGCATTCACTTGGAAGGTAAAATGGGCTCCATTTTCGATAATCTAACAAAGCAAAATAAAGCGACCATCCGCGTATCTGATGCCATTGATCCAGCTACATTGCTCGACTTTGACGAAGAAGATGGTGTAAAAACAAAAGACCCTCATATTTGGTTTGACGTTGCTAACTGGAAGCTGGCAGCAAAAGCAGTATACGAAGGTCTTGCTAAAGCCGATCCGGCTCATAAAGAAGATTACCAAAAACGCTATGACGCATACCTTACTAAATTAGATGAAACTGATGCGTACGTTAAAGCTCAAGCAGAATCTATTCCAAAAGAATCTCGCGTACTTGTAACAGCTCATGATGCATTCCAATACTTTGCTCGTGCGTACGGTTTTGAAGTAAAAGGTTTGCAAGGTGTAAGCACTGCCACAGAAGCAGGTACACAAGATATGAATAACCTCGTTCAATTCATCGTAGACCACAAGATCAAAGCTATCTTCGTAGAGTCTTCTGTACCTCACAAAACAATTGAAGCCGTTCAAGAAGCTTCTAAAGCTAAAGGTTGGAACGTCTCCATCGGCGGCGAATTATACTCTGACTCTCTCGGCTCTGAAGGCACTGAAGGTGGTACATATATCGGTATGGTGAAAGCTAATATTGATACAATTACCAAAGCACTTAAATAATCATTTATTAGAATTTCTTAATTGAATACAACAAAGTAAATTTACTTATACTAAATTAGATTGACTTAAGTTTACTTTATTATTGTAAGTACATGTGCTACTAGCAATTCACAGCCAGTAGCACGCATTAATACAAGGAGGTTTCCATGGAATGGGCCGTTGAAGTTGAAGATATGACCGTAGCATATACGACAAAACCCGTATTATGGGACGTAGATATGAAGGTACCCATCGGTTCCTTAGCGGCCATTGTCGGCCCTAATGGTGCCGGTAAGTCCACATTATTAAAGGCCATGCTCGGTCTACTAACAGTTATCTCAGGAAGTGTAAAATTTTATATCGATCACCACTTAGCGATGGACAAAAACGATTACAAGAAAATCGCCTACGTCCCTCAAAGTGGTAGCGTAGACTGGGACTTTCCCACTACCGTACTAGATGTAGTACTCATGGGTCGTTATGGTCATCTAGGTTGGTTCAAGCGACCTAGCAAAAAGGATAAGGAACTCGCCCTCTCCATGATTGAAAAAATGGGCATGAGCGACTATGTGGACAGACAAATTCGCCAGCTTTCAGGGGGACAACAACAACGCGTCTTCCTCGCAAGAGCCCTCGTCCAAGAGGCAGATATTTACCTCATGGACGAACCCTTCAAGGGCGTCGATAAAACAACAGAACATGCTATTATTTCGCTTTTACAAGAAATGAAAGCTCGAGGCAAAACGGTTATCGTCGTCCACCACGATTTAAATACGGTGCCCCAATATTTCGATTGGGTAACGATGGTAAACAAACAAACTGTCGCCTATGGACCCGTAGCAGATACATTTACGGACGAAGCTATTGAGCGCACTTACGGCAAGGGGAGGATTGTATGACCATACTCCAATCCTATACGACGCAAATGGTACTGCTCGGCACGGCGTTATTAGGCCTCGCTAGTGGTATCGCTGGCACCTTTGCGGTACTTCGCAAGGAAAGCCTCATCGGTGACGGCCTATCTCATGCAGCACTACCCGGTGTGGTCATTGCCTTCTTGCTGACGGGCATCAAGGACATCGAAGTTCTCATCGCAGGTGCTGCCCTATCCTCTATCACTGCGGCTTGGCTCATTACCATCACAGTAGAAAACAGCAAAATCAAATTTGATGGCGCTTTGGCCACCATACTTTCTGCCTTCTTTGGGCTCGGTATGGTGCTACTCACCTATGTACAAAGCCTAAATAATGCAGGTCAAGCGGGGCTTTCAAAATTCATATTTGGACAGGCAGCCACCATATTGGCGCGCGACGTGTACATCACATCTGCAGCGGCGCTCATCATCATCGTGTTAACCGTATTATTCTGGAAGGAGTTAAAGCTCATCTCCTTCGATGTGGAGTACGCCAAAACACTACAAATTCCCGTCACTTTCACCCTTATTTTATATCGTTCACTATTGATCATGACCATCATCATCGGTATTCAATCGGTAGGGGCTATCTTGATTAGCTCCCTCCTCATTGCACCCGCCGTTGGGGCAAGACAGTGGACGAATAAACTGAGCACCATGTGTATATTAGCAGGATTATTTGGCATGATATCCGCCATCGGCGGTACTATCTGGAGTACAGCGGTCCCCAAATTACCGACAGGTCCAGCTATCATCGTCATTTTATCGATTCTCGTATTATTGAGCCTCATCTTTGCTCCTAACAGAGGTATGCTCTGGCAGTTCCGCAAAAATAGACAGTCAAAGCACGCATTATTGTTAGAAACCACAAGGGCTCCCAAATCCAAGACACAGCAAAGTATTTACGTAGCAGAGGACGCACAACCTCGCATAGGAGGTGCCCTATGACAGTTCATACAGAGATATTGCTCATTGCCATTGCGGTATCCATCGCATGTGCCATCCCTGGGGTCTTCCTCGTATTGCGTCGCATGTCCATGATGGCCGATGCCATTACGCACACCGTATTCCTCGGCATCGTGCTCGCTTTCTTTATGACGGAAGATTTAAACTCTCCATTTCTACTCGTCGGGGCTACCTTAGTTGGTGTAGGCACCGTATGGCTTACGGAAATGATACACAATACGGGGCTTGTCAACGAAGATGCGTCTATCGGCATCATCTTCCCTCTTCTATTCTCTATCGCCATCATTCTAGTCAGCCTATACAGCGGTAACGCTCATCTCGATGTAGATACCGCATTACTCGGCGAAATAGCCTTTGCACCCTTTGATCGATGGATTGTGAACGGCACCGACTTGGGACCTGTATCGCTATGGATTTCTCTAGGCGTGGCGATCATCAATTTAATATTAGTCATGCTGTTCTACAAGGAATTGCAACTCTCCACCTTTGATCCGCTACTAGCGGGACTCTTCGGTTTTATGCCAGCCCTCATCCACTACGTGCTGATGACCATGGTATCCCTCACCGTTGTGGCCTCGTTCCAAGCGGTAGGCGCCATTCTCGTCATCGGCCTCATGATAGGGCCTGCGGTCATCGCTTATTTATGGACGGACTCTGTGAAAGCCATGCTTACTAGCAGTATCATCATCGGTATTATCTGTGCTGTCGTCGGTACGGAAGTAGCTTTCACCATGGACGTATCCATCGCGGGTTCCATTGCAACCACCATCGGTATCGCACTGATTATCGCTGTTATCGCAACACCGAAGACTGGCTATATCGCCACATACCGCCGTCAACGTCATTTGCGTCGCCATTATCGGGAAACGATGATGCTATGCCATATTTATACACATATGGATACACCTATCGCGCACGTTGAAAACGGCATCGGTACCATTCATGAGCATTTGAACTGGAGGCCTGATTATACTCATCAAGCTGCTTCACAGCTAAAGAAACAAGGTCTATTATATGTGACAAATGGACACTACGTGCTTACTGATAAGGGTATAGCACAGGTTAAAGAGATTATTTAAATACAATACCACTACTTTTCCCAACAAAAAGAAGCTGAAATCAATGCTGCTCTGCAAAGATTTCAGCTTCTTTTATTATTAACTAATTATTTTACAGCCTATTAATATAACTGGATTCACGTCAATGATTATCTATAATAAATAGTTCCAACACTATAATAAGCTCAACGCAATCATAAAGAATCCTATTAATTAATAATAGCTTCTAATGGAATTACATGAGGTAGCCCATTGTCATCCATATAAATTTTCGTTTTAACACGGTATACATCTTCCATCATGGCTTCTGTAAAGATGTCTTTCGGCGCGCCTTGAGCGTATACTGTACCCTCTTTAAGCACGATGATTTCATCTGCGAACATAGCCGCCAAATCAAGATGATGCAATGTTACGAGCGTTGTAAAATCATTTTCTTGAGTCAGATTTTTAAGCAATGTTAATAAGTCAAATTGCTTGTGCAAATCTAAAGCACTTGTCGGTTCATCAAGAATTAAGATTTTAGGTTCTTTTACAAGGGCTTGCGCCATGAACACAAGTTGGCGTTGACCACCGCTGAGCTCCATGATGCTGCGCGATGCAAAGCGCTGTAAGTTCAACCGTTCCAATACCTCTTGTGTGGCTGCAATATCCTCATCACTTACGCGGAAGGACATGGAGCCCATGCGCCCTAGCATAACAACTTCAAAAACAGATAGATTGACTTTACAGTCATTATCTTGAGACAAATAGCTCACTGTACTACTAAAATCCTTTGTAGAATATTGAGATACAGGTTTACCATTAACGGAAATCTCGCCCTTGCCTTTCAAGATACCCATGATTGTTTTTAAAAGTGTAGATTTACCAGCACCGTTAGTACCAATGAGCGCAGTCAATTTACCTGTTTTAGCAGCAAAATCAACGCCCTTTAAGATTTGTCCGTCTTCCGTAGCGGAATAACCAAAGGTTAGATTATGAACTTCAATCATTTGAAATAGCTCCTTTTCCTAGTTAATACCAACGAGAAGAAGAAAGGTACACCGATGATTGCCGTCACAATACCGATTGGGAACATCGCCCCAGGAACGAGCATCTTACTCGCAATAGATGCGAGAGACAAAATCGCCATGCCACATACTGCAGATAGTGGTAAGAAATAGCGTTGATCCTCACCCACAAGCATACGTGCAATATGTGGCCCTACAATACCGATAAAACCAATGGTGCCAACGAAGGAAACGGCAACGGCTGTAATGATGGAGATGAAAGCAAACACTTTTACCCGTAAGCTTTCAACATTAACACCAAGACCAGAAGCCTTTTCATCGCCTAATTTTAATGCTGTTAAACGCCAAGATTCACGCATCATAAGCGGAAGCATGATTGCTAACACGATAAGAACAATAGAGATGTTCATCCAATTCGCCTTAGCTAAACTCCCCATCGTCCAGAACACGATGTTTTGAAGGGCCTCAGGAGATGCCATATATTGCATCAAGGATTGAAGCGCTTGGAACAAGAACATCATGCCGATACCAGCGAGAATCATCGTTTCAGAGGAAAAATTCTTAATCTTATTGATGGAATAGATAAAGAAACTCGTCAAACTAGCAAATACAAAGGCGCCAAATGGAACCATAAAGACACCTAAAAACTCTAATGCACTAGCGCCTACAACAACCATAAGAGATGCACCGAAGCCAGCCCCTGCGGATATACCAAGTGTATACGGGCTAGATAACGGGTTATCAAGGATAGTCTGCATGCCAGCACCAGCAATGCCCAAGGAAGCACCTACGAGCAATGCCATAATGGCCGTCGGAAGACGAATCGACCAAATGATAACATATGCGTTTTTGGAAACCTCTGCTGGGTCTGTTAATGCGAGCCATACATCACTTAACGTAAGTGATGCAGGACCTACAATAATATCGGTAACAAAGCTTACCGCACAAATGATCAGACCAATGATAATAAACATGAGCTTTTTATAGCTCTGTTTTTTATAATCGTACTGATTGTTAGTATCTGTCACTATACAAAACCCCTTCTTAGTTTAAATGCATAAACCAAACGCCACCGTAAGAGAATGGAAGGAATTTATCATAGAATTCCTTAAGTGTGCCTTCCGGATCTACATCCTTGAATTCCTCAGGATAGAATGTTTTAGCTAAGTATTCGAATACTGCAACGTCATATACTTCACGAGGTAAACCATGGTGAGTAGAGTAAACGTTTTTAGATTGAACGGCTTTCAATTCAGGCCAGCCTTGACGTTCTGTGGTGAAAGCTTTCAATAACTCTTGAGATTTTGCTTCATTTGTATCAAAACCTAAACGCATGGAAGTCGGTTTCTTAGGCCAGTAGGAACCGATAATCATGATGATATCTGGGTTTCTTTCTAAAATAAATTCTGGGTTAACTGGACCGGCCTTTTGAACTACATCTTTTGTAATAAGGTCGCCACCTACTTGCGTTGCTAATGCGCCCCAGGCTACATTTGCACTATACGCAAAACCTAAACCTTCTGGACCTTCGTTACCTGTTTCAATATAAACAGTTGGTTTTGGTTTATTGATTTTGCTAATGCGGTCCATAACTCTTGTTAAACGGTCAGTATAGAACTTGTTGATTTCTGCTGCACGCTCTTCTTTACCCAATGCTTTACCGATAGCTTCAATAAGATTTTTGGTGATTTTCAAGCTTTTCAGCATGGTAATCGATGTAGATAGTTGGGATACCTGCTGCATCGATTTTAGGTTTGTAATCAGATTCGTATTGATCTTTAAAGTATAAAGGCATAAAAATAACATCTGGGTTTAAGGAAATTACTTTTTCCACATCAAATGTTTTGTCATTTACGTTACCGATAAGAGGAATTTGTTCCAATTCTGGAACGTCCGCTTTATAGCGATCCCACATATCTGTACGCAATTTACTCAAATATGGGTCCATACCAACAATAGTCTTAGCTACATCTTTACCTTGCAATGCAGCCATAGTCAAGAACGCACCGCCAGAGGCACTCAATTGAACTACTACGCGTTCTGCCGGTTTTTTCAACGTAACTTTTTGACCCGTTACGTCGGTAATTTCAATTTGTTTGCCAGATTGTGCCGCATCCTTTTTCGTATCTGCTGGACCACCACAAGCTGTCATAATCATGCTCACAACTAGCAGCAGCACCGTGGCAAGATAGGCCATAAACTTCTTTTTCTTAACCATAGAATACCTCGATTCAAAATTCAAAACTCAATACATTCTAATAAACACAATGTACGACAGCATTTATATAGTTTTACTCCATCAACTCCTTCTACACACACTCTTAATTCATATGCATAAACCAGATACCACTATAAGAGTATGGCAAGAATTTGTCATAGAACTCTTTCAGTGTAGCTTCTGGATCTACATCCGCAAACTCTTCAGGATAGAAGGTTTTTGCTAAATATTCAAAGACTGCTGCATCAAATACTTCGCGAGGAAGGCCATGATGCGCGGAATAAACTTGTTTATTTTCAACAGCTTTTAATTCGCTCCAACCTTGACGTTCTGTGGTGAAAGCTTTCAACAACGCTTGAGACGAATCTTCGGTTGCTTCAAAACCTAAACGCATAGAGGTTGGTTTCTTAGGCCAGTAAGAACCCATAATCATGATGATATCTGGATTTTCCTCTAATACAAATTCCGGATTAATAGGAGAGGATTTCTTAACAGCATCCTTGGTGATTACATCACCTCCAGCCATAGTCGCTAAAGCACCCCAAGAGTAGTTACCACTAAAGGAGTTACCAAATTCTTCTGGACCATTCATGCCAACTTCAATGTAAACAGTTGGTTTTGGCTTGTTAATTTTACTAACACGGTCGAGAACTCTTGTCACGCGATCCGTATAGAACTTGCTAATTTCTGCAGCTCGTTCTTCTTTGCCCAAAGCCTTACCGATGGCTTCAATGGATTTTTGATGACTTTCCAATTTTTCTGCATGGTAATCTATATAAATAGTCTGGATACCAGCAGCATCCATTTTTGGTTTTGCATCAGACTCGTACTGATCTTTCAAATCTACAGGAATAAAAATAACATCTGGATTTAATGCCACAACTTGCTCAGCATTAAATGTTTTATCACCGATAGTACCCACTACTGGGATCTTAGCTAATTCAGGCATTTCAGCAGTAAAGTGCTTCCACATATCCGCTCTGTAATCCTGTAAGGATGTATCCATGCCGGCAATAACCTTCGGCGTATCCTTGCCCATAAGTGCAGAAATCGTAAAGAATGGACCACCGGCACCACTCCATTGTAAAACAACTCTCTCTGCTGGCTTTTTCAGTGTTACCGTACGCCCCGTTACGTCTGTGATTTCGATTGGCTTGTTATTTTGCGCCGTATCTTTCTTTGTCTCACTAGGACCTCCACATGCAGAGATGAGCATACTAACAATTAGGAGGAAAACAGTGACTAAATACGCCATAAACTTCTTTTGTTTGAACATAAGTACCTCTCTTCTCTCAACTAAAACTATCACTATAAGTGCACATAAAAAGCCCGTTTCCCCACGAAGAGGAAACGGGCTGTCATCTCAGTTAGACTAACTACCACGCCTAATAAGCTAGCATATAGTATGAGCTTTCAACTATGCATAGCTAGTATAAATTCATCTATATCAATCCCCATCCCTGTCTCTCGCAGGTCAATTGGCAATTGTTAATTAGGCAGTTCTCCTGGCTCCAGTTTAACGTTACTTTGCGCCTTCCCAAAAACTTCAGTGACCGAGAGCATTTCATCCTCTATGCAAAGTACCTCGCTGTTACAGTGGCGTGACCGCTTTGGCTTATACCAAATTCTCTATTAAGTCAATAGACACCTAACCCAATCATATGTGATTTTTTTCATCGTAGCATGAGGGATATACAGTGTCAATAAACATATAGGGGTACAGCTATTCTTGTAAAATCTATACTTTTCAGCAAAAAAGAAGCTAAAACTCAACCACTAAGCGGAGTTTTAGTTTCTCATTAGGACAATCTGTAAAAATATCCGTCAAATTCTATAATTTATTTTTATCTATTAATAACTATATTGCCATAACAAAGGTGCTAAAACTCAACGCGCATCTGATACCATTTAGCACCGCCGTGATCAGACTCAGACTCACCTTCATTTACAAAACCAAACTTGGCATAATAGGGTATCTTTTCTTTCTTACAGGTTAGAATAACACCCTTACGTTTTTCCTCTCTCGCAAGGTCGATAAACGCCCCAATTAACTTACCACCTACACCGCGATTCCTATACTCTGGCAATGTATTTAAGCCAAATATCATCTGCCATGCACCGTTAGGGTTATGCAAAGAAGCATCGCCGAACATCTCATCCGTTAAGATTTCATCATCAGATACGAAGCCATCAATAAAACCAATTGGTGTATCGCCGTCAAAGGCAATTAAAAACTGGCCTGCATAATAGTCTAATCGTTCCTTAAAAGCCTCACGAGGCGCCGCCTCTGCCGGAGGAAAACAAGTTGCTTCTATATGTGTAACTACATCTAAATCTGCAGTTGTCGCTTTTCGTATTAATATATCCATATCCTTCTCCATTGTATCTACATATAGGTTTTAGTATATACCGTTTACATAACAAAGGCTACACGTAACTCTATGTACGTGTAGCCTTTTATTAACAATTTGACCAATTATCTTTTTGTATATTTAGGCACATTACGATATTGCATTGGTAAGGAGTTATCTTTTATCTTAAACCCATGCTTCTCATAGAATGGAGCATTCTTGCTTTCACCAATCATAACATTGATGTACAAATACGATTTGTAAGCGTCTTTCACCATTTCTAGCAAGTGCCCTGCAATACCTTGGCCCCGATAATCAGGATGAACTAGCACATAATTGATGAAGCACACAAGTTCGCTATCATCCATGACGCGAATAAGACCTATTAAACGATCTCCATCCCAAGCAGAAATCACGCGCGAGGAATTCATTAGCGCCTTGTACAATCGGTCGGGATATTTACCTACCACCCAACGAACAGATAAAAACAGTTCTGCTACCTGCTGAGGGGTAAAGTTTCTTTCTTCGGTATAGGTAATCGTCCTATCGCCCTTAACGATACTAATCATGTTGCTGCCTTTTCTAATCCATTTACGAACTACATCTTAGGTGTGTGACACAACTTCCCTAGGATTCCACCAAATTATAGCAGACCGAGAAGAAATCAAACATTTATTGTCCTTAGATTTTGCTATGATTTCTTTTTTGATTTGTTCCTCTGCTGCTGGCGTTAAATCTCCATAGTACTGTTCGTATATGATCTTTCGGCACTCGATTTCATCTTCTACAGTACGTTCACATCTATAATCAATGATGCTTACATTAGGGAATCGCCCTTGTGAAAGCAACATATTGTACAGAATCTGGAATTCTTCTACATCAGATTTACTTGCTGCTCTAGGATTCTTCCAATCGGGAATACCAGCCACAATGGCACAATAGCCTTTTGAGTATTGCTCCATTTGTAAAATTCGAGGCCACACATCAGGAAACATCCAAAGTACTAAAGAAATAGCCACTACATCAAATTGGGAGTCAAGAGATCCATCTTGAGGTAAGTCCTGTACCATTTCTTCAATGATGTTAATATTCTCAACGTTTAATTCTTTGGCATTTTCTTTAAGGACTGCCACCATGCCCTTTGACGGCTCAATAGCAGTAACAGATTTAATATGTTGAGCAAAAGGAATTGTAAAAGAACCAGGACCAGCACCTATGTCTAACATACTAGAATCAGGTGTTAAGACACTACTTAAAGCAGCATACACCTTCCGTCCAAAGTCGTAGTCATTGCTTTTACGCATAAGAGAAAAATCATTGGCCCGCTTGTCCCAATACTCTAATAATGGATTCGCCCGAATCCCTTTCTCACGATCATAATAACTTTGTTTCCACATTTCATTCCAGAACGAAAAATCTGTAACTTGCGGTGCCATACGAAACCTCCTAACTTAGTCTAAATTCCTCATTTCTCGGATAAACTCTTCTGCCTCTTGCAGATTCTTAAGGAACTCAAAATAAATACATTGCTCATGTCCACAATAAGGATTACGGAAATCATAGCCGCTCAACAACAAATACTCTATAATCTTCCACTCTTTGTCATTAGATTTTTTAGGAGCCTTGAACTTCTCGTTCACAAAGTACATTTTACCTTTACAGGTAGGGCAGGTTTTATTTCTGTTAAACAACTCGTAGTTTGTGCCCTCCGACAAGGAGATTCGGCAGTTTACACATACATTTTTATAGCCCAAAGTTATTTACTCCCATACGGTTTATGTTGAAAGATTTCTTTTACAATCCCTTCACCAACAATATTTCCGCCTTCCATAATAAAAAACTCTGCACCTGCTTGTATAGCAGAATAATCTACGGTTTCATATACTGGTAAAGCATTCGCTTGAATCGGTTTATCAAAGATGACATCTTCACCATCAATAAAGTTGATACCAAGATATTCCTCAGTACCTTTTATAACAATATGAGGATAGTACATTCCATTATTTAAATTCGGTGAAGTTCTTCTCTTCTTACTGAAGAACGTAACTGTACAGCTAATAGTAAAATCTAAATCACTCATCTCAGGCCTCATTCAATTACATATACCATATCACCTTTAAAGTATATGTTCATTATACAGTGAACTGGATTCCCCTCGGTCCATAACCAACCCTGGAATACAGCGTGATCCCAATTATAGGTCTCTGTAATGACCTCGAATTCACTTTCACTATAATCCTGTTGATACTGAGATAATTCAATTCTTTTACCTGTGAAAGTATCTAGTATTGTGTTATTAAACACGAGAATTTCAAAAAAATCTATATCACACGTCTCAAATACAACTTGAGCCTTATGAGTTTGTTCAGTACCGTTTTCGTAAGAAAAAATGTAATCAAATGTAAGGATCAAATTATCGTGTGCGTATTCTATTTTCTGTACCCTTGCATCATGAAGGGAATATTTGGAATGATTGCCAAAAGATTTTGTTGTTTTCATAGGACCTCATTACACAATTAACAATACTATAATCTAAAACTCAATTAATTTGAGCCTATTTTATTCATTAATAATACTTTTCATCTACTATTGTATCATGTGTATCATAATGATAAATGATTATTTTTCGATTAATGATTAAATATTAAAATGCAAATAAAAAGCACATGATAAAACGCTTTTACACGTTTATAATCATGTGCTTCATTTTATCAAAGCCTAATAACTTTGACTCATTATAAGCCTAAACATATATTACTTTTTACTTATTTTGCTAATAAATGATGGTATATTGTCATGCCTAAGAACATCACCAAAATGGCTAGTAAGACCTACATCCCCAATTAATTCAATACCAATATTACTATCTTTAATAGCTTTAATTTTAGTCCTCAATTGCTCTAAACCATCTTCTACATAAAACTTTTCATACTTAGCTGGTTTACCTGTAACAATTGTAGTTCCAAGTCCCTTTTCTTTAATCTGATTCAACTGTACTAACCAAATTTTAGTACCATCAAATACCCACTCAATCGAGACATCACCTAAAAGATAATGATAGTTACGAATTTCATTTAGTAGTGCTTTTAATTTTACTAACACATTATCAGGTAAAGAATCTAAATACTCTGCACCAACCATGAAGTTATCGCCTTTTCCAGCAACCCCTTCTATAACATCATTAACCTGATTCTCACTTACAATAGCTCCACCTGAGTAAACTGCTTCAACTGCACTTTGACTTAAAACAGAAGCAATATTAATTTTATTGTCCCCTTTAAGCTCTTCTTTCTGCATTAAAATAAATGGATCAGTCCACTTATCTCCAGTATAATACTTGCCTGGTTCTTTAACGATTGGAGCAGTACGTATCCACTTTTCTCTTAGTCCAGTTTCTTGTCCAAAAGAAAATGGAGGAACATTTCTAGAAATAACCGTTGTATATGGAACATTAAATCCTAAATAATCCGCTATAATCAAACCAAAAGGCTTATCACCAATAAAGCGTGAAAACTTATTTGGCCATTTTATTTTTATATCAAACTCATACTCTTCAAATTTTTCGTATTCCCAAATAATCGTATGACTTTTATTAAGGCCTTCTCTATGGGGATGTAAGCTAAATTCAACTCTATAGCTTTCGTCAAAATCACACACCGGTGCAAAACCATATACTGTTTTCAATAGATGCATTCCCATATTTCTTTCTAAGAAACAAATATCAGGCTTTTCGACACACTTAGGCGTATCATTTGGAGCAAATTCAATAATATTCCCTAAAATAACCCCAGAAACACCACCATCATTTACATCTATGGTCTCATTAATTATAGAATATTTGTTTTCATTGCAATTCTTTTGAATTATATTGAGTATTTCATCTATCTCGTTTGCTTGTTTTCCATAAACAAGACTATGACCTTTCATTGACTCTATGCTAAAACTTCTAATATTAACAGACTTAGAATTAGAAACTTTAATCAGGTCAAGAATACATTCTTTTAAATCACCTTTATACACATAATCTTTGTCGATATTTATATACCGAATACTCATATCAGGAGAAATGCTAATATACCTAGCTATATTACATCCCATATGATCATGCATAAATGATAACTTATCATCTTTTAATAGTTCTACCATAATACACTCTTATAAGTTAAAATCTACACTACTTCCAATCAAATCTCTATACATATTTTCAGCATATGTATCTGACATCGTAGCTATATAACAAGCAACTTTTCTAGATACAACTTTCTTTTCTAGATTATCATACGATTTCTCTTCGCTTATTTGCTGTTGCTTTGTTTGCGACTTCTTTGTTTTCGCTTTTATTGATTCTTCTTTAATATCATTAATTTTAGAAATTAATTGAGATATACGCCTTTGTTCTTTAGTTTTCTCTTTATAAATATCATTCACTATTTTACTTAAATATTTATCTTCATAGGCAGCTTCTATAATAGCGTTGTCAATTTCATTTCTAATTTTCAAAGGCAAAAGCTTATGCTTATCTCTTAATTTATTGAAAAGCCATTCTACTATAACTTCAGCCTTAGCATCATTCTTTTGAACTTCTGGACTTAAAATATAATAATCATCTAGAAATTTTCTTAAATCATAATACTTATCACGATATTCTTTACTAAAATTAATAATAAGACTATCTAAGTACACCTTATTTTTACTATTAGAATTCGAAGAAGACTGTCTATTTTCAGTCTCTCGCTTAACATTAACTTGTTGTAAATTATTAATCTTATTAATCGTCTCAACACTAGAAACAATTAAATTTCTGATAATACTTCGAATTAAATCTCTCGATTCAAAATCCTTTAAAGAGTCTATATTCTTCTTAAATATTAAGTCATTTAAAATGGAACATAACTGTTTTTCAATAGTAGCGTCACTATTTTCCAAATTAGCATATGCAGAGCACCCCAAAAAGTCTTCCAAGTCATGTGTAATATAAGCAATCTTATCTGCCCAAATTACTACTTGTGCTTCTAAAGTGCTTGGAAATGAATTAATCCACTCATCAACTTTGACCCATTCTTCAAATTCTACTGATTCATTATCACTTTTCTTCAAGTAATTAAACTGGTTTTGAACTTTCTTTTTGTCAATTTTAAACATATCTGAATCATGCAATAATATTCCTTCATAAATTTCAGGGTCAATTTTGGAACCATATTTTTCCCATAAATATCTTATACTCTGAATCGGGTGATGAAACTGCCCTTCTTTTTCTAATAACTTACTTAATTTCCTTTCAGCAGCATGTCCAAATGGTGTGTGTCCAACATCATGTCCTAATGCTATTGCAGATACTAAATCTACGTTTAGTTTAAGAGCATTTGCAATACTTACTGCAATCTGTTCAACCTCCAATGTATGGGTTAATCTCGTTCTATGATCTCCTGAGCTAGTAGCAGAAATTACTTGAGTTTTATCTTGTAATCTACGAAAGCCTCCAGTATACAAAATTTTATCTCTTTGTCTTCTTAGAGAGGTTCGATAAGTTTCTTCATCACCAGCATCGTCTTCTACTCCCTCTTCTTGTACGACCTTTTCTTTTATCTCATTTTTCCAACCATATGCCGCAATATGCTTATTAAACAGCTCTTCCAAATCGTTACTTTTTAGTGGAAGATTTTTCTCAATTTCAATCTTTGTCCCCATTTCAGCCCTCATATATAATCATACAAACACACTATCTAAATAAAGAAATTTCGAGTAATCACCCTTATACATACATTTTATTACTTTTTTCTAATAACGCAACAATTCTGTTATTAATAAGTATCCCTATTAAAATATTTAAATTTATTTACTTAAGTAAAAATCACAACATACAAGACATAATTAACTCAGTCAAATAAACCTAAAGCCTTATAAATTTAATATTTATAAGGCTTTAAATTCTATATTTACTTATTACTCCCACTCAATAATTACCATGGCATATTTGTTTCATTAATTTTATATCAGTATCTTTTTAGCTTTTGTTTTTAGCTATTTCTATACCTATTATTTGTGGTTTTAGAGTTTTTTAGTATCAAAACAGTATCAATGGTGATACTACAATATGAATGATTTTCTTTGGACAAATATTATTCATCCAACATCAATTTGCCCTTTTTCGCTTTATCTTTTAGACGTTTCATTTGTTCTTTTTCTATTTGTTGAATGCTTTTCTCCGGAACAGGCAAATCTTCCGGCATAGTGCCACCAATTTTTTCAATAGCACTTCTCACTTCTTTTCCTACTGAGTAATGAACCTTTGTTGCAGCTTCTGCACCTTCAATCTTGTCCTTCCTTAGCTTTTCTTCTGTCTGTGATATTCTAAATAAATTAGCAATCAGTTCGGTACTCCCCATATAATCCAGAATTTTTTGTCTCGCGGTTAAGCCTTTTCTATCATGTATGTCTTCAACATCTAATCCGCCATACAATCCCATATATCCTGCATTCTGAAATATAGCAAATTCTTCGTTTGTGATAACTCCCGCATCGTGTGCAGTTTCTACCAAAAGCTGATTCCATTGTTTAATATCTCCACGAACAACAAGCCTTCTTCTATCTTCATCAAGCTGATTAAAATGATCTGCTATTTCTTGACGATATGTTTGTATGGCAAAATAGGTTTGTCCAAGTGCAATAACCTCTTTTCTCGGATCGCCGTTTTGCACAATCAAATAGCAAGCATATCTCGTAAGTTCATAATCTTTTATAGACTTCCTTGTAGCTCCAGCCTCTACGATTTTGCTGACCTCAGCAAAATCGTATGTGACCTCATGTCCGCTGTTCTCACAGGCAATCATCGCTCTATCAATGACCTTTTGAAAGTTTCGCCATTGAGAATAATCAAGTACATCAGCAAGTTCTCTTGCACTCCAATATTCGCTCCCGTCTTGTCTAACATATTTAATATTTTCAAATTGCCTATATTCTTTTGCTTTTAAATTTGACATAAGCTTACCTCTCGTTATATTTTATGATAGCCAATTTATGTATCAGCTACTTTTCTTTATCTCTATATTTTTCGATAAGATTCCCTTGTAAGTCTTTCCATTCTACCCATCCATTATTAGATTTGCCAATAACTATCCACCCGGCACTTGATGGATTCATACATACAATATCTTCTTGTAATATATTATCTTTTATCTTCGCATTTCTTCTAATAGAAGGTACATAACCTTTGCCGGTGTTACCACAAAAACTTCCTTTCAACACTGTAAAGACTCCATCTTTAACTATAGCTTTCCCCTTCACTTTTCCAAAACCTTTTATGTTACGATTTAATACATACTCTCCATCTGGAATAAATCCACCCTCAGTTTTAAGTTTTATTTCTTCTGTAGATTCTTTGAATACTTCTTTTTTGCTTTTATCTTTAGGATAAATTTGTTTACCATCTAAAGAAGATAATAAGGATTTTGCCACCTCTATATCTAACGCAAATAGTTCAGTACCGACAATTCTACTTTTGCTAAAAATATCATGAATTAATTTTTCTTTCTCATCATATCCATCTACTTCTATAGCAAACTCCCTTTTTAATCCTGTAATATTGGCATATCCATTGCTCTCTAAAAATCTCATTCTATTTTCAAATTGGTCATTTCCCGTCTTGCCAATCTTGATAAGACCGGAAACGACTGTAGTCATTAAATATATTACCCCTTTTGCCATAACTGACTCCTATTACTCATTTGAATTATATATTCGTAACTATTTATTAAAAAACAGCACTTCATCTAATCTACAAATAGCTTTTCTAAAGCAAGTAGCCACATTTCCTCGCTTATTTTTTAAAAGCTTTTCATATAACTCCAATAATATAGATTTGTAGTATGCTTCGTTTTCAATTATTTTCATATCATCTAAATACATAAAAGACTGTAGCAACCATATTTGATGTTTTTCTTCTAAAAATTCACTCAAATCATTTGTTATTTTTTTATCTTTAAAGCAATTGAAATATCTCCTTTTAAAATAATTAGCTTCAGACTCGTTTGATTTCAATTCTTGTTTTTTTTCTAATCTTCCATTTAATCTACTAATCAATAATGTTATAGTTTGAGTATCTTTCCCACTATCATTAATAAATTTTTTTATCCAGTCTATATCTCGTTCACTTTGCTTTATATAGTAATAAATTGGTTGAAATCCACTATTACAATTCATGATAACCTTTATAAATTCAATAGGTGAATCTACGGCCGAACTTCTTAAAAATTCGATGATTATATCTGAAGGCTCTATTGCCTTTAACTTTGGAGTTGTTACAACAATACCGTCAAAAGTCCGAATATCTTTTATACTACCCATTAACTTCAAAGCTGGAGTTCCACCGTTTTCAACAAAGCTACCTTCTTTTACAAAATTTATACTATCAACTAACGCCTTATCCATAACAATTGTAGAATTATCCAATTGAAACTCTCCATTACTTAGATTTAATAATGAGGCATTAGATATACCTATTTTAGCTGTATTTTCTATCAACTTAATCCATTTTTTTGCCTCTTTTTCTTTGTTTTCATCAAAAATCATTTGTAATTCTGCATATTTAATTTTTTGACTTCTGCCCCTATATCTATAGTATATATCACCCTCTTCTAAGCTGTTTTTCTTCCCTCTATCGTCATACATTTTCGAACATATACAAGGTTTATTATCCAAAGGATAGGTATATATTATTCCGTAGGTTTTATCCCTATATTCAAAAATTACATTAGCCCATTTAATACTTGGTTGAAAATACTCATTTAAGTTGTTTGTAAATTCTTCAATTTTGATATTTTCAAACTGGTGTTTACCTTTATCTGATAAGCCTTTGAATGTCCTCGGACTGTCAGTTATCCCAAAAATAATATAACCGCCATCTGTATTGGCAAAAGCTGCCATAGTTTTAAAGTACTGAGCCATTGAACCATGATTATATGATTCTTTATATTCGATGGTCGTACTTTCCCTTGCTTTTATGTAGTTCTCATTATTTTTACTTGGAGTAAATAGTTTTGTAATTTTAAATTCAGATAAAGGGTTTTCTACTTCCATAATCAATCTCCTAAAGATATTTCTTTAAATTTTCTTCATGTACCATTTGCTTTATTGAATTATTGTTATTTAATTAAGATTGATATTCCTTTAAAGCAAATGACATACAGTTTTTCAAGTTCGCAAACACAAATTTGTCCCAAAGAATAATATCGTACTCAATATGAAGAGACAATTCCTAAGTTAATATTTAATACCTAATACTTATCCGTTTTCTTTCCATTGCAATCTCTACACAGCATTTGACAGTTATCTGGAATTGTATGACCGCCTTTGCCCCAAGGCTTAATATGATCGCCCTCCATTTCTTCAAACTCAAAATGTTGCTTACAAATTGGACAATTCCCCTCTTGTTTACTAAGAGCAGCCATTTTATCTCGCTTATCAAGTACTCGTAAATTAAGCAATCTTCCGGCAAAAGGATCTTTGTCTTTGCACAAAAGATATTCATAAATCCCTTTTGTTTTTTGAATATCTTCATCTTCGTGAAGCCTTTTAACTTCAGCATTCATCGTTGATGAGTTGTAGGAGTTTGAATGGTATTAATTGTAAAAATGACACCAATCCAATCCTTTCATATCTGAATAGTATTTAGGAAATATCTTTTGCACCCAACTGATGACATCTTGAAAATATTGCCATAATTCATCTGCATCATTATCCAATTTATGTGCAGCCATATATTCCGTGATATCTCTTATTCCTTGAAATTCGCTGATGCCTTTCAAAGCCTTTTCAAGAAGCTCCTGTCTATTTGGATCTCCTGTAATATATTTATCTGACAAACCTTTAGCTGCACAATTTCACTTGGAGAAATACTTCTTTGCATCTGATAGCCATTCGCCTATATAAACAGAGTTGCGTAGTTCTTGTTCTATTAGCTTTTCACCGGCGATATTTACAACCTTAAACCAATCTAATTTTTCCGACTCATTGCCCTCGCAAATATAAATCATAAACTCATAATTCATAATCGAATTGAATTTATCATCTGGCAATGCGTCCCAGTAATACTTTTTGCCGTCAATTGTAATCGGAAATTGATGTTTAAGATATTGCATTACAGAAAGCGTCCTTTGTTGACCATCTAACACTTCATATTTTTCGTTTCTGACCTTTACCCAATACATAACATTTAATGGAACGCCTTTTAATATCGTATGCATAACAGCTTCAGCTTGTTCTGTGCTATAAACAAACTCTCGCTAATATGCAGGTCTTATCGCTAATTTACCACCATAAGCAAAAACCCCATCATCTCCATTATCCGAATAGCTTTCGAATATATCACTAACTTTTATTGATTTAGGCTCTATTTTCATTGCCTTTTTCTCCTTCTAATTAAAATTCTGTTATAAATTTTCTTACCATCAATTACTGTATAACATGGATAATCGCCTAAATATCTTGCACTATTTGCTAACCCAAGTATTTCAAATTATTCTGGATTATATTTATCAAGAAAGGTACTGTGTACGCCTATAACTCCACTACACTTTTCTCTTAATAAGTATTCTTGCATAAGTTTCTCGTCCACCGACCTTAAGTCTATGTCCACACTTTGGATTGTCTGGGACATATCTGTCAAGCCCAACGATGATGAATTGGTCTGGGTTGTACTTATCAAGGAATGTGATTGGCACTCCCATAATTCCGTTACATCTTGCGTCTGATAACAATTCTCGCATAAGTAATGCGTCTGTCTGTCTGTCTGTCTGTCTGTCTGTCTGTCTGTCTGTCTGTCTGTCTGTTAGAGCGTAATTTTCTTCATCTTTTGTTGTCAAGGATTTTTTTGTGGTAATTACCGCATCTTTATCCTTTATCAATCCATGACTCTTTTGCGGAGCATCATGATTAGTTCTAATATCGTTGGCATTAACTATTTCAAATTGATCCGGATTATGTTTATCAACATATGTGATAGGGACTGCCATATTCTCAAAATAATCTTTCGGAATATCTGTAACTTTATTTACATTGACTGCATCATAATTATCATATTTAGGATAGTCCTCTTCATTCCCATAATAGTTCTTATACAATATCAATTCTTCATGTCTTTTTTCATGGTCTAAGTTTGTATACCAACAAATAGTTCCCAAACTACGCCATTTCTGTCCAGATTCATCTATCCAAAATCTTGTAGCTCGCGGTTCATAATGGTCAGGAACTCTAAAAGCCATATCTCCAAACTTGCAACCCAGCCATATTTTATTTTCCTGTATCAACGGAAATATTTCTTTATATGATGAATTGTAAAATATATTGCGACAAATAAAAAGACTCATATTGGAGATCTCGTGTAAAATGTAAATAACCACAAATACATGACACGGAGGTCTCTAATATGAGCTATATACATCTTACCATAGAAAAACGAAGTCAAATAGAAGTTTTACGAAGAGAAGGATACTCTGTTCGTAGGATTGCTAGCTTAATCGGGGTTCACCATTCTACTGTAGCAAGAGAATTAAATCGCATTGAAGGTGAATATTCTGCGATTAAAGCACAACAATTAGCAATTAGTAAGTCTGCTAACAAAGGCAGACCAACAAAGTTAACACCTCAATTAGCGGCTTTAATTGAATCCAGGTTACAACAAACTTGGTCTCCAGAAGAAATAGTTGGTGCTGAATTAGTTGGAGTTCTAAGCTTTAAAACAATTTATTCTTGGATTCATCGTGGTTTTCTTGCTGTAACAGAAAAAGTACTTCGCCGGAAAGGCAAAAAACCTGGTACACAAGAAAAGCGTGGACGGTTCAATGTGAAAAGGACCATTAAGGACCGACCTCAAGAAGTTGAAAACCGTAAGACTTTTGGTCATTGGGAACTAGATACAATGGTGTCTTCCAGAGGTCAAAGTAAAGGTTGTTTAGCTACATTTGTTGAACGTAAAACTCGATTTTATGTAGCAATAAAAATGGATGACCGAACTAAGGATTCTATGTTTTTAGCTATTAGTTCCCTATACAACACATTAACAAGTAAATTACTTAAAACCTTTACAGTAGACCGTGGTAAAAAATTTGCGTGCTTTGAACAGGTTGAAAACGAGTTTGGGATACCAATGTATTTTGCTGATGCCTATGCAGCATGGCAACGTGGCTCTAATGAAAATAGTAATAGTTTACTTCGAGAATTTTTTCCTAAGAAAACCGATTTAGCTAAAGTAACACTAGATAAACTAACAGAAGCACTAGTGCTGATTAATAATCGACCTAGAAAATGCCTTGGGTTTAAAACACCATTTGACATGTTTAAACATGAGATTAAAAAATTGATTTAATTTTGTCACATTACTTATTGCAATTCATCTTATAAAAAATAATTTTCTCCATTTTATTTTCCCCTTAATATATATTAGAACAAAATATCTTATGTAAATGACAATATAACAATAGAAATTAACGGCTCTAGTAACTACTCATACATCCTGTAAAAATCTCCCCCTTCTCAGAATTAATCGTTAAATTATATAACCTTTCTATTAATATTTTCTACAAATAAATGCAGTTCTCCTCTATTATCAATTCTAATAATTAATAAATACTTCCAATCCCTCATACTTTTATATTTAAATCTTTACACTACTACAATCTACTTACAAAAAGCCAACAAAGTTAGCACTTTGTTGGCTTAAAAATTTCATATCAATCTTACTTCCCTATATTATCGGCAACCAGGGATAACGGTTTCTCCGTTGGCATTGGATAGGAATAAACCTTATGTTCTTCTTCCATATCATAATTATCCGTCCATAGCTCGCATTGTGTTATTACAGTCTGAACCGCATCATCCATACCTTCTGGAGGGTATTTGTGCTTTTTCAAAAGTTTTTTAATGATCATACGCATTTTGGCTCTTGCTGATTCACGTTTTTGCCAATCTATGGTCCTATTTTTACGCAGAGTCTCAGCCAATTCTTTCGTTATCGAGATTAGCTCTTCATTTTCATAGAAATCTTTAATAGCCTGTGGTTTTACCAATGCATCATAAAAGGCTAACTCATCTGCAGTTAAACCAAGTTTTTCCCCTTCTTGTCTATCTGCTGCGATTTGTTTTGCTAGTTTTAGCATCTCTGCAATAACTTCTTCATTTGTTAGCATCCCATTTAAATAAGCATTGAGAGAGCGTTGCATAATTTCACTAAATTTCTCAGACTTAACTACATTTGTTCTGCGATAAACAGAGACTTGATTAGAAATTAATCTCTTCAACAATTCAATTGCAAGATTCTTTTCCTTCATATTAGCAACATCTTGTAAGAATTTAGGATCAAATAAAGAGAACTCTTCTTTAATGTCAGAGAATAAATTAATTACGCCATCACTCTTAATACTGTGCTTTAAAAGTTCGTTTATTCTTGCATTCATTTCTGGTAATGAAATCTTTTTATCAACACCAGTATTAGTAAGTCTCAAAACAAGTACACGAACAGCTTCAAAGAATGCTGCTTCAAATCTATCATCTTCATTAACTAACGAAGAACAAAGAGAGAGTGCTTGATGAAGCATAAGGGCTTCTTTTACAAATACCTCCTTATCCTCTGCCCGCTCTTTATCCATAATGAAATTCACTGCACCACTAATAGTTTTAGCTCTTTCAAGATCCGTACCACTTTTAAATTTAGAATAATCATATCCATGGAATATATCTCGACATATAGATAATTTTTCTAAGAATTTAGGATAGGCAACCATAGCAACATCGGTGTCGCCATAATTTTTTTTATCACGTGATGTATAATCGTTCATCGCCTGCTTCAAAGCAGTAGCAATACCCACATAATCAACAATAAGCCCGCCTTCTTTATCACGGAATACACGATTAACACGAGCAATTGCTTGCATTAGATTATGTCCAGTCATAGGCTTGTAAATGTACATAGTTGCAAGAGACGGAACATCAAACCCTGTTAGCCACATATCGACAACTATAGCAATTTTTAAAGGGCTGTTATTATCTTTAAATTTCTTTGCAAGTTCATTTTTATGATGCTTATTGCCAATAATTTGACGCCACTCTTCTGGATCATTATTACCAGAAGTCATGACTACAGCAACTTTTTCGTCCCAATTCGGTCGAAGCTCTAAAATGCGTTTATAGATTTTCATAGCAATAGAGCGAGAATATGCAACAATCATTGCCTTACCGGTAAGTAAATATTCCCTATTATTTTCATAGTGTTCAAGAATATCATGCACAAGAGAATCTAGAGTATTATCATTACCAAGAATGGCTTCCATCTGTCCTAGCTCATGTTTGCTTTTCTCTATGACTTCACTATCAGCATTTAGAGACATTAAATCATATTCAGCATCAATCAACCTCAATGTAGCTTGATCCAGATTCAATCTGATAACACGACTTTCATAGTAAACAGGTCGTGTTGCACCATCTTCAACAGACTGCGTCATATCATAGATATCGATATAATCACCAAAGACCTCCCGCGTACTACGGTCTTTTGAAGAAATAGGTGTTCCTGTAAAACCAATATATGTAGCATTAGGTAATGTATTACGAATAAGTCTGGCTGTACCAATAACACGTTTTGCTACTTCCTCTCCAGATTCATTCTTTGTAATCTTAATTTTTTCAGCAAGCCCATATTGCCCTCTATGTGCTTCATCCGCCATAACTATAATATTATGACGTTCAGATAGAGGTTCATCCGATTCCTCAAACTTTTGCATCGTAGTGAAAATAATACCATTTGCCTGTCTCCCAGCAAGTAAGGTTTTAAGATTTTCTCTACTTTCTGCTTGTAACGGCTCTTGTCGTAAAAAATCTTTACACTTTACAAACTGACTATAGAGTTGATCATCAAGATCATTTCGGTCAGTAAGCACAACAATAGTAGGGCTATCTAGTGCCTCCTGCAACAAATGGGCATAGAATACCATTGAAAGAGACTTACCACTACCTTGAGTATGCCAAAAAACTCCACCCTTACCATCAGTAACAGTAGCGTGCTTAGTCGATTCAATAGCTTTCTTTACTGCAAAATATTGATGATATCCAGCAAGAATTTTATAGCTATTTATTCCTTCATTCGAGAAACAAATAAAGTTCTTAATAATATCAAGTAATCGTTCTTTTGGGAATATTCCCTCAAAGAATGTATCAAATTGTGCATACTGAGTATTCTCATAATTACCATCTTTGGTTTTCCACTCCATAAAACGGTCTTCGCCGGAAGTAATTGTACCAGCTTTAGAAATTAATTGATCACTCATAACACAAATAGCATTATAAATAAACATCGATGGAATCTCTTGCATATAGTTGCGAAGTTGTCTATATGCCTCGGAAGCATCTGTTTCTTCACGCGAAGGAGACTTAAGCTCCATTAATACTATTGGCAGACCATTTAGAAATAGAATAAGATCAGGACGTTTATTGCTGTTCTCAATGAAAGTCCATTGATTAGCTACAACAAATGAATTATTTTCAGAGTTCTTATAATCCACAAGATAAACAATTGAAGAACATTCTTCTCCATCAACAAAATATCTTACAGGAATACCATTCTGTAAGTAGTCCATAAAGATAGCATTCTTCTGTACAAGTTCAGCATTTTCAAAATTTTTAAGTTTAAATAATGCATCCTGAATCGCATCATTATTTGCACCATGATTTATACGATATAAAGACTCAACTAAAACTTCTTCATAGAAAGGACTATAAAAATCTCTTTCTATATCTGGGCCATATACATATTCATACTCTAAATCATTTTGAAATAATTCAATTAATGATTTTTCATAATCTTCCTCTCGGAAAAAATTTAGCATTATTTTACTCCCTATTAAAAAGATAATTTTGACGCTTAGTTGTAAATTGAAACTGAACACATAAAAAATCCATATTAGTACAAGTGATAAGATTAGAGTATCAAATTCGCAATCAATCACGAGGTACTAATATGGACTGCTCTAATCTTATCACATCATTGCGCACAAACAAACACTTAAATTTAGAAGAGCGCTTTTATCTTGAAAAACGCCTTCTTGCTGGTGATCCTATCAATACTATTGCCAAGGCATTAGGACGCT
>NZ_GG770217.1:316894-473618 GCF_000163735.1 Veillonella sp. 6_1_27
CAGACATAAGTACATTAGAAACAGAGGATTTATCTATTTTCTTTGCTCACCCGTACTCGCCTGGGGAACGCGGTTCAAATGAACGACATAACGGACTATTACGCCGCTTTATTCCAAAAGGAACGCCCATAAAGACTGTGTCAGAAGAAACGATTCAGCGGGCGTTAAATTGGTGCAACAATTTACCCCGAAAGCTGTTGGATTACCAAACGCCTCAAGAAGTCTTCATTGAAGAAGTTAATAAAGTTATGGATTTACAGAGTGTTCAATTTCATATTGCAATTTAAGAGATAATTTTGACCTTAAAACTCTACACTAATATATTTATATCCCTCTATTATCAAGAATAAGTATTTCTTAAAATTAATATTTACCACCATGTACAATAAACAATAATTTAATTGTCTGTAGTTCATGTTGATTTATTATATATTAATTTGTGATACATCAAGTTCACCAGACAGAAGACATGGAAGTAAATAATCTCTAAGTTCAGCAAGTTTGGTATTTTCCATTAAATTTGTCTCATACTTTTTCATTAGTTGACCAACAATTGATTCAAACTCCGTGAGTATTTGATTATCAGGAATAAGAATGTCAACTTTATTCATATCTGCTTGAGTGATAAGTGGCTGTGTTGATCCTCGATTCATAGCGTGATAATTAATTTTTTGAAGAATTTGAAAGGTGTACTCATAAAGTTCGCTTGTTATTACTAGTGTGTTATCAGAAGCCCAACATGGAAAATTAATACGTTGAACTATACCATGTGTCCCTACTCGACCAATCACAAGTATTTTATTAGTATAATTTGCTTCATTGGTAAAACCTACAATAGAAGTTGCCCCCAAAAGTGGAATTTCAAAACCATTCTGTTTCTTAGTAGACTTTTTCGGAGGTCTTTTCCCACTCGTTATATTAGCTATATCGGCTAATATACCTCGTTTCCATGTAGGTGGACAAGAACCATTCGATAAAATGAATTTTTCAAACCAAGTTTGATATATCGTTTTTGCTTGCTGAGCTAAATTATTGTTTATCGCATTATTTAACGCAATCTTATCATCCAGTGATTTCAGGAGTCCGGATATCCTTCTCTGCTCTTCATAATCCGGAACCATTATCTCCAAATTCTGAACCACATCCGTCTGAACTCTCTGCCTTCCAGACGATCCTACCATCGACTTTATCGCTGGCTCACGGACAAGTGGGCTACAAACCAGATAATAGATAAAGTCCTCATCCACACTATTTTTAGCACGAAACACTATGTATTCTGTAGAGCCAAAACCTACTTCTCCATCATCAAGAATGCTGACCTTTGCCGTCTTTCCATTCTCCAAGCACGGAGTAATTCTGGCCATAATCGTATCTCCATTGCGGAATTTTGTGCCGCCGGAGAATTGCTCCAGATCATATCCCAGTACATCCCGGCAAAAAGGCTGCAGCTTATCCATACCGATTTTTTTTGCAACTGTCCCTTTTGCAAGGGATTCTCTTGGATTAAAATCCGCTATATCTTTCAGCTTTTTCATTACCCATTCAGCCATATTTTCACCATCCTAACCTATATATTTTCTATGTGCCAATTTTACATTGCTTTGTTTTACCATCGCATATTGTAGCGTCGTATCAATCCGTTTATGGCCAAGCAGTTGCTGCAATTGTTCAATCGGCATTCCTTTATCGATTGCCATCGTAGCAAGTGTGCGACGGAACTTATGCGGATGCACCTTCTCAATATCCAGCTTCTTTCCGAGTTCCCGGAGCCTCCGCTCAACACCACCGCTCTGCAGTCTCTCATGCGGAGCACGAAGCGATACGAATAACGCCGGATTATCATCAGTGCGTTCCTGCAGGTAGTTCTGCAAATGAATTTTAGTCCGTGCGTCGAAGTACACCATCCGTTCTTTACTGCCTTTACCGAACACGACACATTCCCGCTCCTCAAAGTTGATATCATCTCTATTAAGAAGGACCAGTTCTCCAACACGCATTCCGGTTGAAGCAAGCATATCTATCAATGCTAAATCTCTGGGCTCCTCACAGCTATCGCGCATTTTCTCCAAGGCCTCGTCGGTATATGTTTCCTTGATTGTCAAGGCCGCCTTCACCTTATGGATTCTTCGAGCTGGACTCTTCAGAATATAATCCTCATCCTCCAGCCAAGAAAAGAAACTCGACAGTATTCTACGGATGTTATCAACGGTAACCTTGCTGGAGTTTTTCTCCTGTTGATACTCCGTCAGGTATGTACGCAAATCGTCCGTTTCTGTCTCTCGGACGTTCTTTTCCACCTTAGCGGTCATAGCATCAATCGTAGTCCTGTAATACGCCAGCGACTTTTCTGAGCATCCCTCTATTCGTTTTGCCGCGAGGAATCTTTCCAGAAGCTGTTCATTTGTTAGTGCTTCATTGACTTCTTCCTCCGTCTCGCTTATTTGTTTATGGAACAACGCATGTTCTAGTACTTCCTGCAGCCTCTCCAACTGCACATTGTTGAGGCAGCTGAGCATACCCTGCATAACCTCGTTGATTACTTTCTGTTTCATAGTCTGTTCTCCTTTTCTATCGTAGAGAAAGACTACGGAGTGGCAATCCCTCTTTTTAATTCTTGCCACTCGCAAGAGTTATGGTTGTATGTTAAACAATAATTTAGAGTATCAAGCAGAAGCTCTTTTTCACTCATTGTTTGTTGAGAATGTTAATCCAATATGGAAAGATGGTGTACTTTCTGACCTTGGAACTATTGTTGCAGGTGGAACCCCCTCCAAAACAAAGCCAGAATATTACTCCGAGAAAGGCATAGCATGGATTACTCCAAAAGATTTATCTCTTAATAAGTCAAAATTCATTTCTCACGGTGAAATTGATATTTCAGAATTAGGATTCTCCAAGAGTAGTGCAACTAAAATGCCAACCGGAACAGTTCTGTTTAGTTCCAGAGCACCTATTGGGTACATTGCCATTGCTGCCAACGAAGTAACAACTAATCAGGGATTCAAATCGGTAGTTCCAAATGAAAATGTTGGTACAGTTTTTATTTATTATCTTCTAAAATTCTTATTGCCGACCATCGAGGGAATGGCTTCGGGTTCAACTTTTAAGGAAATATCAGGCGCAGGAATGAAATCTGTCCCTGTTGTAATTCCCGATAACGAAACTATCGATAAATTCAATGCCTTTTGTACTCCAATCTTCCAGCAACAGGAAGTGCTTGAAGCAGAAAACTCACGACTTGTTGATATTATAGATGCATTATTACCTAAGCTGATATCTGGCGAGCTTGATGTTTCAGACATAGAACTTTAAGCTGCTAAATTATTGTTTATAGCATTATTTAATTCAATCTTCTTATCTAATAACTTTAATATACTTACTATTTTTTTCTGGATCTTTATATCAAATAACTGTAGTTCATACTGCATTATTGATTTTTTATCCCCTCTTGGCATTTTTGTTCCTTTAGATGTCGCCATTGAGTATGCAAAAAAATCATCATTAGCAAGTATATAGTAAAGGAAGTCTTTATCTACATTCAAGTTTCCTTGAAAAACCAATACATCATTCGAACATCCACCATCATGTTTTGCTTGCCAAACCTTCTTGAAATAAGGCCTTATATTTGAAACAAGAGTATCATGTTCTTTATATTCTTGAACTAATGTAGTAGATGGCAAAGAATTAGCTTCAACAACTCCAGCCTTATCAGGTAACATATTCTCAGTTGATATATATGTTTTTAACGTTAAATTTGAAGTATTCACTTTCCCTTTTCTATACTCACAAATATCCGATAATTTACACTTCATCTCCACCACCTCTATTTCTTAATGGGAAATATATCTAATATCAAATATTTAGAATCCATAGCTAAACTTTACCTATTTAAAATTAATCACCATCTATACGGTAAGCATCTTCTAACATATAAGTACTCTCATCCCATACTGTAACATCCAATCCTACATCTATCTCTTCTGCGGTTTCTGCACCATCCTTGAATTTATATATAAGTTTAAGTGTTAGTTCAATATAATAATTGTGTATTTCCTCATTCGAGCTTAAATATTCAATATCATTAATATTAATTAAATATGCAGACACAGAATTAATCAGGCGTCCCCTTTCAATAAAATCAAAATTACCTTCAGTTATTTGCCTAAAGAAATCCTCAGAATTAAGCCAATCTATGATTTCCTTATTTTCATCAAAACTTTCAATAGGGTGATATGAATACTTATCAATTTCCTGTGCCCACGCTTCTAATCGTAGTTTAACTTTATTTTCATTTTTACATATGAATAACGATGATTTATCTACAACTTCCGAAAACTCTTGAATCAAAAATTCTCCAAAAGCATTATCTTTCGAGTAATATATGATTTCCGATTTAGGTTGATTTAACGCAAATTCTAAAATACTTTCCCATAACAATGCATCCTTAAACCCTTTATCAGACTTCTTATCTTTTCCTTCAAATGGTGGACGCTTGCCAAATGCACGATCTATTATACTTCTAAATCTGCTATTGGACGCATTTTGAATTTCTATTACTTCACTCATACCTTGTTGAATATCATTCTTATATTTTTTAATTTTTGTTTTTATATATTCTGAATAATCTATTGGAGGATTCTCTTTTATAGAATATTCAGGAAAAGCCTTATTTTTTATTGTATTTATATACTTTGATATTAATTCATCATGTTTTTCTATAATCTGTTGTTCTAGTTCTCCCCAAACCACAGAAGGAATCACTAATACTACTTGACTATAAATATCCAATTGATTAATCATATCAATGATATTTTCATATGTTGAATTAAAACTAAATGAGGTAAAATCAGCTTTTTTTTCGTACGCTTGAAATAAAACATTTGTATCAAAAATTAAATAATATTTAACGTCATCATTTAATGTCATATCCAATCGCCCCTAGCTTTTCACGAATTTCCGTCTCTAATTCACGGGATTTTATAAACATTTCTGATAGTTCAGAAGTAAGCCGACTCATTTTTTCCTCAAATGGCTCATTATCTTCCTCAACCGCTTCAATACCAACATATCGACCTGGAGTAAGAATATAATCTTGTTCTTCAATCTTCTTAGTATCAACAACAGCACAAAAGCCTTTTACATCCTCTAAAGTACCATCTTGAAATGACGAGAATGTATCAGCTAATCGTTGAATATCATCATCAGTAAAATCTCTATGTTTACGATTAACCATATAGCCCATATTACGTGCATCAATAAATAGAGTCTTTCCTTTTTGTTTTTTATTCATTGAAATAAACCATAAGGTAACTGGTATAGTAACACTATAAAATAACTGAGTAGGTAAAGCTACAATACCTTCCACGAGATCCGCTTCAATAATATTTTTTCTAATATCGCCCTCACCACTAGTTTGTGATGATAGTGCACCATTTGCCAAAACAAGGCCGATTTTCCCATTTGAACCAAGATGATGTATCATATGCTGAATCCATGCATAGTTTGCATTTCCTGCAGGAGGTAAACCATATTTCCAGCGGACATCATCCTTTAGCTTTTCCTGTCCCCAATTAGAGAGATTAAACGGTGGATTTGCCATAATAAAATCGGCTTTCAATGTTTTATGTAAGTCATTAAAGAATGTATCTGCCTGATATGGACCAAAGTTTGCATCGATACCACGAATTGCCATATTCATTTTTGCCATCTTCCAAGTGTCAGCATTAGATTCTTGACCATAAACAGAGATAGTTCCTCGGTTACCACTATGGGCTTGTACAAATTTCTCACTTTGCACAAACATGCCACCACTACCACAACAAGGATCATATACGCGACAATTATTAAATGGTTTTAAAATAGAGACAATAGTTTTAACGATACTTGACGGTGTATAAAACTCGCCACCCTTAGTACCTTCATAAGAAGCAAACTGAGCAATACAATATTCATATGTTCTTCCTAACAAATCCTTACTCGCCTCGGTACCATCCATTTTGACTTCATTAGTAAAAAGGTCAACAACTTCTCCGAGAACTCTTTTATCTAAATCAGGACTAGCATAATTCTTAGGTAATACATTTTTAAGTGTTGTATTCTCTTTTTCAATAGCTCTCATTGCATTATCAATAACAAGTCCAATTTCAGGTGTATGTGCAGCAGATGCAATTGTAGTCCATCGAGCTTCTTCTGGAACAAAGAAAATATTTTCTTCTGCATATGCATCTCTATCATTTTCAAATCCGTCGCCTTCTTTTATAAGCTCTTCATAGCGTTTCTCAAAAGCACTCGATATGTAACGAAGAAATATTAACCCTACAATGACTTTTCGATATTCTGCAGCAGGAATATGCCCCCAAAGAACACAAGCCGCATCCCATATTTGTTTTTCAAACCCAATATCTGTATTGTTTTTTGCTGCCATAACTTATATACCATCCTTATTAAAACTTACAAGTCAAGATTATTTTTATAAAATCCGTATAATCTAGTAAATATACTATAAATCCTAATATTTTTTATTATAACATCTTAAATATTCAGAATATATCTTTAATTCATTTATTTTTCATAGTACAAAAAACTATCCTACTTCTACCACTGTAATCACTAAGACTAAATATCTATTAACCATTTAAAAATACATACAAAAACGATATAAAAAAGTCATCCAAAGACAGACTCTTTGGATGACTAAATTATATTATGTATTTTTATATGTTACCTATATTAAGCAAACAATCTTATTCCCACTCAATTGTAGCAGGTGGTTTAGATGTAATATCGTACACGATACGGTTGATGTGTTGTACTTCGTTTACGATACGACGGGAGATTGTATCCAATACGTCGTAAGGGATGCGTGCCCAGTCAGCAGTCATGAAGTCTGTTGTTGTTACGCCACGCAATGCCAATGTGTAATCGTATGTACGGAAGTCACCCATAACGCCTACGGTACGTGTAGATGTTAATACTGCAAAGTATTGGTTGATGCTGCGATCAAGGCCAGCTTTTGCAATTTCATCACGGAAGATGTAGTCCGCATCACGCAAAATGTCGAGTTTTTCTTTAGTGATTTCGCCCATTACGCGGATTGCAAGACCAGGACCTGGGAATGGTTGTCGCCATACGAGGTAATCAGCCAAACCTAATTCAGAACCAAGTTCACGCACTTCGTCTTTGAAGAGGTTGCGCAATGGTTCGATAAGACCTTTGAAATCTACCACTGCAGGCAAGCCGCCTACGTTATGGTGAGATTTGATAACTTCAGCTTCCCCAGTACCAGACTCGATAACGTCAGGGTAGATTGTACCTTGTGCTAAGAAATCAACGGAACCGATTTTACGGCCTTCATCTTCAAATACGCGAATGAACTCTTCACCGATAGCTTTACGTTTAGCTTCTGGATCTTCAAGTCCAGCCAATTTATCTAAGAAACGTTTTTCTGCATCGACGCGGATGAAATGCATGCCAGAATCTTTGAAAGCTGCTTCTACTTCGTCACCTTCGTTTTTACGCATCAAACCATGGTCAACAAAGATACAAGTCAATTGGTCGCCTACAGCTTTAGAAATAAGAGCTGCCGCAACGGAGCTATCTACACCACCAGACAATGCCAACAATACTTTGCCGTCACCAACGGTTTTGCGGATGTCTTCAATAGCAGATTTCGCATAGTTTGCCATTGTCCATGTGCCTGTGAAGCCACAAACTTCATACAAGAAGTTGTGAAGCATTTCTTTGCCATGTTCAGTATGCAACACTTCTGCATGGTATTGCATAGCATATAGTTTACGTTCTGTATTTTGCATGGATGCAACAGGGCAATCCTTAGTATGTGCTACGATTTCAAAGCCTTCTGGAACCTTTGCTACATAGTCAACATGGGACATCCAAACAACTTGATCTTCTTCCAAGCCTTTGAACAATGGAGATGTAGTGTCCACTTTAGTAGGTGTTTTACCGAATTCACGGTTATCTGCAGATTTAACTTCGCCACCTAATGTATGCGCCATAAATTGCATACCATAGCACATGCCAAGAATAGGAATACCAAGTTCAAAAATCTCTTTCTCAATTTTTGGAGAGTTTTCTTCATACACGCTGTTAGGACCGCCTGTGAAGATGATACCTTGCGGTTTTAATTCCTTAATTTTATCCAGCGCTTTGTTGTATGGATATACTTCGCAGTATACGTGATTTTCACGAACACGGCGCGCGATCAATTGGTTATATTGACCACCAAAGTCAACAACAATTACAAATTCCTTGTTTTCCATGCCTTCCTCCATATGCATCTATTTGTGAAAGTATATTCACTATTTATTATGCCCATACATATCTGTACTGGGGGTGCGTTTTTCCGAGCCAAACGCTAATTTTTCATTACATTTTATTATACCATAGGAAGTATAACGACTCCATATATTCCGTATATAGATTATAAATAAGAATCCAATGTTCGGATTTCTAGTTATCACTTTTTAGGGTCCTCTCTTTTATACATTTTTACGGCCCCCACGGGACAGATCGAATAGCAGTCGCCACAACTGATACAGCCTTTCCCAATGATAAATCGAGTCTTCCCTTCGGTGATGCATTGAACAGGACAATCCTCTGCACAAGCTCCGCACTTAACGCAAGTATCATCAATATTAAACTTTAGATTTCCCATTATACATCACCTCCTATCTACTGTGTACCTATTAGCCTTTACAAATCTACGTAATCATAAGCACCTATTACGATTCATGTATTTTTGCAATTAAATAACATATATATTTTCAAATACTACCAGTTAAAAGTATTTATTTTTAATTGGTAGTATCTGGAATTTAGCACAACAATAACTATCAAAATTATTTTTTCTTATTTAGTTCACTATTATACGCAATAGCGGAATAGATTGCCTTTGCCACGCCTTGGTGGTTATTGTCTGTCGTTTCGTAACGTGCCGCTTCTTTAATATTCGGCTTGCTATTACCCATGGCTACGCCAGCGCCCGCAAAGCGTAACATAGATAGGTCGTTTTCGCTGTCCCCTAGTGTCATTACCTCGTCAGGGCTTAAGCCCCAATGTTTTGCCAACGCTTCTACGGCTGTGCCCTTTGTAGTATGGGGCAAGACGAATTCTAAATTGCCTTCACTAGAGAGCAGCACATCATAGAATCGTTCACGACCTGTACCGTCGTGGGATAAACCTTGGTATTCATCGCGCAAGTCTTGCAAGATACGTTGACGCATTGGTTCATCACCGTAGAAGATTTGAATCTTCTCAGGCCCTTCGTCTAAGGATTCCATATGGGCTAGTAAATCACATACCATGGTCCGCGTAGCCAAAATAAATGGACGAATATTGGGCCTAAAGAAGAAATTAGATTGCTCTATTTCACATTCAGACATCTTTACCTTTGCTGCTTCATTGCCTTCCGCCAATGCATAATGATCGTACGTTGCTCCTGGCAGACGAGTGTCTCCTATACCAGAAATCTGATTTTTAGTATTAGGCAGATGATTATCCATTATGCCATGCAAAGTCTTTTTATCTTCTCCATTACGTTCACTAGCACATACCCCTAAGCGTTCAGGTGTAATACATCTAGAGGGTGGATACATGCCAAAGATTTGATCTTTCACATAGGCCTCTACATATACGCCATAGGTTAATAGTTTACGTAACAAGTGTAGAGCTTGCTCCTTATCAAAATTTACATGGAATAGACTGCGGTTTTCATCCTTGTCCATCACGTAAGCACCATTGGTGCACATGAAATAGCGTAAGCAAGGCAATTTTTCGATGACATCATTCATCTCATTCCAAGCGCGGCCAGAAGCAATGGCTACGCGAATGCCGCTTTCACGAGCCGCACGAATCGCCTCAATGGCATCCTCAGGAATTGCTTTCGCATCATTTACCAAGGTACCATCTACATCGGATGCGATAAATCGAATGGGCTTATCCCCTGTGAGGCCTATATAATTTTTTATTTCTAATGTTTCAGTCGTGGCCATACATCCTCCTTCTGTTCCTTCTATTCCCTTTATTCTTTCTATTCCTTTTATTCCTTCTATTTAGAATTATTAAATTCGGCTACGATTTCTTCTAAAATTTCTGGGTGTTCTACCAATCGCAATACTGTGCCACCAATGATGTTTGCACCGTCGATAATGGTTTGTTCAATAGTAGGCTCTAACATAGCAGCTGCAAATTCTTTAGAATGGCACACCTTCGGCTCGCCAGCGAGGCGCAATTTAGGATGGAATGCCGCACATTGATAGCTTACATTGCCAATATCTGAGCTACCTCCAAGGGCTGCTGGACCGGGCTCAAAATCGAGGCCCATATTGGCCATTACCTCTTCGATAAGCGCTGTGCCACGATTGTTTTGATTCATATCATCATAAGGATTTCCATAAAACTCTACATCCACAGTTGTGCCTGTACAAAGGGCAGCCCCTTCAAAGATTTTTTTGATTTGCTCAGATAAACCATTCAAATACTCACGCTCCGTATGACGCACGGTAACCTCTAATTCACCGAAGGCAGGAATCACATTGGATGCGGTGCCTCCCGCAATGATCCACGTGCCGATGCGCGTTTCAGGACGCACCTGTTGGCGCATCATATCCATAGCATGGATGGCAAGTTGCACACCGTTTACCGCATTGACACCATTCCAAGGTTCTCCTGCCGCATGGGCTGGCTTACCGTGATACTTAGCGCGGAAACAGTCGAGTGCCAAGAATTGTGAGTTAGGACGCGTTTCCTCGCCGTCGAGGTGGACCATAATGGCAAAATCGTATTCTTTGAACACCCCTGCGTTACACATGTCTACCTTGCAACCCATCGCTTCTTCGTCTGGTGTGCCGATAATATCGATGTCCATGTTGAAAGCTACGCCCTCTTGTTGCATTTTATGTAGTGTCAACGCCGCTAACACACTCATAGAGCCGCTAGCAGAGTGACCGCACGCATGGCCTACCTCTGGCAGTGCATCGTATTCACATAAAATCGCCAAACGACCTTGAGGGTTATCTACTTTCACAGCAGACGCCTTAAAGGCAGTCGGCAAACCACAGAATTCATAGGTTACGTCCATGCCATATTTTTCGAGAACAGCGCCTATGGTTTTGACGGACTCAAACTCCTGACTGGAAATCTCAGGATTCTTGGCTAATGTGTAATTAATGGCAAACGCATCAGGTGCGAAGCTTTTACAAAGATCAGCAAAAGTAGTTGTAAGGGACATATTGCCTCCATGTATATAACCACATTATTGTAAAGGATTATGATACTCTACAATAAAGAATAGAAAACTCGTTTACTCTTAATTATACAATGTTATTGCCTATTGGTGTAAAATTCCGTACAATATAAACAGAAATGTATAAACCATGTATATGGATGTTTGAGGAGGATACTATGTTTAAGTTCAAAAAATTGACAGCCATCGCCCTCGTAGCGATAGCAGCAATGGGTTTATTGGCTGGTTGTGGCAATGACAAACCAAAAATGACACAACAAGAAGGTGTATTGCGTGTAGGTTCTGAAACTACATTCCCACCATTCGAATTCACTGAAGGCGACAAATACGTTGGTTTCGACGTTGATTTGTCCGAAGCAATTGCTAAAAAACTTGGTTTAAAAATGGAATTCAAATCCATGGGCTTCGATGCTTTGATTCCAGCAGTTCAATCTGGCGATATCGACATGATCGCAGCAGGCATCAACGCTACACCTGAACGTGAAAAAGCATTGGACTTCTCCGATGTATACTTCGACCAAGGCGGTTTCATCACAGTTGTTCGTAAAGACAACACAACAATCCACAACATGGATGAATTAGCAGGTAAAACTGTAGGCGCTCAAATCGGTACAATCCCGGTTGAAATGGCTCAAAAAATTCCTGGTACAACAGTAAAACAAATCGATTCTAATGCTAATATCTTCATGGAATTGAAAGCTGGTACAATCGACGGTGCTATCATCGATAATGCAGTTGCTATGTACTACCTCAAACAAGGTGCTGATCAAGACCTTAAACTTGTAGGCGAACCTACACAATCTCCGGGCACAGTGCTTGGCGTGAAAAAAGGCAACAAAGCTTTACAAGAAGCTGTTAACAAAGCTCTTAAAGAACTTAAAGAAGACGGCACTTACCAAAAAATCTACGACAAATGGTTCGGCGATTACAACAAAAAATAATATGTATTGCTAAGAACTAGGATACATAATAACCCCTCTGAAAGATTGCAGACATCACATAAAATTTGTGACAACAGATTTTCTTCAGAGGGGATTTTTTTATCATTTAAATCCAATACATGCTGAAGATTCTGTATTATGCATAGATATAGAGTAAAAATAGGCTAGTATACTATAAAAGCAGGTAACCGATAGCAGTATGATATCAATGGAGAACATACAGATATACTAGTATTTTCTCTTTTACGGTACCTCGCGTTCGTTATATAATAAATATGTATTTACTGTATACATGTATAAAAGGAGGCCTAATGGCACAGTACTTTACGGAACGCCTGCAAAAGGTCTTCCACATGATTTTTACATCCTATAATCAAAACATGGCTCAAGAAGGGTTACGTCAATTAGAGCTCATCGTCAATAATCAGCAAAATCCCAGTCAACTAAAAGATAGAGCCTTACGAAACGACAAGACAAGCCGTCTTGAAAGTGATATAGACACTAAAGAGGATGCTCTCAAGATAGCCAATGATTCAGAGGCTCGAGAGCTAGGTGATGCGTATGCCCTCTTGGCGCGCGTCTATGCAGGGCCTCGCTTTACCTGGGAAGAGTCTAACTTCCCAGAGGACAATATGCGCACTTATCAGTGCTTACACGATAGCATTCGCCGTTGTAGCCCTATCGGTACATTACAAGCCTTGCGTATCAAAGGCTCCATCACGCCTACCGTGGAGAAGGATATGCAAATCTCCTTCGACGATGCTTTCCGCATTGTCTATGACCATGCGAATCGAGGCGATGCCTATTGCCAATATGTTATAGGCAATGTCTTTTTCTGGCGCGATGATAATCGCATCGACTCCGCTGAAGCTATGCTAACACCTCCGCCCATGAGCTGGACTAAACGCATTCAAAGAAGCCTTACAGCAAACTCTGTACGGGATCGTATCGCCGCCTTACAAGGCACCGTGCCAGACGAAAAATTGCAAAAAAATGCATCTAACCTGGCGAAAGAATGGTTTAATAAGGCTCTCGACAACGGTCTTGCCATGTTCCAAGGAAACTTGCGCAATATCTATATCGACGAAGCTGACTTTGCCAATGCGCGCCGCGTCGCCAAGACTGCGGCCGAGCTTGGCAACCCTGCCATGATGCTATATACAGGCCTCGACTGCCATGAAAACGGTAAATTCGAGGATGCTTTCACGTGGTTCACTAAAGGTGCCGCCTTAGGTCAATCTGAAAGCATCGCAGAATTAGCAGATTATTACTATCATTTCTATGATGCCAAAAATTTACGTTGTACTATCCCCTATGATCCGGTAAAAGCCATAGGTCTCTACCGCCGTGCGGCAACGAAAGAGTTTAGTGATGCAGGCTACACCGCCTTACAGGCGGCCTTTGGATATATCTTTCACATAGGCCACCTTTCTCTCGACTGGGGTCTCATTGCAGACTTAACGCATATGGCGGCCACAAAAGATCGCTTTATGTTCGCCTTGCCCTATATCGGTTACATGCGAATCCACGGTTTAGGGGTGACGAAAAACATTCGCTTCGGTGTACAATCGTTACTGCGTGTCTTAGATGAGGAGCAACGAGCCTTTGAAGAGGAGAATCGCGTTCTTTTCTACGATATTACGCGCGCTTTAACACGTGTTGCCTTGGGCTATGCCTACGAAAAAGGCTATGTAACAGGCAAACCAGATTTAGATCAAGCCGTATCCTATTACGAGCAATCCCATCAATATATCTTGTCTCACAAAGCCAATTTGGATCCAGAGATAAAAGATATTCCCATCGATGACGAAGCAGAAGAACGATTAGCGGCCTTTGAAGAGGTTGATGGTCACTGGCAATACAAAGAAGGCATTGCCGAATCCACTACTACGGTGCGCCCTGCACCTGCCGCCTGGCCTCAAGATGCGGCCCGTTTATCTGTGACCATGGACGACTTCCTGTGGGATACGACTTTGTACGACTGGCAAACCATTGAAACCGCCTTAGAGTCACAGGAAGAAATGAAGCTCAGCTTTTACAATCGTTTCCTATCCATTCCAGATGTATTGCGCAATATCTTTAAGCTCGATGTAACGCGGATGCTACGAAATCATTATCAAGTAAGACTGCACGGTTATGATCCAACAGAAGGACAGGAAATCGTCTATAAGGCCCTATTCAACAAAGAAAATACCTTAAGCCTATTAAAAGAGCTTTACCATAATCGTCACTTGCCTAGCCTCGAAGAGAACTGGTCCATCGAAAAGAATGAAGAAAAGCCGACCTGGCACTATGTGCTCGATGTTGATCAACAGCCATTCTTGTTAGAGGAATACGACGATGCGAACGCTATGATTCAGACTGCCTTGCAAGGGTTGAAAGAGAAAAAATACGAACAAATTAATATTCGCACCCATGACTTTGTGGGCCCATCCTATTTTATTTTTAAAGGCAATCAGTCGACCCCATTTAGAGTGCAGCTCTATCTGAAAGAGTCGGCCCGTCACACCATCGATGACGATGGAAACCAACGAGACACGCCTGGTAAGACCTACTTATTCGAACAATATGTAGGAAATGAAGTGTCCTTAAACTATTGGATTCAAAAAACAATAAATACCTTGGAAATACCTGAGCTAGATAATTGGAAACAATTAACGGTGCCAAAGGATTTACAAACATAAAAAGACCATCCCCAGTGAACTGCACCCCAAAAATTGGACACAATTTTTGGAAGTAAAGCTCAGGAGGATGGTCTTTTTTTATTATAGTGTTTTTACAACATCGGCACAGCGTGCACAAAGTGTAGGATGTTCGCTATTTTGGCCTACTGTATCGCGGTGGATCCAGCAGCGTTCACATTTTTCGAGATTAGATGCAACAACAACTGTCGCTACGCCTGTTTCTTCGTCTTTTACAGCCTCTGCCGGTGCAGCGCCGTTCACGATGTGAGCTTCGGATACGATAACGAGTTTAGCCAAGCCTTCTTCACCAAGAGCATTCAATGCATCAAATGCAGCGCCTTCAGCGTATACCGTAACGGATGCATCCAATGGGTGACCAATTGTTTTGTCTTGACGCGCAAGTTCCAAAGCTTTTTGTACGGATGTACGCAAGTCTAACAATTGGTTCCATTTGTCAGCCAATTCTTGATTGAAGTGTTCTGGATGACCTTGTGGCCAATCTTGAAGCATAACGGATTCGCGCATACCCTCTTCTTTAGGCATGTATTTCCAAACTTCTTCTGCTGTAAAGGAAAGCACTGGAGATACCATAGCTACCAATGTTTTCAAGATTTCATACATCGCTGTTTGAGCAGAACGACGAGCTACGTTGTTTTTGCTTTCAGCATACATAGTATCTTTCATTACATCAAGATAGATGGAGCTCAAGTCTACGGTGCAGAAGTTATGAATTGCATGGTATAACATGTGGAATTCATAATTTTCGTACGCATCAGTAACCTTTTGACGCACTTCTTCTAAGCGCAACAATGCCCATTTATCGAATTCGGACATAGCTGCGTAAGCCACTTTATCAGTATTTGGATTGAAGTCATCCAAGTTGCCGAGCAAGAAGCGGAATGTATTACGGATCTTACGATATACTTCAGATAATTGTTTTACGATGTCTTTGGACAAACGTACGTCTGCTTGGTAATCCGCAGAGGATACCCACAAACGCATAACATCAGCGCCGTATACGTCGATGATGTCGCTAGGTGCCACTGTATTACCTACAGATTTGGACATCTTGCGACCTTCGCCGTCCACAACGAAGCCGTGAGTCAATACGGAATTGTATGGTGCTTTACCAGTTGTTGCCACTGCAGTTAACAAGGAAGAGTTGAACCAGCCGCGATGTTGGTCGGAACCTTCAAGGTACATAGCGCATGGTACTTCAAGATCGTTAACTTCAAGTACACCAGCCCAAGAGGAACCAGAGTCAAACCATACGTCCATGATGTCAGTTTCTTTTTTGAACTCATCATGACCGCAATGAGGACATTTGAAACCCTCTGGTAACAATTCTTTTGCACTGTGAGCCCACCATGCATCGGAGCCTTCTAGGGCTACTTTTTCTTGTAATGCTTTGATAGTATCATCGTTGATGATGTGCTCGCCACAGCTTTCACAATAGTAAATAGGAATTGGTACGCCCCAAATACGTTGACGGGAAATTACCCAGTCACCGCGGTCGCGAACCATGTTGAAAATTCGGTCGTGGCCCCATTTAGGAATCCATTGCACTTGATTGTCGATTGCATCAAGTGCTTGTTGACGATATCCATCTACAGAGGAGAACCATTGTTCTGTAGCACGGTAGATTACAGGATTTTTACAACGCCAGCAGTGAGCGTATTGGTGACGCAAGCTAGATTTGTGAAGCAATGCATTATTGTGCGCCAAGATTTTGATTACAGGCACCTCTGCATCGTGGATTTCTACACCAGCCAATGGGAATTCGGTATCGCCATAACGGTTGTCGTCTACTTGTTTTGTGTAGTTACCAGTTTCATTAACAAGAGATACGATAGGAAGTTCAGTTTTGCCTTCCTTGTTATAACGCATAACGATGTTAAAGTCATCTTCACCGTGTGCAGGAGCTGTATGTACGCAACCAGTACCTGCTTCAAGCGTTACATGGTCGCCACATAAAACAGTAGATTTACGTTCTACGAATGGATGTTTAAATTCAGCCAATTCTAAGTCTGCCCCAGAGAAGCGATTTACGATTTCATAATCTTCGATGCCGATATCTTTCATAGCTGCATCAACGAGTTCAGTAGCCATCAAGTAGTATTCTTCGCCTACTTTTACCCAGCCATATTCAAGCTCAGGGTTAACGGAGATTGCTACGTTGGCAGGCATTGTCCAAGGAGTAGTTGTCCAGATAACGGAGTATGCTTGTTTTGGATCTACGCCAGCTGGCAATGTTACCTTTTTCTCGGATACGTAAGGGAATTTTACGTAAATGGAGAAGGATTTTTTCTCAGCGTATTCGATTTCTGCTTCTGCCAATGCAGTTTCGCAGTGTGTACACCAGTATACAGTTTTAAGGCCTTTATAGATGTGGCCGCGTTTTGCCATTTCGCCGAAGATACCAAGTTGTTTTACTTCGAACTCAGGGCGCAATGTCAAATACGGACGATCCCATTCGCCTAATACACCAAAACGAATGAAGTCTTGTTTTTGTGTTTCTACACACTCCAATGCATATTCCTTACATTTATTGCGCAAGTCCAATGGAGCCATTTCATGACGGTTAAGACCTGTGTTTTTGATAACCGCATGCTCGATTGGCAAACCATGCGTATCCCAACCTGGGATATAACGCGTATAGTGACCGGTCATAGTCTTGTATTTCATGATGATGTCCTTCAACGTTTTGTTGAGGGCATGACCAATGTGCAATTTACCGTTCGCATATGGAGGGCCATCATGCAAAATGAATGGCTTTGCGTCTTTACGCAATTCCAAACGTTTTTGATAAATCTTGTTATCTTCCCAGAATTTTAAGATTTCTGGTTCGCGCTTAGGCAAATTGCCGCGCATTGGGAATTCTGTTTCAGGCAAATGTAACGTCTTACCGTAATCCATGATGTGCTCCTTTTACATAAAAAAAATCGCCCGCCCCCCGAAGGGACGGACGTCATATCCGTGGTACCACCCTACTGACTCTCGTTACTTGTGAAAGCTAACGCCACCGCATTTCTGCGATTGTCACACCATGCTAGCACATGATTGTAACACATAAGACGCAACTCATCTCTCATATTGTGAAAGCCACTTAGACATATAACGGTGTTCACCGGCGGCGTTGCCGCTTGCTCCAAAGTGATCCGCACATCTCTAGATTTCCAAACCTTTCAGCCCATGAGTTTGGTCTCTACTAAATCCGTCTGAGACATGCCGTCTTTTTCAACGCAATATTCATATAATAGATAATTATAGGACTCACGAGGGAGAATTGTCAAATACTTTATTTCTAAGTTTAACAAAACTTTTTTCCCCATTAAGCAAAAGAAAAAGCCTACTTATGTAGGCTTTATTGTAGATACAATTATTAGATTGCACTCATGAGAATTAATTCAAGAATAATAATTGCAATGCACACGTACATGAATTTACGATCCATGTCATCAGTTGGAGTTTCTTTAAGACCAGTGCGAGCAGCTTCTTCAGCAGTGACAACTTCATAGCTCATTGGAGATCCGTATTGATTATCACCTTCATCACCCTTTTGAGCAAGTAGATAAATAACATAGATAATACCAAATGGAATCAGGCTAATCAAAAGCATCCAACCACTTTTACCAATGTCATGTAGACGACGAGCAGCAAGACCAATGGAAGGTAATAAAATTGCTAGATTATATACTACAGAAATAAGCCCTACAACACTTGCTAGCGCAGTATCCATTACAAGGGCACTTAATACATTGAAGATACCAGCAATAACAAATAAATTCTACTTGAAAATATTATATCATTACTGTTGACGATTTTGAAAATCAATGTCTATATGTTTTGAGAATAACCTATGCATTATATTTCATTATAGGATACATCATAGCCTACATCGCACTAGTCATAAGTAGTTTATCTACCAAGAACCAAAGCACAAAGATAGCGCAGAATAGTCCTGCAGTTAGTCCCATAGATGGCGTAGTATCAATAAGACCTAATTCACGGGCCATTTGTTTTGTTACAACCACTTGACCTGTAGGGGAACCAAAGCGATTTGATTGGCTTTCACCAGGTAGAGCCATAAGGATCAACAGAATAATGGTCCCTACCGCCGGGATGAATCCAATAAATACAAGTCCGCCTGATCGGCCTTGATCGTGTAAGCGTCGTACTGAAACGGCCACGCCAGGAATAACCATAATCACGGACAAAAGAACAAGAATGACCAAGCCAAAACCTACGCCTACTACACTAGACAGTGGGCTAATATAGCTCAAAAAAGCACAAGTAAATAGAATGGCCACAAACAACAATTGATAGACTAACAAGAAATGCCAATATTCACTACGACTTGCACGACCATCAAAATCAGCATATTTATAAACCAAACATTGTTTAAAGTTTTCAATCAAGCCTAGATTGTATTTATCTAACGAGATTTGTGGTCTACTAACATGCCCACATTCTGGGCAGTAACAATCTGTTTTCAACACTGCATGTCCACAATAGGGACAAGATTTCATAATAAACTCCTTCTAGCTACAAACAGGAATCAGCAAAGATTACGAGGTCCTGCTGTACTTAACACATATAACAACTTAGATATTTTTTATTTATTAATATCTATATTTTTGAATTCATCTTAAATTCATTTTACTACAAAGTGTTATATTGTCTATAAAGGAGATGTTAAACTTTTATAAAATAAAATAATGAGATTGTTAATAAATACAGGTATCTATTACATGTATCCATTCCCATTAATACCATACCATAATATCTCTCTAATGATATCAGCAATAATAATAGATTGGATAATAAAGATGGCAATCCCCATCGCCCAATCTTGATGACGGGATGGAGTTTCTTCTAGTCCTGTAGCCTTGCTAACCTCAGGAGTAATAGGTGTATAGCCGGTTCTTTCACCATATGAATTCTCTCTTTCATCGCCACGACGCAATTCGTAAACGAGGAATATAAAGAAGCCTATAACAGGAATAAATGAGATTAACTGCGTCCAACCACTCCGGCCAATATCATGCATACGCCGTGTTGTGATAGCTATATTGGGAACTATAAAGAAAAGGGATACCCCTACAGTAACATTATCGATAAGCGCTTCATAATTAGGAAAGCCCAAGTTACTACATAGTAAAGCCAAAATCCCAAGTAATCCTTGTATCAACGTAACGCCTGCCACGAATCGCCAATATTCACTACGACTAGCACGACCATTAAAATTAGCATAGTTTCTAATGCCTAATTTGAAGGCATCGGTATAATTCAAATCATATATATTTATGGTTGACATAACCTAATCCTCCTCCGCGGCTTCAATAGCAACAATGCCCCAGCCTTTGCCTTCATTATGCAAACGAACTAATACGGGCTCTAGATTATCTTCAAAGGTAATGGTAAAGCCCATATAGTTTACAACAATATCATCATCTTGGTCTTGGGAAACATAGTCAAGCTGTATCGCTTTCACCTTAGGAACCTCTTCCTTAGTCATGGCTTGTTCCCATAGTTCAAAGGTACCATATCGCTCCATAGCACGAGCACTCAAATAACGATATGCACCATGATAATCCTTTTTGTTGAGGACTTCATAATAATTACTTACCACAGTACGCCCCTCTGTTGTAGCCGTTTCACTTTGTAAAAGACGATTTGCTTGTTTCGTTAACGAACTAGGTTCCAAATTGCCATAAGCAGTCTCTTCTACCATAAAATTATGATTAATCATTGTACTACCTGCACTAGTGGCTAGGCATCCTAATACTAATATGGACACAATAAAGAGGCCCGAAACGGAACGTTTTTCCTCTAATTCATTAGATACAGGCGATGTGCGCTTACAGAATAGATACAATAATGCAAGCCAGCCTAAAATAGGAACCAATAGTAAAATCATCAACGTTGGATCATTATTAGAATCTCGTAACCGTCTTGCCATTAACATAATCTTCGGCAAGCATAACAGGATGGACAATACAAATAATACGCCGCCACCGATAGAGACAGCATAAAGAAATCCATACGGTATGTAGGTTGCAAGACCTGTAATACATATAATTAAGCCATATACAAAGGATATAGCACTTATGGTGAGCCAAAAATCGGCTGTATTGGTACGTCCCTTACTGTTCGCATAGTTTTCCACTAGCTCACGATAGAGGATTTCGTATACTCTCTGTTTCATAAAGCTCCTACTATAATCTTAGATAATATTAAATAATAAACATATATAGATATTCCTATTATACTATGATTTATCAACTTAGTTGATTCATTTTTTGTTCATGAAATCTACCTATACTACAGACATATTTCTTACAACTAAAATTCGTGCAATTAATTATGCAGGAGATAATTATGAAAGCTAAATTAATTAAAGCAGTAGCCTTGGCCAGTTTAGGTGTCTTCTTAACAGTTGGTATTAGTGCCAATGTATCCCAAGCCAAAGATTATCACTTCAAAATCGGTGAAAACCATCGCATGGTAAAAAATGATGATGGCACAGTAGATAGCAGCGATCATCCATGGTACAAAGTAAATGATAAAAAGAAAAAGCACAGAAAGTATAGAATATCTGAACGTGAAAAGCATGATAAAAATACAACAGCAAAACGCAGCGAACGACACCAACGTTCTGAATCCTCTAATGACTAAGCCTTGCGCATAATACATATTACTAGCCCTAAAAACACAAAACTAAATTAACCAACCAATGAAAAGGACGTTATACATTGTATAACGTCCTTTTGTGTTATCCCCTATATAATTTTTCCCAAGGCTATATGAGTTATTATGTTATGCGCCAGCCTTTAGAACAGCTTGTTTCATGGATTGTACGTAATCAAACAACGCTTGATCCGCATGTTCACCGTGTTCTGCCACGATTTTAACGATGGCAGAGCCTACGATAGCACCGTCGGATACGCGCGCCATAGCTTCCGCTTGTTCTGGCTTAGAGATACCAAAACCAACAGCTACCGGGATATCCGTATATTTGCGAATCATTTCAACAATGGATTTAATATCCGTCTTGATTTCACTGCGCATGCCTGTAACGCCAAGTGAGGATACACAGTATACAAAGCCTTCTGCGTCTTTCGCGATCATTTCGATGCGGTTTTCAGATGTTGGCGCAATTAAGGATACAACTTCAACACCATGCTTATGAGCCACACTAGCGAGCTCGCCTTTTTCTTCAAATGGCATGTCTGGTACGATAACACCAGAGATTCCCACCTCTTCACAGAGGGTAAAGAATTTTTCACGACCAAATACATAAATAGGATTCAAATAGGTCATGAATACGAGCGGTATAGTCACCGCATCATCACCTGTACGCAGACGACGCACCATATCGAAGATATCATTGATTTTTACGCCTGTAGATAATGCGCGTGTACTTGCTTCTTGGATAACTGGGCCTTCCGCTGTGGGATCGGAGAAAGGAATACCGATTTCCACCATGTCTGCACCGGCTTTCACCATAATGCGAATATAACGTTCTGTATTTTCAATACCGTGGTCACCAGCACTAATGAACGGGATGAATGCCTTGCCCTTTGTGAAAGCGTCTTTAATGTTACTCATGAAGATCCACCCCTCTATATTTCGCCATAGCCGCTACGTCTTTGTCACCGCGACCAGATAAACAAATAATAATGATGTCGTCCTTGCTCATAGTAGGAGCAATTTTACGTGCATGTGCCACCGCATGAGCACTTTCAATCGCAGGAATAATACCTTCCAAGCGAGATAAATATTCAAAGGCATCTACTGCTTCGTCATCTGTAACAGGCACATATTCAGCACGCCCGCTATCGTGCAAGTACGCATGTTCAGGACCGATGCCAGGGTAATCAAGACCTGCAGAAATAGAATATACTGGAGCAATTTGGCCATCTTCATCTTGGCAGAAGTAAGATTTCATACCGTGGAAAATACCAACAGACCCCTTCGCGATTGTTGCTGCATGTTCCTCTGTATCGATGCCGCGACCTGCTGCTTCACAACCGATGAGACGAACCCCTTCATCTGGAATGAAGTGATAGAACATGCCCATCGCATTGGAGCCACCGCCTACGCAAGCCATAACAGCTGTTGGCAATTTGCCTTCTGCTTCGAGGATTTGTTCACGCGCTTCACGACTGATAATAGATTGGAAATCACGAACGATCATAGGGAATGGATGAGCACCCATAACGGAGCCCAATACATAGTGCGTATCGGACATGCGGTTTGTCCATTCGCGCAACGCTTCGGAAACCGCATCTTTCAATGTACTAGTCCCTGTTGTTACTGGATGCACCTTAGCGCCTAGCAATTCCATACGATATACGTTAAGCGCCTGACGTTCACAGTCCTCTGCACCCATGTATACTTCGCATTCCATGCCCATCAATGCAGCGATAGTAGCCGTTGCCACGCCGTGTTGACCTGCGCCGGTTTCAGCAATAACGCGTGTTTTACCCATCCGTTTTGCCAATAACATTTGACCGATTACATTATTCAACTTGTGGGAACCCGTATGGTTCAAGTCTTCCCGTTTTAAATAGATTTTGGCACCCCCAAGATCCTTTGTCATACGTTCTGCATAGTATAAAAGGGATGGGCGACCTGTATATTTTTTATGTAAATCCTCAAGTTCGCGTACGAAATCAGGATCATCTTTGTACTTGTTGTACGCCTCTTCCAATTCGATGACTGCATTCATCAATGTTTCTGGCATAAATTGGCCACCAAAGGAGCCAAAATAGCCATGTCTTTGTTCACTCATATAACTTACCTTTCTATATACCATTCCTGCTAGCACGCCATACTATGGCATTGCTATTGTTCTCACAATGTTAGTGAAAGCTTTTATCTTCTCATCGTCCTTCACGCCTTCTGTTTCAATGCCGCTACTGATATCGATGCCGTACGGTCGAACCGTACGAATGGCACGCGCCACATTGGTGCTATCGATACCACCAGCCAGCATAAATGGTCGTTCAAACTCGTCTAAGCAAGACCAATCGAACACTTCCCCCGTACCTCCGCGCTCGTCTTTGTGGTACGCATCAAATAATAGCATATCCGCACTGCTATCGATCCACGCCTCTGCATCTGCAGCGCTACGGATTTGAACAGCCTTCCAAACCTCTACATTAGTACGTCCTTTTAAGGATTGGATGAAAGCTTCATCTTCATCGCCATGCAATTGCACCGCATCAAGATTTACTTCTGTGGCAATCGTAACGAGATTATCTAGCGTTTCATTGACAAAAATGCCTACCGTTTTAATAAATTCTTGATGTATAAGTGTCGGACTTATATTTTCTGTACTAGTCAGTGTCCCTTCATGCGCATCACCAGTTGCTGTTTCTTCTTGCAATGCGTTAATTATTGTTCCATCTTGTACTACATCATTACTGTATTGTTCTGCGTTTCTGTTATATCGATTTGCGTACTGTTTATGTAGTTCTTCAACTAAGGTTTTTGCTTGGTCAACAGTGACTTGACGTTTGCTTGGTGCAAATACAAGGCCCATATAATCAGGCTTTGCCTCTACTACAGCAGGGATAGTCTCCACCTTAGAGATACCGCACATCTTAATCTTAGGTGTATAGTATGTCGGTCCATAAAGATAGGCTAATTTTTCAACCTTATTAGGAGAACGCATGAAGGTTTCACCCATCAAGGCTACACCGATATTGTTATCGCGCAATACTTGAATATCCTCCGGCGTTTCAAGGCCACTTTCAGATACAAAGATTACATCGTCTTCAACGAGATTGCGCAAGCGCACACTATTTTGTACATCTACAGTGAAGTCCTTGAGGTTACGATTGTTAACTCCAATAATGCGGGCACCGCAATCGATGGCCATTTGCACTTCTGCTTCGTCATGGGCCTCTACCAAAGAGGATAAGCCAAGAGAATCAGCTAACTCACGGAACTTTGTCAGCGTAGGCACATCGAGGCATGCACAGATTAATAGGATTGCACTAGCGCCCCATACCTTTGCTTGGTAGATTTGGTATTCATCGATGATAAAGTCTTTACGAAGCACAGGAATTTTTACGGTGCTTGCAATTTCTTGCAAATATTTTTTATCACCCTTAAAGAAATCTGGCTCCGTCAAAACAGAGATAGCCGCAGCACCAGCCACTTCATATTCTTTGGCGATGTCTAAATATGGGAAGTGCTCAGCGATGATGCCTTTTGATGGAGATGCCTTTTTCACTTCACAAATGAAATTGAAATCTTGCTGACGAAGGGCCGCTTCAAAAGGAAATCCTGTATCAGATGGTAATGCTAAAGCCACTGCTTTCACAGACTCTGGAAATTCCACCTGTTTTTCTTGGGCTACCCGAATTTTGGTCGCCTCTATAATCTTATCTAAAATCAATGGTCATACCTCTTGGGTTGCTTTCACAAACTGTTCCATTGTCGCAAGCGCCTTGCCAGAGTCGATTATATGTTTCGCCTCTTCGATACCCTCTGCCAATGTAATGCCGTCTTTCGCAAGGTAAATCGCCATGCCAGCATTGAGAAGAACTGCTGTGCGTTTACCACCTTGCTCACCACCGAGAACGCGACGTGTAATCTCAGCATTTACCGTAGCATCGCCACCTTCAAGCTCAGTTTTATCAGCGTATTCGAAACCATATTCCTTAGGATCGAATTCGTAGTTTGTGAACGTCCCATTATTAATTTCACATACGTACGTTTTATTGGTAGCCGTAATCTCATCAAGGCCGTCGAAGCCATGTACCACGGCACCGCGTTTAACACCAAGATTAGCCAATACGCGAGCCAACGGTTCTACCAGAGATTTATCGTACACACCCATCAACTCCACAGTAGCACCTGCTGGATTTGCCAAAGGGCCAAGGATGTTAAACACCGTACGAACACCCAACGCCTTACGTACAGGGCCAGCATACTTCATGGCTTGGTGATATACAGGAGCAAACATAAAGCACATATTGGCTTTGTTAAGAACCGCTTCGTTTTGCTCGCCGTTAAGCTCTAATTTAGCGCCCAACGCTTCAATCAAATCTGCAGCGCCACATTTACTAGATACACTGCGGTTACCATGTTTCGCTACAGGAATACCTGCTGCAGAAATGATAAAACCAGATGTGGTAGAAATGTTGAATGTATTAGCTTCATCACCGCCAGTACCTACGATTTCTATAACAGTGCCTTCGTGAGAAACAGAACCGGCCTTTTCGCGCATAACCTCAGCAAACGCCGTAACCTCATCTACAGTAGGGCCCTTCGCTGCAAGAGCACACAAGAAACCAGCCATAGGAACCTCGGCTACATCGCCGCTCATAATCTTGTTCATTGTATCTTTAGCAAGGTCGTAGGATAAATCTTGACCATGCGTTACTGCATATAATGCGTCTTTAATCATTTTATAGCTCCTTACTTGTTGTTCATTTTCTTTGGTTCAACGTTAATAGGGCATATACCTACTTTAATGCTACATGTGATTCACGTGGACCTATGCCCTCCACTGGCCGGGTCTGACTACGGCCTGCGGCCTTCGCAGGGCCAAAGTCGGGCCTAGAACCCCGTGAACTCACATAAACACTAGAACACTTAATCTTTTATATGCCCTACTCACTGTCACACGCACAATAAAATGAACAACAATTTAATATCTCTTAAATGATCCTGCGCATTATATGGAGTAACGCACAGGTCATTTCTTTATAGGGTGGTGGGAATAGTGGTGCTTTGCACCACCTCTTTCTATATTAGAGGTTCTGATTCGCATATTTCTTTAGGAAAGTATGGCTATAGTTTACGATATGTATTGTAGAGGGGCTATTATAGGTACTGCCAAGATTGAGTTGGCAGGAAATAAGGTCTTAAGGAACGACTTGGCGGCCCCACGTAGTGGGGCATTGTCCACTTGGAGTTCCGAGAGATCTTATTTCTGCCCTATCGTTCAAGGACTTATAAATAGCCCATCGAATACACAACAGTGATTATTTTTCTAAGAAATTGCGAATCATTTGTTCCCCGTTCGGTGTCATGATGGATTCCGGATGGAATTGTACGCCGTAGATTGGGTAGTCTTTGTGTTCTACGCTCATTACTTCGCCGTCGTCTGTAACGGATGTAACGATGAGTTCGCTTGGGATTGTTTCGTCTACAATCGCCAAGGAGTGGTAGCGTGCCACTTCAAATTGTTCTGGTACGCCTTTAAGGATTTTGGATGGGTGTACTTGTTTGGCTACGCTTTGTTTACCGTGCATCACTTGTTTTGCGTAAGATACGGTGCCACCGAATACTTCACCGATGGCTTGGTGACCAAGGCATACGCCGAGAATTGGGAATTCACCTTTGCATTCGCGCAATAGGTCTTCGTATACGCCCGCATCAGCTGGTCTGCCAGGGCCTGGTGAAAGTATCACATAGTCTGGTTTCAAAGCACGAATTTCTTCAACTGTTAATTCATCGCTACGGATGACTTTAATATCTGGATCGATAGAGCCTACTAATTGATATAAATTAAAGGAAAAGCTATCGTAATTATCTATAAGGAGTACCATTATTCTACCTCCTGTGCATCTGTAATTGCGGAAATCATGGATTGGCCTTTGATCAAGGTTTCATTAAACTCGCTTTCAGGAACGCTATCTCGAACGATGCCTGCGCCAGCGCGAACATAGACCTTACCACCTTTATTCATAGCCATGCGGATGCCGATACATACGTCCATGTTACCGGAGAAGTCGATGTAACCTACGGCGCCGCCGTATACGCCGCGCGGGCTTTTTTCAAGTTCGTGTAGAATTTCGATAGCACGAATCTTAGGAGCCCCAGACAAGGTGCCTGCTGGCAGTGTAGCCCCGATAGCATCGAGTGCATCTTTGCCGTCTTGCATGTCGCCGCTTACAGTAGATGTAATATGGATGACATGGGAGAAACGTTGCAACATATGTAACGCCTCTACTTTCACAGTCCCAAATTTAGAGATTTTACCTAAATCGTTACGACCAAGGTCAACAAGCATATTATGTTCAGCCAATTCTTTTTCGTCATTAATAAGTTTTTCTTCAATAGCAAGGTCCTCTGCTTCGTTTTTACCGCGACGCATCGTACCTGCAATTGGGAATGTGTACATTTTACCGTCTGTCAGTTTCACCAAGGTTTCTGGAGATGCCCCTGTGAGCTCTACATCGCCACCAGATAGGTAGAACATGTATGGAGATGGGTTCAACGTACGCAATACGCGGTATGCGTTTAACAAACTGCCTTCAAACTCGGCTTCGCGGCGGTTAGATACAACACATTGGAAGATATCCCCTTCCTTGATGTAGTGCTGTGTCTTTTTAACAACTGCTTCAAACTCGTCCTTTGTAAACTCAGAGGTAAACTCTGTTTTAAGCACGCCTTTTGGCACATCCGCCTCTTTGCCGTTTACAACGAGATCAGCAAGAGTTTTCAATTCAAGCTCAGCCTTGTTGTAGTTGCGTTCTAAATCATTTGTGCTGATGTTAGCGATTAAGTAAATTTTATTTTTATAGTGATCAAAAGCGATTACCTTATCAAAGAGCATAAGGTCTACATCGTTTACCATCACAGAGTTATCATCTGGCGTTGGGAAATCCAATGTTGGCTCGATATAGCGGATGTATTCACAAGCAAAGTAGCCTACAAAGCCACCTGTGAAGGTTGGTAACTCTTCTAAACGAGGACTTTTATATTGGCTCAAAATATTACGAATTTCTGCGGCTGGATTAGAGCACTCAAAGGTACGTGTTGTACCGTCTTTAATAGTCATTTTATGGTTTTTGCAGAATAGCTCGATCTTAGGATCATAGCCCAAGAAGGAGTAACGACCCCAATGATTACTATTATCCGCACTTTCAAGCAAGTACGTATGACTGCTCACTTGTTTTAACGCTTTCAACACGCTAATCGGTGTGCGTACGTCGGATAAAATTTCCATATATACAGGCACGATATCGTAGCCCGGTGCGATAGCTTTCACACGGTCAAGACTAGGGAAAATCATGAGAACCTCCATCTGGCATTTGCCAATAAAAAAACTCGCCCATGACAATGTAACGTCAAGGACGAGTCTATAGTTCTATTTTTACAAGAGTATTAGAAAATACTTGTATTATGCTATAAATCGCGGTACCACCTTGTTTGAATGCAACGCATTCCCCTTTCGCAGGATACTAACATATCCCTCACGACTAACGCTCGTGTGACGTCGCACCATACTAGGAATGAAATTCATTCTTTTCCATGCGCCCTCGGTGGTCCATTTAATAAGCTGCGTACTACGGGTTCTCAGCTAATCCCGCTCTCTGTGAGTGCATTTCCTATTTTTATCTCCACCTCATCGGTTTCTTTAGGCGAGTATAAAATTATAATCTGATTATAATGTTTCTATAGAATGAAAGTCAAGGAAAATCTTAACTTTCACCTTATCCTTAGATTCATCAACCATATAATATCGCTACTTGTGATTAAATAATATATCCCTATTCACCTTAGCAAATTCAGAATATTTATATTGTTTTCCTCTAAACACTAATAGTATACTGAAATTACATATGTTGTCAGCTTCTACTGATTATTATGCGGAGGAGAGAGAATGAGTTTTTATTTTACTGATCAAATACAGCAGTCTTTCAATAAAATATTCCATCAATGTAATAAAGATATTGCTTGGGCGGGCAAGGCTGAGCTTGATGCCCTTGTGAAATTGGACGAGGAAGGTCAAAAGATTCCAGGTATCGGCGATGTGTACGCTATTTTGGCGCGCGTCTATTCTGGACCTCAGTTCACGTGGATTGAAGCAGGCTTCCCTGAGGATGACACAAAGGCGTATAGTTATTTACATACGGCTATTCGCAAAGGCAGTGCCATCGCTATTTTACAAGCTATGCGTACCTCTGGTGCCCTTACACCAACTATTGAAAAAGAGTTGCCTATGACGAAGGACCAAGCATTCCAGCGCGTCTATGAGGGCGCCCAAAAGGGTTGTTCCTACTGTGCCTACGCCATTGCCAATGTATACCAATGGGGGGATTACCACATCTTACCATCGGCTCGAAAGGTGGCTAACGAAGGTGAACCATCTACCTTTGTCCGTTTCTTAAAAAGCTTATTTGTACAAGCAGATCAACGTAGATCGACCAATAAAATAAATGCTATTGCTCAACAATGGTTGCGTAAATCTGCCGATGCAGGCCTTGTTATTGCATACCGAAACTTGCGCATTACCTATGTAGAGCAAGATAATAGGGCAATGGAAGAACAAGTCATTTTTGAAGGTGCCAAAGCAGGTTTGCCACTCATGATGTATTTAGCAGGCGATATTTGTAAGTCTCGCGGGGAGCATGAACGAGCTCTCGAATATTTTGAGCGTGGTGCGGCCATGAATAATGGCATGTGTTTGCGTGAAGCTGCCGAGTACTATGCAAAACCATGTGAGTCTAACAAAAGAATTCCTCAGAATATTCAAAAGGCCCTCAAATACTATGAGCGTGCTGCTATAAGCCCAGATTATTTAGACTTTAACGACCACGCTTATGCTACCATGCAAGCCATCATTCTTCGCACCTTGAATATCGATGGTCAGTCTCAAGACTGGTCTCGCATCGCTCACTTATTGCAACAACCAGCTATTTACACGCTCGATGCTATTTGGCCGTATCTCGCTTATGTATTTACTTTCAAAAAAGGTAATACCCCTGCTATAAGAACCGCCATAGAGTGCGTCAATCAGGCTAGCAAATGTTTCGATAGATACGGTAGTTATGACTATGCGGACCATCTATGGCAACTGGCCGCCGGCTATTGCTACGAAATTGGTGCCATTACAAAAGAACCTGATTTAGACCAAGCCGTTACGTTCTACGAGCATGCTCGTGAAAGCATCAAACGTCTCAACACAAGAAACGATAATTGGTTAGGTACTGGTGAGCCGTTGGCAATTCCTGACGAAGCCTCTGAGCGATTAGAGGCCTTTGAACTCGTTGATGGACATTATCAGTACAAAGAAGGGATAACGCAATCTTCTACAACATGTAACCCTATGCCACCTGCATGGCCGCAAAACTCTGTCGATGTATTAGAAATCTTCGAGAATTCTACTACTGGTTGGCGCACGAATAAATACGACTGGAATTTCATTCAACGGGAATGGGATACACAAAAATATCTCAGCTTTATCATCTATGATAATCGTCAATCCATAGAAAACATCATTTACGATGTGTACAGTATCGTTATGTTCCACAATGAAGACAAAAACTCTTGTACTATCTATCTATACGGCTACATTGAGGAGCCTAGCGAACTAGATGAAAACGTGGATCCTAGGGTATATGAAATAAGATACTTTAAAGAAATGTCCATTCCTGCAGGTCTCGCTTTAATTAAAGACTTCTATGATAATGCTACATTGCCTGTGATTGATGAAAGCTGGGAGAAACAGTACAAAAATACTACGCCTCCTAGAGAATATGTATTAACTTGTGACAACGATATCTTCTACCTCAATCAATATGAACTTTCCAATCAAATGATTAAGGATGCCTTAGAAGGCGTAGCCAATGGCAAGTACGATATCATTGCGGTTCGCCCATCTAACCTCGACGATCCGGGTATTAGCTACTTCATCGAGCGCGGAAAAGGTAAAAACTTACATATTTCTCTCTATATCACTATAGAAGACGACGTAGAAGATGACATCGTATATGGCTTTAAACGGGAATCTAGCAACTTAACCTCCATTAATTACTGGATCCAAGAATCTATAGCAAGCAATAAACTTCCGGACTTAAGCGATTGGGAAGAAGTTAAAAAGAAAGACTAAAGGAGGGATACTTTGGAAACGTGGAAACGAACGGTGTACATTTGCGCATTCTGCATATTCTTCATGTCCCTCGGGATTAGTCAGGTAAGCCCTATTCTCCCTCTATACTTCCATGAAATGGGCTTAAGCGATACAGGATCGATAGCACAATGGTCCGGTGCCTCCATGGGCATCACCTTCCTCATTGTCTGCTTAGCAGCTCCCTTCTGGGGCCGATTAGCAGACCGTAAGGGACGTAAGATTACCCTCATACGCTCTAGTCTTGGTATGGCTATATGTAGTATATTATTGGGCTTTCAGACTACACCAGAAGGTGTGTTCCTCGTTCGTACATTGCAAGGGTTAGTAAGCGGTTTTTACCCCGCATCGGTAACACTTATCGCGTCAGAAACACCGCAAAACCATACAGGTTGGGCTCTAGGGATTATAGGATCCTTTAGCCTTGCAGGCTCACTAGCCGGTCCGCTTGTAGGAGGGTATCTCAGTGATGTAGTAGGTATTCGAAATGACTTCTTTATCATCGGGGCCCTTATGCTTATCTCCTTTGGCTTGACGGCAATGCTGGTACATGAAAACTATGTTCCAAAGCCACTTGTTGAGAAGCAAACCTTTAGAAATCTAAAAACTCACTTACCTGAGTTTTCTAGTTTAGTCGCTTTATCTGCAACCTCCTTCCTGTATGCCATTTCGGTTACCGCCATCTCCCCCATTATGACGGTTTACATTAAAGGAATGCTACCAAGCAATACGGAAAATATAGCCTTCATATCTGGTGCTGTGTTCTCTGCCATGGGTATCGCCCAATTCTTTAGTAGCTCTCCACTCGGGAAATTAGTAGACCGTATAGGCCCTAGAAAGGTGCTCATCTACTCGATGATCTATGTAGGTCTACTCAATATACCGCAAGCCTATGTGGACTCTGTGTATGTACTTGGGTTTATCCGTTTCTTGCAAGGTTTTGGGCTAGGTGGTATGTTACCTGCGCTCAATACCTATTTAGCATCAAAAACACCTAAGGAATATACGGGACAAGTATTCTCGTACAATCAGTCTTGTTTGTCTATGGGTTACTTTCTAGGCTCCTTTGGTGGTTCCATCGTAGCCGCTCAATTTGGCTTCACAACCCTTTTCTGGGCATGTAGCCTTACCTTTATCGGCGCTGCCCTATGGGTTGCGTTAAAACTAAAGTAACGCCGTAATACAACGAAAATAGTGCAAATGCATTAAAGAAACTATATAAACAAATAAAAAGAGCTGTTCTCAGAACTCAGATGTGTACTGATTCCGAAACAGCTCTTTTATTATATTTTTTGTAAAAGTTTAGAAAATTTCACTAGCTAGGGGATGATCATTCTATATGTATAGAATAACTATTGTCTCTAGTTAGGTATTATAGGATACCGAGGATTTCCCACCATGCGTAGCCCACTGTAAGGTTTACGATGAAGCACATGATAGCGAAGATACCGCCGATAATCCACCAGCTCTTAACTGTGTTGTAACCTGCACCGAATACGATTGGAGCCGCTGCACCGCCGTAGTGAGTCAACGCACCACCGTAGGAGTTTGTAGCAGCTAGTAACAAGGACAACGCCATTGGGTTTACACCCGCTACTTTACCTACAGTAAGGAATACTGGAAGCATGGCTACAACGTACGCACTACCAGAGGCGAACAAGTAACGAACAGCGATACTGATAGCGCCGATGATAATAAGAGCCAGCATTGGGTTGTCGCCGAAGTTGAAGTGTGTGCCCATAAAGTCAGCTAGCCATTCAAAGAATTTAACCTTGGACAACGCACTGGACATACCGATGATACCACCGAACCAGATCAATGTGTTCCAAGCACCTTTGGATTCAAGCATATCTTCCCATTTGATTACGCCTGTTACAAGAGCTGCTACCATGGCTACGATAGCTACTGCTGTTGCATCAAGGGAGAATTTAATGCCAAAGCCTTGCGTCAAGATGGAAGGCAACGCCCAACCAACTAAGGCAAGGATAAAGATAGCAATAAGAGATTTCTCGCGACCAGACATAGGTCCAAGTTCTTTCAAACCTTCATCAGCAATCGCATGAGAGTCGATGTGTTGAATAGATGGTTTGTCTAAGTAGTATACCAAAGCAGGTGTAATGAGAAGCATCACAAGACCTGGTACTACGAGTGCTAATGCCCAAAGGCCCCAGTTGATATCTACGCCGAGGATTTTGTTCATGTAGTCAGCAGCCAATAAGTTTGGTGCCATTGCTGTAGCGAACATCAAGCTTGTTACCTTAGTCACCATGTATGTGTTAACCATGAGGTAAGAACCAGCTTTTTTAGCGCTTTCACCAGGCTCAGAACCTAACGCTTTTGCTACAGAGTTCATGATTGGGAACACGATACCGCCACAACGTGCTGTGTTGGAAGGTGTTACTGGAGAAATAATAAGGTCTAATAAAGCAGTTACATAGCCAAGACGCAATGTAGTGTGACCTAAGGATTTAATCAATAGGTACGCAATACGACGGCCAAGGCCTGTTTTTACGAACGCCACACTGAGGGAGAACGCAGAGAATACTAACCATACTGTGGTAGATGCATAACCAGACAATACGTTTTTCGTAGCATTCAAGAAAATTGCAGAACCTGCAATAGATAATAACAAGATAATTGGTGCTGGCCAAGGTTTAACAACAAGACCAACGATAGCCATTAAATAGAAACCTAGCAGTCGCCAAGCTCCAACGCTCAAACCTTCTGGTGGTGTAATGAACCACATTGCCAGAGGAATGGCAAACATAATTGCAATTTTAAGTAGCTTATTCATTCTTACTCTCCTTTTACATAAGCTATGCCTTTCATGATCGGTCGCGCTGTTCTAGCGACGCCCGCCTTCTCCACATGCCAACCCTTATCTTTGGTTAGGCATATTTCGAAATCAAATTTCCCTGATGGATGCGCTAAAGTAACTTGATTCGTTTCTTTAGCACGTTCGCTCACTACTTCGTTCGCCACAGTCCCCGTAATAAGCGCTGCTGTAGCTGTACAAATACCACCTGTAACAGCATACGCTTTATGCATTACAGCGAGTGCCTTTGTACGAGCCACGATGTCTATACTATTCCCCTCGATAGTTCGACCATCGCTTGCCACGTAGGTTTGTGGTGCGGACACCATGCATACCTTTGGAACTGCAGGACTAGCAGCCTCTTTCGATGGAGCAAGTCCCATCATTACAGCTGCAGTAGTGCGAATATCTTCAAGTGTATTGAGTAATACACCGCCATCCGTTTCTGTGAAAGCCGGTAACTCCGTGCCTTCATAACCAAGGTCTGTAGCCTTTACAAATACAGCTGGATTAGCTGCATCTACGAGACTGACTTGGATTGTGCGCCCATCAGCCAATGTAATTGTATCTTGTACATTGCCTGTTGGTAGTAGCTTACCCGTCTTAGAACCGCTAGGCTCCAAGAAATATAATGTAATACGAGCACCTGTACCAGGCACGCCATCGATAGCAAAATCACCGTCAATAACAGGTTTACCATCTCGTACTGGCACATGTGCTTCAATAACCTTATTTGTATTTGTGTTAAAGATACGAACCACTGTTTCTGGTTCTATGGCTTTCACAAAGCCTTCCATAATAGCAAATACCCCTGCACCAGCAGAAATATTGCCACAATTACCTTCGTAATCTACCACCGCATCAGCGATACCGACATAACCAAAGGTGTAGTCGATATCCGCATCATCGCGGTCAGAAGAATTTACGATAGCCACCTTGCTCGTCAATGGATCAGCACCACCGATACCATTAATTTGACGCGCATCGGGAGAGCCATATAAATCTAAAATCATACGATCCCGAGCAGCTTGGTCAGTTGGAAGCGTATCTTTTAACAGATACGCCCCTTTACTAGTACCGCCGCGCATATAGGTAACAGGAATTTCTTTATACCCGTTCATAACTTACTCCTTTATGTTCACCACTTACGCTTTGCTATTTGCATAGTAGTTGATGAGACAACCTGCTGCGATAATATCTTTTTCTTCATCGCTGAGGTGCCCTAAATGTAATGTGATTTCTGCTTTCTTCGCACCTCCACTGATAACATATGCTGTGTAATCATCGGAGTCAGAGAATAATTGGTCACGCACATTTGGCACATATACATAGTCGCCTACGACCATAGTTTTAGAGTCTTCTTCGCTAGTTACGAACGGTAACATGCCCCAGTTAATTACATTGCTGCGATAACGTTTTGTAGCATATTCAATAGCGATATTAGCACCGCCACCCAATACACGTTGACAGGATGCTGCTTGCTCACGAGCAGAGCCATCACCCGGACGATTAGCATATACCATGCTGGAAACAGCTGTAGACTTAGCCATATCTTCTACAGATTCTGACAAGCCAAGAGCTTGCTTAACCTCTTCGTATGCAGCGACTAACTCTACTGTACTTTCACCTTCTTGACGAGATTTTTCCCAATCGCGAACGGTTTTAGCACGACCTACATATTCAGGAACCTTACGGCTCAAGGCAAATTCAGACAATGCATATGGATCTGAACGGAAGGAAGATGTTTCACCAGATGGAATCAACTCATCCGTAGTCGTTACAGGGTCATCGATATAGGCAACTACTTTGAGCAATACATTTGGGGTCAATTCTTTAATAGCTGGCCAAGGTTTAATGGATGGTCCATAAATGAGTTCAGTATTTTTTTTAGGCTCATTGAAGCCGCTATATACTTTGCTTTCATAAGGTTTATCATCATAGTGGTAAGCTGGTACTACATCATCATAATCGATATCAGTAGCCGCAGTTAATGCACCACCGTTAATAGCAGTAGCCGCTACGGAACGGGAGTCGAGAAGTGCAACGGAAGAAATTTGTCCGTTACCAGGTTTAGAACCTTCGCGATTCGGGAAGTTTCGTGTCGCATGACGACCACTGAGTCCAGTATTGTTAGGTGTATCACCTGCACCAAAGCATGGCCCGCAGAAAGCTGTACGCACGATGGCACCAGCACTCATAAGATCTACAAGAGCACCATTTTTCATAAGTTCTAAGTAAATTGGTTGGCTAGAAGGATAAACGCTAAATGCGAAACGACCGGAACCTACGCTCTTACCGCGTACGATGTTAGCCGCTTGCATAATGTTTTCATATAAACCACCAGAGCACCCTACGATGATACCTTGATCTAAATGCAATTTGCCGTCAAAATGTTTTTCAGGCAATTGTAAAGACAAGGATTTATTATCTAATTGCTCTACCGCTTGACGTTCGATTTCTGCTAATAAATCGCGACCACCTTCGTTGATTTCTTTAATTGTATATACATTGCTTGGATGGAATGGCATAGCAATCATACTTTCCACTTCCCTAAGATTAACTTTTACTAGGCCATCATAATAAGCTACATCACCAGGGTTAAGCTCTTTGTACGCATCACCGCGACCATGAAGTGTCAAGAATTCTTTCGTTGTACTATCTGTTCTCCAAATAGTTGTAAGGCATGTAGTCTCTGTAGTCATTACATCGATGCCGTTACGGAAGTCCATGGATAAATGTTCAATACCAGGGCCTACGAATTCCATTACTTTATTTTTCACAAAGCCGTTTGCGAATACAGCTTTTTCAATAGCGAGTGCCACGTCTTGTGGACCTACGCCGTGTTTAGGTTTTCCATCGAGGTAAATAGCGATAACTTCTGGACGTTGTACATCATACGTACGGCCAAGCAATTGTTTTACAAGCTCTGGACCGCCCTCACCAATCGCCATAGTACCAAGAGCACCGTAACGAGTATGACTGTCGGAACCGAGAATCATTTTGCCACAGCCTGCCATTGTTTCACGCATATATTGGTGAATAACTGCAAGATGAGGAGGTACATACACGCCGCCGAAGCGTTGAACTGCGGATAAGCCGAATACATGGTCGTCTTCGTTAATCGTGCCCCCTACTGCTGCCAAGCTATTATGACAGTTTGTCAAAATGTAAGGAATTGGAAATTTATCAAGACCACTGGCAATCGCCGTTTGAATGATGCCAACATAGGTAATATCGTGAGATGTTAAGGCATCGAATTTGATGCGTAAATCTTGATCACCTTCATGTTGTTGGTGGTCCATTAAAATACGGTACGCCATCGTTTCCTTATAGGCGCGCTCTTTATTAAAAACTTCTTGTTGATCAAGGGCTGTACTAGAATCTGCAGGAACGATATCCGTACCGTGATATAAAAATACACCATTTGAAATTAACTTAACCATGACTTACTCCTTTATTACTTTCAGGCATGTGTAAACCTTTACAAACACTATATTTTCACCATGTTTATTGGTGAAAGTTCCATTCCTCTTACTAGTACCTAGTCTTTAGTTATATCTAATCTGTATAGCCCTAGCGTCCCCTCGTCTGTACCAACTCTATGGGATAGAGTACAATAATACATATGTAAAGGAGAGTTTATGGATACGAAAGATTGTACAATTTTAAAAACCTTAGCAGAGGAAAATAATATTACTTATGCGGCGCGTCGTCTATTTATGACGCAACCTGCATTGAGTGAGCGCATAAAAAAATTAGAAAAGGAATTTAACTGTCCCATCATCAACCGACAAACTCGTGGTGTAGAGTTTACCTATCAAGGTCAACGCCTTGTACGATACGCCGAAGATTTGCTCAATTCCTATACTTCGGTACGCCAAGAGCTATTAGCTATGGGTAGTGAACCACGCGGTACATTAAACCTAGGATGCTCAAATGTATTCGCAAAGTATCATATCCCCCATATCTTATCCACCTTTAAAGAAACCTATCCACACATCGATATCATCATGTATACTGGACTCAGCTATAAGCTGTACCACGACTTCCTCGAAGGTCACCTACATGCTGCCATCATCCGCGGTGCCCACACTTGGGCAGAGTCGAAAGAACATATCTGGTCTGAACCATTTTGTTTCTTCAACAAAACACCATGTGCTGTAGAGGATTTACCTCGCTTGCCATATATTCACTATCAGACAGATCCGAATCTACAGCAGACCATTGATGATTGGTGGTATTCCCACTACTCACAACCTCCAATGCGCACCATTGAGGTGAACGACATCGATACATGTATGAAGCTCGTCAACCAAGGACTTGGTTTTACCATCCTCACCCAAAGCTGTGGTAATGATTACCCTAACCTATTTAAGGAAACCATGAAAGCTCTTGATGGTCATATCATGACTCGGGATACGTGGATGTACACCCGTCATAGTGCCCTTGAGTCCAAGCCAGTACAGGCTTTTTACTCATTTATGAAAACATGGGCTGACACAAAGGTATAGTAACTATTCCTTTAATACATATAATATATTATGAAAATGCAATAAAAACAAATTGCGTTTTTCTTTGGTATCCATAAATATTACTTATATCTCAACTTTCAATATATGCGTAAAAATCATATAATTAGCCGCTTACATATAATCAATTGATTAGTCTCTTATATACAATCATCTTGATTACCATGCTAGTTTAAATCATATGAATTGGTGCTTTGATACAAATATATTGATTGGCTATTAAAAGTTATAACAAAGAAAACCCGTCATGATCACAACAATCATGACGGGTTTTCTTTTACAATATAGTTTTATTGAACTAGAGTAACAATAGCATGATGACTACAGTCGCAATAATACATGGGACGGCATTGCGTTTCGCCATTTCCATAGGGTTGATACCTGCAAGTCCCGCAATGATGATACCTGCTCCTGCTACAGGACTCATACTTCGACCGATACCAGCACCGATTTGAGCCATGGATCCAAGTTGCATAATACCATAACCAAAGTCTGCTGCATGCGGTGTTACAGCACCGTTAAAGGCAAGAGCTGCCGCATTACCAGAACCAGAAATAACCGCCAATAAGAACGGACCAAAGGCTGCCCCGATTTGGGCGATTTGTTGAGAGTTCTTCATTCCATCAATAAGGGCACTTGTAAGTCCAATGAGTTGCATCCCTGCTGTAAAGCATGCTGCTGCAGCCATAAGGCCCACTACATCACACATACCATCTCCAGTACCACGGAAGAACTTCTTAACAGCTTCTGCCACATTAGGACGCACGGCAATGATACCAATAGCAGTACCGATGAGCATAGATACAGGAACGGAGATTTCTGGAATCACCGCTACCTGTTTACTACCTAATACAAGTAAAACAAGAGGAATAATTGGAATGATTGCATAGAAATAATTTACTTTGAACTCTTTGCCTTCCTCTACAGTATCGTTTTTCATTACATACCCTGTATGCTCCTTCTTAACGATAGCTACAATATTAAGCAAAATAGCGGCTACTACGATACCGATAATTGCTTGCATGGAGAAGCTGGCAATAACTGTCATTACGTCTACCCCCGCCAGTTGTGCCACTTGAGGGTTAAACATAAGGCCTGGACTCAAGGAGCTGCCCCATGTGCCTAAAAAAATAGCAGAACCAGCCATTGCTGGATGTACTCCAGAACGAATGAGGGCAGGAATTAAGAGTGCACCTACAGCCGCAGCACAACCTGCCGCTGTAGGTAGTGCAATGTTGATTAAGAATGTAATAATAACGGCACCTGGGATGATGATTTTAGTCATCTTTTTAAGCCCTGCAGAAATGAAATACACCATATGCTCCGTACATTTTGTATATTCCATAACATAGCTAAAACCTAACACCGTACAGATTGTAGGCACAAGGCCTGGATTTGTAAGTTCTTTCACAAAGGCCGTCGTACCAGCGCCAAGCTGCCCACCAATAAAGCACATTAATAAGCCTGATAATAATAAAACGAGCCGCGTTTCAAACTGTTTAATAATAGCGATAAACGTCGCTACTACGATAACAATACCTGTAATAACCATAACTCTCCTATCCGTGTACATAGGATGCAAGATAGCTATATCCCCTCTATAAACACTTTACACCCAATACACAACTAACAACACTAAATACAATAATCCTATCTATGTCTTACACCTAATAGGCCTAACAATAGTAAAAGTAATCACTTAATTATATTCAGTATAATCATATAACTATATAACTACTTATCTACATAACTACATAACTACATAACTACATAAAGAAGTATATTAAACAAGCTTTGTTTCTTCCAAGCTAAGTTTTCTAAGCACCTTATCAAGCACCGCTGCACCCGTTACGATATCATCCATTTCAGCAAATTCTGCAGGATTATGACTGATGCCGTCACGGCATGGAATAAAGATCATTCCCGTCGGAACTACCTCCGCCCAATGCATCGCATCATGACCGGCACCGCTAGGCATTGTCATGTACTCCACACCAACAGACTTAACAGCCTCTTCGATTTCTCGAATCATCGCTGGGTGCATCTCCACTGGATAGTCCTGTGCAATTGTTTCAATTGTATACGATAATCCACGTTTCTCGGCAGTAATGTCAATAAATTCTTTAACAAGAGTAACTACAGAATTACGAGCTGCCTTAGATATGCTACGAATGTCTACCCCTAGCTTTACAGCACCAGGAATGACATTCATCGCCCCTGGTGTAACCTCCACAACGCCAACAGTTCCCACCACGGGTGGTTCCTCTTGCATAGATGCAATCTCCTCGATGCCGAGGATGATTTTTGAGGCTCCACATAGGGCATCATGGCGTAAATTCATCGGCGTAGCGCCACTATGATCGGCATTGCCCCGAATGGTCACATAGAATCGCTCTGGCGCTGCAATACCAGTCACAATGCCAATCGTTTTCTGTTCGTGCTCCAGTACCTTTCCTTGTTCTATATGAATTTCTGTGAAAGACTTTACAGGTCGTTTATATTCCATTGCTTCAATCCCATCGGGATTTAAGTTGCGACCTTTCAATGCTTCGTATAAGGAAATTCCTTGTTTATCTACCAATCGGTGTAAGTCTTGTAATCTTAATTCACCACGCATGGCCTTACTACCTAGTGTAGCATCCCCAAAGCGACCGGACTCTTCGCACATGAAGGATACCACAGCGATGGTATGGTCATGTTCATAACCATCGTCAATCATACTACGAATTACTTCAAGGGCAGATAACACGCCCACCACACCATCGTAATTGCCTCCATTGGGTACGCTATCTGTATGAGACCCTACCATGACAACTGGTAAATCTGGTTTCTTACCAATCTTATAGCCAATGATATTACCAAAATCGTCTATTTCAACGGATAAACCCGCATCAATCATGCGATCTATAATATATTGACGCCCCTCCCAGTCTGCATCGGTGAAAGCAAGGCGATTAATGCCCTCACCAGGTGCTGTCAATTGGGCCATAGCATCAAAATCTTTAACTAATCGCTCTCGTTGAATCATATAACACCTCACAATCCACTACATCATTTACCGACAAACTATATGGTGGCTAGTCAGTAAACCTTATTTTAAATAGTGAGCCGCAATAGTACCCAATGCGACAATACCATTTAACATATCCTCTTCATCGATATCAAAGAGTGGATTGTGATGTGGCGCTTTAATAGCAGAACCTACTACCATGTAGGTTGCTCTACCGCCGCGATCAATGACACGGTTCAAGAAGTACGCACAGTCTTCACTTCCCCCACCGCTGTAATCGAATGGAACCTCTTTAAAGATACCAAGTGGCTCCACGATAGCTTGCACCTCACGAGCTAAATCATCGCTGATGCGACCTGCAGGAGTTTCACCTTGTTTTGTGATTTCAAAGGTACAATCGTGCATTTCTGCAGCACCTTTAATGATAGTCTTTGCTCGTTCAATCATGTAGTCATTGATTTCCGTAGTAGCTCCACGAGTTTCCAGTTTAAGAACTGCCACATCAGGCGTCACATTGCGACCTGTACCGCTTTCAAAAACACCTACATTCATGCGAGAGGCCCCTTGACTATGACGAGCGATAGCTTGTAAGTTAAGCACCGCAGTACAACCTGCGAGCATTGCATTTTGTGCTTTTTCTGGAGAGCCCCCAGCATGAGCAGAATAACCGTGGAACACCGCATCAAGTTTTGTTGTCGCTAAGAAGCCATGATCGCTACATGCAAAACAATTGGATAGATTTTCATTAAACCCAATATGCATGCCGAACATCAAATCTACATCATCCACAACGCCCGCTTCCGCCATCGCTTTAGCACCGCGCACGCCTTCCTCCGCTGGTTGGAAGATGAGTTTGATAGTGCCTTTGAATTCATCCTTATGAGCAGCCAAGTATTCCGCTAAGCCTAGCCCCATCGTCATATGTGCATCATGACCACAGGCGTGCATCGCCTTATCGTGACAAGAACGGAATCCTTCCTTTGTAGGCACATGGCTATCCTCTTTAGCTTCGATAACATCGTTAGAGTCCATGTCTACACGAAATGCTACTACAGGGCCTTCGCCGCCGAACTTCATAGTTGCAACAATGGCCGTTTTACCGTAGCCCATCTTTTCTACAAGCTCAGGATTAGCACCTTCTTTGATGGCGCGATCCATAGCGGCTTTCATAACCTCATCACTAGGCAAGCCCATACGAGAATCTAAATCGAGTACATCTGCGCCTAACGCCACATCATAGCCCAAAGAAATAAGCCTATCCGCCACTTTTGCAGCAGAGCGATACTCAAGCCAAGCAGGCTCAGGGTACATATGAAAGTCGCGACGCATAGCGATTAACGCATCGCGCCGTTGTTGCACGAAATCTTTTACAGACATAAATACCTCCGTAACAAACTAATAATCACGTATATATTTACTATATGAATAGATAGGTAAATAGTCAACTAAATGGCGCATGTATACAGTATCTAAAATATACTGTATGTTATAACAAAAAACACATATACCACGAAATGATTTCTGTGATATATGTGTGCTTATCGGTTTATTCTAATATTGTTTTATTCAATTTTGTCAGCACTTCTCGTTTAATAGTTCGTTGTCTATCCCAAGCAATAATAACAACGGTGGCAATAATCATAGCCATACCAATTAGCCCTAATAGACTAAATTCATTTCCTAAAAAAGCCCACCCAAAGAAAGCCGCCGAAATAGGTTCAATAGATGACAAAATAGATCCTGGTACGGCCCCAATTCGTTTAACCCCTTCTAAATAGGCATTGAAAGATACTATCGTCCCGAGGAATATGACATTGAAACAACCAATAATAGTCCATGCGTCCCACACTGCATATGAATTCGGTTGATGGAATAATATAGCGGCTACAATACCACTAATGAACATCCCGAATCCCACAATAGGCAACGTGCCATATTTGTAGAGTAAATCAACAGGAGAAATACTATATACGGCTACACCGACAGCAGATAAAAGCCCCCATACGAGAACCGCCATCGGGAAGCTTTTAATAGAAAGACCATCACCATTCCCCATCAAACAAATGGTCCCCACTAAGGCAAGTATAACAGAAACCGTCTCCCCCTTGGATGGTCGTTTACCATAGCGAACCAGCAGGTAAATAATAATCATAGACGGCGCCAGATATTGTAAAACCGTTGCAATGCCAGCTCCAGCTAAAGCAATGGATCTAAAGTATGTATATTGGCATAATGCCATTCCAAATACGCCAAAAATAATGAGTCCTAGCGTATCCTTTACACTATGAAATACATTAAAGATAGAATTTCCAAATCTAAACCATGCATAAATAACAGTTAGTAAACCTGCTGTAATCAATCGCATAGTTACTAGCCATTCCAAATTCATATCTCTAAAATTGCTTAAGAACTGTACGGATGCACCTGATACACCCCATAAAACAGCGCCTAATAAAGTTATAATAACACCAATAACTTCATATTGTTTCATGCTAGTCACCGAGCAAAGATACGTGAACTTTCACAACCACCTTACGGATTTTGATGGGTTTATCGTTTACAGCAAGCAAGGGCCGATGAACATCAGAGGGGAAGAATACGGTGTAGTACCCTTCTGGGCAATGGATTTGCCCTTCATCAACCGCTTCATTAGGATAGAAATAGCAATCTCGATCTGGATAGGACTCCACAGGTTTAACGAGACCTTTATCTACGAAAAAGCCCATGTTTTCCTCGCCGCTCACCATAAATTGGATATCTACATAATTACGATGCGATTCTGGTTTTGTAGCTTCAAATAGTTTTGTTTCTACATCATCTACGTTAGCATACATCATGTCACCCTCGATGGCATGACGCCCTCCAGGCAACGCTTTCAAATCTGTGTTTTTCAAGAAATCCAAAGCGCGCACGATGGCTTTAGGATAGCCCATTTTTGTATAATCTGCGGTAATATTAGAGAAAAACATACACAATCCTTTCACAATATCTATGGATATGGCACCACAATAAACCAATTATATTACCTTTTATGTTAGCACATATATACATAAAGAACTAGCTATTCTCTTATGTAAAAGCCCTCCATACGCTACATATATGGAGGGCCTCAGTAAAATACTATTCAAATTTATGACTTACGTCAATCATTACACTATGAAATTGTTACAGTATTAAATTGTTACATTATGCAATTGTCTATTCAGTTGTAGTGATTCAAACTGTATTAAATACAGCATGTGGCCATTACCTTATTCTTGGGTTTTATGAGCAGCGATAATTTCTTCCGCTTGCTTATGTGGAACCTCTTCATAGGTATAGAACTGACGGTTAAATACGCCTTGTCCTTGTGTAATGGAGCGCAATGCAGTCACATAATCGGACATTTCAGCCAATGGTACTTGTGCTTTAACAACGGAAATACCGGTTCTTTCACTTTGTTCCATGCCTAATACACGACCTCGACGGCTATTCAAATCACCCATAATGTCGCCCATGAAAGCATCTGGTGCAAACACGTTGACTTCATAGATTGGTTCTAATAGTACTGGTTTCGCCTTAGGAATCACATCCTTGATAGCCTGTGACGTAGCTACTTTAAATGCTAACTCTGAGGAGTCTACGCTGTGGTAAGATCCATCCAAGAGTGTCACTTGCACGCCAATCATAGGATATCCTGCAATTAGGCCTTTATCTAGGGTTTCTTTGGCACCCTTTTCCACTGCTGGTATGTATTGCTTAGGTACAGCACCACCAAAAATTTTGTCTACGAATGCAAATTCGCTACCATCATATAATGGATCCACTTGAATCTTAACGTGACCATATTGACCATGACCGCCACTTTGTTTCTTATACTTAGACTCGGTTTCAGCAGAGCCTTTAATGGTTTCGCGGTATGGAATATATGGAGCCACAAGTTTAGCTTGTACGCCGTATTTACGGTCCATTTTGTTGAGGATATGCTCAAGATGTACTTCGCCCATACAATCGATTTGTAATTGGCGAGCTTCAGCATTTTTCACTACTACGCAAGTAGGATCTTCTTCTGCCACTTTAAGAACAGCACTAGCTAATTTTTCCTCCTCACCTTTTTTCACTGGCTCCATAGCCACTGTATATAGAGGTTGAGGGAAACGAATAGCATCGTATGTTACTTTAAAGTCAGGAGCCGTTAATGTATCGCCGGTCTTAGCATTGGCCAATTTCGGTATCACTACGATATCGCCAGCTTTAGCAGCAGATACAGGGATTTGTTGCTTCCCGATAAGGGTAACCATCTTGCCCCATTTTTCTTCTACACCTTGGTTTACATCATAAAGGCGATCGCCTTCTTTCAGTTCACCAGAGAAGATACGTACAAAGCTTTGTTTGCCTGCGAATGGGTCTAACAATGTTTTAAATACGAATGCAGTTAATGGTTTATCTACATGTACAACACATTGTTCGCCGGTTTCCGCATCAGTTGCGGTCATCACTTTTTTAGTTGCATCCGGCATGTAACGGATCATACGATCCAATACTTGATCTAAGCCAATACGAGATGTGGCACTGCCACACATGATTGGGCACACACGGCCACTAATCATCCCTTCACGCAAGCCTTGGCGGATTTCCTCTAAGGATAATTCTTCGCCTTCTAAATATTTTTCCAACAACTCATCGCTACCTTCAGCCGCGGCTTCTACGGTCATTTCCCGAATTTCTTGAGCCTTTTCGATAAGGTGAGCTGGTACAGCGACCTCTGTTGGTTGGCCGTCCTTATAAGTAAACGCAGTCATTTTCGCTACGTCTACAACGCCTTCAAAATCGGCACCTTCACCGATAGGAATCTGCAATGGCATAATGCCTTTGCCAAATAATTCCCGCATTCTTTCAATAGTGCCAAAGAAGTCAGCACCATCAACATCCATTTTATTGATAAATGCCATGCGAGGCATTTGTAATTCAACTGCATAATCCCATGCGCGAACTGTGTCAGTTTCTACACCAGATGTGGAGGATAGCACCATCAACATACCATCACAAGCACGCAAAGCGGCACGAACTTCGCCATGGAATTCGTTATAGCCTGGAGTGTCTATGAAGTTAACCTTATGGTCATGCCACTCACATGGCGCCATGCCCAATTGAATAGTTACATTACGTTTAATTTCTTCCGGTTCAAAGTCCATAATATGTTTATTATCTTGACCTTTACCTACGAAATCAACCGCACCAGAAGTTAACAACAAGGATTCAACAAGAGCTGTTTTGCCCGCACCATCGTGGGAAACAACAGCAACGTTTCTAATTTTATCACTACTGTACTCTTTCATTGGAATCGCCTCCTTACTGGCAAATTACGGCTTTGCTAATACATTTCGACACTACAATAGAAAAATCCTCTTTTTCTGAGAAAAATTTCTCCAAAAAGAGGATTAATATAATTCTTCAATCTATATTTGACGAATAAAGACTCAAATTTACCAATAAGGACTTAGAAGAGTTCCGTACCCGTACAGAGTATAACTAATATTGCAATACTAGTCATCTATAGTTTCGACGACTTTCCTTCTATTCCTAAAGAATTTTAGTATTTCTATGTTTATAATGAAGTTAAAGATCTATTAATAAAGCTTTATTCGTAAACCTATATAGATGGGACTAGTGCCCTCACAAAGTTATAAAAAAGACGGTCTGTACTTGTGCAGCGACATCAGGAACGAGGAGCAAGCAAGTATAGACCGTCTTTTTTAATTAAGTTGTCATTATGTAACGGGGTCCCATCTATATATAGGCAATACTAGTGGTAAATATATAATTCACTAAAAGATATAGGTAAATCATAGAATACTAAAATTCTCCCGTCCGTTTACCGTAGTGTTTGGAGTCCCCATTTTGTTTCCAACCTACTGTATCACCGATGGACATTACGCGGCGCGTCAGGCAGTCTTTACATTGTTCTGCATTGTCGTCCACGCAAGGTTTATTATCATATAGCAAATATTTTGCACGGTGTTCAGGAATGGTGATGATAGGCATTAGGATATTCGCCCCAGCCGCTAAACCTTTTTCACGGCCTAGTTTATCTAGTGCTTGTAAGGCAGTAGTTGCCGCAATGTTTACGTCTTTCAAGAATAAACGAGTTAGGGCAATCATCTTGAGGCCCAGTTGAACTCGTCGCAACTTACCCTCTTCATCATCAATGCCCATTGCCAATGCTTCTTGGCCCAGAGGCGTATCATGATGCACCACATAAGGGCCCATACCGATCATGTCGATATCCATATCGCGATAGAACAAGATATCATTTACGAGATCATCTTCTGTTTGCCCAGGTAGACCAATCATAACACCTGTGCCAACTTGGAAGCCTACGCGGCGCAAACGACGTAAGCATTCTACGCGCGTCTCAAAGGAATGTAATTCATCACGAGGATGAATCTTATGGTATAAATCTGTATTGGTTGTTTCAATGCGTAATAAATAACGACTCGCACCAGCTTCACGCATGCGACGGTACGCCTCTTCGCTTTGTTCCCCTACACACATCGTTATGCCAAGAGAACCATCACCAATGGCTTTAATATCGCGAATTAAATCCACAACATAGTCCACAAAGGCATCATCACAGCGTTCACCAGATTGGAGTGTAATGGAACCATATTCATGATCGTACGCCCACTGTGCCATCTTGATGATATCTTCGCGATTCATATCAAAGCGTTCCGCCTTATCGTTTTCTCGGCGGATACCGCAGTAATTACAATTCTTAATGCATCGGTTCGAGAACTCGATGAGGCCACGATAATACGCTACAGGCTTTACGTATTTTGCCTTCACTTCGTAGGCCTTTTTATATATCAACTGCAACTGCTCTTCATCAGTTACAGACATGAGAAATCTTAGTTCCTCCTCGGTCAGCCATTCATCACCGACAAGGTCTTTTGCAAGAATGTCTTGCACTTGCAAACAATCACTTCCTTTCGTAACGAATCGTCATCGATTCGCTTGGTATGGTAATGGATTCAATGTCAGAGACACAGGTAAATCCATTAATTTCGCGCGGCAAGTCCCGCACATGTTTCACTTGTCGTGTTAAACATTCGTGAGCCATCACACCTCGACTCATTTTGGAGGACGTACTCATCTGCTTAAACGTGTTGCCCCGTAATTCCCAAAATTCAATGGTTACCACCTTTGGATGGTTCACCATTTTTGCATATTCTTTAGATGCTAGGTTTAGGATCCAATCTTCCTTGTGAAAGTATGCATCCACTGCTTCACGCCATGTATCGTATAAATTAACGCCTACCTTATCAACCATATCGAGTCGATAGTTGCGCACCCCCATATTAGGTTCAACGACACCATACAACGCGGACATCACAACGAGGTGGCTTTCACCAAAGGTCTTGGCTTCATCAGATAAGTTCAACCAGTCTAAATATTTGAAAGCAATACCATCGTAGCTTTCACAAGCGATACCTACTGGATGGGACTCAAAGTCCTGGTAAAAATCAAAGACAGCCTGTGCCTTATCAGCCTTTAGCTTTAGCGCCTTTCCAAGAGCTGCTACATCAAGAGATTGTACATGATTTATAATCTTTTTCGTGATGTTCGGCTGAAATTGGCTGTCTCGGACTGCATGATGTACTGCCTCATCATTTCTAGCAACATCGGTAATCGTTTTTGTCTTACTAGGAGAGAGGACGATTTTCATGAGATAATTCCGCCTTAATAGATTCCTCTGTCAAATTATCGATCAATTCTGGGTTCCACAACATGAGAGGCACCGCCACTACGTGGCTTGCTTTCAATTCTTTACATAATTTAATGCATTCTTTGAGATAATTAGAATCTTCATCTACAAGGTCGCATACGATAACCACGTGACGCCCTTTAAGGTTTACACCTTCATAATCGATACTTTCAGCAGATACTGTAAGCATGCCTGTTTCCAAGCGGCCTTCACTCATGTCGTTCAAACGAGACATCAATACATGCTCAAGCATAGTAGATACAGGTGTCACTACGCGGCCTATGCCAATAAGAGCCTCAGGTTGTGCATGAACGATAACCGTTTTCTTGCGTTTATCCGTTCTGAACTCAATAAGAGCTTTTTCTAAAGCGCCAAAAAATACGAATAACTGCCAAGGATCAAAAGAGCCTGTTTGGAACATATCGATAACAGAACCATCCTCATCCATATTGAGGCGCGTCAATAACTCTTCAGCAATGTCGTTAACCACAACACTAAAATCAGATTGTATTGTCTCTTGCACTTTGATTTCCTTTGCCATTAGGGCCTCCTAGTTTTCCATATATCACACTGCTAAGGAATATCCCCAACAGATATTATATTAATCTTAATTATACTATTTTTAATTGTACCATATTTTATACCCCTCTTGGGTATTCAAAGATACGCTTTTCACATAATAGATACGTTAGCAACATGACAAAAGGACCGCCATAGCGGTCCTTTGCATTTTAATTTTGTATTCTAATGTTGTACTCTAATATTATACTCTAATATTGTACTCTAATGCTGTATTCTAATTATGATTTTATAATAAACCTTTTGGTAACTAACAAAGAATGTTCTATTAGCCTACAATCAATAAGTAGATATTCATGATCGTAACGATGATACCTATGCTCCATAAGAGAATATTTGTAAATTTACGGTTCGCGTATTCTCCCATGACCTTGCGGCTACTTGTCATGTAAAGTTGCAAGAAGATGGTGATTGGTAATTGCAAGCTCAAGAACATTTGAGAGAACAATAATGCTTGGAAGGAATCTGTAATAAACACGATCAACAATAATGCTGGAACATATGTTAGTGCCAAGCCTAATCGCGTATGGAAGTCTTTCATATCGTAAGACTCGCCAAACATTCCTGCAAAGATACTTGCCCCCGCCATACCTGCTGTAGCGGATGAGGCAAAACCTGCAAATAACAATGCTATTGCAAAAATAATACCCGCTGCGGGTCCAATGAGTGGTCGCAACAACTCTTCAGCCTGTTCAAGCTCTGTTACTTCAATACCATGAGCAAAGAAGACAGCCGCCGCCAATATAATCATGGCAGAGTTAATCATCCACCCAATCCCCATAGATAACAAAGTATCGAGGAATTCATAGCGCAACTGCCGTTTCATAATCGCTGGGTCTTGTGTATTAAACTGGCGACTTTGGATGATTTCAGAGTGTAAAAACAAGTTATGAGGCATAATTACAGCCCCTAATATACTCAAAATAACGAGCATCGATTCATTAGGTATATTAGGATCCACCCAACCGATACCAGCCGTTGCCCAATCCACGTTGACCATATTTACCTCAACGAGGTACGCCAATGCGATGAGGGATACAAAGCCAGCAATGATTCGCTCTAATTTACGATAGGAGTTCGTAATGAGCATGACCGTACAGATAAGAGCCGTCAAAATGCTGCCTATCAAGATAGGAATACCAAAGAGCATCTTCAAGGCGATAGCGGCGCCAATAAACTCAGCCAAGGCCGTCGCTGCCGCCGCAATTCCTGCCGTGCTAAGCACAAAGCGAGATGCATAACGCGGTAAGAATTCATAGGCACATTCCGACAAGCATTGACCGCGTACAATGCCTAAATGTGCCACATTATGCTGTAATAAAATGAGCATAATCGTAGATAGTGTGACTACCCACAATAATTCGTAACCATAACTGGCACCAGCTGCCAAGTTAGCAGCCCAGTTGCCCGGATCGATAAATCCAACGGTTACGATTATACCAGGTCCTATATATTTAAAGACCTCACTTACCTGCTGCTTACCATTTTGATGGACAGTAAACAACTGTTTCTTTAAAAAATCAATCATTATAACCCCTTACTAAGAGTTATAGAGTGAAGGTCATCTCCGTCTGCATACGAGCATCTGTTTTGGACTTTTTATCCTTGGAATCAGCGTAACGAATACGCACTTCATTATTTACCTTAACGCGAGAATCATCAATTTTGAATTTCTTCATTTTTTCTTTGATTTGTTCATCTGTTAAAGCGCGTTCTTCCGGTTTTGCTACTTCATCACCAGCCTTATCAAGAGCCTCTTGTTGATCCTTGGATACTTGATACATCTTACCAGATTTTTTAGCCTTTTCAGCACGCTTTTCATCTAGTTTTTGACGGCGCTCGTCAGTAACTTTTTTATCGCGAGCAATACGGTAATCCATTACATCACGCATATTTTCTTGGTAGATACGCAATGCATATTCCCGATCATTGTCGTTCATTTGCTCACGTTTTGTGACTACCTCATCGATAAGTGGCATAAGCTCATCCTTTGTGTAGCTAGCACCATCAAAAGTAAATCCGTGGGTATCTGTAATAGCACCATGTTTAATGAGTCTTTGTAACGCTGTATACGTCCAATCATTAGGCGTAATAACATCTGAGTTTACATGCTGTTGCCCTTTACTAGAACTACTAACAGTCTCTACATCAGCACTTACGCCATCCACCATAGGACGTGCACTTGGAATGGCAATACTTTCAGCATGACTAAAGCCAACAGACGCAACGAGGCATAATGTGCCAATGCCTAACGCTCGACGGATACGATTCATTTGACGTGTATGTTTTGTATTCATAAGAGTCTCCTTAAAATTACATTTTATACAATCTATTATATGAAACCCCTAGACATACGTCAACTCTATACCCTTACACACCTGTGTCATTCAATACTAATAAGGCCTTGGACTCACTCGAATCCTCACAAATTAGGCCTATATAAATAATATAATAAATTAATATATTATACAAAAAGACCCCACATCGAGTGATGTGGGGTCTTTACATGGCGGAGGATTAGGGATTCGAACCCTAGCGACGGTAACCCGCCCTAACGATTTAGCAAACCGTCCTCTTCAGCCTCTTGAGTAATCCTCCATGCTTTACTGGGTAATCATATCATACCCAATAAGGCATTGTCAATCGTCTTATTTCAGCATAGATTCGATGAACCAGATCTGTTTTACATAGTATGCAACGTGATCTTCCATCATGCTTACGAGCAAGAAATCACCTTCTTCATCAGCGGCTGCACGAATTGCTACAGCTTGATCATTCATGTATTTAAAATCTTTAAGAAGGATATCAATTACCTTTGCTTGAGGGATGTCTTCTTGACCAAGTTCTTCGATTTTAGTCAATTTTGTGTATTCTGCAGAATTTACCAATGGAAATTGACCTTGCATTTTCACATGTTCTGCTACGGCATCAAAGTATTCAAATGCTTCATCATAGATGGATTCCAAGTATTCATGGATGGATTTGAATTGCGGACCAGTTACATTGAAGTGTAAATTATGTAATTTTACATTCCATACGGAAAGATCTGCTAAATATTGATTTACTTGTTGTACGTTTTTCATAATAAAACTCCTTTTTTCACTTAATTCTCAATTATAGTTTATTCTAAAAGCAGAACAAACACAGTTGGTTTCTACGCCATCAATTCGTTTATTTAATTTATAATCAATATTGATTATGTTTATATTCTACCAATAATGATTTTCCATGTCAATACATGAGCAGATATTTTTGTATAAAAGTTTAATGAAAATATTATAACCATACTAAATCAAACTTATCCCCAATACAATACATACCAAATCTAAATCCAATAATTCGAAGAAACATGTTTCTTCGAATCATAAAAAACCCCTAACTACTAGTTAATCCAATAGTTAGAGGTTTGTATGATTCTTTGTATGATTCTTTGTATGATTCTATATTAAATATGATTATATATTAAATACGTTTCTATATTAAATATAGTATTCTATGTAATTATCAGGGATTTTTTTCTCCTCTGCTTGTGCAGCGGTTGCATTGCGACTAAGTTTACGAACATACATATTTTCTGGGTCTGTTTCAAAAATTACCATATCTTTAGGAATATCATGTTTGATAACGAGATTACAGCCAATCTTCGTGCGCGCCCCAATCGTAATATCCCCTAAGATTTTTGTACCCGTACCGATGAGTACATCATCTTCAATGGTCGGATGGCGCTTTACCTTTTTAGAAGACATCCCACCTAGTGTTACTTGATGGAACAAGGTTACATTATCGCCTACAATAGCCGTTTCACCAATAACAACCCCCATACCGTGATCAATAAAGAGGCCGCGACCAATCGTCGCACCTGGATGGATTTCAATGCCCGTTACATGACGAGAATGGAGAGCCACACGACGAGCCAAGATTGGCCACCCCGCCTTATATAAACGGTGGGCAAAGAAATGCCAGAACAAAGCCGTAATATGTGGATATGTCCATATAACCATCCATACACTTGTGGCAGCTGGGTCAGAATCCATTACGCGCTTAATATTATATTGAATTTTGCCCCATAAATCGCGCAAACCTTGCATCATAGTGACTCCATCTCAAATAACTCTACTTACATTCTACAGAAATATAGATATATCTAGTATACAACATATTTGGTCTATATTCCTATATATAAGGCTATATCTATATAGAACCTATTCTTTTATCATTCAAAATCTCGTATTTTATCTATCTAAAATCTATTATTTAACGTATTCATTATTGCCGAAGTCCAAAAGGGATAAATATTTCTCTACTCCATCAGGTGCAATAACAACGATGTTCGCCTTAGGTAATTCACGAGCCATGCGTTTTGCCGCTACAATGGCCGCCCCCGCGGAAAGACCAATAGAGATACCACTTTCACGCATAAAGGTTTGCACCTCGCTAAAAGCTTCTTCATCACTTACAGTTTGCACGCCGTCCATCAAGCTTTGGTCAAAGTTTTCAGGAATGAAACCAGCCCCAATACCTTGTATTTTGTGAGGGCCGCCCTTACCTTCGGTAATAGCAGGAGATCCCGCTGGCTCTACAGCAATGGCTTTTAGATTAGGATTATGTTCTTTCAATCGTCTTGTAACGCCTGTGAAAGTACCACCTGTACCGATACCCGCTATAAATACATCGACATTTGGCACTTGTTCTACAATTTCATTACCCGTCGTGCGGTAATGCATATCTGGATTTGCAGGATTTACGAATTGGCCCAAGGTGAAAGCATTTGGATACTTTGCTAAAATTTCATTTGCCCGCTCAAGAGCCCCCTTCATACCTGTTTCTTTTGGTGTTAAGATGAGCTGCGCCCCATACGCCTTAATAAGCTCACGGCGTTCTTTACTCATACTTTCAGGCATGATAATTACTGTTTTAATATGTAAAATAGCGCCTACCATAGCAAGAGCGATTCCCGTATTACCACTTGTGGCTTCTACAATGATGCTATCCTCATGGATGCGACCCTGCTCTTTTGCAGCCTGCAACATACCGAGTACGGCACGGTCTTTTACAGATCCACCTACATTATATTTCTCAAGCTTTACATAGATATTAGTATTTTGTAATTGATATACCGGTGTTTTACCGATAAGTTCAGTTGTTTGGTTTGTTACTATACTCATCTAATTCTCCCTCTAGCGATAGATGATAAAAATCGTCCTTAGGAACATCCCAAGGACGATATTATATTGCACCTTGTTATTCACCATACACGGGGTATAACCGTTTATGTATTCCAATTAATACAACCATACTCTAACATTTGAATCATTTCATTGTCAAGAGAATGAGAACGACTTTTAAAACCCTAAAAATACAGGAAATAACTAGCTTTATCTATTTTGTTGTAAGTGCATTAAGTACCCCATCCCATGTGATGGGTACCATTATAATGATGAGGGCCAATCCTATAAAGAAAACCGCTCCTACCAAAACTGTAAGACGAGGGATAAGATATATAGCCATGCTACTAGCTAAGTGCGATACTTTAGTTACATCATGATGTAATGCTACATGACCCCATAAGAAACCAGCAACTACATAGGTGATAATATATGGGTCGAAAATGATTAGGGTCGTCAATTCATTATCAGCATGCATAATTCGGTTAATACTCGGAGACACTAATACATTTACAAGTATAGCTAGGATTTTAAACCACACTAGGCACACGATATAAGGCCACATTGTTTTTATCGTCATTCTCAGCATATAGAGCAAACCCACCAAGCTCGCTCCAAGAAAGCCTCTTTGACTCCCCATGTACCGCTCCATCCAAGATGACTTCTGTTTACCCTCATCTACTTGGTCATAATAAAAGGATAAATCCCGTTCTCCATGAGCTAAATCAACGAGCCCTAACACTTGAAATAACACAAGCGAAAAGACTAGAATAACAACTATTTGAAAGCTTTCACTAAAGAACATGTCCATAGGATTGAAATCATGATAAACAATGTTCAAAAGATTACCATACACATCGTGAAACGCAATATATATACCATTCGTTACGAGCATATCTAACACAAATAGGAGCAACACAAACATGATATATCCGTTCCAGCGAGTCCATTTACTTTGTTCTCTTAAATGAGTGTGAGCCCCTACGATTATTGATGCAGGTTGTAAAGACAAGGTCACACCCATCATAAAACAAGTAATAAAGGATGCGACCATTGTTAAATATTCGTATGCCATATTAACGGTATGCTACGCGCTCTGGCTGCATGTCGTGGAAATGAAGGCGCTCTTTTGCCGTCTTTTCCCACTCTGTACCAGGCTTGCCGTAATTTGCGTATGGATCGATAGACAAGCCACCGCGCGGCGTAAACTTGCCCCATACCTCGATGTACTTAGGATCCATCAACTTCACAAGATCTTTCATGATAATGTTAATGCAGTCCTCGTGAAAGTCCCCATGATTGCGGAAACTAAACAGATACAACTTCAAGGACTTGGACTCAACCATTTTCTTATCTGGTACATAAGAAATGTAGATTGTGGCAAAGTCTGGTTGCCCTGTCATAGGACACAAGCTAGTGAACTCAGGACAGTTAAACTTAACGAAGTAATCATTGTCAGGATGCTTGTTATCAAACGCCTCTAACACCTGTGGTGCATAATCAGTTGGGTAATCGGTCTTGTGACCTAACATCGTTACCCCTTGTAACTCTTTTTCAGATCTGCCGGATGCCATAAGGAACCTCTTTCTATAAAATATAAATTCTGCGAAATCATTCAATATAAATAAATTATATCATACGTAGTGCTAAAAAAGTCCTCCCCCAGGTCTAGTTAAACTGTTAGTAGCAACTAATGCATCTAATAACATGCTCTCGAACATCAAATCCATAAAAACTAAAAGGACACTATGGCTCCAACCCATTCAGTAATACCGCTCACTGAAGATTAGACTATAGTGTCCTTTTTTAGATTCATATGCCTTATATTAGCATTATACGTTAATCAATAGATCCTGCTATATGTACGGTCAGCGTATCTAATAATAGGTCAAAATATATAAATATATGTATAAGGCTACTAGAAATAACCAAACATATACGCCTGCTTTAAAATTAAAATGATATTTTTCTACTTTATCACTTTCAAACTCATCATTTTTAAGCATAAAGTACATTCCAACTAAAGATATCCCCATACAAAATATCCACCAAAACAACATAGTAAATGGAGATATTAAATTACGTATGAAAAATATTCCACACCCGAGTACTAAGCTAAAAGTATAGATAATTCGAGCTAAACTAAGCTTACCTTTATGCGTAATAAGTTTGTATATGAAGAATATAATACCAAATATCATAATCAGATCTTGATACATTACTTATCTACATCCTTTTTCAAATTAAATTTAATTTCATATTTTGCGTAATTTCTAGCTTTCGTACCGACTATACCAACTACAAAAGAGCCGGCAGATCTTGCAACGTACTTTCTCAATATAGATTATATAAAAGCTACAAATCAACATTACTAAATATCTTTTCACACCTCAAATGAACGTATAAAAATGACCATAAACAAAATGCTGCTTTTAAAGAATTCGCTTACAGCCCCTTTTTTAATTATACTATCTTTCTAAACGTAGAGTTATAAAAATATCTAAACCGGATTCCACCATTAATAAATCATTTAATCTTGTCTTAAATTGTAATAAGTAATGCGACAAAATTAAATCAATTTTCTAATCTGGTGTTTTAAACTTAAGGCATTTCCTAGGTCAATTATTAATCAGCATTAGTGCTTCTGGAGACCAAGTTTGTTATAATCTGGATTTAATTAAAGCCGCTAATTGAGGTATTAAGTTTATTAGTCTTCCTTTATTAGCAGACTTACTAGTTGCTACCTGTTGTGCTTTAATCGTAGAGTATTCGTCTTTAACACGATTTAATTCTCTTACTACAGTAGAATGGTGAACACCAATTAAACTAGCAATTTTATGAACAGAGTACCTTTCTTTTCTTAAAATTTCTATTTGACTTCGTTTTTCTATAGCAAATCGATAAATTCATCCCTTCTTCTTTATTAGTTTTGTAAAATTAAAATTCATAATATAATATTCATATATCCATGTTATAGTACCCATTATGATTTATCGTTACGTTTTATACACAATGGAGGTTACCATGAAATTAAAACAACTGATTTTGTCCGGTATAGCCGTTGGGGCGCTAGCTTTCACAAGCGGAATGGTGCAACCTGCACAGGCAGCAGTCGGAGCGGAGACAGCTACAACGACACAGAGTTTAAAAAGACCTGCATCAGTAACGACACAGCATTATATCAATGTAGATGGCATATTATTAGAGCCCATAGATAATAAACCAAATGTCATCTATGTTGACGGTCAGCCACTCGTAGCGTTACGTCAAGTATCAGAAGCATTAGGTTATAAAGTATCTTGGGATGCCCCTACAAAAACGGCATTAATCGATATGAATATTGCTACCTTAGCGGTACAACCAGACTCTAAACAAGTCGTGCGCAAGGGTAAACTGCAAATCATCAACCTTGATACATCCGAATCTTTACTGCCTGCAGCACGTATGGTAGACGGAATTCTGTATGTAAGTCCGAACGTATTCAAACTCTTGTTAAATGATGTAACCATCAATAAAGACGAAATATACATCGTTCCACAACAAAGTCAATTGGCCACTGATTCAAACACGCAAAAAGGCAAACGAAACGGTATCGAAACATTTTTACCGGATCAAGGAGATAAAGTAATTCCATACGAAGAAGAGGAAACCAAAGAAAAGAAACCTCTTATTACGGTAAAACGAACTAACACCAAAACAGATACCAAAGACACAGAAAATACCGAATATGTACGCTCTAATGGATTAAACAGATAATAAAATCTTTCGTATAGCTACATATAATTTAGCACCTTATAACTAAAAGAAGGCAACTCATCACCATGATGAATTGCCTTCTTTTTTGATTTCTGCTAGTTTATTATTTCCGTTACTTTATATTATTACTTTATTGTTTCTTCTCACCCTTTACGGCTCAATACAGTTTATTGCTTACTGTTTTTTGACAGATTATCTAAACTATCTTTTGCCGTATCCATACTCCGTTTCAGATCCTTCATGGATTCTTTTATGTCCGGCGCTGTAAGCCCAGATTTGTCGATGCCTTTTGCAGAGTCAGAAGCACGCCTACTATTTTCCCTAGCTTGTTTCATATCGTCTTTAATGCGAGTCATATTTTCATCAATTTCATCAAATGACTCATCATACAGAATAAAATTACTGCCTCCGTGAGAAGTAATATTAAGGGGCCCCATCGTGAGCTGTCCATCATCGATACGCAGAGCATCCGTAGTGATAGTGGTGATTTTCGTATTTACTTTCACATCGCTAAAGGATAAATGTCGCCCTTTATTGTGAAAGTTTCCCGTAATACTTTGAATTGGAATCAGCATATAGTGCCCTTCACCAGACCAGAAGTTCCCCCATACCTCCATGTCTCGAGGTTGGCCTTCACTTTTAAAGTTCAAATTTGCCGATACAGGCACGAGGAACTCAGGAGCCTTGAGGGCTACACTACTGTCTAAATCCTTTGCTACGCCTGTAATCGTATAGGCTCGAGTGTCCAAATTATATACACCCTTAGCCTCCAATTTACCGCTGTATACATTGGCACTAACGTTTTCAAAATTCAAAATACCATCTTGGTACGTCACATCTCCTACTACATTCTCAAAGGTAAGTGCGGGGATGCGTAAAATAGGCATCGTCACACGACCTTTAGCAAAAGGACGGTTAAAATCACCTGTTACCTTTGTAAGCAAGGTCATGGCATCATGAATATTCTCACCAAAGCCTAGTGATGATGGATCCACCCCTTTCACATCAAATTGTAGATCCAGTTGAGGCATGCGATGCTTTAAAACATCCTTTAAATCTACACGACCTTTTAATACAAGACCATCCCCTATGGCGGTACCACCAAATTTGCCCGTCTCCATATCGATACGAATGGCCCTCTTACTATCAAGATCAATTTTTGAGTTTACATTCTTTATCACATAATGGCGATTTCTATTAAAGACCTCTAACTGACTATTTCTAAGTGTAATCTTAAGATCTAAATGTTGACCTTGCCAATTAAAGTTACGTACTTTCTTACCTAGTTCCTCTTGCCGTTCTTGTGTGGTCTTTTTAGGTGCTTTCGGACGAGGCTCTACCTCATTAATTGGTTTATTTACATCTGGAGATATGGGCGCGAAATCCAACCGATTATTATCGTCTAAATCAATAACTATAACCGCATCATCTAATTCAATGCCCTTGATAGCGGAGGACTTAAAATTACGTGTCACCACATCCCACATATTGACGCGGACTTTCCCACTTGGTGCATTGAGCAACTCATGCCCTTCTGGGTCCTTCCAAACAAGGCCTGTAAAAGTCAAAGTTCCCCACGGTGTAGCAGATAAACTTTCAACAGTAACCGTACCGCGCATCATAGTTTGTCGAGCCATAACCTCATTAAAAATAACGCCCATTCCACGACTAGCAATGGTTGCTAGTACAAAGACTATAATCGCTCCAATGGCAAGAAAGGCAGCAATGCCTTTTAGGCCTTTCTTATACAATTGTTTATATTTTGTCCAATAAGAACGTATATAATGTTTCATAGCCCTATTATAACATGTTCAAATCACAATATCCATGTGGTGTTGCCTGTATCAATCATATTGACCATAAGAAACTCTTTTCCATACAAAAAGCGCCTTGCTCACAGAAAACTCTGCATGCAAGGCGCCATTACCTAACTATTTTATAAAAAAGACAGCAAATTTATAGATTAAAAGTGCACCCACAAATGTGAGTGCACTTTATATATTGCAATAATCAATCTTATGCTTTTACTTCTTTACCGTATTTTACAAGGCTTTCAGCTTCGATTTCAGCTTGAGTCCGATAGTCTTGAGGAATGCTAGACAAGCGAATCCAACTACGTACGGCTTCTACCAATACGATAAGGATCATGAAGAACATAGCAGCACTAAATGCTACTAAAATCCATTTACCAGCAGGAATATAGCTGTAGAATACATTTTCATAGTCTGCAGCGATAGCCACGATAGCCATTAAGATACAAGGAATACCTGTTACCCAAGCATAGCGTTTGCGGCCAAGTCTCATAATAACTGTAGTACCTACGGCCAATGTCATGGTACCTAATAATTGGTTAGATACGCCGAATAGAGGCCAGATAATACCGATATTACCTTGTAGAACTAGGTAGCCCCACAAGATACAAATTAAAGCGGCACAACCATACACACCAGGAGCCCAGTGTTGGTCGTTGAATTTAGGATGGAAATGACCTAATAATTCTTGAAGTAAGTAACGACCTACACGAGTACCAGCATCGATTAATGTCATGATGAACAATGCTTCAAACATGATACAGAAGTGATACCAGTAACCCATCAAGTGAGCCATGTTAGGCAATCTGGAGAAGATATGAGCCATACCTACTGCAAGGGATACGGCGCCACCAGGACGGTGCATCAAGTCTTCACCAACCATTGCAGACAATGCTGGCAATTCATGGACTTGAAGGCCTAAAGCTTTGAAAGACTCAACTGTGGAGTTAATCGCAAAGTAATCATCTGGATGCAATGCAGTGGCAGCAATCAAGGCCATCATAGCGATGAAGCCTTCTGTTAACATCGCGCCATAACCGATAGGTAAAATTTCTTTTTCATTAGTAAGCATTTTAGGTGTTGTACCTGTAGCAATAACAGTATGGAAGCCAGATAACGCACCACATGCGATAGTAATGAAGATGTAAGGGAATACGGAACCTTTCAATACAGGACCGCCGCCCCAGATGTAAGGAGTTACAGCTGGCATTTGAATTTCAGGCATTACAATGATAATACCAAGAGCCAATGCACCGATTGTACCGATTTTAAGGTATGTGGACAAATAGTCACGAGGAGCAAGTAACAACCATACTGGCAATGCAGCCGCAAAGAAACCATACACAGCAAGCATAATTTCAATGGTTTGCAAGTCGTATGTGAACCAAGATGCATATTCGCTAGCCGCTACATTTGGACCGTAGATGATGGCTGCGAAGATTAAGGCTACCCCAATAATAGTCGCCTCTTGGATTTTACCAGGACGCAACCATTTCAAATAAATACCAATAAAAATAGCGATTGGAATGGTAGCAAATACGGAGAAGAATCCCCAAGGAGAGTTATGCAATGCGTTAGCTACTACTACGGCCATACCAGCAAGGGTAATGATCAATAGGAATAAGGTAGCGAGCATAGCACCAAAACCAGCAAGTTTACTGATTTCTTCACGAGCAATATCCGCAATCGATTTACCATCGTAACGAACGGAAGCAAACAAGATAACCATATCATGTACAGCACCGGCTAATACGGAACCAATTAGGATCCATAATGCCCCAGGCAAATATCCAAACTGTGCTGCGATAACAGGACCTACAAGTGGCCCTGCACCAGCAATTGCTGCAAAGTGATGACCAAAGGTTACCCATTTGTTGGTTGGCACGTAATCGTGACCATCATTGTGAACCATAGCTGGCGTTGGACGATATTGATCCAATGTCAGTACCTTAGCCGCTATAAAAGCCCCATAAAAGCGGTACGCTAAAATTAGAATACACGCGGAGGCAATAACTAAGTAAATACCATTCATAACCATATAAACACCTCCAATAATCACGTGACATGGAGTATATGAATATTACTGATAAAACTTATGTATCGTATCCATGCCACAATGGCTTCCTAAAATGTTAGTACTTACAACATTATTGTATAACTAATCAACAAGGTGTCAATTATTAATTTCTCATTTTGAAAGTTAAGTATAACTATAAAGCATAATAACGGCATTCTCTACCTATGAGATGCCGTTATTATCCTAGATATATTGGTTACTGAATGACTCATTCTTATCTGTAATAAAAGATAGCTATATCCCTATTCTCCTGCTTTCCTATAAGTTTTTGTAATAGTCCCAAATGTACGCAACAAATTTAGACCTACGACACCGCTTTTTTCAGGGTGGAATTGCATTCCATATACTCTACCTCGTTCTACAATGCCAGGTACATCGATACCATAATTTGCAGTAGATATGATATATTCAGGATCTGTATCCACATAATAGGAATGAACGAAATATGTATATTGATCATCTACATTGCTAAAAGCACTATGAGGCTGGTGTACTACATTTTTATTCCAACCCATATGAGGCACGCTAAGGCCAAGGTTGCGAGGAATTTCTTTTACCTTACCGGGAATAAGGCCTAAACCGGGCGTTGGGCCGTATTCTTCAGATTCTTCAAATAAAAGTTGCATCCCTAAACAAATACCTAATAAAGGTATTTCACGTTTTACTACTTCATAGATGACATCGACTAAACCACGTTCTTTTAGAACTGCCATCGCCGGTGCATATGCGCCTACACCTGGCAAGAGAACACTATCAGCATTTAATATAGTCGCCGAATCTGCCGTTAGCACTGCATCAATGCCAATGTAAGCTAAGGCTTTCTGGACATTGAAGGTATTCCCTGCATCATAATCTATAATGGCAATCATAATAAACTCCATTCTATAGGGTAAAACACGATAAGATTAAACAAAACGTATTACGAATTGTATGTTATTCTATACAAATCAATTCATGAAGTCTCTTAATATCTTACGCATAACATCCCCATCTTGAGGCATGGGAATCGTAAGACGTAACCATCCTTCTCGTTGACCTCGGCGCACTTGGTAACCTGATTTAAGCCAAGCATCTGCAAGACCCTCCGCATCAGGCGCTGCAAAGAAAATAAAATTAGCCTCACTCTTATAGTAGTGAATACCTAGCTCGTCAAAAAGGATTTCCCATTTTGACCGTTCCTCTGCATTTTGAGAGACCGTTCTCGCCACGAATTCTTGATCACCGAAAGCGGCTTCTGCAGCCACTTGAGATAAGGTATTCAAATTGTACGGCAAGCGAATGGTTTGCATATAATTTGCCAACTCTATAGGTGTCATCATGTAACCTACACGGTAATTGGCAAGGCCATAGGCTTTCGAGAAGGTACGCATGATAGCCACATTAGGGAATTCATCCAAGAGCGCACGTGCCGTAGGAACTGCTACGGAAGTGACAAAATCGATATACGCCTCGTCTATGATGACCAAGGTTTCCTTTGGTATAGCTGCTACAAATTTGCGGATATTTTCAACAGACTCATAGGTACCCGTTGGATTATTAGGATTACAAATCCACACGACCCGTGTCGTTTCATCTACAGCTTTCACAAGAGCAGAAAAATCATACTGTCCCGTTTCAAAATCAGCTGGCACCTCACGGATCTCAGCACCTTCCACGAGGCCATTCAAGGCATATTCCGAGAAGGCTGGCACGCTTACTACGATGGAGTCACCAGCGGTAATCAATGTTTTATTGACCATGGCGATGACCTCATCTAGACCCACGCCGATGACCAGTTGCTCAGGTTGTACCTGCCAGTAATTCGCTAATTTCATGCGCAAATCGGTGGCGTTGCCATCCGGATAGTAGTTGGCATCATTATGGGTTACATAGCTAAGGATAGCCTCCCGTACCAATGGCGATGTGCCGTATGGATTTTCATTCGCCGACAAGCGCACCAATCGCTCTACACCAAGGCGCTCTTTCACCGCTTCAGCCGACTCCTCAGGTATATAAGGTTTCAATGTGCGAATTATCTCTTTCATAGGCTATCCTTTCTATCTATTCCTTAACTCATATAACACATATGAACTCCACCAGAGCTCATATGTCCGAGCTCATAACAGGATATACATTATAAGTTTGTAATTTCTGGGCGATCCGTAGTCTTGCTAACAACCCCTTCGCGGCTCGCTAGCTCAGCTTCAATGGCTTCGTATGGGATATTTTTCTCTACTAATAACACGAGCAAGTGATATAACACGTCTGCTGTTTCGTAAATCAGCTCCTGTGGATCTTCATTTTTTGCGGCGATTACTACCTCTGTAGCCTCTTCACCAACTTTTTTCAAGATTTTATCGAGCCCTTTGTCGAATAAATAATTCGTATAAGAACCTTCCTTTGGCTGTACCTTGCGATTTTTAATAATTTCGTATAATTCGTTCAGTGTTTGCTGTGCCATGTTTAACTCCGTTCTACTTCATTAAAGAAACAGCTTGTGCGCCCTGTGTGACAGGCAGGACCTTCAGGCTTAACTTGAATGAGCAAAGTATCGCCATCACAATCTAGGGCCATGCTCACCACGTGCTGCACATTACCGCTAGTGCCACCCTTATGCCATAACTCTTCACGAGACCGAGACCAAAACCACGTTTCCCTTGTTTCTAGTGTTTTGTGAAAGCTTTCTTCGTTCATCCAAGCCACCATGAGGACGTCCTTAGTCTCCGCATCCTGCACAACCGTCGGCAACAAGCCATTTCCTTTTTCAAAATCCGGTTTCATATTCTATCCTTTATTAAAAGTAATCACCAATCTGTTATCCTATATTAGCTTGTATCTCTTTCTATTGCTATTGCTATTGCTATTTTCTGTTTATCTATCTATTGCTATTTCTATTCTGTTTATCTATAAACAAGCTATTTAACTAACTCTGAACATATAGACTAGTAAAGAACTTGCGAGAGATAATAATTTTTTTTAATCTGTTTTAGCGTACCGTAATTCCGTGAGCTCGTAGTTCTTGTTTGAGTTCAGGAATTTTAACTTCTCCGAAGTGGAATATAGATGCCGCCAGTGCACCGGTAACGCTAGTTTGCTTAAAGAGATCTACAAAATCCTCAACCTTACCTGCCCCTCCAGATGCAATGATAGGTACATTTACGACTGATTCTAGAGCCTTATATAATTCAATATCAAAGCCGGATTTTGTACCATCTTTACCCATGCTTGTCACTAACAACTCTCCTGCTCCACGATCTACGGCCTCTTTAGCCCAGTCGAGAGCTTTCCACTCTGTACGCTTGCGACCACCATGAGTGTAAGCATACCATTCACCAGTTTCTTCATCGGTTTTCACGTCGATGGCTACCACCATGCATTGATTGCCAAACTTTTGAGCCCCTTCTGTGATGAGCTCAGGATTAGCGAGAGCCGCAGAGTTCAAAGATATCTTGTCCGCACCAGCTTTCAACAAAGCCGTCATATCATCAACGCTCTTGATACCACCACCCACGGTGAGTGGCATAAATACTTGTGTGGAGATTTCTTGTACCACATCGCGCATAGTAGTCCGCGCATCAACGGTAGCCGTAATATCTAAAAATACAAGCTCATCAGCTTGTTGCTGCTCATAGGAGGCCGCAATGTCTACTGGACTGCCTACGTCTACGAGATTAACAAAGTTAACCCCTTTTTTTACGCGCCCATCATCTACATCTAGGCAAGGAATAATCCGTTTCGCTAACATAAAGCTCCTTTCCATCGAGTGTCAATCAATATATTCCATTGGTTACGGTCAATAATTAATTTGAGAACATCACAATCATTTCTATTATTTCTGCTGATTGTACTCGGCGATTTCCTCTAACGTAATAGTGCCCTCGTACAAGGCCTTACCAACGATACTATCCATAACACCTTTTTGTTCTAGGGATTTAATATCTGCTAAATTACGAACACCCCCAGAAGCAACGATGCGAGCTGTAGGAAATTCGTTTTGCAAATTTCCAAGTAACTCTTCATTGGCGCCCTGCATTGTACCGTCTCGGTCTACATCGGTAACGATGAAATACTTTGCCCCACCTTCAACCATGGCACCGATTAAATCGGTCATCGGCACGTCGGATTGGTCGAGCCAACCTTCAGCGGCGACCTTGCCATTTTTTCCATCTACACCGATAACGATGCGCTCCGCACCGTATTCAGCGATAACTTGCTTTGTAAGTTCCGGATTTTTAAGCGCTACAGATCCTAAGATAACCCGATCTACGCCCAAACTCAAATAGAGGTCAACAGCCTCTTTATCTCGGATGCCGCCTCCGATTTCAAGGATACCTGTGAAAGCTGCACGCACTGCTTTTACAATGTCTACATTTACAGGCTTGCCCGCCTTGGCACCATCTAAATCAACGAGGTGCAAGGCTCCAACCTTAGCTGCTTCATATTGTTTCGCTTGGTCTACTGGATCAGGGTTGATGACCGTTTCCTGTGCGAAATCGCCTTTATACAGGCGAACACTGCGCCCCTCTTGTAAATCTATAGCTGGAAAAATCATACATTCTCCTTTATTAAATAACTCCCTTTGTAGAGTTAACTCCTTGGATATCCGGATTGATAGTAACTGCTTTGCGCAATGCACGACCCGTTGCCTTAAACATACTTTCAATAATGTGATGTGTATTGCGACCATACAAATTGCGCACATGTAAGTTCATAGCAGCGCTCATCGCAAGAGCTTGGAAGAAGTCCTCCACCAGCTCTGTTTCAAAGTTGCCACCTAAAACCGGCGTACTCCATTCCCCTTGGAAAACGAGGTACGGGCGACCACTCAAATCGATGACAACTTGCGTCAATGCTTCATCCATAGGGACCCAAGCATCGCCATAGCGCTCGATACCAGCCTTATCGCCAAGGGCTTTCACCAAGGCCTGCCCTAAGGCAAGTCCAACGTCCTCAACTGTATGATGAGCATCCACATATGTATCTCCCTTTGCCTCTACCACAAGGCTAAAACGGCCGTGCTTCGCCAATAGCGTCAACATGTGGTCAAAGAAGCCTATTCCGGTCGAGATGGAGCTTGTTTGTGCCCCATCAAGGGTAATTTCTACTGTAATATCTGTTTCTTGAGTGGTGCGTTGCACCGTGCCTGTGCGTATCATAACGACCTCTATACTTCAAATCTATTTTTATAATCTATATTTCTAATCTATATTTTCACTGTATATTTTAAATACACATATAAATATAGATGCCAAATCTATTTTCTAATATTTTTTATAATCTATTTTTCAAATCGTACTTCGATGGCACGAGCATGCGCTTCGAGACCTTCCGTACGAGCCAATGTAGTAATGTGTTTTGCCACTTCTTCTAAACGTTCTTTTGTAAATTGTGTGAAAGATGTACGTTTCACGAAATCATATACGCCTAACGGAGACGAGAATCGCGCCGTACCACTAGTAGGCAATACGTGGTTTGTACCACCTACATAATCGCCCAACGGCTCAGACGCATAAGCGCCAAGGAATACAGAGCCTGCATTTTGAACGAGGCTCATATAGTTCATTGGATCCGGCAATTGGATTTCCAAATGCTCTGGCGCCACTTCGTTCATCACCGTGAACATGTCTTCAATGCTGTCCATAATAGCAATGTAACTGTTGTTTTCAATAGCTGGACGAGCGATGCTTTCACGAGGTAACAATTTAAGTTGACGTTCCACCTCATCAGATACGGCATTTGCTAAACTTTCACTAGTAGTCACCATAATAGCGCGTGCACGAGGATCATGTTCTGCTTGAGATAACAAGTCTGCTGCCAAATGAACTGGATTTGCGCTGTCATCGGCGATAACACCGATTTCACTTGGGCCCGCAATCATGTCGATATCGACTTGGCCAAATACTTGACGTTTCGCCGTAGCCACGTAAATATTGCCAGGACCTACAATTTTATCTACCTTTGGAATCGTTTCCGTACCATAAGCGAGGGCCGCCACACCTTGGGCACCGCCCACTTGATATACCGCATCAACGCCGGCAAGCTTTGCAGCACCTAATACGGCAGGATTAATGCCATCCTTTTGAGGCGGCGTAACCATGATGATTTCTTTTACGCCTGCAATCTTTGCGGGCAAAGCAGTCATGATAATGGTCGAAGGATACGCGGCTGTACCTCCAGGAACGTAAAGACCAACACGAGCCAAAGGAATGACCTTTTGACCACGGATGATACCCGGTGTATCCATATCCACAAAACCCTGCTCGATTTCACGGCTGTGGAATTCTGTAATATTCGCCTTTGCCTTTAATAATGCGGCTTTCAAATCATCAGATAAAGACTCATAAGCTGCGTCGATTTCCTCTTGAGGCACCTTGAAATCTTCAATGGAAACACCGTCAAATTTTTCAGAATACGATTTGAGCGCTGCATCACCGTTAGTGCGGACATCAGCAATGATATCGTACACCCGACGTTCAATCTCCATATCTGTGGTTTGCTGTGTGTAATTCCGTACGATAGCAAGCATCGCCTCTAATGATTCCTTATATATTTTCATCTGTCATCCTTCTTCCTACTTGAGCTATCCATATTGCTAGTTAAATATATGATTCACTCTACATCTTATTTATTAATTTTTATTAATTGCTTCTGAAAGCTGATCTATGAGTTTAAAAATGGTATTTCGCTTTTGTTTTAATGCTAATGGATTTGCTACTAAGCGTGTAGATATGGGCTGTAGCCAATCGAAGATTTCTAGATTGTTTTCACGCAAAGTGGTACCCGTTTCCGTAATATCTACGATAGCATCTGCTAGTCCTACAAGTGGGGCCAGCTCAACAGAGCCTTCAATCTTGATGATTTCCACATCTTGAGCTCCAAAGTACTGTTTTGTAATGGTTGGATATTTCGTACCAATTCGTTGACGACGACCTTCTTTAGGATCATAGCCCGCTAAGGACGCCAAGATGAATTGGCATTTACCCGTTTGTAAATCTAGCATTTCATAGCTCGTATCGTCTTGTTCATCGAGCACATCGCTACCGACGATGCCAAGATCAACCACGCCATTTTTCAAATACGTCGTTACATCTGGCCCCTTTGCAAGGATGATCTCCATAGAATCGCCTAAAGAGATAATGAGCTTACGCGCCTTATTATGTAATGGCTCGCAATCAACACCACATGCTTCTAGGAGTGGAATAAAATCCTTTTCTACGCGCCCCTTCGTAAGAGCGATACGCAATGTATCGTTATCTTGAGCTTTGCTTTCACCCTGCAAGGTAACATCAGTCAAGACGTCGATATTAAAAGCCATCCCTACTGCCGGCATCGGCGTACCATCAAAGCTAGATAGCAAGCCATCATAACGGCCGCCGCTGACGATGTATTGAGACACGCCGTCCACATAGCCTCTAAAAGTAAGACCTGTGTAATAGGATTGAAGTGGTTCCGTAGAAACATCAATGCGAACCCGTTGCCCCGTTGCTTCCACTTGATTTGCCATATCTACGAGATTATCTAAAATGCGCTGCGCCGCTGCAGGCAAGATAATTTGATTAAGCTCATCCTTTATATCTTGAACCGTACCAAACAAGCGAGGCCATACAGTTAAGAAAGGATATAGCGCACTATTTTTAAAGTCAGAAATCAACTCGTTATATCGTGGCAAGTATTTAGTGAATAACGCCTCTAAGAGCTCTGCCTTTTCATCATCACTGAGTCCAAGAGCATCGGTAATAGCACGAGAAAAACGAGCATCCCCAATTTCGAGCAACAAATGATTACCCAACTGAGCTTCGTTCACCTCTTTAATAATCTTGAAGCACTCTTGCTCAGCCTCAAGCCCTTCATAGCCTACCATCTCGATGCCACCTTGCGTCACTTGGTTGACATCGCCACGATGCTTTTTATTTTTCATAAATACATCGCCCAAGTAGTAGAACGTGCGAGGCAATTCAATATTTGTAGTCGCCAAGAAACGACCGATAGGCATGGTCAAATCCGGACGAATTACGACGGACACTTCAGAACTATCCATGAATTCGTACATATGTTGACCGCGCCCCATTGCATAGCCATTGAAAACATCTTTGTACTCTACGAGAGGCGTAGAGATCTTTGTGTATTGACGATTTCGACAAAGACCGAGTACATATTGACTCACATCATCCTTGCGCTCTGCTACGATCCCTATATCATCGCGGAAACCAGTAGGTAATTGCTGCTGTACCATCGTAAACATCCTTTCTATCAATTGATTCATATTATTTCTCACGCCTGTGAAAGCCATATTTCTGTACTATCATTGGGATTATGTGGCTATCCAATACACTATGAGAAAAAATTTACCTATATCGATACTTTTCTATTTTATCGCTTTAATTTATTAAAGTATGAAATCATAATATAACGGTTCTATAGAATTGTCAATAGAACCGTTAATATTTCATGTATTTACTATAATAATGATTTTATACTAGCCCCAAACGTTTTCTATATCTGCCACGCTATGTGCATCAGACCCCAATACAAATGGCACACCGATGATAGCCGCCATGCCTTGAATGAAGCGGCTTGGGTACATTTCACGACAATCTGGTTTGAAGAAGCCGCTCATGTTGTAGTCTAACTCGCGACCTTGGACGCGCATGATATGCAAAATATCGCTCACCACCTGCGCATTGCGACGATCTAAATGACGTTCAAAGCCAAAGTGATGTTGGTATTTCTTGATTAAATCAAAATGCCCTATCCGTTTAGGCGTATATTCACCGAGGTCAGCACGCACGGCTTGGCGCACTGTAGAATAATACTTGTAATATAACTCATATTGTTTTTCAATCCACGGCCCAAAGCCTTTCTCAAATTCTTCAGCACTGTAGTCTAAGCAGTAAAAGGCATTATTAACGCCTTCCATAAAGTGAACGGATAAAATATTATCATCCGTCAACGGACCATAGCGATCCAAGAACTCTTGAATGTCTGATTCAAAGCCTGGAATATAATCGACTTCAAAACCGAGAGAAATATCGATATGTGTGCCATAGGCACGTTGTAATTGACGACCCAACTCTAAGTAAGTATCAACTTCATTTAATTTCAAAGACGCTGTGTCATAGGCCTTTTTATCACCACCATATTCTGCAGCAAAAGCTGTTGGCAATGGTGCATGTTCTGTAAGGCATACCTTTTCGATACGCAACTCGATGGCCTTCTCAATCATCATCGCAGTTCGGTCCCCACTACCATGTGGACACAACTCCGTATGCACATGACCGTCCACGAGACGGCTACGATATTTACTATATCCAACGAACTGCCGTTCATCTTTCATGTTCATTCAATCACCCCTATTCGCCCTAACCCCTGGCGAATCCTTATCTATAATCTATACATCATTAGTATAACGTATTAATATTTATCTTTTACTATACTAATTATTATACCAATAATGCGTATGTTTCGGTATCCTGATATTTACCATGTTTGAATCCAACTTGAGGCGTTAAACCACAATAGGTAAAGCCAAATCGCGCGTGTAACTTGGTGCTGCCTTCATTGCCAGCCGTAATAACGGATACCACATTGTGCAATAACGGATCATTTTTTGCTATTTCTAAAATATGAGCCATCAGCTGTGTAGCGATTCCCCTACCACGATAATCTTGATGGATATAGATAGATAATTCGACGGTACTTTTGTAGGCCTCTTTAGGTCGATATGGTGAAAGCGATGCATAGCCTGCTACAATCCCATCAATGGTACCTACCACAATAGGATGGTGCTCATCGCTATGAGACTCATGCCACTCCTGCCACTCTGACAACGTGTGAGGTTCAAGATCAAGCGTGGCTACGCCGTTTACAACCTCATAGTTATAAATATCTAAACAAGGGGCTATATCACCTTTTGTAATTGGTCGTATTACTAATTCACTCATAAAGTATTCCTCAAAACTGTAGGTATCCTAAAAAATATTATTTCTATTTAACATAATATATAAAAATAGCCCACATACGCAAGAAAAAGGACGAACTATTCGTATAACATACCATTTCACTTTTATCCATCTTTTGAGGTAAGAATTACATATTTTACATCTATATCCCCAATACAACAAAACTGAGTGGTAAAAACAACGTTTTTTACCACTCAGCATATACGTTTTGAAGCATATATAAGTAAAAAGCTCTTATTTTACTTATATACTTTTATCATATTCTTTATTATGACTATTAAAGCTAATACATTTCTATAGGAGCAAAGTTATACTCTTACTTGATATATAAGAAAATTACACAATAACAAATAAAAGTATTGTAATAACAATTAAAGCACTAACAACAGTATAGTCAATTCTTTTCAATCCTACAGATGCAGCAAAGCTGTGTGTGGGACCACCGAATCCACGTAACTCCAAAGACAACGCCATTGTTTCGGATCGTCCCAAGGATTTTAGCAGCAATGGTTGGATAACAGATGCATAGGATTTGATACGCTTAATGAAGTTGCCTTCGAGAGATAAGCCGCGGCAAGCTTGCGCCTCTTGTACAGCATGGCTTTCAGCAATGAAGTCAGGCACGAAGCGCAGTGCAGCAGTGAACATAAATGCATATTCGTAAGGAATTTTGCATTGTGTTACGAGCGCTGCCGTAAGGTCTTGCAATTTTGTAGTTGCCAACAGGCCTATAAAAACAAGTGTCATAGCCAACATTCGTAAGCCGGATACAATGGCAGAGGTTACATCGCCACTGCCAAGGAATTGGATGAGTCCAAGAAATACAGCGAAGCTAGTTAATGCCAACACGGCTTTGCGTTGTTTGAATAACAAACCTGCCAAAAACAGTACACCGAGTTCTACTACGACTAATGCCAATAGCGATGCCCAGTCGCGCAACAGGATGGCCCACACGGATACAGCGAGGGTCATCAAGATTTTTGTTAACGGTACTAAACGTTCCATATGTCCCTCCTATTTTCCGCTCAACTGAGCCACTAACTTGGATTTCAATTCATCCATAGATTTGCAATAGCCTAAGGATGGTACCGCTAGTGAAAGTTCCACACTTGGCGGTTTTGTAAGGCCTAGGTCTTGCAATTCATCCGTAGATTTTTTGAATAATTCTTCTGGACTGCCGTCAAAGGCAACGGTTTGGTTGCCCATAATGATAGCACGGCTACATTCGCTAGCCATGATTTCCATATCATGGGTAATAAGAAGGATTGTGATACCTTCTGAATTAAGCTGACGCAATAGTGCTAATAGCTCTTTAGTTTCCTTACCATCTTGACCACTGGTTGGTTCGTCAAGTATGAGGATTTTAGACTGCATAGCCAGCGCAGAAGCAATGGCAACACGTTGCTTTTCACCGCGGCGCAATGTTGGAGGATAGGCTTCACGCAAATGACCGATGCCTGTGCGCGCCAATACTTCATCAACGATACGCTTCACTTCGGCTTTACTGCGCCCCAAGGACTCAGGTCCGAAGGCAACCTCTGTGGCTACGGTAGGTCTGAACATTTGGCGATCTGGCTGTTGAAATACGTAGCCGATAAATTGTCCCCGTTTAGACGGCGGCATGGACGTAATATCTCTGCCGTTATAATACATGTGGCCTTCCCTAGCCTTTTCTAGGCCGACAAGTAATCGCGTAATAGTCGTTTTGCCGCAACCATTACGACCACCGATAGCGATATATTCGCCTCCTTCGATGGTGAAAGTCACGTTTCGGAAAATATCTACGGATGGCACATAGCCAAAGCGGATGTTTTCAACCTTAAGCATGAGCTCCACCGTCCTTTCCTGGTACATCATCAACACGTTGAACTGGTTGTCTATTTTCTACTATATTAGATTGATCAACAAGATTATCTACTGTAATTCTTTGATTAGCTGGAGAGTTGCTTTTACCATGCACCTCGGTTTGAATAGCATGAGCCATTTCAATTTGGTGCAAGCCCTTGATAGCAGACTCGATGCTGAGCCAAGGTTCATCACTGTGGAAGCCGGCTTGTTCCAATTCCATATACGTAGTAAACACGGATGGCAATGCATCGACGTGAATGTTGTGCTCGTACATGTAACGAAGCGTAGTCGGTACATCGTCATCACAGGCGATAGAGCCATCTACCATGAGAGCCATGCGGTTAGCGTACGGCAATACGGCATGCAAATCATGGTCGATAACGACAACGGTGATACCGTGTTTTTGGTTCAAATCGCCTACGAGGCGATATAATTCTGCGGTCCCATCTGGATCGAGAGAGCTTGTCGGTTCGTCAAGAACAAGTACGGTTGGATTCGTAGCCAATACAGAAGCAATAGCCAAACGTTGGCGTTGACCACCAGATAAACTTGTAATCTTGCGATTTTCTAAGCCTACGAGGCCAACTTGCTTAAACACCTCTTCAGAACGAGCTTTAATAGTTTCACGGTCATAACCGCGGTTTTCCATAGCAAAGGCTACTTCTTCACGAACTGTCATCGTTACGAGCTGTGTATCGTAGTCGGCTAGAACTACACCGATATGGTTCGCTAGTTCTGGGATTTCCATTTGCGTAGTCGCATGACCATCTACGAAGACCATGCCTTCTAGCCGTCCACCATAGAATTTAGGCACCGCCCCTACCATCGCCATACAAAGGGTGCTTTTACCACAACCTGCAGGGCCTGTAACAACGAGGAAATCACCTTCATTTACATCGAGATTGATATTTTCAAGGGATGGTGTAGTCGCCTTTGGATGATAGTAATTTACGTGCTCAATGGATATTTTAGCTTGGCGCTCAGGCAAAATAGTCAAGCGACTATGATCAGATGTCAATTGATCTGCATTTGGCAACATGCCACGTTTAGAGAATAAACGTTGTGCCGGAATATACAAGATTGGTGTAATGGCACCATTCAAGGCCCCTACAATGAGTACCAATGGCCACATGCCGTACATGTACACATTATTTGGCAACCCAAGCACTTGCCACAAAATGGTAACAAAGATACCACCAGATACAACAGTTGCTAAAAAGCCAGACACGACAGGGGTTAAATCAAAACCACCAATTTTACGGAACTTCATGGACAACATAGCGCGCGTTACGAGAGCCGCCGTCAAAGCACCACCTGGCTCAGACAACAAATTGCCGTAAGGGAACGCTGATTTAGACGTCAATACATTGATGAGGGCCGCCACGAGTCCAATCCCCAAGGTTTGACTCAAACTAGGACGAGTCAATAAAATAGCTACGCAGTACGTAGCAATCGTCCAGTTCGGCGTTACCCCAGCCACACTAGGGCTCACCAAATGCAAAATCGTGCCCAATGCGAGCATCAATGTGCTAACAGTAACCCATCTAAACTGGCCACCCTGCACATGTGTGTACACAAGATCCTGAATCCGTTCCATAATAGCCTCATTTCTATAAAAATATATATGGATTTATTTTAACATTCTTCGAGAATTTGTGAAAGCCTAGAGGCTATCCGTAATGTTAATCTACGATTACCTAATTCATACATAGCCATATAAGAAATAATTTTCTACATTCTCCATTTATACAAAAGAAAGAGGCTACGTAAGTAGCCTCTTATCAAAACTTTAATATACTATCAAAAATATTGAAACTAAAAATACTATGCCATATATCCAAATCTAGTATATACATACTCAAAGACTTCTCCACGACAAACTTCTATTTGTCGTTCATCGTAGCTTTCTGGAAGTTCTCTCCAAAGGATATCACGAATTAGATTTTGTATTTCTGCTGTTGTTTCATCCTTATCCGTCCAATGATCCATCCTTGAAATGGCTTCTGTTATTTTACTATACATCTCTGTAGCAGTACCTTTTAGTTTCTTAATATCTGCTTTATTAGGATTGTCTCTTTTTAACAAATCAAAAATAGCCAATTCATCATCAGTAGTAAAACCTTCACGGATATAACGAGATTCTTCTTCCGTTAGCTCTTTTACTAACTGTATTAATGCTTCAAATGTTTTTTCTATATTAGAACGGTCTTTTCCAGAGTTATAATCTTCAATAATTTGTCTATAGCGCTCATAGTAATCCCTGCGGTTAGGATTAGCTGCTACCAGTCTATCCAAACTTTGTTCAATGAAATCGCCTAAGTCCTTAAATAGTAAGTTCTTATGTTTGACTCTTGTAAACTCTTTACGCAGGATATTAAAATTGATAGCACTTATATCAATACGGGTTATATACTCTGAACCGATTGCATCTTCTGTTTGCCCTAAAGATTCTTTCATTCCTATATGTTCACTAATAATAGCATTTATAGTAACCATCAAGTCAGTAGTATCTACATCTCGTCTTTTAGGCTTTAACATCCGATGTATTGCTGCAATTGTCTCATATACTCTGCGTGTATCCACTGAAATATCATCACGTTCAATATATTTCATCAACTTATGCAGCTCTGAGGCACAGGCAGTGAAGGTTTGTTTATCTGCTACAGTATCGCAGACAGCATTGGCGGCCTCATTCAAATTAGATAATCTACTAAAAGCATTAGTTTGTGCATCAGAAAAATCTTCTATGTATATATTCTTTTGCTTAAAAAAGGCTACTAATATATCAATCAACTCTAGTATACGAGCAATGAGTTTCTCTTTATCGATAGTTGGATCCACACCATCATGATTACCGACATTTGCCGTATATTCAGCCAACGCCTTTTTAAGTGCTTTTACAATACCAATATAATCGATTATTAAACCATTACTCTTACCTTCATTAACGCGATTAGCACGAGCAATTGTTTGCATTAAGGTATGTGCTTTTAATGGTTTATCTAGATACAAACAGGACAAGCACTTAACATCAAAGCCTGTAAGCCACATAGCACAGACAAACACAATACGTAAGGGATTCTCTGAATCTTTAAACTCTTTATCGAGGTCTCGTTTTACCATTTTCCGTCGATGTGTTTCAATATCTAGTCCCCAAGCTTTAAATGTTTGGATTTCATTTTGTTCCTGACTGATAACAACAGCCATGTCCGTTCCTTCCATCCATTTTAGTTTGCGTTCTAGTTCTTGTGTTTCTTGTTGTGTTGCTAATTTAATTTGTTTTTTGAGCCGCTTAATTTCTTCTTTCCAATATTCCTGTACATAATCGTACATACGAACACAGGTAACTTTATTTAAGCACACAAACATGGCTTTGCCACTAGTCCACACATCGGAATAATGTCGTACAAAGTCCTTAGCAATAGAGCGAAGTCTCGGCTCAGCAGTAAGGATATGAATTGATTTTTCAAACTCCTTCTCTAACTTCTCTTGTTGTGCACTATCTAAATCTGCTGCTTCGATAGCATCAAGAATCTCATTAGTTATCTCTGGATTTTGTAAATCATCTAGCTTAGTACCACGATTTTCATAATACAATGGCACCGTAGCACCATCCTCAACAGCTCGTTTAAAATCATAGACCGATATATATCCGCCAAATGTACGTTCTGTAATATTATCATATGAAAGTAATGGTGTACCAGTAAACCCAATACGAGCCGCTGTTGGCAATAGTCGCATCATATTATCTGCATACAGCCCATACTGACTACGATGGGCCTCATCAGACATAATAATGATGTCATGATCTGGATAAATCGGTTCTACATCAGATTTATTAAACTTATGAATCAATGTAAAGATAAAGCTAGGATTTCCTTTTAATTTAGCAATTAAATCCTCACCACTAGTCGCAATACATTGTTTTGCCTTACTATCCTTACCAAGAATGCCACAATTTTCAAAGGTATCACTAATTTGTGTATTAAGCTCTTCTCGATCTGTAAGAACTACAAAAGTCGGTGAACCTGCCATCTTGCGACGTATCTTCTGTGCAAAAAAAGCCATAGAATAGCTTTTACCAGAACCTTGTGTATGCCAAAAGACACCAAGTTTACCATCTTTTAACTTTCTATCTGCATACGCCTCTACCGCCTTATTTACACCTAAGTATTGGTGATTACGAGCCAATATTTTAGCAGTTCGACCATCAGAGTGATCATAAAGAATAAAATTCTCTAATAAATCAAGAAAGTTTTCCTTACTACAAATACCAAGAAGCATAGTTTCAAATGCTACACTCCCCTTTTCATCCTCATCTAGACGCTTCCATTCATGAAAGAATTCGTATTTACTACCAACGGTACCAACCTTCGCTTCTAAGCCATTAGAAAGCATCACAAAGGCATTGTAATAAAACAATTGTGGAATGGTATCTAGATAATCTTTGTAGTTATCCTCATACGCATTTCGTACATCGATATCCGGCCGTTTTAATTCAATAAATAGCAAAGGAATACCATTCACAAAGCCAACGATATCTGCTCGCCGATTATACAAATCACCATGAACAATAAGTTCCTTTACTGCTAAGAATTCATTATTATGTGCATTATTGAAATCTATAATAGCAGCCTTTTTAATCTCTGTTCTCCCATCAGGACACTTAACCGTTACAGGGATGCCATCACGAAGATAATTGTATTTCTCCTCGTTAATTTGTATTAAAGATGCTGTTGATATTCTACGAGTTAATTTAGCAATTGCCTCTATAATTTGTTGATCATTAATCCAAGGATTGAGTCGTTTAAGAACCTTACGGATTTCTCTAGTCAACAAGACTTCCTTATAACTAGTTCTACCAAATGTGCCATCTACTCCGAGTTGCTCTAAATTATATGCATACGCAACCTTCCACCCCAATCTATTCTGTAGCACATCACAAGCACTATCTTGAACTAGTTTCTCTTCAGAATAATCATGACTCATAGTAACACCTCCTTTACACCTCTATTTCCCCATTCATAAGCTTAGGAAGTAAACGATCTCGGGCTTGTTCACAATTTCTATTAATATCTCTCAATACTTGTACTCTTTTAAATAAAGGCTCAACAATATTATTAAAAGTATCCGCTATTTCTTGTGAAGGAATTATTATCATTTCTTCCTTCAAGTACTTAAAATGTCTTGCATAATGATAGTTAGATAAATCAACTGATAAAAGAGATAAATATAATAATGGCGCTGGCATCAGTTCAGTATTACTAATTATTAACTGTGTGCCATCTGCACCTTTAGCAAATGGAAATTGAATATACTTTAAAATACGAGTATGATCACCAAATACGATTACAGGGGCTTCGGATGATACGATTGCATCCTCAAGATTTGTATATCCTGCAATGAACTCCCTACTTTGATCAATAATAGGGATAGTCCCTTCCCGTAAATAATCTTTCGTTTTTATCTGTACTGTCCGTGGTACTGTTTTAATAACACTACCAACAGATTCCAATTTCCAACCTTCTGGAACTCCATCTACATTTTTTATATTTTCATACCCAGGAAATCGTAAATCTACAAACCATTCTTTATATAAACGCTGTGCAGCCTCTTCAAGGAGCTTGATTTGCTTTTGATTGTTTCCAATGAGGTCATCATAGCTACCAATAATAGACGCAATTTTTCTCTGAATAGTTATTTCAGGGCAAGGAATATCTAAACCATTTAAGATCTTAATTGTTAAAAACTTTGTTGTAGATCCAGAAGACATTGACTTTAATAAACGAAGCTGCTCAGTAATAGCAAAAGCTAAAAATCTAACTGTCAATAGACTAGTATTTGCACTCTCAATAATATATGTTCGTTGATACGCATTAAATTTTCCTTTATAATATTTTGCCGTATAATTTCCACTAGCGTTATTTCCTGCCAACAAAACAGCTTCAGTATCATATGCCCAATCATCAATCTTTAGGGTATTGGGATCACAAGTAAAAAATGGATAGGCACCATCGGTCACGGCTGCATTAGAATCTAATTTACCTGTTTTTATTAATGCAATATTCTTTAGCTTTTCAATCTGATAACTCATAACCCCATCTCCTTCATATTTTTAGAGATAGTTTCCATAAGTGCATTAGATTCTTGTTGTAATGCTAACAGTTCTTCATGTATTTCAGCCATACGTTCTTCAAAGTTAACCCCATCATCTTCTACAGGGGCTACACCAACGTAAGCACCTGGTGTGAGGGACCAACTTTTATCTTCGATGCTCACACCGTCATTATCACCTTTGGCTTCATTTGTGATATATGCAATTTTACATAACCCTGGTACGTCTACATATTCTCCATCGCCAAATTTTTCATATAACCATTGTGCTTCTTGAGCAATGGTTAATGTTTCTTTAACAGCTTCTACCTTTTCATCGTATTCTTTCTGAACCTTTCTTCCTTTGCCTCGACCCGCATCAGCAACAGCTTGTTTACCTTCAGTCTCAATAGCTTTCACTTGTTCGGAAAGAACCTCTATATGTTGAGAAAAGGTTTTATCTTCACCTAATGTCTTGCGATATTCATTAAGTAATGCTGTATATTTTTCAACTTCACCACGATAGAGCCAAACAATAGCATTTAAATTTTTTAATTGCCATTCGGTCCATTCGTTTAATGTACGATCAACAACAGTATAGTAATTACGGGCATCAATGAAGAGTACCTTATCTTCAATAGCATCTGGCTTTGCTCTATCAAAGAACCACAAAGAACATGGTAAAGATTTTGTATAGAAGAAGTTATTACCAACACTCACCATTACATCAACTGCACCAGTTTTAACTAGGCTTTCACGGATATTTTTATCCTTGCCTTGACTGTCCGTAGCAGAGGACGCCATAACGAAACCAGCTCGACCTGTATCGTTTAAATAGCTATAAAAATAGGAAATCCAAAGATAATTAGCATTACCGATTTCCTTATTTTTATTAACGCCAGGCATACCAAATGGCAAACGTCCCGCAGCCTGTGTAGATTCAGATTTAACCTTATCTACGTTAAATGGAGGATTCGCCATAATATAGTCACAGCGACCTTCTAATTGATGAGCATCATTGTAAAAGCTGTTTCCTTCATCTCCAGATTTAATAACACCAGTTAAACCATGAACCGCCATATTCATTAAACAAAGCTGTGCATTATACTCAACCTTTTCTTGTCCATAAAATGTCATTGTGGTGTTCGCATTCAATCCGTGAGAGTTTACAAAATCACCAGATTGAATAAACATACCACCAGATCCACAGGCTGGATCAAATAGCGTGCCATGAGTCGGTTCCAGAACATTAACAATCATCTTAACTAGAGATTTAGGCGTAAAGAACACACCATCATCGGAGGCAATGTTCTTGGCAAATTTGTTTAAGAAATACTCATAGATTCGGCCAATGATATCTCCACCTACTTCATCAAGAGCAGAGTTATTAAAGATACGAAGAATTTCTGCTAACAGCTCATCAGAAAAATCTGTATAATTCTTAGGCAATATCCCTGTCAGCTGTGAACTTTGTTCTTCAATCAAAGCCATGGCATTATTGACCACTTCACCAAGACTAGTCATGACTTGACCATCTTTGCTAGTTAAGGCTGCACCTTTGATGTCCTCTGGTAAGTTAAGGAGATAGTCATATTGTGCTTCTAGTGGTAAATAAAGAGCACTTTTAGCCTTAAAGTCACTAGCTTCTACAGGCATAACACGACCATTACGCATAGGTCTATCTTTTAAGATTTCAACCTCAATAAGTTTGAAACGACTATACGCATAACGCAAGAAGATAAGCCCCAATACAGGCATACAATATTGATTTGACGTCAGTTTAGATCCTGCACGTAGCGCATCTGCAGCTTCCCACAATTCATTTTCTAATTTTCGTATATTAACCATCGTTTCAATCCTTGCATTATCAATAATACCGCTAAAGCCACATAGAGGTTTAATACCGATATATGGCTTTAAGGTATGTATTTTTACGTATTTTATATCAATATTATACCATTACAAACAAGTACTATTTTAGGTATAAAAAAAGCACCCTTGAGGGCGCCCATATAAAAAATAAAGCAACACCGAATTAACGATGCTGCCGCTTGAAACCAAAAATGGTTTTTCTATGTACCTAAATATTACCTTATGTGGAACCATGTGTCAATAGCTCTAATAAGCACATCAAATGTAGCTTTTATATTATCATTCAACCTATAATCATTATCTCGGAAAAAGCGTTTCTTAAGTTCATCTAATTCACCACATATATGATTATGAACACCAGTACTAATACATATTCTCTGATGAGCATACATCGTAGTTAAAATTTGATAGGTAGAAATATGACCCAAATGTCTACGTCTACTTGATGGTGATTTTATAAATTTAGTGCATTCACGTTGCAAATCAGCATTAATACGTTTATTATGTGTAGAGTTTATATCGTTAATAATACAATTATTATGCGCACATGCATTCCGTAAACTTTTAACGGTATACATTAAGTATAATCGTTCAGTAATTTCAGTATTTTGCAATAGTTCTACACAATATTTATAGAAATATAAATACTGTCCAAAAGAAATCATTTCTAGAAAAGCCCATACTGGGCAACGTTTATTTTGATCATCAATATATTTAGCATATAAATTACCACAATATAAGCTACCACTATTTTTCCATAAGTCATGCTGTAATTGTTCAAAATTAGATTTCTCTAGTTGATTCATATATTCCTCAACTACATCATAAGGATCAATATTATTCTGCTGTAAAATAGATAATAAATGAACTTTTGAAAAATGCTCAATCCCAATAGTCATCTCTAACATGATTCGTCTCAATCTATTATCAATACATGCTAAATCTATTAAATAGCTAAAATCTAAATTTACATATTTTCCAGATTTTGTGGATTTTAAGAAGTTCTTCCTAAAGGATCTAAGTCTAAAGTAGTTATTATTCTCTACTAAATATTGCTCTGATTCCGCTTCAGTAATATTATTAAAAGTAATACCTTTAGATATACTATGCTCTATCTGTTCTCTTGGTGTTAAAAACGGACCATCGGACATACAGTCGCTCCCTTCAAAATAACCAACCACACACAAAACAAAGGCAAAATTTATATATACAATTATACCACTGCTTAAATATATTTGACTCTATTGAAAAATCATCTTTCTTTTACATATAATATGGCTTAAACACCTACATTCTACTTAAGCAAAGTGACTTTTTGTATAACTTTTGTTGTCGCACCCGCATAGTGGATAGTTTTATAATTCGCGACTACGTCGCGAACCAGTCTAAAGGCAATAATAAAGACCTCCTCTATCTTGGTGTATAATTATTATAATCTCCATATATTATTTAGTATTTCGCTATAATTATAATAAACTCATCATTTACCTTATCAGGGAGGTTCATAATGGCACAAGCATTAATCGTAATCGATATACAAGAAGGCTTAGTTAAGGAAAACCCTTACAATGCCAAAAACTTTATCTCAAATACAAAAGCAATCATTCAACATTTTAGAGATCAAAATATAGAAGTCATTTATATCAGACATTCTGAAGATGAAGGCTTATTAGCAACGGGCAGTGATAATTGGCAAGTCTATCACGAATTAAAACCGCAAGAAAACGAAAAGATTTTCAATAAATATTACAATAGCATCTTCAAGGATACTGAATTAAAGGAATATTTAAACCGAAAAAATATTACCGATGTAACATTCGTAGGAATGCAAGTGGAATTTTGCATTGATACATCTGTGAAAGTAGGCTTTGAATATGGTTATAATATCACCATCGTCGAAGATGCTATCTCAACCTTTGATAATGATCATCTATCCGCCGATACAATCCTATTCTTTTACAAAGAAAAGATTTGGCGGAATCGATTTGCACAGCTAAAAACAACAAACGAAATGTTAAGTATCAATTAAATTACGAAAATAATACAAAGATTTTTATAATTTTTTCTCACGTATTTGTCATATATGTATGTTAAAATTTCATTAAATATTTATGCCCGAACATAGGAGGTCTTTTTTATGTATAAGTATATTACGATTTTAGGAGCTGCGGGCCAAATAGCTCAAAAGTTGACTGCTACACTATTAACATATACAGATATGCACATTACATTATATGGTCGTCAGTTGAAAACACGTATACCTCCAGAGATTATCGACCATGAACGCGTTACAGTGATTGAAGGTTCGTTCCAAAATCCAGGTAAATTAGAACAAGCTGTAACAAATGCGGAGGTTGTATTTGTAGGTGCTATGGAGTCTGGCAGTGATATGGCATCCATCGTGAAAGCATTGAGCCGCAAAAATATACGCCGTGTTATCGGTGTGTCCATGGCTGGACTTTCTGGTGAATTCCCTGTAGCACTTGAAAAATGGACCTTCGATAACTTGCCGATTAGCTATGTTCAAGGTGAGCGCCAAGCACGCAATGTATTACGCGAATCCAACTTAAATTACACCATCTTGCGCCTCACATGGCTTTATAATGATCCAGAGAAAACTGATTACGAACTCATCCCTGAAGGGGCTCAATTCAACGATGCCCAAGTTTCACGCGAAGCAGTGGTAAAAGCCATCTTTGATATCTTACACGCTGCGGATGAAACGCCTTTCCACCGCACAAGCATCGGTGTAGGTGAACCAGGTACACACTATGACAAACCAAGCTTTCACTAATATATAGCTATATTAACAATAAAGGCCTGATAGACTATGAAAATAGATAAAAGCTACAGTAATACAATAAATATTGACGATAATGCAACTAATATTTTACAAGGTAAGGTAGATATATTATCTGCTCTTGTACAAGGCCAAAATGACATCATTCAAGGTCGTATTCTATCTTTAGAGAAATCTTTTGATAGTATAGATAAAATGTTAGATAAAATATAAATAGTATAATATATTAATTCTTTAATAATAAGGTATATCCAAGATCTAAAGAGTACATTTTTACTCATGTAACATAGATTTTGGATATACCTTTTTTATTCCTACATTTTATAGATATTTATATAGATAAACTCACGTATTTACGCTATACTAATAAATGATTAATATACACTTATAGGTATGTGAAAGCAAATGCCTCTTAGATTATCAATTATATTTATATATACAGTTCGTTGTATAAAATGTGCAAGATTCTATGTATAAAAATAAATGATAGTCATTTTTAGTCCCAGTTAGGGCAGAGGCTTATTAAGGAGTTATTATGAATCGTATTGTTGTTATTGGCAGTTGCAACATGGATATTGTAGTCCTCGCGGATAAACGCCCTACTGCGGGCGAAACAATTATGGGCAACGAATTGCACATCGCGCACGGTGGCAAGGGTGCAAACCAAGCGGTGGCTGCAGCTCGTCTAGGTGCAGAGGTCACAATGGTCGGCTGTATCGGTGAGGATGCATACGGCCAAATGATTTTAGATAATTTAAAAGAAAATTTCATCAATACAGATTACATCGTTACGGTACCGAACACTACAACCGGTACAGCACACATTACATTAGCTGAAGGCGATAACAGTATCATCGTGATTGCAGGCGCTAACGCTATGGTAGACCAGTCCGTAGTAGATAACGCTTGGTCTGCTATTGAGCAAGCCGATCTTGTGATGGTGCAAAACGAGATTCCTATTCCAACTATTGAATACATCGTTCGTCGTTGTCACGAGGCTAATGTGAAAGTCCTCTTAAATCCTGCTCCAGCAGCCGACCTCGATTCGGAATGGTTAGAATTAGCAACCTATATTACGCCAAACGAACATGAGCTATCTGCACTCTACCCTAACCAATCTACAGAGGAGACCTTACTAGCTAACGAAAACAAAATCATCGTTACCCTTGGTAGCAAGGGCGTAGGATATGCGGACAACGGTGAAATCCACATCGTACCTGGCTTCAAGGTTGAGCCCGTAGATACAACAGGTGCTGGCGATACATTTAACGGTGCCTTTGCAACGGCTATCGTTAATGGTAAAAGCTTAGCCGACGCTCTACACTACGGTAATGCAGCAGCGGCCCTCTCCATCCAACGCTTGGGAGCTCAAGGCGGCATGCCAACAAAGGACGAGGTCACTGCATTCTTGGCAAAGAATTAGCATATTGAATAGATAAGGAGTTATTTATGCAACGACACGGCATTTTAAATAGCCATATTGCTAAGGTTCTTGCAGATTTAGGTCACACAGATACCATTTGTATCTCTGATTGTGGCTTACCGGTACCTGAAGGGGTTCAAAAAATCGACTTAGCCTTGGATTTTGGTGTACCTAGCTTTGAGCAAGTAGTATCCATCATCGCTAAACATATGAAATCCGAAGCGATTCATGTGGCAACAGAAATTAAAGAAAATAATCCTAAGGCTTATGCCTTCTTGGAGTCTACATTCCCATCCGATCAATACGAATGGATTAAGACGAGCCACGATGCTTTCAAAGAAGCAACAAAACAATGCAAGTGCATCATTCGAACTGGTGAAGCATCTCCGTATGCAAACATTATCTTGCGTGCCGATTGTATTTTCAGCGATCGTCCGTAGAATAATTAAATAGAGATACTTTCACCAATCATATAGGAGTAGTTATGGAAATTGTTATGTCAGGCATTGCGAAAGCATTTGGCACAAACCAAGTGCTGCGCGATGTAAGTATTACCCTCAAGGAGGGCGAGGTTCACGCCTTGATGGGCGAAAACGGCGCCGGCAAGTCCACCCTCATGAACATCCTCACTGGTATTCATAAGGCGGATGCCGGTACCATCACCATCGACGGCGTAGAGCGTACCTTTCAAAATCCGCGGGAGGCAGAGCTAAACGGTGTGGCCTTCATCCACCAAGAGCTCAACATTTGGCCTAATCTAACATTGTTAGAAAATCTGTATTTAATGAGACCGAAGCGCAATAAATTCGGTATGCTCGATAAAAAGGCGATGCTCGCTGAAGCAGAAAATACATGCCGAGAACTAGGCATCGAATTGCCGCTCACGACTGAGGCAGGCCTTTGCTCCGTTGGTCACCAACAAATGACGGAAATTCTTCGCATCTTGATGTTAGATGCAAAGGTTGTCATCATGGACGAACCAACTGCAGCCCTTACAGAGCGTGAAACAGCGACATTGTTTAACATGATGCGCAAAATGAAAGCCCGTGGTGTTGCTATCGTATATATCTCTCACCGCATGGAAGAGGTATTTAGCGAATGTGACACCATAACGGTTATGCGTGATGGTCACACTATTATTACAAAACCAACTGCAGAAATTTCTGTAGATGAAGTAGTACGTCACATGGTAGGTCGTTCTATCGACGAGTTCTACCCTGCTCGTACCACAACACCAGGCGAAGTAGTAATGAGCATCGACAACCTTAAACCAGAAGGTTTTGACAACGACATTTCCTTCTCCTTGCGCAAAGGGGAAATTCTCGGCGTAGCAGGCCTCATGGGCGCTGGCCGTACAGAAATTATGCGTGCCATTTTTGGTGTAGATAAACACAAAGGCGGTACTGTAACAGTTAACGGCTCCGTTCTAAACTGTAAAAAACCAGAAGATGCCATCAAAGCCGGCATTGCTTTCATCACAGAAAATAGAAAGAGCGAAGGCTTGATCCTCGATTTCTCCATCGGTTCCAATATTACATTGCCGAATCTTGGTGACATTTGCCCATCTCATGTACTAGATAGTGGCAAGCTCAATTCCTTTGCTGACGAATTGTCTAAAAAACTGGGCGTTAAAACACAATCTATTCACGAACCGGCATCGTCTCTATCCGGTGGTAACCAACAAAAGGTGGTTATCGCGAAATGGGTTGGTAAAAAGCCATCCATTATCATCATGGACGAACCGACACGCGGTATCGATATCGGCGCCAAGCGTGATATTTATGATTTAATGAACGAATTAACGAACGATGGTGTGTCCATTATCATGGTGTCCTCTGAGTTACCTGAAGTGCTGGGCATGAGCGACCGCGTTATGGTCATTCATGAAGGCCGCGTAGCAGGCATCTTGGACCGCAGCGATGCAACACCAGAATCGATTATGACATTAGCCACAGGAGGACAATAATGGACAGCAAAGCTCTACAATATGTAAAAAAATTAGGCCCCCTCATCGGCCTCATCCTATTATTCGTAATTATCTCTGTCATGAACGACAGTTTCCTTGAATTTTCTAACTTGCGTAACTTGTTACGCCAAGTATCCATCAATGCAATCATCGCCTTTGGTATGACATTCGTCATCTTAACTGGCGGTATCGACTTATCCGTTGGTTCCATCCTTGCCCTCTCTAGTGCAGTGATGGCCAACCTCATCGTAACTGGTACTGACCCTGTATTGGCTATCGTATTAGCCGCAGGTGCAGGCCTCGTATTGGGCGGTATTAACGGTCTCGTTATCACCTATGGCCGCGTAGCTCCATTTATTGCTACCTTGGCAACCATGACCATCTACCGTGGTGCAACGCTAGTATTCACAGACGGTAACCCAATCTCCGGCCTTACACAAGATCCTCTATTCCACGGCTTTGGCCAAGGGGACATCGCAGGCCTTCCAGTTCCAGCTATCACTATGTTCCTAGCTTTCATCATTCTCTGGTTCGTATTGAGCCGCACCTCCTTGGGTCGTAAAACATACGCCGTAGGTGGTAGTGAAAAGGTTAGTTACATTGCTGGTATTAAGATTGACCGTGTTAAAATCTTCGTGTATGCCTTAACGGGTATGCTCTGTGGTATCGCCGGTGCAATCATCACATCTCGTCTTAACTCTGCACAACCTACAGCAGGTGCAGGCTACGAACTGGACGCTATCGCGGCGGTAGTTCTTGGCGGCACAAGCCTAGCTGGTGGTCGTGGTCATATCGTTGGCACATTAATTGGTGCCCTAATTATCGGTACCCTCAACAACGGGTTAAATATTCTCGACGTTTCCAGTTTCTATCAACAAGTCGTAAAAGGTATTGTCATTTTATTGGCGGTTCTTGCAGATCGCAAGAAAGCCTAGGAGGTTCCTATGAAAAAACTATTGTTACTGTTGGCGATGGCTATCATGGTTATCGGTCTTGTATCAGGCTGTGGTAAAAGCGCTGATAACGGCGGCGACAAAAAATCCGGCACCATCGGCTTCTCTGTTTCCACATTGAACAACCCATTCTTCGTAACTATGAAGGAAGGCGTTGAGGCTCAAGCTAAAGCGCTTGGTCTTAAAGTTAAAATCGTTGATGCTCAAAATGACCCTGCAAAACAAGCAAACGATATTTCCGACTTACTTGAAAGCGGCGTTTCTGTATTGATCATCAACCCTGTAGACTCTGCAGCTATCTCTACTTCCGTAGAAGCAGCAAATGCTAAAAACATTCCTGTAATCACTGTTGACCGCTCTGCTGATAAAGGCAAAGTAGTAGCTCACATCGCTTCCGATAACGTAAAAGGCGGCGAAATGGCCGCTCAACTTATCGCTGAAAAAGTAGGCAAAGCTGCAAAAGTTGCAGAAATCGAAGGTATCCCTGGTGCTTCCGCCACACGTGAACGCGGCCAAGGTTTCCACAACGTAGCTGACAAAGACTTAACAGTAGTAGCAAAACAAAGTGCTGACTTCGACCGTACAAAAGGTTTAAACGTAGCAACAAACATTTTGCAAGCTAACCCTGATGTACAAGCTATCTTCGCTCATAACGACGAAATGGCATTAGGCGCTATCCAAGCAGCTAAATCCGCAGGCAAAACAATCTTCATCGTAGGCTTTGACGGTACTGCTGATGCAGACAAAGCTGTTAAAGACGGCACATTGGCTGCAACAATTGCGCAACAACCGGACCAAATGGGTAAAATCGCTATTGATACAGCTCAAAAAGTTATCAAAGGCGAAGCTGTAGAAGCTAAAATCCCTGTAGATCTTAAAGTTGTTACAAAATAATTGTAAATAGAAACTGGGTACAAAAAAGAGTCGCATCCTTTGATGCGACTCTTTTTATTTTGGCTCTCGTTCCAAAAATTCTTTGAAAAACTCAATAAACTTTGGCAAATATGTTTGATCTAAACTTTCAATTGTCATATTACATTTGTAATTATAAGTAGTACAGATAGTAACATCTATCGCCAATGCACCCTTTTGATCTAACGAGAATGTTAAGGTATCCCCTTCTCCAGTTAATACATGGGTAAAGGTTGCTTTGCCTTTACACTTCTCATACAAATCGACTAATTCTTGATAGCCTTTACGAATTCCGGACCAATCGCTAGGATCAATATAGCCAGAACAGATATTATAGCCTCGTTTAATATATACGCCAAACACACCAAATTCAGATAACTCTACATCCATATCAAAAGCTATTGTTAAACTTGGTTCATTTACGATTTCATACATACTATTCACACTCCACAGACAAAAACAATTTCATTTATTATAACGTAACTATATGTAAAAATAAAATAGCGACTAGTTGATTATCTTAACTAGTCGCTATTTGTATGGTAGGACTTTAAAATTAGAGTTCTTATTACAGTGTTTTCTTAAAGAATATGGTCGTATGTACTTTCCCAGGCAGTTGTACTCGCTTATATTCTTTAAAGCCAAAGCTTTCGTACATTTTCGCCAGCCACGGGTGTTCTGCGGCAGTACCGAGGGTTACAGCCGGTGTCTTATATACATTACGCAATAAGTCTTCTGCTTCGGCGAGAACTTCTCGAGCATAGCCCTTCCCCTTGTGTTCAGGGGCCGTTACAAAGTGTGCAATGTGCGGATATACATCAGGTGTAGCCTTTGGAATCCAAGGCATGCGGAATGAAATAGAACACACCAAGGAGCCATCTACGTAGAGGCCGTATACAGGATATTTTAAGATCCACGCGCGAGACTCTTCTTGGCTAAAGTTGATAGCATCAAAAGATATAGGATAGTTCTTATTCTCTGCATATCCCGCAATCAACACCTCGTGGTACTCAGCCTCATCATCTACGGTTAATTGTCTAAATTCTTTCATTATGTACCTCGTTTAAAGCGACCTAATTCTAAAGGTATTAGGTTGCCATTAATTTCTATACTACTAAGATAGCACGCATTATTAGCGTTCTGTATTATTTATAGCACTATACTATGTTTAACGCAGTACTGCTGTACCATTTATAATGCTGCGCTATCGAGAGGCAGTTCACTATCTAGTGTAAGGTAACGACTCAAGAATTTACGTGTTCGTTCTTCTTTAGGATGTTCGAGGACAACCTTAGGATCACCTTGTTCTACGATGACGCCACCCTCCATGAATACCACTTGGTCTGCTACTTCTTTTGCAAAGCCAATTTCGTGCGTTACGATAATCATGGTTACCTCTAGCTCTTTAGCGATTTTGCGGATAACAGCCAATACTTCCCCTACTAGCTCTGGGTCAAGGGCTGATGTAGGTTCGTCAAAGAGGATAACCTCTGGGTCCATCGCAAGGGCACGAGCAATGCCGATACGTTGTTGTTGACCACCGGAAAGTTGTACAGGATAGTAATCGTCATAGCCTTCCATGCCTACTTCCTTGAGGAAACGTTGGGCAATTTCACGGGCTTCAGATTTTTTCATTTTCTTAACCGTTACAAGGCCTTCCATGATATTTTCAATAACAGTCTTATTGGAGAATAAGTTATAAGACTGGAACACCATGGATGTATTGCGGCGTACGTTTAAAATTTCCTTGTTAGACGCTTTATGTAAGTCTACAGAAATAGCATTTAATTGCATCGTCCCTGCATCGGCCTTTTCAAGGAAGTTCAATGTTCTAAGGAAGGTCGTCTTACCGCTGCCAGATGGGCCAAGGATAACCGTTACAGACCCTGTTGGCACATGTAGGTCGATGCCCTTTAATATTTCACGGTTCCCGAAGGATTTGTGAACTTGTTTAATATCTATCATAATGCATTACCTCGTTTATACTTGCTTGCATAGACTTCTAAACGATGGAAGATAAATTCAAAGACAATCCCCATCACCCAGAATAGACCGGCCACCACGATGTAGGCCTCAAAATACTGTGAATTTTCCTCTGTATATAACTTCGCAGCGCCAAACAATTCAATAACAGTGATGACGAATACGATACTGGTACTCTTCATGGTGTTAAGGAATTGGTTAGTAAATAGTGGCAACGCAAAGACTGTCGCTTGTGGCAATACGATGCGACGGAACGCTTGGAACCACGTCATACCGATAGCTTGAGCCGCTTCCATTTGGCCTTTCGGTACAGATTGCAACGCAGCTCGGAAGATTTCACTCAAATACGCCCCTGTATGCAACGTCAAACCTACAACGGCTACGAAGGTAGCTGGCACCTTTTCAAATGGCACATGCACACCCGTTTGATCCTCTAGTGCGAGGAATAGAATTGGCAAGCCGTAGTACACGAGGTATAAGAGAACCATGTTCGGAATACTACGGCACAATAATACGTACAAGTAGCTGAGCTGACTGAGCACAGGTACTTTATTTTGTTGTAGCACGCAACTTAATAGCCCTAGGATTGTACCTAACCCAACGCTGAGGAAGGTAATCATGAGGGTTACTTTCACATAAGGAATGACCGCAAAGAAGGTGCCATAAATATAGGTTGAATCAATTATATGTCCCATAATCCCCTACTCCTCACTGATCAAAATGCGTTGCGTTTCCTTGCCTGCAACAGTAAAACGTCTTTCAAGTAATCGTCCCAAGAGGGACACGATGATAATTAAAATGCCATAAATAATGGCTGCGTCTACGAATAACTCAAGATAGCGCTGGCTATTGCCACCCATGAGGTCCGCCTTACGCATCATATCGACAACGCCGACGTTAAAGATGAGGGCCGTCCCTTTCAACATGCCGATAACTAGGTTCGTCAACGGTGGAATACTCATGGTGAAAGCCTGCGGCAAGATGATGCGCACATAGCTTTGGAACTCGGTCATACCAAGGCTTTTAGCGGCTTCCTTCTCACCAGGCGCAACCGCATCAATACTGGAGCGCATGATTTCTGCACTATACCCTGCAATATGCAATGTAAACACGGCGTATACAAATACGAGGCCCGGCACATTTCTCATGTTAAACCCCATATGGGACATGATTTCTGGCACCCCAAAGTAAATGAGAAATAGTTGTACCAAGAACGGCGTACCCCGCATAAAGGAGATAAATACAATAAATAATTGGTTTAATACTGGTACCTTCTTGAGGCGAATGATGGCTATGATAGAGCCCAAAATAACACCTAAGATGGCAGAAATAACGGTGATGAGCACCGTTACGTGAACATAATTCAAGAGCTGTGGAAACGCTTGGATCATGTAGGACACATCAAAATACTTGCCCACAGTAGCACCTCGTTTCTATACATAATAGAATAAGGCCGCCAAGGCGGCCTATTCGTTATTTTTGTGTTGGATCGAATGTGTAATCCCCACCAAGATATTGTTCAGAAAGTTTTTTCAACGTACCATCAGCACGCATTTCTTTCATCGTTTTATCGATTTTTTCGTTTACTTGTTTCATATCATCTGTCCGTTTAGACAAGAAATATGTTGGTACTACTGCCAATACATCGCCTACTGCTTTGAGTGGCAAGCCACGGTCCTTAATAGCAGAGTTAATTACATATTCATATTCACCGGCTGCATCGGCACGACCTGTAGCAACAAGGTTCAATGTTTCGGCACCCGCTTTATCTGTATAGATCACTTCAATTTGCGGATTCGCTGTTTCGTTGAATTGTTTTACTAATTCATTAAACTCAGAAGATGTAGTAACAGCGATTTTTTTGCCTTTCAAATCATCTAATTTAGAAATGTCATTGCGGTCGTTTTTCACCACTAATTTACGTGTAGAATAGTTATTAACCTCATTCGTGTAGTAGTATTTTGCTTCACGAGTCGGATTACGGCGCATTTGGTTCGCGATCATGTCAACTTGGCCGGCATCCATCGCTACGAAGGCAGCATCAACGGCCATAGGCTTGAAGTTGAAATGAAGGTCTGGATTACGACGTTCAATTTCTTTCAACAACTCTACGTCAAAACCTGTAAGGTTGCCGTTATCATCCGTATAGGAATACGGACGAACTGTACCACGGGTAGCTACGTTAATCACTTTAGCATCTGGGTTCACCTTTGTTTCTTTTGATGTATCATCACCGCAACCAGCTACAACGAGCACACCTAGTGCCAATGCGCCGATAGCAAACAATTTCGTTAATTTCTTTGTATTAAACATGTAAAACTCCTTCTTTTCGCAATGTTTGCAGGAACGGCTCCACCTTATCTGTATTGGTAAAAGCCTCAATAACTCTATCTATTTGTTTTGTCTCTAAGGTGAGACCTAGTTTAATGCGTATATCTTCCATAGCAAGAGGATTCTTTGGCGATCCTTTCGGATTGTTCACCGTTTCTGTGAAAGTATCCCCATTTTTCAGTGTAACGGTTACCTTTGTAATCCGTTCACTTTGGGATACCTTCGGTAAGTCATAAACACGCTCTATTCGCGACATACAGTCTCGTACTTCTTGGTCTATGGTATCTATCTTGAATAACTCATCCTGTACAGCCCCATAGGCTAGGACTTGATACACGATGTACTCTATGGAAAACTGCCCTTCTCGACCTGTACTTGGTGTTGTATAACGCAACGCCGCATCAGCACCAGGCGGGAAGTGAACAGTAACTCGATCTATATCCTCCCAAAAGGAGAAATCGGGGGTGGCACATAGTCTACATTGATCTTGTTCCTCTGCATCTGGTGAAAGGTAGTTATGTTTAGACACATACGAAGAAGATGTATATAGTCTATGTGCCACGGTTTCAGCTGCTTCAGCGCCACAAATGGCTGCCGAGCAATAAGGGTGGACTTTCATCCACAAACCAGGATCAATAAGTTGCCCTGGTGCTAACCAACGGATAGCGATGTCATTTGATGTAACGGTAATATTACCGATTGTTTTAAACCAACCCCGTTCAGGGTCAAACGGTTTTGTACTTGTTTGAAGTGATGTATATTGCAACAGTTCGTAAGCCCACACACCATTGCGTGCTGCCAGTCCCGCATGGAGCGGCTTACCATCTGTACCACTTTGAAAGAACATGCCCGCCGATTGAGTAGCAGCCAAAGACAGGAGCTGAGCCAAGCTTTCACCATGAAGGCCTCGCAAAGCGCCTATAGCGGCCGCCGCCCCAATCACACCAACGGTCCCCGTAGAATGCCATCCTTGGGTCCGATGGGCAGGATTGATAAGGGAACCAATAATACCCTCTAGCTCGGCACCGATGATATAGGCTCGAAAGAATTCGTGCCATGTATCCGTCGGCTTGATCACTGCCAGTAAAGCAGAATATAAAACAGTACTAAAATGACCTGCCAGATTTGCCTGGGCATCATCAAAATCTAGATAATGCGAGGCAAAGCCATAATACAAAGCCTTATCAGCTTTAGATACATTCTCTATTGCTAAGCCAGTATTTCCCTCTGATATAACCTTGCCACTCAAAACAGTGGAGTTCATATGACGGCCACTATCCGAGCCTATAGAGGGCTTACCCCCTATAAATCGAGCTAAATCTTGAACAGCACATTCCGACTCAGCTGGCACTAAGGATGCCAGATAGTCTAGCAAGGCAATACGAGCCACTGACAGGAGGTCCTCACGGTTCGTCACATCCGTTTGTTCTATGTAGTTCACAATCGTCTGTGTTACTGAATCCATGGGTCTCCCTTTCAGTTATCTATAACAATCTATTATTTACCAAATTTTTCAGCACGGTCATTTGGTTCTAACCAAATGGAGTCGTCTGGACCTTTTGGAACGAGGCGTGGTAGGTCTTCAAATGGCGTATGGTCTACATAGTAGAAGCGTTTACGCATGGAGTCGAAGTCTGTTGTGCCACCGAATGCAGGATTGGAGTACAAATCTTTCGCATAGTTCCAAAGATTTGGATAGTCTACGAGGCGTTTTTTATTCACCAAATATTTTTGGTAGAACACGAGATCAAAGCGCGCTAATGTTGGGAAAATACGGATATCAGGGTCTGTAATGGTATCCCCCATCAAGTAACGTTGCTTGCTAAGGCGTTCTTCGAGCCAATCTAAGCGAGCAAAGATACGATCATAGTAATATTCGTAATCTTTTTGGTTTGTTACAAGAGCTGCCAAGTTTACAGCCAAGTTGAAGTCAGCGTAGATGATAACATTCAATGCATCGATGTCGGCACGCAATTCCTCAGGATAAATATCTGGTGTATCAGGGGACACAAAATCTTTAAAACCCACTGCCAATTCTGTAGTCAATGCATGGTAGTCGTTGTTGACTACCGCACCAGTCGTAACATCTACGATAGCTGGTACTGTGGAGCGTGCATCGTAGTTAGGATCACCTTTGCGGTACGCTTCACCTAAGGAGTGAATGCCCAATACAGGGTCCTTTTCATCCTTATCAAGGGTAAAGAACCAGTCTGCAATAACGCCTGCTGGACGCAATGGATCAACCGTGCCTTTGGAGATTACCTTATCTAGGCCAAGCAAATCAATGGCAATAGCAATACGGTGAGCCCAAGGGCAATGCTTAGACCATACAAGGCGGTAACGGTCCTTTTCTACAGGTAGAAACCCTGGTTCACTGCCAAAAGGTGTTGTGAATTGAGGCTCTTCACTATCAGAATATTTTTGACGACGGTTAAAATTCGATGCATCTTTACCTTCATACTCCTTCTGCTCCCCTTGAGAACGAGGGTTACTAGATTGAAACTCAGAAAAATCGATAGGACAAGGATTCATAGCGCGTTGAAACTCAACTTCTTTTCGAGCCGCCGCAATGGTAGGATCCTTGATTTTACTTACATCTACGTGTTCACTCATTCTATACTCCTTATAAAGGTCATCCCCATTAGCTTTATTCCACTTTTTATGGTGAAAGCTTTTGTGATATCCCTCAACTATTCCTACTAACTCAATATGAATATAAACCTATATTATATTATTTAAAAACCTATGTCAATAGTGGGTATTTAAAATTTATAATGTCTATTACAAACAAAAAGCTCGAGTTATATCGTTTCTAGATATAACTCGAGCTTTATTTAGATTATGTGTATTAAATAAACACTAATATTGGTAAGATTTTTATTCGTGCGGTGTTGTATAGTTAATATCTTGTGCCTTGTAACTTTCACCATGAGCTAATACATGAACGATGGTTTCCAATGTGGCACGTACAGTTTCAACAGCCATGCTTGGTTGATTTGGTTTATCCACCACTTGGGATGGCAAGTATGGGATGTGCATAAAGCCCGCCTGAATATTGCCCTTTTGCGCGGCATAGTGACATACACCATACATCAAGTGATTGCATACGAAGGTTCCCGCTGTATTGGAGACCTTAGCAGGAATACCGTTTTGATGTAACGCATTGACGATATTTTTTACGGGCAATGTCGCAAAATAGGCACTAGGGCCATCGGCTACAACAGGCTCATCTTCCGGTTGGTTGCCCCCATTATCTGGAATGCGAAAATCGTCACAGTTAATAGCAACGCGTTCCACTGTAATATCTGGGCGACCACCTGCTTGACCTACACATAGAATGAAATCTGGTTGGCACGCTTCAGCCGCTGCTTTTACAGTATCAACAGATTTATAACGAATAGTAGGAACCATTTGTGTCACTACCTTGTAATCACCATCGGTATAACCATCCATTGTTTTGACCGCTTCCCAAGCCGGATTAATAGGTTCACCGCCGAATGGATCAAAGCCGGTAATTAAAATTGTTTTCATCACACTACCTCATAACGATATCTTATGGTGCATTAGAACAATTAAACATGATATATAACCTTAGAAGATATATCATATAGTTTCATAAGCATATCGTGCTTTCACAGAAAAGGGTTAAATAAAGTAATACATTAATAGAATATTCAATACGAGCATGATTAATGCAATTGGAAGTTGTGCTTTAATAACACCGTATTGGTCGCGCATTTCAAGGAGCGCTACCGGTACGATGTTAAAGTTGGCAGCCATAGGTGTCATCAAAGTACCGCAATAGCCTGCAAGCATTGCTATAGCACCAACAGCCGCAGGGTTCGCACCATGAGCTACAACGAGCATTGGGATACCGATGGCACTTGTAATCATCGCAAATGCGGCAAATGCGTTACCCATGATCATTGTGAAGATAACCATACCGATGCAGTAAGCCACAACAACGAGGAATACATTATCTGCTGGTACTACACTTGCGACTGCACTGGAGATAAGTTTACCAACGCCAGCCAAATTAAATAGATACCCAAGAGCCGCTAATAACTGGGACAAAATAGCAGTCCAACTGATAGCATCGATAAGTCGACGGCCTTCATGGAAACCTTGGTTAAGTTCGCCCTTTGTAATAAAAAGAGCAGCACACATAGCTATGATTGCGGCAATACCTAGACCAACAAGAGCGCCTAACTTAGTAAAGAAACCAATGAAGAATGTAATAATACCAACAAGTAACGCTGGTACGAAGATAACATTACCAATGCGAACCGCTTCGCCTTTTTTAAATTCAATAGGAGATTCAAAGTAATGGCCTTTGCCGAGTTGTTTTACTAATACAATAGCCGCCATAGCAATGACAAGCCAACCATTAATTTCCTTGGAGAGATAAGAACCAAAGATAAAGGATACGCTATATAAGAGCCAAAATAAGCCTGTACCAATGCGATATTTATGTTCTTTATCTAGAAATGATTGAATAGCAAAGATAAATAGAATAATCCCTACGAGAAGATATACATAATCTAAGGGCTGCATTTTATAGAATATTTCTAACATATTATTCAGCCTCCTTCTTCAATTCTTCTGGTGTAACAAGAATATTTAACTCATTAGGTACTAATTTACCAGCTTTCATATCCGCTTCGTCACGAGCTACAGAGGCTTGAATTGTTTTATCAAAGATAATAAAGCGAATAAAGTTAACGATATAGGCACAAACAGCAGTTGGCAATCCGTACAATACCATATCTGTTAACTCTACAGAATAACCTAATTGTTCCATAACGCCTTTGATGAGTAATAACCCACCAGCAGCAAGGAATAAGTTTTGACCGAAGAAGTTACCTATATTATCTGCAGAAGCAGCCACACCGCGCACCTTATCAAGCGTACGTTGAGATACTGGACGGCCTTGAGCTACCGCAGCTTCACTCATAGGAGCAATCAATGGACGAACCATAGCAACCATACCGGACATGTTAATGCCAAAGGCTACAGTTACTTGACGCACAAATAAGTAAATCATAAAGATACGACCTGCCGTAGCAGCGTTGATCTTGCCAATCAAAATTTCTGCCCGTTCACGCAAGCCGTGACGTTCCATAAGACCGATAACAGGTAAAATCAAAATAAATAATGACATATAACGATTTTTAACAAAGGCCTCTCCAATAGCACCAACGATATCGTTAATACTGAGACCACCTGCCAGGCCCGTTACAAAGCCTGCGGCTACGACAACTAACAAGGCATTAAAGCGCAGCATCAGACCGATGACCATCACTAAAATACCAGACAAAATCAACATATGGACACATCCTTTCTACAAATCATCCATAACACATATAACCATAAAGATACGTTATATGTATATATTATATACTGAATAGTCATAATCTTACAAAAAAAAATACCTTGTATCTAAATTTAGTGAATGTCCCTGATCTGCGATCAGAGCATAAAACACTCAAATAGAGTACAAGGTAATTTACGTAATTAATATAACGCTTTCTTAATTAATTTAATTCTTTCTTAAATAATATAGTTGTATGCTGTTTTCCTCTAAAATGAACCTTATCATACGCCGTAAACCCAAAGGATTCATACATTTTAGGCAACCACGGATGCTCCTTAGCCGTTCCTAATGTAACAATATGTGTTTTAAACTGTTCTTTTAAAAGCTCCTCTGCATAGCCCAAGACTTCCCGTGCATATCCTTTGCCTTTGAAAGCTGGTGCCGTTACAAAATGAGCAATATGCGGATATTTATCCGGCGTTGAGTATTTCACCCAAGGCATACAAAACGTAATAGAACTAACTAATTGCCCATCAATATACAAGCCGTATACAGGATAATTTTCAATCCATTCCTTAGATTCCTCTTCCGTAAAATCAATAGCGTCGAAGCTAATAGGATAGTCTTTTATAGCTGCATAACCGTCGATTAATACCTTATGATATTCTGCTGTGTCTGCTACTGTTAATTGTCTAAATTCTTTCATGGTCTTTCCCTCATATCTATATCTTTATTCACAAACTATGTATATTAATTCACTTTGTGAAAGTAATTATACACCTATATGTATTTATTTGCAATATATTTACATAAATATTATATGAAATCATAATATCTATAAAGGAAATCTTATATGCAATAATGTAATATATAGATCAACCCTCAACCATACTATGTGCCAGATAAATTAAAACCTCAAATCTCAACAAATAGCAAGTTCGTATAAAAATAAGCAGAATACAATTTAGATATCAGTCAACGATTTCATTCCGTCTAACCATAATTGACGAATTCCTATAAAATAAGCACAATACCACAAAAAGATTTAGACAAAAAAACAGGATGTATCAAAGATACATCCTGTTTTGAGCTTTTACAAACTCTAGAAAAATTAACCCTATTGATTATTGTAAATACGGGAACCGTATACGTCACGTTCGTTTTTAGGTTCGTTATTAACGCGAACACGTTCAGTTTTATGACGATCGTTATCATCACCAGAAATACGGTCAACACGGAAGTGGTTAAGACGAATATTTTGTAATTCAGGACCGAATTCATTCAATGCACGTTTCATGTTTTCGTCAATAGGAGCACCATTTTGAAGTGCACGGTACAACATGGTAGCGAATTCGTAACGAGTCATCTTAACATCGCCTTTGAATGTGCCATCAGGGTAGCCAACAAGGATACCATTACCAGCCAATTGGCTAATATATTGGTAAGCCCAGTGGTTGCGAGGAACGTCTGGGAATTCAGCAGTTTTGCTTGGATCAATTGCATGTGGAGTCAAGATTTGTAACAAGTTATTATATTTGTTTTCCATATCTTGAAGACGTGCGTTCAATTCAGCAATTTCACGCCCCATAGCTACGCGGGAACGGGATTCAGGGGAACGTTTACCAAGACGGATGGATACACCTGCGTTCAATTGAGTTTCGCCAGTACCTACAGTGCCACCAACGGAGAACATTGTATCTTCGTTAGGTCGGTAGAATGCGCCCAATGCAGCGGAGTTAGCATTATGGTAGTGACCATAACCAGCAGCAATTGTCCATTTGTCATCTGGGTTGAAGTCCAATGGATGCAATGCAGCCAATGCAGCAGAACCTGCACCTACTTTATTAACGCGTCTTTCAACAGTACCAACACGACTAGTCAAGTTCTTAATATTGTTATTGATTTGGCCAGGTGTGGAATTGTTGATTTGTGTTTGTAAGTCATTAGCTACGGAATATAATTGGCTACCGTTTACAGCATCTGTAGAAGTAGCGGAGATTTCCCCAGCCGCAACATTTTTAATTTGACGCTCAGCACCAGCTTTACCTACAGACACGGAACCATTAGCAGCAGAACCTACGCCAGCAAAGCCACCGAACGTATGACCAGCGATTGTTGCACTACTTTGTGCTGTAGCTTCGCTTGTAGTGGAACCTGTACCTAAAGCGATAGAGTTTAAATGTGTTGCATTTGCATGATCACCAATCGCCATAGCATAGTCAGCTGTAGCACTTGCATCAGAACCAAACGCATTAGAACGCACGTTAGTTGCCTGTGCACCAGCGCCAAATGCTTGAGCATGATCACCAGATGCAAGAGCAGAGGAACCCATAGCAACAGAATGATTATTGGTTGCTTGTGCGCTAGAACCAATCGCATTAGATTTATAGCCAGACGCTAGTGCTTCATAACCAATAGCTTGTGAGCGAACTTCGGAAGCCTTTGCACGAGTACCAATAGCGGTAGACCATGTACGTTGTGCTTCAGCAGAATGACCAATAGCAATAGATTCATTCATCAACGCTTTGGAAGAATTCCCCATTGCTAATGCAGAGGTGCCTGCTGCCGTATTGTTAACACCAATAGCAACAGAATTACTTTTCCAGTCACCAGTTTTCTTTGTAGCATCATCTGGCTCATTTTCATAATCACGATCACGGAAGTTTGCATCAGATTCTTTTACCGTATTACCGCTACCATAGGCAACTGCATTATTAGCACCTGTAACAACATTAGTGTTGTCCATTACAACAGAAGCAGCGTCTACCGGATTAACATTCGCACCAACAGCAGTGACAGCAGCCAATACAGCAAACGCTAATTTTTTGGAATGTTTCATTTCTCTCATCTTACACCCTCACTAAATTAAAAAATCATCCAAATTACAATATAATTTTTCATTCTCTCTATGTTCCGTCTCTCACCTCGGTCTGAACAGGTGAATATTCTAAATTAGCATAAAGAAATATCCCTATATCAGTTTAAGAAAAATTTATATTGTCGATTACCCGCATAGAATATCAAAGTTTTACGATATACACAACCCTTTTTTCTAACACAAATCAAATTATCAAGTCTTTATACCTATCAAAATCCGCTTTATTACTAGCTTTATGGGGAATTAAATTTTACTCATTATTTTCCCTTATGAGTTAAATTTTTCGCAACTTTGTAAACTTTTCTCATGTAACAAACTGTATAACTTATAAATAAATAACCACCTTATAAGTACGCAAAATATACCTTTTACCCTTATTATATCCCATTCACGCTTAATTCATGAATTATATGTGAATTAAACTATTTTGTATATTTAATCAACATCCTATCATTTTATTATAATTTTATATTTTTACAGAAATAGCATCTATCAATGCAAATCGGCGCCCGAAAAGATAATAACGAGAATATTATGAGAATAAACATGACAAATACAATTTATATTGACTAATATTTTATGTATATGTTTAAAAAAAGAAGGCCCCTATTCTTCATGAAAATACCCCTTTTACTGATTATCCAGTAAAGGGGGTACATATCAAAAATAGGGGTTTTATAACAAGAATCTTTCTTTATTATATGTAATTATGCTAATAAGGCGCTTACAAGTGCTTCTGCTTTATTAAAATCGGATTCTTCTGGGTTCCAGTTGCATTTAATTTCCGGTTCTACTACAGAGAATCCATATTTAGTCAACTCTTCACGGAGTACCTTTGTAGATTCACCAGACCAACCATAGGTACCGAATACAGCAGCCTTTTTATTTTTAAATTTCAACTCACGCAAGAAATCGAGCCAACCAGCTACGGAAGATAATACGCTATTACCTACTGTTGGAGACCCTACAGCAATAGCTTTAGACTTAAAGACTTCCGTCATGATGTCATTTTTATTGGTTTTACTAATATTGAAAATCTTAACACGTGTATCAGGCGACTGTTTCGCAATTTCTTCGGCAATCTTATGTGCCAACTTCTTAGTGCCATCCCACATAGTGTCGTATACTATTGTGATTTGATTCTCTTGATATGCTTGCGACCATTCATAGTATTTTTCTACGATTTGCATTGGATTTTCACGCCAAATCGCTCCATGACTCGTAGCGATGATATCAATTGGCAAATTAAGCTTTTGAATTTCTTCAACTTTAGCTTTTACCAATGGAGAGAACGGATTCAAGATATTCGCGTAATACTTCATTGCCTCTTCCCATAGACGGCATTGATCGGCCTTATCTGCCCATAATTCCTCTACGGCAAAATGTTGACCAAATGCATCGTTGGAGAACAAGATATTATCCCCTGTCATGTACGTCGCCATGGAATCAGGCCAGTGGAGCATGCGCATTTCTACGAACACCAAGGATTTTCCGTTTCCAATATCTACGGAATCCCCTGTTTTAACGGTTTTAAAGTTCCATTCAGGGTGATGATATTGACCAACCAAGGACTTAACAGCATTTTCCGTACAATAAATAGGCGTATTAGGGATTTTTTCCATTAAAGCAGGCAAGGAACCGCTGTGATCTACTTCGCCGTGGTTACATACGATGAAATCAATCGTATTCAAATCAATTTCAGATTCCAAATTATCAATGAACTCAGAGGAATGAGGTTTCCATACAGTATCAATGAGGACCGTCTTCTCCTCTTCAATCAAATAGGCATTTTGGCTAGACCCATTATTAATGGTGTAATCGGAACCGTGAAACTCTTGCAATTCCCAGTCGATTTTACCAACCCATGATACGTTGTTTTTAATGTACTTTCTCATAATAACCTCCATGTTCTGTGAAAGTAAATATACTCACCTCATATCTTTTAATGAGTCTATAAAGGCCCACAGATGAGAGGAGCAACTTTCACCGGTATTACCCAATATATGGCCCCATGTTGTATCAATAGATACAACATAAATCGGTCATTAACTATGGTTCTATTATACGGACATCACATAATGAAGTCTGTACCTGTAGATACAGTTTTGAGAATTATTCTAAAAAACCACTCATAGGTAATCACATGCCGCGTACATTAGTACACATCGATTCCCCATGAGTGGTTACGAGTATATGTAATTATAAGGGATGATTTATTTATTACCTGATTTAGATAGTCCAGGGATAGCTTTATAGATATATAATGCAATATATCCATCAACCAAACTATGAACGATGGTGCCGCCGCCTACAAGAACAAATACAACGTAGATGAGATCAATGTTTGGCATCGTAGTTGTAGTATAGAACAATAGGCATGCTAGTACCTCACCAATAGCGTGAATGATAGCACAAGCAAGGTTAAACGCAACAAAGGATAGAGCCCCTGTTAATACGCCTGGATGATGTTTAATATAGTAAGCCCCCATCAAGGCAAAGATGATATGAGATGCAGCACGCATAACGATAACAAGTGGGAAGCCTGCTACAAAGAAGCCGAGCGTAGAACCTATGACAACACAAGCTGCCATCTTACGAGATAAGAACATGGCCAGGAATATAGGAACATGACTCGCCAATGTATACGATGCCGGTGGAATCACAACTTTCAAAGGCATCACAATAGGAATCATAATGGCTAATGCCATCAATAAAGCAGTAATGGTTAAATTTCGATACATCGAAGAATTCATAAAGGCCTCCTTAAGGACTATCTTCCCACACATCTACCAATATAGCACTCTGATATATGAAGAGCAACTACACATACCGCTAGGCGTCCCACAAAAAAGAGAGGGCCTTACAACCCTCTCTTATTTAATTAGACAAATATATTATAATATCTGTATTTTAACACTTATGGTACGATTTTGAAAATGATGTAACTCACGTTAATAACTTTGAGGAATCTTAATTCATTACTTTTATAAACGTTCGATTACGGCTTGCGCCATTTCTATGGTGCCTACCCGTTTTAAACCTTCGCGGTAGATATCTCCTGTACGGTAACCATCAACGAGCACTTGTTCCACAGCACGTTCAATAGCATCAGCCACTTGAGGTAAATCAAGGGAATGACGGCACATCATAGCTGCGGACAAGATTGTGCCCAATGGGTTCGCCAAATTTTGGCCCATGATGTCTGGTGCGGAACCGTGGATTGGCTCATACAATGCTGTGCCTGTACCCATGGATGCAGATGGTAAAAGCCCGATAGAACCAGAGATAACAGCGCCTTCGTCAGACAAGATATCGCCAAACAAGTTTGTAGTAACGATAACATCAAATTGTGCAGGATTTACAACGAGTTGCATCGCTGTGTTATCTACATAGAAGTAATCTGTTGCGATGTCTGGATTAGCAGCCGCTTTCTCTTGCGCGATTTTACGCCACAAGCGAGAAGAAGCCAATACATTTGCTTTATCTACGGATACGACCTTTTTATTACGTTTGCGCGCTGTTTCCATAGCGATGTCCATGATGCGCTCTACTTCGTAACGGCTGTATGTTTCTTTATCCCAAGCAAACTCGTTAGCACCTTCACCTTGTGCCTCTTCGCGTTCACCGAAATAAATACCACCAGTTAACTCACGAACGATGACGAAATCTACATCTTGTACGAGCTCCTTTTTAAGCGGAGAATACTCTTGCAAAGATGGATAAATTTTCACAGGACGCAAGTTACAGAACAAACCAAGCTCCTTGCGAAGGCCTAGGATTGCCTTTTCAGGACGGATAGACGGATCTACATTATCCCATTTAGGACCGCCTACAGCACCAAGCAACACAGCATCAGCCGCTTTACAAGCCTCGATAGTATCCTCAGTCAACGGCACGCCATACGCATCAATAGACGCACCGCCCGCTTTCTTATCAATCCAATTAACCTTTACACTGGCTTTCTCAAAAGCCACATCACACACAGCCTTCGCTGCTGCAATAATCTCAGTACCGATACCATCACCAGGAATCAATACAATATTCTTTTCGCTCATCTTACCTCTCCATATAGTAAAAGATTGTAAACCTCATGCTCTTCCCCCAGTGCCCTTTGCGAAGAAATCGCAATAGAACTTAATGGGACAAGAGCTGGCATATGCCTTGAGACCGACTTAGCTCGCTCCTCATTCCCCCTCTGCCACAAATCCATTCAAGATATTGTTAGCTAGAGGAATTTTAAGTTTTGCTACACAAAAGTAGAATGGTTGGAAACGAAACACGTGTCGAAACCGACTTAGCTCGCTTTGGAGGCTTGAGATACGTGTTTCGTTTCATCCTGCTACTTACGGTTTTTAGCAAAACTTACAAGACCACCAGCTGCCGCAATATCTTGAATGAATTGTGGCAATTCAGTGCCTTGGTATTGTTCGTTTTTCGTCAAATTGTACACGATACCTTTAGACAAGTCTACGCCGATTGCATCGCCTGCATCGATACGATCAACTTGTTCACCGATTTCCACAACTGGTAAACCAATGTTGATAGCATTACGGAAGAAAATACGAGCAAAGGAGTGTGCAATGATAACAGGCACACCTTTTGCTTTGATAACACCTGGTGCATGTTCACGAGAAGAACCACAACCAAAGTTTTTACCAGCTACCATGATTTCGCCAGCTTTCACATTAGGAGCGAACGTCGTATCAATATCTTCCATCGCATGTTCGGCCAATTCGTTCCAATCGGCAATCGCCAAGTAACGAGCTGGAATGATTACGTCTGTATCTACATCGTCGCCGTAGCGCCAGATTTTCTTGCTTTCAAAATCCATATTAAACCTCCTCAGGGCCTGCAATGCGGCCTAATACAGCACTTGCTGCCGCCACGTATGGGCTTGCCAAGTATACCTCAGAATCAACGTGACCCATACGACCACGGAAGTTACGGTTTGTAGTGGAAACGGTACGTTCCCCTTCAGCCATGATACCCATGTAACCACCTAGGCAAGGACCACATGTTGGCGTGGACACAGCGCAGTCAGCTTGAATGAAGATGTCCAATAAACCATCTTTCATAGCTTGATCGTATACATCTTGGGAACCAGGAATCACGATACAACGAACGAATGGAGCCACCTTGCGACCTTTGAAGATTTTTGCAGCTGCTACCAAGTCTTCGTAACGGCCATTTGTACAGGAACCGATGATAACTTGGTCAATTTTAATATCTTTGTCGATTTCGTTGATGTAATGTGTGTTGGATGGCAAATGAGGGAACGCTACCACTGGTTGCAATTTGGACAAGTCGATGGTAATAGTTTGAGCATATACCGCATCAGCATCTGGAGCGATTGGCTCAACAGGACGATTTACGCGGCCTTTGATGTATTCTTCAGTAATTGCATCATAAGGGAATACACCACATTTACCGCCCGCTTCGATAGCCATGTTACAGATGGTAAGGCGGTCAGCCATAGTCATGTGTTGTACGCCTTCGCCGGCGAATTCAAGAGCCATATAACGAGCGCCATCTACACCGATTTGACCGATTAAATCGAGGATTACGTCCTTACCAGTTACCCATTTATTAGGTTTGCCGATAAGTTCAACCTTGATTGTTTCAGGCACTTTGAACCAAGTTTTACCTTCTGCCATAGCAACGCCCGCATCAGTGGAGCCTACGCCTGTGGAGAATGCATTCACCGCACCATATGTACAAGTGTGGGAGTCAGCGCCGATCATCATTTCGCCAGGACCGATAAGACCTTTTTCTGGCAAAATAACGTGCTCGATACCCATTCTACCCACTTCAAAGTAGTTCGTAATGCCATGTTCGCGTACGAAATCGCGCATTACTTTTGCTTGTGTAGCGGATTGAATATCTTTATTTGGTGTAAAGTGGTCAGGCACCAAGTAGATTTTATGACGATCAAATACAGGTTTGCCGATTTTTAAGAACTCTTTGCGAGCCGGTGGGAATGTGATGTCGTTCATCAATACCGCATCCAAATGACACTCGATGATTTGGCCTGGCTTTACAACATCAAGACCCGCATGACGAGCCATATTCTTTTCAGTAATGGTCATACCCATATTATTCTTCCTCCTGTTGTTCTAGCTCCATAGCTAGGAATACTGAGTTTACTGCATTAATATATGCATTTACACTTGATTTAACAATATCGGTGCTGATACCACGACCATGGTACAAACGACCGTTATATTCTACCTTAAGGGTTGCTTCCCCAAGGGCATCTTTACCAGCTGTTATAGCGCGGATTTGGTAATCTTTCAAACTGATTGGCAAGCCAACCACACGTTCAACCGCTTTAAGGGATGCGTCTACTGGGCCATCACCAACGGCTGCATCGGCTTTTTCACCTTCTGGAGTCATGAGACGAACATCAGCATAGGCATAGCCTTTTTCGCCCAATTTGTAGTATTGAGCCACGAGTTCAAATGCTTTTTTGTGGTGAAGATTATCTACTACAAGGGCTACGATATCATCATCGTATACTTGTTTTTTGCGGTCCGCCAATTCTTTGAATTTACCGAAGAGGTCGTTGATTTTCTCTTCTGTGAAAGATTGGAAACCAAGTTTTGCCAAATGATCAGCAAAGGCATGACGGCCAGAGTGTTTGCCTAATACGAGGTCTGTTTTTTCAGCCCCTACGGACTCAGGAGTCATAATTTCGTAAGTTTCAGGGTTGCTCATCATACCATGTTGGTGAATACCAGACTCATGAGCAAATGCATTGGAACCAACGATTGCTTTATTTGGAGGCACCGCTACGCCTGTCAAACGGCTTACCAATTTGGACAATTTAGTGAATTGTTTTGTATCGATGTTCACTTGAAGGTCGCCGAAGTATTCATGGCGAGTTTTAAGCGCCATTACTACTTCTTCGATACCTACGTTACCAGCGCGTTCACCAAGACCATTTACTGTACATTCAACTTGACGAGCACCTGCTTCGATAGCTGCCAAGGAGTTTGCATTAGCAAGACCTAAGTCGTCATGACAGTGAACTGAGATGATTGCTTTTTCGATACCAGGTGTATGTTCTTTGATGTAACGAATTTTGTTAGCGAATTCGTTAGGGATCATATAACCTACTGTATCTGGTACGTTAAGAATAGTAGCGCCACCAGCGATAGCTACGCCAAACACTTCGCACAAGAAGTCTAAATCAGAACGAGCTGCATCTTCACCGGAGAACTCGATTTCGTCGAATTTGCCTTTTGCAAATTCCAAAATAGATTTAACGCGGTCCAATACCTCTTGGCGAGTCATTTTCAATTTATAATTCATATGGATTTCGGATGTAGCGATAAACACATGCAAACGGCTGCGTTCTGCATCTTTCAATGCATCAACTGCCTTTTGAACGTCCTTTTCATTAGCGCGTGCCAACGCACAAATTGTTGCACCTTTCACTTCACGTGCAATCGTTTGTACTGCTTCAAAATCCCCAGGGGATGCTGCTGGGAAGCCAGCCTCGATTACGTCGATGCCGAGGCGTGCAAGGCCTTTCGCAATTTCAACTTTTTCTGGTGTTTGCAATGCTACGCCAGGTGTTTGTTCCCCATCACGAAGGGTTGTATCGAAGAAATATACGCGATTTTGATCCATAATCTTCACCTTTTCTGTACTAATAAAACATAACGCTGTATTATATCTATCTATTGTGAAAGTTTAGTAAAATCGCCGATTCCAACGCTATTTCGGCTGAAGCCAACGTAGATACATCAAATCAGTAATTTTACTAGACTTTTACAATAAAAAAAGCCCCTCAGAACAACTGTCGTTGCTCAAAGGGGCGTTATATTCATAACACGGTACCACCCTAATTGGGACTCGTTGCGGGTATAACGGAACCACCGTCGATGACTACTGCTACATTCGCCACCAAAGCTCACGGGAGAGTGTCAGCGTACAACCTCTATTGCCTCGCACCAACCGGCAACTCTCTGAAAGCAGGATCTGTAAACCTTTATACCCATTCATAGCTCGTATTTAAGATATAAAGGTATTATACGGTATTCTATAGAACTGTGTCAACAGGATGGACATGTGAGTTTTGTGAAAACACAGTTTTATCGTTACAATTTGACATCCCCCATGATCTCATGCATACTGTAAATAAGCAGTACCAATGATTGGAGGAATTATTATGAGTGGTTCAAGCAAATTCTTCTTTATTTTATCGGGTATTGTAAGCATTATCCTGGGGATATTCTTACTCTTAAATCCCGTTATTAATCTCATAGCTTTTGCCTGGCTTTTTTCTATTATCTTTTTCGTCAGTGCGGTCAGCTCTATTATAAATTATTTTACGTTATCGTCTGAATTACGTAGCGGCTGGTATCTTATCAGCGGCATTATCAATGCTCTATTCGGTATCTATTTAATATCCGGCGGATTTGCATTCCTACCATTAGTACTCCCAACCACAATCGGCATCTGGATGGTAATTGACGCCATCTTTATTTTCATTAAATCAAGAAAGTCCGACAGCATGGTATCACTCATGGGACGTAATGCAAAATGGCTTGCACTAATTCTTTTACTATTAGGCCTATTACTTATATTCGAGCCGATCGCTTTTGGTGAAGCATTTATCTATTTCATCGCCTTCGGTTTCTTATTTGACGGAATTTATTCCATCGGTGAGGCTTTTAAAAAATAGAATATAACTAAATAATTACACTATAAGATTGACCATGTACTGCCAAAACAGCTGTCATAAATTACGATGTCTATTTCGTATTTGTGGCAGCTATTTTATTTGAAAGTATCTATCCAAAAGCATACCTCTACGCAATCAATCTAAAAAGCTTATCCACTCTAAATGCTCAAAATTATTTAGTATTCTCTTATCCATTTTTACAACTTGATTAGTAAGTTCTATTCGATTATTAACAAATGAAATATCTGTATACCATTCCTTTAAACTAGCATACACATCATTCTCTAAATCAATAATGATGGTTTCAATAGGATCCCAGGTCTTGCATCTTACAGACTCTACCATAACCATACTACTACCTATGAAAGTAACATCCCTACCATAAATCCAAAACGGCAATGCTTTCCCCTTTATAGAAATAGAATATATAGCATCTCCATGAGGCGGTTCTGTTTCATATTGCGCTTTTATATTGTACTTTTCCATTATCTCATTGCTAGCATTTTCTATATATGGCAACGTTGAAATCTTATAATTATCTGCGTTCATATAAGCTCCGTTATTTTTAATATGAAGCACACCAAAGAGGACTGTATATCGCTATTTGTGTAAAGAGTATTTTGCTATACTTATTACGAAGAGAGTCTGTTGACGTGAGTTAGGTTCATCTCCGCGAGGAGGTGATACTATGACAAATCATGAAGTTACCTATGTAATTATCATAGTTCTGTTATCAGTAGTCACTATCATTGCACTAGTTAAGTAGTACAACGATAAACGCCTAACGTATAGAGGAGTGCAGTCCTCTAACACGTTAGGCGTCATCATAATTTTGTTCAGTTTTAGATGAGCCTAACGCCCTAATCACGTTAATGGGCTCTCTTTATATGTATATTATAAGCTAATCAGGCTTAAAAAGATAGTACAGCAATAAACTTAATTAGTACCTACACTGTTAACATTTCTCTAGCACGCTCAACAGAAACTGGCTCATTAAATAAGAACACATGATTTTGTCCTTCATGTTCCCAAGATGCTAAGTAAACAGCGTCATCTACCATTCGATAGGTTATCGTCATCCCATTTATAATCTCTGTTTTCTGAGGTACATAATCCTTATAGTCACCTGCGATATTACCTGATACGGTAGATACTCGGTATTTAATATACTGCGGCATATCATCTACACGGTCAAAATATGTTCCTTTTAAAAGCTCATGATAGGCATACACAACTTGTAATACATCGTGATCCACAATAGATACATGTACGGGACGTAATCCCTCTAAACCACTTGGCAACTGCGGTTTAAAGTTCAAATGTTGCTTAGCCTCATATAGGGTATCAAACACCTCTAGAGATTGACCTTTACGAGTGCTTCTATAATCCTCATCAGTTATAGTACAACTACCAAGTCCATTGGGACATGGGAACTCATTTCGATCACCATAAGGCTGATCATAAATAGAATTACCATTAAGACGGAATCTCATCAACTCATCTGCGGACACAACATTGATGGAACCTATAAAAGCTAGCGTAGCTAACATACATACAACCTTTTTCATGATACAATCCCCTGCAAACAAACTATATATAGTAAGTTAATTATATCACCTAAAAAGCTAATATTTTTTATATTCATAAGTATTTTTCGTCCAGGAAAAGATATATATTATGCTTGCAATTCGCAGTTATAAGATTGCAATTATATAGCATGTGCATTACAATAGAAGTAACAGGAGGTGATACTATGGCAAAAACAGCCTCTATCAGTTTGCGTATCGAGCCAGCTGTAAAAGCACAATTAGAAGCACTATATGCTAGCTTTGGCATATCCGTAACTGATGCGATTAATATTTTTCTCCACACATCACTAATGGAAGGCGGATTTCCATTTCAACCTAAACAACCTCGTTATAATGCAGAAACAGAAGCTGCTATTCAAGAAACGAAAGATATATTGGCAGGAAAAGTAAAAGCAAAATCATATGCTAATGTAAAAGAAATGATTGAGGATTTAGGATTGGAGTAATCAGTTATGTTGAGATTAGTGCTTAGCAGTAAGTTCAAAAAGGACCTAAAGCGCTCAAAAAAACGCGGTAAAGATCTCAATAAACTCTATTCAATCATCAATAAATTACAGAATCAAACGCTATTAGATCCTGGTTATAAAGATCATCCATTAACAGGAAACTACGAAGGCTTTAGAGAGTTACATATCGAGCCAGATTGGCTTCTAATTTATGCAATTAAAGATGACATATTAGTATTATCTTTAACTCGCACGGGTAGCCACTCAGATTTATTCTAACTAAGCTTAAGAGGAATGTGAAAGCATTCCTCTTTTCTATTCCCCAAAAAATTTATACCAGTTATTATCATAAATCTATCCTATTTGATAGTATCTATCGCAAATCATTCTACTATTCAAAATTATTGTAAGTGCTATAATGAACTTATAAAAATGAACAGGTGTTCCTATGATAGTAAGTGCATCTTTCGAAACTCATATTTACTAGTTATATTAAGGAGATTATCATGACACATACACAATTAACACAACTCGTACAAGCTTTATTAGATGCACCTACAAGCAATGAAACAGTAAAGGAATTCGCTCAATCTTGGATTAATGCAGAAGGTACACCTAAACAAGAAGAACTCACGAAACAACTCGTATCTGTAGCAGAACAAAATATTGCACTTATCGACGAAACAATTGGCTTTGCTGGCTCTGAACTCGCTACACAAATCCTTGGCACAGAAAGCGCAGCTAACCTATTACAACACGCTAAAGACATCAAAGCTGAAGGCGCCAAATTCTGTGACTGTGATGCATGCGTAGCTGCTAAAAACATAATTGATTTGAAAGCGGAAATTGAATAATATAAATGAATAGAAAGAGGCTCCTTAAAAGGAGCCTCTTTCTATATGTTAACTTATTTATACCCTTATATAATCACCTTGAGCTTCACCATTTTCATAAATTTTAGCTTTATCGTCTAATCTACTTTGCTCAATAATTAAACTCAATCCGTATTTATATTTAAATTCATTATCCTGGTTTGTCAAATATGCTAGCTTATCCTCATCTTTTATCACATCATCACGGTTCCACCAAGGCTTTATCTCTATAACAACAAAATTTTTCTCATTATTGCCACGTTTATGAATAATAATATCTGGTCTAATACGACTCTCCCCCATACTTTTTTTATCAGCTACATTTCGATTATATTCACAATCTACATGATATTCAGTAACAAACAACTCCAAATAATGACTAAGTTTATGTGAAATAGATAGTTCACTAACATGTTCATCATTCTTCACCGGTTCATCAGCCTCATAATTTATTAAATACTGATCATTATTATGCAACATATCTAATGACTCCCTCAACACCGCTAAGAACTCATCTATCAGCTCCATCATATATTCTCCTAACAATATAATCTCTCCAACAACAATTTAACTTATATTATTTATTATTCTCCCCTTTTATATAAACTCCTCTATCAATACAACTAATTTATTGATACCAACAATTTTATCTTAATCTACTTAAATAAAAAGACCCTTTATTGTGATATGTCCCCCTTTACTGGACAACCAGTAAGGGGGGGACATATCAAAGCATAGGGGCTTTTTTTCTACTCACTCGCTTCCACAAGTGATTTTGTATATGGGTGTACCGCTTCTTTAAGTCGTTTTGATTCGATAGTTTCTACGATTTGCCCATCTTTCATAACGATGATTCGATCTGTTACGGCTTGTAACAGGCCAATATCATGGCTGACGAATACGTAGCCGAAGGGTTGTTCCGAATGGAGTTTTTGTAATAGGTCTAACACTAGTTTTTGATTCACCGCATCAAGGGCTGATGTAGGTTCGTCAAAGAGTACTAGCTTGGGGTTCATCAACATGATCCGTGCCAATACGACACGTTGTAACTGACCACCGCTGACTTCGTGAGGGTATTTATACACCGTATTTTCTGGCAAGTCTACTCGTTGCATCCATTTACGGATATCGTCCTTTGCTGACGCCACATCCATAAGCCCATAGTTGATATACGGCTCTAAGAGAAATGCTTCTAAGTTCATTCTAGGCGGAATCACCGCCAAGGGATTTTGGAACATCATCTGCATAGAGCGATATATTTCTGTATGATTTTGAATGGAATGGATATCCTCACCAAAGAGTCGCAAGGTGCCAGATGTAGGTTTTTCTAGCAGGGCAATTATCCTAAGCAATGTACTTTTACCAGAACCACTACCACCAGCAATACCTACCCGTTCATTCTCCGCTACAGAAAAAGATACATCATCAACAGCACGAACCGTATGATTGTGGTTTGTATATTGTTTACAGATATTCTCGAGTTGAATCATACTACACCACTTTCATTACAGAATCTAACAAAATACGAGTATACTCATCTTTTGGGAATGCCATAACCTCTTCGGTGGAGCCTACTTCAACGAGCTGTCCCTTATTCATAACGCCAATACTATTGGCAATGCGCGCCGCCGCCTTGATGTTATGCGTTACGATAATCACTGTTGCACCAAGGGCTTGTGTTACCTCTTTCATAAGGTCCAATACAGAGGCTTGCACCAGCATATCTAAGGCACTAGTTGGTTCATCAGCAAATACGATGCTCGGCTTCAAGATAAGGCTTAAAGCTATTGCCAATCGCTGCTGCATGCCACCGCTCAATTGAAACGGATAGGACTGCAAGATACGCTCTCCGTCGGTTAAGTGAACAAGATTAAGCATATCTATAACGCGGCTTACATCATAGCTTTCATCATGAGCACAGAACAAATCCTTAAAGTGATTTTCTACGGTGCGATTTGGGTTTAGATAGGCGCTGGGATTTTGAAAGATCATGGAAATCTTTGTGCCCCGCAATTGTCGCCAATCACCATCACTCAATGTAGAAACATCGGTGCCATTTAGCAAAATTTGGCCGCTAATGTTAGCTTGTTTCAACATGCCAAAGGCGGCACGAACTAACGTAGATTTACCAGAGCCACTTTCACCAACGATAGCAAAGACCTCACCATTGGGCACGGAGAAGGATACATCGTGCACCGCTTGCTCCGCACCGTATGAAATTGTAACCTTATCAAATACGATACAATCAGATTTATTCAATAGTAGAATCCTTTGTTAATAAGTAGTAATCGATTGGATGTACCGGTACATTTTTAACTTTTGTAGTGGATACAACCGTTGCACTTGGATACAACAAATAAATATCTGCTACGTCATCAACTAAGATTTGTTGTGCTTGTTTAGCAATATTAGAGCGTTCGTTTTGATCAAATGTTACAGACAATTGGTCGATTAACGCATCTACTTGAGGGTTAGAGTAGCCACCAACATTTGCTTTCGCACCAGTTTTGTAGAACAAGCTGAGGAACCAGTAAGGATCGTTTGTAGACATAGTAACTACATTGCGTTCTACTAAATCAAAACCATCTGTACCAAGTGTATCTACTTCATCAGGGCTTTGTAATTTCTTAAGAGTTACAGCAATACCTGCTTTTTTCAATTCTTGTTGAATTTCTTCGTATAAGCTTGTATCTTTCCCCCAAATAGCAATAGTAACAGCTAATTCTTTACCGTCTTTTGCGTACATGCCGTTTGCATTCTTAGCGTAACCAGCTTGAGTCAAGATTTGGTCAGCTTTTGCTACATCTGTCATCGGTTTATTAGCAATCGTATCATAACCTAAATTGGCAGATGGAGGGAATGGTGCCGCCCCTGGTGTAGAGCCATTGCCGATGATTTTAGCCATGGAATCATAGTTAATGATATGAGCAATAGCGGAACGCACCGCTTTATCATGTAATGGAGATGCTTCTGTGTGGTTTGCTTTCAACATAAACACACGAACGCCAGCAACGTCTTGAATATTGAAACCGTCTTTGAACAAGCTACGGTTAGCAGAGTCCACTTTTTGAATTACGTCTACGTCTTTAGATTGCAACGCCATAGCGCGTTTATTATTGTCTTCGATGTCTTTTACAGTTACAGAATCAAGGCCTGGTTTGCCGCCCCAGTAATCTGCGAAGGCAGCGAGTTCAATTGTTTCGCCTTTTTTGAAAGCAGTAATTTTGTAAGGACCTGTAAGAACTGGTTTAGATGCTACATCTTTAAGATCTGCAGTATCCATGATAACGAAAGCAGGTTCAGTCAAACTGGACAACAAAGAACCATTAGGTTCTGTAGTCTTAATAATCAAGTTTTGACCATCTACTGTGATGGACTCTATTTTAACTGCTTTAGCGGAACGAGCACTTTGTTTCATCGTATACTCGATGGACTCTTTTACCTTTTGAGGCGTCATCGGAGTACCATTGTGGAATTTAACGTTTTCACGGATGTGGAATTTCCATGTTGTAGGGTCTACATTTTCCCAAGAATCTGCCAATTGTGGGGCAAATTTCATATCCGGTGTTACAACGGCTAAGTTTTCACCTGCACCGATACGAGTCAATGTCCACGCATCCCATTCGTGAGTTGGGTCTAATGTTTCACCAAACCAATACAAACCAACATTCATATGCTTCCCTTGTTTGCCGTCTTTAGCAGTATCATTGCCACAGCCGACCAAGAGAGCTACCATACATAGCATGGACAAACATGCTAACAACCAACGTTTCATAATATCTCCTTTAAAATACATCGCCTCGTCGAGGCTTTCACCATAAAAAATCTATATACAGCACAGTTAACGAGATACATCGAGGGCATCGCGCAACGCATCACCAATATAGTTAAATAAAACAACGGTAATAAAAATGGCAAGCCCCGGGTAAATTAATAGCCACGGTGCCGTTTGTAGAAAATCTCGGGAGCTCAACAAGATAGCGCCCCACTCCGGATCCGGCGGTTGCACACCGATGCCAATGAGCGAGAAACTGGCTACCAAAATGATGGCATCCCCTAGATGTTGAATAATAACAATCACCAACGGTGGCAATACATTCGGCAGAATATAGCGCCACAGAATTCGTAGATTTGAAGCACCTGACATGCGAGCAAAGGTAATATACTCCGCGTGGCGTTCAATCTGTACGAGGCCTCTAGTGATACGGGCATATTCCGCCCATTTCGTAATGCACAAGGAAATGATTACATTCGTAATGCTAGGGCCCATGATACCGATGAAAGCAATGGCGATAACCATATTCGGGAAGCCAAGTACTAAATCGATTAAACGAGATAACCAACGGTCAACGCGAGGTGTAGAGAACCCTGCTAATCCACCAATAGCGATACCGATGGCCCCACTAATGCCAATGATGGTGAAAGCAATCCCTAAAGAAGCTTTACCACCGTACAGAATACGAGACCACACATCACGACCGAGTTGGTCAGTACCTAATAGATGGGTACTACTAATATCTTGTAAGCGGTCCGCGATACTCGTTGTTTCAGGATCAAAGGGGGCTATATAGGGAGCGCATAAGAAAAATACGATCCACAGAGCTGCTAATACCAACATAGCATATAAAGTATAAGGCTTTTGTCTATTCATAAGAGCCTCCTTTTATGGCGGCTCTTCGCTTCGGATTCAGCCAAACACTCAATACATCAATGATGATATTAATCACTATGAACACCAATGTAATCCAGATAATATAACCTTGCATCAATACATAATCACGAGCCATAATGCCCTGCACCATCATGTAACCAATGCCTTTTATGGAGAATACCGTTTCAATAACGGCGGAGCCACCTAGCATAGCGCCCATAGTTACTCCCATCATAGGCAGCAATATAAGACCTACATGAGGGAATATATAACGGGTATAGACCATCCATTCTGGCAAGCCTAATGCTCGCGCCCCCTGTACAAAGGGCTGTCGCGACACTTCTAAAATAGCATTGCGCAATCGACGAATGTAGAGACCACATATCCATAAAGCAAGAGTTACCGCGGGCAATACATAGGCAGAAAAGCCATTGGTATTCGTTATCGACACTAGCTGTAATTTAACACCAAATAAGTACAGTAATAATAAACCGACCCAGAACCCAGGGATTGCTAATGCTAGAAATGTAACGAGACGAACCCCATGATCAATCCATGAGTCTTGATACTTTGCAGATAACATACCGAGCGGTATGGTTACCACTATCCCCATAACAAGAGCTAAGGATACTAGCCCCAAGGTATTAGGCAAGGCGCCACCAAGAATAGTCGCCACTGGTAAAGCGTACAGAATGGACTCACCAAAGTCCCCTTGTAGAATTTGACCTAACCAACGTAGGTATTGCTGCCACCAAGGGTCATTGAGACCTAACTGCTCTCGTATCTGTGCAACTACAACTGGATCTGGTGTAGCCCCTACAAGATTAAACTTCATCGACACGGGATCAATAGGAGATAATTTTATCAATACAAATGTACCGATGGTAACAACAAATAAAATACCTACAATACTCGCCAAACGCTGTAGTATTAATCGATACAATACATCACCTGCCTTCTTTATCACAAAATAGCTATATTTATATTCTATCAATGTAATACTTAGATAGATATACCCACACAGGTATTTAGAATCATTATCATTATGAAAGTTTTGCATACCAATAAAAACGGCCCCTCATATGAGGAGCCGTTCTATATAAAACCCTTACAGTGTCCATGCGAGTGCTTCACTACAGCTCGCATGCCTATCCCATTAGGCCTGGACTTTTATATTATTTTGTATGTTGTTTTGGGGCTACTGTATTAACAACGATTGCTTTAGCCATGTCACGAGTTACAGGGCGTTCGAAGTACATCCCATGAGTTTGTCCGTCTTTTGTCCAACCTATGAGATATACCATTTTATTGCCGCCTTTGAAAACAACCTTTGTGCCGTTTACTTTTTCATTAGCTGTTACACGAAAATCGTTATAATCGCCGCTGATATCTTCTTTTATTTCATTGGCTATGCGATGGATGATGCGTTTGCCTGCAGCTTGATTACGAGTAGCATCTTCACCAGCTTGGTAAACATAAACCACTTGCAATACATCCTTATCAATAGTACTTACAGATTCAATATTGTAACCTACAGGTAATACCTTAGGCATTTGAGGTGTAATGTTCATATATCTAGCCGCTTCATCTACAGTAGAAAACTCATGAAACGGACTTGGCATACCAACCATTGGCGCTTCTTGTTGCGCTACCACAGATTTAGGTTGATCTGGTTTTACATCAAGAGTACCTTGAGCACCAGCAACAGTATAAGAACCTACACATGCACAGGCAACTGCCATCAAGACAAATTTTTTAACCATGGGTATAATCTCCCTTCGCTCAACACGAAAATTATTAAAAACACATTTATTTTGTATGTGATTTTTCCTCAACAATATTACGAATTATAGCCTTCGCCATATCTCGCGTAACGGGATGCTGAAACTCTAAAGAGTGATTCTGCCCATCTTTCATCCACGATGCAAGATAGACCTTTTTCTTACTACCTTTGAAAGTAACCTTTGTACCGTCTACACGTTCAGTTTCTATTACCTTATGAATTTTATGGTCACCACTAATATCACCAGCTAACTTAGATGAGCGATATATAATAAGTGCACCGCTAGCTTTGTTGTAATATGGCTCCGCGCCAGGTCCATAGACATAAACAACTTGTAATATATCTTTTTCTAAGGTTATGACAGATTGAATATTAAAGCCTACAGGTAACAACTTTGGCATCTGTGGTGTTATATTCATATACTCCGCTGCTTGTTGAACTGTGGTGAACACATGTACCGGACTCGGCATAATAACATTTGGTTCTGCCGCTTCAACTGATATGCCACCAATCATAGGCATAGACTCGCCTTTATTAGCCGGCGCTTCGGCACTAACAATGTTATATAAACCAATAAATGCACATACAAAAGTAGCCAATAAAAATATCTTTATCTTTAGTTCCATACAACAATCTCCGCGCAATGAATTTGATGAAATTATATTTATCAAAACTCACGCAGCAATTATACTCTAAATAATATAAAATTTCAAGTAACTATTTCTTATGCACCATAAACCCAGCTGCTTGTTGATTTGCCATGATTGTGACATCGGAAATTTGCAAGCGTTTAGGTTGGTTTGTTACGTATAGCACAACGTCCGCCACATCCTCAGGTTGGATTGCATCGATGCCGGCATAAACGGCTTTAGCTTTTTCCGTATCACCGTGAAAGCGCACTTCACTAAATGGAGTCTCTACGATGCCCGGTTGAATGGTTGTGACCTTAATATCTGTAGCAATCGTATCCATCCGAATACCATCGCTTAACATCTTAACGGCCGCCTTTGTAGCGCAGTAAACAGCGCCACCAGGATATGCGTATATACCAGCAGTAGAGCCCATATTTACAATATGGCCTGCGTTTTTATCAATCATATAAGGTAGTACAGCCTTTGTTACATATAAAAGACCTTTCACATTCGTATCGATCATAGTCACCGCATCATCGACAGCACTATCTTGGAAAGGATCTAAGCCTTGCGCGAGGCCTGCGTTATTTACGAGGACATCAACGCCACCAAACGCTTCAATTGCTGCTGGAACCTTGCTTTCAACATCCTCACGACTACGCACATCAAGAACCAAAGTCTCAACGCGCACGCCATATTCCTTAGATAAACAAGCCTGTACCTCAGCCAACACCTCAGCGCGACGGCCGGAAATCAAAATATTATCGCCATACTTTGCATACGCCTCGGCAATACAAAGACCAATACCAGACGTTGCACCAGTAACAAAAACATTACGAGCCATAAAAACCTCCTTATCAATCCGAACTATATCTATAGCCTAATTATACCACTTTAATACGTAATAGACTCTAGGCCACTCCCCTATACTAATAAAAATGATACATTGGCACAGATGGTATTTAAAAGGATACATAAAGTGGCATATGGGTTTAGGAATATGATAATAAAAAGAGGATACCCTTTCTGAAACCGACTTTCCCTCTATATAAATAATATGTCGGCGCAGTGATTTATAATACTTGAATATTTGAGCTCTACAGCAGCAATAAACCAAATAGGGATACCTATTCGAAGCCGCCTTGGGCGCTACGCGTACCCATGAAGGCTGAGGATAGGTATCCCTATGTCTTATTTAGTCTGATAAGTAGAGCTCAAATATTACGTCTTTTATTTCAAATGCGCCAACATATCATTTAACACTTCCATGCAATCCCCCACTATCCCATAGTTAGCGTGTTGGAAGATTTCTGCATTTGGATCATTGTTGATAGCCACGATTGTGTCAGCCCCAGAGATACCGCTCACGTGTTGAATAGCACCGGAGATACCGAATGCCAAGTATAATTTAGGGCTTACAGTTTTACCTGTTTGGCCTACTTGGTATGGCAATTCAATCCAACCCTTTTCAACGAGAGGACGTGTAGCACCTACAACGCCGCCGATAGCATCAGCAAGTTCGTAAAGCTTATCAAAGTTTTCTTTGGACCCCATGCCGCGACCGCCCGCTACGATGATATCCGCTTCTTGAATGTTGTACCCAGCTTTGCTGAACGGAATGAAGTCAAGACGCTTCATGCGAATGTCTTCAGGTTTAAGGTCAAATGGTTCAATTTGAATGCGGCCCCAGCTATCTGCAATGCGTTCAGGCTTTTTAAATACATTAGGACGGACAGAACCCATTTGTGGACGATGATTTGGGGAAATAATTTCAGCTAAAATATTTCCCCCCAAGGCAGGGCGTGTCCATTCTACAAGGCCTTCCTCAGTATCTACTGTCAAAATAGTACAGTCAGCTACGACGCCGTTTTTCATGCGACCAGACATACGAGGTGCTAGGTCACGACCATTATTTGTTGCACCAATCAAAAGAATATTAGGCTTATGATCTTCAAAGAAGTCCGTCAAAACCTTTGTATAGCCATCCGTTGTATAGTATTTCAAAAGAGGGCTTTCAAAAACGTGAACAATATCGGCACCATGTGCCACAAGTTCCTCCGCCTCGGATTGAACATTCTCACCAAGCAGCATAACTTGAACGAGTTGACCCAATTCCTTAGCAATACGGCGAGCTTGACCGATAAGTTCGTACGTAACCGGATGCACTACGTCATCGATGGTATCCGCTACGACAAAGACGTCTCTATATTCATCAAAATTTGTCACTCCCATTATCGATCACCTCCTTTGGAACCTTCTTCACCTTTAACAGCTGCTAAAACCTTAAACTCACTGGAGGATACACTTTCAACAGAGGCAGCCCGCTGCACAGGATCTTTTACATCTACGCCCTCATCATTGGTATCTACAGGCTCTTCAACCAGTTCTTCGTTGGGCACTAATAGATGAGAAAACTTTTCTGGCTTGATATTATAAGCTAATTCAAGAATTTTCTTAGCGCCTTCGTCTACGGATGAAAGCATTTCTACCTTGCCTCGAAGCGGTGGTTGGTATACCTTGCGCACACGTGTAGGAGAGCCATTGAGACCAATACGGCTTTCATCAATATGCGGCATATCTCGCAATGTAATATGTGTAATCGTATACCGTTTAGCGTAAATCGAGCTCCAAAGACCTGGTTGGCGCGGCTCATTGAGTTCAGCCGTAGCCGTTACCAATAGTGGCAAAGGAACTTCCACAATTTCATAGCCATTTTCATGTTCTCGTTTCACAATCGCTTTTTGGGCTGCTTGATCTACGGATAATTCACAAGCATAGGTAGCTTGCGCCATGCCTAGTTCCTCCGCAATTTGAGGACCTACTTGAGCCGTATCACCATCGATAGCCTGCTTGCCGCAGAAAATGATTTGGAACTCACGATTCATAGTACGTTGAATATGACGAATGGCAGAGGCAATTGTATAGCTTGTCGCCAATGTATCAGCACCGCCAAACGCACGGTCTGTAATGAGCACCGCATCATCTGCACCGAGGGATAAACACTCGCGCAGTGCCGCCTCTGCTTGTGGAGGCCCCATAGTGACAACGGTTACACGACTACTTTCATATTGATCTTTTACCGAAAGAGCTGCCTCTAACGCATGCATATCATAAGGGTTTACAATACTAGGCAGACCTGTGCGGATGAGATTATTCGTTTCCGGATCCAGCTTAATCTCAGATGTATCTGGAACCTGTTTGATACATACTAATAACTCCATACACTCACCCCTGTCTAAATTCTACGCCCTTAGCGTTACGCGGATATTTCCAAGTTTTTACGATGGTTTCGCCACAGAGAACACGGCAGGTACCGCATTCAAGGCAACCAGCGAAATCAAATGCTAAATCGCCATTTTCTTGTAATGTATATAAACCAGCAGGACAGCCGTTTACGAGTTTCATTTTCTCTTCCAAGCTAAAGCCAGCGCCATCCACAATGATATGAGGAGACGTTTCATCTACATAGTATTTATTGGCGCCCAAGCGCTCTTCTAATTTCATAGGGAACGCACCCCTTTCCAAGCATCACGAATCAAGGTAACTAAACCAACGTCACTTACACTACCCATCAATTTCTTCATCATTGGTACTGCACCATCACCGTTTACAGTGAATACATCACGCATCACATGATTCACAAGAGCTGGATATTCTTTGAATATACGAGGGTTGGATGCGAGGAAGGCAGGCATATTTTTATAAAGCTTCATGTCCTTATATAGCCAAGAATTCTTAATTTGACGTTCATACAATTTAGCAACGCGCTCCATGTTTTCATCGCGCAAGGCTACGTTAACCGCATCCGCTGCACACATGCCAGATTCGATGGCAAGGTCCATCCCACGAATGGTATACCCCAAGTTCATACACATACGCGCTGCATCACCGACGATAACATACCCATTACCGCCCAACTTAGGCAGCGCTTTAAATCCGCCTTCTGGCACGAGATGCGCACTATGCTCCTTCAATTGACCATTTTTTAATAGTGGTGCGATTCTTGGATGATTGGTGAAAGCTAACAGCATATCATCTACCGATTTAGTAGCTTTGCCGATATCTTCAAGGCCTACAACCATACCTACGGAAAGGCTGTCTTTATTCGTATAAATAAAACCACCACCTAATAGGCCATCGGTCATGTCCCCCAATGTAAGCCACGCCATCCCCTCATCGCCAGATAGCATAAGGCGATTTTCAAGATCCTCTTTTTTGAGTTTATATACCTCTTTTACCCCTACAGCCATTGTTTTTGGATCTGTAGGGCCTGTAAGACCAGCCTGTTCCAATAATAATGTATTAGAACCTTCTGCGATGACAACTAATTTTGCATATACTTCGTCATCGTGACAGCGAACCCCTATTACGCGGCGATGTTTACCTTCACCTTCGGTAATAAGCTCTGTTACCTGTACATTAGATACGAGGAGAGCCCCTTTTTTCTCTGCCTCTTCTGCTAGCCATTTATCAAATTTAGCACGCAATACTACGTAGGATTCTTCATTAGGTTCACCATCTTCGTAACTATACTCGATGGTAGTCATTTCATTACCTGTGCCTATAGAAATGCGCTCTTTTGTTACCTTTCGTTCCAACGGCGCACGGTCTCTAAAGTCCGGTACAAGACGCTCCAAAGAATGTGTATAGATGCGTCCACCCATCATATTTTTAGCACCTGGTGCGGTTCCACGTTCGATAAGTAAAACTTTTACCCTCTGCTCCGCTAAGCGTAATGCTGCCGCAGAACCCGCTGGCCCTGCGCCAACAACGATAACATCAAATGTTTCATTGCGATCAATTGCCATATACTCAGCTCCTTTAAATGAAAGCTTAGACTTACATAAGTTCATATAGTATATATATTTCTCTATTTAGAACCAAAATACCTTTAAAAATTATCACAGAAAGATGAATATATTCTATATTTTTCAGAAATATATTATAAAAGTCTCTACAGGTTGTATATATACTCATTATATATTAATACTAATGTATACTTTCCGTTCTAAATAAGTGCAATAAAATTCATCAATTCGTGAAATTTATAAGTAAGTCTAGCTTTCACGGTGAAAGTAGCGTATGATAAAAGTAGCAAAAACCCTATACGGAGCAAGACGCGTATAATACGACCGCATAATGCAAGTCCACGGTCAAGGTTGGGAACTCGTTATTTTTTAATTAAGAGGAGGCCCTATGGACCCGTTAAAAATCTTGAAAGCATTATCAAATCCGCATCGGTTAGATATTATATTGTGGCTAAAACACCCAGAGAAAGAATTCGGTGTACAAGTACACTCTAAAACTCTTATCGATTTTCCACATAGTGTGAGCGTTAAGAGCATCCAAAAGCGCTGCGGTGTATCTCAATCTTCTATTTCTACATTTATGAGCATCTTAGAGAATGCTGAACTTGTAGAATCGCGTAAAATCGACCAATATACCTATTTTCGTCGCAACGAAGAGGTTATTCGCGAATTTGGCGAATGGTACAACAAAGAAGTATCCATCCAGTCTGATGAAATTGACAAATTATTAGAAACGGTTATCTTAGAAGACACTTCATATCCAGCAACTGAGGAACGCTCCATACCTAGCGAGCAACTGGCAGTCGAAATACGTACTAAGGGACCGCATCATGATGAAGAAAGTAAATAAAAGCCCTTCCCTACTTACCATATCTAGGGAAAAACGAAAAGAGCTATAATTTTGAATATTATAGCTCTTTTTTACGTAATACTATACCATACATAGTATCTATATAACTCATAATGATAACTTACAATGCAAAAAGAGTGCCTCCCTTTGGGAATGGCACTCTTTACATTTATACATTTCGTTGTGCTTCATAAGCTCTGAATAGTTTAGATAATAATTCAGGAGCCAAGCGCAATAGTTCTGGATTTTCACAGAAAGATACGCGCAATTGTGTTTTACCAGGGTTATTATCACCATTTTTACCGCTATAGAAACCATTGAGCGGCGCCATGAGGAGTGTATATTCCTTACCATCATCAAGGCTTACTGCACCGTGTTCGGCACACCAGGAAGCAAATTCCACGCCGTCAAAGCCAGGTTTTGCCACCTTTCTCACGTCGATTACAAAGTAAATAGATGCTTCAGGACGGGATACGATGAAGTCTGGTTCTACCTCTTTAAACCCTTTATGGAGCTCAAAGATCATTTGACGATAGTAGTCGCGTTGTTGCTCATACCAATTGTGCAACTGCGCATAGGACTCATGTTTCAAAGCGCCAAAAATATATTGGCCCAATGTATTAGCGCTAAGGTTTGCCGTATACTCCGCAACAGATTTTTCATAGCATAATTTATTATCCGTAATGATGGCTCCAATGCGAAGTCCACACGCATTCCAAACTTTACTAGCTGTTTCAAGGCTAATACGGCGACCTTCGATGCCAGGCACATCTTTATCGGTTAAAGCCCAAATGCTAGATGTTTCTTTCCCTTTTTCATAAGCCAATTCACGGTACGCTTCGTCAGAGATAATCCATAAATTATGTTTAACGCACAATTTAGTATATTCAATAAGTGTTTCTTTGCTAAATAATTGACCAGTCGGATTGTCATAAGGAATGATGAGCAACGCACCAGGTTTTGTGTCGATGATACGCTTCTCTACAGTCTCTACAGACGGCAATTCGAACTCACCATTTTCATTGAGCTCCCGTTCTACTGTTACGGTTTTACGGCCTATGCGAAGACCTACTGCATCATAATTTGTATAGGAAGGATTGAACATCAAGAGAGGGCGTTCCTCTTCGCCGGCACCACCACATACGCCAAGCATGATAATTTCCATCGCCATGGATGCACCGTCTGTCACGAGTACATCAAGACCTGTCGTATCAAAACCTTGACTGCGTAAAATGTGTAGAAATGCTTCACGGCATTCATCAGTGCCCGTAGTTGGTACGTATGGCACAATGCCATTGTGGAACGGACTATTGACACCACCCAAATCAAACAACCTACGCTGCATGGCGGGATGCATAGGACGCATTACATTGCCAATAGAACCATTCACCAAGATAGGTGGGTTCTTACGTTCCAAGAATTTAATTTGTCCTAGGCGAATGCCAGACGGCTTGCGAGCCATCATATACGGCGATAATTCTGGTTGTTTCATTTCGATCCAACTCCTCTAAAAATCAACCTTCTCCATGGGAAGGTTTTGATAACTGTGAAAGTAACAAAACACTTACTATACAAGCAAATATATGTGTACATCACAAAACATAAACTATGAATACCTATAGATAGATACATAATATTATAGAGCTTTTACTATAGAAAATCTATAGTTTTATAACATATACTTATTTACCTATACCCAATTTATCGGTTATTGAAAATAACTCTCATGGTGCTTAGTGCGGTCTCAATATATCATCAAAAATTATAATAAAAATGAAAGAGCCTAACGAGAGGCTCTTTCACCGTGATATAGATTACATTTTGAAGCTATACAAATAGCTATGATGTAATTGTCAATTATTAGTATAGCTTTATAATCGAACCATTGCAGTAGTTACATCTATTAGCCATTGCAGTAGTTATACCCATTAGATAGTCACTTCTACACCTAGACGGAAGTTACGACCTTGACCTGGCCACCAGTCACCAGGGTTGCCCCAACGAACGTTAGATTGTTCTGCATAGTATGTATCAAAGATATTATTGATACGACCAAATATAGTAACATTTTCGCGTACACGATAGTTAGCGCTGATATCCGCCAACCAGTACGTTTTACGTGGGAATACATTATCTGCAGGGCCAGGACGGTTGATGATACCGCGAATATCCAAATGAGCATCCCATTTAGCATCGTTGTAATCAAGGCCTGCATTAACAGCATGTTTTGGCACATACCCATCGCGATTTGCTTTGCGAGTTGGTGTCGCATCAATATGAGTATACGTATAGCCAAGGCGTGCGGACAAGTGGTTCGTCAATTGTTTACGCACATCCGCATTGATGCCACGAGCTTTTTCAGTGTCAAAATTGCGATATTGACCTGTAAAGTTTGCTGGATCTGTCATAACCCAACCGATTTTATCCTTCGTACTACGGCTGAAGAAACTAAGATTACTATTCCATGTTTTACCGAATTTGTGGTGTACACCTAAATCAAATTCATGACCTGTTTCCGGTTTCAAATTGCGATTGCCATTGAAGCCATCAAATAATTGGTATGGTGTAGGGGCTAAGAAGTACTCTTTATACGCAGCATACACATTTGTCTTCTCATTTACATCATAGCCAAGGCTGATGGATGGAGATGTATGAGTACCGAAGGAGGAATGATGATCAACGCGGATACCAGGCGTTACAGTCCACTTAGGAGCAAATTTCCATTCATCTTGAATGAAGTAAGATGTATTCGTAAGCTTCACGCCACCCATATTAAGCACCTTATCTTGTCTCCAGTCAAAGCCGCCTACTACAGTATGGTCTTTTGCTTTATACGTAACTTGATCGCCAATACCACGAGTCTTCACATCTGTTAAGTACCCATCGTATGTTGTTTTATAATGATTGTTCATCAAGTATAATTGATGGCTCCAACGATTGCTGATTTTGTTCTTCCAAATCGCGCGTAAGGAATCATTCGCTTCATTACCATAACGAATATGGTTGAGGGCACCCAAATGGTCGGAGTACATTACATCACCACGATATGTGTCGTAAGATATTTTTACATCGTTCTTATCATTGATTTTATTGCCCACCATGAAAGATGCAGTGTGGCTATTGCCATGTTGCGGAACGCGCACGCCATGACCATCTTTATAGGAACCAATAATATCTTTTTGTACGCCTACACGCCAGTACCAATTGTTTTGGCTACCTTCGTTGGTAATTGCGTATTGCTCTAAATCATTACTGCCACCCATCACGCGAAGCTTAGTTTGTACACCTTGCTCAGGTTTTGCAGTGATTACGTTTACTACACCACCAATGGCACCGGAACCATACAATGTAGAGCCTGCACCACGTTGAACTTCAATGCGATCAATACTAGACATATCTTTCAAAATAGTCATCGGCGGATTCACACCAGCCGCCCCCATATTGATGCCGTCTACCAAATACAATACTTGGTCAGACCCATTGATGCGGAATGCATTGGAGTTCGTGTAACCTACGCCACCACCATACGTATTAATATCTACGCCCGGTACGATGTTCAAGGCTTCGTTCATATTCGTAGCATGGCGCTCACGAATATCGTCGCCTGTTACTACGCCTACACTAGCTGGCACTTCTGAAAGCTGTTGTTCACTACGAGTCGCCGTAACAACAATGGTATGCGCTTCTTTCGCATCACCAGCGTCAACAGCTGATACACTAGGAGTACTCAATGTGCTACCAAATACGAGAGCTAACCCTATGTACATGGATAATCGTTGCATTCTTGATACTTTCATAAAAACCTCCACACACACTAAATCACTTGTCATATATATTTTGTGCCATAGAAACCATTGCACGAGTCATAAATTGAGAATAACTCATGACCTGCGAGGAATCTACGAGGAACACACGACGATTGGCGATGGCCTTAACCCCCTGCAAAGCAGGATCAGAATAGAGTTGTTCTGCCGTTGCTGGCGTAGTACCATCCGAAGTGTAGGCCACCGATGGGATGATAATAATATCTGGATTCGCTTTAATTAAATCCTCTCGCGTCCCATTATCAAAAGGCCCCAAGCCTAATTGGGCGGCCGCATTGGTAACCTTCAGATATTTAGTCATATCATCAAAGGTTGACCCTTTGCCACCGGTTAAACCAAATTGCGTATAAAATGCTACTACAGGGCGTTCACCGGTATGTTTATTTGCTAACTCTTCGACAGTTTTCAAATCTGCATCCATGCTAGCAATCATCTTTTCATCCGAAGCGTGTAAGAGTCCTGCAATTTCATGGATAACTGCTTTTGCTTCTTCTACCGTAGTCGGAGTCTTATAGACGTAAACGGGAATCTGCATATTCCGCATTTCCCCAATTGCATCTGGAGATATCCAGTTTGGAACTAATACTAAATCAGGTTGTACAGAAAGCATGGATTCAGCAGTTGCTTTCACATGCGTCCCCACCTTGGCAGACTCATCAGGTACATTATTAGGCACGGTGCCAACGGCTGCCACTCGGCTCGGATCAACCAAGGATAACACTATATCCTCTGTACTCGCAGCAATAGGGACGATTCGCTTCGGCTCACTAGGCACCGTAACAGTTACACCAGTGCCATCCGTAACCTGATGTGTCGTGCCCGTAGTCCCCGTCTGCGTAGGACCACAACCGACCACTAGAAGTACCATCATTACTATGGTACATATAATAGATATTCTGTGCTTCATACTAACGACCTTCTATAACCCCTTCCATGGAAATAAATAATGATTGCAAATCCTGTAATATTTCAGGCGATGCATTCCAATAGCCACGTTGAGAAGCCTCTAGCAAGGTTTCTGTAATGCGCTGTAAGGCCCAAGGATTTACATTGCGCATCCAGTCTTGTACTGTCTTGTCTAAAGCATACTTATTAGCATACCCTTCATAGACCCAGTCTGGTACGACATCACTCGTAGCATCCCAACCAAATGTATGGGATACGACATTCGACATATCCGATGCCCCTTTATAGCCATGTTTCATCATGGCTTGAATAAATTTAGGGTTCTGCGTTTCCCCTTGCACGACGCGGCGAATTTCGTCACCTAAAGGCCTCATCACAACACGACTGCGGTCTGAGCTATCCCCCACATAGGCGCGCGGCGCACTGCCCTTTGCGGTGCGCACCGCCGCAATGAGACCACCGTGATAGCTATAATAATCGTCGGCACTCATAATATGGGTTTCTCGATTATCTTCGTTCTTAATGGTCACATCCATCGTGGTTAATCGACGTTGGAATAGCCTCATGTCCTGAGGAATGTCCTTGTGCAGGTGAAAGCTACTCCACTTGCTGTAAACTTGAGCAATATCTTGTAAAGACTCCCAGTTTTTGCCTTCAATCAAGGCACCTACACCCGTGCCATAAGCTTGGGGCGGATCGCCAAAGATGCGGAGTCTAGCCTTTTTAGTAGCCAATAGAGGGTCCTCACCTTGCTCAACGAGCCAGTCTACATCATCGTGAATATGCTTTTTCACGTAGTTGTCTTCCAACGACTCATCTAATTCTGCCACCATTTCAACGGCTTTGTCGAGCCAGCCGATAGCAGTAGGCATCATATCTCGAATGAGGCCACTGATGCGGCCCATCACATCGATGCGAGGACGCTGCAATTCCTCTAAAGGAATCACTTCTAAACCTGACACGCGACCGCCCGATTGCCATTTAGGTCGAACTCCTAACAAGTAAAGGAACTCACCCAAGCACTGACCATGACTTCTAGAATTGCTCGTAGCCCATAGGATGATGCCAATCGTCTCAGGATACCGTTGTTCATTCAAAATATAGTCAGCGATAACTTGATCTGCTAACTCTATGCCTAATTGATAGGCTATCTTCGTCGGTAAAGCTCTTTCATCTAAACCATAGAAGTTACGCCCCGTAGGCAGTACGTCGACTTGACCGCTCGAGGGGGCTCCACCTGGACCGGGCTCTACATATCTGCCCTGTAAGGCATTTGAAATAGAGGTTAGCTCGTTCTTGGTGTCACCTAATTTTGGAATATACTCTCGAACGATCGCATTCGCCAAAGGTTCTAACCGTTCGGGCACTGTATAATCTGGTATATTGATCACATGCCTTACAAAGCTACGCAATTCATTCCAAATTCGATCTATGGTAACACTATATCGTATACCATCTGAATGAATTTCGCCAGCATGTTCCGCCATATAAGACCAATCATAACCTAATTCTTCTGCGATGGTGGCAAGGCCTGACGCGATTTCACCTTGAGGAGTGCTTACAATAGCAGTAATAAACTCTTCTAATGCTTCCCCTTCAGGACCTTGCCCCAAGATGTGCAAACCATTGCGCATCTGCATATGTTTCAAGTCGCTCAGCTTTTCGTGGACCTCTGTAATTATATCGTCCACCGTCATGGTAGAACCTCGTTCTTTATCGATGAGATGGCACTCCATGGCCTTTTCTCGAATCACTTCACCTAGAGTAGAGACACTTTCAGGATGTTCCCGCTCAAAATGACTATGTTCATCGAGTAAGGCCTCTAATTCTTCGAACTCATCATAGAGGCCCGCTGTCGTCATCGGCGGCGACAAGTGACCCACTAAGCAAGCCGAACTACGCCGCTTGGCTTGTATGCCTTCCCCAATAATGGTTGTCCAATACGGGTAAATATTTGGCAAACTGGAAATGCCGATTTCCGGATAACAACTAGCGCTGAGTCCAGCCCCCTTACCGGGCAGCCATTCTAGAGAGCCATGGGTACCAACATGGATAAATGCATCAGCTTCAAAGACATCGCGCACCCAGTGATAAAACGCTAAGTATTGATGTGGTGGAGGCAAGCAAGGATCGTGATAAATGGCCGATACATTCTCCCCAAATCCACGGGGTGGCTGTACCGTAATCCACAGATTGCCATTGGAGAAACCTGGGATAATCACGTCATCATCGTAGACGAATACATCCCCTGGGGCTTCGCCCCAAGATTTAACCATTGCTGTCTGCGTATCTTCCGGCAGCGTAGCAAAATATGCTTTGTAATCATCACTACTTAACCGACCTTCTGCAGAGGCTAGCAGTTCATCGGTGAGCATGGAGCGGTCATTCGTCATATGAGACGTTACCACATCCATCAAGTCTGCACTTGTTTCTGGCACCGTGTCGATGGTATAACCTTCCGCCTTCATATCTCGTAATAACCGTAGCACCGACTCAGGTGTATCAAGACCTGCGGCAGAGCCAATGTTGGAGTTCTTAGGCGGATAGTTATGTAATATAACGGCCACTTTTCGCTCCGATACAGGGATATGACGCAATGTAGACCATTTAATAGCTCGTTGTACAATAGCAGCGATGCGTTCTTTCACAGGCAAGTACACATAGTGTCCACGCTCATCATAGGTTTGGCATGCCACAACACCGCCTTGAATAACCCCATCTAGCTCAGGCTGAGATATAGATAAATTCACGTCTAAAGGTGTTACACCTTGTGGATTCTCGGCCCAAGATTTCTCATCCATGTATATGGTATAACCCTGAACGATAGGAACATCCTGTAGCTTTAACTCCTCCAAGGTTTGAGCCCCTAAGGACTGAAAGGAAAATTTACAAGTATTTATGAGCACATCAAAGGGGAATTCATCCTTCCCAAAAAGATGGTTCATGGACAGCTTCATATTCGGAATACCTACGCGCGGATTCGAGCCATACTGACCATAAAAGATAATCGGATTGTACTGATGTTTGTAAATCTCTTCAAATAAGGCCTGTTGATACTCAATATCCCCCATGATCCATTCGTCACGGTAAAAGTAGACCGCTATAGATGGCCAATCTCGATGCCCTTCGGCATCCATAAACTCATCATAGGTTTCGTAGATATTGCCTTCTCGACCCATAATGGCTTGCCAAGGAATAGGATCTGGCTCTTCCCATTCAGAGGTAGGTTTTGTACTGAAAGCACCGTTGATTAAGCGTACATAATTCATGACCCCACTGGTTCGGCGGTAGCTTTCAAGAAGAACCCGTTTATCCTCATCCAAATTGCGATATAAAATATCTGTTTTCTTAGGTTCTACTACATCAATCCAGTATTTAGGATGATGTGCATATAACCAGCGTTCCAGACGTTCTAAGAAGGGCGAGTCTAAACCAACCCCCATATTCGTTACCAGAACTACATCGGCAGCGCGTAAGCGACTTTCAAAGTCAGCATCCCATTGAGGAGGCTTTTTCATATTGCAAAGGTCCACCTCGCCCTGTAAGAGTTCCGGGTAAGTAGCAACAGCTTTTTCTATATATTGGATTTGTTTTCCTAAATTAGAAATATACAGGAGTCGACTCATGATCTACCTCCGCGATACGCGCAAAATACTATCTGACGTAATAGAGTCCATCGCATAATAACTGCCATTCATTAATTTACACAATTCCTTAGCTAGGCCGAGCTTAATAAAGCCCGTTTCCGTATCGATAACGATACAGTCTACTGGCAAGGTCCCTAAAATACGAGCCCATTGTTTCGCCTCCCCTACAGGGTCCTCAGAAGTCCCCGAAGTAGCACGACCATCGGTAATACAAATCATTTGAATCCGCTCCGCCGAATGTCTGCGAAGCAATCTATCACACATAGTATAGGCTACTCGTAAACCTTGGGCTAAGGGCGTCTTGCCCCCTGTTGGCAATTTTGCTAACAGTCGCTCTGCTCGCTCTACACTACGGGTGAAAGGCAATAATACCTCTGCGGAATCCTTGCGAAATGCAATGAGTCCTACCGAATCACGGTGAACATAGGAGTCATGCAAGAGGCTCAAAATCGCACCTTTTGTCGCCTCCATGCGATGGCGGGCTGCCATAGAGCCACTAGCATCCACTACGAAAAGCTGATACGCACCGATTCGCTTTTCACGAGCCTTTCGGCGGTAATCTTGAGGTTTTACTACAATAGATAGCCCTTTTAAATCATGACGCTCTGCTTGTGGGGCCCTTTGACATAAGCATTCCGATGTAACAGATTGCTCCACTACATTTAATGGGGTATCTACCTGTAATTGTTTTACCCTTTCAACGGCCCGCAATCGTTGATACGGTGCGGCTGCACGCAATGTGTCAATTAAAGCCAAATCCTCTAAAGCCTGTTCATCTTGATAGGCTCGAATCATGCGCCCCCTAGTATCCTTTGTTCTAGTCATAAGGCGCCGACCAGAACCTTTACGATACTGACGGTCTACCGTTTTAGAAGATTGCAATTTCCATTGAAAGAACTGATTAGCTATACGGGCAACAGTATCGGGCAAACATAAAGAAGATATTCCATTAGATGTGTCACTATAAGTATTCATTGAATCAGAAGTTCCCCACTCATTCGCTGTAGACTCTAATGTTTCTGAATGATTGGACTCTTTTGATTTACCATCATCAAAATCCATATCACTTGAGCCGTCATGACCATCGCTATTTGAATTATCTAGCCCATTAGCGTTTAACTCGTCAGAATGGGATTCATCACGCTTGGAATCTCTGGAATCAGAGTTATCAGAGTCGTCTACATCCGAATCATCTGTTGCTGTTTCAGTATTTTTCTGTGACTGGTTTTGATTACTTGCACTATTAGATACCTCTCCTTGTGAGGTCTGAGATTCAGATGTATCATTGCGCTTCATGCGATGAGGCAATACATAGAGAGCGGCTCGTTCCGCATGAGATGGCTTGCAGTAAGAACTACCATCAAGAACTGCCAGTGATTTCATAACTTGTAATAATACATACTCTGCTCCATGACCTACGGTTCGAGCTTGCAATGCATAGGATATAGCCAGTGAAAGCATAGCATCAGGAACAACTATAGATTGAACTTGTTTAGAATCTATTAGGCTCAATAAATCCTCAGATGAAGGCTCAATTTCATCTCGCCTTCGTTGTAACACCTTCACCTTAGATTGTAGTGTAGGTACATCCATAGATACATGCACATCTACGAGTTCCCACTCCACATCATCTAAGGTTCTATCCTCATGGTTTATGGTCAGTATCAGTAGTATTTGACGACGTTTCGCTTCTACCAATAGTGCATGACGGACTTCAGGCGATAGAACGTGAGCATCATCGACAACCCAGCATCGATTACTCGTATCACCTAATAATCCAGATGCCATAACCATCTTACCCTGTGCAAGGGATGCTTCAAAATCGATGGACTCTTGTAGTTGTGAAGTATCTATATAAACAGGTATCAAACGATATGGAATTTGCCATTTCTCGAGGCACTGACGAAGTACATAGCTTTTACCAACACCGGTACCTCCAGAAATAACAATGGTATGAATCTGGTCGTTTACAAGGCCTATTTTGAGGACCTCTTGTACAGATGTTTCCATAACTAGCCCTCAAGCACTGCCGATACCACTGTATCAATGCGCTCCTCATCCTGACCTTGTTCTTCAAATGGCAAGCGACGTAATCGATGTTTTAACGCTAATCGTGCCGCCACCTTGAGGTCTTCCGCTGTAATTTGGTTGCGACTGTGAAAGGCTGCATGAGCACGAGCCGTATGCATCATCGTAATGTCTGGGCGATGTCCATCAACGCCGACACCTATGCTGATACTCGCTATTTGCAACAACACATCATCAGATGGGATGATGCCTGGCAATACTTCACGAGCTTGTAATAAACGTTCGTGCAGACTACGTTCTGATTCCTTGTAAGACGCTACAAAGCTTTCAGCATTGTCGCCAAAGGCGAGGCGACGCTTGATTACCTCCATACGTTGTGCCGGGTCCTGTTCTCCATAGACCATAACAGATAGTCCGAAACGGTCTAGCAGTTGAGGTCTGAGGTCGCCTTCTTCAGGATTCATCGTTCCTACGAGGATAAAACGAGATGGATGAGAATGGCTCACCCCTTCCCGCTCTACCGTATTCACCCCCATAGCCGCCACGTCTAGCAAAATATCTACAATGTGGTCATCTAATAGATTAACCTCATCTACGTAAAGAATATTTTGATGGGCTGCGTGTAAAATACCCGGTTCAAAGGCTTTTACACCCTCTTGCAATGCCTTTTCCAAATTTATGGATCCTACAACGCGATCTTCTGTAGCATTGATAGGTAGCTCAACAACAGACATCGCTGATGCGCCTGTTTCCATAGGAGGTAACAGATTCGCTAACGCACGTACAGCCGTAGACTTAGCAGTGCCTTTTTCGCCTTCAATTAAGACACCGCCGATTGATGGGTTTATGGCATTGAGCAACAAGGCCAATTTCATTTCATCTTGACCAACAATAGCAGTAAATGGATATAGCATACGCCTAACCTCACTCAGATTCGCAATACAAAATAGTCACCATACATAATAAATCAATAACCCTAGGAAAACTCTAAGTATCGTAATCCATTCTAACTATTTCAGATTTGGATCAATAGACATTTCTGAAGTAACTTCGGTTTGTTTGAAGTCATCAATCTTTGTAGTTCCTTTTGGGAATACAAAGATACGTTGTTGTTTAAAGTACGGATCATCGTAAACCGCGGCCGATAAACGGAACGCATTTCGTAGATTTTCTGCCGTCAATACATCACGAGGTGCACCTACATCAACGATGTGACCATCACTCACCAAAACGAGTTTGGTGCAATATTTGGCAGCTAACTCTAAGTCATGAACGACAATTAAAATCGTTTTACCTTCGTCACATAATCTGCGACCCTCATGAAAGATATCGTCAGCATATACTAGATCGAGGGCAGCCGTCGGCTCATCTAGTAATAGGACCTCTGTTTGTTGTGCCAAAGCCTTTGCTAAGAATACCCGTTGACGCTCACCGCCACTCAAAGATTGTACAGAACGATTCCGCAGATGATAAACGCCTACCTCTTTCATAGCCTGTTCAACGATAACTTTATCTTCAGGGCCTTCTTGTTCCCACCATTTCAAATAAGGATAACGAGCGGTCATTACAATATCGATGGCTTCATAATCGAAGGAAACATTTACAGACTGTTGCATATACGCCACATGATGAGCGATTTCTTTATCGCTCAAAGAAGAGATGCTTTTACCATCCCACAAAACATCTCCACCAGATGTAGGATAAAGGCCACGTAATGCTTTTAACAACGTTGTCTTACCAGAGCCATTAGGGCCGATAATGCCTACGAACTCGCCTCGGTCAATAGCAAAGGATGCCTCTTTTACAATGGTTGTATCTCCTAATGTGACAGATAGAGATTGAACATCTAGTTTCATTAGGCCCCTCCTTTACGACGCAAGCGATGAAGTAAATATAGAAAATATGGTGCCCCTAATAGAGCCGTCATGATACCTACGCGAATCTCAACTGGCTGAGCAATAACGCGACCTAATGTATCACAGAATACGAGGAATAGTGCGCCTCCAACGGCCGCCATAGGCAATAGTATTCGATGATCTGGCCCTACTAAGATACGTACAATATGTGGTACCACAAGACCTACAAAGCCAATAGAACCACTGACGCACACCGCAGTAGCAGTAACGACAGATGCCAAAAACAGGAATAACATGCGGTACACCATAACAGGCAAACCCAAGGCACGCGCCTCTGTATCGCCAAGGACAAGTACGTTGAGGTGACGACCGAGCATCATCAAAATGACACTACCCGTCATGATAGGTCCTACCGCCAATAGAACATGGTCCCATCGACGATAATCGAGGCCACCTACCATCCAGAATAAAAATTCCCGCAAGCGATATTCATTAATCATCGTCAAGATGCCCGATGTAAAAGCACCGAGCAGCATACTAACAGCTACACCAGCCAGCAACAAGGTGGTTGTGTCGAGCTTGTTATTACGCCATGTTAAAAGTATAGTAATCCCAACGGATACAAAGGCTCCAACGAAAGCAAAGGCAGGCATGTAAAACATGCTAAGGGATGTTACGCCAAGGGCAATGGCGATAACCGCACCGAGGGATGCTCCAGCGGATACGCCCATAATACCTGGATCTGCCAATGGATTGGAGAATACCCCTTGCATAACCGCACCAGCCAGTGCCAAGGCGCCTCCTACGAGAAGGCCAATGATAAGGCGTGGCATGCGGATAAACCACAGTACAGCCTCTTGTTCAGCCGTAATGGGCTCCGTGAAGCTCACAGGTATGCCCATGCCATTTAAAATACTTTGCACGCCCCCTCCGATAGGGATCATAATGGTCCCTACATGGAGTGCCAATAAACTCACAATACATAGCAATACCCCAATCAGAGTTATAGCCATGATGCGTTGTTTCTGTCTAGTCATGAGAATTCCTTTCTAATTGAGGATACACAGTATGCATAATGGCTAGCATTGCTTCACCAATATGCTGATTCATTGTATACAGGTACGCTGCCGGTAAGGGCTTAACACGATTTTCCTTAATAGCAGGTAGATTTTGAAAGGCCGGATTCTTTAAATATCTATCCGCCAAATTCTTGTCCATTCCCTTATAGGATGGAATAAAAATATAATCTGGGTTCATGGCTAGCACACGCTCCTCCCCAAAAGGTATTCGTGGTGGTAAACCAATCCGATCAGGTGCATTATAGATGCTCATATAGTGACACATATCATCAAAAAGGCTTCCTGTGCCCGTGTATCCGTCCATAGATGATACAAAGAGAACCGTCTTGCGCTGCTCAAGTGGAATAGATTCCGCTAGGTGCTTTATTTCATCTATTTCACGGTGAATCTTCCGATTGTAAAAGCTACCCTTTTCATCTTCCCCGATAATATGAGCAATCTCCATCACATTCTGAATCACTCCGTCCACCGTAGAAGGGGTCGGTACCACAACAGTGGCTATACCCATGTGCCGTAAACCATAGATAACATCAGCCGATATATAATCTGGCGCTATAACGAGATCCGGTTTCAAGGCTATAATTTTCTCCAAAGGATACGAGCTCAACACAGGCTTTACCATCCTTGCGCGCTTTGCCTCTAAGGAATATTCCTCATAGGTAGACAATTTATTAATGCCTGCTAAACGCTCTGGTTCTATAAGTCCTAATAAAATTGTGTCGAACGCAGAGGATAGCGATAAAATCCGCTTTGGATGCTCTGGAACAGCAACTTGAACGCCATCGTGACTTTCAACATAACGAGTATATGGCGTTACATTTGCCTCCGATTGAGGTCCACAACCTGTTAAACATACACAAAGGAGTATCATCAAACATATGAAAAATCCAATTTTCTTATTCATGATGATACTCCTTGTATAGTTCTAATTAGTGATTACATAAAGACTAGAATTTTTGAGTATAGCTGAGTTGGTAATTAAATGGTTCATCCCAGTATTCCCAGTCACCGTTTGAAATAACATTATGACGGTTTAACAAGTTACGTGCATCTAGCCGCAAGGATGAGTTTTCATTGAACTGATAGCCTACGTATGCATTCCAAGCTATAAGATTAGGATTAATACCGCCATCGCGGTTCTTCATCCGTTTTGTGACAAAGTTGATGCTAGTACCTGCAGTCCAGGTTGAGCTATTGTAATGGATACCCCCTGTAAATTGCAATTTAGGGTTAGCTTGTTTCCAATAGGTCTTATCGATTTCTCGTTGTTTAGGATTAGAATACGATGCACCCACAGTCATTTTTAAGTGATCTGTTAATTTACGACCATATTGGGCTTCGATACCGACATTTCTATAGCGACCACCATTTACGCGAATCGTGTTTTTACCATTGCTATCCGGTTTCCAAGAGAAGAAGTTCTTAAAGTCCATATAGAAGAGCGCTACTTTCCAGCTATCTTTGTTGGTAATATGTTTATAGCCTAATTCATAATTCCAACCTTCTTCAGGTTTCAAATTGCGTCCACTAACAGAGGCATAGCCTTTATTAATTTTCTTGAAAGTATCGCTTAGATTCGGCATTCTAAAAGCTTTACCAACATTTATATACATGGATGATTCCTTGTTGATACGATGTTGTAATTGGAACTGAGGAATTAATACGCGCTGATTTTTCACAGGGTCTTTAATATCCGAATAACGCAAACCTAAAATACTAGTCCATTTAGGATTGATTTGATAGGAATATGTACCATAAATGGCATAACTATTGCGATGTGGATTTCCATAGTATGGACCAGATGTAGTACGATATGTCTCTCGTTTACCAAGCACACCCGCAATGAAATAATCCTTACCACCGCGGAAGTCCCATTCATGTTGCACATCGAAACCATATTGTCGAGCAATATAGTTGTTATCACTCAACGTATATGTCTTTTTGCTATGTACGCGACTTTTACCATACAAATCTCTATCGTTGTAGAAAAGAGTACCTGTCGTATTGCCATCTTTATAAACTAAAGACGCATTGTTTTTAGTATCTTTATAAGCATATGTTGTAGAGTGAAGCTTTTGCTTAATAGGATTCGTTTCTGTACTCAACTGTCCAAAAGAAGAATTACCTTCAAAGCGGCTAAAGTTCAAAGTCAACTTATCATTTAATTTACCGCTCATAAATACACCTAAAGAATTCCCTTTGTTACGAGCTGTATAATATTCATAGCCTCTAGCATAACCACCGATATCGGAGCGGATAGGGGTTTCAGGATCTTGAGCGCCAAAGAAGTTACGTTCCACACCTATTAAGAAGCGAGGCGTCCCATAGTTAATTTTATAAGTTTGGCGGCCCATATTACCAAAACCTATCGTAGCAGAGCCCCCTTCTTTACTTGGAGTCTTAGTAATTACATTGATAACACCACTCATAGCATCAGCGCCATATAAAGCAGACGCTGCACCTTTTAATACTTCAATGCGTTCAATAGAGCTAGTCGGAATAGAGCTAAGTCCGCCCTTGCCATTGAGGTTCATCGGTACCCCATTCATGAGAATCAAAGAGCCCCGTTCAAGACCACGGATATTCACACGGCTATCCATAGCCCCATATTCAAGACCGGATGCACCATAGGAAAAAGACGTAATGCCTGGTACCATATTAACTGCATCAAATGCATTTTTAGCACCGCTATTAGCTAAGTCCTTTTGAGTAATAACATCCATCGCAGCCGGCGTATCTAAATCTAAAAGAGCCATGCGATTTGCTGTTACATTAATAGTATGGATTTCAGATACTCCATTAGATTCACTCGATGCAGCTGTAGTGGGAGTCTTATCAGCACTTACCTCTGCTGCATATCCATTCACAGACAATCCTATCAATGCTAAACCCACAAGTATAGATATACGATGCTTAATTTGTTGTCTCATACCAAATGCCTCACTTAACACATATATACATTCACACAATTATATAAACTACATATTTGTATTATTACACATTTATTTGGCCCGCACAAAACCCATACCCCTACCGCTACTGCATTCTCGGGGGATTGTATCGTTAATACATATTAAAATTTTTGTGTATAACTTAATTCATAATTGAATGGTGCATCCCAGTATTCATAATCTCCATTGGATACTACATTATGACGGTTCAAGAGATTGCGTGCATCGAGGCGTAATGTAGCATCTTTGTTAAAGTGATACCCAACATAAGCATTCCAAAGAGCAATGTTAGGGTTCAAGCCGCCATCGCGATTGCGCAAACGTTTGGTAACAAAGCTAAATGATGTACCAGCTTCCCAGGTTGGGCTTTTATAATGAATGCCGGTTGTAAACTGTAACTTAGGAGCCGCTTGTTTCCAATAGGTTTCATTCATTTCCTTTTGTTTTGGATTAGAATAAGAACCACTTACACTCATTTTGAGTCGATCTGACAAATGTCTACTATACTCAGCTTCAATCCCAACATTGTGGAATTTACCACCGTTTACGCGAACGGTTGGGCGACCATTTACATCAGGTTGCCATTGGAAGAAGTTCTTGAAGTCCATATAGAACACGTCCACCTTCCAGCTATCCTTCTTATTAAGACGTTTATAACCTAATTCATAGTTCCAACCCTCTTCAGGCTTAAGATTTTTACCACTTACTGCTGTGTATTGGCGGTTCACGCTACGGAATGAATCACTCAAGCTAGGCATCGTGTAAGCTTTCCCTATATTTAAGTACATGGAGGAAGCTTTATTGATGGTGTGCAACAATTGGAACTGAGGCGTTAACACATATTGGTCCTTAATAGGATCACTAATGGCTGTATAACGCAAGCCCAAAATGGCAGTCCATTTGGGATTGATTTCACGAGAATAGCTACTGTACACCGCATAGGTATTACGATGAGGCCGTGTATACACAGGGGCATGTGTGGCACGATAGGTTTCTTGCTTACCTGTAACACCGGCAATCAAATAATCCTTACCGCCTCTAAAGTCCCATTCATGTTGTACATCTATACCATATTGACGAGCTACATAACTGGTTTCGGTCGGCTTGAACTGTTTAGCACTATGAACACGGCTTTCACCACGCATAGTACGGTCATTATAAAACAATATCCCCGTCGTATTATCATCCTTATAAATCAAAGATGCATTATTACGGTCATCCTTGTAATGATATGTCGTAGAATGACGAGCCTGTCTCACAGGATTTCTTTCTGTACTAATCAAACCAAAGGAGGAACGGCTTTCAGCGCGAGTATAATTTAAGGTTATCTTATCTGAAAGCTTACCGCTCATGAACACACCTAAGGAGTTACCTTTATTGCGCGTAGTGTAGTAATCATAACCCTTGCGGCCTGTATAGTCATACCGCACCGGTGTAGATGGATCTTGAGTCCCCCAGTATTTTCTATCGATACCAACGAGGAATCGATCAGTACCATAAGAAAGATCAAATCTCTTGGAGCCTCGATTACCTACAGCTACCGTAGCAGAACCGCCCTCTTTTGACGGCGTTTTTGTAATAATATTTATAACGCCACCTAAAGCTTCTGCGCCATATAAGGTAGAGGCCGCCCCCTTTACAACTTCGATGCGCTCAATGGCACTGGTAGGTATAGAGCCAATTCCGCTCTTACCATTTAAGTTCATAGGTACACCGTTTACAAGAACAAGTGCACCGCGGTCGAGTCCACGAATATTCGTACGGCTATCCATGCCACCGAAATCCGCGCCAGACGCACTAAAGGAATTAATAGTTACACCCGGTACATTGGCAACCGCATCAAAAGCCGTCTTAGCACCACTATTTTGTATATCCTCTTGAGTAATAACAGAAGTCGATACCGGTGTATCTAAATCTAATAACGCTGTACGATTAGCTGTAACATTTATGGTAACTTCTTCTTCATTATTGTTCATTATTACATCTGCAGCATAACTATTAATTGACATAGTAGTTAATGCCATAAGCACTGCTGCACAGACTTGTTTATTCATTCGTTTCATCATCCACGCCTCTTTTTTTATTTATTCCATATTATATATAATATTTAATCGTCCATTTGGTAATGTTTGTACCGTGGCGGACACGCCGTAGATGTGTCGGATGGTCTCCTCTGTCAATACTTCATGAGGGGTCCCTGTACACACTACGGAGCCGTCTTTTAGGGCAATGAGACGGTCACAATAGATGGCTGCTAAATTCAAATCATGAATAGCAGACACTACAGTTGCATCGAGACGTTTTACAATCGTCATCAGTTCCAGCTGATACTTAATATCTAAGTGGTTTGTCGGTTCGTCTAGCACTAGGCATTCTGTGCGCTGTGCCAAAGCACGTGCTAAGATAACACGCTGCTGCTCACCACCAGATAAGGTATTAAAATTGCGACTTTCAAAATCACTAAGTCCTACTTGAGACAGCGCATGTCGAGCGATTTCATAGTCATCAATTTGATCTCTATCAAGCAGCCCTTTATACGGGGAACGGCCCATGAGAACCATTTCAAGGACGGAAAAATCAAAGTTAACCGTACTATGCTGTGCCACTACAGCCATTTTTAAGGCTGTATCGCGATGACTTAAGGAACTCATTTCAGTGCCATCAAAGAAAATCTTCCCATGATTAGGCTGAAGCACGCGATATAAGCATTTCAAGAACGTACTTTTACCACTCCCATTAGGACCTATAATTCCAACGAATTCCTTATTTCGTATATCTAGGGAAATATCCTGAAGAATCGTTTTAGAACCAAATGAGACTTGGATATTATCTGTTTGAATATTCATTATTCCCCTCCAAATCCGTAGTTCTTACGCACCAACATGTATACAAAGGTTGGTGCCCCAATGAGAGAAATGAGAATGCCGATTGGCAATTCTGCGTGAGGAATAATACATCGGCACAAGCCATCAGCAATGACGAGGAAAATACTGCCCCCTAATGCGCTGAACGGAATCAAAGTCCAGTGATTCGTTCCGATTGTCATGCGCACGAGATGAGGAATCAAGAGGCCTACAAAGCCAATCATGCCCGCCGCGTACACCACAAAGCCAATAATAAGTGAGCTAATAATCAAATAGACTTGTCGATATCTATGCAAATCGCGACCTAAGGTGATGGCCACCTCATCGCCGAGAAGCATAATGTTTAAAACTCTGCTTTGAGACCAAAAGAATAGAATGCTCACGAGTACAACGATGGCAATAAATGGCAACATGTCCCATTTAGCGCCCGCAAAGCTACCCATCAACCAGTACGTAATGGTTTGGATGCCTTCCTTATCGTCCGCCAAATAGACCACAAAACTTGAGAAGGAGCTACATACAGCGCTTAATGCCAAGCCCCCTAAGATCAATTTCACCGAGTTTGGTCGTCCACCCAAGTTTGAGATAAACAATACACCGAAGGAAATCGCCATAGCCCCAATAAAGGCCATAATGCCGACAAAGTTCTCACCGAACATAACCCCTACACCAAATAAAATAGCTATCGTAGCACCGAGAGATGCACCGGAGGAAATCCCCAAGATATAAGGATCTGCCAGTGGATTCTTAACGATGGCCTGCATGATAACGCCAGATACGGCAAGACCTGCTCCAATAATAGCGGCCATCAACAACCGCGGCATACGTAGTAACCAAATAATAGTCTGATCAGGACTATTCATAGGATCATCAATAGCTAATGGGCTAGAAAATTGATCTATTACAATATTGAGAATTTGAGAAAGTGAAAACTGTACTGTACCAACAGAAAGTCCCCATAGAATGGCTACTGCTAGCACCCCTATGAGGACAAATCCGCCAGCAGTATATCCAATTCGTTTTAGCATACTGCTCCTTTATTAATGAATTAAATCTGGTACCCCTTCTGGATATAGATTAGGATACAACCCATGCGATACGATGTCGATACCATCTAATAAACGAATACCAGGACTATATACAGCAAGCAATGGCAAGAAATGAACGCGTTTATTGCGCAATGCATTAACACCTTGTAAACCTGGCTGCGTTAATACATAGTTCATAATCACATCCGCTTGGCTATATTCGCCGTCAGACACGATCAAGAAAATTACATCCGGATTCTGCTCCACCACGTCCTCCATGCTAATGGACGGCGTTTCCGTGTCGATCACATCGGCGTGCAAGGAAGCTCCTATATTACCAGCTAATGTCTTATGTCCATACAATCGAAAATGCTTGCCTTCCACCTCGACAAACAATGCCTTTGGTGGCTTCTCATGAGCCGTTTGGGCTACCGTGTACGCCACAGATTGTTGCATCTCTTGAATGAGACGCTCTGCTTCCATGTTTCGATTAAAAATACGCCCCAAATCTCGAATATATTTATACTCCATATCCATGGTGAGCGCCGATTGAGCCCCCAAGGAGGACTCTGCAATATATACATTCGCTTGTCTCGCCTGCCAAAATGTAGGTGTTTGTAACATTTTATTTGTAAAAGTAGACTTCCAACCTACCAACAAATCAGGCTTCATCATCAATACGCTTTCCAAATTGGCGTATTTCAGATCCTTGTATGGAATTTTATCGTATGCCTCACGGTATTCTGGTCGCACGTATTTGCGATCTGGAATCCCCATGCCCGCTACGATACGATCCCCTGCACCAAGAGCAATGATAGTTTCTATGGAGTTTTGCCACATCGCTACCACACGCTCGGGCACTGCTGTATAGGTACTTTCAAAAGGCTCACCTCGACGTACAAAGGATTCAATTGTCACTGGTGGCTGCAATTCGATATGTACTGGTGTAGACTGATGGTCCTCAACAGTTACCTGCTGAGGACCACAACCTACACATATTAATAGACATAGTATTAATACGCTGAATCTAATCATTAGAATTTATATTTCGCCCCAATCATGAAGGAACGTGCTGGCATAGCCGCACTACCGCGACCATTGTAAGCACTATAGCTTGTTTCATAAGCGCGGTTAAGAACGTTATTTACCACGATGTACGCAGTTAAATCTTTTGTTACATCATAGTTGAGGTTCCAGTCCACGATGAGGAAACGTCTATGAGTGAATGCATAGTCGCTGTTACCAGTGTACCAGTTAATCAACAAGCCAGAATATAGACGCTTGTTATCATAGGAAATGTTCAATGCATAGTGGTTTTGCGGACGCAAGCTATTAATAGCCACATTGATATCATCGCTATTGCTATAACCCCAGTTTGGATCAAGAATCCAACCACCTTTAGATAACCATTTATCTTTCATATGAGAGTAAGACGCACTCATTGTTACATGTTCATTTAATCTGTGGTCTACTGTAATATTGAAAGATTGTTTGTTTTCTTTTGCATTAACTGCTGTTTTTTCAAACTCGCCGGATCTGCTATTCAAAATTGGCAATGTAGCGATGGCATTTTTCATACGCGTGTAATCATAATGAACTGCTACAGTAGTATTATTACCTTTACCAAACGTATGTAATAGGCCCCATGTGAAAGCATCGCCTTTTTCATCATCTAACGGTGTATTAAATACCCCATCAACCGCACTGTAGTCGCCTGTTTTAAGCGGTCTCAAGATGCGAGTCCAACCAGCGTACATGCTAGTCTTTTTGTTAAACTTAACTTGACCATGCAAGCTAGGTGTTAAGGCGCTTACACTACCCTTACCTTGGGAGTCACCGCTGCCATTACCTTGAATACTGCTATAGTGTACATAGCGCAATGCTGGTGTTAATTCCACATTGTTACCAATGTAGATTTTATCTTGTAAATAAGCATATAAAGTATTACGACGAATATCAGAAGACACTACATCACCATTACGTTTAATAGAACGGGAATTCAAATTAGAGCGACTATAGTCGATATTAGCAATAATATCATGCTTATCAAGTTGGCGAGTCCATTGAAGTTCTACACCTGTTTTATTTTCTTTATACCATCTATTTGGGCTACCTGCCATACCGCCTGTTTCAGCAATCCATTGACGCAATGCATCACGACGATCTGGGAATGGTGCCAAATTGGAATCAACCCATGCATTAAATTGCTCCACAGTAGCGCCATTAGGGAATGCCGCAGCATAGGCAGCACGTGCGGCCTCGCTACCAAGTTTAGACCATGTATATGTATCGCGACCTTCATATCGATGATCTAAACGATACAATCTAGCAAAGCTTTCCATTTGACCTTGGCGATCGAAAGTAAATTTCAAATCTGTGTCTAAGTTTTTAAACTTACTATAAGAGCCGTAGTTACCATCTAAAGCGAATAAATTGTGGTAGCCAGGGTTTCTGGAGTCACCATACAACTTAGGTGCATAACCTTGTGGATTTTCATCTGGATCTACATATTTAGGATCTGTTTTCAACTTGTAATTAGTATCATATTGGCCAACTTCAGCATTGAAAATAATGCGACGCCAATCATCTGCATTCCAGTATTTCCGGCTTGGTGTAGAAATTGGATACCCATCGCGACCTTTTTTGAAGTTCATTGAGAACTGTAAGCTTTGTTTCTTATTGAACTCATGGTCAATACGTGCATTAAATCCTTCTTCGCGCCATTTAGAACCTGTAAGAGTGGCTACTTCACCAGTATCGCCATCTTTATACTTCGTATCTTGAGACATAGTACGTGTAGCTGTTACAAAGTAACCAGTAGATGCATTCTTACCTGCCGCACCTTGTACAGTCAAGTTATAACTATGCTTGTTCCAGCTGCCTGTAGCCAAATCAACGGAACCGCTGAAATTGCCTTTACCACGGCGTGTAATGATATTGATGACACCACCTGTAGCATCAGAACCATATTGAGAAGCACCAGGGCCTTTGATAACTTCGATTTTATCAATAGCATCCATATTGGTTACTTCATCAATATTTACACCTGTAGATTTAGAGCCTCTTTCAGAGCTATCACCTAAACGACCAGATGTAATATTGTCTACACGACGACCATCTACTAATACTACAACGCGGGAGTCACCATTAATGGACACACCATTATTATAAAATTGGTAACCATACTCGCCACCACGGTAACCAGGATTTTGGAATGTAACACCTGGAACGCGTTTAATCGCTTCAGTTACATCGCGATAATGACGTTTTTCAATCTCTTCACGAGTGATAACCTTTACATCACCACCAGTACGGTAATAAGATTGCTCAGTAATGGTATTACCATACTCATCCTTTGCCGCATCGGCTTTTACCGAAACATTATGAACCTCATAACCCTTGAAGTTCTCATCATACGCATAGGCTTGATACGTACCTAACGCTAACGTTGCCGCAATAGCAGCAGATAAAATACGACGACTCGTCATAACCCCTCCACACACAATAAATACACAATAAAAAAAATATTAAAACTAATCCTCTAACAAATGCGTTTCTTGTATTTTCTGAATTAAAACTACACACAAACATAATTCATACATTATCAGCTATTGAAAATTAGTTAAAACCATAATCTACATTAACCACAATTGTAACTGGCTCACCTGTTGTATTCTCTATACCGCCAGAGCTCTCTACGAGGCTAGCAGCAGCATTATCGAGAATGCTAGAGCCACTGCTACCAATCATTTCAGCACCTGCATAGTTGCCATCGGCATCAAAAGTGATTTCAAAGGAAACTCGTCCACTGAGGCCACGGCGCACCGCCTGTTGCGGCATTACTTTATTACTCTCAATGCGAGCAATATAACCTGAACTATCGTAAGATCCCCCACGACGTTCTACATCACCTGGACCTGGATCACCACCTTTAGAACCATTGCCCTCATTACCAAGGCCTCCATTACCAATAACCCCACCACCACCAGGGCCTGGTACATTGCCACTGCCTGGATTGCCAACAGGATTATCAGTATTACCATTCAAGTTGACTGATGCCATCTCATTACCACCTAAGTAAGGATTCAGATTTTTTAAGCCTTCTGTGGGCTTTCCCGATAAATCAGGCAACACACTACCTGCTTTACCGCCTCCTGCGACTGGTTTGTCGTCAGGTTGAATCTTTAATTTCTCAGGATCTTTCTTCTCTTGAGGAGGTTCTTGCTGCCCCATATCAAGGTTGATAACCAAGTCTTTTTTGGGTGTTTCTGGAGGTTTTATATGACCAAACCAATCACCTACAACACCCCAATATACAAGATTTAATGCCAATGCAGCTACGAAAGGAATTCCATATCGTTTATCTACCATAGAATCACTTCCGTTCTGTAGCTACGCTAACAAACCGAGCACCACTAATTTTAAGATTATCTAAAATATTGATAACGTCCTTATACGCAATATCCTCAGAGGCACGCACAATAAATGCCTGTTGAGGTTCTTTTGCAACAATACCTTGAATTTCATTGCCCAGTTGATCAGGGACAATCTCACGTTCATTCAAATACATCTTATGTGTAGCTGTTAATGAAATTGTGATAGGCTCAATCGTCTTTGCAGAAGAAGAGGAAGCCTTTGGTAAGTTAAGAGGAATTTGTTCCTCTGTATTCATATACAACGTACTCATCATGAAAAATACGAGCAAGAAGAAAACGATATCAATCATAGGTATAATCATGATGGTAGGTTCTTTTTGTATGCCTACTGAACTACGTTTCATCGTTGACTCCTAATATATAAATCCATAATAGAACCTAATTTTTGCTCTAACTTTGCGATATCTGAATTTACTTTATCTGTGCACCAACTATGGATGGCTAATGCTACGATGGCTACTGAAAGCCCTGTTGCAGTGGCAACCAGCGCTTCGGATACGCCGCCTGTAATAACAGTAGGCGCACCAATATCGCCACCAACGGCCGCGAAGGAGCGGATCATACCAACAACAGTACCCAAAAGGCCAAGTAATGGAGCCATTGTTACCATCATGCTAAGCCAGTTAAGACCACGTTTTAAACGTTCATCCATGTACCCTACCACATCATGTAAACGATTCTCTAAACCTTCCGCACTATATACAGACTCCACGATAGGAGACACGAATCGACTCAATGCATCATCACTATTTTTTATAGAATTCTCTAGAGTAGACCAATTATTACTATTACGACCGGCATCAATGCTATCGGACAACTGCTGTAACTCATGATTGATGTTTCTGTACGTACGAATACGTTCAAATAAAATAGTACATGCTGCTAACATGAATAGTACAAGTGGATACATAACGAAACCACCTGCATTAAATAGGTGAATTGTATACTCCATCATAGCCTCCATATAATATATAAAATTACGTGTTATTTAACAAAAAAATGGTCATCTATATTATTAGATTAACCACCAACATTGACATTATCCTATAAAGTATTTATAAGTACAATAACCCTATACCCCCTACCGTTATGATATTTCTATAGGATTCCATTCTAACTACATATTCCATCCACCTTAAATATACATCTATCCACTATATATAGACAATATTAAGTTCTCGCATAAAAGCTTCATAATTATTATAAAAAATATAATAATTATATCTATTAAAACTATGCTCAATAAGATAATCTCTCATATTTTATAGTTGAAAATCATTATAATTCACGTTCCACCATCAAAAATCTTTTTGTATTTTTATGAGCTTATTATTACTCCATGAATATAATTTATTCACACATGAATAATACTTATACTTCAGACTATCTATATCTTTACGGTCTATTTATTACTCCTATAGCGCTCAATATATCTTATAAACTTATTAACTTATACTCAAACTATAAATATTACAATCTATATAAAAAGAGGACTAAGCCTTTATGGGCTCAGTCCTCTGATTATTCTCATTATAATAGCATAAATCCTTAAAGCAAATTATATGCCATGTATAGCTCTTATTTATTTTTTAGCTTTATCAGCTTTTACCTTTTTAGGTTTTTCTTGTTTAACCTTCACTGGTTTTTTCACGTTAACAGCAGTACCAGCAGGCTTTGCAAATGCATTATTAAGATTTGTTGCCACTTGTAATGCTACATCTGCATTTGGCGTAGAAACAATGGATTGACCAGCTACCGTTACAGTGTCACCACTATAGGATGCAGAACCTGGTGTCACTTGATTGTTATGATACAATCGTGCCAATTTACCAGCCATGTAATAAGCACGCTCTTCGCCTGTGTAGCGGCCACTACCTGCTGGAGTATAGATATTATCACCGTTTACGTACACAGTACCATTCGATACGTTTACATGATTCCCAGAATATGTGTACATACGAGAAATATTATTGTTCACCCGATCGGACAACTTTGGATGGTTATTAGGTGCTACCACTTGTGAAAGCCCTTCGCGGTAGTGTTCCCCCACTTTGTTGCGCAGTACTGCCATAGAACCAGCTGCACCACCCACATTGTATGGAGACTCACTTAAAATCTTAAAGCCTAACTCATCAGCGGCTTTTTCTTGACTCATCGTAAACACTTGATTGGATAAGTAGTTACCTGCCACATTAGATAAAATAGCCGCACCTTCACTACCGCCAGCAGCAATGCCGACCGCTGTAGAAAGACCGATTTGCTTCTTAGCGCCATTAATAATATCTTTATGCTCGCCATGAGAGATTTCATGAGCCATTACATAGGCCAATTGATCATCATCTAGCGTATCTAGAGCACCCTTGTTAATGGACATAACGCGACCAAGTGTGGCAAACGCATTAAACTCCTCATCAGGATTCGCATATACAACGTAGGAACGTTTTACACTAGGTGTAGCCTCTAATGTCTTCATAATTCGATTTACACGCTCTTGGGCGGCACTATCGTTTAAGTAACCAGTTTTCTCTTTTGTGCGTGCCAAACTCTCCTGTTGCCCCTCTGCAGAATTATCCATTTTATTTAATGCAGTAGATACGTAAGCCATAGCAATAGCACCACCAGCTAAAGATTGTACCGCAGCAGACGCAGCATTAACAGAAGCCGTTTGCATCATAGTAGGTGCCATTGTCACTGCCATAGCAATAGATAAAGTAGCCGCTGTAAGTTTCTTATTCATTCTCTCAACCTCTTAAACAATGATATAGCTATATAATAAAACAATATAGAATGTAAGAAAATGCCAGAATTTCCACACTACCTATATAATATTACTTCATGATAAATATAGAATGAATAATGGAACAATCATTCATCTATCATAAGATGGTGCAATCTATTATGGTTAATTCAAACATTGCTAACTATTGATCTGTCGTTACTGGTTTAGCTGAAAGTACTACCGCTTCTTTACCATCTTTAGAAACAGCACCACCATGTGTATAGCCTACTACATCAAAGCCTGCCTCAGCACACTGCTCTGCGATGCTTTCATAATTTTCATTCTTACCACGCGTACATGTAGAAAGATGTACCGTAGTAACACCTTTTTTCTTAAAAGACTCAATCTTCTTAGCTAGATCCCCACCACTATGTGTGAACCCCACCAACTCAATATCCTCATCAGCATAACGCTCAAAGGAATCCGCTTTATTCATAAATGCTTTCAAACAACCGCCACAAGAACAGCGCTGCATTGTCTCCTCATTAACGAGGACCGCAATTTTTTTAGACATATGACCTCCTATGAAATATGATATAAACCTAAGTATACCATATCCATGAGAAAAATATGTGCTTCAAAGCACGATAATTAATACTAATTATATAAGTAACTCCTTCAACGTCTACTGCTTTGCTCATTAGTTCCCTTAAAAGAATAAAAATCCATACAAAAAAAGACACACCCTTCGGTGTGCCTTTAATTAATCAGCAGCTTCCTATCAATCCTCACTGTGGATTTTCCTTCACTGCTTCGCAGTTCGGTAAATCTTACGTTCGGAAGAAGGTGATGTGTGGGCCCCATACGTCGTTTCACTCCTCTGTGGCCTCACACCCTACCCTTCCCACGCCGTCTTATTGATTTATATAGATAGTTTCTACTTGTACAACCTTGGCTGGAGACGGCTCTTGCAGAGTTAGCTAGTCGAAGACTAGCAAAAAGAAAAGGCCTACCTTTAGGTAGACCTTTTTCTTTTAGTCAATCAGCGGCTTCCTATCCTCCCAGGCCGTCTCCAGCCAAGTACTTTCGGCGTTTATGAGCTTAACTACTGTGTTCGAGATGGGAACAGGTGGATCCTCATAGCCATCGCCACTGAATCTGTCAGAGTTTGTACTCTGAAAACCACATAGAAGTATATATATTTGTTGCACATTCTGCTTAATGTTTTGTTTAAGTAAAGCCCTCGATCGATTAGTACCAGTCAGCTCCAACCCTCACGGCTCTTCCACACCTGGCCTATCTACCATGTCGTCTACATGGGATCTTACTAGCTTATGCTATGAGAAACCTCATCTCAAGGCTGGTTTCACGCTTAGATGCTTTCAGCGTTTATCCGTCCCGAACGTAGCTACCCAACTGTACCCTTGGCAGGATAATTGGTACACCAGCGGTTCGTCCACTCCGGTCCTCTCGTACTAGGAGCAGCCCCCTTCAAGTTTCTT
>NZ_GG770216.1:0-257597 GCF_000163735.1 Veillonella sp. 6_1_27
CGATGCCGAGATTAGATCGTATGCGGTATTAGCAGTCGTTTCCAACTGTTGTCCCCCTCTGAAGGGCAGGTTGATTACGCGTTACTCACCCGTTCGCCACTAAGATTGATAGAAGCAAGCTTCCATCGCTCTTCGTTCGACTTGCATGTGTTAAGCACGCCGCCAGCGTTCGTCCTGAGCCAGGATCAAACTCTCCAAGATATCTTGAAGCTATTTGAATAGCTCATTATTTGTTGTCGTTACATTGAAGTAACTTTGAATTATGATTGGTTTTGACATTGTCAAAACCCGCACTCTGGCATATGTTCAATCATATGATTGATTACCTATCATTGTTCAGTTTTCAAAGATCTGTGCCCCTTCATATGGGGTACTTGAATATAATAACATTTCCATATACTCATGTCAACAAAATTTGGATAAATTTTACTACAAATTTCAGAAAATTTTTACCATTATTTTTGCACAATTTCACGGCCTAATTTTACAGATTCGAAACTTGAGTTATATTACTTTTTTAGACATATCATATAGGGAGAATTTAAAATAAAAAGAAGCCGCAACAAGAATACATCTATTGCATTCTGTTGCGACTTCTTGTCTATATGACAGTGTGTTAATAGAATCCCTTATTTGTGTCTCAACACTGTATATTAAAAACTTTTATATATAAGGTTATTGTAACTGCACATTCCTTATAACAAAAGCTATACATATAATGTGATTATATATGTATTAGATGATTAGTTATCTGTCTGAATCGCTTCACGAAGGTTAATTTCGTGCATGTCGCCAACAGAAGGTTCTTCTGCAGACATATTTTTTACAGTTTGTTTTGTAGCAAACCAAACTGCTTCGTTCATGTAATAACGCAATTCTTCATTAGATACATGTTCTTGATCTTGAGCCATAATATCAAGCATAGCATCTTCCAATGCTTGTGCTTCTTCATCAGTCAAAGGACCGCCAACGGCCTTTTGTTTTTGAAGCAATTCATTCATGCGATCAACCATGCTGCGCAATACATTGTAACCATAGCTATTTGTGTAACCTTGGTCCTTATCATATTTAGGGAATGTGTAATAGCTATACTCGTTTTTATTACGATTTTCACCATTCCAGTTCAATGCAGTTTCTTGGCCATGTACATAACCTAAAGAATGTTTACGGAAATAATCAGCATAGTTATGCTTATCTTTAGAATGTAACCATTTAGCTTCTTCTTTAGTTAACGCTTGATGATTATTCTTTTTGCTTTCAGCTAAAGCAATGTGTTTTTCCGCATTTTCCCATGCTTTCACAAATTCATGGATACTTTGCACCGCCTGAGGGCTGGCCACAGGAACCAATACAACAGAACCTGTTGTAGGCGCTTTAGCCGGATTTGGTAAAAGCAATGGATCATCATATGTAGCAGATGCCGCATTAACATGGAATACGCCACTGCCGAATAATACTGCCGCTGTGAAAGCAAGCAAAGTGGATTTTTTCATTATATATTCCTCTTTTCTATCAACGAATTAAATCGGGTGGGAGGACCCCCAAAAGGGAATCCTCAACCCGTAATGTTCAGTATGAACGTATTATAAACCTAGTCTTGCCATCATTGCAGCAATATTAGCTTTCATTTGTTCATTTTCAGCTTTCAAATCAGCTACTTCACCTTTTAATCCTTGATTTTCAGCTTTCATTGCAGCAAGTTCACGTTGCATTGCATATGTAGAACTGATAGGTCCTTTACGATAACGATCTGCAGTTTCTGCTTCGCCGTCTCTGTTACCTACTTTCCAAGTTACACCAGCATTTGCCATCATATGGCTATTGCTGCCTGCCCAAGCAACACCAGCATGTAACATCATGGATTCATTCTTATAATGAGCCACACCTAATGCCAGTGCGGAGTCACCACGGTAGTTACCGTAACCTGCCATGATTTGAGTAGGTTCGTAAGGGTCATAAGCCATAGGTTTCAATGCGGACAACGCGGAGGACATAGCACCAACTTGACGAACTTCGTTTACAACATTATTCATGCTGTTTGCAACACGATTAAGTTGGGAACCATTAACAGCATCAGTAGAAGTGGAGCTAATTTCGCCTGGTGCTACGTTAGTAATCTTATTACCACCGTTGTTCAAACCAGAGCTTGTTAAGGATACGCTGCCACCACCATTATTTTTGATTGTGATACCGTTACCGTTTGTCACAGTTGTATGACCGGAGTTATCCATAGTTGTAATGGAATTGATACCAGTAATATCTTTTGCCAAACGAACATTCAAGCTGCCGTTATTATCGGAGATAACACCGATATTGTTTGCAGTGGAAAGTTTGCTTTCATCAGTAACGCCACCTTTAACAGTCACTTTTTGACCTAGGTCACGATGGAATTCACCTTTATCACCTGCAAAGTCTAAGCCAGCTTTCTTAAGGCCGTCGATACCTTTCTTCAAGTCACCGATGTTAGCACCATTTGTTAAGCTGCTGCTATTATCAGCAATATTGTTGATATCTTCGCCTTCGCCATAACCACTTGCCATGTTAACTACTTTATTACCGCCATTGTTCAAGCCGTCCTTAGTCAATGTTACTGCACCAGTACCATCTTTAGGGGAACCTTGACCTGCTGGAGGAGTAGTAATTGCAACACCGTTGCTGCTAACAGTAGTAGTTACTTTAGTACCACCCATGCCGGATGTAACTACCATGCCATCTGCAGTTGTTCTTGTGCTCTTAGTCCGTTTATCAGTAGTTACAACACCATCAGCAGTCAATTCAGTGGCCTTAGTTGGATTATCTACAAGTACACCTTTAGCTGTTGTTTGAGTTGTATTATTTTGATTATCGGATACTTTCACATTACCTGCAGTAAGAGCAGTCGTATTACCTAATGTATCAGTGCTTGTAACACCTACACCGTTTGTTACAGTAGAGAATTTCTTATCGTCAGTAGTGGTAATCACACTGCGTAAGTTCAAGTCTTTTTTGATATCTACAGTGTATGTTTTCGACTTATCTGCATTTGTTGTAGCTGTTACAGTTGTATTGCCGCTATCGCCAGCTTTCACTGTTGTAGTTGCTGCCGCCATGCTGCTCTTCAACTGTTGAACGTTAACTGCATCTGTATCATTTACACCAGCTGCCACGTTAGTAATCTTTTGATTATTTGCGTTTAAGCCTTCGTTAGAAATGTAAGTTTTACCGCCTACAGATACGCCCTTATCATCAAGAACAACTTGTTTGCTTGGATCGGAACCAACAGTTACGGAATCAAGACCTTTAAGGTTCTTAGCGAGTTTAACGTTCAAGTTGCCGTTTTCATTAACTACGCCAATGTTACCATTTGAAAGTTTAGAAGCATCAGCTTCGCCACCTTTGAGTTCCAATGTTTGACCGAGGTCTTTATGGATAGCTTCACCGGAGTCGCCTTTGAAGTTCAAGCCTTTCTTAGTCAAGTCTTCAGTGTTTTTATCAATTTTGTTGTCTACAACTTTCAATTGATCTTCTGTTGCAGCTTGACCATTAGTGATCTTATTAGGATCCCAAGTTCTGTTAGTCAAGTTGTTTACAGTACCGTTTGCACCGTTAACTAGAACTTTACCAGCATTAATTGAGCCCTCTGTACCATTGATAGTTACAGCATTAGTACCTTCACCAGCTTTCACGATACCTTTAGTACCATCAATGTGAACTGCTGTGTTGCCAGAACCTAATGTTACAGTATCTTTCAAACCTACAGTGTAAGTCTTAGCTTTAGTAATAGCATTGATTTCTTCCTCAACATCAACGTTTTTACCAGCTTTTACCTTAGTATCGGACGCAGCTCTTACTTCGTTCAATTGATTTAAGTTAACTGCATCAGTACCATCAGTACCAGCTTTTACATTCTTGATTTGAGTATCGTTAGCATCAAAGCCATTAGCTGTAACGAATTTCTTACCACCAATTGTCAAGCCATCGTTGTTGATAGTTGTTTGACCAGTTGTTACGCTGTTCAAGCCTGTTAAGTCTTTTGCAAGTTTAACATTCAACTTACCGTTTTCGGATACAACACCGATATTGTTGTCAGACAATTTAGTTTTATCAGTAATGCCACCTACAACATCCAATGTTTGACCAAGGTCTTTATGAATTAATTCGCCAGAGTCAGCTTGGAAGTTCAAGCCTTTCTTACCGTTGTCTGTAACTTTTTTATCTACAGATTTCAATTGATCTTCTGTTGCAGCTTGACCGTTAGTGATGTTATTTGGATCCCAAGTTCTGTTAGTCAAGTTGTTTACAGTACCATTTGCACCGTTAACTAGAACTTTACCAGCATTGATGTTACCTGTTACACCATCGATTGCTACTTTGCCAGCATTAATTGTGCTGTTTACGCCATTGATAGTTACTGCGTTAGTGCCGTCACCAGCTTTTACGATACCTTTTGTACCGTCGATATTAACAGCTGTGTTACCAGAACCTAATGTTACAGTATCTTTCAACGCAACTGTGTAAGTTTTAGCTTTTGTAGTTGGATCTACAGCTTCATCAACATTGATGTTTTTGCTACCTTCTACTTTTGTATTAGATGCAGCTTTTACATCGTTCAATTGTTTAACATTTACAGCATCATTATCTTCTACACCAGCAGTTACGTTTTTGATTTGCGTATTGTTAGCGTTGAAGCCATTAGCTGTAACAAATTGTTTATTGTTGATTGTCAAGCCATCGTTGTTGATAGTTGTTTGACCAGTTGTTACGCTGTTCAAGCCTGTTAAGTCTTTTGCAAGTTTAACATTCAACTTACCGTTTTCGGATACAACACCGATGTTGTTGTCGGACAATTTAGCTTTATCAGAAGTGCCACCCACAACACCTAATGTTTCACCAAGGTTTTTATGAATGCTTGTTGCATCATCACCTTGGAAATTCAAGCCTTTATTAGTGTTGTCTGTAACTTTTTTATCTACAGATTTCAATTGATCTTCTGTTGCGGCTTGACCACTTGTGATGTTTGCAGGATCCCAAGTTCTGTTAGTCAAGTTGTTTACAGTACCGTTTGCACCGTTAACTAGAACTTTACCAGCATTAATGTTACCTGTTACACCATCGATTGCTACTTTGCCAGCATTGATTGTGCTGTTTACGCCGTTAATAGTTACTGCGTTAGTGCCGTCACCAGCTTTTACGATACCTTTTGTACCGTCAATGTTAACAGCTGTGTTACCGGAACCTAATGTTACAGTGTCTTTCAATGCAACTGTGTAAGTTTTAGCTTTTGTTACAGTATCTACAGTTTCATCAACATTGATGTTTTTGCTACCTTCTACTTTTGTATTAGATGCAGCTTTTACATCGTTCAATTGTTTAACGTTAACAGCATCGTTGTCTTCTACGCCAGCAGTTACGTTTTTGATTTGTGTATTGTTAGCATTGAAGCCATTAGCTGTAACGAATTGTTTGTTGTTGATTGTCAAGCCATCGTTGTCGATAGTTGTTTGACCAGTTGTTACGCTGTTCAAGCCTGTTAAATCTTTTGCAAGTTTAACATTCAACTTACCATTTTCGGATACTACACCGATGTTGTTGTCGGACAATTTAGATTTTTCAGTAATGCCACCTACAACATCTAATGTTTGACCAAGATCTTTATGAATTACTTCGCCAGAATCAGCTTGGAAGTTCAAGCCTTTCTTAGTCAAGTCAGTGCTGTTGTCAGTGATTTTCTTATCAACAATTTTCAATTGGTCTTCTGTTGCAGCTTGACCACTTGTGAAGTTTTTGCCATCCCAAGTAATGTTTGTCAAGTTGTTTACAGTACCAGCAGCACCGTTAACAGTCACTTTACCGGAGTTGATAGTGCCGTTTGTACCATTGATAGTCACAGCATTAGCACCGTCACCAGCTTTTACAATACCTGTAGTACCGTTGATGTTGATTGCATTATTGCCAGAACCTAAAGTTACATTGTCTTTCAATGCTACTTTGTAAGTTTTAGCTTTTGTATTAGGGTCTACTGTGGAGTTAACATTGATGTTTTCGCTACCTTCAACTGTAGTGTTAGACGCATTTTTAACTTCGTTCAATTGATTCAAGTTAACTGCATCATTGCCATCAGTACCAGCTTTTACGTTTTTGATTTGTGTATTGTTAGCATCAAAACCGTTAGCTGTAACGAATTTCTTACCACCAATTGTTAAACCTTCGTTATTAATTGTTGTAGCACCAGTTGTTACGCTTGTTAAGCCAGTCAACTCTTTAGCGAGTTTAACGTTCAACTTGCCGTTTTCAGATACCACACCGATGTTATTGTTGGATAATTTAGATGCATCAGAAATGCCACCGTTGATTTCCAATGTTTCGCCAAGATCTTTATGAATGCTTGTAGCGTCATCGCCTTTGAAGTTCAAGCCCTTCTTAGTCAAGTTGCTACCATTGTCAGTAATTTTCTTATCAACAACTTTCAATTGATCTTCTGTTGCAGCTTGACCGCTTGTGATATGGTCAGCATCCCAAGTGATATTTGTTAAGTTGTTTACAGTACCTTTAGCACCGTTAACAAGAACTTTACCGGAATTGATATTGCCTGTTACACCGTCAATCGCTACGTTACCAGCAGTAATTGTGCTGTTTGTACCGTTGATAGTTACAGCATTATTGCCTTCACCAGCTTTCACAATACCTTTTGTGCCGTCGATATTAACAGCAGTATTGCCGGAACCCAATGTTACTGTGTCTTGTAAGCCAACTGTATAAGTCTTAGCTTTAGTAAGTGGATCTTCAGAATCAGTTACATTGATGTTTTTGCCTGCTTTTACAACAGTTTTAGCTGCCGCTGCGTTGTTGGATACTTCTTTCAACTGTTTAAGGTTAACTGCATGGTTATCCTCTGTACCAGCTTTCACGTTTGTGATTTGAGTATCGTTAGCATTGAAGCCGTTGCTTGTAACAAATGTGTTACCACCGATTGTCAAACCATTGTTGTTAATAGTTGTAGCACCAGTTGTTACACTGTTCAAACCTGTTAAATCTTTAGCAAGTTTAACATTCAATACGCCGTTGTTATTAACAACGCCGATGTTATTTTCTGAAAGTTTAGATGCGTCAGCTTGACCACCAGAGATTTTCAATGTTTGACCAAGGTCTTTATGAATTGCAGTACCTGCATCGCCTTGGAAGTTCAAGCCTTTTTCTACGATTTCAGTTTTTGTAGTATCAATTTTATTGTCTACTACTTTCAATTGATCTTCTGTCGCAGCTTGACCATTAGTAATAGCATTAGGATTCCAAATTCTGTTAGTCAATTCGTTAACAGTACCTGTAGTACCATTGATTGTTACTTTACCGGAGTTGATAGTACCATTTGTGCCATTGATAGTTACAGCATTAGCACCGTCGCCAGCTTTTACAATACCTGTTGTACCGTTGATATTGATAGCTGTGTTACCTGTGCCTAATGTTACTTCATCTTTCAAGCCTACAGTATATGTTTTAGCTTTAGTTACATTGTCGATGCTTTCATCAACTTTAATGTTTTTACCTTCAGCTACCTTTGTATTTGCTGCAGATGCACTGTTGGATACTTCTTTCAATTGTGCCAAGTTTACTGCATCGCTGTCGATTGTACCACGAGCAACGTTAGTAATCTTGTTACCACCGTTATCCAAACCAGTTTTAGTAAGGGATACAGCTGCATTGTTTGTAGCACCGTTGCTGATAGTTACACCGTTGGAAGTAACTTTTGTATCACCTACAGTTACGCTGTTCAAACCTTTAAGGTCTTTTGCCAAACGAACTTTCAAGTCGTTAGAGCCATCGGATACAACACCGATATTGTCTTCAGCAGTCAATTTGGATGCTTCTGTGATGCCACCTTTAACGTTTACTTGTTCACCAAGTTTTTTGTTAATTACGTTACCGGAGTCAGCACCGAATTTCATGCCTTTATTGATCAATTCTTCTTTAGTCTTGAACAATTGGCTGCCATTGATAGCATCTGTGGATGTAGCTGTTACAGCACCGTCTTTTACATTTGTAATAGTAGTGCCATTAGCGCCTTCCAATGTTACCTTAGTTTTATCAACAACACCATTATTGATGTCGTATTTAACAGCACGATCTGTCAATTTATCTACAGAAGTCTTAGATGCAATATTATTGATTGTAACTTGCTCTTTAACGCCTGCATGGTTTTTATCCTCTACAGTCAAGGATACTTCACCATTGTCGTTTACCTTGTAGGAACCATCAGCGCTGGAGTTTCTTACAAGACGATAGTCAGTTGCACTGCTACCTTGTTGAGTAATTTGCTCGCTAACTTTTTTCAACTGATCTTCAGTCGCTGCACGACCGGATACGATAGATGTGGAATCCCAGTTTTTATTGTCCAAGTTAGTTACATAATTACCAGTTTCGCTTGCATGTTTCGTATTTTGAACAGTTTGAGCGCCCATTACAACGCCACTAGCAGTTACTCTACCTGCTGTGCCATCAAGAACTACTTGATTGTTACCACTACCCAATGTCACTTTGTTGTTCAAACGAAGATCATATTTAGCACCTTCAGTGCTTGTAGCAGGAGTAGTTGTCAATTTGAGGTTATCATCGGAAACAGTTACTTTAGAATGTTTACCTGCTTCGATTTTTACATCATGTAATTGGCTACCATTTACAGCATCTGTAGAAGTAGAGGATACTTCACCAGCTTTCAAGTTAGTAATTGTTGTACCGCCTTGACCTTCCAAAGTAACCTTATTTTTATTAACAGTAGTACCGTTAAGATCATATTTAACAGCACGTTCTGTTAATTTATCCAATTCAGTTTTGGATGCAATATTGTTGATCGTTACTGTATTAGCAGGGCTGTTAGGATGAGCTTCATCTTTAACTTTTAAGTCAACCTTGTTGTTTTCTACAGAGTAAGAACCGTCCGCAGAGTTTGCATTGTTGATCAAACGGTAATCTGTTTTAGCTGCATTAGTAGTCTTGATTTCATCAGACACTTTTTTCAACTGATCTTCAGTTGCTGCACGACCAGATGTGATGGTAGGGTTTTGAACATTCCATTCTTTATTGTCCAAACCAGTTACATAGTTTTTATTGTCGCTATGCGTACCTACGCGAACAGAACCTGCAGTTACGCTGTTCAAACCTGTTAGGTCTTTTGCCAACTTAACATTAAGGTTGCCGTCTTTAGCTACAACACCGATGTTGTTGTCAGACAAAGCACCTGTAGCACCACCTGTAATACCTAAAGTATCGCCAAGTTGTTTGTTGATTTTAACATTGTTATCGCCTTGGAAGCTCAAGCCTTTAGCGATTTTATTAGTGTTATTTGTGATATTAGTAGTATTAATATCTTGTTGCTCTTTAGAAGCAAGGTTCGTCAACTTAACTTGTTTAGGATTGGAACCATCAGCATCCGCAACAGTCAATGTCATGCTACCGTCAGCAGCTACTTTATATTCACCGTTGCTGCCTGCTGCAGGGTTTGCAATCAAGCGGTAGTCAGTTTTGGAAAGACCATTAGAGATTTTAGAGATATCAACATCGAATGTTTGATTATCATTACGTGTCAATGTCAATCTCTTACCGTCATTGGATACTGTACCGGATGTAACATAAGTATTTTTCAAACCTGTTACTTCAGCGGTTAAACCGTTTGTACCGGTCATGTTAATCTTGCCATTACCGTTTGCTTCATAAGTAGCAGCACCACGTTGTAAGTATTTATCGTATTTAGCTGCAATACGAGAGATATCACCGATATTAGCCGCATTTGTTAATGTATCGCCACCGGATTTTACATTAGTGATTTGATTACCACCAGCATTGATACCTCTTGTGCTCATGGATACATTACCTGTTGTAACGGAGTTGAAGCTTGCATCTTCAACAGTTGCAACCGTAACATTATCTCCGGAGCCTTCTAATGCAATATTTTTACCAGCTTTAAAGTTAACTGTACGATTAGGCGCTTTTACATCTTTTAGCTTTCTACCGTCAACTTGAAGTTCCCAACCTTGGTTTGCAGATTTAATAGCTTCATGAACGGTATTTTTACCTGTATCACCAATGTTAGTCATGGTGATAGTACCGTTTTGGTCAACCTGAGCATTACCGCCTAAGATATTCTTAGTGCTGTTAGCTACATTACCCACTGCATTAGCAACGCCATATAATTGGCTGCCATTAATAGCATCTGTAGATTGTGCATTCACACGACCAGCAGCTACGTTAGTGATTGTACGTTTTGTAGAATTGTTACCAACGCTAACTGTGGAATCAGCAGTGCCACCGGCATAGTTATATTTCAAGCCGTTAATAGTTTCACTAGCAGTGCTCACAGGGGCCGCTGTTTCAGATTTAGCACCTAACGCAACGCCACGAACGTTATTTACTGTCGCATTGCTACCAAGAGCTAAGCCTTCGTTTGCTTGTACACTTGCTTCACTACCGATTGCTACAGCATCAGTTACTTCTTTTTGAGCTTTAAGTTTAGTGATTAATTCAGGATTATCTTTATAAACACTACGATCACGTACACGTTCTAATGTACCTGCTTGAGCGCTTACGCCCAATGCGATGGACCGAGAACCAGTTGCTTGTGCATCATCACCGATAGCCACAACATTTTTCTTGTCCCCATCTTGAGTGCTCAAAGCACTAGCTTCACGACCCATAGCAATAGAGCCGTAACCTTCGGAATGAGCGTTATTACCGATAGCTGTAGAACGTTCACCTAATGCCCATGCAGCATTACCTGCTGCTACAGAAGATCCGCCCAATGCATATGTATCATTACCTAATGCCACGCCGGAACCACCATGAGCACGCGCAGAGTTACCTACAGCAACGGAGTTATTTACTTTATATTGAGGGTCATTTTGAATACCGGATTCAGCATTATTACCGATAGCTATGCCGTCCATTGCACGAGTTTTGGCATTGTTACCAAGAGCAACCCCATTATCACGATAATGAGCAGCACTGTTACCGATAGCTACGCCTTGTATTCCCTGAGAAAGGGCATTACTACCGATAGCTATGCCATGAGTAAAATTCTCGCCTTTATAATTTGTACCTGCTGCTACATTAGCACCTGTCCCCATAGCAACACTATCTACAGTATTTGATTTAGCACCTTGACCGATAGCAATAGCACGAGCAGCGTTAGCTTGGGTATTAGTACTTCCGTCATATGCTGTATACGGTGTACCTTTTGCGTCTGTCAATGGATCAGGATTTGCAGAACCGATAGCAATGGATTGAGCACCTTTTGCCAATGCGGAGTGACCCATGGCCAAGCTAGCAGACCCTTGTGCGGATGCTGCCGTACCGATAGCTGCCGCATATTGTTCTCCTGCGTAAGCTTGACGCATCATCGCCAAGGAGTTAAAACCCTTTGCCTTTGCAGCTGAACCGACAGCAATAGCACCGATTTGTTCAGATTGAGCATAATGGCCTAAACCGATACCCAACGCACGAGATTGGGAATAATCACCGATAGAAATACCGGATACGGAGCCATCATTAGAACGTGCATTCGCACGATTACCAATTTGAATACCGAACACCTTATTATCAGTATATAAGTGTCCTTGTCCTGGATTTCCTGGTGTTTTGTAATCATACATTTGAATGTAAGGTGCTTTTTCGCTAGGGTATAAATACGTAAACCCGCCATCACGTTCACCTTCACCAGGAGATAAAGAAAGACCTCTAATAGGTGCTGCATCAACACCCGAAATTAATCCGCTACCGCAGGTCAAAACCATAGCCGCCAAGCCAACTTTTACCGTAGCTTTAGCGGAATTACTAACAAAGCTTTTGGAGCCACGAGTATGGCTTTTTGCGATTTCAGATACAACGACATATGCGCCTCGTACCTGACTCCAAATTACCCTATAAATACGATTCATTTAGTAGTACCTACCTTTCACACAGTTTTATAAGGGATTCTAAAACCAACACTAAAACACTAAAAATAATAAAATTTTCATCAAAAATTTAATTACTATACATATAAAATATCAGATTAGTTTATGAATGTAAATATATTTTTTTCACATTTCGCTCATTTATTTTCAGAACTTTAAACTTCTTTTAAAAATTGATTTTCTTACTCATTTAAATATATTTTCAATCATAAAAACCCTTACAACAATGGGCCAAACAACACTTATAATCTAAAACTAATGATTTTATAGTAAATTAATCACATTTATAATTTTCGATTAAAATTATATGTTCTGTATTATACACTATTATGAAAATTTTGTGAAGTCAAATACAAAAAAAGAACGAAAGTCCTTTCACAGTAGACTTTCGTTCTTTCATTTTATGTACCATATAGAGTTAAAATCATCTAATCTTCATGGGTATTTTCTGGTACATCAGCTCGCTTTTTACCACATGAATATAAGATGAAACAGATGTGAATTACATGCCTAAACGACTCATAATAAGAGCTAATTGTCGTTTAGTTTCTTCGTTATCTTTCTGTAGACGAAGGTTGTCTTCTTTCAATGCCGCATAGTCTGCAGTTAATTTTTCATCCTGCGCTTTCATGCGTGCATTTTCAGCTTTCAAAGCAGTCATTTCATCCTGCATTACGTACATAGAGCTGATAGGACCACCCTTGTAACGTTCAGGAATAGCCTTCTTCTCATCAGAAGTACCAAATTTACGAGTTACACCGGCATTCACCATATTATGACGGCTACCAACAGATACGCCTGCATGGAACATAGTGTCTTCCGATGTGTAATGTGCAACACCTAAAGCCGCTGCTGTTTCTCCTCTGTAATTGCCGATACCAGCCATCACTTGAGTTGGTTCTAACGGATCGTATTGAATAGGTTTCAACGCAGACATTGCCGCCGCATGAGCACCTACACGTTGCGTTTCACCCGCCACGGAATTAATGGCATTGGCCATACCTTCTGTAGCACCCTTCAATTGATTCAAGTTAACCGCATCAGTACCGTTTACGCCAGGGCCTACATTACTGATTGTTTTACCGCCATTATTCAAGCCGTCTTTAGTAAGGCTTACAGCATTACCGCTAGCAGGGGTAATAGTTACACCGCTACCATTCACAACCGTAGAATTACCTCTGGCATCCTTAGTCGTCACAGACTCAAGACCTTTCAAATCTTTTGCCATACGAACCTTGAGATTAGTTCCATCAGATACGACGCCTAAATTATCTTCGGACGTCAACTTACCAGCATCCGTAATACCCCCAACTACATTCACTTGTTCATTAAGTTTTTTGTTAATTGGAGTTCCGGAATCACCACCGTATTTCATACCATCGTCTTTGGTTGCCACTTGATGAGTCTTACCGTTTTCATCTTGGTACTTAATACGAGTGATTGCATTGCCGTCGAGATCGGAATCGCCCTTATCAGCAGTAATATCCGCATTGCGCCCATCTTTTCCGGTTAAACCGATGTGGCCAATACCGTCTTTGCCGGACATAGATACAGCATCTTTACCGTCTTTACCAGTAACAGCTACTTTGCCATCTGTACCATTTGCTGCATCTGGACCTGTAATGGAAACGCCATCCTGACCATTTTTGCCGACTTTCACCTTATCTGCATTGACCGTATCAGTATTGATCGTCTTGGTAGTGATGCTATCGGCCTTAAGGTCTTTCGCCATCTTGATGTTGATATTACCATCTTGATCGGCTACAGTTTTGATATTTTCGCCGGAATAATCGCTATCAGCCCCTTGACCTTCACCTTTGATAGTAACCTTTTGACCTAAATCACGGTGGAATTCACCTGTATTACCGGCAAAATCCATACCTTTCTTTGTGATTTCATCACCTAAGTTATTAATCTTATTATCCAGGGTTTTATGGGACTTCTGCAATTGATCTTCTGTAGCAGCACGACCGCTTGTGATATTATCAGGATCCCAGTCTTTATTTTCCAGGCCTGTCACATGTCCGTCCTTGCCATCAACAGATACTTTTCCGGCAGCAATCTTGCCGTCTTTACCGTTGATTGTTACGTTGTCACCGGCCTTGATTGTACCATTTTCACCGTCAATCGCAACATTACCGGATTTAATGGTACCTTTATTACCATCGATTTCAACTTTATCGCCTGCTTTAATGGTGCCTTTGTTGCCGTCGATTGTAACCTTGTCACCGGCTTTAATCGTACCTGTTGTACCATCCATCGCAATTTGTTTCGTAGGATCAGTTCCCATCGTTACTTGGTCTTTGAGGCCCACTTTGTAATTTGTAGAACCGTCCGCATTAGTAGTCTTATCTACTTGGACATTATTACCTGCCGTTACTGTTGTAGTAGCAGCTGCTGCGGCTTTATCCAATTGGGATTTATTAACCGCATCCTTAGAATCAGTACCATCGACTACATTCGTAATCTTCTTATTGGACGCATCGATACCGTCCTTCGTCATGGATGGACCGTTGGTAATCTTCACACCGTCTTTTGTAACAGCAGTCAACGGATTGCCATCCTTATCTTGAACGGTCATACCTTCACCATTTACAACGGTTTTACCGTTTGCACCATTAGTGCCATTATTGAAAGTTATGGAATCCAGCCCTTTAAGATTTTTTGCCAAACGAACATTGAGCACATTATCTTTACTGATAACACCGATATTGTTTTTGGTCAACTCATCTTCACTTGTAACACCACCCTTAATGTCCAATTGTTCATTAAGTTTTTTCTTGATGGTAGTACCGGAATCACCACCGTATTTCATACCATCGTCTTTGGTTGCCACTTGATGAGTCTTACCGTTTTCATCTTGGTACTTAATACGAGTGATTACATTGCCGTCGAGATCGGAATCGCCCTTATCAGCAATAATATCGGCATTGCGCCCATCTTTTCCGGTTAAACCGATGTGGCCAATACCGTCTTTGCCGGACATGGACACCGCATCCTTGCCGTTTTTATCTGTAACAGCTACCTTACCATCAGCGCCATTCGCCGCATCTGGACCTGTAATGGATACGCCATCTTTACCGTCTTTGCCGACTTTCACGGATTCAGCCTTAAGATTTTTATTCATCTTCACATTGATAGTCGTGTTACCATCATTATCTTGGTTGATGAAAGTTTTAATGTTTTCACCGCTGTAATCAGCATCGTCAGCTTTGCCTTCACCTTGAACAGTGATAGTAGAGCCTAATTTATTGGTTTTTACACCGCCTACATTGGCATTAAATTTAAGCCCTGTATCAGTTTGACCTGCCAAAGCTTGTTTCAATTGATCCTCTGTTGCAGCACGACCGGATACGACTTTACCTGCATCCCAAGTCTTATTATCAAGACCTGTCACGTAGTTACCTGTATTAGCAGGGGTTGCACCATCGGATTGTTTACCCATGGTTACAGTGCCAGCTTTCACAGTTTCCGTAGCCGTAACAGATGTAACATTAAGATCTTTTTTCAATTTTAGACCGATCTTAGTGTCGTCACCGGTTTGCGTGATTTCCGTCGTAATATTGTCGTCGCCGTTTACCGTTACCTTGGAGCCTAATTTATTCGTTTTTTCATCGTTATTATCCGCATCAAAACGAAGGCCTTTATTGGTAAGTTCAGTTTTAGCGTCATTAATATTATTGTTGAGTTCGGTTTTAGTGTCAGCGATGTTTTTATTAAGCTCAGTTTTGGTATCACTGATATTTTTATTCAACTCGGTCTTAGTATCGCTAATGTTTTTATTTAATTCAGTCTTTGTATCAACGATATTTTTGTTTAACTCAGTTTTGGCTTCATGTAATTGACCGCCGTTCACCGCGTCTTTGGAATTAGCAGCAATATCACCATTAGCAACATTGGTAATCTTTTGGTCGTTCGCATTGATGCCGTTTGGAGATACATAGGTCTTACCACCTACGGTCAAACCACCACTATTGATGGTTGTACCTCCAGCTGTTACGCTGTCCAAACCAGCCAATGTCTTAGCCAACTTCACGTTTAATGTGCCTGTGCCATCAGATACAACGCCAATATTATTATCTGTTAAATCTGTAGCCGCAGCTCCGCCTTTAATAGCAACAGTACCACCTAGCTTCTTATTAATCGTCGTGCCAGAGTCACCGTCAAAGTTCAAGCCTTTATCCACTTCGGATTTAGACGCCACATCCTTAATCGTTACGGTTTTTGTTTGAGCAGCCGGATGGTTCTTATCCTGTACGGTCAATGCTACATCACCGTTAGCATCTACAGTGTAGTCACCATTGGAGCCTGCCGTAGGATTAGCTACGAGACTGAAATCAGTTGCATTAGCACCTTGCTTCTTAACTTCGTCACTAACTGTTTTCAACTGGTCTTCCGTTGCTGCACGACCGGATGAAATCGTAGGGTTTTCAATGCTCCACGCCTTATTATCAAGACCGGTTACATAGTTGCCGTTATTCGCCGGATTTGCCCCATCAGCTTGTTTACCCATGGTTACGGTGCCGGCTTTCACAGTATCCGTAGCAACAATAGATTTAACATTGAGATCTTTCTTCAATTTAAGACCGATCTTAGTGTCATCACCGGTTTGAGTGATTTCCGTCGTAATGTTGTCATCGCCGTTTACCGTTACCTTGGAGCCTAGTTTATTCGTTTTTTCATCGTTATTATCCGCGTCAAAACGAAGGCCTTTATTGGTCAGTTCAGTCTTAGCATCATTAATATTATTGTTGAGTTCGGTTTTAGTGTCAGCGATATTTTTATTCAACTCGGTCTTAGTATCGCCAATGGTTTTATTTAATTCAGTCTTTGTATCAGTGATATTTTTGTTTAACTCAGTTTTGGCTTCATGTAATTGACCGCCGTTCACCGCGTCTTTGGAATTAGCAGCAATATTACCATCAGCAACATTGGTAATCTTTTGGTCGTTCGCATTGATGCCGTTCGGAGATACATAGGTCTTACCACCTACGGTTAACCCACCACTATTGATGGTTGTACCGCCAGCTGTCACGCTGTCTAACCCAGTTAATGTTTTTGCCAACTTCACGTTCAATGTTGTGCCATCAGATACAACGCCAATATTATTATCTGTTAAATCGGCAGCCGCCGCTCCGCCTTTAATGGCAACAGTACCACCCAACTTTTTATTGATAGTCGTACCAAAATCACCGTCAATGTTTAGACCTTTATCTACTTCGGATTTAGACGCCACATCTTTAATCGTTACGGTTTTTGTTTGATCCGGATGGTTCTTATCTTGAACTGTCAATGCTACGTCACCGTTAGCATCTACAGTGTAGTCACCATTGGAGCCTGCCGCAGGATTAGCTACGAGACTGAAGTCCGTTGCATTAGCGCCTTGAGTTTTGATAGCTTCAGTAACTGTCTTCAATTGGTCTTCTGTTGCTGCACGGCCAGATACAAACGTAGGGTTATCAATACTCCAAGCCTTATTATCAAGACCTGTTACGTAGTTGCCCATATTAGCAGGGCTTGCACCATCGGATTGTTTCCCCATGGTTATCGTGCCGGCTTTCACAGTTTCCGCTGCAGTAACAGATGTAACATTAAGATTTTTCTTCAATTTAAGACCAATCTTCGTATCATCACTAGTTTGCGTGATTTCTGTGGTGATGTTATCATCGCCGTTTACTGTTACCTTAGAGCCTAGTTTATTCGTTATTTCGTCGTCATTATCCGCATTGAAACGAAGGCCTTTATTGGTAAGCTCGGTCTTAGCATCATTAATATTGTTGTTGAGTTCGGTTTTAGTGTCACTAATGTTTTTATTTAATTCAGCCTTAGTATCACCAATGTTTTTATTCAACTCGGTCTTAGCATCGCTAATATTTTTATTTAACTCAGTTTTAGTGTCATGCAATTGACCGCCGTTCACCGCATCTTTGGAGTTAGCCGCCACGTCGCCATTAGCAACATTGGTAATCTTTTGATCATTCGCATTGATGCCATTTGGAGATACATAATTCTTACCGCCTACGGTCAAACCACCACTATTGATGATTGTGCCACCAGCTGTTACGCTGTCCAAACCAGTTAATGTTTTAGCTAACTTCACGTTTAACGTACTGCCATCAGATACGACACCAATATTATTGTCCGTCAAGTTAGCAGCCGCTGCACCGCCCTTGATGCTAAGCTTATCACCCAACTGTTTGTTAATTACAGCGCCGCTATCTCCATCAAAGTTAAGACCTTTAGCAATAGTCGTATTGATGGCAGAAATAGCATTTCTATTAGTCGTAATATCTTGCGTATTTTGAGCAATATTTTGTTTATTTTGTGCAACATCAGTCTTATTTTTACCGATGTCAGTCGTATTTTGAGCAATATCAGCCTTGTTCTTAGTTATATCTTGTTTATTCTTACCAATATCAGTCGTATTCTGAGCAATGTCAGTTGTGTTTTGAGCTATTTTATCCTTGTTTGTATTAACCTGTGTATTAACAGATTTCAACTGATCTTCTGTTGCAGCACGACCGGTTACGGCTTGAGGATTATCTACATCCCAAGCAGTATTGGTAAGGCCAGTTACTGTACCTGTAGTACCATCCACAGATACAGCATTAGCAGTTCCTAAGGTGATTTTATCGCCTAGTCCGATTGTAAATTCCTTACCGCCGGCTGCGTTTGTACCTTCATCTACAGTGATATTGCTGTTCTTAGCTTTCACAGTACTTGCCTTAGCAGTTCCACCGATAGCATCCTGTAACTGGCTAAAATTAACCGCATCAGTAGGGTCTGTGCCTTTTGCTAGACCGGTAATCTTTTGATTATTTGCATTGATACCGTTCGGCGTTACATAGGTCTTACCGCCTACGGTCAAACCGCTACTATTGATGGTTGTTCCGCTAGCTATTACGCTATCCAAACCAGTTAATGTTTTAGCTAGTTTCACATTTAATGTGCTACCATCAGACACGACACCGATATTATTATCCGTAAGATCTGCCGTAGCACCACCTTTAATGGTAACAGTGTCGCCTAATTTTTTATTAATCGCAGCACCGCTATCGCCGTTAAAGTTTAATCCTTTATTGATATTAGTTACATTTGTATTGACCTTATCATTAACAGATTTCAACTGATCTTCCGTTGCAGCACGACCACTTACAGCTTGAGGATTATCTGCGTTCCAAGACTTATTATCGAGTCCTGTTACAAAGTTACCGTTTGCACCGCCTGCACCACCAGCTTGTTTGCCCATAGTCACAGTGCCAGCTTTCACAGTATCAGCAGCAGTAATAGTAGTAACATTAAGATCTTTCTTTAATTTAAGACCGATCTTAGTATCATCACCAGTTTGACTGATTTCTGTCGTGATATTATCATCGCCATTTACCGTTACCTTGGAACCCAGTTTATTGGTCTTAACACCGCCTGTGTCCGCATCAAACTTGAGGCCTGTATTAATCACATCATTCTTCGCAGTCGATATATTATTGTTTAGCTCTGTTTTAGCATTATCTATATTGCCGTTCAGTTCAGTTTTAGCGTCATTAATATTTTTATTAAGTTCAGTTTTGGCATCACCGATATTCTTGTTTAATTCAGTTTTAGCATCATTAATGTTGCTATTTAATTCGGTTTTAGCCGCATGAAGTTGACCGCCGTTAACCGCCTCTTTGGAATTAGCCGCCACTTCGCCATCAGCAACATTAGTTATTTTCTTGTCATTTGCATTGATGCCGTTCGGTGTTACATAGGTCTTGCCGCCTACGGTTAAGCCCCCATTATTGATAGTTGTACCACCAGCTGTCACACTGTCCAAACCAGTTAATGTTTTCGCCAGTTTCACATTTAACGCACTGCCATCAGATACGACACCGATATTATTATCCGTCAAGTTCGCAGCCGCTGCACCACCTTTAATGCTGAGCTTATCACCCAACTGTTTGTTAATTACAGCGCCACTATCTCCATCAAAATTAAGGCCTTTAGCGATAGTTGTATTGATTGTAGAGATAGCATTTTTATTGGTCGCAATATCTTGTGTGTTCTGAGTAATATTTTGCTTGTTTTGTGCAATATCAGTCTTATTTTTACCGATATCAGTAGTATTTTGAGCTATATCAGTCTTGTTCTTAGTTATATCTTGTTTATTCTTACCGATATCAGTCGCATTTTGAGCAATGTCAGTTGTGTTCTGAGCTATTTTATCCTTATTTGTATTGACTTGCGTATTAACAGTTTTTAACTGATCTTCCGTTGCAGCACGACCAGTTACGGCTTGTGGATTATTTACATTCCAAGCAGCATTAGTAAGTCCTGTTACAGTTCCTGCGGTTCCGTCCACAGTTACAGGATGTGCCGTACCTACCGCAAGTTTATTGCCCAATCCAACAGTGTATTCCTTACCACCATTCACATTGGCACCTTCTGTTACGGTTACATTTGCATCCTTTGATTTTACTGTAGTCGCCTTTGCAGTACCACCGATAGCACTTTGTAATTGACTGAAATTAACCGCATCGTTAGGCGCTGTACCATTAGCAACACCAGTAATCTTTTGATTATTAGCATTGATGCCATCAGGTGTTACATAGGTTCTAGCACCTACACTCAAACCATTTTTACTAATAGTAGTATTTCCTGCATTAACGCTCTCTAATCCTGTTAAATATTTTGCCAACTTTACAGTCAATCTACCGGTACCATCGGATACAACACCAATATTATTATCGGATAATGCCCCTGTAGCACCGCCTTTAATGACTAGAGTATCACCTAATTTTCTCTTAATCGAAGCACCTGTATCGCTGCTAAAATAGAGCCCTTTTTCAAGAGTATTATTGATAGTGTTAATATCATTCTTATTAGTAGTAATATCACCTTGTATTTTTGTGATATTTCGTGCATTGGCACCAATACGGCTTGAGTTATCTGAGATATTCTGCGTATTTTGATTAATAAAATACTGATTGGAATTAACTCTCTCATTAACCCGCTTTAACTGATCTTCCGTAGCAGCACGCCCTGTAACAGGTGCTGGATTATTTACATTCCATGATGTATTGGTAAGACCTGTGACCGTTCCTGTACCACTATCTATGGTTACAGGATGCGAGGCCGCCCCTTTCCCTACAGTAATCTTATAGTTTAAGCCGACAGTATATTCTTTACCACCTTTCGCCGTTGAGTTTTCCCTTATCGTAATATTACCATCATCATTTGCTTTTACAATGGCTTCTTTAGCTGTACCGTTAATTGCTCGTTGCAACTGACCGTAGTTAACTGCGTCCTGACTACCTGTACCGTCTGCAACACCTCTAAGCTGTTGATTATTGGCATTAAGGCCACCGGTTGACACATAGAGTTTATTGCCTACAGACACCCCTTTATTATCAATCGTAGCAGTTCCTGCTGTTACGCTATCCAAACCAGTTAATTTTTTAGCCAATTTCACATTTAGTGTGCCATTTCCGTCTGCTTGAACCCCAATATTGTTGTCAGCCAGAGCACCGCTAGCGCCACCTTTTATTCTTACTGTGTCACCTAATTTTACTTGGTTCTGAACAAAGTTATCACCATAAAAGAACAATCCCTTATCAATATTGTCTTTATTATATCTAATAGCATCGTGGATCGTGCTTTTACCTGTAAAACCGATATCGCTCATCGTTAATTTACCGGTATCAGGATCGAGCGCCGCATTACCGCCAAGGATATTTTTAGTAGTAGTGGCTAAATTGCCCAGGCTATTTGCTACGGCATATAACTGACTACCGTTAATAGCATCTGTAGACGAAGCATTCATGCGTCCCGCCGCCACATTGGTAATCGTACGTTTTACCGTATCACTACCCACACTAAGCGTGGAGTCAGCACTGCCGCCAGCTAAATTCTTATACCATAAACCATTTACATGCTGATTTGGCGTACTTACCACATTAGCCGTCTTGGAGTTGGCACCTAATGCAATTGATCGTTGTTGATTCACATCAACTAATGCATTTTTACCGATGGCAATGGAATCATCTGAAGCTGCGATTGCAGCTTTACTCATAGCAATAGAATTATTTTTCGTCGCTTTTGCCGTCTCACCGATAGCAATAGAAGCCTCACCGCTAGCCACGCTATCCCAACCCATAGCAGCAGCATTAGTAGCGTCAGCTGTAGAGTTCGCACCGATTGCGCGAGCACCCGCTGCCAATGCTCTTGCACCGTTACCGATGGCTACGCCCCACTCGCCTCTGGATTGAGAGCCGTTACCCATAGCAACGGCACCGCCTTTAGATGCCTTCGCATTATTACCAAATGCCATGGATGATCCACCCCAAGCTCTGGCATTGGTACCAAATGCCTGATCATTATCGGCACCCACATAGTTACCGGCCTCATCATATCCAGCCCAGGATGTATTACCAAGGGCAAAGCCATTTAAAGAAGCTACTTTTGTCAAATTACCGATAGCAACACCATTATTTACTTCAACTGTTGCATTTCTTCCGATTGCAACACCTTGCACATTACCAACATTAGCCCTATTAGTTTTTGTAACAGTAGCACCTGTACCCAAGGCCACACTATTATCTGCCATTGCTGTACTATTGTCACCTATCGCTACAGTACCATTTTTAGCCTGAGCATTATCACCCCATTTTAATGTAGATGCCTGCGCTTCAGTTGGTATAATCCCTCCTGCTAACATAACAGTACAGATAGAAATTCCGAGCATCTTGGCAAACACAGATGTCATTGTCGAGCGTTTCGACATATTCTTCGCTGTTTCAGCCACAACGACATAACATCCTTTTGTACGACTCCAGATTACTTTAAAAATTCGGTTCATCTCATCTTACTCCTTGCATAAAACTATCAAATTATACGAATATAATAAAATATTTTATAACTATTTTAAAAAGTAAAAATACAGTTAATATATGGCTATTTATCGATGCATATCATATTAAACATATCATATTCTATACTAAAAGTAAAAAATTTTTCACTCTACACTCACTTCTAAATCATAAATATTTATGAATATACAAAAAGGCCGTCATATACCTTATGAATATGCTAAATGTACTAATTTTTTCGCATAAAATTAACTTCATGAAAAAAATGTATTTCACCTTAGTAAACTATTATGATCCAATTATTATTCACCTATATCACTCACCTATTTTAATTACATTACAAAATACCATGATATATATGCTCAAATAGCCATTAAATCTATTTTTTGCATGCAAAAAGGCGCCAAAAGCATTTCGCTTTTGGCGCCTTTTATAAGCACTGCCATATCAATATGTTATTTCATATTATTTCAAGCCCGCTTGTTGCATCAATAATGCAATTTGTGCTCTCATTTCTTCATTGTCGCGTTGTACTTTTTCGTACTTAGCTTTCAAAGCAGTCATTTCATCTTGCATTACGTACATGGAGCTGATAGGGCCACCTTTGTAACGTTCAGGAACTGCTTTCTTCGCATCGGAAGTACCGAATTTACGAGTTACACCAGCATTTACCATGTTATGGTGGCTACCAACAGATACGCCTACATGGAACATTGTATCTTCTGCTGTGTAATGTGCAACGCCAAGAGCTGCCGCAGTTTCACCTCTGTAATTACCGATACCAGCCATTACTTGAGTTGGTTCCAATGGATCATATTGAATCGGTTTCAATGCAGACATAGCCGCTGCATGTGCGCCTACACGTTGTGTTTCGCCTGCTACGGAGTTAATAGCATTAGCTAAACCGTCTGTAGCACCTTTCAATTGATTTACGTTAACTGCATCAGTGCCGTTTACACCAGGACCTACATTGGTAATTGTATTACCTCCGTTGTTGAGGCCGTCTTTAGTGAGGCTTACAGCATTACCGCTAGCAGGTGTAATTGTTACACCGCCACCATTCATAACTGTAGTATTACCTGCAGCATCCTTAGTGGTTACTGTTTCAAGACCTTTCAAGTCTTTCGCCATACGAACCTTAAGGTTGCCAGTACCATCGGATACGACACCTAAATTGTCCTCTGTAGTCAACTTGCTAGCATCGGTAATGCCACCCACTACATTAACTTGTTCGTTAAGCTTTTTCTTGATTACGGAACCGCTATCGCCACCGTATTTCATACCATCGTCTTTAGTTGCCACTTGGTGGGTCTTACCGTTTTCGTCTTGGTACTTAATACGAGTGATGTTGTTACCGTCTAAGTCTGGATCACCTTTATCTACGGTAATATCCGCATTACGGCCGTCTTTACCAGTTAAACCAATATGACCAACGCCGTCTTTGCCGGACATGGATACAGCATCTTTACCGTCTTTGCCTGTGATACCTACTTTGCCGTCTGTACCGTCAGCACCATTAGGACCAGTAATAGATACGCCGTCTTGACCGTTTTTACCAACTTTTACCTTATCAGTAGTTAAGCTGTCAGTCTTAAGGTTTTTCGCCATCTTGATAGTAACATTACCATCTTGGTCGGCTACTGTTTTAATATTTTCGCCGGAGTATTTATCGTCAGACTCTGTACCTTCACCTTTGATAGTAACCTTTTGGCCTAAATCACGGTGGAATTCACCTGTATTACCAGCAAAATTCATACCTTTTTTCGTAATTTCATCACCTAGGTTATTAATCTTGTTATCCAAGGATTTGTGAGATTTTTGCAATTGATCTTCTGTAGCAGCACGACCGCTTGTGATGTTGTCAGGATCCCAATCTTTGTTTTCTAGACCTGTCACATAACCGTCTTTGCCATCAACAGATACCTTGCCTGCTGCAATCTTACCATCTTTACCATCGATAGTTACCTTGTCGCCAGCTTTAATGGTACCGTTTTCACCGTCAATTGTTACATTGCCAGCTTTAATAGTACCTTTATTGCCATCGATTGTAACTTTATCACCAGCCTTGATAGTACCTGTAGTACCATCCATTGCGATTTGTTTCGTAGCATCAGAGCCCAATGTCACTTGATCTTTAAGACTTACTTCATAGTTCTTGGAACCATTCGCATTGGTGCTAGGTGTCACAGTAATATTATTACCTGCAGATACCGTTGTGGATGCAGCTGCTGTAGCTTTATCCAATTGAGATTTATTAACTGCATCGTTAGGGTCCGTGCCATCAGCAACATTCGTAATCTTGTTACCGCCGTTATTTAAGCCGTCTTTTGTAAGACTTACTGCATCGCCACCAGCACGATTGATGGTCATGCCATCGCCATTGATAACAGTATTATTGCCGCCGTTTGTGAAAGTAGCAGACGTCAAGCCTTTCAATTCTTTCGCCAAGCGCAATTTCAATGTATCGGAACCGTCGGAAACAACACCGATGTTGTCTTCAGTCGCTAATTTGCTTTCATCAGAGATACCGCCCTTAACATTCACTTGGTTGTTAAGTTTCTTTTCAATCACCTTGCCTGTATCGCCGCCGTAGAGCATACCATCATCCATGGTTGCCACTTGATGTTCGCCGTTTTTGTCCTGGTAAACAATACGAGTGATACCATCAACACCGTCTACGCCTTTTGCACCTTTAACGCCTTTAGTATCATCATCGTAGCCATTCTTCACGGACATGTCGATACCGTTTGTACCGTTCACCCCATTTGTACCTGCAGGGCCTGTCAAGCCGATATGGCCTACGCCATCTTTACCGAACATAGATACAGCAGGTTTCCCGTCTTTACCAGTAACACCTACCTTACCGTCTAAGCCGTTCGGGCCTTCAGGGCCAGTGATAGTTACACCATCTTTATCACCTTTACCGACCTTCACAGTTTCAGCTTTAAGGTTCTTATTCATCTTCACATCGACAATTGTATTGCCATTTTGATCCTGTTTGATGAAAGTTTTAAGGTTTTCACCGCTGTAGTTATTATCAGCATCAGTACCTTCACCCTTAATAGTGATCTTGGAACCAAGTTTATTAGTCTGTACACCGCCACTATTAGCATCAAACTGCAAGCCTTTATTGATAACATCGTCCAATTTGGATTTGGAGGCAATGTCTTTCAATTTTACGGTTTCCTTTTTATCCGGATGATTTTTATCCTCTACAGTCAAATCAATGTTGCCATTATCATCCACCTTGTAAGCACCGTCAGCTTCAGCCGCATTTTTCGCCAAACGGAAGTCCGTAGCATTAGCGCCTTGTTTCTTAACTTCGTCGCTAACTGTTTTCAACTGATCTTCTGTTGCGGCGCGACCGGATACCATATTAGGATTTTGAATATCCCAATCTTTATTATCTAAGCCAGATACATAGTTGCCAGTATTGCCAGGGTTCGCACCATCTTCTTGTTTACCCATGGTTACAGTGCCAGCTTTCACAGTGTCGGATGCCGTTACAGATTGCAAGCCTGTTAAATTTTTAGCCAATTGCAATTGTAATTTTGCATTACCGTCAGCATCAACCGTCGCAGATGTAACACCGATATTATTTCCGGTTGCCAAATCAGATGCATTTGTCACACCACCTGTTATATTTACTAGCTTGTTAAGCTTAACATTAGATATAGCACCCATGTCGCCTTTAAATTTAAGGCCGTCGTTCAAAGTAGCCACTTCTTCGTTCGTACCATCAGGTTTTTGGTATCTAATACGAGTTGTAGTCGTACCAGGAGCACCGTCTACACCAGGTTGACCGTCACGAGTAACAGAAATGTTAGTTGTTACACCGTCTTTACCATTAATACCGATTTTACCGTCTTTACCGTTTGCACCAGTAGCAGTAATCGTTTCTACATTGAGGTTTTTACCAAGTTTCACATCAATTGTACTGTCACCGTTACCGTCTTGAGAGATTTCCGTAATGATATTAGAGTTATCCCCTTTAACGGTTACTTTGGAGCCCAATTTATTTGTTTTTACGCCGCCATTGTTAGCATCAAATTTCAAGCCTTTATTAGTTAATGCATCTTCGCTATCTTTGATTTTATCTTTCAAGTAATCCACATTAACCGCTTCGCTACCATCGTTACCTGTCGCATACGCCACATTTGTTACATGAGTACCACCAGTTTTATTAGCATAAGTAGGACCTTCATAAGTTACTTTTGTCTTATCAACGTCACCATTATTGTCCAAATTATACTTAACAGCGCGATCGTTTAATTTATCAAGGCTAGATTTAGATGCGACATCCTTAATCTTAACTGTTTCTTTACTACCTGCATGGTTTTTATCCTCAACAGTTAAGTCAACATCACCGTTAGAGTCAACTGTATAGGCGCCGTCTGCAACTGCCGGATTTGCAACTAAACGATAGTCCGTAGACGCAGCACCTTGGCTTTTAATTACATCGCTGATTTTCTTCAATTGATCTTCTGTAGCAGCACGACCGCTTACAGGGTTAGACTTATTAACATCCCAGTCCTTATTTTCAAGGCCTGTCACATAATTTTTAGTATCAGCGTGTTTACCCATTGTTACGCCGCCTGCTTTTACAGTATCTGTAGCAGTAACAGTAGTAACATTAAGATCTTTTTTCAATTTAACGCCGATTGTAGTATCATCACCAGTTTGCGTAATTTCAGTAGTGATATTACCATCACCATTGACTGTTACTTTAGAACCAAGTTTGTTTGTTTTTTCATCGTTATTATCAGCGTTAAAACGAAGACCTTTGTTGATAAGTTCAGTTTTGGCATTATTGATATTAGTAGTTAATTCGTTTTTGGCATCGTGCAATTGACCGCCGTTTACAGCGTCCTTACTGCCTGCGCCTACAGTTCCATCAGCAACATTGGTAATCTTTTGATTATTCGCATTGAGACCTGTTGGAGATACATATGTTTTACCGCCTACAGTCAAACCGTTGCTATCAATCTTAGTATTACCTGCTGTCACGCTGTCCAAACCTGTCAATGTTTTAGCTAATTTCACATTTAATGTGCCATTGCCGTCAGATACAACACCGATATTACCATCGGACAGTGTGCCTGTAGCACCGCCTTTAACAGTTACAGTGTCGCCTAATTGTCTGTTGCTTACATTACCAGTATCGCCAGCAAAGTTCAATCCTTTATTAATTTTTGTATTAATATTGGAGATGTCTTGCTTGTTTTGAGCAATATTGCCAGCATTATTTGTGATATTTTGCTTATTATCAGCGATATCTTGTTTATTCTTGTCGATTTGAGTCTTATTAGTATTAACTTTTTCGTTTACCGCTTTTAACTGATCTTCAGTAGCACCGCGACCGGATACAGCCACAGGATTATCTACATTCCAATCTGTATTTGTAAGGCCTGTTACATGACCAGCATCACCGTCTACAGTTACAGGATGTGCTGTACCTACAGTAATTTTATTACCTAAACCAACAGTATATTCCTTACCGCCTGCTGCGTTTGTACTTTCTGTTACAGTTACATTCACATCCTTTGCTTTTACAGTGGATGCTTTGGCTGTACCGCCGATAGCAGCTTGTAATTGTCCATAGTTAACTGCATCATTAGTGCTACTACCATCTGCAACATTAGTAATCTTTTGATTATTCGCATTGAGACCTGTTGTAGATACATAGTTCTTACCACCTACGGTCAAGCCACCATTATCAATCTTAGTATTACCAGCTGTAACGCTATCTAAGCCTGTCAATGTTTTAGCTAATTTCACATTCAATGTGCCATTACCATCGGATACAACACCGATATTACCGTCAGACAATGTGCCTGTAGCACCGCCTTTAACAGTTACAGTATCACCTAATTGTCGATTACTTACAGTGCCTGTGTCGCCAGCAAAGTTCAAGCCTTTATTAATCTTTGTGTTAATAGTGGAAATATCTTGCTTATTTTTAGCGATATCAGTTTTGTTATTCGCAATGTCGCCAGCATTTTTTGTGATATTTTGCTTGTTAGTATTGATATCTCCAGCATTTTTATCGATGGCAGCTTTATTGGTATTAACTTTATCGTTTACCTTTTTCAACTGATCTTCTGTCGCAGCACGGCCGGATACAGCTACAGGATTATCTACATTCCAGTCTTTATTTTGAAGGCCTGTTACATGGCCTGTAGTACCATTAATCGTTACAGGGTTCGCTGCACCTATTGTAACGGTGTTACCCAAAGTCATATTAATAGTTGTATCACCATTAGCTTGTGTAATTGCGGCATTAATATTGTTGCCGTCACCTTTGATGGTAACTTTAGAACCTAATAGATTATTTTTCGTGCCACCTGTATTAGCATCAAAGTTAAGGCCTTTATCTATTGTGTCTTTATTGAATTTAATAGCATCGTGAATCGTGCCTTTACCTGTGTTACCGATATTGCTCATCGACAAGTTACCCGTATCAGGGTCAAGCGCTGCATTGCCACCTAAAATGCCTTTTGTAGTACTTGCCAAATTACCTAAAGTATTAGCAACACCATATAATTGGCTACCGTTGATTGCATCTGTAGATTGTGCATTCACACGACCGGCAGCTACATTTGTAATGGTACGTTTTACCGTATCACTACCTACACTGATTGTGGAATCAGCAGAACCGCCGGCATAGTTTTTATACCATAAACCATTTACCAATTGATTTGGTGTGCTTACTGTAGCATCAGTCTTGGAGTTAGCACCTAGTGCAACGGAACGTTCATGTGCAGCATTAGCAGATACACCTAATGCCATAGAGTTTGTTTGCTCAGCTTTACTGCTTAAACCTAATGCTACAGCACCTACCGCACCAGTAGATGTAGAAGATTGCACACCTATTGCTAGGGAATTACCACCAGATGCAACAGAACCATCACCAGCCGCGATATCAGCGTAGCCATTTGTAGTACTACCCCAACCGAGTGCAGTAGAGTGAGAGCTATTAGTTGTAGCATTCGTCCCCAATGCAGAAGAGCCCTGTTTCAAAGCTTTAGAGCCATTACCGATAGCTACCGCCCAATCACCTCTAGATTGAGAACCGTTACCTATAGAAACCGCACCACCACCACTGGATTTCGCATCATTACCGAACGCCATGGAAGAACCACCATAAGCACGTGCATTGGAACCGAAGGCTTGGTCATTAGGAAGACCTATCAATTTATTGGTTTCATCATAGCCGGCACGCGCATTATTACCAAGAGCAAAACCATTAAGAGATGCCACGCGTGTTTCATTACCTAATGCTACACTGTTATTGGTAATCGAACGAGAGTTATGACCGATAGTTACAGCTTGTGCACCATCAGCACTAGTACCGGAACCAACAGCAATTGCATTAACAACCTTGGTCGTTGCACCTTGACCGATGGCGATACCACCTGTTCTTTGATCTGCTGGAACATCTGCCCCTTTGGCAACATCAACAGTTACAGTTGCACCTTGTCCGATAGCAATACCGCTCTGTGTTTTACCTTCATCAGTATCACCTCTACCTACAGATGCATTAGTACCGATTGAAATACTATAGTCACCCTTAGATGCCGTATTATCACCGATAGCAATACCACCGTCATTTTCAGCTTGTGCACCGTTACCTCTTGTAATAGGTGCCCCTAAGGCATCGGTAGGCATCATAACGCCTGTCAGCATAACGGCAACTGCTGTAGCACCTACCATTTTAGAGAATACAACCGACAAAGAAGAACGTTTCGTCATGTTCTTTGCTGTTTCTGCCACAACGACATAGCAGCCCTTTGTGCGATTCCAAATCACTTTAAATACTCGATTCATTAATCTTTCTCCTATAAAACTTATAAAACTTACTAACTAACTATCTACATATTTAATGAAATAACAATGATGTATCGATGATGTATTGAGAATTCATCGACATTCTTGAATGTGTATATCTAAAATACCACATATTACGGGAAAAGTAAACTTTTTTTCATTTTATTTTCATAAAACTTTTGTGTTTAAGTTATTAATAATTTCGATAAAATTAAATATACTGAATATTCTGCATAAATGCTGTATTTTTTTACTATTATTCACCAACTTTCATAAATAATACTAATATGCTCCATAATTATGTACCAATATTACACCATATATAATCAATTTATTTTCTCTTCATCATTCTGATTTATGATAGATCATATAATAGAATGATATCTTTTCATAAACAGATATCGTACAGTGTTTCTGCCATTTTGACTCAATGTACGTACACAATTACTACATACCTACTTAAGCAAATTAACTATTGCACAATCAATAAAGGTAGCATTTTATTATATAGTAAAGGGAATGACAGGTGAAATTCAAATCGCTGTCATTCCTTTTTTATTCTAAGGCACTCTAAAGGCGTATCGGCGGGATTTATAGGCTTTATAGAAATAGAGCATATGTGTATAAAAACAATTTATACGATTACTCCATGTGTTTTTTAATTTTTATTGTTATACTGAAAGCAGAAAGGAGGAAGAAATCTATGTCAGAACTCAATATCTTACAACAAAATATAGATAAACCAAATACGGTTACAGAAGAAGATATCGTAGTTACACGAGATAATCAAACTTTCACAATCAAAGGTCGCTTTAATGGGGAAGAAGGCGTATTCACATATGATGCGGACGTTCAACCTAACGATCAGTTACAATTTCTGCATCACAATTTTACGGCCATCGTAAAAAAAATTACATATAAGGTGATTCAAGGTCAGCGAATCACATTGATTGCAAAATTATATGCATAAAAATATCGGGGTATTGTTAATACAAACAACACCCCGATATTTTTTATCGGTCATACAATTATAAGAAATACAACACAACAACACTTAATTCTTATAATTGAATCATCTAACATTATTGAATTGTCGGTGCATTAATCGCTTTGCGAAGGTCCACTGTGTGAAGTTCGTCCATCGCAGGAGCTGTTTTTTCATCTACAGGTTTCACGCGATTATTGCCGTCTTTCATAGCTTCGTTCAAGCTGAAGATGACCATTTCGTTCATGTAGAAACGCAATTCGTCATCATGTACATTGGCCGTATTGCGATCCAAGATGTCGATGATTTGTTGCGCATAGTCCAATTTAGCCTCTTCAGATACAGTCGCATGTTCTGTAAAGAACTGTTTGTAATCGTTGTACAAACGATCTAACGCCATGCGCGCATAGCTGTCGTTTTTATAACGGTGGCTTACGATGTACCAGCTGCGACGAACGTTCATGTAGTACAACACATTGTTGCGGTAACGCTCTTGACCAGTCATAACGCGGGAATCATCCATGATGCGCTTGCCCTTTTGGTCCAATTGGAATTGTGTGAAAGCATTCACTACGTCGCGAACTTCTTCGCTAGGTACAGGAACAGCCACTTCTGCTTCAATCACGTTTAATGGTTCAGCTGGTTGTTCCGGCATCATCAATCGATCTTGAGCCGCATCCGCTTGACCTACCGCGCATACACAAGCAAGTGCCAATACAGGCATAAATTTTTTGAATTTCATAAATCCTCCTAATGATGAGCCGCCTCCCAAAGGGCGGCTTTCATATTCCTTACATGATTCTTACATGACTAGAGTATACTAAATAATCCATTTAATCAAGTTCAAGTTATTTTGTAAGCCCTGCTTGTTGCATAAGTAATGCAATTTGAGCCTTCATTTGTTCATTATCAGCCTTAACGGAAGACAATTCATTGAGGCTTTCTTGCATGCGTGCATTTTCAGCTTTCAACGCTGTCACTTCATCTTGCAACACATAAACGGAGCTAATAGGGCCACCTTTATAACGATCTGGAATCGCTTTCTTCGCATCGGAGTTACCGAATTTGTGAGTTACACCGGCATTCACCATGTTATGGTGACTACCAACAGATACGCCTACATGGAACATAGTGTCTTCTGCTGTGTAATGTGCAACGCCTAACGCCGCCGCAGTTTCACCTCTGTAATTACCGATACCGGCCATCACTTGAGTTGGTTCCAATGGATCATATTGAATAGGTTTCAATGCAGACATAGCCGCTGCATGTGCGCCTACACGTTGTGTTTCGCCCGCTACAGCATTGATAGCATTCGCCATCTTATCCGTTGCACCTTTTAACTGATTTACATTAACTGCATCTGTACCGTTTACACCAGCAGCAACATTGGTAATCTTGTTACCGCCGTTGTCCAAACCATCTTTAGTAAGGCTCACAGCATTACCGCTAGCAGGTGTAATCGTTACACCGCCACCGTTCATAACTGTAGTATTACCTGCAGCATCCTTAGTGGTTACTGTTTCAAGACCTTTCAAGTCTTTCGCCATACGAACCTTAAGGTTGCCAGTACCATCGGATACGACACCTAAATTGTCTTCTGTAGTCAACTTGCTAGCATCAGTAATGCCACCCACTACATTAACTTGTTCGTTAAGCTTTTTCTTGATTACGGAACCGCTATCGCCACCGTATTTCATACCATCATCTTTAGTTGCTACTTGGTGGGTCTTACCGTTTTCGTCTTGGTACTTAATACGAGTGATGTTGTTACCGTCTAAGTCTGGATCACCTTTATCAACGGCAATATCCGCATTACGACCGTCTTTACCAGTTAAACCGATATGACCAACACCGTCTTTACCGGACATGGATACAGCATCTTTACCGTCTTTGCCAGTAATACCTACTTTGCCATCTGTACCATCAACACCGTTAGGACCAGTAATGGATACGCCGTCTTGACCGTTTTTGCCAACTTTTACCTTATCAGTAGTTAAGCTGTCAGTCTTAAGGTTTTTCGCCATCTTGATAGTAACATTACCATCTTGGTCGGCTACTGTTTTAATATTTTCGCCGGAATATTTATCGTCAGACTCTGTACCTTCACCTTTGATAGTAACCTTTTGGCCTAAATCACGGTGGAATTCACCTGTATTACCAGCAAAATTCATACCTTTTTTCGTGATTTCATCACCTAGGTTAGTAATCTTATTATCCAAGGATTTGTGAGATTTTTGCAATTGATCTTCTGTAGCAGCGCGACCGCTTGTGATGTTGTTAGGATCCCAATCTTTGTTTTCCAAACCTGTCACATAACCGTCTTTGCCATCAACAGATACCTTGCCTGCCGCAATCTTACCATCTTTACCGTCGATAGTTACCTTATCGCCAGCTTTAATGGTACCGTTTTCACCGTCAATTGTTACATTACCAGCTTTAATAGTACCTTTGTTGCCGTCGATTGTAACTTTATCGCCAGCTTTGATAGTACCTGTAGTACCGTCCATCGCGATTTGTTTTGTAGCATCAGAGCCCAATGTCACTTGGTCTTTGAGACTTACTTCATAGTTCTTGGAACCATTCGCATTGGTGCTAGGTGTTACAGTAATATTATTACCTGCCGATACCGTTGTGGATGCAGCTGCTGTAGCTTTATCCAATTGAGATTTATTAACTGCATCGTTAGGATCTGTGCCGTCAGCTACATTCGTAATCTTGTTACCGCCGTTGTTTAAGCCGTCTTTTGTAAGACTCACTGCATTACCACCAGCACGATTGATTGTCATACCATCACCATTGATAACAGTATTATTGCCGCCGTTTGTGAAAGTAGCAGACGTTAAGCCTTTCAATTCTTTCGCCAAGCGCAATTTCAATGTATCGGAACCGTCGGAAACAACACCGATGTTGTCTTCAGTCGCTAATTTGCTTTCATCGGAGATACCGCCCTTAACATTCACTTGATTGTTAAGTTTCTTTTTAATCACATTACCTGTATCGCCACCGTACAGCATACCGTCATTTAGGTTCGCCACTTCTTCGTTCGTGCCGTCCGGTTTTTGATACACAATGCGCGTAGTGGTCGTGCCGGCGGCACCGTCGACGCCCGGCTTGCCGTCACGGGTTACGGAAATATTCGTCGTAACACCGTCTTTACCGTTGATGCCGATCTTGCCGTCCTTGCCGTCTTTACCGGTAGCGGTAATCGTTTCGGTCTTAAGGTCTTTGCCGAGTTTCACATCAATGGTGCTGTCACCGTTCGCATCTTGGGAGATACTTGTAATGATGTTGGAATTATCCCCTTTCACGGATACCTTGGACCCCAATTTATTCGTTTTTTCGCCGCCTGTATTGGCATCGAATTTCAAGCCGTCATTGATAACTTTATCTAATTTAGATTTAGAGGCAACATCCTTAATCTTAACTGTTTCTTTACTACCTGCATGGTTTTTATCCTCTACAGTTAAGTCAACATCGCCGTTAGAATCAACTGTATAAGCACCGTCTGCAGCAGCTGCATTTTTCACCAAACGATAATCTGTAGCAGCAGCACCTTGACTCTTAACAACATCACTGATTTTTTTCAATTGATCTTCTGTAGCTGCGCGACCGCTTACAGGATTAGATGTATTTACATCCCAATCTTTATTATCAAGACCAGTCACATAGTTCTTAGTATCAGCGTGTTTACCCATTGTTACACCACCGGCTTTCACGGTATCTGTAGCTGTCAATGTTTGAACATTAAGATTTTTGTTCAATTTAACGCCGATTGTAGTATCATCGCCGGTTTGCGTAATTTCAGTAGTGATATTGTTATCACCATTGACTGTTACTTTAGAACCAAGTTTATTCGTTTTTTCAGCGTTATTATCAGCGTTAAAACGAAGGCCCTTGTTGATAAGATCAGTTTTAGCATTACTGATATTAGTATTTAATTCGTTTTTAGCATCGTGTAATTGACCGCCGTTTACAGCGTCTTTACTACCTGCACCTACAGTACCATCAGAAACATTGGTAATTTTTTGATCATTTGCATTGAGACCTGTTGAAGATACATAGGTCTTACCACCTACAGTCAAACCGCCGTTATTAATGCTCGTATTGCCGGCTGTCACGCTGTCCAAGCCGGTCAATGTTTTCGCCAATTTTACGTTCAATGTGCCATTGCCGTCGGATTCAACACCGATATTTCCATCGGACAATGCGCCTGTGGCACCGCCTTTAACGGTGACGGTATCGCCTAATTTTCTGTTGCTCACAGCACCGGTATCACCGGCAAAGTTCAAGCCTTTATCAAGAGTTGTATTGATTGTAGTAATACTTGATGTATTATTATCTTGTTGCGCCTTCGATGCAATATCTGTCAATGTAACTTGTTTTTTGTCGCCTTTATCATTTGCTACAGTCAATACCATATTTCCATTGCTATCAACCTTATATTTACCCTGGCTACCCGCTTCAGGATTTTCTACCAAACGGTAATCTCCCTTTGCTACCTCAGTAAATATATTACTCAAATCAACATTAACTTTGCCCGTATCGTTACGTTCCAGTGTCAACACTTTGCCGTCATTAGAAATACTGCCACTCGTAACATAGTTATTTTTCAATCCACTCACGTTCGCAGTCAATCCGTTTGTGCCGATTAAATTTGCGGCACCCTCACCATTTGCTTGATAAGTCGCTGCACCGCCAGTCACATACTTATCCTTCGCCGTAATGATACGGTTAATATCGCCAATATTGGCACCATTCGTCGTTACGTCTCCGCCACTAGCCACATTAACGATTTGTTTGTTTCCTGCATCAATGCCGGTTTTTACAATTTTAGGGCCTCCAGTGATCGTCACACCATCCGTGTTCATCACTGTATCACCAGCAGTCACACTAGTTAGGTCTTTCAGTTCTTTAGCCAATTTCACGTTCAATGTATCTGTGCCATTAGATACCACTCCAATATTGTTATCACTCAATTTGGATGTATCGGCTACGCCACCAACGATATTAGTTTGTGCCCCCAGTCTTTGGATAAACTTATTATCTGTAGCCCCCGTACCTTTTACATCTCCTGCATAAACTGTGCCCTTATTCACTTCCGTAGTCACTGCATACAGTTGACTGCCGTTAATAGCATCTGTAGATGTAGCGGAAATACGGCCGGCTGCTACATTGGTAACCGTCCGTTCCATACCTGTCTTACCTACGCTAACTGTGGAACCAGGATTTATACCTGCAAAGTTATGTACTACTCCATTAACTGACTCAGAGGCTGTTGCTACCGCTGCAGCAGTTTCAGAACCGGTGCCGAGAGCCACTGCATTTTCATTGGTTGCTTTCGCCCCAGTACCGATAGCGACGCTGTCTTTCGCACTGACCGAAGCACTTTTACCTATAGCTGTACCGTTTTCAGCAGTAGAAGAAGATCCAGATCCTATAGCAGTTGCATCTACTGCACTAGCATTCGTCTGTCTGCCAAGTGCCGTTGCCCCTAATTGTTTCGCGTTAGCTAGATAACCGACAGCCACGGACTGTCCAGTAGTAGCTTTTGACCAGGTACCGATAGACACGCTGGCATCATCTTCGGCCACTGCATTTGTCCCCATGGCGATACTCCATCTGCCCTTAGCCTCCGCACTCCCACCGATTGCATAAGCATAAGTATTAGTAGCTTTTGAATTATTTCCCATTGCTAACGAGGATACCTCAGTAGCGTGAGAAAGGCTGCCGATGGCTATAGCATAGGTTTTATCCGCTTTTGCACCTGCACCGATAGTGGTAGCATACTCTCCATTAGCTTCGGCTTTTGCCCCAATAGAGGTAGCATTTTTCCCTTGTGCCTTGGCTACACCACCAATAGCTGTCGCATTTTCCGCAGTAGATTGTGTTCCTCCACCGATAGCGGTTGAATATGAAGCAGAAGAATTACTATGCGCACCTAATGCCAAGGAAACCGGTCCAAGGGCCTGCGCATAACCGCCAATAGCTACATTATTTTGATCTGTGCCACTATTCGTGCCATTTCCCCATGATACCCCTGCACCAGTCCCCGCAGGATTTACTGCATTAGCAGTATTCAGTGGCAATAATGTACCACCTACTAGTGCCAAAATACATAAAAGTGTACCAACGCATGTTGTGCTTCTTCCATTAATTTTCCCGCGATTATTAGCAATTTCGGACACAACTACATAACAGTTTTTCACCCGATTCCAAATGACTTTATAAATTCAATTCATAATGTTCCTTTCGTACTACATTTTCGTTGCGTAATACCTATCTAACCTTATATAAAACTATAATAAAAATAAGAAGTAATAGATATAAAAATTATCTATACTTCTAATACAAACCAACAATATTCAGCATAACAAGTCAAATATTACACTTATTACAGATTGTTATCATATACTCATCTACTCGTATACCATATCAAAAAAAATCTATATTGTAAACAAATTTTTCATGTTTCATTCATTTTTATGGTTTATTTAACAAAATTAATAATTAGGAAATAAAATCTTCATCTTTTCGATACATTTATGCCATTAAATTTACATATTTGCATGTAACAATTTCAATTTATACATAACAAAAGCCGAGGCAATCTATGCCCCGGCTTTTATAAACACCATACATTCTAAATATTATTTAGTTATCAGTGTATTATCACAGAATCTAATGAAACTGTCCCTGATTCAATTACAATATTTAATTAAATTAGCGGTTTATTACTTACACCAGATCTTACTGAATTGTTGGTGCATTAATCGCTTTACGAAGATCCACTGTATGAAGTTCGTCCATTGCAGGAGCTGCTTTTTCATCCACAGTTTTCACGCGATTATTGCCGTCTTTCATAGCTTCGTTCAAGCTGAAGATAACCATTTCGTTCATGTAGAAACGCAATTCATCATCATGTACATTGGCTGTATTGCGATCCAAGATATCGATGATTTGTTGCGCATAGTCCAATTTAGCATCTTCAGATACAGTCACATGTTCTGTAAAGAACTGTTTGTAATCGTTGTACAAACGATCTAACGCCATGCGCGCATAGCTGTCATTTTTATAACGATGGCTCACGATGTACCAGCTACGACGAACGTTCATATAATACAATACATTATTGTGGTACCGCTCTTGCCCCTTCATAACGCGAGAGTCGTCCATGATATATTTGCCTTTTTGATCCAATTGGAATTGTGTAAAAGCATTCACTACGTCACGAACTTCTTCGCTAGGTACAGGAATGGCCACTTCTGCTTCAATTACGTTTAATGGTTCAGCTGGTTGTTCCGGCATCATCAATCGATCTTGAGCCGCATCCGCTTGACCTACCGCGCATACATAAGCCAGTGCCAATACAGGCATAAATGTTTTGAATTTCATACTTCCTCCTTATGATGAGCCGCCCCGGAAAGGGCGGCTTTCACAATCCTTACATGAGTGGTTAAGAACTCGAATATTCAGATTCGATTATTTTGTAAGACCTGCTTGTTGCATCAACAATGCGATTTGAGCTTTCATTTCTTCATTATCGCGTTGTACTTGATCGTATTTAGCAGTTAACTCTAGATCATGTTGTTTCATACGTTCATTTTCAGCTTTCAATGCAGTCACTTCATCCTGCAATACATACGCGGAGCTGATAGGGCCGGCCTTATAACGTGCAGGAACCGCTTTCTTCGCATCGGAAGTACCGAATTTGTAGGATACGCCCGCATTAATCATGTTGTCATGACCGCCAAGAGATACGCCCATATGGAACATTGTAGATTCATTAGTATAGTGCGCCACGCCTACAGCTGCAGCGGTGCTGCCTTTATAATGACCTACAGCAGCCAATACTTGAGTTGGTTCCAATGGATCATATTGTAATGGTTTGAGGCCAGAAATAGCTGCACTAGTAGCACCTACATCAGCGATTTTACCATCCACGCTACGCATAGCACTGCTCAATTGATTTACGTTAACCGCATCAGTACCATCTACACCAGGGCCTACATTAGTAATTCTATTACCACCGTTATTGAGGCCGTCTTTAGTAAGACTTACAGCATTACCTTGAGCAGGTGTAATTGTCATACCGCCACCGTTTATAACAGTTGTATTACCAGCAGCATCCGTAGTCGTTACGGACTCAAGACCTTTCAAGTCTTTAGCCAACTTGATGTTATAGCCATCACCAGCAGCGTTTTTCACAACACCGATATTATTATCTGCCAAACGGTTCACATCAGCACCACCAGTAAGGTTCATAGTATCTCCCAATCCACGAACCACTTTACCGCTATCGCCAAGTTGGTCACCTTGGAATACACGGCCTGTTCTAGCCTTGTTGTTGAAGTCATCATTAACAGCTTTCAATTGATCTTCTGTCGCCGCACGACCAGGAACAGCTACAGGGTTTTCAGGATCCCAAGTTTTGTTATCCAAACCTGTTACGAAGTTGCCTTCTTTACCGTCGGAAGTTTGCTTACCTACAACTACGTCACCGGCTTTCACAGTATTTGCCGTTACAGAACCGTTGTTGCCGTCGATTTTAACTTGATTATCACCTTTACCGGCTGTAATCGTTCCTGCAGAGCCATCCAACTTAACTTCTTTATCGCCATTGCCGGCTGTAACAGTACCTTCGGAACCGTCAATCTTAACTTGTTTTGCTGGGTCTTGACCAAGAGTGATCTTATCGTTCAAGGCCATCTTGATAGCACCGTTATCAACAGAAGTTTTGATATTACCGTCACCTTTTAGGTCAATTGTTTCGCCAAGAGGTTTCTTCACGGAGTTACCGTCTTCTGCTTTAAGACCGAAGCCTGTGGATTTGATGTCTTCAATAGCTGTATGCAATTGACCGCCGTTTACAGCGTCCTTGCTACCAGCGCCAATAGTACCATCAGCTACATTAGTGATCTTCTTATCAGCCGCATCGATACCCTCTTTTGTTACCTTAGGACCGTTTTCGATTGTTAAGCCATCTTTGTTGATAGTAACAGCTTTATTACCACCATCATTGATTTGCAAGCCGTCTTTAGTCAACTTAGTTGCTTCATTAGCGCCGTCCTTGATAGTAACGCCGTTTGTATCCATCTTAGTGTCGCCTGTTGTTACAGTGGTAGCTGTTACAGTGTCTACAGTGATGTCTTTTTTCAATTCTACCTTAACAGCGCCGTCGTCTACGGATGTTTTGATATTCGTGTCATCACCTTTAACTTTAACAGTTTCACCAAGAGCTTTTTTCACAGATTGGCCGTCTTCTGCTTCTAGACCGAAGCCTTTGGATTTAAGGCTTTCAACAGCATCATGCAATTGGCCACCGTTTACAGCGTCTTTGCTATCTTTTGCAACATTACCGTCTTGAACGTTTGTAATTTTATTACCAGCTGCATCGATGCCATCTTTCGTCATGGATGGACCATCAGTAATCTTCACGCCGTCTTTTGTAACAGCTGTCAATGGATTACCTGCTGCATCATTAATAGTCATGCCTTCGCCGTTTACAACGGTTTTACCATTTGCACCATTAGCTCCGTTGTTGAAAGTAATGGAGTTCAAGTCTTTAAGGTCTTTTGCCAAACGAACATTGAGAATATTATTTTTGCTGATAACGCCAATATTGTTTTCAGTCAAATCAGCTTCGTTTGTTACGCCGCCCTTAATGTCCAATTGTTCATTAAGTTTTTTCTTGATAACGTCGCCGTTGTCACCACCATATGCCATACCGTCATCTTTGGTTGCCACTTGATGTGTCTTACCCTTTTCATCAGTGTATTTGATACGAGTGATTTCGTTACCGTTGAGGTCTGGATCACCTTTTTCAACAGAAATGTCAGCGCTATGGCCGTCTTTACCGTTAAGACCGATGTGACCTACGCCGTCTTTACCAGAAATAGATACAGCTTCTTTACCGTCCTTACCAGTCACAGCTACCTTGCCGTCTGTACCGTTATCAGGACCTGTAATGGACACGCCGTTCTTACCGTCTTTGCCAACCTTCACGGATTCAGCTTTAAGGTTTTTATTCATCTTTACGTTGATAGTTGTATCACCAGATGTTTGGTCTTGTGTGATGAAAGTTTTAAGGTTTTCGCCGCTGTAATCTTCGTCAGCTGCCGTGCCTTCACCTTTAATAGTCACTTTAGAGCCAAGCTTATTAGTTTTTTCTCCGCCTTGATTAGCATCGAATTTCAAACCTTTATTAGTCAATGCGTCTGCACTATCTTTGATTTTGTCATTTAAGTAGTCTACATTAACCGCTTCGCTACCATCGTTGCCTGTAGCATATGCCACATTCGTTACGTGAGTACCGCCTTGCTTATTGTTATATGCAGGACCTTCGTAAGTTACCTTGGATTTATCAGGATTACCAGTAGGATCCAAATCATACTTAACAGCGCGGTCATTCAATTTATCAAGTTTGGATTTAGAAGCAACGTCTTTGATGGTAACGGTTTCTGTTTTATCTGGATGATTCTTATCTTGTACAGTCAACGCTACATCGCCGTTCGCATCCACAGTGTAGTCTCCATTGGAGCCTGCTGCTTGATTTCTGATCAAACGATAATCAGTGGAGTTAGCACTTTGAGCATCCAACGCTTTTTTCAATTGATCTTCTGTTGCCGCACGACCAGATACAATCTTATTTGCATCCCAATCTTTATTATCAAGGCCTGTTACATAATTGCCTGTTTCGCTGTCGCCAGCTGTGTTGTTAACAGTTTGACCACCCATAGTAGCACCGCCTGCTTTCACAGTCTTAGCGGCTGTTACGGAATCAAGATTTTTAAGGTCTTTCGCCAATTGAAGTTCCAATTTGTCAGTGCCATCAGCTTTTACATTGATGTTGCCAGATGCGCTCTTGAATGCAGCGGATTCAGCTTCAGTTACGCCTTCACCTTGTACTTTCACCAAGGAGTTCAATTTTTGTTTATTCACGGTACCAGAATTGTTACCAGTGAATTGTAAACCGTCCTCCATAGTCGCAACTTGGTGTTCGCCATTGCCGTCTTTGTAAACGATACGTGTAAGACCATTTGTACCATCAACGCCTTTTTCACCTTTAACGCCTGTCGCAGGATCGTCGTAACCAGGTTTCACGGACAAGTCGATACCATTAGTACCGTTCACGCCGTTCGTTCCAGCAGGGCCTGTCAAGCCAATGTGGCCTACGCCGTCCTTACCGGAAATAGAAACTGCTTCTTTACCGTTTTTATCAGTCACAGCTACCTTGCCATCTGTACCGTTCGCTGTGTCAGGACCTGTAATAGATACGCCGTCCTTACCATTTTTGCCAACCTTTACAGATTCAGCTTTAAGGTTTTTGTTCATCTTCACGTCAATCGTCGTGTTACCTGTTGCCGCATCTTGATTGATGAAAGTTTTGAGGTTTTCACCGCTATAATCAGCGTCAGCTGCAGTACCTTCACCTTGAATTGTAACCGTGGAGCCTAATTTGTTAGTTTTTACGCCACCTACATTGGCATCAAATTTAAGACCTGTATTGATAAGTTCATTTTTAGCATCATGTAATTGACCGCCGTTTACAGCATCTTTAGAACCAGCCGCTACATTACCGTCTTTCAAGTTGGTAATCTTTGTGCCGTCCGGGCCTTCCAATGTTACTGTGTCATGGCCTGTGTTACCGTCATATTTTACGGAACGATCTTTTACATTATCTAGTTCAGTTTTAGACGCAATATCCTTAATCGTTACAGTTTTAACGTCACTGGATTTTTCGTCTTTTACCTTCAAGTCTACTTGATTGTTTTCAACCTTATAGGAACCATCTGCCGCGTTGTTCGGATTAGCAATTAAGCGGTAATCTGTAGCACTTGCATTAGACGCTTTCAATGCATCGCTAACCTTCTTAAGTTGGTCTTCTGTCGCTGCGCGTCCTTCTACATACGTAGGATCTGAAATGTCCCAAGCTCTATTATCTAAGCCTGTTACAAAATTACCAGTTTGGTTGCCACCTTTTTTATCCGCTACCGTATGATTACCTACAGTGGCAGTGCCTGCTTTCACAGTGTCGGATGCCGTTACGGATTGCAAGCCAGTCAAGTTTTTCGCCAATTGCAATTGTAATTTTGCATTGCCATCAGCGCCAACAGCCGCAGAAGTAACACCGATATTATTGCCTGTAGCAAGATCAGAAGCGCTTGTTACACCACCGTTGATGTCCACTTGTTTGTTAAGCTTAACATTGGATGTAGCACCCATGTCACCTTTGAATTTAAGGCCGTCGTTCAAGGTTGCCACTTCTTCGTTGGAGCCATCAGGTTTTTGGTACGTAATACGTGTTGTAGTCGTGCCAGGAGCGCCGTCTACACCAGGTTGACCGTCACGAGTAACGGAAATGTTAGTTGTTACACCATCTTTACCGTTGATGCCGATTTTACCGTCTTTGCCGTTTGCACCGGTTGCAGTAATTGTCTCTACATTAAGGTTTTTACCAAGTTTCACATCAATTGTGCTGTCGCCGTTAGCGTCTTGAGAGATTTCCGTAATGATATTGGAGTTATCCCCTTTAACTGCTACTTTGGAGCCCAACTTATTTGTTTTTTCGCCGCCTGTATTAGCGTCGAATTTCAAGCCTTTGTCGATAAGATCTTGTTTAGTTGTATCAATCTTATTGTTTAAATCATTCTTAGTATTTGTGATTTGATCGCCAAGATCCTGTTTAACTTGATGTAATTGACCGCCGTTTACAGCATCTTTAGAACCAGCTGCTACGTTACCGTCCTTCAAGTTAGTGATTTTTGTACCGTTAGGGCCTTCCAAAGTTACTGTATCTTTGTTAGTTTCACCATCGTATTTCACAGAACGATCTTTTACCTTATCAAGTTCAGTTTTGGACGCAATATCCTTAATTGTTACAGTTTTAACGTCACTGGATTTTTCGTCTTTTACTTTCAAGTCTACTTGATTGTTTTCAACCTTATAAGAGCCGTCTGCCGCATTGTTTGGATTAGCGATTAAACGATAGTCCGTAGAACTTGCGTTAGCCGCGTTAGCTGCTTTCACAGCATCGCTCACAATCTTAAGTTGATCTTCTGTTGCCGCACGGCCAGATACATAGGCAGGATCAGTTAATGTCCAATTTTTATTGTCCAAACCGGATACAAAGTTACCGTTCTGAGCAGCACTTTTGTTATCTGTTACAGATTGGGTACCCATTGTAGCAGTACCAGCTTTTACAGTTTTTGTAGCTGTTACCGTATTAACATTGATATCTTGACCCAATGCAACCTTAATCGTTGTATCGTCGCCAGTTTGCGTAATTGTAGTGTCGATGTTAGTACCATCACCAGCTACAGTTACCTTGGAGCCCAATTTATTTGTTTTTTCGCCGCCATTATCAGCATCGAATTTCAAGCCTTTATTAATAAGCTCTGTTTTTGTAGTATCAAGTTCTGTTTTAGACGCAATATCCTTGATAGTTACAGTTTTCTTATTCGCAGGATTTTTAGCATCTTGTACTGTTAAGTCAACTTTATTGCCAGATACAGTGTAAGCTTTATCAGCAGCACTGCTATTTTCAACTAATTGATAGTCAGGAGCATCTACGTCAACTTTATATGTTTTATATGTACCGTCAGTACCTTCTGTAATCGTTGTGTTTTTACCAGCTACAACCTTTACTGCTTTTTGCGCTTCATCACGAATAACGGATTTACCGCCGTCTGTAATGTTGGACAAGTCTTTATTTGCCGCATTATCGATTTTATTCTTAGTTGCATCAGTCAACGTCACATCGATTGTTTGGTTGTTAACAGATGTCGTAACATAAGAACCATCGCCTTTTACAGTCAATGTTTGGTTATCTAATAAAACGTCGTTTTTACCAGTGTTACCAGCTACTTTCAAATTAACATTGCGCAATTGTGCCACGTTAACAGCGTCAGTATCAGCTGTACCTGCAGCCACATTTGTGATCTGACGAGTTTTTGTACCGCCGTCACCTACGGACACTGCACCCATAGTGGATGTCAACGCAGCGCCTGTCAATCCGCTATATCCATTTGTACGGCTGTCTGCAGTTTTCACATTATAGCCTGCTTTGCCCGCCGCAACGGAAGCAATGGAGTTTGCACCCAATGCAACGCCGTCATCTACACTGGATTTAGCTTTATAACCGATTGCAGTGCTATTCGCATTCGCTGCAGTTGCATCAGCACCGACAGCTGTCGCAAAGTTACCTGCTGCGGAAGTACGTACGCCGGCTGCTGTCGCATTATTGCCTGTAGCACCTGTGTTATCGTAGTTCGCATCGGCAGATGTGCCTTTAGCACTGAAGAAATTCGTTTGCGCCGCTTCAACAGCTTCTTTTACCGTATGATACGTGCTGTTCTTGATATTGAAATCAGGCGCTTTATATGTAGAACCATTCGCTTCATAGCCCGTATATGTAGGACCTGCGATGGATTTTGCCAAGTTACTGTTTACAAATTTTAATTGTTTTACATTTGTTGCGTCAGTATCGTTTTCACCACCTGCTACATTGATGATACGGCGTTCAGAACCTACGTTACCTACCGCAACTACACCGTTTGCAACATTGTTGTTTTGTTGATTAGTGAAAGCAGAGTAACCATTAACCAAGGCACCTCTTACTTCCGTACCAGTACCCAATGCCAAGGAATTATTGGATTCTGCAACGGCATTTGTACCGATAGCCATGGAGTTAGTACCTGTAACAGTAGCACCAAGACCGATAGCTGTCGTATTAGTATTGTTTGCTTTCGCTTCTTTACCGATTGCAATGGCACCATCTTTAGATGCATTAGCCGCACCGCCAAGTGCAAGCGCATCAGCACCCAAGGATTTTGCATTACCACCTAATGCGATAGAGTTCGATAATTTGGCTTGGGAAGAACTACCCATAGCGATAGCATCAGCACCAGCAGCATTAGAGCTACTACCCATGGCAAAGCTGCTTACACCACTTGCATTGGCACTTTTACCCATCGCTACCGCATTTTGTGCGGATGATTGCGCCGTATTACCGATAGCAAAGGCATTCTCTGCACTAGCATTAGCACTATAACCCATAGCTACCGCATTAGCGCCACCAGTACTGGATGAGGAACCGAATGCCATAGAGTCAGCTGCAGCAGTAGATGTTCTCGCCTTTGTACCAAATGCAAGAGAACGAACACCTTCTGTTACGGTATTACCATTGGCATTATATTGTGCACTAGGAGTACCATGTTGTTGACCAGGCAATTTTATAGTTTCTGCTGCACCAATTGCAATGGATTGATCCGCTTTTGCTGTAGCAGAATAACCCATGGCGAAACTACCATTACCCTTTGCCCAAGATGCAGTACCTAATGCTGCGGAGAACTCACCTTCTGCAGCGGATTGACGCATCATAGCCAAGGAGTTAAATCCGCTCGCCTTTGTAGCTGTACCAAGAGCCATAGCAGATGGTGATAAAGCCTGAGCATAATGACCTAAAGCAAAAGAAATACCACCTGTGGCCTGAGCATAGTTACCGATAGCTAAACCGGAATAATAAGTTGGATTACCAGTTTCCTGAATATTTGTATTTTTACCGATAGCAATGCCAGCAAAACTATTTTCTGTATAGTTACCTCTATCTGTACCATTATACAAATGACTATTATCAAATGGTGTCAGGTTCCCAGGGTTTTGATAATTATATAAATAACTACCTTCACTATAAACTACATTACCAGTAGCATAACCAGCGCCATTTACATCATTAATCGTCATAGCAGTATATGTAGCAGCATTAACTGTAGTAATATTACCACCCATTAATAATGCAGCCACCGCCATAACTGCACTCATGCGCGCCCAGGTTGTACCGCTTTGTACGGATTTTACCTTACCGCCACCTGTTTTTACAATTTCAGATACTACAACGTAGCATTTTTTTGTCTTACTCCAAATAACATTATAAATTCGATTCATGATTATCCTTTCTTACCGAAAACTCAGTAAAACACACCACTTGTGTTGCATAATATTGCAAAGATAATAAAAAGAAGAAGTATAAAGATTAATTATCATCTACACTTCTTACACCAAATATTAGTATTCCAAATTACGATCTGAATACTATAATTATTCATGATTCTTCATCATATACTCATCCACGGCAATACAATATCAAAAAATTTCTATCTTGTAAACAACTTTTTCATCTTTTCTTCATTTTTGTCATTTATTTATTTCTATTTTAATACTTTTTAATTTTAAGAAATAAAATCATCATCTTTCCTATCAAAATTTACGATAAATCCACATATCGGAATATAACGATTATTGTAATTACGTAATCAATTTCATATTTTTAGACTTTTCAGTTTAGTACTTTCATAGATAAGATAATTTTATATACAGAAAAAAATCCCCTACAGGTACACGAAAAAGCCGAGGCCCTAAAGCCTCGGCTTTCACAATATAAATCATATATATAAGTATTCTATTTTTTATTGACCCTTACACGTTCAATAGTTGGTTGTCCTTCATGATTCTTGGCAATAGTATCCACACGGAATAACGCCATTTCAGGACCAAATTCAGATACGAGTCGATCATCGACAGCAACACCGTTTTGAATAGCTCGGTACACAATTTGAGCAAATTCATAGCGGGTCAACATACGATCTCCTCCGAATGTACCATCAGGATAGCCTTCTACAAGACCACGTCGAGATAGATCGCTAACCGCCGCATATGCCCAGTGATTATTCGGCACATCAGGGAATAATGTGCTGCGGTCTGCTTTCATATTCGTTCCGGCTAATCCATTCAAAAGAGCCGTCAACTTTTGAATCTGTGCATTTTGTACCGCTACAGTTTTCTTAAGTTCCAAAACTTCCTTACCGATGGCCACACGAGAACGAGATACATTACTGTGAGCACCAACTTTCACAGACATACCGGCATTCACAACGGTTTCGCCATTACCGACAGTAGATCCTACACTAAATTGCAAGTCCTCATTCGGTCTGTAGAAAGCCCCCAATGCAGCGGCGTTGCCATCATGATAGTGGCCATAACCAGCAGCAAAGTCCCATTTTGCATCAGGATCGAAATCCAACGGATGCAAGGCGGCAAGTGCAGCCGCTCCAGCCACAGATTTGTTGACCTTTTTATCGAGACGAGCTACATTCCGCCCCATATTCGTTACATCCTGCTTGATATTAGTAATGTCGCCCTGAATATTGGTTACATTCTTTTTAATATTGGTCACATCACCTTGTATATTGTTAATGTTTGTCGTGTTATTTGTAATCTGATTTGTTATATCGTCAGATAGGCTTACCTTATAATCTTTAGTCGTTCCGTTCGTCGTAGTTGTCACATTAATATGCTTACCTGCACTGACGGTAGTGGAGCCGTTCGCATTCACTTGATTTTGCAACTTTTTGAGCTGTGCCACATTCACCGCATCCGTATCCTTTGTGCCGGCTGCTACGGATGTAATCTGACGCGTAATATTGTTATTTGCATCACCGACAGATACGGCCGATTTAGTCGCCTTCCACGTAGAATCCGTATTCGTGGACTGTGCCTTTGTACTCGGATCATACCCAACGGATCCAGCCGCCACAGTAGCCTTCGATTCACTGCCCAATGCAACGCCGCCCTCTACGGTTACATTCGTATTATGTCCGACAGCGACCGCATTATTAACAGATGTCGTAGTCTTGCTGTCTGTAGAACCGATAAGAACCGCATGATTGGCGTCTTTTACCTCACGATTATCCCCCATCACAAGACTGTTCTTAGAATTAGTCACCGTATTTTCAGACCCTATTACGGTCGTATTGGACACCTTATCCGCCGTATTGTGAAAGCCCGTTAACATGGTATTCTTACTTTCTTTGCCTTGAGAGCCAGTCAATGTGTTATTTACACCCATAAGTGCAGAGCGAAGTGTATAATCCGCCTTATTACCGCTACCAAATGCCATAGTAGAACCGCCACCATTAGAATTTTTGACAGCGGAACGTAATTTCTCAGATAATTCCTTAGCGGAATTACCGCCCGAACTTGGCGCTGAAATACTGGTTACAGAATTCGTTATTTCATTCCCAGCACCAAATACGAGAGACCCATTGGAGTTAAAGGTTCGATTGGCAGTACCTACAATACTGTTCGCAACACCCGAATAATAGCTACCCGTTTTCGATTCAATGCTATTCAATGTACCATTAATGGTGGCACCAAAATTCTTTGTATAATTTGCAAATCGTCCACCATTATAATCACTGGAGATAATATTATATACACCTGTACTTGTAGTGAAAGCCCCATTACTAAAGCTATTAGCACCAATTGTTGTAGCATATACATTTAATGCATCTTTTCTTGTGGATGCACTATCCACAGTAGTATCCCCAAGGTCCCCTTTATAATTATGAGACCCAATCATGGTACTACCGGTACGAGCAAATGTATTATCACCGATAGCGACACTACCTACCACCTTTGTAGGATCCGCAGGAATTCTGGCAGGAGAAAGCAGCCCCCCGCTATAGGTCGTTTGCCCTAACGCAAAACTAGCCTCTCCACCACCGGCCATATTTTCAACCTTTGCATTTTTACCGATAGCTATACTACCGCCCTGGCTAGCATAGTTATTAATACCTGCTCCATTGCCGATAGCTACATCACCTGTAGCCGTACTAGCACCGTTCGAGTAAGAAATGCCGGCACCTTTACCAATGGCTACGTTTTCCGCCTTCGGTGCACTACTGCCCGTACCGATAGCTACACCATTACCGCTGCCCGGTGCCACATCCACCGCTCCGGCCACATATAGGCTCGATAACAACACACCATTAATCAACACAGATAATATAAGTTTACGCTTGCTCATTTTATCCTCTCCATTCCCTAATGAATCCCACGTGTAACTTATTCTTCATTATATTTTCATGAATATTGTGCCACTCTTTTTCTATTTTGTAAACAAAATAAATTTTTATGAATTAATGTATAAAAAAAGGAACTGTCTTTTCATATCAGATGACAACCATCTGATACGATAAAACAGTTCTCTATATTGCTTTTATCTAAAAAATAAATATAGATTCTTATGCTACTTTTATCAAAATAATAAATATATATATATATATCAATCTATCAATCAACGTGCACCGTATGTTGGCGACGCACATTTTCCAGCATATTTGCACGAACCGATGCTTTTGCATCCGATCGATGGTTACCACCAAACCAAGCCGTATCGACACCGGCTAGACGGAACATAACCTTACCGTAAGGGCTACCGTGCTTATGCTCCGGCTTATTATAGCCCATGTCCACGGAAATCCTTGGTGTGAGCTGCAACTCCGTACCGATGCGCAAGCCATGCTTATCCTCACTACGCCGCAACTGCCAACGATAGGCTTCCATGTACACGCGCGCCCAACGAGCATTCTTAAAGCTAGTCCCATATTCCGCAGTATATCCGTTAGACACATTTTCCAAGCGTGTCGCACCATCAAGGGAACGCTCGCTGGACATACCGCGATACCAGTTCATGCGAAACGCACCGATCCCCGACACATACTCCAGCCCGACACTCATGCGACCGTGATTGCCTCTGAACCGATGGTCATAAAACAGATTACCACCGTAATAATGGTCATCGTTCGCAGCAATTCGGCGATAGCCGATACCCACATTCGCCGTCGTCCCTGTATCCGGTGCATTCGCCAAACGCTCCTGTGTAAACCACACATAGCGAGATGTCTCATCATAATGACCTAGTGGCTGCAATGTTTCCACACCATACAAGGGCTTCCAATTTTTCTGAAAGCGCAATGACACGACGGTTCTCTGCATCCAGGGCTTCGCCTTCGATCCGTGCATTGCGGAATGAACACCAGTCATAACCACTGCCTGCAACGCAGAGTTGACTGCATCCGTATCGGAATAACGAGTCGTCTTTTTATCTGTGGAGTCCGGCATCTCCAATCCGCCCTGACCGATGACATGATCCGGAGTATGAGACGAATTAACATGGAAGGTATCTGAGTCGTCAGATAATACAGTCTTACTTTCACTATGAACTTGTTTTACCGTAGTCCCCTGCATAGGCTGCGCTGTTCTGTCCACCTGTTTTCCCAACACGGGCATAACGGACATACACAGGGCCACTACTAACACAACTATATATTTCATTACACACTCTTACGTACAAACACACTTTTCATTACGCACATAATTATTTACTTAATTATGTACTTAATACATCATTACACACGATTACACACGCCGATGACTCATGATTTTATCATGAACAAAACATGAAATTATTTCTATTTTATATAAATATATAGAGAATTGTCAATGCATATAGATTGCAATTGATAGAATAAATAAATATTTAAACTTTATAATTATGTGTCAAAGATTTCTTATCAACTATAAATACCTATAGAATATATTGTATATTTATTGAAATTATGTGAATATTCTATTTACAATATACCTTTTTGGTATTATAGTAGCCATGTAAGTCTTTTTATGAAAGTTTTGTGAAAGTTTGTTTGTACACAAAGGAGTGTATACGATGAGTAAGAAACGTTTTGTATTAGCAAGTGTTGTAATGGTAGCTTTATCCGCCTCAGTTTATGCGGCGCCGGTTAATATCGTTGATAACAATGGTAACATCGGCAAGGAAGGTCAAACTTTCACCGCAGGAACAGGCGGCAACATCACCCTCGGTGAGAATGCCGGTGCGGCGAACGGAAAAGGAAAGGGGCCCAATGCCCAAGGCAATAACATAGCCTTAGGTTCAGCTGCTGGGGCCGGCTCATCAGGCGGTGGCAATATCAACCTTGGGGCGAAGTCATTTCGAGACAGTACTGGCGATTTTAACATAACCGTCGGTTTCGCCGCAGGTAATGCAAGCCAGTTGACGAACTCCATTGTCATGGGGACTCAATCAGGGGAAAAATCCGCAGGTGATAAAAACGTGTGGATTGGGAACTTCCAGGGTGCTAACAGTAAAGCCAGCAATTCTGTAGCCATCGGGTCAAATTCGACAGTAAATGGTCAGTTCAACCTTGCCGTAGGGCATTATGTGAATGTAAATGCCGCGAAAGGTTTGGCCGTAGGCTCTTATAACACACTATCTGAAAAAGCGACTGCATCTGGCGTATTCGGTCAAGGCCAATACGGTAAAACAGCTATTGATGCGGCCAATTCTTACAGTATAGGTAATTACAACCATATTTCTGGAGAAAACACCTTTGTTCTCGGCAATAATGTGACTACCTCTCTAAAAAACGGAGTTGTCCTTGGCAATGATTCCGCTGACGGCGATGTAGTCGGTACAGCAAGTCATACCTTTGAAAATGGTACTACCGTCAACTATGCCGGCACTGCCCCTGTATCAACAGTATCCGTAGGGGCTAAGGGCAAGGAACGGACGATCACCAATCTCGCAGCAGGTCGCGTGAGTGCTACCTCTACAGATGCGGTCAACGGATCCCAACTCTACGGCGTTCATCAAATGATTGATACCCTTGGTAAAAGTACAAGTCAACAGCTTAATAATTCTATTAGCACTATTGAAAAATCTGTACAACATGTATCTCAAGAGGTACAACGTGTTGAATCGGAATCCAATAAAGGTGATGCTCGTGCCGCTGCATTAGCTGCATTACATCCATTACCATATGATCCGGATAATCGCGTTCAATACATGGCGGGCTACGGTCATTATAAAAATGCAAATGCAGTAGCTCTAGGTGTAGGCTATTATCACAAAGATAATCTTTTACTCACCACAGGGTTTACGATGAACAATCACGTTATGGCCAATGTAGGCATCACCTATAGACCAGGAAAATCTTTATCTACTGCTATGTCCCCTGCCTCTTATAACGCACTAGAACAACGCGTACAAGCATTAGAAGCTCAAAATAAAGATCTACAAGAAACAGTAAAACGCTTAGTAGACAAACTTGAAAAATAATAAGATCCCTTTATGGTAGTCCTATGACTACTTTCACAAAAACACACTAAAACCAAAAAGCTGTACACACATAATCGATTTTTGAACCGCCTTTGATGTTACATTCGTTTTGACATCAAAGCCGTTCAGTCTAATCTATGTATGTACAGCTTTTATCATTATTTATATGTAGTTATTATAATAATGTATTTCATCTCAATTTGACGATATATATTTTTATCCCTATAATATAAGTAGATAGCCAGACGAGTGGTTCCGTTAGGCTCATCTCAGAACTATAAATAATTGATGAAATGGCCTTTCAGTTATCCAGTTACTGGTAACGAAGGGCTATTTGTCTTTTCCAAGACAAATAAGAGCCACAAGTGCTCCAAAGGCAATAACTACAGTTATTACCTCTAGAATTAGCATGATTAACTCATAATCACTCATAGACACCCCTCCCTTCATTAACGAAGAGAGGCCCAACCTCGTTGGCTATCCTAATCCTATTATAAGTCGAACTAATGCTCGATACAATAAGAAACGTTTTAAAGAAATATATGAATGAATCAATAGACGACTTTACCTGTCATGCAATTATCGATGTACTAAAATCGCTCCTATCTATTAATAATTCGCTTAAAATTTATGTGTAAATCCTGCATTTACAGACCAACCGGCCTTATAATCACCAGATAGACCTGTACTAATATCAGCAAAGATGCTGTTATTTGCATTAAAACCGTAGCGACCTCCAAAGGCTAAATCTGTCCAAGTGCCTTTAATGTCCTCGGAAGTGTATTTAGTAGTAGCACCACTAGTATATGTAGTTTTTACTGTACCAGAGAATGCATGGTTAACACCAAGACGAGTATATAGATTACCTGCGCCGAAATGTTTACCGATTTCAAGGCCAAGACCGCCTACTGTACTGCTCACACCAGACTGATCTACTTTCATACTGCCAGCATTGAAGCTATCACCACCAAAGTGAGTATAGCTCAATTGTGCTTGTGGCTCGATATATGTACCATTAGAAAGTTTCACGGTTTTACCATAGCGTGCACCAATTGTATACGCATTAGCTTTAGTCTCACCAGAAAATTTTTCACCAATCTCATTACGAACAGTGAAATCGTTAGATGCACGACCTACTTGGGACTCAATATGGATATATTGGTTGTTACCAAGATTTTTCAAACCATACGCACCAACAGCAAAGGCTTTTTCCTTACCAGAGCCGTTGAAAACGTAATCATCGTTACCACGAAGATAAGAAACTTGACCACCTACGGTCCAACCGCTACCAGTTTTAGCATCGTAACCACCTTGGATACGCGTGTATGTTGTATCTGTATCGATTCCGCTTCCATTAAAGTTGTATTTACCTCCACCAACGCGAGCCCAAATACCTGTTGGTTCACCTTGTTGTAATACGCGTGAACGATACATATTATCTGTCAACGTTCTCCAACCATTAATATTACTCATGATGGCGGAACGAGTACCACGCATATGTGGCGTATCAAAGGCACCCATATTGACATTCATCTGAGGATTCTGCTCAAGAGCTGGTACTTGTTTTTCCTCAGTTTTTGGAGTCGGTTGCGGTGTTGGTTTCACTTCCGGCTTAGGTGTTGGAACCGGAGCCGGTTTTACCTCAGGCTTCGGAGTCGGTTGCGGTGCTGGTTTCACTTCCGGCTTAGGTGTTGGAACCGGAGCCGGTTTTACCTCAGGCTTCGGAGTTGGTTGCGGTGTTGGTTTCACTTCCGGCTTAGGCGTTGGAACTGGAGCCGGTTTTACCTCAGGCTTCGGAGTCGGTTGCGGTGCTGGCTTTACCTCAGGCTTAGGCGTTGGTACCGGAGCCGGTTTCACCTCAGGCTTCGGAGTCGGTTGCACCTTACCATACTCATATTTACCCTGACCATTTTTATCGGCCTGCCACGTAACAGCACCTTCCTTAGCATAACCTTCGGTTAATACTTTAAAACGCGCAGATTCAGCACCTTCAGAAGCAATAGCAACCGTGCCTTGAAGATTTCTTTCACCATTTACATAATTATGGTAGTACACCTTATGCGCCAAATTATCCAAAACTTTATTTACATTATCCTCAGTAGACAAGTCTAAGCCCTTACGACTCGTGTACATATGAGCACCGGAATTAGGTGCCGCACTTGTAATATGAACATCACCACCCCAGAATGATTCTGGAGTCAATCCATTTACAATATTTTCACGCTCTTTATAACTTGGATCCTCTTTATCATCATACTCACCATTTGGATCATACACAAAATTTACATGGCCTTCTAATTTATCAATGTGAATTTCATTATGCTCACTTTGAGTTACTATGGATTCAAAATTACGATTTTTTGAACCGACCAAACGATGTACACGGCTTGGAGTTGTCATTGTGCTATAACTAGTACCATTCAAACCGCCTTGATACATATGGTCCCAATAACCACGATCACCAAGAAATACATTGATATGGTTTGGCTGTTTTGCATTCTTATCTGCTAAGTTGAGAGCAAAGCCAGTCCATAGTACTTCATCACTATCTACACCGATATTAATTTCAGATGGATGTGTATTGCTACCATCGATACGTACATCGCCTTCAATGGACATATCATGGCCAGTAAAATTACCCTTATTACCATCTACGCCGAGATTTACAGTACCGCCTTTAGTAATAACAAGTGGATTACTGTCACGACCAACTTGAAGATCGCCATTTTTAATATTCACAGTACTTCCATTTTGACTAGTAATGATAGTCTTTCGTCCATCCATTAGTCTACCAGATACATAATCTGCATTAATAGTACTCTTATTATCTGCATCAATTCCAAACAGTGTCCCTTGTACCTTTCCCAAGTTTAAAGTTTCACCTTTAACAGCACTAACAACAGGATATTCTGCCATTACATACGGCACTACAGAGCTAGCAATCGTCAGGGCAATCGCTAAGGATAAATTCGCTTTACACATGCGTTTCATAATAACCCTCTCTTATTCACACTATAAATTATAATTAAACATTTTTAATTATAATTTATAAGGCTATTATTGTAAACATAAGAAAACTGTTTCATCATCAAAAAATAATAAATAACAAAAAAAGGCGGCACCTAAGTGCTGCTCATAATTATAAAAAAATCTATTGAAAGCTATATTATCATTTATTCGAATTTGACGATATATATCTTTATCCCTTTAATATAGGTAGATAGCCAGACGAGTAGTTCTGTCGGGCTCATCCCAAAAGAATAAAGAATATGATGGAATGGCCTTTCAGTTCTCCAGTCACTGGTAACGAAGGGCTATTTTCTTTTTCCAAAGCAAAAGAAAAGGCAGAGATTATGTAACATGTCCTCCATTACTAGATGTTCAGTAATGGAGGACATATCAATAATTCCTGCCTTTTTTGTTTATCTACGGGCCACGCGCATGGCTGCCATCATGCCTGGCGACTTCCATACAGATTGGCCATTATCCGATACGAGTTTATTATTATCGTAAAATACGTCTGCATTGTAATAGTTGTCATCACTAGATGTCACTTTGTAGCTAAGACCTGCTGTTGTGTACACCGTAAAGTTGAGTATATCCCCCACCCGTTTTACAGAGTCTTGATCTACATACCAGTTATTACCAAGATACGTCGTAGCATACACATCTTGACGAGCTTCTACATCATTTGTGCTAATGCCAATTAATACAAGCAACGCCGCTAATATATATAAAAATTTACGCATTATAATTACCTCCCGTTTTATGGTAAGAATACTTATATATTATACCAAAAAACACTGATAATCGCATTATAATGGCACTACTTTCTCAACCCTTGACTGAATTCGCTCGAGGCTCGGCGTGATTGCTTTCATCACAGGTTTTTCTATGAAATCTAACCGCACATAGTCTACAATCATACCGATGACAAAAATAAGCACCACTACAAGAACTGCATACAGAGGTAATAGTATTGAATCATAGTACTGATACGTTGCTAATACATTGTCCCACATGTAATGAAGGAATAGCTTATTATCATGCAATAGGTATATACCAAAGGTAGTAGATGCTACCGCATTGATCCAAGGACGATAAGTGATCTTTACTTTCAAAAAAATAATAAATAAGCCAATGCCTAATAGCAATTGAAAGAAGCCATAATCATTTTGTGTAAAGTAGAAAATCTGTTTCATATACACTGGATTCGTCATGGCTAGTACATCAACGAGGATGTCCCCTAGAAAGGCCCCTACAAAGCCTATGGCGCTAAAAATAATACCTATTTTCTTTGTTATATGTGAGCCGTACAGCTTGATGTACGCCCCCATCGAATAGAATACGATAAAGGAAAAGATATGTTTAAATCCAAAAGTGGTATGCGGTACATTAGGCCACAAATTCAGCACCGTCGGCATTAAGAACCAAATTACCGTGGAAACCACTAGGAGTATAACGTAGTATGTATGCTGCAGCCAATGAAGTACTCGATTAATAACAGGCGTTAATAAATAGAGTACTAAAAAGTTCTGGGCGAACCAACTCATGGCACCAATGGGCAATAAGGCTAACATCATATTTCGTGATGTCACCGTATCGAGTCCTAAACCCATAGCCATGCCGAGCATGGCAATGCTGTAAAACCATATTTGCCCAACTAATTTGGCAAACTTGTGCAACTTCAAGCTACTAGAAATCATAAAATAGCCTGTTATCATAACAAAGGCGACTACACCAGCCTTACCTCCAAGTCCAAATACTTGGAGAAACACCTTATTAAACGTTAAATCTGGCGTAAAGGGGAAACAACCGTGCACGCTGAAATGGTGCATAATAATTAGTATCATCGAAATGATACGCAACAACTCAATATTGCTCGCTCTCATTCTCTATACCTCATATTCTTCCTCTCAAACTATATGAATACTACGCCAACTAGTAACTACCATGATGACTTGTATACATCATAAAATACATGAAATATATGAGAATGTTGTGACAATTTTTACACATAAAAAAGACAGCTGATATAATCAACTGTCTTTACAAATTATATATTATCAAGTTACTCTAATATACTTGTTTTTAACATATACGATTCGGTACGACTATTTTTTACCCTTATGAGATGTTCTTCTCATATTTTATATAATCAATTAAATTTCTATATCCTGTTACCATGTTAATCTTGGGTTTCCACCCTAACGACTGGATTTTTTCACTATTTAGAATAAATTTTACATCATGTGCATATCCATATTGATTGGCATTATCTGGTATATCAAATACCACGTCTATTTTACCCTTAGCGACTTCTTTCGCTACTAAATTTGCAATATCTTTGATGCTTCTTGTTTCATTACTATTACATATATTATATGCTTCTCCACATTCTCCTTTAAACAGTAATAGTACCAAAGCGGAAAGTACATCAGTTATATAACAAAAGTTTGATACAGATTGTCCTTTGGTATGTAAAATAATATTTTCATTATGCATAACACTTTTAGCAAATTGCATAGATACACGATTATCTAAAAGTGAAAGACCTGGACCAAAACATTGTGCAACGCGAGCAATACAAATTGGTACATTATATTCATGAAAATAAGCACTACAGTAACATTCACAAATACGTTTACCTTCAGAATACGAACTTCTAACATCTAAATGATTAATATAACCTAAATCATCTTCAGTCATATTTTGATAATCTACTTGCTGAATACCATATTGTTCCATAGAGGATAAATATACGATTTTTTTAACTCTATTCTTTGTTGCATATTGCAAGACGTCTAATGTTGTACTAATGCTACCATTTAACGTTTCAACTGGCTGTGTAACAAAAAACTTAGATGTAGTAGGTGCTGCAGTGTGAAATATATAATCAACAGAATCATTACATGCAACAAGGCCATTAGTAATATAGACTAACTGTTCTGAATTCTTAAGGTTAGAGAACAAAGCCTCTGCCTTTTCTATATTTCTCACGGAACAAATAATATTAATATCTGTTCCATATTTCATATTACTAACTAAAAACAATCGGGTGAGCATAGATCCTATGAATCCGGTTGCCCCCGTTATCAAAATAGTTTTCCCTGAAAGTTTAGATAAGAAAATATGAATATCTTTAGCAGTGCGTTCCAACTCATAAGATAAAACATCATTCATAAATACTAGCCCTCTACTGTTTTAAAATACTCATATGTTTTTATTAACCCATCGTGTAAATTATATTTTGCTGTAAATAAAAGCTCTTTTTCTGATTTATCAGTTGCCAAAACAGAATCTCTAATATCGCCTAATCTAGGTTTATCATAAACTACCTCTATATCTTTACCGCTAATATTTCTAAACTCATCCACTAACAAATTGACGGAACTTGAGATGCCAGTACTTACATTATAAATACCTGTAACCTGGTGTTGCATACCTAAAATATTAGCTTCAACTACATCATCCACATATATAAAGTCCCTTGTTTGTTTTCCATCACCGTAAATAATAATAGGAGAGCCTTGTACAATCGCTTTAGCAAAAATACTAATAACGCCCCCCTCTCCACCATTACCTTGTCGTGGACCAAACACATTAGAATAGCGATAACATATATATGGTAATCCAAAAGCTTCATGATAAATACGAAGATAATGTTCTGTAGTTAACTTTGTTAATCCATAAAATGAAGACGGATTTCCAATCATTTCCTCATTTAGTGGTAATGTATCTAAATTACCATAAACCGCTGCAGAAGATGGCATCAAAAACTTTTTAACATCTAGTTTTACTGCTGCATTAAGTAAATTGATTAACCCCATCAAATTAATATCACAATCTAACATTGGATCACTCATAGATGTGGAAACTTCAGTTTGTGCAGCCTCATGAAATATATAGTCTGGACGAAATTCTTCTAAGACAGAGTATAACTTTGGGTCTCTAATATCCAATTCTACGAATTGTGCTTTCGAATGAACAAATTCTTTGTTTCCTGTATATAAGTTATCAATAACCTGTACAGTATGACCATCCTCTATTAAACGATCAACTAAATGAGAGCCAATAAACCCAGCCCCACCAGTTACAGTTATTCTCATTATTATCCCCTTCTTATAGCCTACTTTTTATTAAATCAAGATAAAACCTTAATTCTTTACTTCTAATAAATAATATTCCCCATGCCACTATTATAAAGATGCTATTACATACAACCCCCAGTAAAAGCCCAAACCAGCCACTATCCAAAGCAATAAACTGTGATAAGAATTTACTGAAATAAACTAATATAAATGTAATTAGAGTATAACGGAAATAAAGTTTAAAATAACTGACCAAAGACCAACGTAATCCGTATTTAAACAAAACATATGGTTCAACTATAAAAGGCATACAAATCGTACTAATAAACATAGCCAATAACACGCCCCAAACATCAAAATATTGAACCAAAACAATGGAAGATCCTAAATTTATTAAGGCCTCTATTAAGGACATATATCGATTTTGCCAAAAGAGCCCCATAGCATCTTTAAATACTAAGACGCCTTTACGCATAAACATTAGATAGAAGTTGATAACCATCCAAAGCACTATACTTTCATCAAAACGATAGCTACTTCCTAGCCAGATGGTAATAAATGGATTTAACAAAAGGTACAAGTTACTACAGATAAAACAAGCCAAATAGGCTGTCATAAATTCTAATCTCTTGAAAATGACTAATTTATGAGCATCATCATGAGACTCATTCAAATTTCCTACAGATGCCTTTAGTGCATTAAATACCTGATCAGACAACTTATCGATACCATTAATAATCAAATAATAATTCGTATATAACGCAACAGCACTTAAACCTACAAATTTTGATAAAATAATATTTGATGTTCCAAAAACAGTAACACCACCAATTTTATGAAGTATTAAAGCCTTTATATTTCTAATAATATTTTGGTATATATCTTTATTTAAAGGCTGAATATTCTTTTCATTTAAGAACGAATATAAGTGATCGGCTTTTCTAGCTATTAAAAAATTCTCAGAAAAGGTCATACATATACGTAGAATAATATATACCCAAAAACTATGAGTTAAAATGACTAAGGCAATTTGGAATAAACTCCCTATCAGTTGAGTAATCCCTCTGTAATAGTTAGCTATATATTGTTTTTGGTCAGCTATAAGCAAGCATTTTTTATAAGAGTAAAAATAACTAATACCCGTATCAACAACAAAAAGTAAAAAGAAAATATTTAAATATGCAATATTAGGAGGTACCTTTATAAGATATTGAACAAAAGGCGATATACATAACCCTAAGAATAGAATAAGTGTACCAATATAAATATATGCTTTTTTAAATATTCTCATGATTGATTTTGCTGTTTCTAAATCATGATTAGCTAAAGGAGAATATAAACTAAATATAATAGCTGGACCAATGCCCAATTCAGTAAGAGATAATACAGTCAAAATATTATCAAATAAACCATTCAAGCCTAAATATTCAATAGATAAATAATATAGTAATACAAAACGGATAATGAACTGTAATACCATATTTAATCCATATACAATTAACGTGGAATTTATATTCTTAATTGCACTAACTGTCCGCATAATATCAGCCTATAATCCCATAATATTGAGGCTATTTTTTACTTCTAAATAAGCCTTAAATGTATAAAAATCAATAGGTGTTGTAATCTTAATATTCTCAGCTGGTCCTATTACTGTAAACAGTTCAGTCCCATAAAACTGCATCATAGATGCCGAATCTATGAACTCCAAGTTTTCAGATCTTGCTTTGTCATGTGCCTTATAAATATCTTTTAAATAGAAACATTGTGGAGCTTTAGCAAGTAAACATTCATCTCGAGAAAGTATTTTCCCTACATGAGAAAGCTCATTATCTTTTAAAACAATAGTTTCTATAGCTTGTGAAACAGTAATGGCATTGCCATATGTTTTTGTGGACGATATACACGTATTAATTAGCTCATCAGAAATAATAGGTCTAACCCCATCATGTAGTAAAACTATACTATCTTGATCATATAGTCTTGAAGACTCTTGAATTCCAAGATAAATTGACTCTTGCCCTGTTTTTCCACCTGGAATAATCGATTTGACTTTATCCAAACTATACTTTTGTACTAATTTACTAACCTCTCCAATAATAGACTCTAATACTACCAAAACAATTCCATCAATATTATCATTATTTTGAAAGTGTTCTAGCGTATACACTAATATTGGTTTCCCATTAACTTCTAGCAATTGTTTCGGTGTGCCAGTAGAACTCATGCGTTGTCCAGTTCCTCCAGCAAAAATAATACCTATATTCATGCTATACCCCTATACATTAAATCTCATATGCTCTAATACTTGATATTTTACGTTTACCTTCTGGCGGTATTTCCATATAGTTACGACCATATAAATTACTTAAATATGTATCGTAACATGAAAAAACCTCTAATTTTAAATCTCTAAATTCTATAGGGACACGTTTTTCAAAAGCATCCTTTACCATACATTCAGCTTCACCATAAACGCCCCCAGTAATAGCTCCTACATAATCAGAAGTATTATAATCATACTGTTTTGCTAATTGGTCTAATTTATGAGCCCAATATTTATATCCCACACATTTAGCAAAAATAATTAATATAGACTTGATAAATGCTCTACTAAATGATTTACCATGACCTAATTTAGCATCGCATAATTCGAGCATTTTGCTATAAATTTTACGTTTTTTATAGATACTAACAACTTCATTTTTATCATTTGGTAATCCATCAACAGGCATAATATCCATAAATAAAAACTGATTAGCATTACTGTACTCATCTTCAATCTTGATATCAAGCTTTTCTAATCGCGCAAAAGGATATTTTGAGTTATTACGCTCAATAGATCTAAGCAGGTAATTACTATGAAAAACCTTTGGAAATATAGTAATTAATTTTTCATAATCTGGTCGACTTAAACAAATGTCTATATCATCATCCCAAGGAATAAAACCTTTATGCCTAATGGCCCCCAATAATGATCCTCCTGATAGCGAATATTTAATATCATTCTCTTTACAAAAGGAATCAAACTCTTTAAGCATTATATATAAATGATCTTGAATTTCAGATATAGTCAACATTATAAAAATCCCCTAATTTTCAAACCATACTAACTTTATTTGTCGTATAAATTCATCTTCTGACCAGTCTTCAATGCCATATCTAGGTATAGAAAATGGATTAGTATTAGAATGAAGCTGTGCTCTTTTAGTACTAACTGAATATGTGAATCCTAGATCTCGAACAATTTGTTCTGTCACTTGATCAAAACTTTCTTTATGACCAAAAGGATACGCAAAAATATCTATATCCGTGTGTAACAAGTTCTCTAAAAAAAGCTTAGAAGATTGTATTTCTTGTATTTGTTCTTCTCTACTAATTTGTTTCAACGCTGGATGATGAATAGTATGCGCTCCTAATGTAACTAACTGACTTTGATATAACTCTATTAACTCCGATGAGGTCATAGTCCTATTATTAGGATTAACTTTCAATCCATAAGATTCATACCATCTGTCTAACATCATATCTCTTTCATTAGGATGTAGAGAAAAAAGCATATGGTGTAATGTATAAAAACTATGTAATCGCTTTTTATCATCAGATACATCAAATATATGTCTTTGATTTAATATATCTAACTCAATTGATTCTCGTAGATTTTTATTTTCGAATAAGACGGTTTCTAATCGATCCCACCAAAACTCTTTACCCGTATCTACACCGCCAGATGTTATAAAAATCGTCGCTGGGACTTGATACTTTTTTAAAATTGGAAAGGCATATTTGTAATTATCATAATATCCATCATCAAAGGTAATAATAACAGATGGTTCCTTTATATCATTGCGTTTTAAATCATTAAAAGTTATTACATTGTAGTAATTTTTTAAGATTCGAATATGTCTTTCAAAATTATCAGGAGTTACATTAATATTAAATAAATCACGATTCAAATGATTAACTCTATGATAAAGTAAAACAACTACTGGCTTATCAAAAATATTATGGATTAAATTGATTGGAGCCAATCTTTTTCTATAGATAGATCGAATCCATGGTAGATTCTCTTTTATATAACCTTTAAGACTCATTGTTTTCCCTTGTATATATTTTCAATCTTCTTTATAGCAACACTAGAATCATAACCTAACTCTTTAATTCTAGCTCTATAATCAATATATTTATTCTTACCAAATTTAGATATAATCTCATAAGCCCATGGTTTAGGATTATCAATTGGTAGAGTCCTACATAAATCAGTTAACACAACCTCTTGTGTAATCGCATCAGATACTAATATTGGTATACCTAATGCTTGAGACTCAATAGCAATTAGGGGTAGCCCTTCAAATAAAGAAGGTAATATCATAATATCTATAGCTTGCATAATATCCACAGTGTTATTTACATACCCCATAAAAATAACCTTGTCAGATATAGCTGCTGATTTTACAAGACTTTCAATCTTATGACGTTCTACACCATCCCCCAAGAGAAATAAATAACTATTAGGATTTTGTTTTAATACCTCTTTAAATATATCGATAATAAAAGGATGATTTTTAACAGGCGTAAAACGACCAATATGCCCTACTACCAGTGCATCCTTAGGAATGTTGAATTTTTGTCTAACCTCCAACCCTAGATTTATATTTCTATCATATAAATCTAAATCAATCGCATTATGTAATAAATAATATGAATCACTATCTATACACTTTCTAGGAAACATCCATTCTGAGGCCTTAGTAGAGCAACCTATATAAGTATCAACCAAATAAGGTAATAAAAATCTTCCAACCTTATGTAATCCTGTCTTTAGAAAGCGTACGATTTTTCGATTATCATCTATACTAGAGCTATGCGCATGTAAAATAATAGTTTTAAATCCAGCTAATTTAGCAATCAAAATAGGAATAATATTAACATAAGATTGATGAAAATGAATGATATCTTTTCCTTCAGAAAGTAGGCACTTCATTTTTTTATAAAACTGAATAATATGATACGGTCTACTAACCGTCTCTACCTTATAATTTACATCAAAATTTTGAGGATCATCATAACTCAGTAATGTTAATTCAAATTCTTTTTTATCAATCATTCTATACAATTGAAGAACATAAGATGTTAAACCTCCCATATCTTTATCTATAGGAAGTTCTATTACCTTTATCATAGTCAGTATATTATCTCCCAAATAATTTACGTTTTAAAAATAATCCACCTTTTTTAATCCAATTTTGAGGTTCCATGAAAGATACATTTTGTTCTTTATAGCTAATATTATTAGCTTCAATCCATACATCAAGCAAGATTTCACTAACAAAGCCATAGATACGTGCTTCATACGTATCATAATCAGAAATATCAACACGTTTTTCGATTTCTTCTAAGATGGAAAACATCCATTCACAGTATTGATCAAATAAATCTCTACGCATAACGAACATGTTGAACATATGAGCCCATGTACGATTACAAACCTTTGTGAACGCAGCGCTATATTCAGGATATTTTTCAACGATGATTTGTTCTGCCGCATCCAGTCCTGAGCTATGGTGGGCATTATTATAGTGAGAACGATTAGACTCAATATAATATTTACGCTTATCAGCTACCACAACAGGATATTGTGAAAGTAATGCTTCCCATTCCTTACCCATAAGGATCTGATTTTTTTTCTCTTCTATATTGCGCACCTCTTTACGAGTAAAATATCGTCTGTAATGGACGAGACCAATATAATCCGCATCAAGATTTTTCCAAGCCCAATATAAACCTGTTAATTCACAGTAATTTGCATTTTTTGAAGAGATATTATCTCCCGTATGATCACCAATATATCCAATATCAGATTTATCTTTACGACCCACATGAATTGGCAAATATACGGAGTCCTCTGGCATCCAATATTGTTTATGTGTTGCTACTAAAATCTTAATATTCACTAATTTCATCCACCTTATTACGATATGAATTTCTCGTATAAACTAATGCATAACCAAACCCTAATAATATCCAAAAATAATAGAGCTCATTTAAAGTCGTTCCTATCCCTGTCAACAAAGACTCTATATAAGCAATTGTAAAAAATATAATACATATATCTTTTGGATTTTTAAATACATAAATAAGCAATCTAACTAATAAGAATACAATAGGTCCCATAAACAATACGAAACTTATGATTCCTGTTTCCGATAAGCGAGAGGTATATTCTCCTAACATAGGAATAGAAATATTAATAAGGCCTTTATTTTTAATATTTTCAATCCACATTTTTACTTCCGCACCATTTAATGTATCTTCATCTAAATGATTCAAAACATATGGGGTACGTAACCCTTGCCCAATTCCTAATAATGGATTTTCTTTGAAAATATCTAAGTCAGCTTTCATAACACCATATCTTTGATTATTACTTCTCCTGTCTTTTTTAGATAGTGAAGAAATATTATTTTCCCCATAAGATTTAATTTCATTTGCAACCTGCTGAGTTGATATATTTTTAACTATTGTACTAGTTGTACTTTTATTAGAAGTATCTTGTACATAAAGAACATTAGATGTATATACTATATTTCCTATAAAAGCTAAAAGACCTATTAAAGTTACAAGAACTGTATGTACTACAAATTTTTTGTTTCTAAACTGAATACAAAGTGCCACTACAAGCAATATATGATCTATTATCAATAAAACAGTTGCCGTTCTACTATTTGCCAATAAAGTAATCATTTCTAAAAGTAATAAAAGAATGGAGGAAAAGATTAGCAATTTCTTATTCTTAGATGAAAAAATAACATTCCATATAAAAGGAATTGTAATAACAGTATAAATACCTAGAAAGGACGGCTCTGGAAAAAGAGAGCGAATTTGAAATTCAGACCAAAATAATGGTGGCCACCATGTATTATTAATCTCAATAGCATGAACAATAGGTCTTATGTATGTTAATAATGAAAGTGCCCATTGTTGTTTACCAAAATAAAATAGTTCAATAACACCAAAAATAACAACTAGACTAGCAGAAATTAATGAACCCTTACTTACTATTTTTGTAATTGTTTCAGAGCGATTTTTATACCAATAGAAAATCAAATAAGAAAATCCAAATGTAAAAATAAGTTGAGTCAAGGAATTCTTTAGAACTCTAAAGCTAAAATGAATGACTGATAAAGTATATTCACTCGCAGTTTCATTAAATATAAATTGAATTATGGCTTCCAATTTATGATTTATATAATTAGTGCCAGGAACTAAATCATAGTAAGGGAAATTAATCAAACCATAAATTAAAGATCCAGTAATACTGAAACCTAAAAGAGCTATATATAATATTTCTTTCCGATATAAATGATAGTGACGTAGACTATGTCTTTTTAGCCATACACTATACACTAAACAAATAAATAATGTATAAAATGATGCTTTTGCTGAAAACTCGCCACCTAAAAAACCTATTCGTAAAGACATGGGGATTACAGGGAATATTACAAATATAAAACTTAATCCTATTAAACTATCAATATATTTATTACTAGACATATACTCTCATCCTACTACTCTCATCTTATGATTTCAATTATATTAACTTGGAATTACCAAAGAAAGAGGGGCTATAAAAATATGCATTAAATCAACTAAATTAAAATGATTACTCATTTAGATAATCTCATACAATGTTGCATAATATTTAGATAACTAAAATACAATTGCGATTAACATGACCAACAACATCTAAAAATATAGTAGCCTCCTTTAGTGAATCTATCCACTCAATCCTCATTCCTGAAACTCCTTATTACATAATGCTAAAGCACTAGCAATAACCTTATCCATATCGTAATATTTATATTCACCTAAACGACCACCAAATATTACATTGGAAATCGCTTCGGCCTTTTTAACATATTTAGAATATAGCTCTAAATTCTTTACGTCATTTACCGGATAATACGCTTCCTCGCCGATTTTCCAGTCCTTTGGATATTCTTTTGTTACATACGTAACGGGCTGTGTACCAAATTCAAAATGCTTATGTTCAATGGTACGAGTATACGGAATTTCACCTTCCGTATAGTTCACCACCGCAACGCCTTGATGATTTTCCTCTTCGAGACGCTCAGTTTCAAAGTGAAGACCACGATACTCTAATATCCCTTCAGAATAACCAAAATATTCATCTATAGGGCCAGTGTAGATAATTCTATCTGCCAAAGCTTCGTATTCATCGCGATGTTTGAGGAAGTCTATGCCAAGACGCACTTCAATACCTTCTAACATACGTTCAATCATCTTGGTATAACCCCCCATAGGAATACCTTGGAAACGGTCATTAAAGTAATTGTTATCGTATGTGTAACGCACTGGCAAGCGTTTAATGATAAAAGCTGGTAGCTCTGTACATTTACGCCCCCATTGTTTTTCCGTATACCCTTTGATAAGCTTTTCGTAAATATCAGTACCTACGAGGCTGATGGCTTGCTCCTCCAAATTCTTAGGTTCCCCTGAGATGGCAGCTCGTTGTTTAGTAATAATATCTTGTGCCTCTTTTGGAGTTCGAATATTCCACATTTTAGAAAACGTGTTCATATTAAACGGTAAATTGTACATCTCTCCCTTATAATTTGCCACAGGGCTATTTACATAGTGATTAAATTCTGCAAATTGATTGACATAATCCCACACATGTTTCAAGGATGTGTGGAAAATATGAGCGCCATAGACGTGAATATTGATATCATCTTTGCTTTCACAATACATATTACCTGCTATATGATCACGACGGTCGATGACGAGTACTGATTTACCACGCTTGTGCGCTTCATGGGCAAATACAGCACCAAATGGGCCCGCCCCAACTACTAAATAGTCAAATTTTTTATTCATATATATATCCTTATTTTTTCATTCCAAGACATAGTAATCGTGAATAATGATTTTTTCTTAAGATATAACCTATCAAAATAGATAAAGTTGTAGATGCTAAGAAGCAAACAATAAAGGCTTCATAATACAATCCTAGCTTAGACCAAAGTACAATTCTAAATGGAATTTTAACAATATCACTAAAGATATATATATCCATTGAAACGGTACCTAAAAAGACTAAAAGTGTTTTATATAGACCAACTTTAGATTGAATTTGATTAGCAATATAATGTGTAATAGTAATCCCCGAAACCGCTGTTATAAGAGTAACTATTTTAAAAGCATTCATATCATGAAGTAATGCATAATTACCTACAATAAAAATCACCATAGATATAAGTGCTATCACTGTAGATTTCATATGATCCAATAGCATATATTTCTTTATATATAAGCCTAGGATATAGAAAAACTGAAAATACAATATCTTTGATACCATAGATACAGAGAAGATATTTAACATATCAGAAAAGATTCCAACAATGAAAGATATTAGTAATAAACCAAAATTTACACGCTTAACAAAAAAGGCAATGAGGATTGAAATAAAGAACAGACAATATAAAAACCAAAGTTCTCCATCCGGATTAATACCAATAAATATTTTCCATATATCCTGTGCATTTATTTGTTGATTTGCAAATTTTGATAAAGCTAATTTGAAAGGAAAATATAGTATTCCAATTGTAAAATATGGAACCATCAAACGTATGCTTTTATCTTTTATAAAATTCTGAAAGCCCTCTTTCAAAGGTATATGCATAAAATAACCAGCCACAAAGAAAAAAACTGGCATATGGAAACTATAAATTATCGTTCGCATCAAATATAAAGGATAACTAGCAATTCCACTAGCACTTGCTTGATCCGGTACAGAATGGCCCAAAACAACAAGTAAAATTGCAATTCCCTTCATAATATCAAAACTAGTATCCCTCATAATAACGGTTAATAGGCCCCTTTCGATTTAGCAACAGCCAACACAGTTTTCAACAGATATACAATATCGATCCACACGGACCAGTTGTGAACATACCAAGAGTCCATTAACACCCGTTCTTCATAGGTGGTATCACTGCGACCACTGACTTGCCAAACACCAGTAATCCCTGGTGGTACAAGGTAAAAGTCATTAATATAATCGCCATATTTTACAATTTCATCTCGAACAATAGGTCGTGGACCTACGAGGCTCATGTCTCCAATGAGAACATTCCATAACTGTGGCAATTCATCAAGACTTGTTTTTCGAAGGAATTTTCCGATTCTTGTAACGCGAGGATCATCCTTTAATTTAAAATCTCGTTCCCATTCTTGACGAGCAGCTGGGTTATCTTTTAGATATTGCTCCAAAGCCTCTTGTGCATTTGGCACCATGGATCGGAATTTATAACAAGAAAATAATTTCCCACCTTGACCAACACGTTTATGTCCAAATACGATAGGTCCTGGGGAGTCCAAGTAAATCAATATAGCAATGATAGCGAGAATCGGTAAAATCAAAATACCGCCACATACGGTAGCTACAATATCAAAAATACGTTTAAAAATACGGTTAGACTTGCGCGCTAGGTTATTTTGTACACGCAATATGACGGCTTGTTCTTCCATCATGCCACGAGCACTAATATTACTAGTAGGTAAACCAAATAATTCAGGTACAAATGCTACTCGTTTTACCAATAATTGTAATTGATTAATCAAGGATACTAATCTTTTAGACTCAAGTCCGGGAGCACAAATAAGTACAGTTTGAACTCCTGTATCTTTAATAACTCTTTCTACATCTTTAAAGGCCCCAAGGCATGGATATTCTTTAGCGATGGAGGATGATTTAGGATTATCATCTACATAACCAATAATCTTATAGGTAGTAATCGGCATACGCTCTAATGATCTCTGTACAAGTTCCGCTGTCTTTCCCGCCCCAACGAGAAGAATCGGAATTGTTAGATATCCTGTTTTTGAAAGTATTTTTCCTACGATAAAACGCTCGCTAAAAATAAATACGAGCATACATATATAAGCAAAGGCAACAAATAAACGAGACACATCATTAATTACATGGCCCGTGTACATGAGGACAATAGATACGACAACCCCTATGGTGATACTGCGAAATAAATTTTTCATCGTATCCCAATAGGGAGATACTATAGAATAGGCATTATTAAGAAGCAATATTGATAAAAATACGATAGGCACAACACCATATACGTAAATTTCTTCTACCTTAAAATTTGAACTTACCGGTAAAATTGATAAGTTTAAACGCAAATAATAGGCTGCTAATGTCCCCAAAACAATAGCAATATAATCTGCTATAAGCACTATGAGCTTACTAATAAATAACTTTTTATTATTGTTATTACAGATAGAACTATTCATACTAATACCCCAAATTATAAGAAAAGGTTGTTTTCTCAATCTCAAAATATTAAAAAAACAACCTCTCTATCATACGAATACAATGTACCAATATTTACATATATTGTATCATATTTAAATATGTAAAACTATAAAAAAACATAGATTTCACCTATCTTTTATGTAGTTATTTATTCTTTAAGTCTATTTGAATCCTACTTAATTCTCTATTAAATGGTAGTTAAATGCTTTCCAATACAGATATACGATTCTCAATTATCCCGCAATTGAAGCATCGTAGCTAACATAAAATACATAATGCGCATTCCTGATGAATTATCTAAAGTATATTCTATTTGACCAAATACAAATACATAACAAATAACAGCAATCATAGCACAGAGGCTATAAGGATCTCGATTCTTAAACCAAACCACAAAATTATCAATAATAATAGATCCATAAAAGATGAGAACCCCTAATAAACCTAAAAGGCCTACTTCACCAAGAAGTTGAATAAAATTATTGTGTGCATGATATAAATGTTGATTTTCCGTTGGTAATCGATAGGATGCTTCATATATAGTACGCCATTGACCTATACCTACACCTGTCACAGGATGGTCTTTAAACATATTAATAGACGATGTCCACACATCAAAGCGGCCTAGGTTGGAACCATCTGTAGTCGTATTCGTAATGGACTCAAACCTAGCCACATATTGTGGTTGTGTACTAAATCCCCATACAACTCCACCTAATGCAGCAAGAACAACGACTACATAAATGAATCGTTTTAGTATATATGGTAAGGATACGATAGGCACCATAATCATACTAAAAAGCCAAGATCCTCTACTTTGATTGCCATACATACCAAAGCCAACACAGCCTAGTGCCCATAAAGCAGATACTTTCACATAGTTAGGAAAGGCTGAATCTAATAAAATGACGCAGAAAATAGGCACTAGCATAACCATGAGGCCCGATATGGTCAACACGCTACTACCAAATCCCCATCCTCTATCGGTCATTCCTGAAACATGTTGATAAAAGGCTACTAAATTATCGATACCAAAATCCACAAAAAATACGGCAAGCATCGTAAATAATGTTTTCTTATCACGAATACACAGAGCGATAACAAAAAACACAGGAATCCGCCACAACCAAACATTGATAAATTCAGGTAATCCTACAGCTATATTGTTCGTTAATACTGCAGAAGGTAATAACAATAACAACATTAGAGCAAATGTTTTACTATATTTTTTAACATAGGACGGAATATATAGGTCATGCCTATGTTTCCAAATATAGAAAATACTTAACAAAATAGCAATAACATAAAATACTTGACCAGCCGCCATGGATAGCCTTGTAAAGCACGCCATCAACGTAATCATAATGGCAATCCATGATTCTAATCTTACACTTGATAATACCCCCATATTAATTCTCCCTTACATATAAACTACAAACCTTACATAGTACCCCTTATACATGTATAATGGATTTAATTAATGCACGGTGACTGTAGTCCTCATTTGCATCTATTAACCCCTGATTATATTGCTCTTTATGATGCTGTAAATTCTCTACAAACTCTTGAATCCCCTGTCTGATAGAATGTACATCATCTAAATTTAAAAATTCCCCAATAGAATACTGTTCTAATACCTCTGGATTGATCTCTGGAGATATAAGAACAGGCTTGTGAAAGCCAATAGCAGTGAACAACATAGCTGCCCAGTGATAGCGATATCGCTCTGCTCCATAGGGCAATAATAAAGCATCTACACTCAATAAGGCTGTATCCCAGTCTTTTCCAATCAGACTGGCATGAATGAACTTAATATTATTATACTGGCTATATTTCTTGATGATAGACTCAAATAAAGCCCCATCTTCAGGCTTTACCGTTGCCCCTTGAACGACGAGTTGTACCGAATCATCATAATTCAGCGATACAAAGGCATCAATGAAACGCTCAATGTTTTTTTCTTTTCTAAACTGACCAAAGAAACCTAATTTTATTGGTTTATTTGCTGATATAGGAGTTTCCAAATTAACACCTATACAAGTTGTAGAGTTCGCATCTTTTTTGTCTTGTATACTAGTATTGCCTTGTGTAGCACAATTCCCTTGTTCTCCATTCAATTCACTCGATGGCAAGAACACAGGAGGCAAAATTTTACGGATTCTTGGTAGATCAGGGCGCAACATATCATCGCGCAAAGAGATAACATCGAGGTACACATTTTTATACACATTAGCACGATGGGCTTGCTTAATAAAGCGATCCATTTCGCCCTTCCCAATGCCATGGAAGATAACATGTACTGCTGCCTTACTGTCCTTTAATGGCGTGTCTAACAAAGCTTTAATATAGCGATATGTCCCCGTAGGAATGATTAAAGCATCTATATTATGTTCTTTAATTTTTTCTGCTGTTGATGTGAACCAACTGCGGCGACGGCGTTCACGTAAAATGGATAAAAACGGCTTCTTCCACTTAGACGCTCCCGCATAGGTCACTACTTCTCCCCCTTCTAAGTACACTATATCTACTCCATAATCTACTTTGAAAGGAAAGTTCTCCGGCACGAATAGTACTGGCTCATGACCTTGACGCTTCAGTTCATTGATGAGGATACGATCAAACTCCACCTCATGACCAGCAGGCATGACAATACTTTCTAAAATTGCTACGCGCATAGCACACCTCTAGGCCCTTACATACGGTTTTATGTTTTCTTGAATCATAGCTTCATACTCATCTAAAAGAGCATAGCGATTGCGATATTGGCTACGTTTTTGTGATTTAATCTCTTCCATAGGTTTGCGTTCTTCTTCAAGTGGAATGGTGAAGTAATTTGGATCAGATTCCAATACGGTACCGCCGATATCCTCCCACAAAGTATCTAAAATGGCCACCTTTGCTTTATTACCGCGCACCATATGTGAATTTGCATAGAAACCTTCATCAGATACGGCAAGTATGGATTCTACTTGCGCAGCACGAGCGATTTCACGAATTAAGAAGGTAATAAAGTTCTTAGGACGGTAACCATACATCTTTTTTGTAATCTTTTTAGCTCGTTCAAGTCCATCTTTATAACCTTGAATAGTACCGATAACAAGACTTCTCTCTCCGTTAGGGCCTTTAGCAAAGCGAATATTTGCATGATACACACCCTTATCTTCGAGCAGGAGCATAACCGTCAAGAAGCCTTCCTTCCGTTGTCCTGGCTCGTAATAGAGATGAGCAGACATATCGAGTTCATCGGAACTCCAAAGAGTAATACCTCGTTTTTTATCGAAATAATCAAACTCTACTTCGTCTACATACATGAGCTGAATCGCTTCATTCGTAAACACCTCTTGTAAGATGGTGAAATGCTGACGGAGGGCTTCCAAACGCCATTGTGGCGTAGAGTTTTTAATCAAAAACATACGGCTCATCAATTCATAGAGACTGGGATGTTTTTGCAACAGCTTTGGATCTGCCGTATAGGACTTAAAGAAGTTTTCAAATTCCGTAACCGTTGAGTCATGACGACAAGAGCGCATTGCATGTAAGAAGGTTCGTCTCGTTTCACGCCATGTGCGCTTACCATATATAGTACGGCCTATGTGCCAATGTTTTCCAAAATTGCCTAACATAATGCTCCCTCTATTACAATTTTCCCTTGGATTTTAGTAAATAGTAAAACTTCACATATTTAGTCATTGTGTAAAAGTAGTGATTAACGGACAAAATAAAGCCCATCTTCCCATCGAGAATACCACCTTGTAAGAAGTACACCTTGATGAAAGCCCAGGTAGGACGCAAAATTATATCCTTGATAAAAGAACAGCTTTTACCATTATCACGATATTTTTCAGCAGATAATGTAGTATAGTTGTTGAATTTATTGAAATATTGATGCCAATTATCGTAGGTGTAATGGTACATGGGATGTTGTAATTTTTCTGTTGGATACGGCGTAATTATAGCAGGATGCACATAGCCTTCTACATAGCTGCCCTCTTTAGGCATGAGGCGAAGTACATAGTCCGGACGTAATACGCCGTGCGTGGCGTGGTTATGATGGAATTTATTACGTCGTTGAATCCAATACGCTTTATTAGGTTCATTTACAACGATAGCTTGAATTTCTTTTGCTAGAGGCTCAGAAATGCGCTCATCCGCATCAAGAAATAAGATCCAATCAGATGTAGCTTGTTCAATGCCAAATGTCTGTTGCGCACCCCAATCGCCATTCATGGCGTGTTGCACAACACGAGCACCCATTTCTTTGGCAATTTTTACGGTATCATCGGTACTGAAATCATCGATAACTAAAACTTCATCGGCAAACTGCACTGACTCAATGCAGTCATGAATATTGTGTTCTTCATTTCTCGCTAAGATTATTACAGATACAGTTGCCATAGTTTTACCTTTCACTTACGAACGTACTTGTTTTGCTAAGTACGATAAACGAGCCCCTATTTTATGAATCCAATCAGCACGACCGAAGGACCATAAAAAGAGCTTATATTTAGAATTTAATAGCTTGTAGGATTCATCATTGCGATAAGTTTCAATCATTTTTTTACATTTATCGTAATACACTTGATTACCCGTTGGTTTTGCATAATAAGCCGTTAAACAGGATAATACAGCTTTCATCAATAAGCTATTACAATCATCAACATATGGTAATTGATGATCTATAGCATATTGCAAGCGTTCCTCGTAACCGAGCACAAAATCCCATCGAGATTTAGCATCAAAAGAGGTTTGAGTTATGGAATTTGGATTGAGTCGATAGTAATAGTAACAACGATTGATATGACCCACCCGATTGGCATTAGCTACATATAGATAGGATGTAGCAGTATCCTCGAATTTTCGACCTACAGGAAAACGCACATCACCGATGGCACTGCGTTTATATAATTTACTCCAAACCGCCACAAAACAATCATGCATGGCTAATCGCAAGGCATCCTCTTTCTCATAAATTTCTAATTGACCATCATTGCAACCTTCGATAATATCGCCACTTTTATCTCTGAAAGCAGTAAACTCAATTATATCAAGATTATGCTCTTTTAAGAGTTTTAACATATCTTCATAGAGGGTGAGCCCAATGTAATCATCGGAGTCTACAAAGGCAATATAGTCACCATTAGCCGCTTCTATCCCCGTATTGCGAGCCGCACTAAGACCGCCATTTTCTTGATGGATGACCTTGATGCGTTCGTCATAGGCTGCATATTGATCGCAAATATCACCGCTCATATCTTTAGAGCCATCATCTACTAAGATGATTTCTAAATTCATATAGGTTTGGTTTTGAATGGATTCAATACATTCTGCAACATAAGATTCCACATTATAGACGGGTACAATGACCGAAATTAACTCCATTCCATGCTCCTCTTACAACATGTACTAGCCAAACTAGATTTACAAACTCTCAAACTTATATAGTTCGTTCTAGCTACATATCATTAGCTAAAATGTTCCTCACTTAATGTTATTTCCATGTTTAATGCGCCATGCCGCAAGTTCACGCATGTTTTTAATCATATCCCCATAGGATTGAGGCATGCTCGCACTTTGTTCTAACACTTTGCCACTTTTATCAAGATATAGTCTATGATTAAATACAAATTCCTCTTGTGTAAACAAGCTTGGTACCATCGCTTCATAGGTTTGACCAGGTCGGCCTACCAATTCCGCCAAGGTTGGAATGATTTGAATGCTCATGCCGAACGCATTAGGCGCAAGCCAATCTTTATGAATGCCGTGGCCATAAAAAATAATAGGAATTGTAGATGCCACATTAGGACCTACTTCACGAGCAAAGTTAAATCGTTCGCTATGGTCACCTGTAATAATGAAGAGTGCAGACGGATCTGCTGTTTCTTCGCGAGCGATAAAATCACCCATTACGTGGTCTGCGTACCAAATATGGCCCATTTCGTTCAATTGCTTATCGTTTTCTTCGATAGAATCTGGCAAATGGCCTTTTACCTTATTCACATCGTAGCCTTCCTTAGCCACATTGATGCTATACGGTGGATGATTGGAGGTAGTCATAATCACATTGAGGATTTTTTCCCCTCTATGCTGATCCATGTAGGCAGAAATAGCTTTAAACAAGTCTTTATCGCCTACGCCCCAAGCATTGCCGTCTTCGCTTGGCATTTCAGAGGCATCGTGGAATTCATCAAAACCTTGAGATAAAACAAAGTTTTTAACATTTTGCCATGTGCTAAAGCCACCATACCAGAATACAGTCTTGTAGCCTAGCTTTTTCATAACAGGACCAATGCCTAAACCGTAAGGCTCTTTGAAACTTTCACCTTCATAGTTAGGATATAGCCCTGTATCAGGCATCCCCGTCAACAAACCATTGATGGCCGGCATCGTACCTGTGCCTTGTGCGAGGGATAGCTGCGTGCTCATCGCTTGAGGGCTGGCAGCGTATTTACGACCTTGCTCAACGAGGTACGCACCAGGCTCGTTATATTCAGCGAGGAACGGCCACAAGCCATAGGATTCTCCAAGAACGAGGTTTATGGACTGCGGTTGATCCGCTAATCGTTGTGTCGTAATGGTTCTCGTGAAAGAGCCGTCAAAATTTGTACCGTTAAACTTACCACCAACGGCAGTGATTTTTTCATTTAACTCTTGAGGCGTTAAGTTAATGACCTCAAGCTCAGCCGTCCGTTTCGCAATGCTTTTAACACGATAGAGAGCCTGTACATCGTCTAGAATATTTTCGTTCAACAAATTGGAACTAAGTCGGGCCGCACTTTCCCAGTTGATGGAATTTGTATAACTGAAAGCACCGCCAAATCTAAAGAATAGACCTAATACGCCAATAGCGACAGTCAATGCAATGCCCGTCATCCATTGCGTTTTCTTCGTTTTAGGATACCAAGTAGTACAAAGTCGTCGATTATCTGCAGAATCACTATTTCTTACAGTATCCGCATCATCAGCATTCCTTAGATCATCAGCGTAGTCACTATATTTCTTGGCCCCCCACGCTAGGAAACGAACTAGAAAATAGCAAAGCGCTGCGCTCAATACAACGGCCCCTATGATGTACATGAGGGCATTATATTCATTGATAGCGGTATTTACAATGGCGCCGATATCATCGTTTTTACCGTTGATGAGCATCGCGTTGTAGGAAGAGTTAAATATCTTGTAGAACGGAATGCGTCCCAAAAACAGGAAGGTCAACAATATAGTCGCAATAGAGTAGAGGACCTGTTTAATGCGCAAGGACGGCCATTTTGGCACAAAGGTATGTACCAACGTTCCCCCTAAAAATCCCAATAAACACAAAGAACCGACGGTCTTGAGACTCAATCTAAATCCTAGCCATAAGGATGTGAGGATATTCTCCATCGTCACGGAAGCTAGTTGTGATTGAAATACTGCAAGAAACACGATTCTAAATGCAGTCAACAAAGCAGAGAAAAAGATAAATACCTTAATCTCTGTTCGTATGCCTTCAAATAATCGCTGCCATCGGTTCATCATTAACCCCTAACTGTTGAATTTTATAACAAAATTGTTAAATCACTAATCCAACTATATTGTTACAAATATAACAAAACTACATAACTATCAATTATTTCGGATATTTCTTACATTTAGGACCTTTACATCGTTTGCATTTACCGCATCCACGGTCGATAGTCTCAGCACCTGCTGATTTCTTTGCACTAGCACTCTCCATGACCATCTTTTCAGAGGCCTTACTATTCCATACGGAAACTATCGATTCTACTTTTTTACGGATTCATCCTTTTTAGATTTTTTATCCTTTTTCTTTTCTTTCTTCTTATCTTTTTTCTTGAAAGTATCAGTTAAGAAGACTGTTTTTAACTTATCATTTAAGACTTTAAGCTTCTTTTCAGCCTTGTCTTTCTTTTTCTTTAACTTTTCTTCGTCTTTAGAGCGTTTTTCTTCCTTAGACTTCTTGTGTTTTTTCTCTTTTTTATCTTCTTTAGACTTTTTATCTTTCTTAGATTTTTTATCATCCTTAGACTTTTTGTCTTCTTTGGATTTCTTATCCTCTTTAGATGTTTTATCTTCCTTGGATTTTTTATCGTCCTTAGATTTCTTATCTTCAGAACCGTTGATACGCGCCCATTCATCATCAACGCGTTTTAATTGCTTTTTAAGAAGCTTTTCCATCTTCTTATTTGTTTTATCGGACTCTAAACCGGCTTTACCAAATAACAAAGCATTCACCGCCGTGTATGGATCGATAGACGACATATCCTCATCATCTATTTTAGCCGCCTCTGATTTCTTATCTTTCGATAATTCATCAAAACCATCTACATTTAACGCTTCATCTTCATCTAAATGATGAATTGCTAAGCTTTCAACGCCTTCTAATGGTTTTACATCAAGGTGCTCAATCGCAGTATCTTCAAAATCTGCCATTTTCTTACCGGAGCTTTCACCAAAACCAGTAAAAAGACCACCTATAGATTTTAATTCATTCAATTTAATATGATTCATGCCCACCGTAGAATCATGATGCACAGGAATGTCAGATAATTGTACCTGTTCCATAGCATATGCATCATCATTATAACTAGCGCCCTTGCCAAGTTCAGATGTATTAGAAATAACGATATCTTCCTTATCGTCGCCTAACACATCACCAAATAAATCTTCTTCTAAAGATTCGTAAGAATGCAATAAGGACATACGTTTTTGAACATCTTCAATTTGATTCCACAAATCAACGAGAGAAGATGTATAGTACACCCGTTCTTTTACCTCTAAATACGCTTGGTAAACGATAGATAATTCGGTCTCATTAAGGCCTTCCTCTGCACCAATTTCTTCAATCATTTGTTGAATCTGTTGATCTCGGTCATATCGTTTAATTAACGCTTTACGAATGCGTTCAATCAACATTGTATCGATGAGTTCCATATGCACCTCCTGTATTCAATACACTCAGTCCTACCCGCTACATTAACGTATACGAATCAATGTATAGAATCATAAAAATGAATTAATTTTATAATCTCTAATATATTATTATAGCAGAATTTATCTGCTTTTTCCTTAATAATATGTGTAAAAGTTCCTTAAAAATAGAATAAAACCTCAATTTAAATACGTCCCTAATAGTATGCATTTCATACTACTAAAACACTATTCAAACCAAGGTTATTTAATTAACTGTTACATTAAAATATATCTAATTGTTACATAAAAGTCTTACATTACTGCACTAAAACAAGTTAACTGAATAGACGAGAATTCGCTCCTTTGCATCGCTAGCCTCAAAGAGGTCACTACAATCAATAGCTTCCTCTTGTTCCAAGCGAACATGGTTATTTAAAAAGTTCTCCACCTCTTCATTAACATAGTAGAAAAATAACTTAATCTCCCGAGGATTATGATATAGCGAATCAAAAATATTTCCTAATACCCGCTTAATCGTATGGAGTGCAAAGGGATTAAAGAAAAAGCATCGATCAGCCTGATCTGGCAATTCATACAGCGCTGCATCACCTAGTACAAAGCTTACACGATTGCGAGTTGCCGGGCTTTCACCATTAATTAAAGCCTTTTCATAGAGCCGTTCATCGTATTCGATGCCTATAGAATGGCAGCCCGTTTGGTAAGCCATGAAAATACTCACTCGGCCCTTGCCACTACCATAATCGATGAGCGTATTTTTCTTGCGAATATGACCGCTATTTGCCAAGCGCTCCAGCACGCAATAATCTGTCGGCTCGTACGGATGATGCTCCGTATCGGAACGACTATCATCGCGGCCAGAGGTTTTAATTTGTAATACACTTTCCCACTCTTGCTCTGTTGCCATCTATATAATCCTATTATGAGGCCTAAATTATATGACCTAATACTGATACTAATCTTAATTTCTATACATACTATACCTTTATTAGGGTATTAGTTACTAGAGCTGTAATAATACTAGTATATAACATAAGCACCCACATTGGGTGCTTTTATTATATGAAACACTTATTAATGCCGATATGGTATACTAGGAGTAATATTTCTATTATTCTCATGTGCAGAATTATATATCATTAAAAAGGAGTATCTACTTACATGGACAGTGATCTGACCTTAGATTTTATCATTATCATCGTATTAATCATCGCAAATGGTTTATTCTCCATGACGGAGTTAGCCATTGTAAATGCGAAAAAACGTAAACTTGAAGAGTTAGCAGAATCAGGCAATGAACGCGCGAAAACAGCTTTTGAATTATCGGAGAACCCAAATGAAATGTTCTCTACCATTCAAATCGGCATCACCCTCGTAGGTATTTTAACTGGTTTGTATTCTGGTGCCACCTTCTCTAGTCCATTAGAAGAAATTTTAGTATCAAATATTCCAAGCATCGAACCCTACGCAGCCTCTGTGAGCTCCTTCATTATCGTTGCTATCATTACCTATTTATCCCTCGTTATCGGCGAACTTGTGCCTAAACGCTTGGCCTTAAATAGCCCTGAAAGCATTGCCGTTGTAGTAGCAAAACCAATTTACTGGCTATCTGTAGCGTTAAAACCAATCGTTAGCTTCCTCGGCGTTTCCACAGAATTCCTCTTAAAAATGCTAGGCGTTACTGTAAAAGAAGAAGCGCCTGTTACAGAATCTGAAATTAATAAAATGCTTACCGAAGGCGTTGCCATGGGTGCTTACGAAGAGGAAGAACCTATCCTCGTAGAAAATATCTTCCATCTCGCAGATATGAACGCAGGTGACATCATGACGCCTCGTACACAGCTCAAATGGATTGATCTTAACGGCACGGAAGACGAAATCATGGAGGTTCTCAAGAATGCCAACCATTACCGCATTCCTGTAGGTACCGATTCCTTAGATGAATTAAAGGGCCTCGTTACCGTATCCGATGTATTAGTTCAAATTATGCAACGTCCTAGTGAAAGTTCCATTCACGATATCATCAAAGCTTGTTTGAAAGAACCTGTTCTCGTTCCTGAATCCATTTCACTCATGAAATTATTGAACGTTCTACGTACAGAAGGCGTTCATGAAGCAATTATCCTCGACGAATATGGTGGTTTTACTGGCCTTGTCACCTTGCATGACATCATGGAAGAAATCGTAGGTCTGATGCCTTCTGGTGAGGAAGAAATCAAGGAAGAAGAAAACAAGATCATCGAACGCGATGGAGCATGGCTCGTAGATGGCCTTCTCAATGTAGATGAATTTAAAGAATTCTTTCACATCGATCAAGAATTACCAGGTGAAGAAGACGATTTGTACAAAACTATGGGCGGCCTCTTAAACGTCCTCTTCGGCCGCATTCCAAAGGAACTAGACAAGGCAAAATGGAACGGCTATACCTTTGAAGTCATTGATATGGACCATACTCGTATCGATAAAATCCTTGTAACCTATGAAGAACCTATTGTAGAACAAGAAGAAGAAAAATAAAGTTCAAATTATATAGACAAAAGCTAAAGAAGTGAGTTCTCTTACTATGAACTGTACCCCCAAAATTGGACATATTTTGGGATACAGCTCAATCAATAGAGGACTCACTTTTTTGCTACATTTTTGTATTCATAAAATAAGTAATACATATACTGGCAAAATATAGATTACTTTTAAAAATTATCGTTAAAATATATCATCAATTATATAAATTAATTATATAATTCTTTTATTTTCTGCATAAAGGCTAGAACTTTCAATATAAATATAGTATTATTAAATTGTATAAAATATATAATTAAATCTAATATAGAAATAATAGCTATCCTAAAATAGGTTCAATAAAATATAAAGTCCTATGATCACTTTATATAGTGTATTTCATAGGACTTATATGTGGTAATAAAAGGAGAGATTCTATGAATCAACGAATCATAGCAACCATAGGCGCCCTATTAATAGGGACCGCCATCATAAGTGGTTGTGGATCAGAAAAGCCCCCTGAAGATACAAGTCTCAAGGTGCGCACCATCACTATAGGTGAAGAGTCTGGAACTACTGATGCTGGCTATGCAGGCACCATTCATAATAAAACAGAAACAAATTTAGCCTTTCAAATTGGAGGGCGTGTCATCAATAAATTTGTAAATGTTGGTGATGTAGTGCAAGCAGGCCAAGTCATTGCTCAAATCAATGGTTCAGATACATCAGCTCAGTTGCAAAATGCTGAAGGTGCTGTAAAAGCTGCTCAATCGGCCTACGAATTGGCAGAAACCAATGCTAAACGATACCGCGAACTCTATGCACAACAAGCGATTAGTAAATTGCAATTAGACCAGGCTGAAAACCAATTGAATGCCACATCTGCTCAATTACAACAAGCACAGGCAAGCCTTAATTTGAGCAGCAATCAAAATAGCTATACTAATTTAACGGCTCCTGATACAGGTATTATTACAGCTTTAAATATTGAAGCAGGACAAGTCGTAGCAGCCGGTCAAAGCGTTGGTACCTTAGCGGCCGGTCACGACCCAGAAGCAGTCATTGCCCTTCCTGAACAAGAATTGAGTAAAATTCATGTAGGAAGCCCTGCTACTATTACCTTCTGGGCTCTACCTAATGTAACCGTGCAAGGTGTAATACGTGAAATTTCACCAGTTCCTGACCCTGTAGCCAGAACGTATACCGTAAAAATTACCTTACAAAATGCGCCTAAAGAGGTACAACTAGGCATGACAGTCAATGCTAATCTATCTACCACAGATAGTACCAATATTTCTATCCCATTGACAGCTCTTGTGAAAGACTCTAACGGTAATAATGCGGTCTATATCATCCGCGATAAGAAGGCTCATCTCGTGCCTATCAAGACTGGTGAATTCGGTAAGAACTCCGTCATCGTCACATCTGGTTTAGCTAAGGGCGACATTGTCATCACCGCAGGCACCCAACAATTACAAGAAGGGACGGCAGTTAGTCAATGAAACAATTTAACTTAGCCGAATGGGCTCTTAAACACAAGTCCATTATCTACTACTTCATGGCTGTGCTCCTCACCTTCGGTATTTTCTCATTTACCCATATGGGACGCATGGAAGATCCTGATTTTACGATGCGCACCATGGTGGTCGGTGTTGCTTGGCCGGGGGCTTCTCCACAAGAAATGTCGAATCAGGTAACGGATAAACTCGAAGAAAAACTACGCGACCTTCCTGGTGTAGATTATACAAAATCTTTCACAGATGGCAGCAAATCCGTTATTTATATCAATCTAAGAGAGGATTTGCCATCCGATAAGATTCGTCCCGCTTGGGAAGAAGCGCGGAATATGATCAACGACGAATGGAAATCATTGCCTGCAGGCGTTCAAGGACCGACCATCAACGACAGGTTTGACGATGTATATGGCATTATCTATGCCATTAGTGGTGATGAATTTTCTTATGAAGAAAAGCGTCAACAAGCAGAAGACTTAAAACGTCAGCTTTTATCTGTGCCTAATGTTAAGAAAATCAGCCTTATTGGAGTTCAACAGCAAACCCTCAATGTAACCATAAACAAGGATAAACTCGCATCCTATAAAGTCAGTACACAACAGCTGTTAACAGCGCTTAAACAGCAAAGTATGATGGTTCCAGCTGGTGTGATTACAACGGATACAAACAATGTATATCTCCGCGTCAACGGCCTATTCGATAGTCCTCAAGCGGTGCGAGATATGCCGATCCGCATCAATAACCAAACCTTGCGCCTCGGTGACATGGCCGATGTAACCATGACCTACCAAGACCCTAGCGATCCACAGTTCTATTACAAAGGTAAGCCAGCCATTGGCATCGCTATCTCCATGGATGCAGGGGGCAATAATATCGAATTCGGCGAAGCCATCGACAAAAAACTCGGAGAATTACAGAAAACAATTCCTGCCGGTCTCGAACTCAATCAAGTATCGAATCAACCCCATATCGTTAAAGAATCCATCGGCGATTTCTCTCAATCCTTATTTGAAGCTATCGCCATCGTATTGCTCGTAAGCTTTGCATCTCTCGGCTTACGAACCGGTATCGTTGTAGCCCTCACCATTCCAGTCGTTGTATCTACGACGTTCATCTTGATGTATGAAAGCGGCATCTATCTACATAAGGTTAGCTTAGGTGCCTTAATCCTAGCTTTAGGCCTCCTCGTAGACGATGCCATCATCGTTGTAGAAATGATGAGTGTTAAGCTCGAAGAAGGGTGGGGTCACTTTAAATCGGCTACCTTTGCTTACCAATCTACAGCATTTCCAATGCTATCGGGTACGCTCATTACCTGTGCAGGCTTCTTACCATTAGCATTGGCACAAGGTATGGTAGCAGAGTTTACAAAATCCCTATCCATCGTTGTATTTATGGCACTTATTCTATCTTGGTTTGCCTCTGTTCTCGTCAGCCCTGTATTGGGTTATAAAATCATCGAAAACAAGGCTCCCAAGCCGGAATCGGAATGGACTAAACGAGACCGTATCATGCACAAGCTCAATGTGACCTTCTATGATAAGTTTGAAAAACTATTACATTGGGCTCTAGGACATCACAAGATAGTCCTACTGGCCACATTAGGAGCTTTCGTTTTATCCTTGCTTTCACTACCATTGATCAAACAGGAATTTTTCCCATCATCAACGCGTAATGAAATCATTATATCCATGCAATTTCCTCAAAGCTCATCTATCGAATATACTGCTAACCAAGCAAAACTCATCGATGAACATTTGAAAGACGACGAGCGCATTGCAACCTTCACCTCCTACATTGGACAAGGTTCTCCACGTTTCGTCCTCACCTTGGAACCGGAATTGCAACGGAACAACTTCTTGCAATATGTAATTGTTACAAAATCCTTAGAGGATCGCGATAAACTCTATGCTGAATTGACTCCGTATTTAAACGAGCAATTCCCATCGGCCCTTGTAAATACGCAATTCTTACAAATCGGTCCACCATCCAAATTTCCAGTCATGCTTCGCGTTACTGGCCCTGATCAAAAGGTGGTAAAAGAAATTGCAAATCAAGTAAAAGCTAAAATGCAAGACGATAAAGACTTACAAAATATCGCCTTTGACTGGCCAGATACAGAACCTGTAGCCAATATTCACATCGATCCAAACAAGGCACGTTTACTCGGCATCGATAGCTATGCTGTATCCTTGCACTTGCAAAGTCTATTGTCTGGTACTAAATCTGGTGAATACTATGAAGGGAACCAAACCATTCCTATTACCTTCCGTTTAGGTGACAATGAGCAACATAACTTAAGTGCTCTTTCATCCTTGCCAATTCAAACAGGAAATGGCTCCTATGTACCACTTAGCCAAATTGCAACCATTACCATGACACAAGAGGATGGTATTATCTGGCATCGCAATATGATGCCAACCATTAGTGTGCATGCCAATGTAAAAGCAGGTGTATTGGGTAATGCGAAAACGAAAGAGGTTTACAAATCCTTACAAGACATTCGCGATTCCTTGCCTACAGGCTATTCTATTGACCTAGACGGCGCCGCTGAAAAGAGTGAAACAGCCGTTCAAAAGCTATTAACACCAATGCCAATTATGCTCTTTGTAATCATGACAATCCTCATGTTCCAATTAAAGCGTATCGCCCTCATGATAATGGCTCTACTCACTGCTCCATTGGGACTAATCGGTGTTGTATTAGCACTCAATATTACGAGAACGCCATTAGGCTTTATGGCTATTCTAGGGATTATCGCCCTCTCGGGTATGATCATCCGTAACTCCATTATCTTGTTAGACCAAATCGAAATTCACAAGGCAGAAGGACAAGAACCTCGTGAAGCGATTATCAACTCCGCTACACTTCGTTTCCGACCTATCATGCTTACCGCTATCGCAGCGATTTTAGGCATGATTCCGCTCATGGGATCTGTCTTCTGGAGCCCATTGGCCATCGCCTTCAGCGGCGGCTTACTAGTGGCGACGGTTCTAACACTCATCGTATTACCTGTCATGTATGCAAGCTGGTATAAGGTAAAATAGGATACCATAAGGCAAGATAAGGTAAAACACAATACAAAAACCCCCTATAAAAAGTATTAGAAACTTTTATAGGGGGTTTTTTAATAAATATCATATAAAAAACAGCAGGGCTTTCCCCTGCTGCTTTTTTAGTCACAATAATACATTACGACTTACTTATTTCCCTTAGGATTATATTAATAATTATATCTGACTTAGTCTATTATTTATTAAACTACAACGGCTGTACCATTGCATGTAATCATAAGCATGCCATTTTGTGCACCTACTGTGCTGTATTGGAAGGATACACCAATAATAGCATTAGCACCCAATTTAGAAGCTCGTTGAGACATTTCGTCGAGAGCTGCTTTGCGCGCATTCATCAAAGAATCTTCATAGCTTCCACTACGACCACCAACGATATCGCGAATGCCAGACATGAAATCTTTCACAAAGTTACGGCCTTCTACGACTTCACCAAATACAATACCTTTGTACTCTTGTACAGGTTTGTTTTCAATATGCATAGTTGTAGTAATAATCATAATTGTATCCTTTCTAATTGATTACAATATATTTTAATTTATTATAACAAGACTTTTAGATAAAAACAAATATAGCTTTCACATAAAACAATTACATATTGTATCTCCAAAAATTACATACTATATATCAAAAATTTACATATTATACATCAAAAAAAGACCTGTTCACTACTTTCATAATGAACAGGTCTAATTTTATATTTTTATCTATCAAAATCGCGGTCTAAGTTAACTTCTTTCAACGGCACAACTTTAGTTTTGTTGATGTATTTGTAACCAAGGTACACTGCGAAGAAGATTGGTAAGCCAATGTAGGCAACGGATACGCCGTACCAGTCGATGGTATCACCTGTGAAAGCGGAGTAGTTTTGACCACAGATGATAATGACGCAAAGAATGAACGCCAAAATTGGGCCAACTGGGAATAACCACGCTTTGTATGGCAATTCACTAAGATCTCTGCCTTGTGCGATGAAAGCACGGCGGAAACGATAGTGAGACACGGCGATACCAACCCATGCGATGAAACCACATAAACCAGAGATATTAACAATCCATGTATAGGCTGTACCTTCGCCGATAAAGCTTGTTAGGAACGCAAATAAACCGATTGCTGTCGTTAAGATTAACGCAGGCACTGGAACGCCACGTTTATTTAACTTAGCAAAAATTTGAGGTGCTTGACCTTCTTTAGCCAGTGCGTACAACATGCGCGTAGAAGAGTATAGACCAGAGTTACCAGCACTCAATACAGCCGTTAAGATGATAGCATTGATAAAGCTAGCAGCAAAGGCAAAACCAAAGCGATCAAATACGAGTGTAAATGGAGAAATAGATACGTTCTCTACACTAGAGTTCAACAGATTTGGATCTGTATACGGAATCAAGAAACCAATAACCGTGAAAGCACCGATATAGAATAATAGAATACGCCAGAAAATTGTATTAATCGCTTTTGGCACATTCTTTTCAGGGTCTTCCGCTTCACCAGCGGCTACACCGATTAGCTCAGTACCTTGGAAGGAGAATCCTGCTACCATAAAGATAGCGAGAATAGATTCCCAGCCACCTACAAATGGAGCCTCTCCTACAGTCCAGTTTGCAAATCCTGGAGATGTACCACCGATACCAAAGATAAGCATGAAGCCACAGAATAGAAATACGAATACTGTAATAACTTTGATGCTAGAGAACACATATTCGCTTTCACCAAAGGAACGAGTAGATAAATAGTTCAAGCCGAATAAAATGAACAAGAACAGAGCAGACCATACGATGGCAGGTACATCAGGGAACCAATATTTCATGATAAGCGCCCCTGCTAATACTTCAGCAGCCAAGGTAATAGCCCAGTTAAACCAGTAATTCCAACCTAAGGCAAAACCAAAGGCAGGATCTACATAGCGTTTTGCATAAGTCCCGAAGGAACCAGGAATTGGCAAGTATGTAGCCATTTCCCCAAGAGATGTCATGAGGAAATAAACCATGATACCAATGAGGCCGTAAGCTACAAGAGCACCACCAGGGCCAGCTGTACTTACCACTTCACCACCAGCAACGAATAAACCTGTACCGATAGCACCACCTAAAGCAATCATATTCATATGACGAGCTTTTAGGGACCGTTTTAGGTGTTGATCTTTGTTAGACGTAAACTCTACGTTACTATTATGATTTTCAGACATGGGTCACCTCTTACAAATCTAGATTACGCACGTATTTCGCGTTATCTTCAATAAATTTACGACGAGGCTCTACCTTATCACCCATGAGAACCGTAAAGATTTTGTCAGCTTCGATAGAATCTTCTAAGCTAACTTGTAAAATCGTACGATTATCAGGGTTCATTGTAGTTTCCCATAATTGTTCAGGGTTCATTTCACCTAAACCTTTGTAACGTTGGATTGTAGTACCATCACGGCCTACTTCATCAAGTTTAGCAGTCAACTCTGCATCAGAGTATACATACCAGTGAGATTTACCTTTCTTGATTTGATACAAAGGTGGTTGAGCAATATAGATATGGCCTTCCTCTACCAATGGTTTCATATAGCGGTAGAAGAATGTTAATAACAATGTACGGATATGAGCGCCGTCAACGTCCGCATCTGTCATGATGATAATCTTGTTATAACGGGATTTTGTAATATCGAATTCATCGCCAATACCTGTACCAAAAGCGGTAATCATGGAGCGAATTTCGTTATTAGCCAAAATCTTATCTAGACGTGCTTTTTCTACGTTGAGGATTTTACCACGCAATGGCAAAATCGCTTGGTAACGACGATCGCGACCTTGTTTTGCAGAACCACCTGCAGAATCACCTTCCACAAGATAAATTTCAGTCATAGATGTATCTTTTTCGGAGCAATCCGCCAATTTACCAGGAAGACTGGATACTTCCAACGCATTTTTACGGCGCGTTAAATCGCGGGCTTTACGAGCGGCCTCACGAGCACGGCTTGCCATCGTTGCTTTTTCGATGATTTTCTTCGCATCTTGAGGATGTTCTTCGAAGAATGTTTTAAGACCTTCTGTAACGATAACATCTGTAATACCTTTTACTTCACTATTGCCAAGTTTAGTTTTTGTTTGGCCCTCAAATTGAGGTTCCAACACTTTTACAGATACGACAGCTGTCAAACCTTCACGTACGTCTTCACCGGAAAGATTAGACTCACTTTCCTTGATCAAACCAGATTTACGGCCATAATCATTGAGGGTACGAGTCAAGGCAGCACGGAAACCAGATAGATGTGTACCACCGTCAATCGTATTGATGTTATTTACGAAGGACAACAAGTTTTCACTATAGCTATCGTTATATTGCAATGCTACATCTACCACAACATCGTCTTTTGTATTTTCAATGTTAATAACAGTTGGGTTAATTGCTTCTTTATTTTCGTTCAAGAAGGTAATGAAAGAAACCAAACCACCTTCATAGTGGAAGCTTTCAACACGAGGTTCCTCTAAACGCAAATCGCTCAATGTAATGCGAAGGCCTTTGTTAAGGAATGCCAATTCTTGTAAACGCATTTTCAATGTATCAAAGCTAAATACGGTAGTTTCAAAGATTTCTGCATCTGGCTTGAAAATAACTGTAGTACCAGTGCCTTCGGCCTTGCCAATTTCGTGCAACTCGGAAGTTTTATGACCACGAGCAAAGGAAATTTCTTGAACAATACCATTTTGAGATACTTGAACCTTAGTCCATTCACTCAATGCATTAACTACGGAAATACCTACGCCGTGAAGACCACCAGATACCTTGTAGCCGCCACCACCAAATTTACCACCGGCATGCAATTTCATTAATACTAGCTCTACCGCAGACATACCAGATTCATGCATCCCTGTTGGGATACCACGACCATCATCGACAACGGTAACACTGTTATCTGGATTGATGGATACTTCGATATGTGTAGCATAACCAGCAAGCGCTTCGTCCACAGAGTTATCTACAACTTCGTATACGAGGTGATGCAAACCACGAGCAGACGTACTACCAATATACATCCCTGGGCGTTTACGCACCGCGTCTAGACCCTCAAGAACCTGAATATTCTGAGCGCCATAATTTTGTTCAGGCATGAAACAAACTCCTCCTAACAATCTATCATACTGCACTTGATTGAAATAAAGTAACAAAACATGTACAGGATTAAACTTTATCTCTTTATTATACTATAAAACTCATCAATCCGTCTCATTAAAGTCTTAATACTGATACCAGATCCATACACACAATCATCTGTGACCACATAGGTCTTGATTTGCTCCTCTGGCACCATGGCGATATATTCTAGCGTTTCATAGTGATGAATAGGACTTTTATGGGACTTTCCGCCCTTGGCATGCACCATCGTAATAATGGATTCTATGGGCACGGAAATGGTATCTCCAATATGAACATACATAAGAATGCCCCCTCTACTTTTCTAATGTCCCATTAAGGGCATCGATTTTGCGCTGTTCCTCTTCAGCAAGGAACTTTGATCGATATTTATTACACAAATTAATAACGTGCTGATCCGTCAACTCATCAGGCTTTTTGTGGGTGATAAGCATGGCCACCATAAACATATGACGGCGATTGATAGATCCTTTATAAATCTTATCTAGGTAAAAGTATATGGATTCTCGCATCGCTTCTGCAAAGTCTGGAAAACTACACTGTATAAATTGCTGGCAGTCGCTGTATTTAAAGTACGGATACTTTCGAATAACAGCTTTAATTTCCTTAATATGAGCCCGATGCAATTCATATTCACAGGTTGGACAGATTTCCTTTTTAGATTTCATATGCATGCCACATCGTTTACAACGATGGTATCCATGCTGCTCTAAATAAATTTCTCTCTTTCGAGCCGTAATTTGTACTTTCCGGAAAGCAGCTTTTAATGCTTCGTTATCCGTTTGTTTCAACGATGTATCGATGGCGTCTACGTCTTCTTTTGAAAGCACGATATCTGCAAAGTTAATACGTTTTGTAATAATTTGTTCATCATGAATCGTAAGAGACGTATTAGTTTCTACTTTCACATAGCTCTGACGTTTCATGATGAAGCGAATATCGGTGATTACCTCTTGGCGATAATACTTGTTGATAGCCTCGATGATACGACGTTTTTGCATCTGTAATTCCTGCATCCACATGGAATTATCTGCACTAATAACCATATTTGGAGGCTTGATGGACACAATTTTTGTATGATCCGCGATGACATCACCTACTAAATCACGCCACTTGTGAACGAGAGTATTTAATTTATATTGTTCCAGTAAATTCAGTTCTGCTAAGGCCTTTGGTAAACAAAGATCAAGGCTGTCCATACTGAACTTGTCCCCCTTCACAAGAAATAAATTGAACGGATTTCAAATCTTTAAAATCGTGAATATCTGTAGTGGTAATAAATGTTTGAATTCGTTTATGAATAAACTGCAATAAATTCGTTCGTCTCGACTCATCAAGTTCGCTCAATACATCATCCAAGAGAAGAACTGGATATTCTCCTACCTCTGACTTGATAAATTCAAGCTCACTCAACTTTAAGGACAATACAGCGGTTCGTTGCTGCCCTTGCGATCCAAATTTCTTTAAATCCATCGCATCGGAAAAGAATCGTAAATCATCGCGATGAGGACCCACACTAGTGCTTAAACGATGACGATCCTGCGGCAACGCTGCTTTGATGCGTTCGTAAAAGCCTTCCTTTGTATATTCCAATGAACCATTGTCCATATACGGCTGTTCATAACCGATGGTTAAATTCTCAAGGCCACCTGTCAATTTACGATTCATCAAATCGATGAGCAAATTGATTTTTTTTAAGCTTTCTAATCGTTTCTTTACAATAAAGCTCGCCATATCTGCTAGCTGCAAATCCCATTCTTCAAGAGGAATAGTATTCTTTCCTCTATATTCTTTTAGGACTGCATTACGTTGCTGTAACAGCCGATTATACTGCATCAATTGATGATAATATGTAGCGCTGGTCTGAGATATTTCCATATCGAGGAATCGCCTACGTCCCGAAGGAGTTCCCTTGATGAGCTGTAAATCTTCAGGACAGAAGATAACTGTATTTAATGTACCAATCAGTTCTTTTTGAGATATTTTTGTATCGTTTAATCGAATATCCTTAGGGCCTTGACGGAATAATTTAATATTTACCTTTTGAGGCGTATCTTTTTTCTCGAATTTTACAACTATGCCTGCTTCTTCAACATTGAACATGAGCATATCTGACGTATCATTCGTACGATGGCTTTTACCAATGGTACCAACATAAATCGATTCGAGGATATTCGTCTTACCAGCCCCATTAGTTCCATATAGAACAATAATCTCAGGATTAAACTGTATCTGTACATCCTTATAATTACGAAACTGAAATAACTGCAGTGAGTCAATTCTCACCGATTATGCCTCCTCTTGTGTAATCACGAGGTCTACATCGAGACCTTCACAAGAAATCACATCACCAACGCGGCATTTCTTGCGTTTTTCTGTTACGACCTGACCATTCAAGGTAAGGATGCCTTCATCGATGAAAGATTTAATTTGACCACCTGTTTCAATGATGCCTTCTAACTTCAACAACTGATCAATTTGAATATACTCCGTATGAATGGGTACCTGCTGTTGCTCTTTCATAACGTTCTCCTAAAGTAGACAATTAACATAAGCATATATATCATACTGAGTCCAGGTCGCTCGCTGGGCATTTTTCTTCGAAAAATTGCACGCTCCGACCAAAGTGATGTGTGTCTCCCATCGTCGCTACCGCTCCTCTGTTAGCTCACACCCTACTTTAAGCATTTGTGCGAACTGGTGTTACTACGTATGTATAGTTCGGATTATTGTCTTGTCGAATGACAACAGGACCATTTTGTTTTAAGAACAAGTGAATATTGTCTCCTGTGCTGTGACGCAAGATGTCAGAAATGTAGCGACCATTGAAGGAGATTGTGAAAGGTGTGCCTTTAAATTCAACAGATACGTCTTCTTTTGCCATACCGATTTCAGTATTTTGAGTAGACAATGTTACATTATTTTCAGACCAATCATAACGAATTACATTATAGCTGATGTCTTTAGCCAACAAGGATACGCGATCAACGGCACCAGCAAATTCGCGGCGATCGATTACAGCGCTAGAATCGAATTGAGAAGGAATTACCTTTTCATATTCAGGGTATGTACCTTCAATCAAGCGAGAAATAATATAAATAGATTCAAAATTGAATACGATTTGTGTACGATTCCAAATGATATTGATCATAGCTGGATTATCTGTTGGTAATAAACGAGATACTTCAGCCAACGTTTTTGTAGGAATGATAGCGCGCATTGGAGTCGTTGCTGGTTCATCAATGGTAATTTTTTTAACAGCCATACGGTGTGTATCGGTAGCAACCATAGTCACTTCGTTTTCTTTGATTTCAAGAAGAGCACCGGTAAATATAGGTCGGTCTTCATCAGTAGCAGCTGCATAATTTGTTAAATCGATGAGTTCTTTCATAGCAAAGTTATCGATGTTTACATGATCTTGGTCGTGAATTTGTTCCACCAAGGAGAAATCATCTGGGTGTAATGTAACAAGATTAAATTCGGAAGATCCAGATGTGATGGTTAAAGAATTTCCGTCTTCTGGTTTGTAAAGTTCAATAGTATCGCCAGGTAATTTGCGAATTAATTCTTGGAAATATCGGGAACCTACCACTAAAGTACCAGGTTCTTTAATGTCTCCATCGATGGTTAAACGAATACCGAGTTCAAAGTCATTACCTTGCAATTCTACTTGACCATTTTTTGTAGTCATGTAAATAGCGCCTGGTAAGTTGGAACTTGTTTTATTTTGAGATACCTTTTGCAATACGTTAATTGCTTTTTGGAGATTTGCTTTAGGGAATGTAATATGCATATGTTACTCCTTTATGATTTTTATATATTGTAAAAGCACTAATAATTACTTGTTTTGTTTGTAATATTGTATGTTTACTATCGTAGATGCTCTATAGATATTCTGCGGTAGATCTATTTCTACTGGTTTTTTGATTGTTTGTTAGTTTTAGTAGTAGTAATAGTAGGGGTCTGTTTATATGTGCAAAAGTGATTTGAAGCCACTAACAGTGTGAATTATAAGTTGTGTATAACTATGTTGATAGTTTGTAACTACTTATCCACATATTAACATCAAAGTACGAGTTTTAGGATATCCACAAAGTTATTCACCATATATCCACAGAGTTATCCACAGGTTGTTAATTTCTGTTTAATTTCTGCAACCATTCGTTTAGTTTCTTCGTTTTTTTCAATTTCCTTCGTTATTTTATCGTACGCATGGAGAATTGTCGTATGGTCACGAGAAAAAGCTGCTGCGATTTGAGGATAGCTTTCATTGATCATATCGCGGCATAGATACATGGCGATTTGCCGTGGAAATGCGAATTGGGCTTTTCGTTTCTTGCCGAGTAGGTCTTGCTTTTTAATATTGAAATAAGAACTTACAAAATTCTGGATGCTTTCAATATTAACCATATTCACCTCTTCGGTATGAACGAGGCCCGCCAAGGCGTGTTTTGTGTATTCTAGGTCGATAGATTCGAGACGTTGATCGATGGATGCTGTACCGATGAGCTTGGTGAAAGCACCTTGCAATACGCGGACGTTTTCGCTAAATTGCAATGCTACGTAGTTAATTGAATCATTATCGATGCGAATAATGCGATTCTTTTTATATTCTCGTTCGAGCAGTGATCTGAAGATGGCAATGCGCGTTTCTAAATCTGGATTTTCCATTGTGGCAATGTAACCAGCTTGGAAACGAGAGCGAAGACGATCTTCGAACTGTTCCATATCGTTTGGCATCGTATCAGAGGTAAGTACGATTTGCTTGTTGTTATTTAATAATTCATTGAACGTATTAAACAGCTCAGTTTTCGTACTTTCACGGCTTTCAAGGAACTGAATATCGTCAATCATGAGCACATCGATATTGCGGAACGTGTTGCGGAATAATTTACCTTGATTGCGCTGCAATGTTTCGACGAAAATATTCATAAAGTTTTCGCTCGTAATGGACATGACCTTCATATGTGGATGATTTTCTTTGATAGCATTGCCGATGGCGTGCATCAAGTGTGTTTTGCCGAGGCCAGATGGACCGTATATAAAGAGCGGATTATAGTCTCCACCAGGAAATTCAGCTACATTTTGTGCAGCCCCAAATGGTATACGGTTGGCATTACCCGTTACGTAGTTATCAAAACGGTACGCCGGATTGAGATTAGATAACGATAAATCTACAGGTACATTATCAGACTGTAATGTTGGCATTGTTTCTGTAGATTTCTTTGGTGTCGCTACCATTGGTTCGTCTGGAATCTCCACAGGCGCTGGTGCGCGGTCGATATAGACAGGATCTTGATAGACTGGAGTGTAAAATTCCTCTTGATGAGCCTTTTCCTCTACTATAGGTGGTAAAGGCATCGGCGGTGCTACAACTGGCGTATCGATGAGACTTTCATCAACAAAGGTAGTATCTACACTCTCTTGATTGAAATCGAATAACACCATATCTCGATGGGAACCGATGACCGTGGTAATCGCATCTTGTAAAGCCTTGCTAATCTGCGGCTGCTGGTCGATTAAGTTTTTTACAAATGTTTGCATGACCCCAATATGGATCGAATGACTTTCTAGAGACATGGGAATCAACGATGACGTGACGCGCAAATACAATGCGTCAGGTAAATGCTGCATATTCTTTTTCGCCTCTTGCAATATATGCTCCCATATATTATTTAAATCAAATGATTGCATGACGTGCCTCTTGTGAATAACTATTGCAATAAATGTGTATAACTTTAGGAATAATGTGCATAACCATTGTAAAAGCTGTGGAAAAAACTATTATTCCTGTGAATAACTTGTGTATAACCTGTGAATAAGTAAAAATAAAAGTCTATTTTATATAGATAATTACTGACTTTTTAGTTTTTATAAACTAAAAGAGAAAAAATGTGGATAACTTCGAAAGTTATCCATCAAAAACCTATAAAAATATATAATTTTTCCTAATTTCAAGTATGATTGTACCAAAAAATCACTAGTTTGTCATTTATTCTGTGGATAACTTTTGGTTATCTGAAGGAAATATGTTAATAATTCAATAATTATCTTATCATTTGTTCATCAATTACTTTTGGGGGAGGAATGAAAACTACTTTTATCGCTCCATTCTAACGCAAGTCGCTCAAAAAGTAGTTTTCATTCCCCTCCTCCAATAAGATAATTTTTATGATTATTATACACATAGATGGAAAAGTAATTGATGAACATAACAGCATTAACCTTCAGATAATCAAAAATAAATGATAGATAAAAATGACAAACTAGTGATTTTTCTAAAAGGGAGTGTTAGGAGCAGGAATAGATGTGGATTTTTGACCGAAACGATCAGTATGGAGGGAGAAAACTACATCTATTCATCCCCCCCTTCAACTGGAGATAAAAACATAAATTTGCCAAAGTATGAAAAAATTTGAATTGTGAGTTCTTGTATGTTGATAAATTGATGTTACGTTTACATCGTGTAGTGGTGTTGAAGGTGACATTAGGGTTGCCTTAGGGAGGGAATATAGGGTCCTTTTGAGCGACTTTACGATGAGTATGGAGCGATGAAGGAGCCCTATATTCCTCCCCTGGAAACGTAACATCAATTACAGGATAAAATGTGTAGTAGAATTATTTTCAGAAATACAAGAACTCACAGCAGAACCCCTTTATTATATTGACAAATTTACGTTTTACCTCTATAATTACCCTGTTATGGTATAAGTAAAACAATACAGAATGACGAGGAGGTGTTTTACTAATGAAACGTACTTACCAACCAAATACTCTTTGGAGAAAACGTACCCATGGTTTCCGTGAACGCATGAAAACTATTGGTGGCCGTCTCGTTTTGAAAAGAAGACGTGCAAAAGGCAGAAAACGCTTATCTGCATAATATAATAGCTGTTAGGCAGGAGAAAAAACTTGGCGCTGCTGCCAAGTTTTTCTATTCTTAGGACTTAAGGACAATGCATATGGATTATTGCCTTGATAAAGCAAGACGACTGACGCACAATAATGAATATCGCCTTGTGTATAAGCACGGAAAATACGAAGTAGGCCGTATGTGTGTACTGTATCGTATGCCCGTGGCAAAGCAACCTACGCGCATTGGTTTTGTAACAGGCAAAAAGGTTGGTTGTGCAGTGGAGCGCAACCGAGCTAGACGCCTGATGAAAGAGGTATATCGCCTCAATCAGCACTCCATTCGCGAAGGGTATCATATCGTAATTGTTGGACGTGGCCCTCTGAAAAACGCTACCTATGAAAAAGCGGAAAAGGAGATTTTGTATCTCTTGCGAAAAAGCAAATTATTGATACAAAATGATAAATAGGACCACAAGTTAGAGGCTTTGGTCCTTTTTGTGTATATGGAGGTTTCCATGAAACGCTGTATAACCATGCTTTTACGACTTTTAATTAGGTTTTATCAGCTCGCCATATCTCCCTTAAAACCTGGATGTTGCCGTTATTATCCGACATGTTCCACATATACTCTGCAGGCCATCGAAAAATATGGTCCTTTGAAAGGTAGCTGGATGGGTTTAAAACGCATTCTTCGCTGTCATCCTTTCCATAAGGGTGGCTACGATCCAGTTCCCTAACCCACGTGGGATTAGGCTGGATGCGTTCTGTGAAAGTAACTTTCACCATCAAGCACAGTTTTGGAAATACCTGAGCATCTGTATGGATGAAATTTAGACCATACCATAACGATATATAGATGCGCAAAGGACGATTTCGGACTGTATGAAAAAGGAGAAACAATGGACTTTTTAAGTGGTATTTTCCAACCTATCGTTGATTTAATGAGCACATTGGTAACCTATGCGTTCCAATTGACTCAAATGATAGGTTATCCAAGCTACGGTGTGGCTATTATCCTTTTAACAATCGTTATTAAAGCGATTTTGGCACCACTTACTGTTAAGCAAATCAAATCCATGAAGGCTATGCAAGAATTGCAGCCTCGCATGAAACAATTGCAAGATAAATACAAAAACGATCCTGCAAAACTGCAAGCGGAAATGGGTGCATTGTACAAAGAAATGGGCGTTAACCCATTGGCTGGTTGCTTGCCATTGTTGGTACAAATGCCATTCTTGATCGCGATTTACTGGGCTTTGAAAGATTACCCATACGATCCAAACTTTGTACAATTCTTGTGGTTGCCTAGCCTTGGCGATCCAGATCCAATGTATATCTTACCTATTTTGAGTGCATTATCCACATGGGTTATGTCTCGTCAAACTAGTAATGGTGCGACTGGTGCAGCTGCGCAACAACAAAAGATTATGACAATCTTTATGCCTTTATTCATTGGTTACATTTCTTTGAGCTTCCCATCTGGTCTCGTTATCTACTGGGTAGTTTCTAACGTATTCCAATTGATTCAACAGCATTTCATTTACAAAAATTTGAACGCTAAGTAGGAGGCAATTATGGAATTTATCGATGTATCTGCTAAAACCATTGAAGATGCCATTGCTAAAGGTGTAGCTCAATTAGCCGCTGAAGGTCAAGAATTGGTAGAAACTAAAGTCTTAGAACAACCTTCTAGTGGATTTTTAGGCATTGGTCGTAAACCAGCAGTTGTTCGCTTATTCTTCACCACTTTGGCTCAATCTGCTACTGCAAAAGAAGTAGCTAATGCAGAAGAACAATCTGTAGCTATTGCTTCCGAACCAGTGGCAACAAGCGAAATAGAAGTACAAGATACAGCAGTTGAAACTTCTGAAAGTACTGTAACGGAAAAACCTTCTAAAAAGGAACTTTCAAAAGAAGATCAACAAGAAATTGCTGAAAAAGGTAAACAATTCCTCGATGATATGTTTACACAAATGGGCCTCACTGTGGTTATCGAAAAGATGATGACCAAAGACAAGATTACATTCCAAGTACACGGCGAAGATTTAGGTATTTTGATCGGCAAACATGGTCAAACATTGGATGCTATTCAATACTTAACAAATCTCGTGGCTCACAAGGATGTATCTGGCCACTGCCATATCGTTGTAGATGTGGAAAACTATCGTTCTCGCCGAGAAGAAACATTGGTAAATCTCGCGAAACGTTTGGCTTCTAAGGTGAAACGTAACCGTCAAAAGGTTTCCTTAGAACCGATGAATGCTTTTGAACGTAAAATCATTCATACTGCCCTTCAAGGGGATAAAAACGTTGTTACCAACAGTGAAGGGGATGAACCATTCCGTCATGTTGTGATTTCGTACAAAAAATAAAATATAGTGGTGCAGCTTTCAAGTAGCTAGGATTTTCCGTTACTTGAGGGCTGTTCCCTTTATTCTTTAGGTTATGGTGAAAGCTAACCTAAGTTAATCTTCGCATGCAAAGATTAGTTTAGTTTAACTTTCACAGGCGAAGAACATATACAAAAACAAATAATAGATAATCGAAATACGGAGATATGTATGTATATAGATGATACAATAGCGGCCATTGCGACACCGCCCGGCATTGGTGGGGTTGGTATTATTCGAGTCAGCGGCAAGGATAGTTTTCCTATTGTAAATAGCCTGTTCAAGAGCGTTGGCACCGTTCCTTTGATGGACCGCCAAAATAGAACGATTCAATATGGGACCATTGTGGATCCGATGACGAACAAGACCATCGACGAGGTTCTTGTACTATTAATGAAAGGACCTCATTCCTATACGGCGGAAGATGTGGTGGAAATCCAGTGTCACGGTGGCATTGTGCCAGTTCGACAAATTCTAAAATTGCTCGTTAATCATGATGTACGCATGGCTGAGGCCGGTGAATTTACGAAGCGCGCCTTTATGAACGGACGTATCGACCTCACCCAAGCGGAGGCGATCATTGATATTATTGAAGCAAAAACGGAGGACTCCCTCTCTCTCGCTGTATCTCAGCTCGATGGGACCGTTTCGTCTTTTGTGAAAGATGTGCGAGAACAGCTCATCGCTATGATTGCTCATTTAGAGGTAACCATCGACTATCCTGAGGAGGATATCGAGGACGTAACGAGCCAAGAGGTTCGTGATCAATTACAGCCTATTTTGAAAGCTATGGATGATCTTTTGTCCACAGCGAATACAGGTCGCCTCATTCGGGACGGTATTACGACGGTTATTGTAGGCCGTCCAAATGCAGGTAAATCGAGCCTCATGAACGCTCTTTTGCGCGAAAACCGCGCTATCGTAACGGATATTCCTGGTACAACACGGGACAGCATTGAAGAATATATGACCGTAGAAGGCATTTCTCTGCGCCTCATCGATACGGCAGGTATTCGGGACACACAAGATACGGTAGAAGCCCTTGGTGTGGAGCGTGCTCGCGATTATATCAACAAAGCAGACATCGTGCTCTGCGTTATTGATGGATCTACTCCGTTAAACCCTGAAGAAATCGAAATTTTGACCTCTGTGAGCGGTTTGAACACCATCGTACTTCTCAATAAGTCCGACGTGGCACAAGTCGTTACAGATGAAAATATTAAAGAACACGGCACCTTTACGGCCATTGAACGCATTAGCGCCAAAGAAGGCGAAGGCTCTGCAGTTCTTTCTAAATGGGTACAAGAACTCGTCTATGGCGGTCGCGTAAAACAAGACAACAGCGCCATGATTAGTAACGTGCGCCACATTAGCCTTATGGAACAAGCAAAGGCACAAGTCGAACAAGCCCTCTCCTCCATCGACATGGACATGCCAGTAGACTTTGTAGCTACCGACCTGCGCAGTGCCTGGGAACTACTAGGCGACATCACAGGTGATACCATCCGAGAAAGCATGATAGATGAATTGTTTAGTCGTTTTTGCCTTGGTAAATGATTTAAACTTTCACAATAAGATAAGTAACAAATATAAGGAATTTAATTGATATGTACACAGTAGATAATTATGATGTCATTGTCATCGGCGGTGGTCATGCTGGTTGTGAGGCGGCTCTCGCCACTGCCCGCATGGGTCATCGCACGTTGATGGCGACCATCAGTTTAGATAATATTGCGCTTATGCCGTGCAACCCTGCCGTGGGTGGTCCTGGTAAAAGCCATCTTGTTTACGAAGTTGACGCATTAGGCGGTCAAATGGGTATCAACGCGGATGCTACGGCTATTCAAATGCGTATGCTCAATATGGGTAAAGGACCTGCCGTTCATTCTTTGCGTTGTCAATCCGACAAGATTAAATACCAACATTTGATGAAACAAACATTGGAGAATACAGATAATCTCAATGTTAAGCAAATCATGGTGACAGAGCTTAAGGTTGAGGATGGCAAGGTCACAGGTATCGTTACGGAACTTGGCGAGTTCTACGGTGCTAAGGCTGTTATTCTTTGTACGGGTACCTATTTGAAAGGTAAAATCCTCATCGGTGATATCGATTATGTGGGCGGTCCAAATGGCCAACGTGTAGCAGAACATTTCTCTCAATCCTTGCTCGATAATGGTGTTGAATTGATGCGCTTTAAGACGGGTACACCAGCACGTGTAGATAAACGTACTTTAAACCTCGAAAATATGGTAGTTCAAGAAGGCGATGCACATCATCACGCATTTTCCTTCATGGATGAATGGATTAACCGTAATGAAGATGTATGTTGGTTGACGTATACTAACAAAGAAACGCACGAAATCATTCATAGCAATATTCACCGCGCTCCTATGTATAGTGGCAAAATCGAAGGCGTAGGCCCTCGCTACTGCCCTTCCATCGAAGATAAAGTAGTGCGCTTTGCCGATAAAGAACGCCATCAATTATTCGTAGAACCAGAAGGTACGGGTACAAATGAAATGTATGTACAAGGTATGAGTACATCTCTTCCAATGGATGTACAATATGCGTTCTTGCGTACTATTCCAGGGCTTGAGAATGTTGAAATTATGCGTCCTGCCTATGCTATCGAATACGATTGCTTGAATCCAACGCAATTGACACCAGCACTTCAAGTGAAAAATATTGAAGGTCTCTACTCTGCGGGTCAAGCCAATGGTACATCTGGCTATGAAGAAGCGGCTGCTCAAGGCCTCATGGCTGGTATCAACGCAGCATTGTGGCTTGAAGGTAAAGAACCGTTTATCCTTGCTCGCTCTGAAGCGTATATCGGTGTTCTCATCGATGATCTTGTAACAAAAGGTACAAATGAACCGTATCGCATGATGACAAGCCGCAGTGAATACCGCTTATTACTTCGTCAAGATAATGCAGACATGCGTCTTACGGAAAAAGGCCGTGAAATCGGTCTTGTAAAAGATGATCGTTGGGCCAAATTTACAGCCAAGAAAGCTGCTATCGAAGAAGCAATGGACATGTTACGAAATACACCTGTCAACCCATCCAAGGAAACACAAGCTTTGCTTGAAAGTTTAGGTACAGCACCTATTAGAACAGGTATTCACGCTTATGATTTAGTAAAACGTAATGAACTTTCCTATACTATCGTAGCCGATGCATTTGGTTTGAAACGCTATACATCTGATGTAGAGGAAGCTGTCGACATTTCCATTACCTACGAAGGATACATCAAAAAACAAATGGAGCAAGTCGATAAGGTTCGTAAACTAGAAGAAAAAATTCTTCCAAAAGAATGGGACTATACACAAATCAAGGGTATTTCCCTTGAAGCTCAACAAAAGCTCAACAAAATTCGTCCTCACTCCATCGGCCAAGCAAGCCGTATCTCTGGCGTATCACCTGCGGACGTATCTGTTCTGTTGATCCAACTCGAACAATACAACAGAAGTAAATAAAAATAGCATGTAAAAACATGCATTTTATATGAACTTTTTAGAAGATATTTCTTACAGATTTTAAAAGATATTTCCTACAAATCTTATTGTCCTATACATATTAGACAATTCATTAGGAGTACTTATGAAAGAAAAATACGATGTGCCTATAGCACCTCAGTCTGAATTTGTTTCGTACATGATGGAGCAAATGAGCCGTTTTGGCTTGCCTTGTACGGAAGAGCAAGCCAAAGACCTTTACATGTATTATGCGCATATGATTGAAACAAATAAATATCTCAATTTAACGGGTATCATAGACATGAAAGAGGTCGTGGTTAAGCATATGATTGACTCCCTCTCCTGTTATGATTCTGAAATTATCAAATCTGGCATGACGATTATCGATGTTGGTACCGGTGCAGGTTTCCCTGGTATTCCATTGGCTATCTATGACCGTAGCCTCAAGGTTACCCTGTTTGATTCTTTGAAAAAGCGGCTTACCTTTTTGGAATCGGTTATAGATAAACTAAAACTGACGAACTGTACTACCTTACACGGACGTGCGGAGGATTTGAGTCACCAAGATTATCGTGAAAGCTTTGATATTGCTACGAGCCGTGCCGTGGCACGCTTGCCGATTCTTTTAGAATGGACTGTGCCATATGTAAAAGAAGGTGGATACATAGTTGCTTTAAAAGGCGCTATCTACGAAGAAGAAGTTAAAGAATCTAATAAAGCCCTTAGCACACTAAAAGCTACTATCGAAGAAGTAAGAACCGTTACGTTGCCAACCTTAGACGATAAACGTGCAATCTTATATATGAAGAAAACGGGAAAAACACCGAAACAATACCCACGAAAACCAAAAGAAATCAAAGATAAACCGTTAGTATAGCAGTTAATGATTTAGGCGTAGAAACTAATATATATTAATATAAATAAACCCTATGCTATATTGCTACATAAAGGAAAAGAGGATGCAAATCTTAGATCTGCATCCTCTTTTCCTTTTCTTAGTAACGAATTAGTTCGTATGCCCTCCCCCACTCTATATCTATTAAATGATATCGTTTACGACAAAATTATATATTTTGTTCACTATATGAGGCGGAGATAAAGATACATATAACACCTTTCCCTAAGAACGACTTAGTTCACTATGGAGGTCGTGGGAAAGGTGTTATATGTTAATCTCAGAATGACTTTATAGGTGATCAATAATATATAATGTTGTATCGATATCATTTAAAGGCATAATATGTACGCCTGCTGCCATTTTCTTGATTTGTTCAAGTGTTTCGATTGCAATTTCTGTACCCGCTTCTTTACCACCTTTTTCCATGCGGTCCAATATTTCTTGAGTAAGATTGATTCCAGGCACTTTTTCATGGAGGTATGTAGCCATTTTAAAGCTTTTAAGTGGAATCAAACCGAGCATGATAGGTACATCGAATTCAGACATCTTGTCAATGTAGCGTTTTGCCTGTTCTAAATCGTAAATTGGTTGTGTTTGTACAAAGTGAGCGCCATTTTGAATTTTAGCAGCTAATTTTTGGCGTTCAATCTCTAAATCTGGAGCACCAGGATTACCAGTGGCACCGATGTAGAAGTTCGTAGGTGCATCTAGGTCATTACCTGCCAGGTCTTTGCCTGCATTTAATGTCTTAGCGATGTTAAGTAGTCCCATACAGTCGACTTCAAATACGGATTGTGCAAATGGATGGTCCCCATTATCTGGTTTATCACCAGTGAGTGTTAAAATATTATGCACGCCCAATGCTGCTGCACCGAGTAATTCAGATTGCAATCCGATAATATTACGGTCGCGGCATGTAAGGTGGAAAATAGTTTCAATTTCTTTGTTATGTTGTAACAAATAAGAAAGAGAAATTGGGCTCATGCGCATTTTGGACATAGGGCTATCAGCGATGTTGATAGCATCCACCTTCCCTTTCAAACGGGCTGCTTGTTCGAAGGTCTTTTCTGCAGAACTGCTTTTAGGAGGATCCAATTCAACAGTAATGGTGAACTGCCCTTGTTGATGTTTTTCTCTTAATGTCATCATGTACCTCGTTACTATACATTATTTTTCTAGTGTTTCAAAGAAATCGTTAGCATGGTTAACAGCAGCGATACCGTCCTTAGCGTAGATATCTGCACCTGCTTGGTCTGCGTAGTCTTGAGATACTACGGCGCCACCAACCATGACCTTAGTTTTAAGGCCTGCTGCACGGATAGCAGCGATAGTATTGTCGATTTGTGGCATGGTAGTCGTCATCAAGGAACAGATGCCAACGAGGGCAGCTTTGTTATCTTTAATGGCTTGTACGATAACTTCTGGGTCAACGTCCTTACCAAGGTCGACGATTTTGTAACCATTGTTTTCGAGCAATGCTGCTACGATATTTTTACCTAAATCGTGAATGTCGCCTTTAACTGTAGCTACGACAACGGTGCCTTTATCTAAGCTTTCACTAGCAGGAATAATTTCTTTAATGGTGTTGAAAGCAGCCTGCATTGTTTCAGCAGCAAGCATTACTTGTGGTAAGAATAACTTACCAGAACCAAACTTATCCCCCACTACGTTCATCGCTTCAGATAAGCCTTTTTTCGTAAGATCTAATGGATCGATACCATCTGCTAAGGCTTTTTTTACAAGATCAATGATAGCTTCTTTTTCGCCTTGTTCTACACATGCGCGAATATTGGCTAAAGGATCATTACTATCGAAGGATTTTTTATCTGGCCCTTTAGGAGCAGTGTTACCAGGAGCGGTAGTTTCGTCTTCATAGCCGTATTCTTTAATAAATTCAGCAGAACCTGGGTCCCAGCCTAGTAAGGTAGTACTAGATACAAATGCTTTTTTGGCTGGATAATTGAGTGGATTCATAATCGGTGTTGTTAAGCCACATGCGAGGGCCATTGTTAAGAATTGGCCGTTCAAATATGGACGCTGAGGCATACCGAAGGAGATATTGGACAAGCCCATTACTGTTGGGAAGCCAAATTTTTCTTTATATAACTGTAGCGTACGCAATGTTTGGCGTGCACTATCTTCACCACTGGCAAGTGTTAATACTAATGGATCGAGTAATAAATCATGTGGGTGAAGACCATAACCGTAAGCGCGATTTACGATGCTTTCAGCTAAAGCAACGCGGTCCTCTGCTTTTTCAGGTAAGTCACCACTACAGATTGGCAAGCAAAGCAATGCTGCACCATACCGTTTAGCCAAAGGCATTACGTGAGTAATAGACTCCTCCTCCCCATTTACAGAGTTAATGAGGGCACGGCCTGGATAGTTTTTAAGAGCTATTTCCATAGCTGCTGGGTCTAATGTATCAATGGATAAAGGTGTTTCCACGAGCATGGATAACTCGAAAATGGCACGTTCCATTAAGGGCGATTGATCCATGCCAGCTACGCCCATGTTTACATCGAGGATATCTGCGCCAGCTTCTACTTGATCCAACGCATCACGTTTAACACGGATGAAAGAGCCATCGCGTAATTCTTGAGCAAGGACTTTACGGCCAGTTGGGTTAATACGTTCGCCAATGATAAGTGGTTTTGTATGATGGCCCAACTCTAAAAGTTTAGTACGGCTTGTAATAATTGTTTTAGGTGCAATGTGGGCACGTTCTTTTGGGGTGTGCGCTTTCACAGCATTGGAAATAGATTGAATATGAGCTGGTGTTGTACCACAGCAGCCACCAACATAACTAGCCCCTGCATCAACGATAGCAAGCATTAATGGACCCATTTCTTCTGCTGTGAGTGGGAATACAGTTTGTTTATTAATTAGTTGAGGCATACCAGCATTTGGCTGACAGCTTATTGGTAAATTTGTAACGCTTGCAATCTCTTCGATAAGTGGTGTGATTTGCTCAGGTCCAAGGGAACAGTTGATACCAATGATATCTGCACCCATAGCTTCTACGATAGTAGTTGCTACTGCTGGTGGTGTACCTGTAATAGTACGACCGTCTTCACTAAAAGAAAATTGACAGATGATTTGTACATCATCTTTTGTCTTCCCTGCTGCTTCACGAGCATCTAAAGAGGCTAATAAAGCGGCACGCATTTCTTGTACGTCGATGATAGTTTCAATGATAATAAAATCAACGCCACCTTCGATTAATGCTTCGGCTTGTTCACGATATGTATCATAGATAGAGTCAAAGCTCATATTGCCTAATGGTTGTAAAAAACGGCCTGTAGGACCCATAGAACCTGCTACACGAGCAGTTGGTTTATTCTCTGCAATGGCTTCTTTTGCTACCTTCACAGCTGCAATATTGATTTCTCTTACGCGATCCTGTAAATCATAATCTTCTAATTTAAGACCACAAGCACCGAATGTATTGGTAGTGATTACATCACTGCCATGAAGTAAATATTGTGCATGAATATCCTTTACTACTTCTGGTCTTTCAATATTAAATAGCTCTGGACAATAGCCCTCTTCTAAGCCTGCCGCTTGAAGCATTGTGCCCATAGCACCGTCAAATATATACATAAACATCTTCCTTTAACATCCTAAATTACAATGTTTCACGTGAAACACTATTGTATTGGTTGCCCCTTCATGGCAATACCAGAAATGTCGGCAGTAGTTTTACTACCTGCCTCTTCTCCCCCATCTTGGGTGTTGACTGTTGCTTTCTCTGGTAATTTTCGAGATGCACAGTTTTGTTGTGAACAAGATGTACAGCCTCGTTTAGTTTTAATATCTTCGTTTGCTGGCATTAAACCGATGATAGCCGTTACAGACTTACGTGGGAATAATAAATAGTTCTCTGTTACTTGTAAGCCAATCATCTCTGTTTTGATGATTTTAGCTAATTGTGGTTGGATTTCTAGTGGCCAGTTGCCATAACCAGGGCTAAAACGCCAAGTTGGCTTATAGCCTTGTTTTTTAGCAATTGTATTGATTACTTCGTTTACCTGATCAGCTACCTGTTCTACAGCAGTTGTGGCTGCTGCATCAAGTAATAAGCCTACCGTATAGTTACCTTGTTTAAATAATTGCTCACTACGAATTTCTACATCTTCTCCAACTGTTACACCTAATACGTATACTTTAGTAGATTTTTCTAGATGTTTTTCAATGATAGACCCTTCAATTTTAAGCGGTGGATTGCTTAAAATTGTTTTTGTTTCTGCATCGTAATCATATTCTTGATATACACCCCTAGGTGTAGCCAATAATTGGATTTCCTTACATGCTTCGTCAACATAGTTTTGTGGGAAATCTTCAGCGTGACGAAGTCCTGCGTATCGTTTTACTTCTGCTTTATCGATGGCAGGAAGCATTCCGTTATAGATGGGCATAGAAACGCCTCCTCTTCAAAATAAAAAGCTCTGCGTGTCCGTAGAGCGTGTGCTTACTGTTATTAATTGTATATATAAATCTTATAAAGTGATTTTTCTAGACTCTTAAGATTATCAATCTAATTACTATCTAACTAATAGTATATAGATATGAATAATACCTGTCAAAGTATATGGGGCCTGTATTCTCATATAATTTAGTAGTATATAGATATAGTTTAAAGTTATATCAAAATGATTTTTGTTCATAAAAGTTATTGGTGATGAAGGTTTTATATGTTTAATGTTAACCATAATGTTTCACGTGAAACAATTTATTAAATATAATCTAATAATTTGTTATGAGTATATAAGTATATTAATATTAGTTCATTACATTTCGTATATTATTGTTATATATAATGTTACCGATCAAAAGTTGATTACTTTATACCTTTTGCTAATGGTGTTGTTCTATAAATAAAAAAGATGATATAAAATAATTTTGTGTATATTTGTCTATAGGTATAGATTTATATTAATATGATAATTTTTTACTGTAAAATTTTTTATTAATTTTACAACTTAATTTTTGCGTTAGATTTAAATCCTTAAATGTTTCACGTGAAACATTTAATCGTAAAACTTATAAAACATTTGATGTAATTTTTCTTATTTTGTGTTGTACTATATAGTAAAGGAATAAATTGCTATGTTTCACGTGAAACAATAAAAAATAAGTGTTGTAATTATATTAATGAAGTTATTTACCTATAAGTTTATGTGCGTAATATAAATGTAAGTGGGAAAAATGTAGTAGATAAATAAAATAATATAGTAGATAAAAATTAATGAGAATTTGATTTATAAATACCGTAATTAGCATTGTTTTATGTTATAATGGAAAAGAAATATTTTGAACGAAGATGTGAGGTGAATTAAGTGGGCAAAGTTATAGCTATTACTAATCAAAAAGGCGGTGTTGGTAAAACTACAACATCAGTAAATTTGAGTGCTTGTTTAGCTGATGCAGGTAAAAAAGTATTACTGGTTGATTTGGATCCACAAGGTAATGCTAGTTCTGGGTTAGGTATTGAAAAGGATGATTTAGAGCTCTGTGTGCATGATGTTCTAATTGATGGAGAACCAATTGCTGATATTGTACAACCTACAATGCTTGAAAACCTATTTGTGGCGCCTGCAACAATTCAACTAGCTGGTGCTGAAGTAGAATTAGTTTCCGTTGTTTCACGTGAAACAATGTTGAAAAAAGCATTAGCGTCAGTAAGAGATACATATGATTTTATCGTTATTGACTGTCCACCATCTCTCGGGTTATTAACATTAAATGCCTTCACTGCTGCTGATAGTGTATTGATTCCGATTCAAAGTGAATTTTACGCATTGGAAGGGGTTAGTCAATTAGTTAAAACGATAACAATTGTACAACAAACATCAAATAAGGATCTTGAAATTGAAGGCGTGCTATTGACTATGTTTGATGGCCGCACAAATTTATCGATTCAAGTAGCCGATGAAGTAAAAAAATTCTTTGGCAATAAAGTATATAAAACAATTATTCCTCGTAATGTACGTTTAAGTGAGGCACCTAGTTATGGGGAGCCAATCATTGTATATGATCCAAAATCCAAAGGTGCTGATGTATATACGAAATTAGCTAAAGAGGTAATTAAAGCATCTAAAACTAAATAAGCACTAGAGATAAATAAGTATTAAAGCTCAATAAACACAAAAGCGAAGTAAGTACCTAAAGGTAATAAGTATCTGTTATATGTATGTATCTAATGCTAAGAATATTAGTTTTTGGTGGTTTGCGTGATTTACATATTTTAAATTTGTAAATATTTGTAAGGCCGAGAGAGGTTAGTTGTATGCCAAGAGAAATTAAAAGCAAAAAAAGCAAAGCGTCTGGATTGGGGAAGGGCCTTGAGAATTTAATGAAGGTTAACTCTGTAGAGTCTGTATTGCCTGAAAAGGAGATACATGAACTGCCAATTTCTGAGTTAGTTCCAAATGTAGATCAACCGCGTAAAAGTTTTGATGAAGATAGTCTAGCTACATTGGCTGAATCAATCAAGAATCTTGGTATTTTCCAACCGATTGTAGTTCGTAAACAAAAGAATAAATATCAAATTGTAGCTGGTGAGCGCCGTTATCGTGCTGCTATGATTGCTGGATTGAAAACAGTACCAGTTATTGTTAAAAAATATAATACCGAAGAAATGACAGAGGTTGCTCTTGTAGAGAACCTACAACGTGAAGGATTAGATCCCATTGAAGAAGCATTGGCTTATCAAGGATTGATGGATACTTATAAGCAAACGCAAGAAATGATTTCTGCTCGTCTTGGCCGTAGCCGTTCATATATTGCTAATATGGTTCGTCTTTTAAAATTATGTGATTCTGTACAAAAGGATCTTATCGAAGGTGATTTAACGGTTGGTCAAGCTCGTCCATTATTAGCGTTAAGAAGTGCAGCTCAACAAATAGAAGCAGCTGAACGTATTAAAGAGGGTGAGCTAAGTGCTAGACAAGCAGAGGCCCTTGTTAAGTCTATGCAAAATAAATCGTCTAAAGCAAAGACTGGTAAACCTCAAAATACGGCAGAGGTTCGTGCCCTAATGGACCGTTTAAAACTAAGCTTAGGGTCCCCTGTGAATATTAAATTCCGTGCAGGCAAAAAAGTACAAGGAAAAATTGAAATTGCTTTCTCCTCTGAAGCTGAATTAGAAAGACTTATTGCATATATGGATGGGCAAGATCAAACAGAAGATGCGGAAACAATAGAGTTTAGAGTATAATTGGCTAGCAAAAGCAAAAGCAAAAGCAAAAGCAAAAGCAAAAGCAAAAGCAAAAGCAAAAGCAAAAGCAAAAGCAAAAGCAATAGCAATAGCCGTAACACCAACAATAATAGTAACGATAATAATAACAACAATAACAATAATAACAGCTATAGCAATTGCAATAGTCGTAATAGTAATAATAACAATCTGCAGTAAAAGTGTAGTCTACGGGCTGCGCTTTTACTGTATTTTAAGAGATTATAATAAATAATAGGATAAGTTATTAGATAATTTATCAGAAGCTTTATAATATATTTGTAATATATATGAAGGTTAAGTAACAAGGATAGGTTATGGAACAAACACCTAAGGCAAACCGCATACATATTGGCTTTTTTGGCCGTTGTAATGCCGGTAAATCTACATTGATCAATATGTTAACTGATCAGCCTGTATCGTTAGTATCCGATGTGGCAGGGACTACAACAGATCCTGTAAGCAAAGCTATGGAAATTTTACCACTTGGCCCTGTGGTGATTACTGATACTGCTGGTATAGATGATACAACTGAATTAGGTGCATTGCGCATGGAGAAAACAGAAGAGGTCGTGAAAAAGATTAACTTGGCTGTTTATGTGCTTCGCACCGATGAAGAGCCAAACTCAGACGATATGCACTGGTTAGGTCTTTTGAAACAAAATAATGTACCTGTTGCACTTTTTATTAATGAGATTAATGCGGCGCTAAACAATTTAACGGAGTCTAAAGCTAGTGTAGGCAGAGATAAACTGGGAGAGCGTTATATAGCAGATCATACAGGTTTATCTGAATTGGTTACTGTCATTGGCTCTGCTGACTTCACATCTGATGCGAAACGATTAGAGTTGCTTGATCTACTCGGTGGGCTAACACCACTTGATGTAGAAGGGGAGCAAACTCTTTTACAAGGTTTAGTTGAAGAGGGGGATACAATCATTCTTGTATGTCCTATCGACAGTGCCGCACCAAAGGGGCGACTCATCTTGCCACAGGTACAGACTATCCGAGAAATTCTCGATCATAAAGGTTTAGCTTTAGTCTGCCAAACAGAAGAATTACCGGCTATGATTCACTCGCTTAAGAATCCCCCTAAAATGGTAATCTGTGACTCCCAAGCGTTTGATCGGGTTGATGAGTTGACGCCTGATTCGATTCCGTTGACGTCCTTTTCTATTTTGATGGCACGGTTCAAGGGAAAATTACAGGATTTAGTCACTGGTGTTAAGGCTATTAAGAATTTGAAAGCTGGTTCCAAGGTACTTATCAGTGAAGGTTGTACACATCGTCGTCAATGCGATGATATTGGGACTGTAAAAATACCTAATCTTTTAAAGAAGCAAGGTTATACAGATTTACAGTTAGAATTCACTAGTGGGGGAGCATTCCCTAAGGATGTATCACAGTATGATTTGATCATCCACTGTGGTGCTTGTATGCTAACACGCCGTGAGGTGTTACGTCGTATAGAATGCGCTGTTGTACAAGGTACACCCATTGTAAATTACGGTGTACTCATAGCAGCTCTACATGGTATACTAGAACGAGCAATAAGCCCATTTGTTGACGAACTAGAGGGCTAATAAATAGCCTAATAAATAGCATTGTAATATGTATGTAACACATACATTTAGATATACATTACATACTTGTTATATACATTGTTATATAGGTATCGTTTATCTATATTAGATATATTAAATTAAATTGCATGCAGTCATTTAACTTTCACAATAGGAGTGGTATAATTAACTGTTGGAGTTTTGATGATTGTATAGGAAGGAAAATACATGTTCGAATCGATTCAACCGTGGATAGGCATGGTTACCATCGTTCTTGTTATAGTGTTATTCGTATATTGTGTAATCTTACACATCCGTTTAGGTAGCTTGAAAAAGAAATACGATTTCTTTATGCAAGGGGAGCATGGTGCGAGCCTAGAGCGTAAATTATCTGTAGAGGTCAGTGAAATTCGCGATGCTGCGAAGGGCCTTGAGTCCTTGTTATCCGAGCAAGTGGCAATCCGCAATATTCAGAGTAATACGATACAAAAAATTGGCTTTATTAAGTATAATGCCTTTGAAAATATCGGAAATGATTTGTCCTTTGCGCTTACCTTGCTAGATGGCAACAATAATGGTATCTGTATCTCTAGTATTTACGGTCGTAGCGAATCTCGTATTTTTAGTAAACCTATTGTGAAAGGTAAAAGTTTAGTAAGTCTTTCACAAGAAGAATTAGAAAGTTTGAACGAAGCGTTGGGTGAGCGTACCAATGAGGAAGCGTTGACGAGCGCTATCGTCTCGAAATAAGGAAGTTTTATGTTGAAAATACCGGCATTCATTTCAAACAAAGTTGAAAGAAATGGTGACAACTGCATATTGACATTAACTACCAAGCAAGCGAAACTCGTTGCTATTATTGGTTCTGTAGTATTGATCTTGGCATTGGTACTCGGTATTTGGGGCATCGTGCGTCAAGCTGAGGTTGTGCAATTACGTCAACAAACGCAATTACAATCGGAACAGTTGAAATTGTTACAACAAAAAACAGAGGTTCTGGATAAGAAAATTCAAAACTTAAATCAAATTAGTGAAGAGAATAAGCAAATGCTGAAGGGCGCTGAATCTGGCACACCAGCTCAAGGTGGCGGGGATGGTAGCGACCCAAAGCAGGAAGCCGCTGATAATAGTGAAGCACAGACGTTAACAGCGGCACAATTATCGGCTCGACTATCCAAAATGGACAAGGAAGCACAAAAATTGCTTGTTAGTTTCTATACAATGCGCAATATCCTTCGCGATGGTGGCGCAAAAGATTTGATGGCATTACAATCCATCAATTTCTCCGCTGGTTCTGGTGGTGCTGTGAATAGTACGACACCTAGTATTTGGCCAAGTAAGGGCGTTATTACATCTCCATTTGGTAGCCGTGTTGACCCTGTTACGGGTGCTATTGGTGCATTCCATGAAGGTATCGATATTGCCGATGACTATGGTTCCCAAATCGTGGCTACTGCGGCAGGGGTGGTAACTTTTGCAGGGTATACAAGCGGTGGTTATGGTAATCTCGTTGAAATCGATCATGGCAATGGCTTTGTTACCCGTTATGGCCATAATAGTGCCGTATTGGTAACGGTAGGGATGAGTGTGAAACAAGGTCAAACCATAGCTTTGATGGGTAGTACTGGTAAAAGTACGGGCGCCCACGTTCACTATGAGGTACGCCTTAACAATACGCCTGTAGACCCTATGATCTTCTTACCAATTAGCAATTAAAAATATAAAAGCTTATATAAGACCTAAAAAGAACTTGTTATGCGTGCATATGCGCTCATAGCAAGTTCTTTTTCTTTCCTTTTGTATATATATATTGTAAAATAAAAGTATATGAACGGAGGTATATCTATGAAGGCCTATGTACAAGTTTATACCGGCGAAGGCAAAGGCAAAACAACTGCCGCAATTGGCCTAGCCATTCGTGCCATCGGCGCTGGCAAGAAAGTCCTCTTCTTACAATTTATGAAATCTAAAGTATATAGTGAACATACTATTTTACCTACCTTAACAAATTTAACGTTAGAAACTGTGGGCAAGCCATTCTTTATCATCAAAGAAGGCATGAAGAGTAAGGATGAACTTGCTAAATGGGGCGATGAAGTCGTTGTCTTTGAGTCTGGTAATCCTCCGAAGGATTATGTGGCTCTTATCGAAAAAGGCTATGAACGTGCACTCGCTGCGATCAGCAGTGGTGAGTACGACCTTGTTGTACTTGATGAGTACAATATGGCTCTCTTCTTTGAACTCATTACATGGGATAAAACTAAAGCTTTACTCGATGCTCGTCATCCAGAAACGGAACTCGTATTTACGGGCCGTGGGGCTCCTCAAGAATTAATTGATGAGGCCGATCTCGTAACGGAGATGAAAGAGATTAAACATTACTACTTACAAGGCGTAATGGCTCGAAAGGGCATTGAAAACTAATCATAGGAACACCTAAGGAGGTGATGTGGTTGAGTACAGTGGCTATTGTGGCCCTCGTTATTGTGGCCATCATTGTAGCACTCATCTTGACTATCCTACTGGCACCAATCACATATAGCATCGAAATTGATGGGCGGACACCATATCGTGGCGAGCTGCGTATCAAATGGCTGTGGCGCGTATTTTCACTCCACTTAGCGTACATTCAAAATAAACCATTTTTTAAGGAATTATACGTTTTAGGTGTACTTAAGATCGGTCCTGTAAAAGACTATGAACAATGGCTTGAAAATCGTGTAGATGAAGAATATCAAAAGGTAATGGATGATGACGGCGACATATCACAAGCAGAAGCTTTTGCAAAGGCTATGCAAGGAGGCGGACAAGGTCCAACTGCAAGCTCTAGCGGCACAAGCTTTGATGACTTGAAGAGCGCCCAAGGCTCCGATACAATTTTTGATGATGACGAATCACCAGGGGCGGGGAGCGCACCTAGGGCAAAGGAGCGCATTGAGCGACCTGATGCGGCTTCTGAGGATATGGATGCACAAGCTCGTGCTGAGCGGTATGATTCGATACAACAAGATCCAACGGCTCATATTCAAGATGATGATGAAGTAATAAGTCATGTTACTTTCAATAGTGACGGATCTATCAAGGAAAAGGTATTTACAAAGGTAAATGATATTAAAACGACTGTGAAACAACGTTTTGGAAAGCCTGATCCCAATGATCCGGTAGCATCATTCAAGTCTGAAATTCCTACATTCTGGTTCATGAAACACTTGAGAAATACAGAGTTGTGGCGTCAGATATTCCTTGTGTCGAAACGATGCTATAACCACTCTAAACCACGTGATATGGCTATAGAGGGCCGATTTGGCATTGGCGATCCGTATCGGATGGGGCTTATTGCATCTATGTTATATAGCATTTGGCCTGAGCAAGCAGAGTCTATTGAAATAGATTATGTGAACTGGGTAGCTGAAGGCAGCGGTCATATCAAAGGTCGTATGATTCTTGCCATATTGGCGTGGTATGGTACTAGATTCTTGGTATCTAAACCTATGCGTTCCCTATTGGGTGAAAGTGCTCGTGTCTTCTGGGTTAAACGGAAGGAAGCCAAGCAACTAGAAAAGCTAAAAGCCGAACAGGGTCAAACAGCGTAAGGATATATAAAGTCAATTGAGTATATGAGCTGTATTATTATAGCTATAATAATAATACTTTCACAAAAAGCGGAGGTACTGTGATGGAGAACAGTAATGTAAAAGAGAATTTGGAAGTCCTATTCGAGAAGTTTAAAAATATGATTAAAGTGGAAACTGTAGTTGGTGAAGCTGTGCAAATCGGCGATACTACACTCGTTCCATTCGTTGATGTAACCTTTGGCTTCGGTACTGGTACAAACCATTGCACAGCCAATAAAAGCCAAGAATCTGGCGGCGGTGGCGGTGGTGCCAAAATGGAACCAAGTGCGATCCTTGTTATTAAAGGTGACCGCATCGAATTGTTCAATATTAAGGGCAACCCTTACAGTAGCAGCTTTGATCGTCTTATCGGTTTGGTGCCTGATCTCGTGTCCAAATTGAAATCCGATAAATACATCTATTTAAATGATGAACAATAATTCGGTGAATAATAAACCATAATTTGATGACAAATTATAAATAATTGGTGAAAGCCGAAATGCCCACATGTGTGTTCTGAATATGTTTGTATCGACTGCTTTAAGGGTCTCAGAGTATGCTTGTGGGTATTATTTTAAGTTCTAATAACTTTCATAAGTAGTTCATAGGCCTTTATTATGCTATTTATCATAGTCTTGTGAAAGTTAGCAAGATTTGTTATAGTAAAAATAGTACACTATTGGATTGTATAGTGAAACTTTTAATCGAGGAGGATTTCAGATGAAATTATCTAAAAAATTGACTACCTTAGCTATCGTTGGTGCTATGTCTGCTACTGCTGCAGTAGCAAGTGCTGCTAACATTGGCTTAGTAAATATGAGCCAAGTAGTAAATAGCTACCCTGGCTACGGTGCATTAGATATGAAAATGCAACAAGTAGACGCTCAATACCGTCCACAAATTGAAAAAAAAGTACAAGAAATTGAAAAAATTAAAGACTCTGCACAAGCAGAAGCAGAATTCAACAAAACTGTAGCTCCATTGCTTCAAAAAGAAAACGAAGAAATCAATAAAATTGCTCAACCTATGATGCAAGCAATTCACAACACTGTTGAAGCTATCCGCGTTGAAAAACAAATGGACGTAGTATTGGATGACCCATACACAATTCGTGCTGCTGACGCTAACAGCAAAATCGAAAACATTACTAACGAAGTAATTAGCCGTCTTAAAAAATAATAAGCACAAAACCCCCTAACTGAGGTATCAGCTAGGGGGTTATTTATTAAAATACATTTGGATGAATCCGATAAAGGAGTGAGATTTAATGAAAGATTTTAAAGCATTAGCCACAGAGCGGTATTCGGTTCGAAAATTCGATAGTCGACCAGTGGAGCAGGAGAAGGTAGATATGTTACTAGCAGTCGCTCGATTAGCACCTACGGCGCACAATTATCAGCCGCAACGATTGCTCGTGTTAAATACAGAAGATAGCTTAAACAAACTAAAAGATTGTACAAATGGCCATTTTAATGCACCGTTAGCAATTATCGTTTGTTATGATAATACGGTGAGCTGGAAGCGAGAATACGATGATGCGGATATGGGGGTTGTAGATGCTAGCATTGTGGGATCTCACATCATGTTTACCGTAGCCGATATCGGTCTAGGTACAACGTGGATTGCTCACTTTGATCCTGCTAAAGTACGCAAGGCATATAACTTGCCTGATGCTATCATCCCTGTAGCCATCTTCCCAATTGGTTATCCTCATCCAGACTGTGTTCCTGCACCGGGCCATACAAAACGCTTTGATGTGGGGGAATTTACAACTTATAACTCCTTTTAAAAGAATACTCTTTAGATTGTGTATTATCCTGTGGGTATTTAATAACTATGGATATAACTGAACCACTAAATAGCTATATAAAACCTAATAACTATAGTATTTCTTTTTAATACATACACCATATAAAAAGGACAGTTGCTTGTATCAACTGTCCTTTGGTATTTTATTCAGGTTTGTGAATGAGGTTTACAACGAACTCGCTGTCTTCTACGAGTGTTGCTTGGATGTAGTTATCGCCGTTGAATTCCAATACTTGGCCTGGTACGAGTACATGTTCTTCAGTTTCGTTAAGAAGTACTTGTACTTTACCTTTTACTACTGTAAAGATAACATTAGCTTCTGGGTGGTTGTGTTTTTCAACTTGTTCACCAGCTTTGCCGCCTTTTTTTACGATTACATAGTTAGGACCTTGGAATAATAAACCTAATTCTTGATTAACTGTGCCTGCCATAATAGACCTCCTAATTCTAGCTTTTTATGTTCTGAAAGCTTACGCTAACATTTAATTTTACATTGTGTAATTACCTTATAATTATATTATAAATGATATTGCTTATCAATGCTGTGCCTATAGCTACAGTTTTTAAAAAATATGTTACATTCAACATTGTATGCTTTTTTTACCTATATTGAGTAAAATAGGGTGGAGTAAATGTTGGTAGATTGGATATATAAAGATTAATTAAATATACAACGATACATTTACTATATAAAAAACGAACGTAACCTGTTACGTTCGTTTTTTCGTCCATTTTCATCCGTTTATATTTTCTTAATCAAACGAACTGTTATGGATTTATTTTTTCTTAATTGTATATAAACGTGTACCGTTTTCTTCTGTTGTTACAAGTTCAAATGCTGGATCGATAGCTTTTACAAAGGCCTCGAACCATGTTTGGTAAGCTAATGCCATGAACTTAGGGTCAACGCCCGCTGTACGCCAGTAGCCTGCTTGTAATCTGTGGTCGCCAACCCAGGTAAATTCATCTGGACTTTCAGAAACCACTTGGTCACCACCATCGCAAGGCATGCCATTTACGTAGAAGTTTTGTAACGCATTGTAAATCGCTGGTGCAGTGTGTTCTTCAAGGTTATCTTGAGCCACAACACCACATGCTTGGCCTTGTACTGCAAAGGCATCTAGAATAGCGGTTACTACGTGTACTGCTTCATCGCCGGAATTTGTGTCGAGCATATCTTTGATGAAAGCTGCTTCACGAACGGAAGCAATATTGATTTGGTTAGCTAACCAGCCGTGAATATTGCCATGGTCGATGATGTTTTCCAAGGGAATGCTTGGATTAATTGGCTCGCCGTATGTATCTACGGAGATGGAGTGTAGTTCCTCCGCCAAATCATCAACAACTTTAGATGTTTTTTCTAAAATCAAATTTTCACGCTCAACGAGCAATTGAATTTTGCGATATAACCAGTAATGGATGTGACCTAAGAATGCGGACATATTAAGCTCCTTTTCGTGCTGTTTCTAATTTCTCTACTAAATCGTATACATTAAAACCGTGGATTTCTGCTGCTTGCCATAATGGCTCAGCTGTTGCAGATGGGCAACCTAGGCAACCCATACCAATACCTTGTAATACAGGTACAACATGTGGATAGGTTTCAACGATGTCGCGAATAATTGTGTCTGGAGTGATAGGGGAACCTGCTTCGAGACGTGGTGCTTCCACTTCAGGATCGTTACCTTGACCAGGCAAGAACACAGCTGGTTCTTCGGATTTGCTTTCAGCTGGAGTCCCTTCAAGGTCGCCCAATACAGCTGCTTTGAAAGCCTCTAAACCAATGCGGTCGATGAATTCGCCCATGCGTTCGATTTGTGCGTTTTCTTTATAGTATGCGATGATTCGATCAACTAATGCAAGAGCTTCTTTTTCTGTTTTAACTTCTGCGATGAGGTCGCCGATGCGAGGATGCGCACCGCCGCTACCGCCAGCGTATACATTCCAACCGTCTACAGTACCGATAACGCCCACATCTTTCATGCGGCTTTCAGTACAAGAGTTTGGACAACCGGACACGCCGATTTTCATTTTACTTGGCATTTCAAGAGATAAATATTTGCGTTCAATTTGCATGCCAAGGTGTACGCTGTCTTGTTTAGCGCGTTTACAGAAGGTAGTACCTGGGCAGATTTTTACGCTGCGCACGCGGTTGGACACAGTGTACGCTGGCTCCATGCCAAGCATTTCCCATGCTTTATCTACGTCTTCTGCTTTCAAATTCGTAATCATAATGCGTTGGCTGCCAGTTAATTTAAGAACAGCGCCGAACTCATTTGCTACGTCGATATATTTTTGTAATTGATCTGGTTGAATGAAACCTGCAGGAACGCGAGGTGTAATTGCATAACGGCGTTGACCGTTTTTTATGCGTTGTAAATTTGCTGCAATTTGTGCCATATTAAATCCTTTCTCGAGCCCTCTCTGCGGAGAATAGTGGCTAAAACTACTTAGTTAATCTATAAAACTCTTTATATATTAATTATTTACGCCCTAGGGTTTTGTGAAAGCTTCGCACATATATACGGACAAGTGGGATGAGATCAACTAGGCGATGCCTCATCAAAACCCGGCGTAATGATCAGTATGGGTATTTAGAATACTGACCCGACGCTCTTAGTATAAACCATTTTAACAAACAATAATGTAACTCAAGCTACAAAAATAGAACTTTTTTAATATTAATTATTGATTGTTTACTAACTATCATTATATACGATACTGTTTACAGATGAAACCCAAGGTTACATATCGTATAATAGACATATAGAATGTTCTTGATGTAGGAGAAACGATGAAAGTCCTTTACGATACTATTTTAAAAGCAACATACATAGGCCGCCCGAATCGTTTTGTGGTGACTTTAGATTTGAATGGTGAAAGTGTGCTCGCTCATTTGCCAAATCCTGGTCGCATGTGGGAGCTCTTGTTTACGGGGGTAACGATGTACATCGTGCCTCACGACAAGCCGGATGCAAAGACGAAATATCGCGTGGTAGGCATCGAGCGCGATGGCGTTGTTATCATGCTCGATACAAACTACAGCAACGATGTGGCGCAACATTTGATTGAAAATAAACGTATCCCTGGTTGGGAGGAGTGGTGCGTAGTGAGACGGGAGTATACGGTTAAACTACACGGCACATCATCTCGCTTTGATTTGCTCCTCACCAATGATAAGGGGGATGAGTTTTTATTGGAGGTTAAGTCTTGTACCTTGTTCTCCAAGACGGGAGCCATGTTCCCTGATGCTATTACAGAGCGAGGCCGCAAGCACTTATTGCATCTGAAAGAATTACAAAATGAAGGCTACCACACGGGTGTTCTATTCCTCGTACAATGGGACCAAGCGCAGTGGTTCTTGCCAGATTATCATACGGATTTGGAATTTGCCAAAACCTTTAAAGAGGTGGCACCTTCATTAGATTGGAAAGCCGTTGCTGTGGCGTGGGATGAGACTTTCACCATGCCTACGGTGACACATGAATGTTCCTATCCTAGTAGTATCCTCGACACAGAGGCTCATGATAGTGGCGTGTATGTGATGGTCATGCACCTCAATTACGATCTAGATCTCGAAATTGGTTCTAAAGGGATGATGCATTTTAAACCTGGTTACTATATGTACGTTGGTTCCGCGAAGGCAAATTTAACGAAACGCATTGAACGTCATAAACGAAAACGGAAGAAAATGCATTGGCATCTAGATTACTTCCGCGGTCACTGTGAAATGATAGCGGGCTTGCCGATTCGTACTAGTGGGCGGCCGCAGGCTATGACAATTTCTGCTCAGGAACGGCGTAAAGGTAAACTCTCTGATGATTCGGCTGCTCGTGAAAGCACAGATGTAGATTTAACCAAAATTGACGTAGAATGTGCTCTCGCTGATGCGGTGCGAGCTATTGCGGAATGGAATGTACCGAACTTTGGGTGTAGCGACTGTGAATGCAATAGCCATCTATTCGGAATGAGTGAAAATCCGATACACAATAAAAAATTTATGAACGTAATAGAAAATTACAGGATGAATATGCTAGATGAACTAGTTAATAGGTAATTATTATTGATGGGGCCCGAGAACTATATACGTAATTAATTAAAAAGTGCTATTACCTATCTCTTCGCTCCATAGTGACCTAAGTCGCTCATCAATAGGTAATAGCACTTTTTAAAACACTAGCTATAGAGGTGTCCCATCAATAATAATATAGTCCTATCCATAGTTATCCCAGCATATTCATTCTATAGTTTCTACATAGAGAGAGGGGAGGTTTTGTGTATGAGGTTGTTTGTTAAGTTTGTGTTGTTAGGTATCGTTGGTGTTTGTAGTGTTGTGTTGAGTGGTTGTTCTTTCATTTGGACGACGGAGAATGGTGATCCTGCGACACCAGAGGATATCAAGTCTAGTGTGGAGAAGGAGTTTTCGGCTGTGCATCCGAAGCTTGTTCTTCAGTCATCTGTGGTGGAGAAGGAGAAGCCATTCCAGCGAAATGTGTATGTGTTTTATGATGAAAGTAATGGTTTTTCCTTTACTACAAATTCTGTAGTCAAGTCGCCAACATTGCCGGCCCCTGGTGGCGAGCGAAAAAATGATGCGGATTTTGTGTATGCTGATGCATATTTGAATCATTTGAATGGTAGGGTTAGCAATTTAACTAAACAGTATGGTATGCAAACGGCTACGGTTGATGAGCAGCATATGCTAATGGATTCTAAATTAAAACGACGTGCTGGACAGAGTGATGTATCTTTATTTGATGAAGGAGAATTTATATTTGTAGATGATACCGTGAAGGGTGCTGATATGGTAGCAGTGTTAAAGGGGATTTATAATCTCTACTCGCCAAATAATGATAAACACTTATTGAGTGCTTCGTACGGTCGCAAGGTTACCTTCTATTACTTACCTAAAGGTGAGGTAGATAAAACAAAGGCTCAGTATATAAAAGGGTTCCGATTCCTCAGTAAAAACAAAGATTGGCGAGAGACATTGTTAGAAAATTATGGTAGTGAAAGTATGGATACACAACAGTTGGAACGTAATCTAGCCAGTAGTTTACAAGCTATGGTTAAGTAAATAGCAAGTATTGTTTAGTACATATCTATTATTAATAAGTAAGCCTCGACTGTATTATTAAGATTGAAATTAACAATATATACAAACGACGTGTAGTATTATCTACACGTCGTTTGTATATATGAGCTATTTTATTTTTCGTTCAATACTATAGGATGTTTCTTTTGTGTTTCTTTCATAATGAAAGCGATGAAAACTAATGTAGCCTCAAAGGTAACAACAACGATGTCTAGAGCAATCATATGTCCCCATGTACTAGTGAGCCAACCCATGAATGGACCAGAGAAGAAGGATAGGAAATAGCTAGAGGCCCCTACGAGACCTGTAGCAAGGCCAATTTGTTTGTGGCTGACACCATCTTGTGCGATTGTATAGCCTAGTACATAAATGGCATGAAGGCCAATTCCCATAATCGCACCAATGATATATAAGAGAATAGAGGCTTTAGGGATGAAGTGAAATACTAGAATGCCGCAGATTGTATTTAACAAAGCTAGTGCCACGATGGTTGGCTTGCGACCAAACTTATCGGCGAAGAAGCCTAGAATTACGCCGGAGAGACCGCCTATGCCGTATACCATACCAAAGAATTGCCCTGCTTCTGCAGCACTAAAGCCTTTAAAGGTCATAAATAAGTATGGTCCCATGGAAGCAAAGCCCCAATAAGGTACGATATTTAAAATTTGAATAAGAATGGCAAGCCATACAATCTTATTAGTCCCTACCGTCTTTATTGCTTCAATAAGATTCATACCTTTCACATCTGTAGAGCTGTCGGTGTATTTTTTACGGAAACCAAAGTAGAGTAATGCGCCGAATAGAGCGGTAACTAAGCCCATATTGAGCAGACCGTGGGTCCAATCGCCCGTTGCAGAGAGACTATATCCATAATAGGCAGGTCCTACATAAGCGCCAATGGAGTAGAAAGTCATCATGAGCCCGTTGAGCATAGCCCTTGCGGCGGGGAAGATGGAACCTGCTACTGAGTACATGACGATATTCCAGATACCTTCAGCCATGCCAAAGATGGTGCGGGCTAAACCTACTTGAATGGCATCAGAGGCTTTGGTTACAATCGCTGTCATAATACCAAGGAAAATCATACTAGATACAAGTAAACGTTTGCGACCAAATCTATCGGCTAAATAACCTGCCGGAATATCGATAATTGCTTGACCTAGTGTAAATATAGTACCAATGGTGCCTACCTCAATTGGGGTTAATGCTAACTGCGCCGCAATGGCTTTTAAACCGACACTAAAGGATAGTCGATTTGCTGAGTAGAATGCATAGCCTACAGCGAGTAAGATTAATTGGACCCATATGATCATGGGGATTTTAGGAATATGAAATTTTGATTTCTCGTCGTTCATATGTATCGCCTTTCATGAACCTATATACAATGAGAATTTATATGTATATAGAAAAAGAATAATAATAAAGTAATGTTATTTTATCAAGAAATAAGGGCTTTTTAAAGTAAATTCTATAGAATTAATTACAGCTATGCAACAGTTGTACAATTGGGCCATGTAATGGGAAGAAACTTTTACAAAATATAGCGTTAAAACTGCAAAAATGCTATAATTATATGATGAATTAGTATCAGTGTTAGTAAAATGAGGTGAGATTGTGGCAGACCAACAATGGTCCCACGGGAATATTCATCCCGTTCAGATTGATAAAGAAATGAAGAATGCGTACATCGATTATGCAATGTCCGTAATCGTTATGCGTGCGCTTCCAGATGTGCGCGATGGCTTGAAACCAGTACATCGTCGTATTTTGTATGCGATGCACGAAACAGGCATGACGCCAAATAAACCGTACAAGAAATCCGCTCGTATCGTCGGTGACGTACTCGGTAAGTATCATCCACATGGTGATAGCTCCGTTTACGATGCGACGGTTCGTTTGGCGCAAGATTTCAATACGCGCTACCTCTTGGTAGACGGTCACGGTAACTTTGGCTCCATCGATGGCGATAGTGCCGCTGCGATGCGTTATACCGAAGTACGTATGGCGAAGATTACAACAGAAATGCTTGCCGATATCGACAAGGAAACTGTTGATTTCATGCCGAACTATGATGAAAGCTTGCAAGAACCAACTGTATTACCAGCGAAGATTCCAAATCTTCTCATCAATGGTTCCAGCGGTATCGCCGTAGGGATGGCGACAAATATTCCACCACATAACCTCAACGAGGTATGTAATGGCCTAGCGATGCTCATCGACAATCCGGATGTGACGGTAGATGAATTGATGACTGCTATTAAGGGTCCAGACTTCCCGACTGGTGCACTCATTTTGGGTCGAGAAGGCATCAAAAAAGCGTACTCCACAGGTCGTGGTAGCGTTAAAATGCGTGCTCGTGCAACCATCGAAGAGATGTCCAAAGGCAAGCATAAAATCGTAGTGACTGAGATTCCGTACCAAGTGAATAAGGCTCGTGTCATTGAAACCATTGCGAACTTGAGCCGTGATAAGGTTATTGATGGCATTACAGCACTTCGCGATGAATCTGACCGCCAAGGTATGCGCATCGTTATCGAATTGCGCGCTGATGTTCAACCAGACATCGTACTCAATAAATTATATAAACACACTCAACTTCAAGAAACATTCGGCGTGATTATGCTAGCCCTCGTGGACGGACATCCTCGCGTATTGAATTTGAAAGAAGTATTGGGTTATTACTTAGATCACCGTCTAGATGTAATCGTACGCCGCACTCAATTCGAGCTTAACAAAGCAGAAGCGCGTGCTCATATCTTGGAAGGCTTGTTGATTGCCCTCGACCACATCGATGAAGTAATCGCTACCATCCGCAGTTCCCAAACTGACGAAATTGCACGCAATGCATTAATGCAAAAATTCGGGCTTTCAGAGAAACAAGCGGTAGCCATCCTCGATATGCGTTTACGCCGTTTAACAGGCTTGGAACGCGAGAAAATCGAAGAGGAATACAAGGAATTATTGGCATTGATCGAAGATTTGAAAGCTATCTTGGCTAGCGAAGCGCGTCAACGTCAAATCATCAAAGACGAACTCGATGATATGAAGAAGAAATACGGCGACCCTCGTCGTTCTGAAATCACCATCGATACATCCGATCTTGATGTAGAAGACCTCATTGCTGACGAAGAGATGGTTATTACCTTGACTAAACAAGGTTACATCAAACGCATGAACGCGAATGTATATCGCAACCAACATAAAGGCGGCGCTGGCGTTATCGGTATGAAGACGAAGGAAGATGATTATGTAACGCAAATTATGCATGTGCGGACCCATAATACATTGTTATTCTTCACATCTACAGGTCGTGCATATCGCCTCAAGGCGTACGAAGTGCCGGAAGCAGGCTCCCGCAACTCTCGTGGTACCGCTATGGTTAACGTATTGCCACTTGCAGTAGGCGAATCCGTTACGACTATGATCGACCTTGAACGGGTCCATGAAGATGTAAATTTATTCATGGTCACTGAGTTCGGCGTTGTAAAACGTACAGCTATTGAAGAATACCGTAATATCCGTCGTTCTGGCCTCAATGCGATTAATCTCGACGAAGGCGATCGTTTGATTTCCGTTAATGTAACGACTGGCAACCAAGATATCTTGATTGGCACTAAGTTGGGTATCGCTATTCGCTTCAGCGAGCACGATGTGCGCCTCATGAAACGGGCGGCTCACGGCGTGCGCGGCATTAAATTGAATGCAGGCGACGTAGTTGTAGGCGCTGGTGTTCTTAATACTGATGAAAGTGAAGCACAAGTGTTTACTATCTCTGAAGAAGGTTTTGGTAAACGCAATGATGCGGAAGCTTACACATTGCAAAAACGCGGTGGTAAAGGCTCTAAGAACTTCAAGATTACGAACAAAACTGGCGATGTAGTAGCCGTAGAAGTTGTTCATAACGATGACGAAGTCATGCTTATTTCTGAGCAAGGCAAAATCATCCGCTTCAATATGAATGACATCGCTGTGAAGAAGGGCAAAGCTATTTCTGGTGTGAAAACACAAAACCTCGACGAAGGTGATAAGGTAGCTAGTATTGCTGTTATTCCAGGCGCTGAAATCGAAGAAGAAGTAGAATAATATAAAACACTATATGACTATTAAGTAACCATGGGCGACCATCTAAGATGGTCGCCTCTAGTGTTGAGGAGTTTAAAAATGAAAAAATGGTTAGCTGCTATGTTTGCAGCAGGGGTTTTCTTTGTAGGTGGCTTTGGTCAAGCTAGTGCTGCTGACTGGTACTATATCGATGCTGATGCTGACGATGCGGCATGGTTTATTGACAACTCTTCTGTATATAAAACAGATGATGCGGCTACAGTACTTGTTAAAATCAACAATGTTGAAGGCTTTACATATATCTACACAGTAAGGATCGATCGCAAAGAAAAAACATGGACAGAACTTGATACAACAGTATATAGCAATGCTGGTATAGCATTGCTATCCAGTAAAGAAGCACAAAAACCTACGAAAATTGAACCGGATACCATGGGGGCGGAAGTTATGCAGGCCCTATGGGGTAAATAATCCAACAATTTAATAGAAGCTGATATTCGCTCTGTCTATTTAGATACTCAGAACGTATAAGTAGCCCCGAACTATCCTGAAAGCCTCCATAGTGACCTAAGTCGGTTTCAGAATAGTTCGGGGCTTTCTATATTATTAGTACTCTTACAGGGCGAATATCAGCTTTCAAATCCGTTGGATTATTTAATCCCATAAGGGGCCTTGCTAGACTTCCTAGGGAGAAAAAGTGACCTAAGTCGTTTTCAGAGTAGTTCGAGGTTTTCTATATCATTAGTACTTTTACAGGGCGAATATCCATATTCAATCGTGTCAGATTCATTTTTTCATACAGAGAGAATATTCCAAGGTGAGTGTGTTTTTGTTTTAGGTAGGTATGTTATTGAATAGATATGACAAAGAGGCTGTAATTAAAACTTAGTTTTAATTACAGCCTCTGGATTAGATTGTATTAACTATTATGATGGGAAAATTTAAATACTTCTTTTAAACTTATAATAACCAGAATTAGTGTAATTCCCCATCCAATTCGAGTTGCTAATAATAAATCATTTGACCAGATATTTAAGCAAGTTGCACCAATAGCTGAACCGATTGAAATCGCAACATTTTGCAGCATTCGTTGCAAAGCTCCTGTACTTCCTTGGATTTCCATAGGACTGGCTTGCATAATACTGGCAATATTAGCAGGTTGAAAGTATCCTCCACCAATACCGTAGATGAATAATCCTAATGTTAAGAGTTGATAAGGCCAGTTAGGATTGATCAGTAAGAGAAAAATCAAGGATATGATAATAATACTTAGACCAATATGGCTAAATAGCTTATTTTTATTGCCGTTATTGATTTTACTGGATATTCTTGAAAAAAGCACCAGCCCTGTAGGAGCTCCTAGAACAAGAAATCCAGTTTGCCCCACTTCTAGATGATATGATTGTTCAAAAATGAAGGGAGGAAGTAAAAAGATCATTGCAGAGGCAAAGCCAAAAGTAACTGTTTGAAAAAGGTAAGAGATTACTTGAGGATTATTTTTTAATCCTTTGATATCGATAAGTGCGTGTTTGTTATTAAGTTCCACATAGTAAAATATAATTCCGAGCAACAAGCTAGATAGTATCAGGATTATACCAACTACAAATAGATGTGATTTGTTTAATAAAGATAATCCTAATAAGAGAGAAACTAACATGAGAGTGTTTATAGTAATTCCAAGCATATCTAATTGTCGGTTGTTGTTTTTTTCGGAGAGTTTATTGAGAAGGAAATTATTACATGCAATTCCGAGAATTACAAAAGGAATATTTATCAAAAAAATAAGTTGCCAGAAACTTAACGAAAGTATGATCCCGCCTAAAGAGGGCCCTAGAATAGGGCCTAAACCAATCATAATTCCGAGGATACCAATAGAGCTATTTTTACGTTTTTCAGAAACTAAAGTTGTAATTAGTGCGGCAGAAGTAGCTTGTAAAGCAGCCGCTCCTATGCCTTGAAAAATTCGTCCAATAATTAATAAACTGATATTGTTAATTAAGCCACAAAATAAAGAACTTAGACCAAAAAGCACGAATCCTAAATACGAAATTTTTAATTTTCCAAATTTATCGCTTAATACGCCTAAAGGTAGGATAGAGATAGCTAAAGCTAAAGTATAACCGGTTATTGTGAAGGCTGCAATATCAGTTGAAGTTTGAAATTGTTCTTTTAAAAAGGGTAATGCTATATTGATAATTCCTGTATCGAGAGTGGATAATAACATTCCCATACCTGCAACAATTGTTATGAGTAAATCTTGCAATTGTTTATTCATAAAGATTTCTCCTTTTCTTTAAAACTATTAAGTATAATATAATAAGTCTAAAGTCTATAATCAAACGATTCAAAAAATATCGAATCGTTTAGGAGGATGTTTATGTCTATTACAATTCGGTTTAGCGATTATGCTTTGGAAACAAATGAAACGTTAATACAAAGAATACAATTTGTGTATTCCCCTTTAAATGAACTTTTTAGAAGTTTACATGTGCTTTTAAATCCGCGCCATCATGGAACTAATATTGATTGGGTGATTGAGATACAAGATAAACTTACTGAAGAATTTTATGAGAATCTTCATTATTTCCAACTTTTTTATGAACTGGGGGTCTCTCCTATTTTACTTTGTAATTTTCGTTATCATATGACAACGATTGAAGAGGAAATACAAAATTTAAAGAAATTTCTGGTTAATTATCCGACTATTCAATTAATTGAGTATTTGGAGAGAATAATAGATGATAGAGAAAATGCCTTTATTCCAACATTAGCAAAAGGACTAGAGTGGAAAGATTTTTCTTTAAATGAAAATGATCAATTGCTTAAAGATTTGAAGCGAAATGCTACAAGTGTTTATAGGAGACTTTTTTCTTTTATTGATTGGTATAGAAAATCAATTTTTGATGATACTTGGAAAGAAAAATCAATTGAGCAAAAGCTTTTAATTGAAATACAAAAGCAATCTTCATTTTTGAGGGAAAAAGGTTTTATAGAGATGTTTAATCATTTACAAATTGATCGAATCCATTGGGAAAAAGGAGCTTTAGCTATTATTAAACCTTTTAATCAAGAGGTTTATTTAAAGGACAGTGACTCTATTATGTTGTTACCAAGTTATTTTATTTGGCCGCATCTGTTTGTTGAATCTTTTAATCAAGGAATTGCTATTACTTATGATATTGCGGAGCAACCAAGTTATTATAACTCCACACCGGAGGGATTAGTTACTATTTTTAAAGCCTTGAGCGATTCAGTGCGGTTGCAAATTATGAATTATGTTTTGGAAAAACCAAGTACGACACAGTCTTTAGCGCAAATTTTATTAATGACTGAATCAAGCGTATCGAGACACTTACAAATTTTAAAAGACGCAAAGTTATTGAAAGCAAGAAAAGTGAAGAAGTTTGTTCTATATGAACCGACAGAGTTAGTTACTCAACTTATGCCGAATTTCTATCGCTTCTTTCGAAATTAAGCGAAGATGAATTACCATGTTGTGGGTTGATAGAGATAGTTTTCATATAACATTTAGTTTTCCCTTATATACTAGTTTGTATATTTTTGTATTTTCTTTGAGAGGTATTAATATGAAAAAAACATTGGCAGCTGTTTTGGCAGCAGGCGCATTATTAATCGGCGGTATTGGTAGTGTTGATGCGGCTAATTGGTATACAGTAGGCACTGATAGCAATGGTGTTACTTGGTCTATCGACAACGATTCCGTTAAAAAAGATGATAAAAAAGCGGTAATGGACATTAAAGCTATGGACTATGAAGGTTACCACTATATTGTGACTGAAGAGTTCAATCATAAAAAACGGGAAGTTAAGGATCTTAAGGTGACTCTTTATAACCCACAAGGTTATGTTGTGAAAGAGGAACAAGTTAATAAAAATAGCCGTAAAGTTGAGCCAGGTACGCCTGCGTACGCTGTATTCCAACTTATTTGGGGCGGTAAATAATTGAATCCTACAGACGAGTACACTGTTGATTAATTTAGGCTTGTCTAGATTGAATGATTTTGTGAAAGCTTCACTTGCGCACGTTCTCCTATGGAGGGCGTGCGTTTTTTATGTACAATATAATTTTGTTTTAGTTCTTATAGTATTAACAATTAAGCCAATAGTTTTTATAGTGCTAATAAGTAAGTCACATATTAAGGCACGTTAGTTAATGCCCTTAAGATAGGTGAATTATTCATTTTTTCATGATAAAATGTGATTTATAGTACACTTTTTCAGAGGTTTTGTGCAAAAGTGTAACAATTCTACATAGTATAAACTTTCACCATAGCGTATACTATAGGTAAGATGCAGAAGTATGGCTTGGGCGCAGTGCTCCGTAGTTTAGCATATTTCGCCCCAATAGGTTTGGTAGTTATAGTTTGTTAGAGGAGGTCCTCATGTCTCAATACGAATTTATCGATAAACGCGTGCCGATTGCACTGGACAATCCATCCATTTATCACGACATTTCCAAGTGTAAAAACTGTACGTTATGCCGTCGCGCTTGTGCGGATGTAATGAGCGTACTTGATTACTACGACCTTGATGCAAACGGCGATGTGCCTGTATGTATCCATTGCGGTCAATGTGCGGCAGCATGCCCATTCGACTCCATGCATGCTAAATCTGAGCTTGAAAAGGTAAAAGCAGCCCTTGCTGATCCTGAGAAAATCGTCGTTATCCAAACAGCTCCAGCAGTTCGTGTATCCATCGGTGAAGGCTTTGGTTATGAACCAGGTACATTCTTGGAAGGCAAAATGGTTGGTGCCTTGCGTAAACTTGGTGCAGACTATGTAGTAGATACTAATTTTGGTGCGGACTTAACCATTATGGAGGAAGCATCCGAGCTTGTGGAACGCCTTAAAAATGGTGGTCAAATTCCTCAGTTTACAAGCTGCTGCCCAGCGTGGGTACGCTTTGCGGAAATCTACTTCCCTGAATTGATTCCTAATTTGTCTTCCACACGTTCTTGTATCGCTATGGAAGCGGCTATGATTAAAACGTACTTTGCAGAGAAAAAAGGTATCGATCCTCGTAAGATCGTATCCGTATCTGTAAACCCTTGTACGGCTAAAAAAGCAGAAACGAAACGGGAAGAAGAAAATGCGGCGGCTCGTTACCACAATGACGAATCCCTTGGCATGGATACAGATATTTCCATTACAACTCGTGAGTTTATTCGTTGGATTCAAGAGGAACATATCGACTTCAACACAGTGGAAGAATCTCAATTCGACGACTTAATCGGCATGGAAACTGGCGCATCCATCATCTTCGGTAACACAGGTGGTGTTATGGAAGCGGCGATGCGTACGGCTTACAAGCTCCTCACTGATAAAGAGCCACCTCCATATGCGTTGACTCACCTCGAGGACGTTCGCGGTATGGAAGGCGTAAAAGAGGCAACTGTTCAATTGGGTGATGACGTAACATTGTCCGTTGCCGTTGTTCACGGTGGTAAAAACACACGTGACTTCTTGAATGCATTGAAAGACAGCGGTAAACACTACGACTTCATCGAAGTTATGGCGTGCCCAGGTGGCTGTATCGGTGGTGGCGGTCAACCGCGCACTAAATTGCCGCAAGCTGTGAAAACTAAGGAAGCTCGTATCGGCGGTCTTTACGAAGCTGACGAAAACTACAAATGGGTTGCGTCCTATGAAAATGAAGAAATCCAAACCTTGTACAAAGATTTCTTAGGTGAACCATTGGGCCATAAGGCACACGAACTTTTACACACACACTACACAAACCGCAGTGCGGTTCTTGGTACTCGTAAAGACGTAACACCTGAAACATGTCCAACATCCCCTAAATTTAAAGGTTAATAATAGTCGATTACTCAAACAGCAGGCTGTTATAAAGTAATCAAATGCTTATACACTCATAGTAGCGTTAGCTATTTAGGGTACAACAATATAAAATAGAAAATCCTACGGGTCATGAGTGACTTGATACTCACGTAGCCTTTTGTTACAGTGCGGTCACTTTTTAAACGATTCGTAGGATTTTTTTATATAATTATTCAAAATTCACATATTTTTACTGTATAACTTTATTATAATAATTCAGTATAAAAAAAATTATTTTATTATGAGGAAAAGATGAATCATTTAGTGTATAATATAAAAATATACTGTACGGATCAAGAGGGGACTTATGGGTGTTGCATTGGGAGAGCAACATAGAAAGCCCATAATATTCATAATATTGCGTAAGCATTAAGGAGCTTTTAGGAGAGATGAACCAGTTTTTTCGGCGGGTCCTGAGTGGCCTTGCCTTACTAGTTGCTGTCGTTGGTACAACTGGATGCCAACATGAGAGTCAGGCAGAACAAGAAACGGTACGAACCGTATCGTACCGTGCCGTCCTGGAGTCCAACAAACCCGTGTCTGAAAAGGTGGACACTTGGATTGCGGCCATGTCTCAAGAGGATAAGGTGGGGCAGCTGATGATGATCAGCCTTCATGGTAGCACGATAGGACAATCCCAAAAGGATGTGATCCGAAAATACCGTGTCAGTGGCGTTATGCTAACGAATGAAAATCTTATTAATAAGAACCAAGTGAAAACTTTCACCAGCGATATTATGCAAACGGCGATAACCTCTAGCATGGTGACACCTTATATTGCGGTGCATCGTGATCGCATATTGCATGGGAATGAAAGTTTCTTGCGGTTGCCGAAGCCCAATCGATGGGGGCAATTGCCTATGGATCGTATCATTAATTTGGCCACGCGATCTGCTATTGAAATGCGGGATATGGGCTTTAACTTGGTTATTGGGCCTAATGCTAACCTTGGAGTACCAAATATGTCCTATACATCCGACCCCACGTGGGCGGGTCACATAAACCTTGCCATGGTGGAGCGTTACCAAATTAATCATATGTGGTCCGCTTATAACTACTTTCCGGCGGTGACCTTAGGGGATGCATCTTTTGGATCAGCTAATGAGGCGAAAGCGTATCTCAGCAATAATGATGTAGCCGTCTTTAAACGTCTCATTGCGCAGACGACGGCGAATAGCTATATGCTTGTGATGAGTCACATCCAGATTCCCGCTATCGATAACAAACACTTGGCGAGTTCCTCTAAGCCGATTATAGACGGTTGGCTTCGCAAGGAGCTCGGTTATAAGGGTATCGTTATGACGGACCGTATCGATGTGGGTGCGTTGCAATCCAACGAAAAGATAGGGGATTACGCTGTGGCCTCTATTTTGGCGGGCAGTGATCTCATTCTTGTTGATGCGGATACAATTCATATCGATGAAGTCCATCGTGCACTGACGCAAGCGGTGGCGGATGGAACGATTACGACCGAGCGCCTCAATGAATCGGTTAAGCGCATCTTATTGATGAAAATGCAAACGCAAATTGATCCATAAGATATTTAAGAATATTAGATTTTGTAATCAGAAATTTACGAATTAGATATTTACAAGTTAGAAATTTACCATTAATAGACTTAGTATAAGAAAATTCAGTAATAATTTAATATACTTAACATGCAAATGACGTGCTATACTTTTTGGTTAGCACGTCATTTTTAAAATATATGGATTAAACTATATAGATTAAAATCTATAGTTTAATATGTATAGCTTATCTTATAATGTATAACTTATATAACCATGCCTTATAGGATATGTGGATATCAAAGGTATATGAAAATAAAGTAATCATAAGACCTTTTATGATAGTAAGGCAACACGTATCGCATAAAAGCTCTGATTTGATGCGTAAAAAAATTAACATAATAAAAAGCTATGTTAACTATATGAAAAAAAGTTTAATAATGATTTAAAATTATGATATAATAATTTCCGTAAATAGTTGGAGGTGAGTATATGAATTTTGTGGGACGTGCTGAAATTATAGAGCGTATCCAGTCCCGAATTGCAATGGGCCAAATGAGTTTATGTGTTGTATATGGTCCTCATCGCAGTGGTAAATCCTATGTGGCTTCGCAACTTGTACGCCGTCATAAGGCGATATATTTGGCGGGGCGTATGGCTAATGAATCCGTCCATGTGGCTGATATAAATAGAGCTCTTGAGGCACGTTTTGTTCCTGCTAATGCTCAAGATACATTCGAGCCTGTAGAGAGTTTGCAGCAGGCTTTTGTGAGACTTTTTGAAAGCAGTGTGAAAACACCTCAGACTGTGGTGATTGACGATTATCCATCCTTGGTGGAAGCTGTTCCTCAGTTTCCCATTCACTTGCGCGATTTATTAGATACCTATAAAGATACGAGCCGTTTGAACATCATATTGATGGCTAATGGTCTGGAACAGCTCGATGGCCGCATCATTGGCGATCGCAGCCTCATTGGGCCTTTCGTGTCCGAATATCTTGAGGTGAAACCATTTTCCTTAGTTGATATGAAATCCTTGGGACTTCACTATGCAAAGGATGATTTGCGCACCGTCTTTGCCGTAACCGGTGGGTTACCTGCCTATGTGCAATACTTTGATAATGGTGAAAGCATCGATACGAATATTATTAACTTGTTCTTCTCAGTAACGGGAGCTCTCTTTGAAGAAACACAATATATTTTGCATCGAGATATGAAGAATATAACTGGCGCCAATGCCATTTTAACGGGCCTTGCTAGCTTGGAAAGACCGTACTACGTAGAGCTTTTACAAGAAAGCCAAATTAAAAGTGGCACCTTTACATCTCGTTTGAACGATCTCATGTCCATGGGGCTCGTGGGCCGTATTCAGGCAAGTAACCGTGGGAACGCAAAGTACGCGGATTACCATTTTACGAACAGTATGTTCCATTTCTGGTACCGCTATGTATATAAATATTGGGGCGATATCGTGCGCGGTTATGGCGCTGATGTATATTATAATCATGTAAAACCGCAGCTAAACGACTTTGTCCAAGCCGCGTGTATTGCGATTTAATCAGACAATCTCAGATTGAATACTACTACCTAAAGATTGAATACTATTACCCAATGATAGTATATTTCCTCTAAAAAATGACACCACATTATGTATGTGGTGTCATTTTTGGTAATTATCTATTTTCAGCAATTACCCTTTGAATCGCATAGGTACGGTGTACTATGGATAGAAATTAAGGTTCAAATATAACAGAATATAGGGTAATTCCGAGGAATTGCTGATTTGTCAAAACACTCTTTCCGCGGTATTGTGTACATAAGCGCTATGCCATGGCAGGAAAGGGGATTTATGTTATACACAAACGAAGAACCTTTAGTACAAAAAACATGTATTAAAACTGCAAACTTACAACATGACAACTATCAGTCAGAAACGTTAGAAACACAGGCATTACCATCTCATTCTTTACTATCGAAAGCTAATGAGTCTAGGGAAAGTATTCCAGAGGAATTGAAATTACAGACCCTCGTCTGTGGTCATCAAGTTTTATCGTCCTTGTCGGACAAGAGCCTCGTGTCCATCTGTCAAAAGCCGAATATGCGGATTCAGACGGTAGGGTATCAGCCGTGGTCCGTTGATGAGCTTCGTCATGATGCGGCACAAATCGAGCTTTGTCGCAGGTATCGACCGCTCATCTTGCACTATACGAATCGCATGGGAAACCGCGAGTTCCGCGAGGACGTAGAGAGCTATCTCTGGGCCATCCTTATAGAATCGATTTATAGCTTTGATTTGAATGGGGCCGTACCGTTCCCAGGCTTTGTGAAAGCTGGCATCATGTACGGTTACATGCGGTACTGGAAACGTGAGCGATTGCGTTATCGTCGTGAAATACACATCCCAGATCGCACCACCGATGATGGAGAAGTCGCCTTTGGCATGGATATCTTCGCATCTGGCGAGAATGTAGCGGATATGGTGATGAGTGCCGATGAAGAGCATAGGCTGCGAGCACGCCTCGCATGGGCCTTAGGCAGACTATCGCCTGATCAACGAGACCTACTGCGCCGTGTCTACGGTGAGTGCCAAAGCTTGGTATCGGTTAGTGAAGAATTGAACTGCAGCCGCCAAGCCATCCAACGGCGTCACGAACGAGCCATTCGGAAGCTGCGTAGGTATTTGAGTACAGACTTTACGGACGTGCGTGTACATTAGTTATTATAATTTAATTTCTTATTTATATCCTATATATTGCATATTTCTTTTAATCTCGATTAACGAATATACATAAAATATGCAATTCTCAATTTAAATGAGAAAATAATGACACATCAAGGTATATATAACTTTTACAAGATCATAAAGTCATTAAATATACGTAAATTTCTATAGTTTTGTATATATATTTACAAATTATACAGGCTGATATACAATTAAGTCAGCAGCAGATTAAAGCATGCTAATCTGCTTTCACAGAACACGTGTTCATTGTATTGTTGAAAGGAATGTTCCTGATTAGATTGGAGAGGATTCCATGGCAATAGATGATAAACTAACAGATTTGATGGCCGCTCGGCTATCTAAGGGAGAAGACTTGGATTTGATTTATACGAATCCAAAGAATCACATTGTTTGTTTTATTCCTACCTATCAACCTAGTGGTGGGGACAGTACGAAGTGTTATTTTGTGGATGGACGGGAAGAAATGGTTCATCTGCCAATGCGCACGATTACGCGCGAGTTAGCGATGCAGGAAGGGCTGAGACCTAATTACATCATGACTAGCGACGGTCGGCGTAGCAGCTATACCGCGCCTAAGACCTATGGTCCGCATCTAACCTTTGCTCATATTAAATGTCGCCGCCCTATCGGCAAGGACGTGGTGTACGGCCTCTTTAACGTGGCTATACCTTATGAATATATCGTTACGGAAGGTCCGGAACCCGATACGAGCTATATTCATGTGGCGGACTTTGCACCAATCTTGGTGTACCAATCCCCGCGTCATGTTAAACACAAACTGAACGAAGCGATGCTAGAACACTGCAACTACGTGAGAAAAATGCTAGCCCGCATCAAACTCAGCCAAAACCCTCAAGTCGTGGCCGAACTATTTATCGCCTGGAGAGACCTAACGAGATAACTCGTTGGACGGTGAAAGTAGAAGTAGGAGGGTGGAGAGAAATCTGGAAAAGGAGGATAGGCGTATAAGAAAATAAATAGAACTGCGGGAGCAGATGAACTATTGAAAATAAGTTAAATATTGCACCTCAATAGAGCTACCTTATATAAGGTGGCTCTATTTTCATATGTTTTTCATTAATGCTAGTGATATGCTATAATAGACTTAGATTTAATCTTTTGAAAACCAAATCTGCGCCGTTGTGATAGTAGCGCGGTTAAACGGTATTATTTTAGCTCGCTAAAGTGCCTTTCGGGGTGGATTTACAATCTCCGCCGTTTTTGGTATTTTAGAACCAGTAAATATCTGTTGTTTCAAAGACAGGGTTAAATTAAATAATCCCCTTTAGGGGACGGAAACATATGGAAATCATCATTAATGATATGCAGCAATTCATGTCTAATGTTAAATTAAATAATCCTTTTACGGGACCGGTTCTTATGTCAAAAACTCATATAGGTACAAAAATATAGCCAGTATATTCTTTTTAGTGGATATACTGGCTTTTTGTATAAATTAGATAGTTTTCTATTGGTTTTAATCAGAAATGAATATATAATGAAATCGATAGACTGTGAGTGTTATATATTCAGATATGCGTAACATAGAAAGGAGGGATTTTATTGTCTGATAATGTAGAGATTATGTCTATAGAGTTGGTTATAGTTGCAGATCTATCTATCAAAATTGTACAGTCCATAGGTAGTGTTTTACATGGTGTACTAATGGAGCTTGTGGGAACAGAGTATGCAGGCCAATTACATGAGACTGGTTTACGTCCTTATAGCCAATATATTTACTTTAATAAACATAAAAAACAATATATATGGCGTCTTTCAGCTGTAACAGCTGATGCAGTTAATCGTATAGTAAGACCTACGTTAGAAATGCCTGAGAAAATCTTCTTAAAGCAAAAGCGAGGTTATTTATATATTAAAGATAGAACTATTTTGGAAGAAACCTCCTATGAGGCTTTGATACATAAGTTCTGGAGTAGTGATGCATTCTACTCTCAGACTAAGTTACAGTGCATGAGTACCACAAGTTTTAAAGTAGATCAGCAATATACAATCTTCCCTGAAGCATTTCGTATATACCGCTATTTATTGCGTCAATGGAATCACTTTAGTACTTTTGGAACGATGGATGCTGATTCCCTTATAGATACCTTTGAGAAGGGAGTATTTATACGAGACTATAATCTACGTATGGGAATTTATAGTCTTGAAGGCATAAAGATAAGAGGATTCCGAGGTCAAATTGTTATGCAATTTAAAAGAAATATAGAATTGCAAAAAATTTTGGCACTATTAAGTTATTATAGTCAATTTACTGGACTTGGTATTAAAACGGCACTTGGTATGGGTGGTGTGAAGTGTGAAATTATAGAATAGTTTCCACTAGAAATATATGAATGTTAAAAAGCTAATATTCATATATTATTGGCTTTATCTGAATTTATAGATAGAGTTTTTTGTACAGTTTTACTTGTTTATCTGGGGATAGTAGATAGTATCTTAATTGTCTAAATATGGTATTAAATGAGAAGAATTGACATGGATATTATGGTATGGTCTTAGACTAAGGGTAATAAGGGTAGATGATTGATTATATTTTTCTTTAAACTCAAATGAAAAGAAAATGAACTTAATTGTTGACGTAAAATCTATAAACCCTTATAATAACTGTAATCTTAGAAAAATCATTTACCACTAGTATTTACCTATGCTCATCGACATTTTAGAGCCAATGGGAGCACAATTTGACCGTTTACGGTGTGAGGTTTGCCAAAACCTATTTTTGAGACCCATGAATACTGGCTTTTTAAGACACGCTGTTGCAACAGTGCTTACCGTTTACGGTATTGAAACAGGCTAATGGCGTTCCTCAGAAGCCTAAGGGACAAAAAGTTGCAACAGTGCTTACCGTTTACGGTATTGAAACTATGAACATGCCTACAACTGACACCCTAGACAACTCTATATTGTTGCAACAGTGCTTACCGTTTACGGTATTGAAACTGGATAGAGTTCGTAATGATGCTATTAAAAAAGCATCGTTGCAACAGTGCTTACCGTTTACGGTATTGAAACTTTTCTATATTTGCTAGCATCTTTATTATTTTTTATACGTTGCAACAGTGCTTACCGTTTACGGTATTGAAACAGTATATTCTGCAGATATAACTGCATAGAAATTCTTAGTTGCAACAGTGCTTACCGTTTACGGTATTGAAACTAAAATGCTGTGCAGGTAAAATCACAGTATTATGTTGCAACAGTGCTTACCGTTTACGGTATTGAAACCGATAGATAGGAACAGCTACCTTATCGCCTGGTTTGGTTGCAACAGTGCTTACCGTTTACGGTATTGAAACTGGATCATTAAGCTCCCCGGATGGTAGCGAAATTCAGTTGCAACAGTGCTTACCGTTTACGGTATTGAAACTGATGAAATTAAAGTTACTAATGTTGCTCACTATGAGTTGCAACAGTGCTTACCGTTTACGGTATTGAAACGCTTCATAAACTGCGATAACACACATAATAATTCTCGTTGCAATAGTACTTACCGTTTACGGTATTGAAACCGGTTTACATTACGCATAATAATTACAACTCTATTTGCTGTTGCAACAGTACTTACTGTTTACGGTATTGAAAGCAACCAAGGAACGCATCCACACTTCCACAATTACGTTGCAACAGTACTTACCGTTATGATATATGTCGCAGACTGTGAGGTAGAAGCGGCACAGCACAACGATGAAATCCACCATATTGCAGTTATCTATACAGATTGAAGGTAAATAAAGGTGATAAGGGGTTGCACTATATTTTTATATCTAATAGAAAACGAGTGAATTTTTTGATTCACTCGTTTTTTTAGTCTTAGTTTTTTTGAATTTGGTTATATTAGATTTCATCCTATACTAAAGATGTAGCCGATAAGCGGTAATAATTTTAATATGCTTAGGGTATCTTAGTTTTGTATTAAATCATTGGTAGCTTGTTGGGGATTATAGAAAATATGTATAGTGTTAGGTATAGGAGGTAGTATATGAACGTTAATTGGAATGGATTATTCTAATAATAGTATATTTAGTTGTAATGATAGGAGGGATGTTATGTCACCTTTAGCAGTGGATTCTGCAGTAGCAGTGTTAGTAGCGGTGCTTGATGCACTTGAAGAGTAATTTTATTTATGTATGTTGATCGGTTAAAGTGTGTAAGGTGGTGATATTTTGAGTAAGTATAGAATTGGATTAGAAAAGTAATTATTTTGTTAAATTGTATAGACAGTTAATCATATGTCAGGCTTCATACTATCTCGAACAGAGCATAGTAAGTGACCTCGGTTTTTTGGATTCGTTAAGTTTTAGTACATAGTATTATTGTATAATTGGTGTAGATTTTGATTTGGATACAAGAAAGTTAAAGGACCTAGTGCATAGAGATATGTGACTAGGTCTTTTAGTTTATTAAAAGGATACCTCTATTGTATATAAAGATATCCTTTTAATCGTATAATTTTATAAATATTAGATACTAGGTGCATGAATGAGTGCTGTTTTATAAATTGTTTCTAGTTGCTTTTTTAACGGACCATCATCTGTAATTCGGACTGCACAGCCTAGTTTTAATAAATGTCGTAAGATATCTACTTCCTGGAAGGGAAGATAGCTAACTTCAATGGTAAACTCTTCATCGTTGATATCTTTAGCTTGAATTGTATAGTTGCTAAAATAGTTAAAGCAACGATCAACTGCATTGTTTGCATCGTGCAAGGTAAATGTTACGGTTCGCTTTGATTCATCTCTATAGTTAGCATATATAGTTTCTATATCTTCTAGTCGTGGTGCAGCCGTTTTTATGATATTAGATTCATTGCGTAGTGGATAGTCTAAAAAGGTATCCGTTGCATGGTCATAGGCAATAAGCGTATAGCCATTGCTTCCTACAGAGTATTCTATCCGACAAGGAGATAGCTCCTTATCTTGAATCATGATACGTTCGTTATTTTGGATAGCTTGTAAGCACTGGGTGATTACTTGCATTGTTAACGGAGTATCGTCTGTCATGGTTGGAACACGTGTCCATGATCCTCTTGGAAAGGTAGTATCTACAGTTTCTAATTCAGTAGATAATATTTGACATAGCTCTGGTGAAAGCAGCCAGTTAGCTCGAGTATCGGAAATGAGGTCCTTTAAGAACATTCTTTCAGCATCAGAGATAATAACAAGAGGTAAATCTGGAAGAATAGACTCAACCTCTTCACCATTTTCATTCGGCTCTACTAATGCATCGGCTAGAAATTGCTCATAATCATCATTCCGCAATACTTTTTTGTATGGGGCTGGCGTGAGCAGCCTACGATGATTAATTAATCCTTCTATATCTTGTTTTGTATGGACAACACCATTAATTAAGTCTAATTGCAATTGGTATTGTATCGTAAAGGTAATAGCATTGATATCATTTAAAACGGATGATACATAGGTACCATCTAAGTCTTTGTCTTTTTTGGTTTTGTTATTATCAGATTCTTTTCTTTGGAGTGGATGAAGGAATCGATTAATTTTCTTTCGCTTTTTATATCCTTCTGGTTCTACAAAATCTATATTTAAAGAGGCGTATAAATTATTGTAGAATTTATCCTTAATACTGGATTTGTTTGTGTATGTAATATATACATAAGGTAAATAGCTACGTAATTGCGGTAATAATTGTAATGCATCTGGTACTTCTAGTTGTAATTCTATATATTCATCTGTTCTTGAGAGCACTGTTAGTGACTCTTTGAAATGACGAATAAATTTATCGTAGACCAACTCATAATCTTTTAAGGTCAAGAAGTGAATGATACAAGTATCAAATGTTTTATCTCTTGTTTGTATTTTTGGTACAGCATTAGTACTATTATATTTTGTAACCTCAAGAGACTTGATGCGATCAATACGATTCCATTGGATACGTCCATTATTAATACTACATAGCATATTTTTATTTTCCCCATAATAGGTTTGTAACGCTAATGGACTAACGATTTCCCTAGGTTTCCCAGATTCATAAAAGGATAGACGCACCTTTTTTTGTCGATGTAAGGCATCGGCTAAAGGGTAGAAAATATCTCCATCAATTACATTATTTGGATTATTATCCTTGAAAGAAAAATATGTATTATTAAAGTCATAGTACATAGACTTTTGTTGGTCTTTTAAAGAAAAGTCATTAATTAAATACATAATTTTCTTGAGTAAGATATGACCTGCTGCTGAAGTAATAGAAACATTAGTATAAAAGAATACTGCCATTGCTAGCTCTTGCAACTGCTGTTTTGATAGTTCCTCTATAATAGTTGGTTTTATTGAATATGTATAGCCTTTTGTGAGCTCTGTTTTGGTGATAGCACCTAAAATTTCTAAAGTCTTTACTTGGCGTTGAATATATTGTTGGTCAATAATGCAAGGGGGCTCTTGTTTTTTATTTCGTTGCTCATATAGGTTTTTTACTAAATCAATATAGTGATCCAAGTATGGTTCTTGGTTTAAATTAGTATATAAATCTGTAATAGTTACATCATCGTTTGCTCCAATATATGATAAGATGCAGAGCTGTACATAAATTTGTTCTGGAACGGCAGCATATAATTCATATAAATTGTTAAGATAATTATAGCCATCTATAAAATCATCTTTTGCCAAATGATGAATGGATGTTTTCCCAATTCTTTGCGTGTAAATGTGACGTATGATATCAAAATAATCAAGGCGACGAATCACATCGTCGTGCTGACTTTCTTTGATACCACGAACTGTTGCTTTACCTCTATTATGGTTCCCGAAGGTTAAGCTGCGGATAAATTGGCGCATACTAGCTAAATCATTTAGATAATTAGTTGTTGTTGCCATTATTGACTCCCTTTTAAATATGTACATTCTCGACTGTACAAAATAATTCTTAATTATGAATATAACATGATACAATATAAAATGTAAGGATAAAATTCGAGGTTAGGTTCTGATAATACACGGATGACCAAGTGTAGTTAATCAATTAATGTAAGTTTGGTGAAAGCTATGGCAATTCATAATATATTTTTATCTTTTTTGAGTAAGGTGTCTAATACGAGTATAAAGACGATTGTAAATACAGATATGGAAGCTGCTATTCGTAGTAGCATTGCCACAAATGAGTCGTCTTTGAAATATATTTTATACCATACATGGAAGGATGAAAAAACGAGGGAGATATCCTTTGATAAGGTATATTTATTATGTACTGATGGCGTAATGGAACGTCAAGGCGATAGCCCATCATCTTATGATATCTTTATCAATCAGATGCGTCAGTTTTACAAAGTAATGGGCCGTGATGAGCAAGTTTTTTTAGATGCTCTTGATCATGTCCCATGTGGTACAGACTTAGATGATATTAGCCGTATTAAGTCTAGCATCATTGAGATGTCAAAGAAGATTCTCGAGTTTAAAGATACTTTCACCAATGATAAAGATGAGGTCCGCCTCTATATGGATATCACTGGTGGCCCACGCAATGCAGCTATGATTCTCCTTGTTATTAGTAGACTGCTCGCCTATCATGGTATCATTGTTGATGATGTATATTACTCTGGTTATAAGGAGATTGAAAACGGCCCTGGAGAAATTACAGTTCATAAAGTGCTAGATATTTATGAGCTTTTTGATATTATTGCAGGATTTGAAGAATTTAAACTATTTGGTAGTGCCAAAAAATTAAATACTTACTTTAAGCCACCTGAAAATATTGGAACAGGTAATATTGAATCGACTGCTATCGCTACAAAAAAATTGTTAAAAGCTATGGACAGCTTTTCAGAAGCTATTAATATTTCAAGCCGTGGTGCATTTGAAAAATCTATAGCTCGTCTTGATGATAGCTTAGCCTTAGTACATAGTACGGCAAATAATACAGATAACAATAAGACCTTTGACCAAGAATTAATTGAATTATTGCATAAACCTATTGAGCAGTCGTATACTACACTTTTACAACATCATCGCAATCATGCTTCTGATGAACTAGCCTATATTGATTGGTGTTTAGATCATGATTATTTACAACAAGCACTTACCTTGTTTTGTGAATATGTACCGGAATACGCAGTAGATAAAGGTATTATAGAGTGTGATCCACTTGTGTTTAATGCATATTATGAAGATACGCAACAGAATAAAGAAAAGAGATTGTTACAAGCTGCTATAAAAGCATGGAATAGAGCGGGGAATAATATCCAGTTTAGTACATTTTATAATGTAGTCATGCCCGATCATGATAAAAAATCTTATGAAAAAGATCTACGGTCTATGCCTATGCGCTTATTCAATTCTATTAATAATGCTCGTATGCAAAACTTGGCGGCTATGATAAATACAAAAAAAGATAAAGTAGCTTCAGAAATCGATAAAGAAATTACTAGTTATATTAAATTAGTACGAAATGAAAAAAAAAGACTACAATTTGTTGAAAAAAATCTGGAAAAACAAAAAAGCCGAATTAATCTGATGGTGGATGAAGCTACTACTAAACTTAGAGAAAAATGTGAGGTTCTCTTAAATCAGTATGGTTTTACACTTTATTTACAAGACGATAGATATGCTGAACATTATACATTATTAGAATATATCTCGTTTTTGCAAGATATTCTTGAAAGTGCAGAGAATATAGAAGCTTTTAATAATATTTCAGAGTCATTGTGTAGAAATATAATATCTGAAGTTTTAAGTAAAGAGGAATATAAAGAGTATATTATTTGTGATATAGATAATTCTTCGTTTAGGTTGAAAAAAACGAGTATGTTAGCCCGTAATATAGTATGTAATGGAATATTAAAGCATTTAATAGAAGAGAAGAAACATAAGGCCTATAAGAGTCTTATTATGCATCAATTACCAGATGCTAAAGATAGTGCAGTGACTACGGCTGAGTTATTATTATCACAACGAAAACCGTATGATAAAGGGGTTCCTTTATTTGAGGTTTCGGGTGTATATATTCCGCATGTAGCATTAGAGGATGTAACTAAGACAATGAAGTTTATTGAGCAATACTTTGAGATAAAAAAGGCACGTAATGATAGTAACCATGCGAATAAAGAAATGCTATGTAAGTATACTACATCCCAAGAACTACGCCATGAGATTCGTAAATGTGTAGCAATGGCAAGAGAATTGAGTAGAAAATAGGATATTTAATATAAGAGGCTATAGATAGTAATAATCTATAGCCTTTTGGTTTTTATGAAATTATTGTTGATTATACGTACAGATATACTCACGAACCTCACGAATATCGTTAAGACATTGTTTTAATTCCCTTTTTATGTCTTCACTTTCAATAAACTGGCCCCGTTTTTCTTCACGTGCATGTGCCGTATCATTTCGACTACCTTTTAATGTTCTATAAAGGTTTAATATGCGAGCTACTTGTGTTATTTTTTCTGGATTGCTTTTTAATACTGAATTAAGTGTGAGTCCATCTATTCCATAAAGTTGATGGGGGAATAAATCTATTGGATATTGATATGACACACAATTAGCAAATAGAAAACGATATATATAATCATTGTTTGAGTTCGTGAAGATTGAAATAAATGCATCTCTTACCTTAAAGAGTTTATTAGTGTCGTTAAGTGTAATTTCATATTGATCATTAACTGTTACAACATCGCTAGGTAAATCTTTAATTTCTTTTAATTGATGTACAAGTGCAGCAGTAAAATATCTTCTAATATCTTTACTGAACTCATTTATACCTACAATAGATTTGGTATTTATACCTATATTACTGATAAGTCGCAGTAGCTTACTAGGCACATTAACATTATTATTGGTAAACGTTTTGTATTTCAAATAATTATGTGGCTCTTTTTCTGCTTCTTTTAAGATTATTTGATTAATATCGTTTATTAGTTGCTCCTCAAATTTAGGATATTGTGTATCTTCTCTAGTAATGTTAGTGCTAGTGTTATTTTTCTTGTCTTTTAATGCTTCTTTGATAATTCGCTTAGACTCTTTTGAAAAATCACCACTAAAGTATTTCAGTAATATGCTTTTTATTTTATTATTAATCTTAGTCGCTCTATTGTTTACGATTTCCATTGTTTTGGCGGTATACTCATTAATCGTATTAAAGTTCTCCATAGAGGCACTCAATTCATTGTCTGAGTCTGTAGGGAAGATTGTGTCATCTAAAATAATCATTTTAGATTCTAAAATAGCACGAGGTACAAATTCAGCGAATAGTGCTAAGGCTTGCTGTAAATAACCATTATCTAGGCACCAATCAATGTATGCTAAATCGTCTTCTTTATTAGCTAGCACTGTTTTATAGTTATTTTGAATTTTGCCACTCATTAATTTGAGTGCCTCAATTTCAAAGTTTTTATGGTTTTCAATATTATTTGCAGGTATTTCTTGTTTAGAGGATTCGATATCTGTTAAAAGTTTATGAATGTCCTCCATGGATCTTTGGAATATACCGCGACTAGATAGACGAACGGCTTCTGAAAAATCTCCCATGCTAGAGATTAGTTCCTTGATTTGGACATCGGGATTGTCTAAGGTGTTTACATAGTTTTTTAATGTATCAACACTACCAAATTGGTTGAACTCAGCAAATCCTGTAATCATATCGTAAATATTATAGATGGAGTTCCCTTCATATACTCGAACTATGCTATTGTTATTTGCATTTACATTGGCATATAAAATAGATCCAATTTCAATACCTTGAAAAGCTACTAGTCTAATGATGGCAATCATTAGCATAATAGCTGTTCGTGGGCCACCAGATAAGTCTACATGTAAGATAACCCTGTCATCAGATGACTTGCTTTTATAATATTCCATTATAGCTTGAGACATATCTATAATGCTGTCCTTTAGATTGTCTATATAGTCGATGTCACCACAATCTATATAATTAATTGTTTCTGGGCTCCACGTAATAGGTATACTTGTTTTATTGATATAATCACACATTTGCTCTTCAAATACATTGAGGCTTGATATGGTAGATTCTTTAAACGTATTCTCCATTTCTGGTGATTTAAAAAAGAACAGCTTATCTAATTTGAAATTGGAATTTTCTTTTATCTTATTATGTAAAAGATACTTTAAAGCGGATTCGTTGGTTTGACGGATGATATCAAAGGGAGCTATCTCAGTAAGATTAACAACTGTTTTTTCTAGCTTTTGCGGATTATATGGATTATTTTTCGTATGTAAGGTGCTTAAAAATGTTAGGTAAATATGATGTTCCATAATAGGACTCCTAGTAAATTAAGATTTAAAAAATGAATCTTTTATGAATACTATATCAGATTTTATAAGAATTACATAGAGACTGGTTTGGTGTAAAAACTGACATACATAGAAAGTGAATATTGGGATTCACTTTTTTGTCTTAGTTTTCTTGAATAGGGGCACTTAAGTTTTCGTTTTATAATAATCTTGTAGCCGATACGAAATACTTTTGAAGTATAAGACTAAAGGTTCGTCCTAGTTTTTATGAATTCATGGGTAAATTAGATTAGTTTATACTTTAGATAGTTAATTTAGTTTTATAAAACAAGGAGGTAATATGCGTAGTAAGATTGGATGTCTAGATTTGTAATTGAAGTTGTATTATATTGTTTAAGATTTTATTATAGGAGGAATTACTATGTTACCATTTTTAGCAGCAGCAGCGGCCGCGGCCGCATGGGAAGGTTTTGCAGTAGGTGTATCATTAGGTGTATCCGTATATCAAGCAATAAAGTCTGGTGACTAATCATTGGTTGATATAAATAAGAAAGGTAGGTGATACTGTGTATTCATTTGCAAGATTAGCTGTAGACTTAGCCCTTTGTGCATTATTTAAAGATAAAAAGTATTAGAGGAGGTATTTGTATGGCACAATTTGTAGATTTTGGTTTAGTTCATGTTTATGTTGAGGAGTAATTTTGGTTGTTATAATTGAATCTGATATTAATTAGGCCTATTTATATGATGTCATATGAGTAGGTCTTTTTATATGTACATTTTGGGTATACGCAAAATTTTAATATCTACAATAAAAACGGAGTGTGTCTCATAATTACTTGGGTTTTGTATTGGCTCGGGTATTTATTCACTGTGTTGTGAGAAATATCACAATTATTGACGGAATTATTTTGTCTATCATATAATTAAAATGAATAATTCATGGAAATTTCATAAGGAATAGTAATTTGTTATACATCTATGGATATTTGAGGTGCAAAATGGAGACAAATAACTTTTCTAGGCTTAAATATATAGATTCTGATTTATATAAGCTAGCGAAGGAGTCTGAGCAATATTTATATTCAGATCATCAGAGTTCGCTCATCAAATTACGTGTATTTGGAGAGTATTTTGTTAAAAATATCTATAATGATTTAAGGCTACCTAATAATCCTAGAATTAGTTTTTGTGATAAATTACAGGAGCCCAATTTTTGTAAAGCGGTTCCTACAGATATTAGTGATAAACTTCATGTGCTTCGTGTGTATGGTAATAAAGCGGCTCATCAAGTTTTAGAGTACGGGCAAGATGCAGTCAATCATTGCTTAAAAGAAGCTTATTTATTGGGTAAATGGTTATATTTTAAAATGGATCCTGATGCACTTGAATACCCAGAGTTTGCCTTACCTGAGAAAACTATGACTGCACCTAAAGCAGAACCTATCAATTTGGATAATGAATTAAAATTAGTGTTTGATGATCCAGATGGTACTTTCGCTAAACAGAATAAGATGTACAAAGATATTGATTCTGAAACACGTCATGAAATTACTGAAGAACGAGCAAAAGAGTATACAAATGTTATTAAAAAGCATCAGATTGAGTTATATCCAGAGGAAACACGTAAACATTATCAATTGTTAGATGAATATATTGGATATGAGTTAACCTCTGGACAAAAGGAGCTAGTTGAACAACTAGAGACTTTTATTAATGATGATTCAAAGCATATTTTTCTCTTAAAAGGTTACGCTGGTACAGGTAAAACCTTTATTCTTAAAGGCCTTGTGAATTATTTGCAGTGTATTGGTCGTAGCTCGAGTCTATCTGCTCCAACTGGTAAAGCCGCACTTGTATTACGTGAAAAAACGGGAAAAACAGCAACTACAGTTCATTCCATGCTGTACTCTCTTGATCAATTAGAAGAGTATGGTGAGGATAAAGAGGCAGAAACCTTTAAACTTATTTTTCAATTAAAAGAAAATGAGAATCCTACTAATCATGTGTATTTGATTGACGAAAGCTCTTTATTGTCTAATGCTATTTCTGACAATGAGTTTATTCGTTTTGGTAGTGGTCGATTATTAGATGATTTAATGCATTTTATTAATTTAGATAGCAATGATCATAAGAAAAAAGTTATTTTTATTGGTGATAATGCGCAATTGGCACCGGTTAGAATGAATTATTCGCCAGCTTTAGCAAAAGAGTATTTTGCAAGTATATATGCCCCAGATTTTCCTATACAAGAATTCCAGTTAACTGAGGTAGTACGGCAAAAGGCATCGAGTCTTATTTTAAAAAATGCGTTAAGAATTCGAGAAGATTTGGCTCAAGATTTATTTAATCAATTGACCATTGAGCAAGATGATTCTGAGGTTATTTCTCTACAAACCAATCAATTTTTAAATGCTTATATGATGAACTGTGATAATAAGATAGATGAGGATAGTATAGTTATTGCATCTAAAAATGATATGGTTTGTACGTATAATAAGATGATTCGTGAATCTCTATTCCCCGAAGAGGATAGCGTAGTTCCAGGGGACCGCATCATGTTTACAAAAAATACATTTATTGATGGTAAGCGTGTATATAATGGTGAATTTGCTACGATTATATCTGTAGGTGATGTGGAAAAACGCATTATTTCATTGAATAAAGAGATACAAATACCTCTGAGCTTTAGACGTGTAGAGGTTGAGTTTGTTAATGAAGCGGGCATTCGTACTGTGGCGTGGACATTATTACTTGAGCATTTATTAGACTCACCTACTAGTACTCTTACAACAGATGAACAAAAGGCGTTGTATCGTGATTTTTGCATCCGAAATGGTGATGCACTAACAGCCTTATCAAAGAAGATAAAAGAAGAGACTAAAGACCAAAATACGAAGAACAATAAGTTGAAGTTTATTAATAGTAATGAACGGTTACAGATTATGAAGGAGGATCGCTATTTCAATGCGGTACAAGCTAAATATGGTTATGCTATTACATGCCATAAGGCCCAAGGTAGTGAGTGGAAAACTGTATTTCTAGATCCTCATTATTATCAAAATATATTATCTGCTAATGGTTTTAGATGGTTATACACAGGACTTACTCGAGCAGCAGATAAGTTGTATTTAATTAATTGGTCTGACATTATAGTGGATTCAGCCATTAAATTAGATGAATTATATATAGATGATGATCGTAAAGCGTTAGAGGCTACATTAAGAAAAGACTGTGATGTAGAGTTACATGTAGCATTTGACATTGATACACTTTCTGGAATTTCTCGTGACATTTGTGAGGTGATTGCACGAGTATTACCAGAAGATAGTTGTATTATTGAGTCGATTGCACAACATGATTATCATGATATCTATACAATTTATATTGGTGGATCAGTAGAAAAATATAGAGTCTATTATAATGGCAAGCATATTATTTCAAGAATATTGCATGATAGTAATAATAGTACAAATCACATAGGACCCATATTAAATACCCTAGTTGGGAGACTTGTTTCTAGTAATATCTCTAATCATGATGAGGAGATTGATACTCAGAAAATTATTCAAAATGCTAGATTTCAAACTGGATATGAAGAGTTTTTACAAAGTTATAGCGAAGCACTAGCAGAAAAATTAAGAACCTTAGATATTAAAATTCAAAAAATAGAATGTAAGCCATTTTGTGTTCGTTATACTTTCATCCGTGGCAAAGGATGTATTACATTAGATATTTACTACAATGGTAAGAAACGAATTAGTAGTACAAAGCTCATTGAAAAGTTATGTAATGATTCCAAACTGTCGGCTGATATTAATACCATTTTAGAAAATGGGGTGTCAAAATGAACGATGAGAAAGTTATAACAAGTAACGATGTTTTTACGATGCGCCGCTCTGGGGAGATTGATCAGGCTTATAAGATGGCTCAAACCTTAATGGATAATCCTAATCATAGTGAATGGGATACACGTGCTTTTGCGTGGTGTGTTATTGATCTCATTAAAAGAGCTAAGCAAAATAATCAAATAGAAGATATTGAAAAATATAGTGCTGAATTGCAGAAGCTAGAGGTTGATGAGTCAGATGAGATTCTGTTTAAGAATATGCAATATCTTTTAAGTGCTTCCAGTCCTGTGCTAACAGAATTGGCAACTATTAAAAAGCTTAAGGAAGCCGGGAAACTTAAAGAATCAGCACAGAAAGCAAAAGCTCTATATGTTCAATTCCCTCAAGAGGTTTCTGTTAAGCGTGCATATGGTTGGGCTTTGTATAGATTGTTATTTATAAAAGCTAAAGAAGAAACTCCAAATTTCAAACATATCCAATTTTATTTAGATGAAATATTCTCCTTAGGACTTTCTAATGAAGTTATTTTTATGCGTTGTGTTTGGAGAAGTATAGTATCTATTGAAGGGGTAGAGAGACAGATTAATTTATATAGATATGCTCTAGATACTGATTTCTCTTGTTTTGAGAATATTGATTATGAAGCTAAATCCTATAAAGGTAAAGATGAAAAGTATCATGATTGGCCATCACTTATTATACAGATATTAAAGAAATCGTTAGATAGTCTTACTAAAAAGGTTGATAAAGAGACGATTACTACCCTTTGCAATCTAGCAGAGGAAAAAATGAACCGTTTAGATGAAAACTTGGTTTTCTTAAAGTGGTCTATTACAAAGTCCTATTTGTTAGCTAATGAGTTACGTAAAGCTCAATATTTTATACTTGATTTATTACAAATTAAGCCTAAAGAATTTTGGCTGTGGAATGGTTTGGCAGAAACGATAGAAGATGATTCTAAACTTAGTTTGGCTTGTTACTGTAAATCATTATTATGCCAAGGTGATTTAAAGTTTAATGGGCGAGGTAAAATTGGAGTTATCAAAGAGCTAATCGCATTAGAAAAATATGATGTAGCAAGTGCAGAAATTCAAGAGTTAGTATCATATAAAAGAAATCATGAGCAGAAGATTGATGATGTTTTAAACGGTTATATTGCATCTGACTGGTATGTCCCTGATAGTAAGAAAAATAATGTTGACTTTTATAAGGAGAATAGTCAACCTACTGTGGAACTACTATATAAAGATATTCCTTGGTATGAAGGTATTGTTGGAGATTCTTATACAAATGATTTTGGACAGATGGTTAGGCTTAATATCGTTAAAACAAAGTTGGATAACCCTGTAAACGTTAATGTCAAAAAATCTGTGTTAAAGGGAATATCTGATAGAAAAGGCACTCCTATTCGAGCCAAAATTAAGTGGACTAGTTATAGTAAGGGTGAGGTACTCATTATTGAACAGATCAATTCGGATGTAACCCTTTTAAGTAAAAGTGGTCTTGTTAATCGTATTATAGAGCGTAATCATCAAGCACATATTGTTGTTAGTGGGGATGTATCCATTGTGTGTACTTATGATGAGGATAAGCCGCTAAAAGTTATGGATGTAGTCTCTGTTGTTTATAGTACTTATGAACGAAGTGATGGCTCTAAAGGTACGAATATTATATCTTGGCACAAAGTTAATCAAGAACCACCTCGTTCACTAGTAATGACATTTGAGAATATTGTTAATGTTGTTGGTACAGTTGCCTTCACATATGAAACAAATGTATTTATTGACGACCGATTTGTAGAGCAATATAAATTGATTAGTGGTGATGTGGTCAGTGGTACTGCGATACGCTCGTTCAACGCAAAAAAACGAGAATGGGGATGGCGTGCTATTAAAATTCAATCTGTAGAACAAGATGGTTATAAAAATTTGCCTGAATATCTACAAGGAGACGTTTATTAAAAAATATCGTAAGTAGAAAAAAGCTGGGTATAACATTAGACCTTAGTTTTTCTGAGTAGGTATATGAGAATATATCCAATATAATTAATATATCAGTTAGAACTGAGTGATTAGGGATATGCATGATAACATGATTTACCTCCTTTCTATTAAATATAATAAACTATATCATCATTTCGTTCGTGAATATTGCATATCCCAATCAAAGACCTATCCAAATGATTTCATGTGGGTAGGTCTTTTTTGTATGTCATATATGGTTTAAATCATTTTCTAAGGTGTTATAAATAGTCTAAAATCTAATAAACATAGACAATATCTATGTTTCTATAAAAATAAGCTAAAAAGAAAATGATGAAGAAGATTGACGTAAAATTCAGAAACCCTTATAATAACTGTATTCTTAGTAAAATCATTTTCCACCAGTATTTACCTAAGTTTATCAGGACTTTTGATCTAATGGGTTCGCAAACTGACCGTTTTCGGTATGAGGTTTTCCAAAACCTAATTTTAAGGCCCATGAATACTGGACTTCTAAGACCTGCTGTTGCAACAGTACCTACCGTTTACGGTATTGAAACACTAAAATCTGGCAAAACAGAGTCTATCGTAAAACCTATGGTTGCAACAGTACCTACCGTTTACGGTATTGAAACCATGAGTTTTCGCTTCACCTAAAGAATACCATACGTTGCAACAGTACCTACCGTTTACGGTATTGAAACGTTCCTGCATTTTTGAAGGAAGATGGTTATTTAGGTGAGTTGCAACAGTACCTACCGTTTACGGTATTGAAACAAAAATAACTCTGCTGATAATTTCATGTCTTCGACATGTTGCAACAGTACCTACCGTTTACGGTATTGAAACTACTATCATCATTTGACGAATCATAGATGGCGATAGCTGGTTGCAACAGTACCTACCGTTTACGGTATTGAAACTTGATAATCCTGATAACGAAGGCGAAATTTCTTTGGGCGTTGCAACAGTACCTACCGTTTACGGTATTGAAACTATCAGTCGCGTGCCATGTGGGTACGATACTGTTTGTTGTTGCAACAGTACCTACCGTTTACGGTATTGAAATTATAAGATGTCACCTTCTTTTAATTCCCCATCGACACTAGTTGTAACAGTGCCTACCGTTTACGGTATTGAAACTGTACGGTCATGATTGGTTCGCCGATTACTAGCTCTGTTGCAACAGTACTTACCGTTTATGGTATGCGCCGAAGGGTGCTAGACTGCAGAGGAGAAAAGCGACGATGAGGTCCGCACATCTCAAGTACCTGAACGAAGTGAAGTTAAAACGAAGGTGAAAAGGTAACAGTTTTTATCGTTTATGATTGTGTATTTTCATATTTAATGTAAAAGGGTGAATCTTTAGATTCACCCTTTTTTGCGTCTTAGTTTTTTTGAATATGGACTTGTCGATTTTCATTCTATAATTATTTTGTAACCCAGAACGAAATACTTGAATTATGGAGATGATAGTTCGCCTTAGTTTTTATGAATTCAATTGTATCTTTGATAAGGTTATACTATGGATAGTTAATTTAGTCATATGAGTTGGGAGGTAATGAATGACTTGTAGAATTGGATATTTGAAATTGTAAATGTCAAAGGATTTGTTTTGTTTATATGTATTTTAGGAGGAATTAATATGCTACCATTATTTGCAGCAGCAGCGGCCGCAGCCGCATGGGAAGGTTTTGCAGCAGGTGTATTATTAGGTGTGTCTGTATATCAAGCTGTTAAGTCTGATGACTAGTTGTTGGTTGATATATTAAGAAAGGTAGATGATAGTATGTATCCATATATAGGCTTTGCCGTAGGATTAATAGTATGTAAATTATTTGAGGACTAATGCAAGGAGAAAATAGTATGAAACAATTGTTACAATATAAATTAGTAGAAAACAGGAGATGTAAGTTTTAAGGATTGTATTAAAAGGTTTTAATTGTAATGAGGTGAAAATATGGATGAACTATTGGATCTAGTAATAGAAATAGCTGTTGATGAAGCAGTAGATTTTGTACTAGACGAATTATTTGATTGAGTATAGGAGAGGTGTACATGTCAACTCTAATAGGATTACTATTGTTGTATATATTCGCTTGGTATCTTGAGGATTAATAGTAAAAATAATGATAGAATATAAATGTATATAGACCTATTCATATGATGATGTATGGATAGGTCTTTTTATATGTAGTAGATAGACTAAATCTTTTTTTAGGCATTCAAATTAAGTTAAAGGTTGTTACATTTAGATACTATCTACATTTAATTAAAAATAAGCCATAAGCCAGCAAGAAAACGATAAAGAATATTGACGTAAAATCGAGAAACCCTTATAATTACTGTAACCTTAGAAAAATCATTTACCACCAGTATTTACTTATGCTTATCGGTATTTTTGATCCAATGGGAGCCCAATCTGACCGTTTACGGTATTGAAACTTTATAGTATTCACCATTAATAAGTCATAAGAATTTTCGTTGCAACAGCACTTACCGTTTACGGTATGCGCCGAAGGGTGCGAGACAGCAGAGGAGCAAAGCGACGATGAGATCCGCACATCTCAAGTACCTGAGCGAAGTGAAGGTAAAACAAGGGTGATAAGGGATTCAGCTTACCATTTACGGTATGCGCCGAAGGGTGCGAGACAGCAGAGGAGCAGAGCGACGATGAGGTCCGCACATCTCAAGTTCCTGAACGAAGTGAAGGTAAAACGAGGGAGATAAGGGATTCAGCTTACTGTTTACGGTATTGAAACTTTAGCTTTGCGGATTTAGCTGCAGTCTCGTCTTCGAGTTGCAACAGTACTTACTGTTTACGGTATGCACCGAAGGGTGCGGAATATCTAACTTAAAAATTACATAATAATAAAGAACTGTGTTTTTGTGTATATCACACAAAGATACAGTTCTTTTTTTGTTCCTAGTTTTTCTGATTAGTTTACTTTCAGTATGATTCGTATAATGAACTCAACAAGTTTAATTGGTCTTATATAGGAGGTAGTATATGGCAATGTTGTTTTTAACTTTATTGGTGTGGTTTGTATTACCATCACGGAATGATTATTAAGGAGGGTATTATGGAAAATTTACAGCAAGAATTAAAGTCTATGTTGTCCTTATCAGGGCGTATGAATCGTCGCTCTTATTTTATGAATTTGTTGATGATTATTGGTATTGGCTATCTTGGGGGCCTTTGTATTAGTCTTGCCCCTGTATCAAAGTTTTTCTGGGTATTGGGTTGGTCAATCATAGGGTATTCTGTTGTTCGAGAGTTAGCTATTGCATCGCGGCGTATTCATGATTTAAATGGGCCAACTTATTTAGCAGGTATTTATATTGTGGCCGCTATAATAGCTATTTTTGAGCCCACTTTGGCTAAAATAATGGGATTTGTAAAAATTGGTTTAGTGCTGATGCCAGGGGATGAAGATCCTAATCATTATGGTGAAAAACCGGATTCAATGATTGTTGTTTAGTAAAGGAGTAAATGGAATGACTGGCTTCATAGGGATATTTTTGTGTGGAATTGTATTGTTTATGATTTTTGATTCTCTGACTAATGGTAGAAAGTAAAGATACAGGAGGTTCTGATGCGGTATCTTATTTCTTATGATATTTCCGATACTAAAATTAGAAATAAGGTAGTTAAGTATTTAGAATCCTTCTGTTACCGCGTACAGTATAGTGTGTTTTTATGTGTTCATGCTCACGTTAGAGTAGAAACGATTGCCAAAAAGCTCGAAGTGTTAACACAAGGGGATGAAACACGGCGCCTCCTCATCGTTTCTATTTCTGACACAGCTAAGACACCTATATGGTGTAATAAAATGATTCCATTAACAGAGGATAAGATGTTGATTATTTAATTTTTTAGGAGGTTGTGATGTTAGAAACTTTATATGTAATGACACCTGGTATATCGATACGACAAGATGGAGGATTGTTAGTACTTGAAAAGGATCATTCTGTTATTAAAGAAATTCCTATAGCGACTGTATCAAATCTTGTATTAGGCCGAACGATTCAAATTTCTACGCAGGTTATGTTTTCTTTAGTGAAGCAAGGTTCTCTCATTCAGTTTGTAGATTATAAGTATCAGCTTGTAGGAACTTTAGGGGATGAGCATACGACTTTACAACGTTTGTTGTGGCAAGTAGCATGCTTTCAAAATCAAGAATTTGCCTTAGATGGGGCAAAATATATTGTTCGACGTAAGATCAAAGGTCAGATAGCCTTGTTGAATCAGTATAAAAAGAGTAAAAGCATTCCAAATTTTGTGGCCATACATAGAACGATGCAAGCGTTGCTGAAACGTGTAGAAAGAACAAAAAAAGTAGACACATTACGTGGTATAGAGGGATTAGCATCTAGGACTTATTTTTCTGTATTAGGGCATGTATTATCTGAACCATGGGAATTTTCTGGCCGTAGACGTCATCCTAGCCCTGATCCTGTTAACGCTATCTTGAGTTATGGCTATTCGTTTTTAGAACGGGAAGTCCGTGCCTGTTTGTTGACTGCTGGTTTAGATGTACGCATAGGTGTTTTACATAGCACGAATAATCGAAAGGATAGTTTAGTGTACGATGTAATGGATATATTTAGACAAGATATAATCGATCGCTTTGTATTAAAACTATTGAATCGTCATATGATACTCCCTGAAGATTTTGATCTGTCAGAACGAGGTTGTTTTTTATCTAAGGAGGTCAATAAGAAATGGGTGGAGCTTTATGAGGACTATATGAAAGCGGAGCTTTCTCGCCTTGATAATCTAGCACCAAGAAAATGGATTCAACAAGAAATACAAGCTTTTATTTCATATCTCAAATCGTTAGGTGAAACAGTAGATATTGAAAAATCTGAGAATATATCTTGATAGTAGGGGCTGATGTATATGTAAAATATGGTATTAGCCTATACATTCGTGTAATTATATACAATTTATAAAATATGAAAAATCTTTCATAAATCATGTATTTATGAGTGATTTTTTTTATACGATTTGCTATCATTAAAGATGAATAATAAATGAATTTTGTTTTGTAGTTTGTATAGTGAGGAGTGGTTATGTTTATCAATCATACGAATCATCCTTCTCAATATTGGTCGGATGAACAGTTGGCAGCAGCTCATCAATATGGTGAGGTGGTAGATATACCATTTCCCCTCATTGATCCAGCGTTACCATCTGGTGAAATTGGGCAGCTAGTACAGGAATATGCAGGGAGGATTATAAGTCTCAATCCACAGGCTGTCTTGTGCCAGGGGGAATTTGTATACTGTCACGCTTTAGTGGAACGACTATTAGCAGTGGGAATTACTGTATTAGTAGCCACTAGTGAGCGCTTGGTGAGTGAATCTTACGAAGCAGGCATAAATGAGAAAATCGTCAACTTTCAGTTTGTTCAATTTCGAGAATATTGTCATTTATAAATGTTGTGTTAATAGGTAAGGAGTGAGCCTATGCAAGTAAATGCCATATTGTTTGATGTGCAGTCTATTCAAAAGTATATTTTTGCTAACAATAAACTGAAGGCCAATGTTGGAGCATCGTTTATTGTGGATAGATTGTTTGAGGATGTATTGTGTAAAGAAATTATCAATAAGCTTGGGGTAGAGGCTGACACTACATCCTGGTTGACACGTAGTGACAGCATTACATCTCTTCCAAAAACTATATATGTTGCGTATATTGGCGGCGGTAATGCTCTGGTTCTTATAGATGATAAACATGAAAGTTTGGTTCAAGATATTGTTAAGAAATTTACGACTCAAGTTTTGGTGCAGTATCCAGGTCTAAAAGTAGGTGCCACAACTGGTTACATTACTCTTGATGGAACACAGTTTTCTGCAGATCTCGGCAAATTATATAAACAATTGAAAGCTAATCAATTTGCATTGAATCCAATAGTGCATCCTGCTAATACAGGTTTGACAACTATTTGTGATTTCAGTGGTGATGTAGCAGATACAACGCAAAGCTTTGGTGATGAAAAGCGCTTAGTTGCTACATCCTTCACAGCTAAATTTGAAGCCTTTGAGGCTGCGAATAGCCGGTTAAAAATAGACTTATTTGGTACGGAAACGACTGATTGGGTATTTCCATCTGAATTTGAAGAGTTAGGTCAAAACCAATCTACCGAAAAGAGTAAAACAGGAATTAATGATATTGCTATTGTTCATATCGATGGTAATAACATGGGTGCTCACTTTAGACAATGTAAAACATTAGAAGAGCGTAGCGCTTTATCTAAACGTGTTGCCACTAAAACATTGGAGAGCTTCAAAGCATTGGTAAAATGGATTATTGATAAATATGATATTCTTGATGAAAACCTCGAATTGTCTAAGAATATGTTGCCGATCCGTCCGATTATCATTGGTGGCGATGATATTACTTTTATCTGTAATGCTCGTATTGCGGTGCAAGCATCCCATTATTTGATGCAACAATTATTGAGCGATACAGACGGCATGTCTATTTCCTCTTGTGCAGGTATCGCAGTTATCCCAACGTCTTATCCATTTTTTAGAGGGTACGAAATGGCAGAGCAACTCTGTGATAGTGCTAAATCTAAAATGCGCGCTTATAACGCATCTCACAAAGTTAATGAGTCTTGTTGGATGGACTTTGCTTTTCTTCATGGTGAAACAGCGCCTACATTAGAGCAGTTCTTTGCTAATGAATACAGCAGTTTAACTGGTAATATGCACTTTGGCCCATATCGTGTGTATGGTAAGGCGGACGCAAATGCCACCAAAGATATGGAAGCATTACATCAATTGTTAGATTGCACAGGTCAATTCAATTTGGTTAAAGATAAGGGCTATGTAGGTGACTTATTGGCTCATAATAAGGTAAAAGAACTGCGTTCCGTATTGCAAGATAACGAGCATATGTGGACTGTATTCCTTGAGCAATTGCGCAATACTGATAAATCTATGCCTACCGTATCTGGTTGGGATGCTTTCAAAGAAAAATTATGGGCTAAAGTGGACGGTGAAATGCGTACGCCATACGTAGATGCCATAGAATTAATGGATTATATTTTGCCTGGATTGGAGTAAGTATGTACACATTAACTATTAAATTATTGTCGCCAACGATGCTTATGTCCGGCCAAGGCGATGTTAACACAGACAGTACCATCGTTCATGATCGTTATGGAATTCCTTTTATTCCTGCTAAACGTGTGCGTGGTGTTTTATATGAAAGTGCTCTTGAAGTAGCTGAAATGATGCAGGCTGCAGGGCTTAAGACATTTACTATTGATGATGTAAAAGTATTATTTAACCGTCTTGAAAGTGTGGAAGATAATCCTAGATTATCTCTTTCTAATTTAACTATTGCTGATTATGATGTGGTAGCCAGCGAGTTGGCCGCTCTTGAGCAGCACTATCCAGACGTGTTTACAAAGAAACGTGTTCTTGAAGAGTACACATCCATGCGCTATTACACATCTATCGATCAAGTGACAGGCACAGCACTAGAGGGGACATTGCATAACTCTCGCGTGCTCAATAGAGGCCTCGTATTTAGTGGTCGTATTGGTGTGGAAGATATAACAGAAACAGAACGATTAATTTTAGCTTGTGCGGTACGCAACTTGACAGGTATTGGTGGCAAACGTAACCGTGGCTTTGGTCAAATAGAATGTACGATTGATGATAAGGCTTTTGATTTAGAAACTGTAGGGGGTACATTATGGAACAAGTAAATATTACGATTACCGTTAAAGCCCCAACGCTCATTGCGAATTCCTCTACAGCTGGTGTATTAACATCTACGCGTGGTTTTATTGATGGTCGCGTATTGCGAGGTCTTTTTGCATCTCAATTTATTTCAGCTCATAAGCTTGGTAGAGAAGCTCATAAAAACCAAGACTTTATGAAGTTATTCTATGGTGACTTACGATTTGTTGCTGCCTATAAGCATACGCCAAAAGGTACGTCTTTTCCAGCACCGCTGAGCTTACAAAAGAACAAAAATGCAGAAGGCTATGCCAGTGATGATGTCGTAGACTTCTACACCGGTAAAGATCTTTTGGGTTTTAAAGGCGTTAAAGGTTTTGTTGTTGTAGAGGGCAAAGAATGCAGCCCTGTACAAATTGAAACAGCTATTAAATTGCATATGTCTCGTTCTTTAGAGCAAGAACGTGTACAAGGTCGCAGTAAAGATGGCAATATCTTCAACTATGAATATCTTGAGCCAAATCAAGTGTTTGTAGGTTCTGTGGTGGGGCCTAAAGCTTCATTAGAAGAGTTTGTTCGTCAATTCCCTAAACAGTTGGATTGTCATATCGGTCGCTCTCGTCGCACTGAATATGGTCATTGTCTCGTTGAAATTGGTGATATTACAGTTGTTCCAACGCTAGTAAATAGTGGTAACTCTGTATATGTAAGATTTCATACGCCATTAGTGCTAGGTAATGAGTCTATTGGTCATGTAGTAGCTCAAGCAGTCCAACCGCTTGGTTCAGATATCTCTGTAGGTGCTGTGTTTGCTTCTTATCAAGAGGAGCAAAGCTTTAATAGTATTTGGGGCGTTCGTAGTAGCGCGGAAGCGTCTGCATCTGCTGGTAGTATCGTAGAGCTTGTAAAGGAATCTGGTTGGTCCCAAGATGATCTAGATAAACTACAAAATATCTTGTATAACGGAATGGGTACTCGACTTCAAGAGGGCTACGGTCAAGGCCGTTTATGGACTCCTGGCGAGTTCAAGATGGTGAAATTAGGTAAGCAAGAAGCACCTAAGCTTAAATCTTTACATACGCCAACACAAGAAATTGCTAAAAAGGTATTGGAAAAACAAGTTATTGTAAATGCTCGTTTGCGTGCTGCTAAGGATGTAGATATATATATTAAACCAAGATTTAATGTAGGTGGCCAAGTAAAGCATTTTACTACTGTTCTACTATTTGAACTAGGTATGGAACGTAAAACAGGTTATGAAAAATTGAAGGATTTTGTAGCCAAAATAAAAGATGATGATAAGATATTGGCAAAAAATTTAAAACCATTCAATATAAAACATGAGTATACAAATGAAGTCGAAAAATATGTAAATCTAATGGATTATATTATTACATTTAATAAGGATATATTATTAGAAATTTGCTTATCTAAGTCTCGTACAAAAGATTCTTACTATGAAATTCCTGCTGATTTAGTTGATATGATTGGTATTGATAAAGAGGAGTTTTCAAAGGTTATAGCTTACGAATATTGGGTGTATTTCTTTAGACATATTAGAAAGATTCAGTAAGGGGGCCGTCATATGTCAAATTCTGCAAAAATCATGGGGCGGTATACTCTTACCGGCACTGTTAAACTAATAAGTCCACTTATCATTCGGGCAGGTGTCTATAATGATATCTTAAATGATACAGTAGATGACATAGTGGTAACCTATCATGATGGGCAACCATTTATTCCTGGTACATCTTTAGCAGGGGTATTGCGTCAAACCATTCAAGATATTGACGGGATTAAAGATTCTAAAAGAACTTTAGACAATGTATTATTTGGCTCTATAGATGAGCATAAGGGTACACAAAGTGCACTTCAAATTAATGATATCCCATTAGAAAATACAAATATTTCTGTTCGTGATGGGATTTGTATTGATGATGTACTTGGTGTCACCAAAGATGGGGCAAAATATGATTTCGAAGTCATTGAATCAGGTGCCCATGGTACATTGCGTATCGATTGTATCATTCGTGAATGCCATCAAAATCAAGTAGATATAATTAAAGATACTCTTATAACATTAGCAAACTTATTAAAAAACGGTATTTCTATCGGAGCTCGTACGGTAAATGGCTTTGGTTGTATTGCTTGTGAAGAAATTTCTTTAGAGCATTATGATTTTACAAAACCAAAGAACGTACAGTCTTGGCTATTGAATGAATCAGGTACAACCGTTACTTTTCCTGAGAAACCTAATATAGAAAAAAATGACCTTATTATTGATATGGATTGCTATTTAGAGGATACAATTCTTATTAAATCTATTTTTGAGGCTGGTTGGGATAATAAGTCACTGACTTTATTTATTCCTGGTACGTCTGTTAAAGGTGTATTACGTCATCAATGTAGTCGTATATTAAATGTACTAGGTCGTGGTACTACAATGACTGATAAGCTTTTTGGCTATAGTAATGATAAGACTAAGGAGAGCCATAAGGGGCGTGTCTTGGTTAATGAGGTGTATTTTGATACAGCTTACACTCAAGAAGAACAGCATCGCATTCGTGTTGACAGATTTACTGGCGGTGTTATGAATGGAGCCTTGTTTGCTGATCATCCTCTACGGAATACGAAAGGGGCAAAACTAACGTTTCCTTTGCACATAAGAATTAAAGATTGTAGTAATAGTGAAGCAGGTCTTGCAATGCTTCTCGTAAAGGACTTAATGAGTGGTCAAGTTACAATGGGCGCTAATCGCACAATTGGTTGCGGTCGTATAAAGGGGGAATCTGTTACGATTCAATATAATGGTGAAAGCTATGTAATTGATGATAGTGGTAAGGTTACAAAGGGGCAAGAGGAGACTTTAGAAGCATTAGTTCAATCCTTACATCACTTTAAAAAAGATACGGTTTCAGCTAAGGAGGGGGCTCATGAGTAAGCAATTAAATAGTCATGAAGGCGTATATACAAAAACTATTGGCACATGTGGACTTAAAGCTGAAGTAAATGTGTTATCTACTGCAAAAGATTTTATGAAGTATGATGGACGTGTGATTATTTGGTCAGTACACGAAGTGAAATGGGGATATTACAGACAAGGTGGATTCTTATTTTCTGATGGTACAACTGATGTTGATTTAGCTTTCTTACAAGATATGCGGATTTTTAACGATGTTGAAGAATTAAGACTCACTATACAGCATGGTGAAGTACTATATCGTTATATTAGTGACGAACTGGGTGAACCTGTAAGCTATGTAGATTCTACATCTCGTCTTATTGGAGAAAATAATGCTGAATATAGCCAGCTTAATCGAATAGAAGGTTTTACTTATTTAGTGGATACAGGGCGTAAACTTTCACAAATTATTCCAGTATCTACATCAAAGCCATATTACTATTTAACAACACGCAATTATATTGGCTATCTAGACAACTATCAAGCAAGCTATACCGACTATCGGTATGTTAAGATTCTAGATAAGGAGGTGTAGTATGGCAAAAACACAAGCTCAAAGAAAGAAAGAGTATCAGGCCCGTATGGCAAAAAATAATAAAGGAAATCAGAGTTATAGTAGTAAAGATCAACAGAAATCTACTGAACCAGTATCTGTGCCATATAATTTTGTAAGTTTGCCTAAACAAGTTATTCCTGCAGAATTCTTTACATTAGACTCTAGTAAAGACAATAAAGAGTTATATAAACAACATATTTTAACTAATGGCAAAAATTCAGGCTATATAGATATTGATATTCTGACGCAAACGCCTCTATTTATTGGTGGTAATGTTGTTACGAAGAATGGAGAAGAATATCAAGAGTTCTTTGGTGGTAATGACAACCCTATTATTCCCGGTAGTAGCATAAAAAGTATGATTAAACAGATATTAAAGATAGTAACTGCGAGTGGTTTTAAGGCTTACGATAGTAAATCTGGTGTTGGGGATTTTGAGGATTACCGTTTATTCTATCGGGAAGTGGGATCGGCTATAACAGATTATCAAAGTAAGATGATTGAATCTTGTCGTGTTAATGGTAAATGGACTTCTAAAACTAAGGCTAAAGCTGGATTTATAATGAAGACAGTAGATCATAAGTTTTATGTAGTAAATGCGGATTTTGAACCTTTGAAATATGAAAAGTATCCTCATCTAAAACATAAAAATGGTAATGCTAGTATTGATTGGGAAGATAGTTATGTAGATATTCATACAGGGGCAATGGCAAATAAAAATTCTTTTGTGCGTATTTTTAAGCCAAGAGATTTTGCTAATAGTAGAATATTAATATCAGAAGAGGTTATTAATAACTATAATTTTGATAGTAATAGAAACACCATAAATTTGTTGGAAATAGACAACGATAAAGTTGATAAGAATGGTAAGTCTGGTAAATCAGGGAGTGTGGCAAAAGGCTATACAGGTTGTTTAGATATAACTTATGTAGTTCCTTGTTTTTATAAGATAGAAAATGGTAAGGTACAGCATTTCGGACATGGCCGTTTTTATCGTATTCCATATGATAAAAGTATTGGTAATCATTTGTCAACAGCATTGAAACAACAAAAGGATGTTGTAGATTTAACAGAAAGTATTTTAGGTCGTTCTCGTGATTGGGCCGGACGAGTATCTTTTTCAGAAGCTCATTTATGTAATGAGCCTAAGTGGTGTGAGTGCGGTAAACCACATCCATTGATGGGACCGAAACCAACCTCTTTCCAATTTTATTTAAACCAGAATTCAAAGACTGATAAATGTAAGAATTGGAATAATGATGATGCTACTATTAGAGGGTATAAGTTATATTGGCACCAGCCGACAAAAAAAGCGAATTCTTGGAAGAATATTTCGGTTAAGGAGGGAGATAAACTTTCAAAATATATTCAGCCTATTGATTCTGGTATGACATTTCAAAGTAGAATTTATTTTGATAATCTTAGTGATATTGAATTAGGTGCATTATTATTAACTTTAAATCTTGATCGGCTAGAACTTGACACAGTGGCTGATGAAAAGAAAAATATTTCCTATAAATTAGGTAAGGGAAAATCAATTGGTTTAGGTAGTATCAAACTAAACTCTTCTTTACATATCTTGGATAGAGATAAGCGATACAACACATTGTTTGACAATAACGCTTGGCAGCTAGGAGAAATAGATATTTCAAAAGATATCTTTATAGATGCTTTTTTGAAATATAGAAACAATATTCTTGGAGAAAATCAATCAAGTTCTGATACAATGCTTAGTGAATTATTAACTATGATGGATTGGAATTTAGCAAATGGTCAAAAACCGATTGAAAAGTGGAGCGAAGCAGTGTCTATGATGTCGGTTGATAATGACGAACATGAACGATTCAAAAAAAGAGTTAAGTTAGGTACACCAAGTGAATTTATTAAAGCTTGGAGTAAAAAATAATGCTCGGCACAGTTACAATTGCTTTAGAAGTTCAGAATAGAGGGAGTTTGCCTGCCTTTCCAGGGAGATATCTACATGCAGCACTGTTCTCTATTCTTAGTCATGTAGATGCAGATGAGGCTACATGGTGGCATGATATGGAAGGAATAAAGCCTTTCTCACTACAATTATCCTTTAAAGAGCCTCGTCAAGATAATATCATTCGACGTGGGGATATCTTATATTTACATGTTTCTGTATGGCATAGTGAGTTATGGGGATTACTAGAAGGTATATCTGAGGGCTTAGAGGTAGTCTTTGGTAGACTACGAACTACAATTGTAGGGGTTCGCTACGGGGCACCGTTTAATCTACCGTTGAAAGTAGATAATGAACTGGAGCTTATTAGTCGGCGCCTTTCTGCAAAACAGGTGAGACGTATTACTTTTGAAGTTATGATGCCTACATCCTTTAATGGAACCCATGGGGATATAACCTTTCCTACAGCAAGTCTTATTTTTTCTTCTCTCGTAGACAAATGGAATGCTGGTGATATGACCGATGCATTAAATAAGGATTTAATACGGACGGTCGTTGAGAAGGTTACCCTTGAACGTTGGGAAGGTCATACAAAACGAGTGTTTTATGGTCGTGATCGAGGGCTTACTGGTTTTGTAGGTAAGTTTACCTTTAATATCTCCAAATTAACAGAAGAAGAAAATCAACTGATTACTATTTTGGCACTCTTCGGTCAGCATTGTGGCATAGGTCGTTTGTCTAGCCAAAGTCTTGGTCAAGTGCGTGTGACATTACAAAACAAATAGGGTTTATAGCCCGTACAGATGAATTCTATGGGAGTTCAAATATAGTTACTCTCAAGTAAAGAGGTCTTAAAGGCATCTGTTATAGATGTCTTTGAGACCTCTTTTTTGTTCCTAGTTTTTTTGATTATCTCCATTTTTGTATAACTCGTATAATGAACACACAAGTTAAACCTGAGGGGTTGAAACATCAAGTAGCATGATAGTTCTCCTTTTAAAAATAAATTTTCTCCTCTCTATATACATAAATCTCCTTTGTTTGGAGACCGTCCTTGACGGTTTGAAATTGAGTGATGGGCACTCCACAGGTTTAACAATAATTATGTAGTTTTTATACATGGAGGTTCATATGGAACAGTTAATTAGACGTTTTACTTTATCTAGCAATGAATATTTATCTCGTGACTGTGTTGGTTATTATCGTGACTTGTATTTGCGCTTTCGTGAGCCTGGAAATCCTGATTTTCTTAATACCTTAAAAAATACATTGAACAACTATTGTCCTAGTGTCCTAAAATCTGCCCGTCAGGAAGTGTATGATAGAGTAAAAAGGGATATACCCGATATCATGAAGGCTGAAAAGCTTGAGGAGGCGGTTGTTGCCGTTGTACCTAGATCTAAAGCCCTTATGTCACCTAACCAGTTGGGCTTCCGCGATGCGGTGCAAGAGTGTGTCAGAATATTACAGGCCAACGGATACTCAGGTATCACAGATGGCATCAGTTGTATTATGCGACATACAAATACGAAGACAACACATATTCATAAAAATTTGCCAGGATTTGATAATTGTGGTAGCGAGCCCTATGTGGGGATTACAAATGACACTTGTCATATCAATGCCGATGTAGTTCGAGACAAAACGGTTATTTTAATTGATGATATTTATACAAAAACAGTGAACGTTGATGAGGATTGTATTCAGGCATTATATGATGCGGGCGCAGCTCGTGTTGTATTCTATGCTGTGGCATACACCTACCGTCGTTCTTCTTATAGAAAAGGGGCATAATATGAACATTTCACCGATAGCTTTAAAAATCTGGGCCGTCCATAATACGACGAGTCGCATTACAACGAGAAAGAGCTTTCATGATAACTGGAAAACAGAGGATGAGTTCCTCACTATGATGAGCGATATTCCAAACATCGATGATGTAGTGCATGACCTATCCGTTGCGGTAGATGACATGGACTGGATGGACGGTGCTGTATGCTGCTTTGATGCGGATTTTCCAGTTATTAATGAAAGCGCTCCTAAAGGGGATCGTCCGTATCTCTTGTTTTATAAGGGTGACTTGTCTTTGTTGAGTGATTTGAATCGGAATGTGGCTGTTATTGGTTACACAACGCCGAACGAGGACATCATGGCTCGTGAAAGTAAGATTGTTGAGCAATTAGTACAGCGCGGTCAGCATATTGTGAGCGGCCTTGCAAAAGGTTGTGATGCTATTGGGCATACCGTTTGTATGGATTACGGAGGAAAAACAATTGCCATCTTGCCATCACCATTAAATGCTATTTCACCGGCAGACCATCGGGACATGGCTCATCAAATTATCGAAAAAGGTGGTCTTGTTATTTCTGAATACTACAATGGGCCACGTAGTCGTAATGAAGCGATTAATCGTTATGTAGAGCGAGATCGGTTGCAAGCGTTATTTGCCAAGGCTGTAGTGCTCATCGCAAGCTATGAAGGCCGTGATGGAGACAGTGGATCCCGCCATGCTATGGGAAAAGCATATTCTTACGGACATCTTGCCTGTGCTATGTACGATGAAACGACAGATAGCGAAGTGTTAGAGATGAAACTGAACCGTAACTTGATTTCACGACAAAAAGCGCGGCAATTAGTGACAATTCCAAGTGTGGTAGGTGCTGCGGGGTATACATCGGTAACGGTGGATGACCTAGTAGGCCTTGTAAATCCAGCTCTAGAGGCACAGCAAAAACTATTTTGATATGTATATGACTAAAGGAGGTTCTCATGTTTCACATTGTAGATGTAGATAATACATTGGTCTTTACTGATGAATTAAATACAGCTGGCTATGTACACGCTTTGGCATGTATGGCATTAGAACCTCATAAGGTCGTGCCACGTATTACTCGTGAAATCGTACAGGAATGGTATCCACAGCTGTCAGAGTATGACTTAGTTCATATCGCTACCCTAAAACAATCATATGTAGAAAGCCACTTAGATATGTCTCAATTGAATTCCTCTGTAGCTCGTGTGCTCAGCACATATGGCAGAGAGCGATGTGCCTTATGGACAGCGGCTAATCCTGAACGGATACGCATGTTGCTAAGACACCATATGGTCACTGATTATAGAGCGATACGCTTTAGCAATAAAACAGAGAACGATATATCCCATGCGGTGCAAGATTTCTGTGTGCTCTTTGACTGTGAACCAGAGGAACTATGCTTTCACGAAGATAATCCTGAGGTTATTAACCACCTACGAAAGCTAGGTATGACCGTAATGGCTGTTGAAGTGAAAGTGGAAACAGTTGCATAGGGTATTAAATAGAGAAATAAGATTTAATGTAATAATTGAGCAAATAGCTGTTATATGTTAAACCGTTTGAATAAAGAGAGTTTGTTTTTATGTAGTATTATGCACGGGGAGGATTTATGAGATTTTTAACCTTAAGTACAACAGGTATATTTAATGCTATTCGACCATCGTTGTTTCCACCTATAGAAGGAAAAGAAACAACGACATTTTTGCTTGCTTTGGATTATTATGTACCAGATCGATGTTTCCTAGAGGATGAACAAGAGGATGTGGAGGTAGCTCGAAAAAGTTATGATTTAGAGTGTAAACGTATTCGTGCTTTTGTAAAAGCACTTTGCAATGACTGGGGAAAGCCTATAGAGGAGTTGCGAACAGAAATTATCAATTGTTTGCCAGAGTTTATTAGTCATGGTACCTATAATGGGGAACCATTATTATCTGAACCTCGTGATGGATATTATACTATTTATCCTATGTATAAAAGCTATCGAGGTAGGGATATGCTATTCCCAACACATCAATCTTCTAAAGAGGAGGCTCAGTATATATTCGATCATATGCTTAGATATTTTTTAAAGGCCTTCTTTGAACCAGATACTTTTTTTGGTTATTTAGATGGTGCATTTCATATTGATACCCCCTTATCTGTCACAACAGTTCAACAGATTTTGGAAGATCTCGAGCGTGAAGCAGTACCATCTCCATTGTCGGTTTCCTCAATTTCCAATACCCATACCATGGACGAACCTACGATAATTAATACAGAGTTCCTATTAATCGCTGATGCCTTTGGTGCTTACATGGTACAAGCAATGGAAGGTGATACAGAGAGTGAACAGTTAGCTGCTTTAACAGAGGATCCATTTGTCTGTGAGATGTGTTGTAGTTTACATAAGTGCTTTATGATTAACAATAGATGTTTTAGCATATCCATTTATGATGAATGTAATATTTGGGTAGATAAAATATTAGATGCCTATGCTATACATGATTATTTACAGATTCTTAACGTTTATAATGATGAGTTTCCATCCTATGACGATGGGGTAATCGGCTATGAGAAACAATATCTTGTAGGACCTTTACTTGATAACCTTGTAAAAGACCTCACACGAGAGAAACTGTTAGTTCAGTTATCTCCTCAAAATGAGCAGCGTAAGGACTATCTTAACTTTATACTCACCTATGATGAGGCAGTGCAGTCTATTTTTGAGGAAATATGTGAAAAAAAGATAGATGGACGAGACATTTATAAGCAGCAAGACTTAGCAACTGTACTAACTCTAGACGTTCGCCTGTGCTGTACATTTTATTGTATGATTGATGCATGTCGACATGCTTTTAATAGACACATGTATGCCGATATTTTACCGATTGTAGACAAGTTAGATGTGCAACTTGCAAAGGTACAAATTTCTGCGACAGATACTTGGCAAGTTGAGTATTTGGTGAAAGTATCTCGCATATCTCAGTGGTATCGAGCACTAGCCTATGCTTGTTTAGGCGATGAAAGAATAGAGGCAATACTACAAGATTTAATGATTATGCAACAGCAAGACCCAGTTTTGTATAAAGAACATATAGATTCTATTTTTGAGAATTTAGACGATCCAGAACATGCTTTTAATATAGAAGATTTACGCTATGCTTTGCTACATTATTATGTAGAAACCAATAATCAACCTGGCTATGAACGGTATATTAAAGAACTATATCCACCAATATTGGGGATAGATTCAGACTACAAAGTACAAAAGAATATACTGTTATACGGTGAAAATGGTAAATATTGTGAAAATTATTCTAACAGAGATTTCTATTTATGGCTGAAAGCGTTGTGGACGTTCTACTTAAATGATATTGATAAAGAATTTTGGAATGAAATAGCAAATCAATGGGAACAACAGGACTATATACCTATTTTCTATAGCATAAATGACTATGAGCTATGTGCTAACTATATGATTAAACTAGCTGTTCACTTTGGAGATATCCAACGAGCCGAGAAATATAAAAAAGAATTTGATATGGCTCTTCCTAATAAGAAAGAACCTATGGAGAACGCACCTAATGGATATACATGGCCTTTCTTCGACTGCTATTTAATAGCTCAAGTTAATGAATCGTTAGGAAATATAGAAATAGCAAAAGAACACTATCACAAAGCCCTTTCCATGGCTTCTTTTGGCGAAGCACGTTGGGAACAATACGAAGAACAACATGGTGGCATATGGAAGACCTACAAAGACTTTGGTTATAGTGGACCAGATCTGAAATTTGAAGATTGGATTAAAGATAGTACCGTGACCTATAAAACGATAGAAGAATACAAAAAAACATTAGATAAGTATGTATTTTATATGTATAAGTAGAGACTATATAGAAAAATTTATATACCTATTTTTATAAAGATTTCCATACAAAATTTTATTTATAGATTAAGGTTATGAGCCTAAAACATAACTATATAGTTATGATCTTTATGCCTTAAAGAATAAAAGAACTCGCCTAACAAAACGTTAGGAGGGTTCTTTTGTTTAAACTATTTATTGAAAAAAATTAACTATCAAAATTTTATTAATAGTATTTCCTTAAAATATAATGAAAAGAAAATGAATTAAATATTGACGCAAAATATGAAAAACCTTATAATTACTATAACCTTAGAAAAATCATTTACCACCAGTATTTACCTATGCTCATCGGCATTTTTAATCCCATGGGAGTCTAATCTGACCGTTTATGGTGTGAGGTTTGCTAAAACCTATTTTTAAGCCCCATGAATACTGGCCTTCTGAGGCATGCTGTTGCAACAGTACTTACCGTTTACGGTATTGAAACTGGGGTATGAATATAAACCCAGATAAAATTAATGTATAGTTGCAACAGTACTTACCGTTTACGGTATTGAAACTCACGCATCCAAGTTTTGGCAGCTTCAATGGAGTGTTGCAACAGTACTTACCGTTTACGGTATTGAAACTTACTCATTTTCTTTAATAAGAGTTGCAATAGTTGAGTTGCAACAGTACTTACCGTTTACGGTATTGAAACTTTAAATATTTTTACCTCATGTGGTGTAAGATTTTTTAACGTTGCAACAGTACTTACCGTTTACGGTATTGAAACTCTACCGCCTAGCGGTGTTAATAATAACTGAGTACGTTTGTTGCAACAGTACTTACCGTTTACGGTATTGAAACTCACTTTGATTCTTTTTAGCATAATCCCGATCTATAGTTGCAACAGTACTTACCGTTTACGGTATTGAAACTTGAGGAGCGCCATTAGCTTCTTCAACGTTCTTCTTAAGTTGCAACAGTACTTACCGTTTACGGTATTGAAACGTTCAAAAATATTTCCGTTGTCGATTGTTTGGTTTATGGTTGCAACAGTACTTACCGTTTACGGTATTGAAACAGTATGTGATCTGATTGCTTTTTGTACTATTTCTTCGGTTGCAACAGTACTTACCGTTTACGGTATTGAAACCATATAATCCATCGCCTTGTTTCCCTTTCTTGTTTGTGTTGCAACAGTACTTACCGTTTACGGTATTGAAACATTAAAAAAACGGGTAGGAAATTAATATATGTTGACTCAAGTTGCAACAGTACTTACCGTTTACGGTATTGAAACTAACGGTTGAATGCTGGGTTAGGGTTTGGAGTTACAAATGTTGCAACAGTACTTACCGTTTACGGTATTGAAACTTTTCTCGCCACTCTGCATAAGCTTTAGGGTTACGCGTTGCAACAGTACTTACCGTTTACGGTATTGAAACTTTTCATGATTCTTCCTCCTCATCATGATATAAATAATAATAGCTGCAACAGTACTTACCGTTTACGGTATTGAAACTCTTCAGAATCTTCATCTTCTTCGGATTCTTCTTCAGTTGCAACAGTACTTACCGTTTACGGTATGCGCAGAAGGGTGCGAGACAGCAGAGGAGCAGAGCGACGATGAGGGCCGCACATCTCAAGTACCTGAACGAAGTGAAGGTAAAACAGAGGTGATGAGGTAATAGTCTTACTGTTTACGGTATTGAAACCTTGCACAGTTTGACCACTCAAATGAGGAATGTTAGTGCTATCGTTGCAACAGTACTTACCGTTTACGGTATTGAAACCATACGGTCTGGGTTTTCAAGGTCTAAACATTTTTAAAGTTGCAAAAGCTCTAACTGTTTGTGGTATGTACGGTATATTAATAGAATCATTAGTGTTAGTATAATATCTTTATAGATCTATTGTATTAGAGCTAATGGTTCTATTTCTTTTGTTTATGATATAATATAGGTAGTTTTAACCTTTGGAAAACAAAAACTGCGCCGTTTCGATAGTGGTGCGGTTAAACGGCATTATTTTAGCTCGCTAAAGTGCCTTTTGGGGTGGATTTACAATCTTCGCCGTTTTTTGTATTTTGGAACCAGCAAATATCTGTTGTTCCAAAGATAGGGTTAAAATAAATAATCCCCATTAGGGGACGGAAACCCCATTGTCCAATACATGTATGTTCAGCTTTTTCCATTGCAGTTGGTTAAATTAAATGATCCCCTGATGGGGACGGAAACCTTTTTACGGTATGGTAAACTAACATACCCATAAGAATGTAGCGTTAAATTAAATGATCTCCTGATGGGGACGGAAACTTATAGATACGGAAGAAATTATCCGCACTCATTACGACTAACCAGTTAAATTAAATAATCCCCATGAGGGGACGGAAACAGTTCGACATTTCTGACAAGGTAACTTCTTGCTTCACTAAGGCGTTAAATTAAATAATCCCTTTTAGGGGACAGAAAGGCACTACCTTATTATTGTAGGTAGTGCCTTATGTATAATCTAGGGGTTTAATTGTCTTGTATTATAAATACTTAAGGTTTTGTTACTTTCTCTCTTGGAATGAAGGGTGGATTATTGAAATAAAATAAGTGATATTTATAATATATAATATATTAAGTAACTATATTTATTATTTAGTGTGTATGGGATTGGGGAGCTTTCAAAGGATAAATATCATTTGCCATTTTCTATTGGTCATGGTGAATTTATTTTCTTTGGTGGTAACGAGGTTTCACTCACTATTTATAACTGATTATTGTCATTGCTTTGGGACCCCTAGTATCCTTTATTTGCCTTACAAAAAGCAAATAGCCTTCCGTTGCCTAGTTTAACTAGATAACGGAAGGCTATTTCTTAATCTTTTTTCGATTTCGAGATGCGCCTGACGTTACGACTCGTCTGACTATCTTTTAATATGATAGAGATAAAGGTATATCATCAAATTAAGATGAATATGTACAATTGTATTAGATTAGTATTTTTAAACGGATTTATTTTTGAGTACTGATAATTAAATTTAATGATAAGATGTATAATAAAGTATAGTGATTCAAGCAACATAATTTGCATTAGGTATACTCTTGGCAAACCGCATATGTGAATGTGTATGGTGTGTAATTCGATGATATAGTTGGAGAATAGGAGGCGCATATTATGGCAAGCACAGTAATCGATAGTAAAGTGTTTGGTGCATTATTTAGTACTGATGAAATGAGACATGTATTTAGCGATCTAAATCTTGTACAGAAATGGTTAGATACCGAGGCAGCTCTTGCACAGGCGCAAGGTGAGCTCGGTGTGATTCCTAAAACTCAAGTTGAAGATATCGTTAAGTATGCTGATGCTAAGGCTCTTAATATTGATGAGATTGGCGAGTTTTATAAATCCTCTATTACTATTGTTCCATTGTTGAAAGCTTTCAAAGAAATCCTACCAGATAATGCAGGCGAATATGTCCATTGGGGAGCCACAAGCCAAGATATTGTCGATACAGGTCTTATCTTGCAAGAGAAAGAGGCATACCAAATTATCTTACGAGATATGAAAGTGTGCCAACAACATGTACTTAATCTTGTAAAAAAATATAAAGATACCATTATGTGTGGTCGTACTCATGTTATTCATGCGTTGCCGATTACATTAGGTTATAAAGTAGCTGTATGGGCAGATGAACTAGGGCGCGATATTCAACGGTTAGAAGAGATTGAAAAACGTGTATTTGTGGGTCAAATGTCTGGTGCGGTTGGTACATTAGCATCACAACCAGAAAAAGGCTTAGAAACACAACAACGCATGATGGAAATTTTGGGGCTCGGTCAACCGACCATCTCCTGGCATGTTGCTCGAGATAGCCAAGCAGAGTTTGCTAGTACATTAGCTTTATGTGCCGGTACATTAGGCCGCATCGCTCATGAGATTTTAAGCTTACAACGTACAGAAATTCTTGAGTTAGAAGAACCGTTCTTCATGGGTAAAGTTGGTTCCTCTACTATGCCACATAAACGTAATCCTCAAGTATTAGAAAACATTATCGCTGTTTGTCGTAGTGTGCGTACCATTGCTCCTGGTATTGCAGAAGCCATGATTTGTGAAAATGAACGCGATTGGGGATGTTTATTAACAGAATGGGAATCTATCCCAAGAGCCTGTGAATTATTGGCTGCTGCTTTAGAAAAATCTAAAGACGTATTAGAAAATCTTATTGTATATCCAAAACATATGGAGCAAAATCTATACAAACTACGTGGCTTGATGATGAGCGAATGTATCATGATGCATTTGGCACCTCGTTTGGGCCGTATGACAGCACATTCTATTGTTTACCGTACATGTATGAAAGCCTATGAAGAAGAAGCACAAATGAAAGATGCCTTGATGGCTGAACCAGAGGTTACGGAAGCCTTTACAGAAGTAGAAATCGACTATATGTTGGACCCTCATAACTACCTTGGTCTAGCCGTTCAATTTGCAGATCGAGTACTACAAAAATATAAATAAATCACTATCCTATGAATACTAAAAAGCCCGTCCTAAGATGGGCTTTCCTTATATATTTATCTGTATATTTCTATTATTCGTTCCTTATTGTATCGTATATTAGTTCGTTCTATAATAGAGCTAGGATAGTTAGATGAGGTTGGGCCTCTCTTCGTCATCGAAGGGAGGGATAAGCCTATGAGTGATTATGAAATAATCATGCTCTTATTACAGGTAATAACGGTTGTTATTGCCTTTGAGGCATTAATAGCGCTTATTTGTCTCACAAAAGACAAATAGCCCTCCGTTGCCTAGTGTAACTAGATAACTGAAAGGCCATTTCCTAATCTTTTTTCAATTCCGAGATGAGTTTGATGTAGTTACTCGTCTGACTATCTTCTTATATTATAATAAGGTTATGATATATCGTCAAATTATGATGAACATGTATATGGCACATAGTTTGATGATGTCGTTGTAAAATAAGAAAAACTCCTATTGGCTTTCACCGATAGGAGTTTTTGGTTTTATAATTGTAATTTTATAGCACTTTTAAGTCTATTATTAAGTTACAGATTATAATAAATTGATTATACTTCTTTTACATCATCAGGTATAGCCGGTGGAGCCGGTGGTTTACCCATGGATCTTTCAATAAATACCACAGCCACAAAGACGATGAGGCTGACGATGGAACCGAAGATGATGGACATAATGCCATATGGGTTGCCAACGAATTCCCAGTACACGCCTGCGATGGAGCCGAGCACGATGGACCAAATGCCAGCGCCAGCTGTTGCATTTTTCCAAGTAAGGCCAAGTAGGAATGCGGCGAATGGGCCAGCGGATCTCATTGTGAAAGCAAATACGAGCATCGGAATGATGGCTTTGCTTACGAGGGAGATTATGATAGCGATGATACCGAGGAATAGCACACATAGACGGCTATATCTAGTGAGCTGATCATCGGTGAGGCTTTTACCAAAATGATGTTCCACAATATCCTTGGTAAATACAGTTGCGGCGCCTAATAGGTCGCCTGCGCCTGATGAAAGTGTGGCCGATACGACAGCGGCCATAACGAAGCCCGCCATTACTGGAGGCATGAGGTTAAGTGCTACCGTTGCCACTGCATTGTTGGCTTCAATTCCGGGGAATTCAGCTAATGCTACAAGGCCTAATACGGCAGGAACAAAGGCGAATAGAGCCATAATAATCCCGCAAATGATAGAACCGAGAACGGCCGTTCTTTCATTTTTCGCTGCAAAGTACCGTTGAACTGACTCTTGCCCTGTGGAGAATGTCATGAAGTACATGATGACAAGGCCGATGATGGTTTTCCAACCCACCTTTGTAAAGCCTAGCTGTTCAGGTGGCAATTTTGTCACTACCGATTCCCAGCCACCTACATTGTGCAACACAAACGGCACCGCGAGGGAGAAGCCCCCAACGAGAACGAAGAAATGGATAACGTCTGTCATCGTTACGCTCCACATACCGCCGGACATGGTGTAAATTACGAGTACCGCACCGCAGATGAGGATGGCGAGCTCTGTTGAAAGTCCGGTGAGAACGCTAATAATGGTTGCAGTTGCTGTAATCTGTACGCCTGCTAGTGTAATTGTTGCCAGCATGGACAGAATGGAAGTAATGAGATGACTGGACGCGCCGAAGCGACGGCCGATGATCTCCGGTACAGTTGTTGCCATGGCACGCCGTAAAAGCGGTGCGATGAAAGCAACGAGAATAACACCAATCCCTGCAGATACGACGTACCAACCTGCAGATAAGCCCCACGAACCATACGCTTTCGCTGCTACACCTACGGTGCTCCCACCACCGATTTCTGTAGCCGCTAATGTGCCTGCCGTCATAAGAACCCCAATACGACGACCTGCGAGTAGATAGTCAGTACTATCTTTTACACGAATATGACAATACACGCCGACTAATAAATTCAGTAATAAATAGGCGCAAACAATAACCCAAATAATAGTCAGAGAATCCATATGACACCTCCAAAAATTTACACTATCTAGAGATTCATACTAAATCACCCTTACTACTTGCGGTGCATATATCAAGTATAGTTTAATTATCCATAAAAACTGGGGAAAATACAAAGAGGAGTTTCTTGGAACGTTGGAGAATGTATATATATTAGGAACTAAAATATAAAATTATTAATCATAGGCACAGCCTTGTTTGCATAGTATACTTATGTTAATAAGACTGTGCTTATTTTATTGAGAGACAAGATTCATTTTTTGAGAGAGGTTTTTATGATTCAACGTATTTTGATGCTAGCTCTTGTGTTGCTGGCTTTCACCATGCCTACAGAGGCAATTACTTATCAGGAATTGAAAACGTCGCCACAGTTTAAGCTTGTTTATTCTCAGTCGATTAATGGGCCCATAGAGAGTGGTGGCTTGTATATCTATTTAAACACTTATTCGATTGAGGCCCTACGCTATGCACCGCCACAGTATTCCTTGCGCGGGACTTACTATATTGTGATGGATACGTCTTATCAATCTATCATCAATGAGAGACAGCTCACCGTGGATTATGATACTAACTATTCGTTAGCGACACTTATTCATTCGTCTCGTATCATGAATCCGAGCCCGTCTATGCTGGCTTTGATTGAGGCTAGTGAAAGTAAGTCTGGTTTAGCTATGACAGGGGTAGATGTAGCGAGATATACATTTGATGGGGCGACAAAGCCAATGCATTATGTAAACGATACGCGTAAGGTCCCACTTAACCGTAATAATACTATTATATATGATATAGCGGATGCTATGTTTGTATCTGTATATCAGCAGCATTTTGATGATATTGTGGCCCAATGAGGTGGATGATGAAACGCATATATTTACTTTCACTATGGTTACTAAGCTGCCTCGTATTGCCAATGCAAATCCAAGCCGTATCACAAGCTGACTTATTAAACGCAGAACGATTTGAACACATCGATTCGAGTGCTGACTCTGGAAGAGGAGATGGAAAATATTTGGATCTTTCATCTGTTAAGTCTGTAACGGCGCCGAATGGCCATCGTCGTATTGAAGCCGTCATTTATGTTTCCATGCCTGCTGCGAATATGATTCAAGGACTTTCAGTACAATACGATTACCAAATGGATCGTTCTTTGCGCCATTTGATTAATGATCATGATAGAAGTTTAAAACAAGGTGATAAGACCCCATATATCTCTATTTGGCGTGCAAAGCAAGGAAGTTCAGGAATTACAGGGACCGTTAATGATGGCGGTACCTATTACAATAATGGACAAATTCGCCAACAACGTATATATGCAGAAAATCTAAAAGCTATGATTCTACCTGCTGAATTTGGTGATGAAAAATATAAATTGCCTAATTTGATCTATAAAAAGATCTTTGGACTATCTTATGATGATGAGTTGTAATATTTATGTATGGCACTAGAGTGGTTAAAACAGTGAATAAACATAGATAAAACTTGTTTTTGGACTCCTAATAAAGCTTGTGCTTTTACTTATTTGGGGAATCTCTATTTGGGCTTTCTATACATTGCTCTATGATCGATATGTATTAGAAGCATATCCATTAAGGGATTATTTGCCAGTATTGATATTAACCTTTGGGAATATTTGGGTTTTACCGTGGCTTATTTTGTGGCATGAGAAACTATATCCAGCGTTTGATAAACCAAAAATTTATTATAGAGTGAAAGCTTGGTACTTTTCTTTGAAAGACCAATCTTTAGTGGGGACATTTATCTTTTATAGTATAGATTTTGTTATAAAGCTAGGGATATTAATGTATGGCACTATTATTGTTTTAGCTATTGTTATTTTTGTGTTTCTTACCTGGCTCCGATTCTGATTATTATTGGACTGATATTTCATTAGCTTTTGAAAGCTCCTAAATACGCATATTAGATTTCTGATATATTTTTAACTTATTTACATAATGTAAAAGCCAAGCTATTCATAGTTAGGAATAACTTGGCTTTTATTAGTTTATTCGTATATTTATATAATATAATGCTTATTGTATCGCATATTAGTTCGTTCTATAATAGACTTAGGATAGTTAGGCGAGGTTGGGCCTCTCTTCGTTTTTGAAGGGAGGGTTGCTTATGAGTGGTTATAAAATCATTATGATTATCCTTGGGATTTTATCAGTCATGATATCCTTTGGAGCACTTGTGGCGCTTATTTGTCTAGAAATAGCAAAATAGCCCTTCGTTTCTTCGGAAATTAGATAAAACGAAAAGGCCATTTCTACATGTTATTTGTTTGTGAGATGAGCCTGACGTCACTACTCGTCTGACTATCTACTTATATTATAGGGATAAAGGGATATATCGTCAAATGGAGATAAACCTTATATATACCAATTATAGATATATCATACATATACTAAATTATAAAATTATTAATAATAGGCACAGCCTTGTTTACATAGTATACTTATGCTAATAAGGTTGTGCTTATTTATGTTGTAATGTGAGAGAAAAAAGAGAGGGTTTTATGTTACGTAAAAGTTTGATTATCATGGCTGTACTAGCTGCTTTCACCATGAATGTAAGCGCTGTACAGATAGAAGTGCCAGCAGGACAGCCACCTATACCAGGGGCAGATGCGAATATCCCTGCCAATGCCTATGAAAACTATCGGGCCGGTAGCTTGAGCAATGTAGGAGCTAGTGATGTTATAAAATTACATTCTGAATCTAAAAAACGCATGGACATGTATGTAACTGACTGGGGACTAACACGAGATGAAGTCAATCAGATAGCAAGCGATTCGGAGAAGTTGATGGACTTACTTGTTAATGAGTCTGCAGTTGTGTTGTTGCATGATGAGCGTAATAACATTCGGGCATCTGTTCCTGGACTACTATTAGCAAGTAAGTATTACCCAAAACGCAGTGATGGTGAACGTTTATCTATTGTAAGAGAGAATTCCATATTTTTTGCGATTGGTACAAAACAGAATTATGATGATGCATTAGGCAAATTAAAATCAGAGCGAAAAGGGGAGTTTACATATCCGGGTATCACACATGGTAAATGGGCTATTGAAACTGAGTCTTTCGGTGAGAATACGCCTGCTATGGTTGCTGTAGTTGGTTTATTTAATCAACCGAATCAAGAATATATGGTAGGTCTTAGCTACAAAAATCAGCCTGTTACCGGCAAGCTCGAGCACGTTATGAGTAATTATGTAATTCCGTCGATTCGATCGTTAGATGACATGGATCATTATAGTGAAAGTATTCAATGGGATAATTTCACATATCGTATTCCTAAAGGGCTCAAACTAATAGCACAGAAATCGTTAAAGGACTCTGCCGAAATGAGAGACTATCGTGGATCAGGTATCCGACTTATTGTAGCTAAGAAACCTGTAAAAGTAGATGATAAATATATCTATTCATTTATTGACGAGATTTCGGAAATAAAGCCAGAAAGTCAAATCATAGGTGATGCACCTATTCAATCAGCATCTGTTTGGAATAATGGCGTTCCTAGTCTTTTAGTAGATAACTATCAACCAGGAAAAACGTCTTTAATGCATCGATTCTTACGTGATGACAAGAATGTATATATAATGAGCTTAGTTTATATTGATGGGGCTACGCCATATTCTCATATTCAGCTGCGTAATACGGTAGAATATTCTGATTTTGCAAATGTTGAGACACTGCGGAATAAAGTAATCCGTATGCAAAGTAAAAATAAAATGTAATTCAGTTGTTTATAAGATCGTTCAGGAGAGAGAACATGAAAAGAAAATACATGATTACGGGGCTTGTTATCGGCCTGCAATTGGTAAGTGGTTATAGTTATGTGACAGATGCAAGTTGGTTGAGCAAAACGTGGGATCGCCTTGAAACAAATGCAGCGAAACAGTCTTACGATTGGCCGAAAGCTGAGCAGTATACTCATTATGCGGGAGGACAACTTGTAGGTGCTAACTTACCAGACGAGGATATGATGGTTCTTGGTGTTTCATTAGGTAATACCTTTGATAGTGTGAAAGCAAGTTTGGGGCAGCCTACTAAAGAAACTAGTAGAGGACTCACCTATGGTGGTGTTACCTTTGGGAGTTTTAAAATGGATGGTGTAGAGTCAGTTGTTACCTATATGATGATCGAGAATCGTGATGCCACAACACATAGAGGCATTGCCGTAGGCGACTCCATGCGAAAAGTCCTTAATGTATACGGTAGACCTGATTTAGTAGACTCTAATAATCGATGGTTTTATGGGAAATATCGCTATCGTACGGATATGATGCATGGCATACAATTTGAACAAAAAGGCGATAAAGTAAGTAAAATTATGATTTATAGATAATTATATTAGAATAAAAGAGACGAAAAAGCCGAGCTACGTTAAATTTTGAGTAGCTCGGCTTTACTTATAAACATAACTATTTATTAACTTTTATGTATTCGATTATGAGTATAATTATAAGATTTATGAAAAACATATGAATTAATTTATTGTTTTATGCTAAAATGAAGTTAATTATACGGTGTTTGGCGACTTATAGATTATATATCACGTTTAAATAGTAAATTTTGGCAATAAAAAACTCAATTCCGAAGAATTGAGAGTAGGTGCCCTACGTCGGGCAGCCCGAAGGCATTGTAAATTAATTTGTATTTGAACTCGTAATGTAATTCTGTAAACCTCCAAAACTAGTTGGATTACTTATAGTATAGTTAAGCATTTGATGAATGTCAATTATTAATTTCCAAAGGAGAGGACTTATGGAAACGCAAGCATCGAACCAACTTATTTCAAGTCATTTGAAAGGATATCCAATTAAAGATTATTTTGTGGGGTTAGATATTGGTACAAGCTCAGTGGGCTGGGCAGTAACCAATAAGGCCTATGAGTTGCTGAAATTTCGATCTCATAAAATGTGGGGAAGTCGTTTGTTTGATGAGGGAGAATCCGCTGTAGCACGTCGTGGATTCCGGTCCATGCGTCGTCGTTTGGAACGTCGTAAATTACGCTTAAAACTATTAGAAGAATTGTTTGCTGATGCTATGGCACAGGTGGATCCTACATTCTTTATGCGCCTTCGTGAAAGTAAGTACCACTATGAGGATAAAACGACCGGTCATAGTTCTAAACATATTTTGTTTATCGATAAAAACTATACTGATCAAGATTATTATAAAGAGTATCCTACTATTTATCACTTGCGCGTAGCATTGATGAAATCTGGTACTGACGACATTCGCAAGCTCTTTTTAGCAGTACACCATATTTTAAAGTACCGTGGTAACTTCCTCTATGAAGGTGCAACATTTGATTCTAACGCCTCTACACTTGATGATGTTCTTAAACAAGCCTTAGAAAATATTACGTTCAATTGTTTTGATTCTAGTGCTGCAATTGGTTCTATCGGTCAAATCCTTATGGAGCTAGGTAAAACAAAATCTGACAAAGCAAAGGCCATAGAACGTCTTGTTGATACATATATAATTACTGATGAAGTGGATACTTCTGGTAAAACTCAAAAAGAACAGGTCAAGGAGGATAAAAAAAGACTTAAATCATTTGCTAATTTGGTGTTAGGTTTATCTGCGAGCCTTACTGACTTATTCGGCTCTGTAGAGGATTTAGATGAAGATCTTAAAAAGTTACAAATTATAGGGGATACATATGATGAGAGACGTGATGACCTAGCTAAAGTTTGGGGGGACGAGATTCATATTATTGATGATTGTAAATCTGTATATGATGCTATTATCCTCATGTCTATTAAAGAACCTGGCCTTACTATTTCTGAATCTAAGGTAAAAGCTTTCAAGAAGCATAAAGATGATTTAGCTATATTGAAATCTTTACTAAAGTCGGATAGAAGCATTTACAATACCATGTTCAAAGTTGATGAAAAAGGTCTACACAACTATGTGCATTATATTAAACAAGGTCGTACTGAGGAAACGAGTTGTAACCGTGAAGATTTTTATAAGTACACTAAAAAGGTAGTAGAGGGATTACCAGATTCTAAGGATAAAGAGTATATTCTTAGTGAAATTGAATTACAAACCTTATTGCCACTACAACGGATTAAAGATAATGGCGTAATTCCGTATCAATTACATTTAGAAGAACTTAAAGTAATTCTTGCTAAATGTGGTCCTAAATTCCCATTTTTAAATGAAGTGGCGGATGGTTTTTCTGTAGCAGAGAAACTTATTAAAATGCTTGAGTTTCGCATTCCGTATTACGTAGGGCCTTTAAATACTCATCATAATGTAGATAACGGTGGTTTTGCTTGGGCGGTTCGGAAAGCATCTGGACGAGTAACTCCGTGGAATTTTGATGATAAAATTGATCGGGAAAAATCAGCAGCAGCTTTTATCAAAAACCTTACTAATAAATGCACTTACCTTTTGGGCGAGGATGTGCTGCCCAAATCATCACTTTTGTATAGTGAGTTTATGTTGCTTAACGAACTAAATAATGTACGTATTGATGGTAAGCCATTAGAGAAAGCAGTAAAAGAACATCTTATTGAGGCTGTATTTAAGCAAGACCATAAGAAGATGACTAAAAATCGTATAGAGCAATTCTTAAAGGATAATAATTATATCCCTGAGAAGCATAAACCTGAGATTACAGGTCTTGATGGAGAAATTAAAAATGATTTAGCCTCTTATCGTGATATGGTTCGTATTCTTGGTAATAATTTTGATTTGTCTATGGCCGAAGAGATTATTACGGATATTACTATCTTTGGTGAAAGTAAGAAAATGTTACGAGAAACATTGCGTAATAAATTTTCTTCGCGCCTTGATGATGAAGCTATCAAAAAATTGTCAAAATTAAGATATCGAGATTGGGGACGTCTTTCCAGAAAGTTACTGAATGTTATCGAGGGCTGCGATAAAGCTGGTGATGGTACGCCTGAAACTATTATTATATTGATGCGTAATTTCAGCTATAACTTGATGGAACTATTAGGCGATAAATTCTCTTTTATGGAACGTATTCAAGAAATAAATGCTAAATTAATAGAAGGTCAAATCGTGAACCCTCATGATATTATCGATGATTTAGCGCTTTCACCTGCTGTTAAACGTGCGGTATGGCAAGCATTGCGCATCGTTGATGAAATTGTACATATTAAAAAAACTTTACCGGCTCGTATCTTTGTAGAAGTAACACGGTCAAATAAAGCGGAGAAAAAGAAAAAAGATTCTCGCCAAAAACGATTATCAGATTTATATGCAGCAATAAAAAAAGATGATGCATTATTAAGTGGACTTACGAACGAAGAGTTTGGAGGGCTAAAATCAGGACTAGCTAAATATGATGATGCGGCTTTAAGAAGTAAAAAGCTTTATTTATACTACACTCAAATGGGACGCTGTGCTTATACTGGTGAAGTTATAGATTTAAGTCAGTTAAATACAGATAACTATGATATTGATCATATTTATCCTCGTAGCCTTACCAAGGATGATAGTTTTGATAACTTAGTGTTATGTAAACGAACTGCAAATGCTCAGAAATCAGATACATATCCAATTAGTAAAGAAATTCAAAAGGCACAAAAGGCGTTCTGGATATTCTTAAAGCAACAAGGTCTTATTAGTGAACGGAAATATGAGCGCCTTACTCGCATTACACCGCTTACAGCTGATGATTTAAGTGGTTTTATTGCTCGTCAATTAGTTGAAACTAATCAATCAGTTAAGGCAGCCACAACATTACTCCGTCGTCTTTACCCAGGTGTTGATGTAGTCTTTGTAAAGGCTGAAAATGTAACAGACTTCCGTCATGATAATGACTTTATCAAAGTTCGCTCATTGAATCATCACCATCATGCTAAAGATGCTTATTTAAATATTGTTGTTGGTAATGTATATCATGAAAGATTTACTCGTAACTTCCGTGCATTCTTTAAAAAGAATGGAGCTAATCGTACATATAATCTGGCGAAGATGTTCAACTATGACGTCAAATGTACTAATGCTAAAGATGGTAAAGCTTGGGCTGTAAAAACAAGCATGGATACTGTTAAGAAAATGATGGACAGCAACGATGTTCGAGTTACGAAGCGTGTTTATGAACAAAAGGGACAATTGTCTGATATTAATTTGACTAAGGCGAGTAAAGTTAAGGCTGATATATATTTACCAATAAAAGCTAATGATCCAATTATGTCACAGAATATGAAATATGGAGGCTATTCAGATATAAAGAATGCATACTATACGATTATTGAGTATAGTGATAAAAAGAATAACAGTATCAAGGCATTTATACCAATACCTATATTTATAGCTACTAAGACTTTAACGAAGCAAGCTCTTTTAGAATATATAAAAACGGTTTTACCAAAGGCTAATAATCTACGAATAATTTATAAAAAAGTATATAATGATCAGTTATTAAAAATTGATGGATTTAACTATTATTTAGGTGGCCGATCAAATGATCGTTTTTGTATTGATAACGCAATTCAACTTATAGTTCCTTTAGAGATTCAGTTTTATATAAAATTGGTTGAGAAATTTACAGCTATAATATCAGAAAATAAAAATATTGCGCTTAAAGCGTCATCGGTCAAATCTAGAAATCCAATAAATAATCAGGTTGAAAATATAACTTTAGAGTATACGCAAAAATTATTCGATTATTTGGTATCTAAGTTTAACGAGCTTATTTATTTGAAGATGAGAGGTAATAAGTTAACAGATGTTAATAATATAGGAAGAAAACAATTTATAAAACTTTCTTTAGAAGAACGATGTAAGGCATTAGCTGAGCTGCTTAATATTTTTACTAATATGAATAAAAAACTATCTTTAAGTACTATAAATGTTAGCGCATCTCGTAAAGTTGTTAATTTTAAGATTTCGTCATTAGATGAATTTAAAATTGTAAATGAATCTATTACGGGTCTATATTCTCATGAAATAACTATAGTTTAAAACGTGGGAGTTAGTATTAGGGGTTATTATGAGTTGGCGTACGGTAGTCATAGGTAGTCGTTCTAAGTTAGATTTTAAAATGAATTACATGATTATTCGTAAGGACTTTGAAACGACTAAAGTATATATTGATGAAATCTATATGTTGATTATTGAATCTACGGCGGTGAGCCTCACCGCCGTACTCTTAAATGAGTTGATTAAAAAGAAGGTGGCTATTGTATTTTGTGATGAGAAACGAAATCCAGCGAGTGAGGTTCTTCCATTACATGGTAGTCATAATAGTAGTAAACGTTGTCGGGAGCAAGCTAATTGGTCTAAAGATGTACAGGCTTATATTTGGACTGAAATTGTACGGCATAAAATTATGAATCAAGCAGACTTATTATAGCATCAGAATTTAGCTGAGGCAGATTTACTATATCAATATCTGGATGAGTTGACTTTAAACGATGAAACGCAACGTGAAGGTCATGCTGCAAAGGTATATTTTAATGCTTTGTTTGGAAAATCATTTTCTCGAGAACAAGATAATCCTATTAATGCAGCCCTTAATTATGGATATGCGATATTGCTTTCTGCAGTAAATCGAGAGATTTTATCTTTAGGATATATTACACAATTAGGGTTAAATCACTGTAATCAATTTAATCCGTATAATTTAGGATCTGATCTAATGGAACCATTGCGTGGATTTGTTGATGCAGTAGTTATCAAGTTAAGACCTACAGAATTTGACCGTAATGTGAAGCTTGCTCTTATAGAATTGCTATCTGAAGATGTAAAGATTAATGATACCGTTCAAACATTTAGTGTAGCGATTCGTATTTATTGTAAAAGTGTGTTTGATGCATTGTGTACTCAAAATGCTAATCAGATTAGGTTTATAGAATATGAGCTATAGATTTATGAGAATACTAGTAATGTTCGACTTACCGACGTTAACTTCGGAAGATCGAAAAGAATATAGGAATTTTAGAAAGTACTTAATTGTATCTGGCTTTCTGATGTTACAAGAGTCTGTATATTCAAAGTTAGTTCTTAATACAACTAGCGCTAATCTTATTATGGAACATGTGCGTAAAAATAAGCCACCTAGCGGTAGCTTATTTATGTTAACTGTAACAGAAAAGCAGTTTTCAAGAATGGAAATTGTAGTTGGAGATAAGCAAAGTGAAGTTATAGATTCAACAGAGAGGGTGCTCGTGATATGAAATTAATGTATTAAGATTCTATATTGGACTTTGAGATATTTCATGATAAGGTAACCGTTATATCTTTTGAAGATTGTAAAGCTTTTCGACATATGGTTACAGAGCTCGATATACAGTGTGATGGTGGTGAAGGGCCTTGGATCTTAAATGATAATAATAAAGCTTTTAGTATAGATAAGTATAGCCATATGATACTTAATCCATTATATGTAGATGTAAATAGTAAAACTTTATTAACTAAATTACAAAATCAACTATCTAAAGACGCTTTATTGATGACTGAAGAGGTAGCGGATATTGTAAATCGACTTCATGCCTTTTACTATTCTTTAGAATTTGGATATCCTTTATCAATCCAACATAAACTTGAAATTGGGACTGCTGAACTTATTAAATTAGGGAGTTTTAATTTTGAGTTTAATCGTAAAGGAGATGTTATGGATTTAATGTCCTATATAGAAGTGGTGGATACATTATTATCTCCTATGCTGTATATTATGGTGAATTTAGATCTAGTTTTAAATGACGATGAACTTAATGCATTTTATCAAAATATGCTAAGTCGGCAATTACGACTGGTTTGTCTAACAACTGGATCTCTTAACAAAGAAAAACTTGATAAAAGCCTTATAAATGGGTATATTTTAGATAATGATTTCTGTGTTATTTGAAGAGGATACAGAATTACACCTAGTGGTAGCTCGAGTTATTCTTGAGCCTCAAATTTAATTTGGGGTTTGAGAGTAGTGTAATTCTGTAAACCTCTAAAACGGGCGCTTTGTAATTAATTAAGCAGTAGGTGTTTGAGAGTAGTGTAATTCTGTAAACCTCTAAAACTGCTCGGAGAGTTCGCACCTACGAGCACCAGTTTGAGAGTAGTGTAATTCTGTAAACCTCTAAAACAATATTTTTAAGACTGTCATCAAGTGGATTGTTTGAGAGTAGTGTAATTCTGTAAACCTCTAAAACGCTGCAGGAGTTCGCATCATTGTTACTGTAGTTTGAGAGTAGTGTAATTCTGTAAACCTCTAAAACAATACTGGGAGCGGGTGCGACAATCGGAGTGTTTGAGAGTAGTGTAATTCTGTAAACCTCTAAAACATCCGTAAAAATATGTCTATTGAAGATATGGTTTGAGAGTAGTGTAATTCTGTAAACCTCTAAAACAACATTTTCTGATGTAGAAACACGTTCTGAGTTTGAGAGTAGTGTAATTCTGTAAACCTCTAAAACCATCTTCGCCCATCCATTCACGGAATTCCTGTTTGAGAGTAGTGTAATTCTGTAAACCTCTAAAACGCAAATCAGTAAAGTCATTTGTTGGATGCAGTTTGAGAGTAGTGTAATTCTGTAAACCTTTAAAACGAGCAAATTAGATCCTTCTTTAAAGAGTTGGTTTGAGAGTAATGTAATTAGAATTTAGTAGATTATAAATTTGTGAAACGATATAAAAAGCCGAGCTACCTTGTTTTAGTAGCTCGGCTTTATTTGTTAATTTATATATTTATATAATATGATGCTTATTGTATCGTATATTAGTTCGCTCTATAATAGATTTAGGATAGTTAGACGAGGTTGGGACTCTCTTCGTTTTCGAAGGGAGGGATAAGTCTATGAGCGATTATGAAATAATCATGCTTTTGTTACAAGTAATGGCTATTGTTATTGCTTTTGGGGCTTTAATAGCACTTATTTGCCTTACAAGAAGCAAATAGCCCTCCGTTGCCTAGTGTAACTAGATAACTGAAAGGCCATTTCCTAATGTTTTACTGATTTAGAGATGAGCCTGACGGCACTACTCGTCTGACTATCTACCTATATTATAGGGATAAAGATTTATATCGTCAAATTGAGATAAACCTTATAAATATCAATATAGGTAAATCTTATATACTAAATTATAAAATTATTAATCATAGGCACAGACTTATTTGCATAGTATACTTATGCTAATAAGTCTGTGCTTATTTATTTTATAAAAATTGAGAGAGGGTACTATGTTACGTAAAAGTGTAATTATGATGGCACTAGCAACTGCTTTCACCATAAATGTAAGTGCTGTACAGATCGAAGTGCCAGCCGGACAGCCACCTATGCCTGGGGCGGATGTGAGTATTCCTGCTAATGCGTATGAAGATTATCGACATATTAATAAGGTGGCGGAGCAAGAGGTAGAGTCATATATTCAATTTGTAGAATCGAAGTCTGTAAATCCGGCATCGAAACTGGATAAGTTATATCGAGAACGGTCTGGTTTTGTTAAGGCTTCGGAGCTTGCAGATTATTCGCAGTCTACAGTTGTGTTGCTTCATGAAGGGGATAAGAATATCAGATTATCCGTACCAAATGTTAGCTTACGCGGTGATGTTGTAGAGTCTCCATCCGGAAAACAAGGGCCCTTGTTTGCTGTTCGAAGCCTCAGTGCGTTTTTAGTTGTCGGTCCACCGCATGCTAAAGAGCTTAATAAATATTCTGAAAGTAAAGGAAAATATATGTATCCAGGATTACGGAACACATCTTGGAAGCTCATGTCAAATAATGCCCATGTAATGTATACGGAATTTACACCAAATGATACAAATACATCTTATGGCATTACCTATGGCGGTTGGGTAAATACAGAGGATCCATATCAAGATAAAGCGCCTGAAGTGGTGATGAGTAATTATATTATTCCATCTATCGAATCATTATCTGGATTAGATGCTTATACTAATGTTGAGCATTGGGGTAATTTTAACTATCGTATTCCTAAAACGGCTAAGCTCATCAGTGAAACTGTGGAAGACGAGACATATGATGTAAGAACCTATGAGGATACAGGATTTAAAATGCGGGTAATACGTAGCTTAATCAAGAAAGAAAAGCCAGATGTAACGATTATTAAGATCCCAACATTATATTTTTTACATAAATATAATGATTTAGACACACCTACACAGTATGCAGTAGTATGGAACAATGGAATTGCAGGCTCTTTGGTTGATTCCTATAAGCCTAATAGTGAATCCTATCTCCGTCATGTTGTGAGAGATTCTGTATACGTTTACAGTTATCGCATTAATTATGATGAAAGTAAAACATCTTATACACATAAACAATTGAGAGATATGATCGAATATGTGGGCTTTGATGATGCGGCAAGATTACGAAAAGAGCCACAATGGCGAGAAGAAGGGTCTTATAAGGAGAAACTTGAAGAGAGCCCAGTATTTATACCGTGGTATATGGAATGGATTAATATATTAACTCAATAAGAAATGTAGTTTTAAAGTTTTATGGTGTAAGCGATTACCGCCAGCTTTTAATTCATAGAATTAGCTCGGCTTTTATTACTGTATTCATATATTTGTATAATATAATGCTTATTGTATCGCATATTAGTTCGCTATATAATAAGCATAGGATAGTTAGACGAGGTTGGGCCTCTCTTCGTCATCGAAGGGAGGGATAAGCCTATGAGTGATTATGAAATAATCATGCTCTTATTACAGGTGATAACTGTGGTTATTGCTTTTGGAGCTTTAATAGCGCTTATTTGTCTCATAAAAGACAAATAGCCCTTCGTTATCTTAGATGATTCGATAACTGAAAGGCCATTTCTCAAGCTTTTTTGTTTTCAGAGATGAGCCTGACGGTATGACTCGTCTGACTATCTACCTATATTATAGGGGTAAAGATTTATATCGTCAAATTGAGATAAACTGGAGGTTCTTATGAAAGCATTTGAAACAAAGGATTATAAAGCTTTTACCATGTTTGAGAATCGTTGGGCTCTTGTTACGGCTGGAATGCTTGATGATTTTAATACATGTACGGTTAGTTGGGGCAGTATGGGCAACATATGGGGCCCTAATGGTGGCGATATATCCACGGTGACAGTGTACATTCATCCAGCACGTTATACTCAAGAGTTTATGGCGAAATATGATACCTTTACAGTTAGCTTTTTCCCTGAAAGTTATCGCAAGGCTCTTGGTTATTTAGGTTCTCATTCTGGCCGCGACGAAAATAAGGTGGCAAATTCTGGACTAACGCCAGTTGCGGCAGGCGATGGGGTGACTTTCAAAGAAGCAGAGTTAACATTTGTATGTAAAAAGCTATATGAACACCAATTCGATGAAGCCCATTTGGCAGAAAAGGTAAAAGATTATTACGCATCTAATCCTGCTGTATATACACAAGCTGGGCATGATCGTTGGGAACCACATTATATGTACATTGGCGAAGTAGTTGATGCCATAGAGGGCTAGTCTGTCCACATAACAAATGAAGACATACATACAATTCTTTGGGATACCGTGAATGCTGTATCTTAACTAAGTATATTTTAGTTTTCTAGTACTAAAAAAGTCGAGCTTCTATCGTTTAGTTGCTCGACTTTTGTTAGTTAATTTATATATTTGTATAATATAATGCTTATGAAAGCTATTTTATAATGGTGTTGATATAAATCGTCTATGCTTCTGGAAATAGAACGTGTTCTTGCATTTTAAAACTAGGATTATTGGTAGAGTCAAAGAACTCAATCATATTTCGTAATTTTTGAACCTCTTTAGCATGTAAAAAACTTGGATAAAAGATGATATAGGTAAAGCTATAGGTCCCATCATAGGAGTTAAAGGTTAGGATGTGATCATCCTTATTAGGTTCATAGCTGTGTATGGATAGACCAGGGATGTTATTGTTCCATACAACTGAGTAATTGATATAGTCTGATGCTGATGGATGGTAACGGTAAATATCCCAGAACGTATTTAAATCAGTTTTAAAATTGTAATGACCGTTTATAACAAGTTCGTGCGCATATGGGTTTCTAGGAACATTGTCAGTAGAAACAAAGAATGTTATATCTCCTTTTTTGTAGTATCTAATATCTTGGTGTTCAGAGCCCTTACTTTCACCTTCGTATATGGCGTCTTTTGGTACGCGGTATTGTACACCGTTTAAGCTTTCTATGCGTGAATATTGATTTAATTCATTTAGGTTTTGTACAGAGGGAAGCACATAATTAGCCAATAATTTATCTGTAGGAACCTTGTTCAGAACGGGGTTGTTATCATAATAGACAAACCCTGCGTGATATAAGGGATGACGCATGTTATAGCCCTTAAATTTAAAATTAATCGTGTCGATGGTGAGCGTTGCTTTTTTACCGTTTTCAAAGTGTGGCATCTTCATGCTATCCCAAGTGCTGTAGGTAACAGTAGGATATGAAAATACAGTACCCTTTATATCAGAAATCTGTTTTGAGGACTTTCGTTTTGCATTGTCTTGCAAGAAATTACGGACGTCTTTGTCTGTTAGCTTTTCATAAGCTGTTTTGGTGTTACGCCAGTCGTAGTCTTTAAAATCTGCGTAGTCAATTTCTAAATTGAGACTTCCATTATTGGTTAACACTCGATAGTCCTCAATGGTTCGACTTGGATTTTGGTAACGTCCTATATGATAATCACTTTTTATGCCTGCTACGGGGAATGAAAGGCGAATTTGGTTGTATTGATCATGAACGGAAATGACCGTATTATGGTAATGTTGACCGCGATATATAGAGGCTGCTTTAGTATACTTAATTTCGTTTTTATTAATACCGTTAGCCTTGTCCGTTAACTTTAATGTTTTCACATAGTTTGCTACATCCTTTTCAATATCAGGGTTTGTGGTTTGGTAGTTTACGTAGGCATCCTTTGGAATCTTCGAATCTGCACCAGGAATATTAACATCGATGGCTCCTATTGGTGATAATATAGTGCTCATGATGAAAGTACACGCTAATAGTGGTAGTTTAGTCATGGTGGTATCTCCCGCTTACATTTCTGTATTTATTGGTATTGTAGTAATCCGTAGGTTATGTTATTAAGTATAATTATATAACTAAATGAATATATTTTTAAGTGACATGGAAACGTGTTTTGTTTACATGCTACTACTCCCTATGGGGCATGAGTGCTTTTTTTATAGGTATTGTAGCGTTAGGTTCTGATTTCAGTGTGATTATGTTAATATTAGGTCTATAGGTTATTTGTAGTTTGAGAGGTTAGGAGAGAAACATGAAAACAAAATTTATTGCAATTAGTTTAGGTGTGGCTTTATTATTAGCTGGCAATGTGAGTCTAGTTGCCGATGCTAGTTGGTTAAGTAAAGCTATGGATCGGTTGGAAACGAGTAATGCTAAGCTTTCACCAACTTGGCCCAAAGCGGAGCAATATCGTCATTATCGGCCAGGGCAAGCTATTGGAGCCCCTTTGCCTGATGAAGATATGAGAATTGCTGGCGTTTCGCTAGGTACGTCCTTTGATGCGGTAAAAGCTAGTCTAGGTCAGCCGACGAGTGAGAAACGTGATGAGCTCACTTATGGGGGCATCAAATTTGGACATTCTTTGATGCAAGATAGTCGTCCTATCGTATGGTATATGACTGTCAGTAATCGTGATGCCGTGACTGCCCGTGGCATTGCTGTTGGCGATTCCTTGAAAAAAGTGATGGACATCTATGGCCGTCCTGATTTTATAGACTTTAATAATCGATGGTTCTATGGATATCTACGCTATAACAGTGACAATATTGTAGGTATATTTTTCGAGCACAATGGCAGCAAGGTGACGAAAATTATTATTAGTGATAATTAAGTTCCATTTTTAGATAAGATTATTGATAGGGGTATTTATAGAGGGGATTATGTATGGGGGTAAATGCTAAGGTTGATTTTTATAATGCAGAGATAGATAAATTATTTTTAGTATGGAAATTAAAGGATGCCTCTCATGATATTAACCATGATGCAGATGGATTTATAAGAGATGGTATTATTAACCCAAGTACATGGTTTTATTCGAATTGCAGACCTTTGTTTATTTTAAAAGAAGCTTATAATGGTAATGGCTCTAACGATTCGTGGGATTTGTGCGAATGGATTCGTAGCGACTTAGAAGGTGTTAGTAAAATTAATACATGGATGACAATTTCTTTGTGGGCTCAAGGTATTATACATACAGATGTAGAGACGTTACATCATTTACCAAATGAAGATGAGCAAAAAAAGACAGGAGTGTCCTATTTAGATAAGATTGCTATTGTAAATTTACGTAAAAGTGGGGGGCAAAAGACATCTAATCATGCTGTATTAAAGGAATATGTTGAGTTTGATAAATTTGAGTTAAGAGATGAGATTGGTTTTATTCAGCCTACAGTTATCATTTGTGGTGGAACATTTAGATATTTAAGCGACATATTTGGTGAAAATTTAGTATGGGTAGGAGATGATCCATATATAAACTTAAATAATACAAATATTCTTGTTCTTGATTATTATCATCCTGCCTGTAGATTTCCAAAATTGATGAAATACTATGGATTAGTGGGTAAGTATCAAAAAACGTTGTTAAGAAGAGGAAATATGCTATAATTAAAATACTGTTTATAAATTTAGAGAGTGTGTTTATTATGCATGTAGTGAAGCCCTTATTATGGCTATTAGAACCGTATATCGTATACAAAGCCTATTTGTGGGGTGCCCGTTTCATGGCACAACCCTTCACGTGGGAAGGCGAATTAGATTGGTTTGCTTTTATGCTAACCCTATTGCTCGTCATTGATGTGGTGGCGTTGCCCTTGGTGATCTTCTATTGCCCTGGTTTGAATCCTGGGGTACGTGTTCCAGACTGGATTCGCCGTTTAGGAACGCCTATTTACACCGTCCATAATTGGCTTGATAGTAAGGTAGGGGGCGACACATCTACGCCGATTGTATGGCTTCGCAAAGCCTTGCATTCCTTGCTTTTATTCATTTATTATCTAGTGCCATTTTATGTGGGTGGTCATCTCGTAATGGGCCTAGTGGTAGCGCTCATGTATGACGTCCTTGTATGGGCACATGGAGGTGTATAATGAAAAAGATTACTTGTGAATGGCCGACGACGCCTTTATATCATGAATACCACGATTATGAGTGGGGCCGACCAATTCATGATGATCAACTTCAGTTTGAACATCTTTGTCTCGAAAGCTTTCAATGTGGCCTCAGCTGGCTTACGGTTTTAATTAAACGAGACATCATTCGAGAATGTTTTGATCATTTTGATATTGATACGGTGGCTGCTTATGGTGAAAGCGATGTCGAACGTATCATGAATACAGAGGGTATGATTAAGTCTCGCTCTAAAATTGAAACTATGATAAGTAATGCTGCTGCTTTTAAACGTATTCAATCTGAATTTGGTTCGTTCTGCAACTATATTTGGGGATTTACCAATCATAAAACGATTATTTATGAAAACCATCCCGAAGGTCATTTTCCTACAAAGAATGGTCTATCTACGCGGATAAGCAAAGATTTAAAGAAGAGGGGCTTTAAGTTTGTAGGTCCTGTTACAATTTATTCGCATCTACAAGCTAGTGGCCTTATCAATGATCACGGTAAAGACTGCCCTTGCTTTGAGGAGATTAATAAAACAGCAGATATCGTACGGTTACCTGTAGACGATGAAGCGTAAGGGCAATAAATATATATTAGTTAACAATAGTTTTTATGCATACTTGTGTTTACATAATTGAATTTGTTGTTATGTGGAATTGGGTGTACACTAAAGTCGATGAGGCGATAGCGACTCATCTCATGTCGGCCCGCTTTATATATAAACACATATACTCTCTCTCTCCTAAGCGGGTCTATCATTAGTTCTCTCTCAACGCTATAAACTATACAGAGCCTCTACCCTTATTGGGTAGAGGCTTTTTGCTATATATAATGCTATAAGAGGAGCAATGCCGTATTATGGAGACCTATAGCAGCATTAATCAGGCTATATGTATGGTCTTAAAAAAACTTTAATTAATCCAATTTCAACTATATATTTTATGCCATATAAATTGATTTATTTCGATATAGTTGTTATACTGAAGTAAATTGATAGTGTTACTTTCACAATTAAAGAAGGGAAATATATGATTGGTTTGGGAACGGCCATTAATGTTGGCCTTATCATAGCTGGCAGCCTATGTGGCCTCGCGTTTGGTCGCTTTATGAAAGAAAATTTAAAGCAAACGCTCATGATTGTGAGCGGTATTATCGTGCTCCTCCTCGGTATGAGCGGGGCCATGCAGTATATGCTTGTCATTGTCAATGGATCTCTACAGACAACGGGCCCTCTATTGATGATTATTAGCATGGTCGTAGGCGCCGTTATTGGTGAAATTATCGACCTTAATCATTGGATTACTGTGTTTGGTGACTGGGTGAAAGCTCGCACTGGCAACGCTGGGGATCCAAAGTTTACGCACGCCTTTATCACCGCATCTCTGACGTTTACCGTAGGTGCTATGGGTGTGCTTGGTTCCATTCAAGACGGTCTTACTGGAAATTATCAGACATTACTTTTAAAAGGCATCCTCGACGGCATCATCGTTATGGTTATGGTATCCTCTATGGGAAAAGGGGCGCTGTTCTCCTTTATTCCTGTAGGTATTACGCAATGGCTCATCACGGCAATGGCACATATTGCAGCGCCGTTGATGACACCTAGTGCCATCGATAACCTATCCTACGTTGGATCTATTCTAATTTTCTGCGTTGGTATTGACCTCATCTGGCCTGGTAAAGTACGTATTGCCAACCTTTTGCCAGCCATCTTCGTGGCAATGGGGCTTACATTTTTGCTATAACTAGTATTATAAATAATACATAGATTTTTATAAGAGACCTATATTCTCTCAACCTTTAATATGTATTTTATACATGATACGGTCGAGGATGTAGGTCTTTTTACTTTTTAAAATTAATTTAGTTGAAGTGGGAATTAATGATAGTTTTAATTCAATTATGACGATAGGGTAAATTGATTACATTCCGAAATAGGTGGCCAATAGAGTCATCGCGAGTGTAGGATTTAGATAATGTTTTATAGAATCTTTTTACCAAAATTGTTTGTAGAATAATTTTAATTTTATGTATAGTTATTATTCAAGTATATGTTATTGAATTATACCTGTTAAACAGGTATAATCAAAGGAGAGATTCTATGATTATCGGATTTGTAGATTATCATTAATAGAGAGGAAATTAATATGGAAAAGTTTATTCCTACACCTACCATTAGTGAAATATTAAAGGAAGAGTTTATGGATCCATTAGGACTATCTGCATATCGATTAGCTAAGGATATACATGTGCCTGTTTCACGGATTCAAGAAATATTGAATGGTACACGGTCTATTTCAGCAGATACATCGTTGCGTTTAGCGAAATACTTTGGTGTTTCGGAAGGATATTTCTTGCGTTTACAGATGGATGTTGATTTGCGTACAGCAAAACTTAGTGAGGGGATGGATGAAGTATTATCCTCTATTGCACATTGTGCTTCATTAGAACCCGTAGATTGTCAATAAGAGATTGATAATTTTCGATGTATTTGGTACAATTATCTTAAACTAGTAAGTTGTTATAACATTGAATATTGATATAAGGAGAACCTATGTTATTCGTTGAATATCCTAAATGCACAACATGCAAAAAAGCAAAGAAATTCTTAGATGATCATAACATCAAGTACACAGATCGTGACATCAAGTCCGAAAACCCTACAGCTGAGGAAATTGCTGCTTGGTATCCACAATCTGGTAAGGATTTGAAAGCATTCTTTAATACGTCTGGTATGATTTACCGTGAACAACAATTAAAGGATAAATTGCCAAACCTTAGCGAAGAAGAAAAACTAGCTTTATTAGCATCTAATGGCATGCTTGTAAAACGTCCTATCTTGGTTCTTGAAGACAAAGTACTCGTTGGATTTAAAGAAGCAGAATGGATTGAGGCGTTGAAGCTCTAATTTCATAACCTTGGGTCAAAGCCCCTATCTCTAAAAGCCTCCATAGCGAGCTAAGTCATTTTTAGAGATAGGGTCTTTTCCTTTTATATGAAATTAGGATCTTCAACTAGTGCCTATTAAAATGAGCTCCATAGCGAGCTAAGTCGTTTTTAGGGACCTGTTCTTTCTACGTTTTAATAAAGAAATTAGAGCTCACGACTAGGACCTCTTTTACGGTTAAGATATTTTTCATTTATCAAAAATTTTAATTTGTATATAACTTATATATTTTGTATAATATTTACAAAATAGATATACCCCTATGGGTACTATAAAAATTTAGAATAGAAACAAAAGGTACTTCAGATCGGTAGTTGATTACTGTTAGGTTAATATTAGTACGATATTAACACAAGATTAGTGTCATATTGCATGGGTGTACCTTACTATTTAATAAATTGTTTTGTATTTTATTTCCGGATTAAGTAAGGCCGGTATCTTATTTATAGAGAGGTCTATATGAAGTTTTTACAGTCTTTATCAGCGCAGGTGTCTCTGCGCACGCAGGGGGCTATTTTGGCACTCGGCTTGTTATTTATTATATTAGATACGCTTACGGAGCCTATGAATCCAGCTATTGATTTGGCGTGGGTAACGGTCATCATTTGTGGCTTGCCATTGCTCATCAACAGCGTGCAAAGTATTTTGGATCATTTAGAGATTCATGCTAATTTCCTTATTGTGATAGCCATGGTGGCGCTTATTGCGATTGGAGATTATCATACGGCGGCTTATGTAGGACTCATCGTACATGGTGGCTTTTTCTTAGAGCAGCTTATTACGGGCGACGTACACTATACATTGGATGATGATATGTTGCCGATCATGCCTACACAGCTTGTAGCCTTGCGTCAGGGCATCAACAATTATTCATCTGTTATTGTTGTGGCTGTTATGTTGCTTTCCATGGGTTCCTATGCATTGACGCAGAACTTTATGCATACTATTACATTGCTAGTTATCCTTTGCCCGTGCTCTTTGGAACTCGTTCTTGTGGCACTCATGATGGGTTCTCTCGTAGATGAAAACTCTCCAACAGCGGGGCTTTCAAAAGAGGCGAAACAATGTCATTTGGGCTTACTCATCGTGTCCATTTTGTTCCACGTTGTCATTATCGGTGCTGGTGTGTTAGGATCTATCAATCCTGTAACGGCCGCTGCATTGCATGGCTTGGCGCGACTTGGTCTTGTGTATAATCTGAAAGTATTAAACGGCTCCTTGTGCATCGCATAAATAATTAAACTCCCCTAGTAATCATAAGTATTACTAGGGGAGTTTTGTATATACAACAGTGAGTTGTACAGTACGTATTTATACATTACGTATTATACAGTACATATTCTATTGTTGTCCTTTGTCTCCAAGGGTGAGGAGTAGGAATACGATGGATAGGATACATGCACCAACGAGGGCAATGAAACCACCATCCCAACCGTAGAGGTCAACCATGAGACCCATGAAAGCACCAGCACCGGCAGAACCGATGAGGTAACCAAGAAGGCCTGTAAGGCCAGTAGCACCACCTGTTGCTACGCGTGGCACCATATCTGCTGCTTGAAGGCCAATCATCATAACAGGACCGTAGATGAGGAAGCCGATAGCGATGAGTGCTAAGTTATCGATGAGAATATTGCCTGCAGGGTTAAACCAGTACACGAGAATCGCCAAGATAACGAATAACATAAAGCAAATCGTAGCTGGAGCACGACGGCCACGGAATACGCGGTCACTCAAGTAGCCACTTACGAGCATGCCTGGAATACCAGCCCATTCGTATAAGAAGTAAGCCCAACGGGAACCTTCTTTTGTGAAGCCTTTCACAGCGGTTAAATAGGTCGGAGCCCAGCTAACTACGCCGTAACGGATGAAGTATACAAAGATATTTGCAATCGCAAGATACCATAAGTATTTATTATGCAAAATATATTTGTAGAAGATTTCTTTGAAAGTACTTTTTTCTTCATTTTCTGTATGTGTATGAACGACTTCATGTTTGTATTCTTCGATAGGTGGTAAGCCACAAGATTGAGGCGTATCTTTCAGCAATACAAAGGTAATAATCGCTAACACGATAGAGATAAGGGCAGGGAAGAAGAAGATACTATGCCATGTACCGAATAGGTAGATGCCAAGCGTAGCAAGAGGAGCGATGATGCCGCCACCTAGGTTGTGGGAAACGTTCCACCAGGACCACCAAGCACCGCGTTCGGAACGGGAGAACCAAGTTACCATGTTTTTCGCATATGGAGGGTAGCCCATACCTTGGAACCAACCGTTTAATAAGGCAAGAACGCACATGATAGGAATACTGCTCATAACACCCGGTAAGGTGCCGAATAATAACATAACTAAAGCACTAAGCAATAGACCTACTGTGGAGAAGTATTTTGGGTTAGAGCGGTCAGACGCATTACCCATAACAAATTTACTTACGCCGTAAGCTACGGATAAGATGGTCATAACTATACCAAGATCCGCTTTGGTGTAGCCGTACTCAGCAATCATGTACGGAACGGCTAAACTAAAGTTTTGACGGATCAAATAGAATGTAGCATAACCAATAAATGTACCTGCAAAGACTTCGCGTCGAAGACGTTTGTAGGTGGAATCGATTTGCGCCTCTGGTAAACGTTCAATATGAGGAGCAGGAGAGAAAATCGACATCGTTACACATCCTTTCTACAACATGTCATTTGTAATAATACCATGTAGGGTATGTAGTCGACTATACTTAATTTTTTATTATAATAAATAGTTATTAGAAAACTGAATTATGGATAACATTAATTAGGGTGAAATAGTATGGAATAGGTTGAAAATATCAAAATATCTTCTATGTAAAAATTATCAATTTGCAAATATACATATGAATAACTGTTCATGCATTTGCGTAATGAGGCTATGCATGAATAATATAATCTTATTGAATCCGCATTCTTCCTGTACTTTTGAGTGTATATGAGTAATTGTACATATTTTGTTATTGACACAAGGTAATGCGAAAATCGTTAGCTTGGCTGACCGTTGGGCCACATGGATTGTAGTGATTGCGTTATTGGCCGCGGTTGGCACCTATGTGGTAACTGGAGAAATCATTCGTGCCGTAACCATCCTCGTTGTGTTCTGTCCTTGTGCTCTCGTATTGGCAACGCCGGCAGCGATTATGGCGGCTATTTCTAATGCGAGCCAACACGGTTTCCTCGTGCGCCGTGGTAATATTATGGAACGCTTGGCGAAGGTTGATACGATGACCTTTGATAAAACAGGTACCTTGACCTATGGTACACCTGAGGTGACCGCCGTTGAGACTGTGGGTTCCATGCCTACTGATGAGTTGTATCGATTGGTTGCTTCGGTAGAGACTAAATCTGAGCATCCATTGGGCAAAGCTATCGTGAATGGCTTTGCTACTCGTTATGGTGAAAGCTTCGATTCCATATATTCCTTCCGTATGGTTCCTGGCAAAGGCTTAGAGGCGACTTTACAAGATAAAGCCGTTTTGGCTGGTAATGAAGCAATGATGACCTTGTCTAATATTTCTATTGCTGACTCTGTGAAAGAGGCTGTTCATGAGCATTTGAATCGAGGTGCATCCATTGTATATGTTGCTGTGGATGGTGTAAACGATGCACCAGCCCTTAAAAAATCCGATGTGGGTATCGCCATGGGCGGTGTTGGTAGCGATATCGCTGTAGAGGCAGCAGATATCGTCCTCGTAAATGACAATATTAAAGAAATTCCTCACCTCGTAGCCTTGTCTAAACGCATGATGACTACCATTAAAATCAACCTTTCTTTCTCCTTGATCTTAAACTTTGTAGCTATCATTTTGGCTATGATTGGTACATTATCCCCAGTATGGGGCGCTCTCGTTCACAACGGCGGCAGCCTTCTCGTAGTAGCGAACTCCGCACTCCTCTTGCGCTGGGCTTACAAATCTAATCACGTAGTAGAGGATGATCATTCCGTACTCGTAAAAGCAGCACGCAAACGCGTATTTGAAGGGGCATGGTAGATTTTACAAACTCAATTAGAGTTGTGGGATAGATAGCGCTTTTGTATTGACCTAATTATCTTATAGGAATAGCTAAGAAACTAATAGTATCTTTAATCAATATATGTTACAGGATAGCCTTTTGCTTTGATTTCACGGCGGTTAAGACCATTTGGTAGATCTGGATAGCCGATAGCGAGGCTAGCGTAGACTTTTTCGTCTTCGCTAAGACCTAGTTCACGCATTTTGGCTTGGATGCGTTCATTATCTTGAAGATGACGGATTTGGTTAACCCAGCAGCTACCAAGTTCTAGTTCGTTGCATGCAAGCATCATGTTTTGCATAGCACAAGATACATCAGCAAAATTATTAGCATAGTTTGCTTGACTAGCTAATACGATGAGCACAGGTGCATTATAGTTGAATACAAATTTGCCTTCGGCGGACATCTTAATGATATTCACCATGTAAGGTAAAGTATTTTCTGTAATCGGCATTTTGCCGTATTCTTCCTGAACAAGAGTTACTAATTCGTTGAGCATATCTTGGTTTGTGATAACCATGAAATGTGTTAATTGTGTGTTGCCACCAGATGGAGCACGGCGACCTGCGTCGAGCACTTGATCGATGAGCTCTCGAGATAATTGATCCGCTTTAAACTTTCGCGTACTATGACGAGTTTTAATACATTCTAAGGTATTCATGAGGGCCTCCTGTGACAAATGGAATCTGATATAGACTTTCTTTTATTATACTACGAGGAAGGACCTAGTAGGGGACGTATAATTTCTTCCTATTAATTCTATAGAAGTGCCTAATTCTTAACGAATAAGAAAATAAATATTAATTAATTGACAAATTTAAAAATATCTGTTCAAAGTGGGCTTTTTGCGTTGACTGTTTACCGTAAAATTGTGTACAATTAATTAGTAGATAATTGTGTGCATATGGAGGTAGAATATGGCAGAAATTGGTGTACTTGAAGGGTACAAACATAAAGAAGATGTTCCTGATTCAGAATATTTAAGATTGGAAAATCAATTGAGCTTTCCACTCTATGTAGTGGCAAAGGAAATTGTTAATGCATATCGTAGTCACTTAGATCCTTTAAATTTGACATATACTCAATACATCGTAATGATGGCATTGTGGCAATATGGTGATTTATCCGTTAAGGAATTGGGACAAGTATTGCGCCTTGATTCCGGTACATTAACACCGCTTTTAAAGAAATTAGAAGCCAAAGCATTCTTGAAACGTAAACGCAGTCGTCAAGATGAACGCGTAGTTATGGTAACCCTTACTGATACGGGCAAAGCATTACGTGATGTAGCGGTTCATATACCACGCCGCTTGGCTGAATCGTCAGGTCCTATATTTGACGTAGATGAGACACGTCAATTGCGTATGTTGCTTAATAAATTGCTAGAAGCAATCGATAACGCAAATGCAAAAACAGCAGAGAACATGAAGGGCTAATTTGATACAACCTCATATGCATATATTCTGTAACCTTGGAAATCTAAAAATTTTATTAAAAATGTGATATACTATACATATAGCGTATTGTATTCAAGTCATGTGAGAGTATGACTGATTCGTGATTTGCCCTCGTGGCACAAAGGAGATCATTATGAATAAAAATTTATTAGGTGCATTTGTATTAGCCGGTACATTATTAGTAGGTGGTGTTGCAAACGCAGCAAACTGGAATGGGTTAGCTAACTACCCAGAGGTTCCAAATAGTGCAAATGGTACAGAAACGTATTTCTTTGATAAAGCATCTGAGTTTAAAGGTATCGATAGCAGCCGTAACAACGTATTTGGTGTTAATGTAATTAACATGCATAATAACCAATACGGGGAAGCTACATTGTTCAAATATCTTGTTAATCCAAGCTTACATACTGTATATCGTTACGCTCCAGATGGTCAAGTTTACCAAATTCAACCTGGAACAAATGAGTTCAATATGTTCATGGCTGCTTGGAAAGAAGTATACGGCACAACTTTCGAATTCCCAGCGTTATAATCTGATGGCCCGTGCCGTAATAATTACATAACTATTGCTGGTGAAAGCTCCTTTTGGGCTTTCACCAGTGTTGTTTATGGAGGTTTTTTATGTCTAAATCTGAATTTGCTCAAGCCTATACGGAGCGTATGTTCCCTGATATTGCAGCCCCAGCAGGTTATATTGATCCAGAGTTTGAAATATTGTTTGATAATTTTGCCTTTGATGAAGTCATCACCGAAGAAGGCCGTAATGTACCGGCAAAGGATCGCTTCTTAGCCATTCTCGCTACATTAGTAGGCGCCTCCGCTGTTGATGAATATGCATTAATGCTACCGGCAGCATTAAACTTTGGCCTTATTCCTGATGAAGTGGTAGAGCTCATTTATCAAGCGGTGCCCTATCTTGGCATCGGACGTGTGCGCCCATTCTTTAAGGTGACCAATAAGATTTTTGACTATCGAGGAGAGGCTATTGTTGATTCCTCTCGCAGCACTATTACTAGTGAGTCTCGTCTAGAAAAGGGCGTAGAAAAACAAGTGGAAATCTTTGGGGAGTCTATGCGCAATTCTTACCAAGAAGGGCCAGAAGATACGCGTCACATCAATAAATGGCTTGCCAATATGTTCGGCGATTACTATACGCGTAAAGGCCTTAGCGTGGCTCATCGTGAAATGATTACCTTCTGTTTCTTGGCGGCTCAAGGAGGCTGTGAGTCTCAACTCAAGGCTCATGTAGAAGGCAATTTGAACGTAGGAAACAGCAAACAATATTTGATTAATATCGCATCCCAATGCGTGCCGTATATCGGCTATCCCCGTACCTTAAATGCCCTTCGTTGCATTCAAGAGGGCTTTACCGCATGGGAAGCCAAACAATAAAGGAGTTTTATGTTATTTTCTGGTATTAGTTTAACGATGATTTTAGCGTCTATTCCAGCGCTTATCATTGCAGCTGCTGGGCATGAATTTGCTCATGCCAAGGTAGCAGATATGCTCGGCGACTCTACGCCGCGCTCCATGGGCCGCTTGACATTGAATCCCGTGGCACATCTTGATTTAATCGGCTCTATAGCATTCCTTATCGGTGGGTTTGGATGGGCTAAGCCTGTAATGGTTGATACGTCTAACTTCCGCGATCCTCGCACAGATTATACCTTAGTATCTATTGCGGGACCTGCGTCTAATGTGCTGATGGCCTTTTTAGGCTACTTAGCACTTCGTTTTCTTGAAAGCTACGGCTTGTTGACAAATGAATCATTAGAGTTAGTACTGACACTGATTGTTGTATATAATATTAACTTTGCCATTCTCAATATGATGCCAATACCACCACTTGATGGTAGTCGCATCATTACAAGCTTGTTGCCTAGGGATTTGCAATTTACATTGGAACGGTTAAGCTTTGTCAGCTTGATTGTACTTATCTTATTGCTTAATACACCTATTGCAGATAAGATTTTCATTCCATTACAACAAACGATTTTACAATTCTTTGACCGTATCGTGAGCATTATTTTATAGGATTTAGATTAAGGCTGATATGGTAAAAGCTATATGGTAACACTATGTAGAAAATACTATATAGTAAACACTTTATGGTAAGTCCTATTATTCAAATTTTATTTTACATTCCTCACTATATTAAAAAGTATCGATATAATTTGCTAAGTATGATATACTAAGTACAGAAATCGTAAATTTTCGATATATTAATATGACAGTGTATTATTAGATACTATCGATAGAGTAAATTGATCCACTACATCGATATGTAAATCAATACACTAAATTGACACGTAAATCGATATATTAAATCGATACATTAAATTGATACAGTATATAGATATTCAAGTGAATAAATGAGGAATTACATATGAATTTTGAAGAAAATCAAGTGCCAGAGGCGATTCTGGACAAGCTTACAAAGGTGTGCACATGCCGTAGTATTACGCGCAAAACGATTAAGGAAGCCATTTTAGATGGTGCTCATACATTTCCACAAGTAAAAGAAGCAACTCGTGCTGGCACGGGCGCTTGTGGTGGCAAAGGCTGTGGGCCTCGTATCGTAAAGCTCTTAGCGGAAATGAAAGAGCAAGGCAAAATTTAATTTGCGAAATGTAACATACACATTTTATACATCCAAAATGTAAGATACATAGTTTACACAACAAAAATGAAACATATAAAGATTGTTATTTGATTCTCTCAATGGATATACCCGTTGGGTTCTCGAGTAACAATCTTTTTGTTTTGTAAGATGCATGTACTATACTGCTGCTTGTCGTGTATTGATTATGTTGGGCTCGTTTATATTTTTTGATATACTATACATAATACTTTTTTGAGATTTAAGGGAGGTATGCATGTTTCGACGTTTCGTAGCAGCCACTATGATTGGTGCATTAGCACTCACAACGGGCTGCGGTTTACATAATCCATTTACTTCAAAGGCAGAGCCTGTGACCTATGAGTCCGTGGCACAAAGCGAGCTTTCACCAGAGCAAAAGGTGGACAAGTTAGTGGCTAATATGTCCGATGCAGACAAGGTGGGGCAATTGTTGATGATTGGCATTCACGGCAAGACGTTGAATGATGATGCTAAATTCATGCTCAACGAGTACCGCGTGGGAGGCATCATTTTGTTTGATCGAAATATGGAGTCCAAGGATCAAGTTAAAACGCTCATTGCAGATATTAATAAGGCTGGTAAAAGCGCCGGTTTAATGCCATTGTTCCTCGGCATCGACCAAGAGGGCGGTGCAGTAGCGCGCATGGATGATAAGCTCATCAAGGTTCCTCCCGCTGAGGAGGTAGGCAAAATGCCCGTTGAGCAAGCTGTATCCTTGGCAAAACAGTCTGGTGCAGAACTAAAAGACTTGGGCTTTAACATTAACTTTGCTCCTGTGGCGGACTTAGGATTAACCTATGGTCGTTCTTATAGTACGAGCCCTGACAAGGTCGTTCGCTATGCAGGCGCCGTTGGCAAGGCTTACGATGAAGCGGGCTTGTGGTATTCTTATAAGCACTTTCCGGGCATTGGTAAGACTGATGTAGACTTGCACGCGGATACAAGTATCGTTCCTGCCTCTAAAGAAACATTGCTTTCAGAGGACACAAAGGTATTCGTAGACCTCATCAAACAGTCTAAACCAAATACCTATACAATCATGGTGTCTCATGCGATGTACCCACAAATCGATCCAGACCATCCAGCTAGTTTATCGAAAGCGATTATTACGGATTGGTTGCGCAAGGACATAGGCTATAATGGCGTTGTGGTAACGGACGATATGGACATGGGGGCTCTTGCAAATCACTATACTTTTGGCGATATGGCAGTGCAATCCATCCTCGCCGGCAGTGATATCTTGCTCGTATGTCACGAATACGAACACATGCAAGAGGCTTATAACGGCCTTATGAAAGCCGTGAAAGACGGTCGTATCTCGAAAGAACGACTCGACGAATCGGTGAAACGGATTTTGCTTATGAAAATGAGTCGGGGATTGTAATCTACATTCTTTATAAAAATATATAGTGTATACATAGCAAGCTATCAAGGATTTTAATAAACCGATAGAGAATTAATAGGTAAAGTGATTCTCTATCGGTTTATTTTTTCGGGAGGAGTGAAGTATATGGCTCGCAGAATTATGTTGAACGGTACGTCCTATTTTGGACAAGGGGCGATTCAGGAGATTGTGAACGAAATTAAGAATCGCCATTTCAAAAAAGCCCTTGTTACATCTACGCCAGATTTATTTGAATTTAAAGTGGCTACTAAGGTAACAGATTTACTTGATGCGGCAGGCATCGATTATGAAATCTATGACGGCATTAAACCAAATCCTACGATCGAAAACGTAACGGCTGGCGTTGATGCTTGTAAAGCAGCTAGCGCCGATGTTATTGTTGCTGTTGGTGGTGGTAGCCCAATCGATACAAGTAAGGCGATTGCTACTATTATTACGAACCCTGAGTTCGCCGATGTGCGCAGTCTTGAAGGTTTAGCGCCTACTAAGAATCCTTGCTTGCCAATCATCGCTGTTACTACTACATCTGGTACGGCTGCAGAGGTTACCATCAACTACGTTATTACAGACGTTGAAAAGAACCGCAAATTCGTTTGTGTTGATCCTCATGACATCCCAATTGTTGCCATCGTGGATCCTGATATGTCTGCGTCTATGCCGACAGGCCTTTGTGCGGCAACAGGCATGGATGCTCTCGTACATGCTGTAGAAGGGTATATCACAAAAGGTGCGTGGGAACTTACTGATATGCTTCATTTGAAAGCTATTGAAATCATCGGTCGTTCCTTGCGCAGTGCTGTAGCTGGCGATTACGCTGGTCGTGAAGCTATGTCCTTAGGTCAATACATTGCGGGCATGGGCTTCTCTAACGTAGGTCTCGGCATCGTTCACTCTATGGCGCATCCATTAAGTGCCGTGTACGATATCCCTCATGGCAAGGCTTGTGCGATGCTGTTAACAGCGGTATTGAAATTCAATGCCCCTGCTACAGGTGAAAAATATCGTGAAATCGCGCGCGTTATGGGTGTTCCGAATGTAGATACTATGGATGAAAGCACCTATCGTCAGGCTGCAATCGATGTAATCCAAAAATTAGCTGATGACGTAGGCATTCCTAAATCCCTTAGCGAAGCAGGTGTAAAACGGGAAGATATTCCATTCCTCGCCGAATCTGCTTTCAATGATGCATGTACACCTGGCAACCCACGAGATGCATCTAAGGAAGAAATCATCGCTATCTATGAATCCATATTTTAATTAGCGTCTTTACATATTTCAAATGCCTCCGAATGTGTAAAGGCGATATAACTAAATACGTTCTATACAAGACTAGACATCTCTTTTGCTTCAGAGATGTCTAGTTTTGTTTTTTGAGAAGCTTAACGTAATGAACAGCTATCTAGTTTTCCTTTTAATAGCGCCTTGAAAATGGTGGTTTACATAAGTATACTAAGGATATGAATAGATAGTTTGACTGAGAGCTGAGCGATTTTGGTAGATGGCACTCAATGACTAGGTGCTTAGTTCAACTCGTTAAATCGCTGAGATGCTTACATATGATGTTTAGATAGGTGTTAGATAGTAATGCTAAGGAGAATTTTATGAAATTATGGAAATTTAATAAGCGTAGTTCTACCTTGGCAGATATGTCCATGAATCGAGTGCTCTTAACAGAGCTCATTGCAAAGGGTGCTCTTGTTGGGGTGATTGCAGGTTTTTTTGGGGCATCATATCGCTATTTGATACTTGAATCAGAGCATATCAGGTGGCATTTGATGGATGGTATTACTATGGAATGGGCCATAGGTTGGCTTGTGGTAATGGTCATTTTTGCGTTTATTGTAGATCGATTGCTCGCATGGGCCCCATTGTCTGGTGGTTCTGGTATCCCGCAAATTGAAGGGGAGATGTTAGGTCTCTTTGATATGAAGCCCTATCGGACGCTAGTATCTAAAATGATTGGTGGCGTACTGACCGGCTTTGCAGGATTTTCCGTAGGTCGTGAAGGGCCAGCCGTACAGATTGGCGGCTCTGCTGGGAAGATTGTGTCCTACTGGATGAATTCGGGACTACGAGAACAGCGTATTTTGACATCCGCAGGTGCTGGGGCAGGCTTAACAGCTGCCTTTAGTGCGCCCGTATCGGGGGCGATGTTCGTCTTTGAAGAGGTACATAAAAGCTTTTATCCGTATCTCGTTGTACCAACCTTCGTGGCAACTTTGATTTCTAACTATATTACAGTTAGTATCTTTGGACTTACACCAGCGCTGGGCTTTACGGTGACCTCAGGGGTTCCTCTTGAATATTTCCCGATACTACTCATGGTTGGTGTTATCATGGGGCTATGTGGTGTGTTATTTTGCCGTATGATTTTTGCTTTCAAGAGGTTCTTTGACTGGCTCAAATGTTCTCGATTCTTGAAATTAGCCCTTACCTTTGTGGCAGTGGCAGCCATTGGCTTTGATTCGCAGCTCCTCTTGGGTGGGGGCAATGACCTTGTGGGTCAGCTTGCCTTTCAATCTCATGGCGTATTGCTCTTAGGTGGCATCGTATTAGGCAAGATTTTACTTACCACCTTCTGCTATGGCAGTGGTGCTCAAGGGGGCATATTTTTGCCCATGCTCGTAATTGGTGCTGCAACAGGTGCTTTTTGTGAAAGCTTACTTTCAACCTTAGGACTTATTTCTCCTGATTTTGTACCACAGTTCGTTATCTGTGCCATGGGAGGTATGTTAGCGGCCGCTATGCGGACCCCAATTTTGGCGATTTTGCTCGTTCTTGAAATGACGGATAGTTTCTCTAATATTTATGCTATCGGTATCGTTACGCTCGTGGCCTATCTTGTGGCGGAGCTTTTAAAAGAACCGCCGATTTACGATTCCTTGTTGCAAGCCATGAGTGGTCAAAGCAATCTAGAATCTGTACAAACCTTCTTTCAAACGAAGGTGCCTGTGGTGGCAAACTATACGGATGTACAGCTACAAGACTTGGCATTGCCAGATGGTACATTGATCGTAAGTATTCGCCGTAATGGTACCTACATTGTGCCATTAGGCGATGTAAAACTCGAACCAGGGGATGAATTACAAGTCTCTTGTGAGCGTGGCCGATTGAAAGCGGCTAAGGAGTTTTTCCAATCAAATTAGTCATTATATCTAAAGCTAATCGTTGATTCGTGGTATATATTAGGAGTAGTTTATGAAAATTGTGAAAGCTACTGAGTCAGATGTATTGGATCTGTACCGTTTGCAATTGCTTACATTTGAAAGCGAAGCGGAGATGATTGGAAGTCGAATGGTTCCTGCATTGATGGAGTCGGAAGAGGAGTTTAACGCTACTTTCACCCAATGGCATACCTATAAACTAGTAGATGATGGGGGAAGAATCATCGGAGGTATTCGCTATCAATATGACGATGGCGTGGTAGAGGTCGGTCGCTTGATGGTGCATCCAAACTATCGGCAACAAGGGTTGGCTCGGAAGTTATTAGTTTTCGTAGATGAACAATGCAGTCAAGACCGGCGTGTATTATATACATGTACGAAAAGCTGGATCAATATAAAGTTATATACAAAAATGGGGTATAAAGCCGTTAGAGAAATACAGGATGAAACGGGATTATCTTTTGTATATATGGAGAAACAATAATTCAAACGGCATGGGAGGTCTTAATGTGATTGATAATATAGTGGTATTCTATATATTCTTTACCATAGTTGGCTTTTTAGCAGCTATGATTGGTACCATCATCGGTGCCGGTGGAGGACTTGTTTTTGTGCCTCTTTTTATGTATTGGTTCCCTGAGTGGTCTCCGTCCATGATTGTAGGGACGTCACTCTTTTCTGTTATGTGTAATGCTATTTCTGGATCTATAGCATATCTGAAACAAAAAAAGGTATACATTAACGCTGCTATTGTCTTTAGTTTAGCTACCTTCCCAGGCGCTATTTTAGGGGCCCAAATGTCTGGATGGTTCTCCGGTAAGGGATTTATGTTTGCCTTTGGATGCTTTATGCTGTGTGCATCTGTATTGATTGGTTTTAAAAATTTTAGAAAAGGGGAACGAAAGGAAGAGTCTCTGACTCTTGAGCAGTTGAGCTATAGCAAACCTATCGGTATTAGTATTAGCTTTTTTGTTGGCTTTATTTCGAGTATCTTTGGTATCGGTGGTGGCCTCATCCATGTGCCGGCTTTGATTTATCTCATGGGCTTTCCTACCCATATGGCAACGGCTACAAGTCAATCTATTCTCGCCGTATCAACAACGGTGGGGGTTATTACACATTTAATTGAAAGCCACATCATATTTAGTATTGCTATCCCTACTAGTATTGGCGCTATCTTTGGTGCTCAAGTAGGTGCTCGTATTGCAAAACGTCTCAAAGCAAAAGCTATCCTCGCCCTCATGAGCATAGCTGTCTTTGCATTGGCGGTACGCCTCATTCTTAAATCTGGTATTTTGGGATAATATGGTTTTATAATTAATCTATCTTTAATAAGCATAATTTAGTAAAGCTCTCTAATGGTGATTCGTAAGCGTTTATCATTAGAGGGCTTTCTGTATTTTCAGCATTTTATAAAAGGGTATAACTAAAAGTCATAGAGAACTATAAATGAGAATGAAAAATTTAAAATATATAAATCATACTATTTTTATGCATAATGTTAGTAATGTATTTACTATAGAATTATAGGTAGTACGAATCGTTATTTAGAGAGGTTTTAGCATATAATTACTGACTATATCTATACATGCTTAATAAATAAGGATTCTTGATTGTATATGAGGAAAAATGGGTACATGATAATGCTAATGAGATGTACTTTCAACTGAGGGAATAAAAGGGTAATGCATATCGATTTTTATTAGAAGAGATATAAATTATGCATAATTATAGTGAGGAGAATGAGAACGGCGTATACTAAAAGTAATAGATTCCTTAAGAAAGGATAGGAGGAAATAGAAGTGAGTACACTTATTAGAGATTATGAACGTTTTGCCAAGGAGGCAAATGAGATTTGTAAAGGTCGCGTATACACCGATCATTTACGTCGTTATGCATATGGCGTTGATGCGTCTTGCTATAGCTATTTACCAAAGGTAGTTGTTAAAGCTGAAGATGAACGAGAAGTAAGACGACTTATTCGTTTGTGTCAACAATGTGGGACACCATTTACATTCCGTGCGGCCGGCTCCTCCTTGTCTGGTCAATGCTCCAGTGAAGATGTGCTCATCGTATGTAATGATGGCTTCAAGAAAATGGAAGTTATTGATGATGGGAAAGCCTTGAAATGTGAATGCGGTGTTATCGGTTCCGATGCGAATGATTTATTGAAACCGTACAATCGTAAAATTGGTCCAGATCCTGCAACGCTTGCTACAGCATTAGTAGGTGGTATCTTGAATAATAACTCCTCTGGTATGTGCTGTGGTACGGCGCAAAACTCTTATAAAACAATTCGGTCCATTCGCGTTGTATTATTAGATGGCTCCATCCTTGATACGTCTGACCAAAAGAGTATTGATCAATTCCTTAAAGAAAAACCTCAAATGGTAGAGGATATCTTACAATTGCGTAAGGATATTTTGGCCGATGAAGAATTGACACACTTGATTCACCATAAGTACAAAATCAAAAATACCACAGGTTACGGCTTGAACTCCCTTGTTGATTTTGAAGATATTATTGATATCATCAACCACTTGTTCATCGGTTCTGAAGGTACATTAGGTTTCGTGTCTGAAATCGTATATAACACTGTTGAGGACGTACCGTATAAAGGTTGCGGTCTCATGTTCTTTAAAACATTGAACGATGCATCTCTTGCTGTTGTAGCCTTGGCTAATATGGGTCGTGACAAGGTTGTTGCTGCGGAAATGATGGACTATCAATCCCTTAAGGCCGTTCAATCTCTAGATAATGTACCTGACTTTGTTCGTGAAGTTCCAGAAGGTACAAGTGCTATCTTGTTCCAAACTGAAAGCTACTCTAAAGAAACTGTCGATAAAAACTTAGCTTTTATTAAAGACAAATTGAAAGATATTCCAACGGCTATCCCAAGTCTTTACTCTCAAGATGCTAAAGAATACGATTCCTGGTGGGCAATTCGTAAAGGTATCTTGCCAATCGTTGGTGGTCAACGTAGAAAAGGCACCACTGTTATTACAGAAGACGTATGCTTCCAAATCGAAGATTTCACGAAGGGCATCGAAATGCTTACCGAATTATTCCACAAATACGATTTCGTAGACGGTGGCGTAATCTTCGGCCATGCGTTATCTGGTAACGTTCATTTTAACATTACTCCTGATTTTAGTGATCCTAAAGATACTAAGAACTTTGGCGATTTGGTAAAAGAAATGTCCGAACGCGTTTCTGGCTTCGGTGGTTCTTTGAAAGCTGAACATGGTACAGGCCGTATGGTGGCACCGTTCATTGAAATGGAATGGGGCCGTAAAGCGTACGAAATTAACCGTCGCATCAAAGCCATCTTTGACCCTGAACGCATCTTGAATCCTGATGTTATCATTACTGATGATCCAGATGTGTATAAGAAAAACCTTAAAGCTCAATGCGTTATCGATGATGCTTTCACAATCTGTATGGAATGCGGTTTCTGTGAAAAACATTGTCCAAGCCGCAATTTAACATTGACTCCACGTCAACGTATTGCATTGTTGCGCGAAACGAAACGCCTTGAAAACGAAGGCAATTTCACATTGGCTGCAGAGCTTAAAAAAGGTTATGAATACTTTGGTGTAGATACTTGTGCTGCGTGCTCCATGTGTAAAGGTCTTTGCCCGCTCAGCATCGATACGGCTCAAATTGCATTATCCATGCGTCGCATCGATCCACCTGCACCAGAATTAGCTAAGAAAATCTATGATAACTTCTCCACAACACTTCAAATGTGCCGTGCTGGTGTAAGTCTTGAAGGCATTGCAGGATCTATCATTACACAAAAAGCGATTTCTAAGATTACTGAAGGCTTACATGGCGTAACAGGTGTTACACCATATGTACCTAAAACAACTCCTAAGGCTAATCGCTACAGATTGAGAAGCCGCATTAAACCGACTAATTTTGAAAAGGTTGTATACTTCAGTACCTGTGCGAACCGCGCCTTCAAACCTAATCAAGGTTATGACGATGAACGTAGCTTGCAACAAGTAGTGGAAAGCTTATGTAATAAGGCCCATATCGATATTATCTACCCTGAACATATCGAAAACCTCTGCTGTGGCTTGAGTTTTGAAAACTACGATGACGTTCATGAGCGTGCTGTGAAAGACTTACACGATGCGTTGATGAAAGCATCTCAAAATGGTAAATACCCAATCGTGATTGACCATAGTGCATGCTTTAATCATGCTTTCAAACATATGCCAGACTTAGAAATCAACGATATTTCTGAATTCTTGTGCAAATACGTTGTGCCTCATCTCGACATTGAAAAATGTGATGAAAGGGTCATCGTACATAAACAATGTAAAATCAAATCCTTGAATAAATCTCAATATATTGAAGATTTAGCTCGTTTATGCACAGACCATGTATTCAACATTAAATCCTTTGCATGCGATGGCTTTGCCGGTCAAAAAGGGTTCTTCACACCAGAACTCAACAAATGTGCTACCAAAGACCTTGCAGCCGAAATCGCTGAATACGGTGCAACACTAGGCGTAAGTTCCAGCTCTACCTGTGAAATCGGCCTTGGCGAAAACGGCGGCATCCCATTCATTGGTGTTGCATTCCTATTGGATCGTTGCTCTAAGGCTAAGAAATAAGTCTTGTATATCTATTGCTATTTACGTTAACGTTGTTAGTAGTTTACATTGAGGTTACTAGTAGGTTGGGTTAAAGTAACTGGTAGTTTATATTAATGTTGCTTTAATATTGCTCGTAAATTATGTTAAAACTACTAATAGTTTTTTAGGAGTTTTATGAGATTTATTGCTAATTCTTTATTTTTCTAAGAAATGTGGTATACTAAACGTAGGTAGTAGAGTGTATGAAATTACCTGCAATATAACCAAAAAAAAGGACGAGTGGCAGCTCGTCCTTTTTCTTGCTTATTTTTTGTTTTTATTGTTAAGCCAGTAGCTGTAGGTAGTTACAACTAAGGCAACAATAATAGGGGCAAGCAAGGTGCCCCAGAGTGCATAAAACAGCTCCTGCAATATACCACCTCCTTTCGGGAGGTATTTTATATTATATCATCATGCTATGGAGTCTTGTATATAATTAATGATTGGAGAATTTCTAATGAAGAAGGTTGTGCTTTTCTTTCTTTTAATAACAGCCCTTACGGGATGTGGATTGAATCAAAATACGAATAGTAATAAAACAGAATCAAATGCAACTAGTTCTGCTGCTGGTTCCTCTACATCTGCTGCGGGAAACAGCCAAGCGACTACCAAGCAAGATGACCATCTAATTACAGCAAAGCAAGCCTTATCCGCTGGTGAGTATGCGAAAGCCATAGAGGAAGCTACAGCGTCCATTAAGAATAATGCTAATAATGCAGAAGCCTATTCTGTACGTGGCTTTGCAACAGCATTAAACGGTGATGCGGCTAAAGGTTTGACAGATACTAAAAAGGCTTATGATTTAGACTCTAACAATGTGGCTAATTACTATAACATGGCCATGGTCTATAAGTTGCAAGGTCAGTTAAACGATTCTAAACAATGGTTTGAAAAGGTATTGGAAAAGGACCCTAGTAACACCTGGTCTGTGTATGGTATTGCTACCATTTATGCAGACCAAGGAGAAGATACTAAGGCCCTTGATTGGTTAGAAAAAGCTATAAAAATTGATCCTTCTGTAAAAGCTGTTGCAGCCGAACAAGACCATTTTGAACGCTTTCACAATAATAGGCGATTTAAAACATTGGTAGAATTATAGACATGGATGTGAAACAGATGATTCGCCTTATTATAAAGGTGATAGGATTTATATATTGGCTTATTTTTCTATACCTTGGCAGTCTAATGGTCGTAGACTGGTCAGGGTTTATGACTCGGTACAATATTGAAACACCAATTTTCCTTAGCTATATAGTGGTGGTAGGGTGTATTGTTATGCCTTATTTGGTGTTTTATTGGAAAAAACTGAATCCTAATGTTAAGCCGCCCTATTTGGTGCGATGTATTAGAGCCTATATGGATCGTCTAGAGGACCAACATAGTATATGGTTTGATGTACTATATGTACTCAAGCTACTGCTCTATTTTGTAATAATCTTGTGGATGATCTGTATACTATTACTAACCTTAGCATCTATTGCATGGACAATAGTTCTAATTTTACTGAGCAATTGATGATGTAAATTACATTGTTTTCTCTACTAATGCTTCTTGTAAAAGTTGAGAAAAATTAATTCCTTTAGCCAATGCCCTGTCGTTAAGCCATGCAGGAATGGTTAAGGTTTTCTTTACGGACTTACTATTTTTAGCTAAATCAATATCTGTTTGAACTAATGTAGGATATGTTGTGTCGGTACATGGTAAGCTGCGAATAGATGTGGGGGTAGGTAGAGTTTGTCCATCTTCTAAAGCGCCTAATATATAGAGTTCCATAGCCTCTTGTGCATTGGTTATTAATTCTGTTAGCGTTGAGCCGGTGCTACTAGTGTATTCGAGATCTGGAAATTCGGCCCAGAAACCATCGGCATCATCATGGATTATAGCAGGGTATATAAACTTCATAGGTCCTCCTAATAGTAAATCCTTATCCTTCATATTCTCTCCTTTCATGATAACACGTGTATACGTACAAAACAATTATTAGGAGTTATACATTCTTATTTATAGTCTAGCAGTATATAAAGGAAAATAGGGGTGATCATTGGTCACCCCTGATTCTATTAGTCACTTGACAAAATTGATAAATGACCTTCATATATTAATCCTATTCATAAAAATTATATCAGTATATAATTAATATATATAAATTAGGTTGTGTATTGATGGAAGGAGAGGATTCATCATGAAACTATTCGGTAAAAGGGTAGCAATGGCTGTATTGTGTGCGGCGACATTGGTATCCCCATTTTTTTTGAGCGGTTGTAGTATGTCAGAGCTATGGCAGGGTACTGAACAGAGCCGCAAGGAAATTGCGCAGCGGTCTGAGCAGGATCAGGTGCAGTTATTTAATCAATATGTGAAAGCTGTAAGCCGATACAATCGCATGGCTGTCATGTTTGATTATGCGAATACGCCAACTCTTAATGAGTTAAAAGCGGGGCAGCATTTAACTGTATTTAGTGCACCGAACTTTAAGCAGTTACAAAAAGAATTAGAAGAGGCTAAGCAAGCAGGTATTCCGTATGATGAAATGAAGGAGCCTTTAGATAAGCTGCTTTCAAAATTGAACGAAATTACACCGGTAGCGGAAGAGCTCGATGCATATTATAAATCTAAAGGGTATACCACAGACAACTATGCTAAGGAGCAACAATTAGGCCCTAAATATGTTCAATTATATGAACAATTTGTTCCTATTTATGCTGACTTTGATAATGTTATGCATAAAATTAATACAGACCGCTTGCAACAACGGTTGCAACAATTGCGTGATGCAGGCAAGAAAAATGCCGCTGCAGCACAAGAGGTTCATTTGCGACTTACTGCGGTCCTAGAAAAGATCGATAGTGAAAAACAACTAGATGTAAATGCTATCAATCAAGAGTTGCAATCTATTGGTGATGTATCAAATGGTATTACTAGTCCTAAGTATGATTCTGTTAAGACCTCTGTAAACTCTACGATTGGTGCAATCCGTACCTATATGGGTTCGAAACAAGATAATGACTATAATCGTATGATTGAGGCCTATAACCATTACATTTCTAATCTGAATACGACCAATATGAATGAGTTAGATTAAAATAAGTTAGATTAATACGTCTATATAAAAGAAAGCTGTATCAAATGAGAGTATCATTTGATACAGCTTTTTAGTTGATATATAGGATATACCTTACTTTTTTAGGCTAATGCGTGTTGTAATTTGGCTCGATAAGGAGAATAATACTAAGGCTATCCAGATACAACCGAAGGCGATCATCTGTGGTGTGCCAAAGCTTTCACCAAAGTAGAAGATGGCTAGCAATAAGGCAATGGTAGGGGATACATATTGCAAGAAGCCTAGTAGGTTAAGCGGCAATAGCTGTGCACCATAGGAGAATAGAACCAATGGGACAGATGTAGTTAGACCGCAGGCTATGAGCAACATGGTTGTATACCAGTTTGTGCCGAAATAGGACCACACGGTATTATCGACCATGGTCGTATATAGTAAGGCTAGCGGTGTTAATAGCCAGGCCTCAAAGGCGATGCTCGTAAAGGGAGAGATGAGTAGTTTCTTTTTTACGGCTCCATAGAGGCCGAAGGAAATGGCGAGAATCATCGACACTAATGGCAAGGATCCCACTTGATAGGTGAGTAAGGCGATGCCGATGGTAGCGATGAGGACACTCAGCTTTTTCGGTATGGATAGAACCTCTTTAAATAGGATGACACCTAATACTACATTGAAGAGTGGGTTGATGTAATAGCCAAGGCTCGTATTCATAACTTGATTATTGGCGATGGCCCAAATGTAGGTGAACCAGTTTACACTGATGATGACTGCCGCAATTAACAGTAGGAATAGTTGTGAACGTTGTTCTTTTAGTAATTGAAAGTCCTTTTTGAATTGTTTAAAGTGTAAGCCAAATACAACGATAGCCATGCAAACACCTGACCAGATAATGCGCTGTGCCAGTATATTATACGGTGAAACATGGTTTAATAATGCCCAATATAGAGGGAGTAAGCCCCAAATTATATAACAACTAAGGGCTGTGATTAACCCTTTTTTACTTGTATGCTCCATAATGCCTCCTCGTGATAGTACTTATTATATCACTGTTTCCAGTCTTTGAGGGGATAATAGTGTTTACACCCTATGAGCTTACTTGTGTTTATAGCTAATTTGAGGGAGTTTTTGGTTGATGTCTTATGATAGAGATATCTTGAATTTTAATTTATGCATTTTAGTTATTGCATATGATTTTCAGTTATAACTTTGATTTTGGCACTTATGATTAAATGTTATGTTCATTGACTTTGTGCATATTGTTACACTATATTGGACTTAGAACAACGAATATAGAGAATAGGTGTCGCAAGACTTAATAGAGAAATCGGTATAAGCCGATGCGGTCCCGCCACTGTAAGGATGAGCCTGCTTTCATACATGTCACTGGAGTAATCTGGGAAGGCGAAAGCGAGGTGATGATCCCGAGCCAGGAGAACTGCCTATTTGATAATCACCGTTATGTACCTACGAGCGATAGGAAGGGGATTGGGGTATGCTGGCTACAGTATTTTTTAGTGTACCTTTCAATAAGAAACCTTACGTGTCACTTTAGGTGGCACGTTTTTTATTGCCCTTAGAGTGGATGTTGAGTATAGGAATCAGGTTTTATAGATATTAAACAGATGGACACATTTTGAGGTTGATGTGGTCCAATAAGATAAAGCTCGAGTGATTCATATATCTAACAATTCGCAGGTACGGTGCGCTGTTTCTCGGTATGGTTTCGAGTTGAAAAGGAGGCACATATATGTCTGACAAAAAGACTTCAAAGGATGCTGAACGTGATTTATTAGCACCTGTATCCTTTGATGAGTTTAAGAAACCTACGTATGAACAATGGCAGGCCGAGGTTGAAAAAGCGTTAAAAGGTGGCGACTTCCACAAGAAGATGTTCACTAAAACCTATGAGGGAATTACGTTACAACCAATTTACACGCCTGCATTGCATGGAGAAAAAATTCCAAAGGGTGTATATCCTGGAGCAGGTGAGTTCCTACGTGGCACAAAGGCAAGTGGTTATATTAAAGACTCTTGGGGCGTATCCCAATATGTAGACGAATCCTTTCCTAAGGATGCTAATCATGCAAGTTTATACGAAATTGTAAAAGGCGGCACCATTCACAATATTCGCCTTGATGAAGCAACACGCCATGATCAAGATGTGCAAGTAGGCGCAGCTGTTGGTATCGGCGGTACATCTCTGTCTACTATGGATGATTGTAGACAATTGATTGAGCGCTTTAATTTAAAGGAAAATCCTTTATATATTGAAACAGGTGCTTCTGCAGCTATCTTGCTCGGTATGTTAGCCGCTACGGTGAAAGGATCTAAAAAACAAACCTCTGACTTGAAAGGTCTCGTTGGTGCAGACCCTATTGGTGTTTGGGCTAAAGATGGTACATTGCATATGTCTTTAGATACAGCCTTTGATGAAATGGCACATACTGTTGTATGGGCTAAAGAGCAAGCTCCAGAGCTTAAAACTGTACTCGTATCTGGTGATGTATACGCTAATGGTGGCGCGAACGATGTACAAGAGGTTGCGTATGCATTGGCAACAGCAGTTTGCTATGTGCGTCAATTAGCACAACGTAACATCGATATTCACACTATTGCTAACAGCATGATGTTTACATTCTCCTTGGGTGCAAACTTCTTCATGGAAATTGCTAAATTACGTGCATTACGTGTGCTTTGGGCGCGCATCATGGAAGCGTTCGGTGCCGAAGAAGCTGACCGTGCTGTTCATGTACACGGCAGAACATCGGCTTTCACAAAAACTGTATACGACCCATATGTAAACTTGTTGCGCAATACAACACAAGCATTCTCTGGCGTTGTAGGCGGTTTGAATAGCCTTGAAGTATCCCCATTTGACCAACCAATTCGCAAAGCTGACGATTTCTCTCGCCGTATTGCCCGTAATATTCAAGTTATGTTGCAAACTGAATTCGAGTTGCGTCAACCAGTGGACCCTGTAGGTGGCTCTTGGTATGTGGAAACATTGGCAGCTGAATTATGCGAAAAAATTTGGGCTGAATTCCAAACTATTGAGGCTAAAGGTGGTATAATAGCAGCCTTGAAAGAAGGCTATCCACAAGCTCAAGTTAAAGCAGTTCTTGATGAACGCTTCAAAAACCTTGCATTCCGCAAAGATGTGGCTGTAGGTAACAACATGTATGCGAATATGACTGAAGAATTGCTTGATCCAAAACCAGAAAATCAAGAAACATTGCGTCAAAAACGGGTTGCTCAAATCGAAGAGTACTTGGCGAGTGCGGAGCCAGATGCGGTTGTGAAAGCACAGGCTACCCTAGAAGCAGGTACGACAGAGCCAGGCGCTTTGATTGGCCTTATTGAACTCGGTGCATTACAAAAATTAACAATACGTCAAATCCGCAAGGCTTTAGATGCTGGCGATATTGCTTCCGAAACGATTGAATCCATTGCAGCTCATCGCTGGACTGAACAGTTTGAAGCACTTCGCATGCGCACTGAGAATTATAAACAACGTACGAAAGATAATGTGAAGGTATTCTTGGCTAACATGGGGCCAATCCCTCAACATAAACCTCGTGCGGACTTCTCCACAGGCTTCTTCGAAGTAGGGGCTTTTGAAGTTATCAAAAATGATGGCCATGAAACAACGGCTGATGCGGCGAAGGCTGCTCGTGAAAGTGGTGCTGATGTAGTTGTTATCTGTTCTACAGATGATACCTATCCAGAATTGGTACCACCACTCGCTAAGGAATTGAAAGAAACTATGCCGCATGTAACGGTTATTTTAGCAGGGGCACCTCCTAAGGACTTAGAACCTGTATACCGTGAAGCTGGCGTAGACGACTTCATTTCTGTTCGTGCAAATTGTTACGAAATCTTGAATACGTTACAAGATAAGAAAGGGATGTGAGCTCATGTTTAAAAATCCAGACTTCTCCTCTCTTGGCTTGGGATCTCAGACAGCAACATCTCGCGATGCATGGCTTGCTGAACTTCAAAAAGAAACAGGAAAAAGCTTTGAAGATTTATATAATACAACAATGGAGCAAATCCAACTAAAGCCTCTCTATACAGAGATGGATTATGAAGGGATGACACACCTTGACTATATGGCTGGTGTACCTCCATTCTTGCGTGGACCTTATTCCACAATGTATGTTACTCGTCCTTGGACAGTACGTCAGTACGCTGGTTTCTCCACAGCGGAAGAATCCAATGCGTTCTATCGTCGTAACTTGGCAGCGGGCCAAAAAGGCTTGTCTATCGCCTTTGACCTTGCTACTCACCGTGGTTATGATTCCGATCATCCTCGTGTAGTAGGTGATGTTGGTAAAGCGGGTGTTGCGGTAGACTCCATCCTCGACATGGAAATTCTATTCTCTGGTATCCCTCTTGATCAAATGTCCGTATCCATGACAATGAACGGCGCCGTATTGCCAGTAATGGCGTTCTACATCTTGGCTGGTGAAGAACAAGGCGTAGATAAAAAGGTTATGGCTGGTACAATCCAAAATGATATCTTGAAAGAGTTCATGGTACGTAATACCTATATTTACCCTCCAGCTACATCTATGCGTATTATCGGTGATATCTTTGCGTATACATCCCAGTACATGCCTAAATTCAACAGTATTTCCATTTCTGGTTACCATATGCAAGAAGCGGGCGCTACTGCAGATATCGAATTAGGTTACACATTGGCCGATGGTCTCGAATATATCCGTACCGGTGTTAATGCAGGCCTTCACGTTGACCAGTTCGCACCACGGTTGTCCTTCTTCTGGGCAATCGGTAAAAACTACTTCATGGAAGTGGCAAAAATGCGTGCGGCTCGTATGTTGTGGGCTAAGATTATCAATAGCTTCGGCTCTGAAAATCCTAAATCCATGGCACTCCGTACACATAGCCAAACATCTGGTTGGTCTCTTACAGAACAAGATCCATTCAACAACGTGGCTCGTACATGTATGGAAGCGATGGGTGCTGCGTTAGGTCATACGCAATCTCTACATACCAATGCGCTTGACGAAGCCATTGCGTTGCCTACGGACTTCTCTGCACGTATTGCGCGTAATACTCAGCTTTACATCCAAGATGAAACTAAGGTATGTAAGGTTATCGATCCATGGGGCGGTTCCTACTATGTAGAAGCGTTGACAGACGAATTGATTCGTCGCGCTTGGGGTCATATCCAAGAAATCGAATCCCTTGGCGGTATGGCGAAAGCTATCGATACAGGGCTTCCTAAGATGCGTATTGAAGAAGCTGCTGCACGTCGCCAAGCTCGTATCGACTCTGGTCGTGAAGCGATTATTGGTATCAATAAATATCGTCTAGATAAAGAAGATCCATTGGATATCCTCGACGTAGATAACACAGCTGTACGGGAAGCGCAAATTCGTCGTCTCGAACAATTGCGTGCTAACCGGGATGAAGAAAAGGTTCAATCCTGTCTTGAAGCGATCACAAAGGCTACAGAATCGGGTGAAGGCAACTTACTTGCTCTTGCACTTGAAGCGGCTCGTGCTCGTGCATCCTTGGGTGAAATTTCCTTTGCTGTTGAAAAGGTATGCGGTCGTCATAAAGCGGTTATTCGCTCTATTTCCGGTGTATACTCCAGCGAATTTGAAGATGACGATGTAATCAAAGAAGTACGCCAAATGGCAGATAACTTTGAAGAACTCGAAGGTCGTCGTCCTCGTATCATGATTGCGAAGATGGGCCAAGACGGTCATGACCGTGGTGCCAAAGTTATCGCTACATCCTTCGCGGATATGGGCTTTGACGTGGATATCGGACCTTTGTTCCAAACTCCAGAAGAAACAGCACAAGATGCGGTGGATAATGACGTTCATATTGTCGGATTTAGTTCTCTTGCGGCGGGGCATAAGACATTATTGCCTCAACTTGTAGAGGAACTCAACAAGCGGGGCCGTGGAGATATTTTAGTTGCCATCGGCGGCGTAATCCCTGCTCAGGACTATGAATTCCTACGCGAACATGGCGCAGTGGCTATCTTTGGCCCTGGTACAGTTTTGCCAGTAGCGGCGAAAAAATTACTAGAAACATTGACTAGTCACGTTCAAGACGAGTCTCATGACTGATAACAAACGGCCTACTCCGGATGAATTGCGCAATACACAGGACGCAACTTTCACCACTGGTGAAGGCAAAGCCCCTGAATTAGGTGTAAAAAACGCAAGCACCGAGGGTAGTACCTATCGTCCCGACTGGGTGCCAGAAGAAGCGAAGAAAGATGACACTTACGCGTGTCACGTAATGAAAGGCGTCAAGGAAATGCATGACGGCCTCTTATCTAGCTCTGCTCATCTGGCTCCAGCGGTACGTCCCGTACAGCGGCGAAAGAAATTAACTGTCGCTGATTATGTACGCGGTATCGAGCAGGGGGACCGCGTTATACTTTCACGGGCTATCACATTAGTAGAAAGTAATAATAAGGACCATTTCAAACTAGCTCAACAGGTGTTGCAAGCCGTATTGCCTCGCACGGGCAAGGCATTGCGCATCGGTATTACTGGTGTGCCTGGGGCTGGTAAAAGTACGTTTATTGAAGCCTTCGGTAACATGCTCATTGAAGCGGGTTACAAGGTTGCCGTACTGGCTGTAGACCCTACGAGCCAAGTCACAAAAGGCAGTATCTTGGGTGATAAAACGCGGATGGAAACGTTGACGAAACACCCAGAGGCTTATATTCGTCCATCGCCAGCTGGTGGTACACTAGGCGGTGTGGCTCGTAAAAGTAGAGAAACTATGCTACTTTGTGAGGCTGCTGGGTACGATATTATTCTCGTTGAAACCGTTGGGGTTGGGCAAAGCGAAGTTACCGTGCGTTCCATGGTAGACTTCTTTATGCTCATCGTTTTAACGGGGGCAGGCGATGAATTGCAAGGCATCAAAAAAGGCGTTATGGAACTTGCTGATGCTATTGTGGTCAACAAGGCTGATGGAGATAATCTCAAACGAGCACTCATTGCTCGTAGTGATTACGATCGGATGTTACATTATATCCGTCCAGCTACGGAAAAATGGAAGACTCAAGCCTATACATGTTCAGCTGTTACAAAGGATGGCCTCGATGAATTGTGGGATGTTATCCAAGAGTTTACTGAACAAGGCAAAGAAAATGGGGTCTTCTTAAAACGTCGTCAAGAACAATCCCTCCGTTGGGTACGCGATATGATTGACGAACACTTGCACAACCTATTCTTTAACAATGTAGTCATTCAAGGTCGCATGGGCGAAGTCGAAGCCGCTGTCTTAGACGGTGAAATGAGCGAATCTCAAGCCGTTGAAGAACTTATTGGCGTTTTCGATAAGTCTTTACAATAAGTAGATCGGTAAATACATATTGTATTATTAAATATAATCGTATTGCTAAATATATATTAGATAAGCCGGCATAACTTATCTTAATACGCACTCCACTAGCAATCGTATGCATTTCGATATAACTACAGATGTATTTGTAAAAGGCATAGTATCAATGTTCACTGTTGGATTTGGACCAATAGTAGTTGCATACTATGCCTTTTTCTATGTCATAATAACTAATTGCGACTAATTATTTGCTATTAATTGTCTAATAAAAGATGATTAATATATAAGTTCATCTTTTTAAAATGCAAAAATCAGTGTATAATTAAGTTATATTATTTATTAATCGTTTAATGTTACGAGAGGGGCATTCAAATGAACAAAAAATTATTATTACCTGTAGGTGTAGTCGTTCTAATTATTGGTATTGCGATTCTATTATTAAATCCAGATCCAGGGGCGGCTAATTTGGAAATTGCGAGAAATGCTACAAATGCTCAAGCGGCAGCAAAGGCGATTTCTGAGAATAACCAATCTTACACATTGTGGTATTCTATTGGTATGTTCTGTAGCGGTTTAGGCATTGCACTGTCAGTAGGTGGCTTCATTGTAGGCTTTATTAAAAAAGACTAATCTATTTAGGAACGTATCAAAGGCTGTACTAGAATGTATATCATTTCTAGTGCAGCCTTTTTGTATTTTAATTTTAGGGTTATAGGACAAAACGTGTTGGTTTTGCCCTATAACCCTAATTTTATCCTGTGGACTTTAGCTAGCTTATGTCTATCTAGCGAATTAGTCTATATTTATCTTGCAAGTCATCCTATATCTATTTATGTTGTGGTTTTACGCTCTATATCTGTTTTCGGTGGGATAAAACGTGGTATAATTAACCCGGATAGAGCCTAAAAGTATGTGGCTTTTGGAGGTTAGTATGAGTAGTATAGCGCATTTATTTGTAGCTGGTGGATTTGTTATGTATCCGCTGGTGATTTTTTTACTGTTTACCTTGATGATTGGCATTGAACGTATCTTTCTATATCGCAAGTTTACAAAGGATTTGCGCCGTTTTAATAAGGTCTTAGAGAAGAATCAATCTTGGATTATGTTACCAAGTGTTTTGGAACGGGATACAGAGGAACTTGGTTCTTTATTTGCCCGTGCTATCCGCAATGCAAAGAATTATAATGGCTTGGAAAACCGCCTTCAAGATGTAGTGTCGTACGCTGATGAACGTTTAAAACGCGGCCTTAGTTGGCTCAGCATGGTTGTAACAATGGCTCCGTTGTTGGGGTTGCTGGGGACGGTCCTTGGCATGATTCGTGCGTTTTCTGTGGTAGGTGGCGATATTGGGGCTCCGACCATTATTACAGGTGGTGTTTCTGAAGCCTTGGTGGCAACGGCTACAGGTTTGACCGTAGCCATTATTGCCCTTGGCTTTCACAGTTACTGTGCAGCAAAGGTCAATGATTCTGTGGCGACATTAGAACATGAGTGCGGCAACATCCTTGATGCGTACAACGAGGAACATGATATATGAGACGACGCACGTTAGGGGTTAAAAAAGAGCCTACCATCATGATTATTCCTATGATTGATATCGTATTCTTTTTATTAGTATTTTTCATGGTAGGCACACTGTATATGAATACAGAGCAGCAAATTCCACTAAATTTACCATCTGCATCGTCGTCTACGGCGAAATCTATCGAACCTATCACCATTACCTTGACTACAACGCACACGCTATATATCGATAATCAGGAAATCTCTTCGGATCGCTTGGCGCAAGAGGTCAAATCTATTGTTACACAAGCACCTCAACAGGCCTTTGTGATTCGCGCTTCAAAAGATGTATATTATAACGATGTTATCGAGCTTTTGGACATGCTCAAGGTGAACGGTGCTAAATATATTAGCGTCGCTACGGAACGGAAGTGATTCCATGTTTGAATCACATTATCTGAAACCTTTTATTGTATCTTTAGGCATTACCATCATGCTTATCTCTGGCATGGGGCTTTCCTTGCGTGGCATCGTTGGAACCGGTGTGGCTTATGATGCCGCAGAGGTTAGCTTTCATCTGCCTGAGGATAGTGAAAGTGATGCGGAAACTACCGCTATTGAGCCTATACCTAAGGATAAACCACCGGTTGAACCTCCGACTCCAGAAGGGCCTGCGCCTAAGGCAGATCCTCTTGTAACGGAAAATACAGGTGATGAAAGTGTTCACAATTTAAATGCCAATAAGACTACATCTAATGCTCGTCGCGAATGGACCGTTCCAAAGGCCATAGAATCGGAAACGACTAATAATGAACAAGCTGTTGTTACGGGTGGAAATGATTCCAAAGACGGGAAATCCTCTAAGCCTGACAATGCTCCTATGGGTAAGGATATAACATCTGATCCGAATGCCAATGGAAACGGCTTTGCCGAAGCTAGTGATTTATCCTTCCTATCTGATCTTGCGTGGGGGCTCCTAACACCAGGGCAACAAGCGCTTTTACAAAAGTCGGATATCAACCCCCAAGAATATTTACGAACTGTACAAGAACAGGGGAAGGGATCAATCATAACCGGTAAGGTTGTAGTGCGCGTTAACTTTGACGTTAATGGACACGTCATCGTGGGAGAACATACACCGCTCATCGCAGAAGATGTGCCGCAACCTGTAAAAGAGGAAGCAATGCGCATCGTTAAAAGCAGTGGTTCTATTATCAATCGAAGAGGAGAACCTGTATATCTAGCAGTCCCTGTTGTTTTAGGACAATAAAGAGGCATATCTTACATACATTAGTATGGGATATGCCTCTTTGTTATGGTTGTAATAAATGATTGTATTGATTGATACTATGTATTACTATGAAATACTTGTTCTATCTGAGTCATGCTGAGTTATATTTCAAGGATTAATTATATGTATGGTATTAATTTTGATTGGTAAGTATTGTTTTCGTGGAGTTGAAGACGGCTAGATATACGATGGCGCCGCCGATGAATAATGTGACTTGCATAGGAGTGCTGAATTGATCAGCTCGCCACAATGCAAAAGCATAGAAGAACATGGTAATCAACATGATGAGAAATGCGATGATAACGCGTACATTTGTGTTTACTGCTAAGGATGTAGTAATACGCGATTTATTCGTCATTACGTAAATTAAAGATACTACGATGTCTGCCGTAAAGATGGAGAAGATAAAGTTATAATCAAACTCGCCAAAAAGGACTACCGCCAAGCCGATAAAGCTGAGCCCAAAGAATAGACGTAATAGAATACCTATAGTATTAGATTCGTTGCGCTGTGCGCGGCGTTCCTTACGATTTAAAGTTGCCATGAAAGCCTCCCCCATAGTAGAAATGTTTATTACTATTATCATAAAGCTCGTGTATAGATTGAGCAATTATTCGCAGTACATTTAGTCTGTATGTTTATTATATATCACAATGTATAGCTATGATATAGTATTGATTAATTTATTACTATATAACTATATGAGAAATTAGAGAGAGTATAGTTCAAGTTATTCTTCTCTATGTTATTAATGGTATGATTGTGTTTGCCTTTTTTCTGTTTTAGACTCTGTAGTTAAATATGTGTATCCTTTTTCTAGGATTGAACAACTAAAATTTGACAACTAAAGTCGAACGATAAGTAAAATTAATATAATTATCATTCGGAAAATTTAGCTCCGTTCGTTGAATGGAGCTTTCACATATGGTACAATAATCCTATAAATCTAGCTTTTATCATGCAAAGGAGACATCATGATACCACGTTATACACGAGAAGAAATGGGCCATATTTGGAGCGAACGCAACGAATTCGACACAATGTTATTGGTGGAAACCCTCGCATCTGAGGCACAAGCTGAGTTGGGCGTCATTCCTAAAGAAGCGGCGAAAACAATTCGGGAAAAGGGCAATTTCGACGTTGAGCGCATTCATGAAATCGAAAAGGAAACGAATCATGATATCATTTCCTTCGTAACAGCAGTGGGCGAATACGTAGGTCCTGAAGCGGCTAAATACATCCATCTTGGTCTTACCTCTACAGATGTGAAAGATACGGCGCTTGGGTATATGATGAAACAAGCCTGTGATATCTTAATTGATGATTTAAAGCGTTTGCACGAAGTATTGCGTCGTCGTGCAGCTGAGTTCAAATACACACCTATGATTGGCCGTACCCACGGTATCCACGGCGAACCAACTACATTCGGCTTGAAATTGGCGTTGTGGATGGCAGAGATAGAACGTGATATTGAACGCATGGGACATGCGCGTAAAAGCGTTGCCGTTGGCAAATTGTCTGGCGCAGTTGGTACATACTCCAATATCGATCCATTCGTAGAACAATATGTATGTGAAAAATTAGGCCTTGAACCTGTTAAAATTGCTACGCAAGTGGTGCAACGTGACCGCCATGCTGAGTTGTTGTCTACCATAGCCGTTGTAGGCGGTACATTGGACAAAATCGCATTGGAAATCCGTCACTTACAACGTACAGAGGTACGCGAAGCAGAAGAGTATTTCAGCCCTAAACAAAAGGGTTCCTCTGCGATGCCTCATAAACGTAATCCTATCACATGTGAAAGAATTTGTGGCATGGCTCGCTTGCTCCGTGGCTATGCTCAATCTGCTTACGAAGATCAAGCATTATGGCATGAACGCGATATTTCCCACAGCTCCGTAGAACGGGTGATCTTGCCGGATGCGACAATCTCGTTAAATTATATGTTGCACCTAACAATTCGCACTATCGACAAATTGTTGGTATATCCTGAAACAATGCTTAAAAACCTAAACCTTACAGGGGGCCTTGTATTCAGCCAAACAATTTTGACACATCTTGTAGACAAAGGTGCGGTACGTGACGAAGCATATCGTTGGGTTCAAAAACATGCTATGGAACGTTGGCTTGAAGGCAAAGATTTCGCAACAGGTTTAAAAGCTGATGAAAACATTAAGAAGTACATGACTGATGAGGAAATCGATGCATGCTTTGATCCATATAAATTGCTAAGACATGTAGATACAATCATGGCTCGCTTTGGCCTATAATTGTAGGGTACTTCCCACATAACATATGAAAGACTAGGGTAGGTATAGACCAATAAGCCTATGGTACATGCATTAGGTGTTGGCTATATCTACCTTTTTCGTTTTGAAAGCAATATGTCATTTTAGATAGAAGTATATTATTTTAACAGATAATTATAAATTAGTTTTCTAGCAGGCTTTTATATACTCGTCTTACATTAGGAAACCATCTATTTGTTTTAGGAGGTTATATGAAACGTATTATACGGAAGTACGGACCGCCTATTTTTCACTGTATTAATGACTTTGGTCAAGGTTCGCTGGCGGCCCTCATACCGTTTTTTATCGCTAACTTTGGCCTTAATTATTATCAATCGGCTTCCATCATTTTCTGTAATACCGTGGTGGCTTCCGTGGCACAGCCCGCTTTGGGCTATGTGGCAGATCGGTGGCGCGTACCCTGGTTTATTCCCGTTGGGTTTACGGTGACTCTTGTGTCGATTAGCGCTATGGCATTGGCTACGAGTTACGAAATGATTCTTGCTTTGTCGCTCTTGGCCGGGGTAGGGGCCGCGTTATTCCATCCCGAGGCGGCTCTTCTTGTAAATCGTACGCAATCTCATGAAATCGGTAACGCCATGGGCCGCTTTGCAGTCGGCGGCAGTGCGGGCTTTGCGTTGGGACCCTTTATTGCTGGTGGTGTTTACGTCTTTGGGGGACAATTCCTTTGGGTATTTACGCTTATCGCTCTACTTGGTGTATTATTATATCTCTATGCCTTTATGGGTGAGGGTGAAGCTGATACCGATGATACTGATATTGCTGATTCTGCTGATACTGGTAACCGTGAAAGCCGTGCTAAGGTTCTTAGTACCGGTACAAATGATTGGGTGAGCTTCGGTAAGTTATTTTTTGTGATTGCTTCTCGATCTATACTCTTCTCTGTATTGGCTATCTTTATTCCTATTTTGTATATTACTGTTATTAATGGTGAAGCTAGTGCATCTAGTTTGGCCCTTACTGCGTACTTTGCTATAGGGGCAGTCCTTACCTATATGGGCGGGGCCTTATCTGACCGACTTGGGTTTCTTAAAACTGTGCGCTTAGGTAATCTGATTTTCTTGCCATCCGTTTTAGTATTTATTTTTGTGCCTAATATGTGGGGCTTCTTTGGAGCCATGATTCCAATGGCCTTTGGCGTATTCTCACAATACGGACCAATTACGGTACTAGGTCAAAAATACCTTGCTAAAAATGCAGGCTTTGCATCAGGTATTACGCTAGGTCTTGGGATTACCTTAGGGGGCCTTGTGGCTCCTTATGTAGGACATCTAGCAGATATCTATGACGTACAAACGGCATTGATGACCTTGATACCGGTAGGTGTTATAGGCCTATTGATGAGTTTTTGGTTAAAAGAACCAAAATAGCCCATGCATTTGGGAAGAAACTAAAGATTGAATTTGTATAAATACTTTCACAGAATCCGAACATTGTTGTATAATGATATTGAATTATTTAGACTTTCATATGGAGGATATAGATATGGCAACTAGTATGGTTATCGGCACTCAATGGGGTGACGAGGGGAAAGGTAAAATTGTTGACTGGATCGCAGAACGTGCGGATGTTGTGGTGCGCAGTCAAGGTGGTAATAACGCGGGTCATACTGTTGTAGTTGATGATAAAGCGTTTGCACTTCGCCTTTTACCAAGTGGTATCTTATACGATAACAAACAAAATATCGTGGGTACTGGTGTTGTTATCGACCCTAAAGTTCTGCTACAAGAAATTGAAGGTCTTGAAAAGCAAGGCAGATCTGCTAAATCCCTTCAAGTTTCCAATCGTGCACATGTAATCATGCCATACCATATCGCTCTAGATACTGCGGAAGAAGCATCTAAAGGGGATGCTAAAATCGGTACTACTAAAAATGGTATTGGTCCTTGCTACGCTGATAAAATCAATCGTATTGGTATCCGTATCTGCGATTTGTATGATATGGAAACATTTAAACAAAAATTAGCGTACAATGTAGAGTTCAAAAATAAAATGCTTACTAAGGTATACGATGCTGAACCTGTTAGCTACGATGAAATCTTAGCGGATTACATCAAATACGCTGAAGCCTTGAAACCTTATGTAACAGATACTAATGCAGCTGTTCTTAAAGCTGTAAAAGAGGATAAAAAGGTATTGTTCGAAGGTGCTCAAGCTACTATGCTCGACCTTGACCATGGTACCTATCCATTCGTAACATCCTCTCATCCAATTGCAGGTGGTGCTTCCACAGGCGCTGGTGTGGGTCCTAATTACTTGAAAAACATCTTTGGCGTTGTAAAAGCGTATGCTACACGTGTTGGTGCAGGCCCATTCCCTACAGAGCTTCTTAACGAAACTGGTGATAACCTTCGTGAACTTGGTCATGAGTTCGGCACTGTAACGGGTCGTCCTCGTCGTTGTGGTTGGTTAGACCTCATGGTTGTAAAATACGCAGCAGGTCTTAATAGCCTTGATTACTTAGCAATTACACGTTTGGATATTCTTGATACCTTTAAAGAATTGAAGATCTGCGTAGGTTATAAATTGAATGGTAAAGACGTAGAAGGGTTCCCAGCTAATTTAAAAGATCTTGAAGCTTGTGAAGCAGTTTACGAAACATTGCCAGGTTGGGAAACTGATATTTCTGGTATTCGTGAATATGATAAATTGCCTGAAAATGCTCGTAAATATGTAGAACGTATTGCAGAAGTAACAGGCGTGCCTTTAGGCATTGTATCTGTTGGTCCTAATCGCAGCCAAACTATCGATTTAGTAAATGTATTCTAAGCTATACTAATTTGATATAATAGAAAATTTACATTTGGTAGCATTGATAGAGTGTTATATATTTTAACATTTTTTGCTATGCAATCGATTTATAGAATTATACAGATTAGACCCCTCACAGAGGGGTCTTTTGTATTGAATGGATGCAGAATACAAACGTGGATCCTCTATATCTAATCCTTTAGGTTGCTACAGCGGTGCGGTATATCGAAGTATGCTTTATAGTTATTAGAGTGTGAGTATATCGAGAAATATATAACAAATAATAGAGTGTAATTGTTATATATACAGAAAAATGTATATTCAAATAAACCTATCAAATGAAAAATTGTTTAAAATATTCATTTTATACAAATAGCTACGTGCTTAAATTAGTTTATAATTAGGCGAAATTTACTTATCTATAATTTTTTTGTATTCATAATAAATTATTAAGATACAAATATAAAGAAAAAAATAGATTTACATTAAGAAATAGTATATAATAGTACCAAGAAGTAGATTGATATTTTTTGATAAGGATCTGAGGAGTTAAAGATATGGTTGAAGTTTCTTACGAACGTTTAGCGACGATTTTTAAGGCATTAAGCGATGAAACAAGATTACACATCATCGATATGTTGTCTTGCAATGAATTATGTGCAGCCGATATTTTAGCGAGCTTCAATTTGTCTCAATCTACGTTGAGTTACCACATGAAAATCTTAATTGATGCAGGTGTAGTTAACTCTCAACGTAATGGTTTATGGACGCGTTACTCCATTAATGAAGCTACATTTGCGGATATTTTAGATATTCTCCCTCAATTATACAAAACTAAAGATGAGTGCATTTGCGCGCAAATTAAATACTGCCGCATTTCTGAGCACGAAAAAGAAGCGTAACAATGAGACGTTGGATTATGCATGTTGATATGGATGCATTCTTCGCGTCCATAGAACAACTGGATCATCCAGAGTATAAAGGCCACCCCGTAATCGTGGGTGGTCTTTCTTCACGTGGTGTCGTAGCTACCTGTTCCTATGAGGCCCGAAAATTTGGTGTTCACTCTGCGATGCCAATATCGAGGGCTAAGAAACTCTGTCCTGATGGCATATATGTATATCCTCGGATGGATCGCTATAAAGAGGTGTCGAACCAAATTTTTTCCATTATGAAAGAATTTACCCCTTACATTGAGCCTCTATCTATTGATGAAGCTTTTCTTGAAGTGAGCGGCATGTCCACCATGTATAGCGGCCCCAAAGAGCTAGGACGAGCCATTAAAGATCGTGTATTCGAGCAAACAGGACTTATTATTTCTGCAGGCTTAGCACCCAATAAATTTCTTGCTAAATTGGCCTCTGATTTAGATAAACCTGATGGTCTTGTAGTCATCCCATACGGTCGTGAAAAAGAGGTGCTGGCGCCTTTGCCGATTAAACGTATTTGGGGTGTTGGTCCTCGGACAGAGAAAATTTTGAAAGCTGGTGGCTTTCACTTGATGCGTCATATTCAGTCTTTGCCTGATGAAAGCAGTTTAATTCCTCTCGTGGGGAATCAGGCAAAGCGAATATGGGAACTGGCGAATGGTATCGATGATAGACCTGTTGAAACAGATCGCAAGATACAATCAATTGGAGCGGAGGAAACCTACGAAGAAGATCTCACAGAGGGCCGTGCTATTGAATTAGAATTTAGGTACTTTGCAAACCGTCTATCGAAACGGCTTCGTAGGCGTAACCTTCATGGACATACTGTATCTATCAAGGTTCGGTATGATGATTTTACTACCGTATCACGGCAGAAGCGGCTAGATACACCGTCAGACCAGGAACATGTATTTTTCGAAACAGCATTGATTCTGTGGAATAAATTGATGCAGGATAAGACGAGTAAGCGGCCTAAAGAGTCTAAGAAAGATACGGAACCGTTAGGGGCCACTACAAAGGTAAAGTCTACGAATTTTAAATGTAGTAGTTCTAAAGGGATTACCTGTATGGATCCGCCTGGCCCTATACGACTATTAGGTCTTACTGTGAGTGGCCTCGATGAGGAGGTTCCTATGCAGGATAGTCTCTTTGATTCTCCACAGGATGAAACAGAGGACAAGCTTGCTAGCGTGTTAGACTCCTTAGAGTCTAAATTTGGTGAGACTGCTGTTATGAGTGGCGCATTATGGCAGCGCTTTCACGGAGACAATGGAATACGTAGGAAACGGTCAGAGTTGAAAGCGGCCGTGGATGCACAGCTTGGTCAAGAGGATGGGGCATCTACTAAAGTTAATGTAGGCTCGACTAAAGAGGCTAATCGGTCTACAGTTGCAGATACACACGCATCTATTGAAGAACCTAAAAAGACCGTCAAAAAGGATTTATAAAGTTTATATTGAATACTTTCGCTAATATAATTGTTCATGTTACAATATGGGTGTAGTGTTAATAAATTACCGCAAGAGAGGTATAGATATGAGTTTATTTCGTGTGGCCATCCATTATGGCGTAAACAGCAATGGTTTCTTGTCCTATGATACAGAAACAAAAACAGTGTCCGTAGATTTACCTGAACAAGAGTGGGTTGATAAGGTAATCGCTTACTTGAATAATGAACATGCTATTGAGCATGCTACAGGTCTTGATACGTATGAACGGTTGACCGTAAAACCATTAGAATCTTTGGATAACCTTAAGTTAGCTTTAACACGTATGTGGGAAGCTATCGACGTACAAGTTGACTGGAGCCGTCCAGCATAAATTGAATGAAAACACCTTGTGATCTATAAGTTAGTAGAAACAAGGTGTTTTTTGTTTTGCGTATTTTTGTAGGTATATCTTTATAGGTTTTAAATATATAGCATTGAAATTCTCACTTTAGAATTATAAATGATATCGTGTATACAAGATTTGTAAAAGTTTAGGGTTGTTATGTTAAAAAATTTGTGCTATTCTAATTACATATTAATGAATAATAATTATCCATTAATAATTTTTATCGAAATTAAGATGTATGATTTAAAAATTATGTAAAGTAAATTACTTTAATTTTGATTTCTAAGTAGGAGTTTGTAACATGAATAATGAAAAGAAACTAACAACCGCCTTTGGCGCTCCCGTACCAGATAATCGCAATTCTGCTACAGCAGGTAAACGTGGTCCTGTATTGATGCAAGATGTTTGGCTCATGGAGAAATTAGCTCATTTTGAGCGCGAAGTGATTCCTGAACGCCGCATGCATGCTAAAGGATCTGGTGCATTTGGTACTTTCACAGTAACTAACGATATTACAAAATATACGAAAGCAAAAATTTTCTCTGAAGTAGGCAAGCAAACGCCGTTATTCGTGCGTTTCTCCACCGTTGCCGGTGAGCGTGGTGCGGCCGATGCAGAACGCGACATTCGTGGCTTTGCCGTAAAATTTTATACGGAAGAAGGAAACTGGGACCTTGTAGGTAACAATACACCGGTATTCTTTATCCGCGATCCATTGCAATTCCCTGATTTGAACCGCGCTGTAAAACGGAATCCGAAAACAAATCTTCGCGATGCGACAGCAAATTGGGATTTCTGGACTAGCTTGCCAGAGGCAATCCACCAAGTAACAATCGTCATGAGTGACCGTGGTATTCCTAAATCCTACCGCACAATGCATGGTTTCGGCAGTCATACATACAGTCTTATTAACGAAAACGATGAGCGCGTATGGGTTAAATTCCATTGGGTTTGCCAACAGCCGATTGAAAATCTTTCCGATGCTGAGGCGGCTAATGTGGTAGCTAGTGATCGTGAAAGTCACCAACGTGACCTCTTTGAGGCTATTGAAAAAGGCGATTTCCCTAAATGGAAATTATGCATCCAAGTGATGACCGAAGAACAAGCTAACAATATGCCGTACAATCCATTCGATTTAACAAAAGTATGGTATCACGATGAATTCCCATTGATTGAAGTTGGTGTAATGGAACTTAATCGCAACCCAGAAAATTATTTCCAAGATGTAGAACAAGCTGCATTTGCACCAACAACTATCGTTCCTGGTATCTCTTTCTCTCCTGACAGAATGCTACAAGGTCGTTTGTTCTCCTATGCGGATGCACAACGCTATCGTCTAGGGGCAAATTATTATCAAATCCCTGTTAATGCCGCTAAATGTCCTGTAAATATCTATCATCGCGATGGTCAAGGACGTATAGATGGAAACCATGGGTCTACAATTGGCTACGCACCAAATAGCTTTGGTGAATGGGCTGAACAACCGGAATTCAAAAATCCTCCTCTCGACGTATCTGGCCCAGCCTACCAATACGACTTCTATGAAGACGACTCTGACTTCTTTACACAACCAGGTAAACTGTTCCGCCTCATGAGCCCTGAACAACAACAAGCCTTGTTTGACAATACCGCAGCGGCTATGAATGGTGTACCTGATTTCATCAAAGAACGTCATGCAAAACATTGCTATCAATGTGATCCAGCTTATGGTGAAGGCGTTGCCAAAGCCTTGGGTATGGACATTGATTTTAGTGATGTAAAATAAGGGAATACATCCTATTTAAACAACAGAAAAGACAGTTAATCTAAACAATACTAACGATTGAAAAGAACTTTCTTAACTAATAACTCTCTTACACTTATATAAAAAACAAATCTATAAAAAATCTAAATTCACACAAAAGTTTTATACACTGATACCAATTATCTTATAAACAAATAAAAACCTTTAAAGGGCCTTTGCTAATCACATCTAAGTTAAGAATCATCAAAGATGTGTAGTAAGGGCCCTTTTGCTGTGTTGAAAATATACAAATTTCAAAAGAATTTTAGTATAATTATGTAGAGTTATATGATGTATTAAAGTTGCACGTAATGTTATATGTGAATAGGAGGCAATTATGAAATCTAGTAGTTTGGCATGGTATGTGGCGGTGGCTTGCATTGGAGGAAGCCTTTGTGTGGGTTCTGTAGTACAGGCGAATTCTCCAGAGACGGTGAAAGTAAATAGCCCTGTTTCTGCTGCTGTTGTAACGCAGGCTCAACCAGCTCAACCTGTTACTGTTACAGCAGTTAAGAATGATGGAGTTAGTGCTACAACAAATAATACAGTAACTAATAATGTAGTAGCTAATGATGTAGCGGTACAGGAAGCCCTCAAGCAAAAGCAACAGTACCAAGCCGAAACTGAAACGATGGGCTTGCTATGGATGCGTACCTCTGCAGAGTACAGAGCGTTGGCGTATCAAGGGTATAATGTGGCAATGAATGCCGTTAAGATGGCCGTTACTGATCCATCTCATCAAAGAAAACCTTTAGCTATCGTTCTTGATGCGGACGAAACCGTAGTGGATAATACCAAGTTGATGGGTGAAAGCATTGTAAATGGTAATGGCAGTTTTGATGCTCCCTGGTGGCGTCAAGCCGTGCATCAAGGCAAATCGCAAGCCATGCCTGGCGCTGTTGAATTCCTAAATGAAGTACATAAACAAGGGGTAGAAATCTTCTATGTTTCAAACCGCTACGCACCTGTAAACCTTGATGTAACGATACAGAACTTTAAAGAACTAGGATTCCCCTCTGTCGATAAAGACCATGTACTACTATTCGAAAAAGACTCTGATAAACAACCTCGCTTTGATATGATTGCTAAAAAATATTATGTCATTGTATATATGGGCGATAACGCCGGTGATTTCCCAATCGGCACAAAAGGTAAGACACCAGCTGAAAGAAATAGCATCATCGATGCTCATAAAGAAGACTTTGGTACTACCTTTGTGGTATTCCCGAACCCTGCTTACGGATCTTGGGTGAGTGCATTGGCAAAAGGTTACCAAAACCTAAGCCCGGAAGAACAAAAACAAATAAATAACCAATACCTACAACAATAAGTTTATAAGTGACGACTATAGCAATTAGCTATTAACCAATGTTTATAATAATGAGCTAATAACTGCTATCTATAGCAATAAGGACGCCTTGCGTATACTTTATTAAAAACGATATAATAAAGTGTACATGCGTCTATAGCTCAACCGGACAGAGCGTCAGTTTCCTAAACTGTAGGTTGGGGGTTCGATTCCCTCTAGGCGCACCAAAATTTTTAAAATTTATAAAAGCTGATTATGTTTAAAAGTATCCCCAATTACAGATTTATGTGATTGGGGATACTTTTGTAATGATGTTATATCCAATAGACTTTAGATTTTGTAAATAAAACAGCACTTTTATTGTTAGTTTGAGTTATATTATTCTTTTTGAGATAATATAAAGTAAGTGAATTAGGTTGATTAAAAATATATGGGGACTTAATTTTGTAGGGAGAAATTAGATGAATAATATAAAATTAATCCAAGAACATTGCTACACTAAACGACTTAATTTTTTGATTGGTTCAGGTGCATCTAGTGATGCAATACCCTTGATGGGGCAATTTAGTTCCTTTGGAGATAAAGCAAATGAGGAATTATTAAAGTGTGTTAAAGATATAAGTGAAAAGGTTCTATTAAAATGTACCGGAGATAAGCCTAAGAGTCCTATAACACTAGGGGAGCGGTTGAAAATATTTAAATCGTATAAGTCATATACTCAATTTATAGAGGGATTAATTCAATGTTTGCTTAATGTTAATTCTCGTGAAATACCAAGAAGCGTTAATATTTTTACAACCAACTATGATTTATTTTTAGAGTGTGCAATTGATACTGTCTTAAGAACACGAAACTTTGTATGTAATGATGGTTCTAGGGGATACTTCACAAAAGTACTGGATTGGACAAATTTTAATCGAGTTGTTGCTTACAAAGGGATAAATGATAATTATAATTATGAATTGCCTTTAGTCAATTTAATAAAACCACATGGGTCAGTTAATTGGAAAAGAGATGGAGAGAACGTTCTCATAAGTTCTAATGTCTGTGAAGATCCTTTTGTGGTTCCACCAACTGGATATGAATCGAAAGAAACTTTTTTAACAAATTATTTCTATGAAATGTTGAGAGTGTTCCAATTGGAGCTTGAAAAGCCACAATCAATATTAGTTGTAATTGGCTTCTCTTTTCAAGATGTACATATTGCAAAGATGGTCAGACGTGCAATTCAAAATCCAGAATTACGTGTATATATTTTTGCATATAGTAATAGTGCGATTCATAACATTCGGGAAAATATAGGTATTTCTAAAACAGACTCAAGATTGATTATATGGGGCCCCGGTGATTTTGAATCTAAACCGCTGACTTTGAAGGAAGTAACCAAAATTTTATTTGAAAAGAAATTGGGGGATAGTTAATATGGAGTATTCACCAAAAAAAATAGGTGTAATCATTTCAGTAGATGGTAATGTATCCCAAGTTGGACTTTATGATACTACAAATGATACAGATGTGTTTTGGTATGGTGATATTCTTTCAGGTGCTAAGGTTGGTGCATTTGTTACTATTCATCAAAATATGGTAAAAATTATTGCAACAGTTGTATCTGAAAGTATTATAGATCAGCAAAATATTTCAAATTTAGATATATATGATAATCGATACAAGAAGAATTCAATGAAGCGATCTATTTCCTTAAAAGTTAAAGGTGTTATAGAAAACCAACGATTTAATATAACCAGTAGATTTGTCCCTATGATAGGAAATGAGGTGTGTTTAACTACTCAAGAGGAGTTAGATTTGATTTATGGTGTAATTCAATCGGAGTCTACAATCAGTATTGGAAAGTCATTACTTGAAGGAAAAGATATAAATATACCAATTGATAAAATATTTGCATCTCATATTGGTATTTTTGGAAATACAGGTAGTGGTAAATCAAATACTTTACATAAAATGTATTATGAGTTATTTCAATCATCATTTAAAGATTATATAAATCAAAAGTCTCAATTTTTTCTAATTGATTTTAATGGAGAATATTTAGGGGAATCAATGTTTGGTTTATCTAATGATGATAAAGAAATATTTAATATCTCTACAAGAACAGATAAATCAGATAAAATTAGAATTACTCGAAAATATTTATTAGATCCGGATTTATTATCTATACTTTTTGATGCTAAACCAGGTACTCAGGTTCCGTTTTTACGGGCTGCTCTAAGAAAGTATAAATCTATTGAGACAGAGAAGGAATTTGCTGATTTAGAAGTTGGTTTACTTATTAGTATTCTTCAAGACCGAAAAGATATTGATAGAGTTACATTAGAGAAATGGATTAAGGTGGGAGAACTTTTAGGTATAAATAATTCTCTATTAGAACCTTTTAAAGAATGTAGTAAAGAACTTTATTATGGAAATATAAAAATAAAAAATGAAAATGGAAAACTTGTAATCAATAATGACAAAATAACAGAAGCTGGTAAACAATATTTTAAGTTTGATAGCGTAAAAGAAGAGTTAGAAGATAAGTTTAAATCTGCTAGTGAAATAAAAAAGTTGTATTATTTTATTGAATTTCAAAGAGTATATGTTGCAGTATATGATTCTAAAACCTCAGAGTTTATTAGCCCTATGATAAAGAGGATTGAAAACTCCCTAGATGCATTAGATAGAGTTATTGAGGTTAAGGATAATTTATCTGACTCCTATAAACTGCTAAATATTTTTTCACTTGTAAATGCTAACCAAGAGGTTACCCGTTTGCTCCCTATGTTAGTGTCTAAGATGGTTTATGATGCGCATAAGAGTGAGGTTTCATCTTCTGGAAGTGTTAAAAAGACGATACATTTAATAATTGATGAAGCACATAATATTTTAAATGATGTGAATAAAAATAATAAAGATGATTGGAAAGATTATCGATTATCAGTTTTTGAAGAAATTATTAAAGAAGGACGAAAGTTTGGTTTTTATTTAACCTTAGCAAGTCAGCGCCCTTCAGATATTTCAATGACGATTATTTCCCAACTTCATAATTTTTTTATTCATCGTATCGTAAATGATAAGGATTTACAGATTCTTGAGAATACAATGCCTACATTAGATTATAGTTCTTATAAAAGAATTCCTTTATTAGGGCAAGGGGAAGTTGTTATTACGGGAAAAGCTTTTAATATGCCTTTTTTTGTTGTAGTGAATAGACTAGAATCAGTTAGACCTAATAGTGATGATGTATCTCTTGTGAGATTATGGGAACCTAATCCTGATAGTGATGGTTAATAAGCCAATTTATAAGCCTTTTCTTTATGATCAGATAAAATTTTTTGGAGAAAATAAATTCTTATAAGATGTAAAAGAAGATTAATATAGCCATATTAATACTTATATGTAATGTGATTTTAGTGTATAGTGATAAGACTCCTAAATTGCGTGTCACTGGTTCGATTCCGGTTAGGCGCACCAAAAATTAATAGGCATAAGGCTTTTAGTCTTATGCCTATTTTTTATGCCATTATTTTCTTATGTTAGTGAATTTTAAGTTATGCTGTTTAAATTGTAATAATGCTATAATTAGATTAAATAGAGTGTTTGTAAAAGGTAGTTATATAAAGGTGTATCCTTATGAGTTTTTACAATTGGATTCAAGAAAAGCTTTTTGACAATTACGAAGAGTGGCGCATGAAGAGTCCCGATTATAATCGGAATGGTTTTAACATAGTAGGCATAGATAATACGCTCAAGGCTATGGAAGATGGCTTTTTCATGTATATGGAGCTATATCCGCCTCATGCTATCGATGGTTGCACTGCGATGAAGGCTCGTGTAGGAAAAACGCAGGATTCCGTTGATATATTCTTAGACATCGATAGTAAAACCTATCGTATGGATGATGTAAGTTATCCAGATGCGGTGAAGATGATGCGGGCTTTTGTGAAAAAACGGAGATTGCCTGATCCTAGTTTGTATGTAGAAGTAGCAAATCTAGATATAGAGCAGATGAAACCAACATTTACAGAGCTAGCAACGTTATTACTAGGCGATGCTAAACAAGCTAAATCTTTTATGACCGAGGCTAAGTTGCGCTCCATGGAAGAATTAGAAGATAGTTGGTGGAACCTTTATGAGAAACTAGTATCTAAAGGATATGCCGTAGAGCTAAGCTGTAAGTGTGAACTAGAGGATTTTATTCATAATGTGCAGAAATTAATACGTAACAAGTCTTTAGATACTAGCGAAAATCTAACTATTGATACAGCAGCATTAGATGAAGACCAATGCATTACGGACTGGAGTGCGGATCTTAATGCCACATGGGAAGCCCATAAGTTAGTAGGTATGGATATCGGAACCGATAGCTTTGTACTTATGGTGCTTTCAAATGAGGAATTCAAAACAGCCCAAGAACTAGCAAAAGAGCTGTTACATAGAATCGATGTAGCTGAACGCTTGTGATACAACAGAACATTTTAATGTTATAGAAGCAATTATACTATGGCATCATCTATAAAGGATGGAGTTCTAAACTGTAAATAGTTTGTATCGTAAAATGTGATGAATAGGAGAGAGCGATATGAGTGTTGTACGTTTGCCAGAATATGAAGCAGAGTTTGAGCCGGAAGTATTTGAGATTTATGCATTGCCGCGCAGTGATGCGAATGGGGCTAGTCCTTATTTGGATAAGTACCATAGACCACTGGTGTCCACCGATGCTATTCTAGATACTCGAACTAGCGTGCTTGACCGTAGCGAAGGCATTTTGACGTGGATTATTGAAGGTTTTGACACTGGTTGGGGGTATTCTTTTGAGCCCCATGGTGTTTACAAATTGTTAGTTAAGAAAGCAAAACCTATAGAGGACTTGGGCTACATGCGCCCTTCTTGGAATAATCGCTATTATGTGCTTGAGGTGTTAGAGGAACATGCTAAACATAGCGAGCTAGAGGCGTTGTCGGCGTATTTGAAAACTCCTAAATACCTTCATACCGACAAGGGTGACTTCCTGTTAAATCGAGAGTATCAATATTACACAGCGAGAATTGATGATTATGCATTCACCCTTGATGTGGATGAGGGCTCTGATGAAAGCTGCACCGTAGCATTGGCTGCTTTCAATACAATCGATAATTTCAAAGCATTTGAACAACGAATTAGTACCTATATTAGTGAAAAATTGCTAGACCTTGCTAATGATTGGCTCGACAATGATGACCAAGATCCGATTACATCAGACGTATTTGCCAAGCGTATTATGATGGGCGAATTGGCGTTTCGCAACGATGGCACTATAGAGGTATATTATGACGACGATGATATTTTCTGGGGGCACTGTATCATAGTCCATATTGATGCGGATGGGAACCCTATTGATGCAGATATTGCAGGATAATCAATTAATGGAGAGTCCTAATGAGAAAATCGGAATTAATGACATTATGGAATGTTGAAAGCTGGTCTGAAGAACCTTATGGTGTTTACTTTGTATCTCGCCGATTGGGTACTAATCGTTTAGAGAATGTAGGACAAGCCTTTAAAAAACTTAATATTAGTTGTACCGGTTATACTGAAGATGATGTACTTTCACTATCAATATGGGAGCAATTATATGTTCAATTAGATGAATTAGACCAACTGGCGAAGAGGCTCATACAAAAGGGAATACCGCAAGAAGAGTCTGTTGTACTAACGCTAACGGATATAATGCTGGATAAATCAGGTTGTTACGATGCATTTGCACTAGGCTATGATGTGGGAGAATCCCCAGCAGGACATCTATATGTTTTGGTTCCTTTTGATGAAAACTTTACGGCTCAACAAGATGTGATATACGAAACCTTATAGAGTTGTTTTAAAGTGGTGATACTGGTGTTGTATTCTACCTAAAAATATAAGTGATATGCAGGAGAGAGACTATGGAAGATATGTATAAATTAGTCAAAGATTTCTTTAGTCATGATATGGATTTAGATGATTTATTTGATTCCGAAGCTATCATCTGGATTGACTGGCGCGAGGATGACGAAGGTGTGGTGAACTATTTTAATGACATGATGGATGAGCCTATCGACATTCAAACCGTTAGCAATGGAAAGCAGTATGGTGACGATATTGTACTACAAAAGGGCAATAAAAAATTGCTAATTCCCTACGGTGATGAGAAAGACCGGGATGTGACTATCAAATATTTCAACGACTTCGTTAAACCTGATTATGAGGTGCGCTGGTTTGCTGAAAGCCTTGGCGATGATACGCTCGGATTTACCGTGCTTTCAGGGACAGAATGGCTAAAGCTAGAAGATGAGTTTGGTGCAGATATAGTTTGTTATTATTTTGTACCTATTGATTTAGAAAGCAACATGTTTAATCTCAGTATGAGCGAGGTTTCTGCGTTGTTAGAATTACGAGAAAATAAGAGATGAAATAGAGAGAATAGACGAATCTATAAGAGGTAACAATATGGATTATTTAAAAATATTACATGAAGATTCTAACTTGGCAGCAGATTTTGATGCACTATTTGATTTCTTTCTGCTTGATGAACCTACAAAACGTGATGAGGTAGAGGGGCGATGTACCTTTTCCGTGGATGGAGTAGCCTTTGCTCGTGATGGTGCAGGCGGTGAATATCATCAACTAGAGGATGGATCAATTGGATATATGAGTAGCGAAGGTGAATGCGGTCGCATAGCTGAAAGTATAGACGATTTAATTTGTTTATTGGTGTATAGCATTTGCTGGCATGACTATTGTGACTCTAGCCAATATACGGATGTAGGAATTCTTGAATCGTATGCTAAGGAGCGATATGCTCAAATTACATCTTATACAGAAATGGACGAATGGGAAACAGTTGTTAAGGCGCTAGGCATGCCTTCTGAAGCAAACTTGGCTGCTGTACTGCAAAAGTTTTACGATGCGGCACATCGAGAACCTGTATACCAAGGCTTTTACCATGAAGAAGATGGTAGTATTACGGCTTATGAAGGTCTATTCTTTTAATATGTAAAATGGGAAAATAATCAGCAATAAAAGAGTGTTTCAAGAGGTTTTGTGTTGTAATAGGAGAATCGTATGGCAATTGATGGAGTAAAGATCATAGACAGCGATGACGGTCATGATATTTATAATGCTATTGTTGAGCGGTACAAGGATGGTATCAGTGTCGATACTATAATTTCTGAAATCTTAGGTGAGGAACAAAATTTTTGTACTGATGAGTTTTACACAGAAATTTATTGGACTGCGGTGGCCTATTCTTTATGGAAGATAGGGCATCTGTCTGAGGATATCAAAGAGAAAACCTTAGACATAATCGCTCAGGGCCCTCATGAGTTTTGGCTAGACATTGATAGTAAGGCACTTAAACAGCGCCAAAAGGTATTAGATAAGTTAGCAGTACAGCTACAAAGTGAAAATCCAAAGCCTATTAAGGTTCGTAAATCTAAAACGAGGAGAGAAACTCATTTTAAGGTGGGCGACGTATTAGCTGTTAAGTTTGAAAACGACTATGGTGCCGTCTTTGTATCTGACGTGGATCAATCACCGCGGAAAATCGAATATCATTTAGCCTGTACGCGACTTTTACAAGAAGAAAAACCTACAATGGAGCAGTTTTTAAATAGTAAAATCGCCTGCCGGAAAGATAATACAAATTTCGGTATCGATACAGATTGTTGGTTTAATCATAAAGACCTAGGCCTATTGCTAGACGATTTAGAAATCATAGGGAACGTCGAACTATATCCGTGTAAATTGTGGAAACTAGCACCAGCAGGCACGTTGGAAGATATTTATGAGGAGATTACAGATAATCCTAGGATAGGAAAACTGCGTCTCATAGACACCTATGAACTGGTGAAAAAGGTTATTCAGAAATAATTATGGGGTAAACGCATTAATAGGTGGGCGTATATATAATGCTAAAGGTATAACTATAATGGATACTGTGACGAAACAATATATAGAAACTGTGAAAGTCAGTGATATACCGTGGCATCGGTTAACCACAACTTACGGTCGTGCCACAGATTTTCCTACAGAGCTTGATGTGTTGTGGAGCATGAAAAGTATTGATGCTGTTGATGCGGCTGGTGAGGCGTTAGCAATGAATATTGAGCACCAATCGACATTGTGGCATGCTACACCATTTGCTATGATTTTCTTGCTTCGTATTTTTAAGAAAGCCCTAGAAGAGAGAACTCAGAATGAAGTAGCTCATTATTTAGCAGAACAATTGGTAGACCTATTTACTGTGATTGCTGAGTGCATCCGAGATGGTCTCGTGCTAGAGCATGCAGATCCATTACCTCATTTTGTGGATATGCTTAACGAAGAATACCTTTGGTCTGAAGAATACGATGAAGACGAAGATGTTCTTAGATATGAGGAAGAAGACGTAGTTCCTGATGATTTATTCTTTAGCTTTTATTACTACTCACTGCAAGTGCTTTTACTAGCTATTCCGTTATTAGATAAATCTCATGAAGGAGAAGCTAATTTACTAGACTTACTGACAGAGATAGAGTATTAAATGAGAGATAGAGTACTAAATATCTAAGGGGATAGCAGATTATTACATATCTACTGAGATTACAGGATTAGGAGGTTATGGGCTATGGGACTAATTGCAAATTATAGCTGTTTAAGCGATGCGAATTTAAAAGAAATTAAAGCCATGGGCTCAGAAGAAGAGGAAATTCTTGAAAGCGTTGAAGAGTGGAATGACGATGATGAATTATTGCTTGATATCGATAAAATGTGGGATGTACTTCACTTTGTGCTAACTGGCGTAGGCACTGACCATAAGGACGATAAGAATCCTCTTAGCCAAGCTGTGCTTGGCATAACAGCTGTTGAAGAACTATCGGATTACTTAGCGTATACGGAACACGATAAGTTAGCAGATATCGTGGCGGCTCTAGAGCAGTTTGATATGGAAGAGGCTCTTGAATCTTTTGATATGGCAGCTTGCAAAGAGGCTGAGCTATATCCAGATATTTGGGATTACGATGAGGAAGAGGAGGAAATCAAAGACGAACTTCTTCATGATTTCGAGCAAATGAAACGTTTCTACAAACAAATACTAGACGCTAATGGGAACGTGCTTGTATCGATTTGCTAAGTTCATAAAAGGAAATTATTATCATGGATAAAGCACGTAAAAAGGAATTGTTAAAAGCATATGCAGATAAGCAGAGACAATCGTTTAAAGATAGTTTACCTATGGATGAAGAGTTGTTTTGGAATCTCTTTGATTATGTAGACGAGAAATTAGAGGAAAATGACGGTTGCGATCATAGTTTGACTTTCACTAGAGAATTCTTGGAAAAACAAAAGGTAGATGTAGAAATCGTATTAGACTGGATCGTCAACGAAGGTGGCGGTTGTGACTGCGAGGTTCTCTATAATGTAGAAGAGAGATTTGAAGAGTAATATCTATGTAATTGGGAAGGTTTTCGTATACAGCTTGTTTTTGACTTAGAGCAAACTGTAAGCAGTCTAATGAAAATTTATTTGTGATTTTGGTAACCAAGTAATCTTTGGTAAAAAATCATAGTATACTAGAAATGTTAAATACTGCCGGCGATATTAGCGATTTTGTCTAAGAAGCGCCGGCGTTTTTCGTCTGAGCTGTTTTCTGTGCCAGCCAACTGGGTATGTGTAACCGGTTTAATGCCACAGGATTTCAGAACTTGATTTTTCAATACCTTGCCATAGTCCTGAATAAACGGCGTCAAAAAGGCGGGAGTATTGTGGGTGGTGATGATCCAGGCGGATTTTCCCTGTAAATGACCTATAAGTCCTCGTTTTCCGTATGAATAGGCAAAGCCCGCTGTAAACACGCGATCGATAAAGCCTTTGAGCATTGCCGGCATACCGCTCCACCAAATTGGGTAGATAAAGACGATATGGTCTGCCCAAGTAATTAAGTTACGATACTTTTCCATGTCCGGTACAGTGCTTAAATCTCGACGTTTGTGCGTGTCATCAAATCGTAATATAGGATCGAACTGCTCCTCATATAAATCCAAGGTGTTCACATTGTGGTCTTTTGAAAGATTCTGTTGCACTACTTTCAGAATAGCGTCATTAAAACTTTGATGATTAGGATAGGTGTAAATGATTAAAATATTCATGGCTAGTTCCTTTCTTGTTAATCATCGTCAGGTTGAGAGAATCTGTATAGTAAAATGGTAGCTATATTAAGTTAAAGTCTAGTGAAGAGCACCTATTCTAAACGTAAATAACGATAAATGTTGGGAAGAGTGTATTATTAATTCCTTCTGTTTGCGGGTGTTGTTATAAAGGTATATAGTATAGATATGCGGTGTATTTTATCGCATATCTATTTTTCTTTATAAGGAGGACGCTATGCAACACGTTCAAACCCGCAGTACTACGTCTGCGTTAGTACTCACAGCCGTATTGATTGCCCTCGCAACATTGTTTACCATGTACACGAAAATTCCAGTACCTGGCATTCGCGGCTATTTCAATGTAGGAGATGTCGTTATTATGACGTCAGCTCTATTATTAGGTCGAAAATATGGCGCCTATATTGGTGCTATCGGCCCGGCGCTAGCCGATTTATTTCTCGGCTATGTAGTCTTTGTACCCATCACCTTCGTGGTGAAAGGACTTGAAGGCTATCTTGTCGGTACTGTCTATAAAAATAAGACAACTACCTCTGCCTTAGCGGCAACTATCCTAGGTGGTATTATCATCGTAGCAGGCTACTTTATCGCTGAATACTTTGTATTCGACCTAGGCGTAGCCATTGCTAGTATATTGACGAACGCCATTCAAGCCGTTATGAGTGTCATTATTAGCATGATTTTATATGCTATATTACGGAGACGACTTGCGTAATAGTATACTTATTGGTATACGATGTAGAAAAAGATGTTAGTATAGTTAATGATGACACTCAAGAAAGTACAGCGCTAGTAGCGCTGTGCTTTCTTTGTTTTTATTATAATTATCCATGAACTTTTAATTGTCATTATTTTCCTTAAAGTATTGATGCTTAGATAAATGGACATATTTTATTTGTTTTGTTAATATAAAACTCAATAATAATTTTATGTTGTGTGTTATGATTGGTGAAATTTTATGGTTAGAGTTTTATATTTATTTTTATTGCTAGTTGTTTTGAGTCCTATTAATGCTTTTGCTGATTATCAGAGGGACACGCTTGATATACAACGCTCTCTTAATGAGCAGATACAGTCTCAGTTAAAGATTCCGGCAAAAGTCCTTAAAACGAAGCTTAATAGAGATTATAGTTTTGCCTTACAGATAAAAACGGATACTCAAGGTCGTATTACTTCTGTTGAGTTAAATCCAAATGAGAGTACCTCTAATGATGAGATATATTTAGAGTTAGTACAGTCCGCAAAGGATACCGTTTGGAATATAGGGTATATTGATGTTAAAGAAGAACTTGTTTTTCATGTTCCCATTAATTTTATAATATCCTCTAATGACGATGTAAATTGACAGTCTTTAGAATTCAGACTATACTATAAGTACAAAAGAGCCAATTAACGTGTTCTAGGCGTTAGGCTCATCAAAGAATTGTGAATTTGATAAACCTAACGTGTCTAAGTATTGCCGTACTTAGTCTTAAACGTTAGGTTTATTTTTTACCTAACTCACGTTAATGGCTCTTTCGTTATTAGTATATAGCAGAAATTATTGATTGAAAAACACGGATTAATTTCGTACAACTTGTACACGAATAAAAGGGAGACTCTATCAAGAGTCTCCCTTTGTTAGTTATAAATAGACTAATATTTATTAATAGATTTTTTATTGCATAGAACATAAGTTCGGTTTATAATGAACGTAAGATAGTCGAACGAGGTTGGGCCACCCTTTTTCTTTGAAGGGGGTGAAAGCCTATGAATGCTTATGAAGTCATTATGATTGTCCTCGGGATCTTAACTGTCGTTATTTCCTTTGGAGCATTGATAGTGCTGATTTGTCGTAATAACGACAAATAGCCCTTCGTTACCAACTGGTAGCTGAAAACGAAAGGCCATTTTTGCATGCTTTATAATGTTTTGGGATGAGCCTGGCGGAACCACTCGTCGACTATCTCTTTATTACATTATAATGAGATTGGCGTATATCGTCAATCTGGAGTCAATGGTCATCATATTAATATAGAGCCCGGTTTCCAAGGTATGATATAATACTTTCATTATGTAATAAACAAAGGAGATTTAAATGGCAAATTTACCTAACTGCCCTAAGTGTGGTGACGAGTACACATACGAAGATGGGCATATGTTTATCTGCCCTATGTGTGGCAACGAATGGACAGCGGCCGATGCGCAAGCTGCAGCTGAAGCGGATATTATTCGCGATGCTAACGGCAATGAGCTCGCTGATGGCGATACAGTGGTTGTTGTAAAAGACCTCAAAGTAAAAGGCGCGGGCGTATTGAAACAAGGTACACGTGTTAAAAATATCCGCCTCATCTCTGATGCGAGCGATGGTCACGATATCGATTGTAAAATCGATGGCTTCGGTGCGATGGCATTGAAATCTGAAATGGTTAAGAAAATCTAATCTAAGAAATCCCTACCGATAAAAATTCGGTAGGGATTTTTTCGTGGTATAATCAACTTATAATGCATATAGTATGAGAGTATTTAGATGAGAGGAAACTATGTTTAACCGTGTTATACTGTTGGCTTTATTAGTGTCTGCAATGAGTCCTATTAGTTCTATAGCTGCAGATATAAAGCCTGCGGACAAGCGTAATTATGAATTGCAACAACAGATTTCTTATAACGTGATCATTCCACCAGAGGCTTTTGAAACGAGTGCAGATGGAACATTAATCGTTCCTATAGAGATTAAGACGGATGATAAGGGTAATATTGTAGCTGTTGAAGCAGGTCCTAATAATTGGAAACTAGATCGTGAAGCGTACCCTATCTTTGAGGAGGCTGCTAAAGAAGCGGCTTGGAATACTAAACATGTTGATACTGATGAAGCGCTTGTTGTAACGATTCCCGTAAGTATTGTCATGCTACCTGATACTAATTCTAAGAAACGATAAAGGAGGGCTTATGGAAACTACGAAAGATTTAGAGAAATATACTTATGATCTTCTCGCTGAGCGTGGTGTCACATTAGATGACATTGCAGAGCTTGTTTTTTACGTACAAAAACCGTATATGCCGAATTTAAAACTGGAAGAGTGTCGCACAAGTGTGGCTTCTGTACTATCTAAACGGGAGGTGCATAATGCGATTATTACGGGTATAGAGCTTGATAAGTTAACGGAGCAGAATAAATTATCTCAGCCATTGCAACGCATTGTTGCTAATGATGAAAGCCTGTATGGGATTGATGAAATTTTAGCCTTTTCCATCGTTAATTTATATGGGTCCATTGGCTTTACAAACTATGGCTATTTAGACAAGGTGAAGCCAGGTATCATCAAAAAGCTAGATAGCGAAGAAGGGGGGCACTGTAATACATTCCTTGATGATTTAGTAGGTG
>NZ_GG770216.1:257788-331452 GCF_000163735.1 Veillonella sp. 6_1_27
AATACATTCCTTGATGATTTAGTAGGTGCTGTAGCGGCAGCAGCGGCAGGAAAACTGGCACATAATGAGCCAAATCGCGTGCAACATGCTATAGCAGAAGAATAGAAGTTTGTCATATATCTATTTATCGATAAAGTATGAGATAGGCTTCGATGACTCATTGATAACACTTTCACAACAATTTGATGACACTTTCACAACAACTTGATAACAATGTATAGAGTTGCTAGATATTATTGATGTTATAAAGAATAAAGAGTATAAATAATATTGATTGGAAATAAGTACTTTGTTTTGTAGCTATATACAGGAGGAGCTATGCAAAAGGTTCTAGTAGTAATCGATATGCAAAATGATTTTGTAGATGGTGCCCTTGGTTCATCGCAAGCACAGTTAATCGTAGATAATGTGCGTAAGAAAATTGAAAGCTTTGATGGCCCTATTATTTTTACGCGTGATACGCATGATAGAGATTACTTGGAACACCAAGAAGGAAAGCTTTTACCAGTGCCACATTGCGTTAAAAATACCGAGGGCTGGCATATTGTGGATGGCTTGATTGAGGCTGCAGAAGGTCGATCAATTATGAGTCCAGTGTCCTTTGTAGATAAACCAAACTTTGCCTCTTTTGAGTTGCTCACTCGGTTAGAGGGCATGGATAAAGTAAATCCTATTGAGTCTATTACGCTCATCGGCTTATGTACAGATATTTGCGTTGTGTCCAATGCGATTATGTTGAAAGCAGGCTTGCCAGAGATTCCGATTCACATTGATTCGAGCTGTTGTGCTGGCGTAACAGAGGAGTCTCATCAAGCGGCATTAGCAACGATGAAAATGTGCCAGTGCATTGTCGAATAATTTGTATATATCTGTATATGTTTTTATGTAGAACTATGTGTTATTGCTGAGCAAAAGTCCATAACAATCAACTAATGAAAGGCTGTGGGAGTTCCCATGGCCTTTTTATGTTAGCCTTTTATATTGACGTTTTTCTATATAATGTGTACAATTAGATAAAGAATGATAATTCATATCAATTTATTGGCTGAAAAGTATATCTTAACTTCTGGTTAAAGTTAGGATAATACGTCTCTTCTTGAAGTATATATGCTATGCTAGTAGATTGATATTATACTAACGATGCAGGTGCATCGAATCGCTTTCACAAGAACGATGATACGAAATAGTTAGCATTGTTCTATGCCCTAAATTTAAGGAGGACTACTATGAAACCTTTCGAACTCGCACCATTACCGTATGCTTATGATTACCTAGAGCCTGTTATCGACGCTGAAACAATGAAATTGCATCATGACAAGCATCACCAAGCGTATGTTAATAATTTGAACGCGGCCATCGCGAAATATCCGGATCTTGCGTATGGTTGTGTAGACTGCATTCTCGGCGATATTGCTAATGTGCCAGAAGATATCCGTCAAGCAGTTATCAATAATGGTGGTGGTCACAAGAACCACACCATGTTTTGGGAAATCATGACAAAACCAGATACTTCTAAATTGCAAGGTCCTTTGAAAGAGGCTATTGACGCTGAACTTGGGGGCTACGATGCGTTTGTTGAAAGCTTCTCTACTGCGGCAGCTACACGCTTTGGCTCTGGTTGGGCTTGGCTTGTAGTTAACAAAGATGGCAAGCTAGAAGTGACATCCTCTGCGAACCAAGATAATCCTCTATTGGAAGGTAAAAAAGCAATTTTGTGCTTGGACGTTTGGGAACATGCATACTACTTGCACTACCAAAACCGTCGCCCAGACTATATCAAGGAATTCTTCCGCGTTATTAACTGGGACAAAGTTTCTGAAAACTACGAAAAAGCATTGAAACCACATCATGATTAAGTGGTACACTTGTTAGAAACAGAAACAGAAACAGAAACAGAAACAGAAACAGTAATAGATAAGTAATTTAAATATATAACGGATAGTTGATGTGTCTCCCTTCATGTATGAGCCGGGATGGATAATCATCTATCCGTTATTTTTATCTTTTTTTACTGTTTTCGAGCGTATAAGCGTATAATTTATTTTATTGGTAAAGAGTTACTATTGGTAAAGCGTTACATGATATTCTGAAAAATTTTGAATTACTTTCAAAAGTATTGCCACGGATACAGATTTTCTAATCGATATCGTTTATCATAGATGCATAGGTCATTATATATAGACCTTTCACAGTAAATAGATAGCCTTATATGCGAGATTTTTACGTATAGGGGCTCATTAATATTAGTAAGTATTTTATAAAGATTTTGACATGAGGGGCTCAAAATGGAAAAGAAATTAGATCTATCCAAATCTGTATATGATTTGGTAAAAGAATATCCTGAAGTAGCAGATATTATGAAAGAATTAGGGTTCAGCGAAATTACAAACAAGGTGATGTTGAACTCTGTTGGTAAAATCATGACCATCCCGAAAGGGGCTAAGATGAAAGGCGTATCCATGATTGATATCGTGGGCGCTTTCATGAAAGCTGGCTTTACCTTAGAAGGTGAAATGCCAAATCTATCTGGTGATGATGCGGAAACTACGGGTCATCCTGGTGTAGCGCCTACCGCAACGGCTACAAAGTCTAATGTTACGGATGCATCTGCTAACGTAGCATCTAGTACAGTTGCAGCAAATGCAGTAGAAAACAGTGAACCAGTATCTACTACAGCGCCAGCTAATACTGATGAAGATTCCGAAACTAAGGCTGAAGATACAGTTCAAGATAGCGAACGCGTAGAGCAGCTCAAAGGTTTCTTGAAACGTTTAGGTACAGGTGAAGACCTTGGTGCCGTTCGTGAAGACTTTGCTAGTCAATTCGCCCATGTTGAGGCTAGTGAAATCATGAAAGCTGAACAAGGCCTTATGCGTGAAGGCACACCACTAGCAGAGGTTCAACAATTATGTGACCTTCACTCTGCCTTGTTCCACGGCTCCACTATCCATGAACAAATGGAGTCTGAACACGCTAAGGTTGAGGCTGTACTAGAAGCACAAGAAAAAAGTCAAAGCGTAGTAACGCTAGTCGAAACAGTAGGTCATCCACTCAATCGATTAACAGAAGAAAACAAAGCTCTTGATGCGTTGATTGAAGCTACAAAGGTTAAGGTGGCCGATAAGACTGCTACGGTAGATGATGTGAACGAAGTGCGCCAAGTGTCTATTCACTACGCTAAGAAGGGCGACCTTTTATATCCTCATTTGAAAGTAGCCTATGATATCTCTGGTCCATCCATGGTTATGTGGACTGTTGATGACGATATTCGCGATGGCTTTGGTCGTCTAGCTCGTGCTAAGTCTATTGATGATGCTTGGTACGAAGAGTTTGATGGTCTTCTCACACGTGCTCAAGAGATGATCTACAAAGAGCAAAATATCTTGTTCCCAATTTGTGCAGAGAACTTTAGTACTGAAGAGTGGTATCAAATTTACAAAGATACAGCGCAGTATGAAGAAATCCTTGGGGTAAAACGCACTATTTGGACAGAGGCTGAAGCCGCATTAGCTACACAAACAACAAAAGCAAGTGGCGATGATAATACTATTGCTCTAATAGGTGGTAGCTTAACTGTAGATCAATTAAATGCCATGCTTAATACAATGCCAATGGAAGTAACCTTCGTTGACCACGAAGACATTAACCGTTACTTCAATGATGGTGAAAAGGTCTTTAAACGCCCTACTACAGCTATCGGTCGCGATGTATACTCTTGCCATCCTCCAAAGATAGAGCCTATCGTACGCGGTATTATCGAATCCTTCCGCAAAGGGGAACGCGATAATGTGGCGGTATGGCTTGAAAAGGTAGGTCGTCCATTCTATGTAAACTATATGGCGGTGCGCGACCAAAACAATAATTACCTTGGTACATTAGAATTAGTGCAAGACATGCAATTTGCAAAAGACCATTTCAAACGTTCCTAGTAAATTTTATTTTAAATATCTTTACTAAAAGACCATTTTAAACATTCTTAGTAAAAAACGATTTTTAATATTCTTAGTAAAAGACTATTAAATATCCCTGCTAAAAGGCTTTTCAAACGTTCCGAATAATCGATTATTTCAAATACTCCTGATAAATAATTGCTTTAATACTCCTAATAAAGGCTTTAGATGTCGGTAATAGTAACGTATGATTAGCTAAAAGTAGGTTTAAATATAATAAGAGGCAGCCACAGACGTGTTCTAAACAGCTGTGACTGCCTCTTTTGATTATATAGTGATATTGAAAATTAACTATTATTTTAGACCTGTAATATTTAAATATTTTGTAGGATAGCATTCGTAGCAATTTTGATGTTCTCAAGGCTTGTGGCCAAGTTCAAGCGCACAAAGGTTGCGTAGCTTTCACCACCAAACCATTCACCAAAGCTTGGTGCAATACCGCATTTATTTTCAAAGAAATCATGCATTTCCTCTGGTTTAAGATAAGCGCTAAAATCGATCCAAGCCAAATAGGTGCCGTCCATAGGGCTAATGCGAAGTTCAGGCAAGTTGGCAAGTAGTTTATTGCACATATAATCATAGTTTTCTTTCACTACATTGAGTAGGTCCGTTAGCCATGCTTCTGCTTCTGGATGCGTGTAGGCAGCTGTGATGGCTGCCTCGGCAAGAACGTCCGAATCTGTATGGTATACAAGGGCTTTAAAGGCGTTGTAATGATTCCGCAGTTCTTCGTCAGGGATAATGACCTCTGCGTGGTGCAGGCTAGCTATATTGAACGATTTTGACAACGAGGACATGGCGATGAGCCTGTCTGTATACGCTCCTTTAGACACAGTTAATGCAGATGTAAATGGTGTAAGTCCCGTGATGAGGTCCTGATGGATTTCATCACTAATGATAAGGACCTTATGTTGCTGGCAGATACTAAATAGTCGATCCATTTCTTCTGCAGTCCATACGTGGCCTACTGGATTGTGTGGATTACAGTGAATAAACAATTTTACATCGTGTTTAATGATAGCGGCCTCAAAGGCTTCATAATCAACGGCATAGCGATTATCTTCGTTGCGCGTCATGGGAACGGCGATGATTTGCCGCTTCGCATCGCTGGTGCTACTGTCGAATGCGCCATACACAGGGCTTAACACTGCGATGGCATCATTTGTTTTTGTGAAAGCTGCTATGCACCACATGATGGCTGTAATAACATTGGGGGCACTAGTAAGCCAGTCGCTAACGATTGTGCAGTTATGATGACGTTTGTACCAACTAATGACAGCCTTTAGGTAATTGGGATTTGTCATGGTATAGCCTAAAGGAGTAGCTTTCACATAGTTGCAAATCGCCTCTTGGATGCACCGGGGCGGCATAAAATCCATATCCGCCACCCATAGTGGTAATAAATCGATGCGATTGAATTTTAAATGTTGTCCGTCCCATTTTCTGGAATGAGATCCTCGGCGATCAATATAGTATTTTTTGGTAAACTCTGCTGTGTTCATAGGGAATCTCGCATTAGTCAAAATTCAGGATAGATTTGGCTGTGGTTAGCGTGCAAAAGTCGTAAATCTCTATTTGTATTATATCAATATATATGTATCAAGTTATATGTAAAAATTAACATAGTTTAATCTTGCATATAATACTAAAGTAATTATGTTATTAATTACATAATTGTTTTGCGAAAGTAGTGCTAAATCAGCACTACATAGCGATGTCATAACCTTTTTCTTAACTCGCAAACAAAACACACAGAAGGTTTTATTCGCACACACATATTTAATCTAAAAAACAATCCTAAACCAAACCTAGAACTATACATCGCTATGAAAGGGGTGCCTACTGGTGCCTCTTTTTCTATGCACTCCTTGCAAGTATAAGGGCTATATTCGTATACAAAACGTGTGATATTTGCTTGACTGTTGGGACTTTCACAATTTAGAATATACTATAGAATAGTGTGAGTCTGACCAGTGACCACACGTCTATCAAATGGTTACAAAAGATAAATGTTAGCAGCATGTGGCGGCGTCCCTATGTGAGAGGGCTCATCGGAATGCTTAGGTGCATGCAACGCTGTAAGTATAGTACTGGATCCTTGTTAGGAGGCATGTGCCATGAGTAACGAATTAAAACCACTACATTTTGATGCGGATTATACGATGGAGGAGGCGCTTGCGGAGGCGAAGCGTTGTTTGAATTGTCCTAAGCCGTTGTGTCGCATGGGTTGTCCCATTGAGAACGAGATTCCTCGTTTTATTCAGGCTATCGCACGCGGCAATTTCGGTGAAGCAAACGATATTTTGGCGGAACGGACGAATTTGCCGGCTATTTGCGGCCGCGTCTGTCCTCGTGAAAACCAATGTGAAGGCAACTGTATCATGAATAAGGCGAAGAAACCGCCTATTAACATCGGTAAATTGGAACGCTTTGCAGCTGACTTTGAAAGCATCAATGAACTTCGCAAGCCTAAGAAAATCAAACAAGATCTCGGCAAGGTAGCTGTAGTAGGTTCTGGGCCTGCAGGTTTGTCCGTAGCTGGTGATGTGGCTAAACTCGGTTATGAGGTAACTGTATTTGAAGGCCAATCTGAACCAGGTGGTGTACTCTTATTCGGTATTCCCGAATTCCGCTTGTCCAAAGCCGTTGTACGTCGTGAAATCGCTCGTCTTGAAGGCTTAGGTGTTAAATTCGTATGTAATACATTTATTGGTCAAGATAAAACTTTGGATGATCTCTTTGCTGAAGGTTTTGACTCTATCTTTATCGGTACTGGTACACATATTCCTCAAGAAGTGCGCATGGAAAACGATGAAGTGCATGGTGTATTCCAAGCGATGTACTTGTTGACTAACGTACAATTGGTAGAAAATGGGGAACTTGATGAAGATCAAATTCCTGTTAAAAAAGGCGATCGTGTTATCGTCATCGGTGGTGGCAACGTAGCGATGGATGCGGCTCGTACATGCGTCCGTTTAGGCTGCGAAGCGGTAACTGTAGCATATCGTCGTAGCCAAGAACAAATGCCAGCCTTGTTGTCTGAATACGAAGAAGCTCGTGCTGAAGGCGTTCAGTTCCAATGGTTTGCTTCTCCAGTAGGCGTAGAAGGTACAGATAAGGTAGAAGGCTTCAAATACGAAGTGATGGCACTTAACGAAGATGGTGCAGGTATCCACGGTACTGGTAACTTCCAAGTAATGCCTGTTGATAAAATCATTATCGCCGCAGGTCATAAACCAAATGCTCGTCTTGTAGGTGAAGGTAATAACTTAAAAGTAGATGAAAAAGGTTATATTATTACATCTGAAGATCCATATGGTATGACTAGTCGTGAAGGCGTATTTGCAGGTGGTGACGTTGTTCACAAACCTGCTACCGTAGTATTGGCTATGCGTGAAGCTAAAAAAGCCGTTGATGGTATGGTTAAATACATGGAAATCAAAAAAGCACAAGAAAGCGCAAATCAATAATTTTATATAAATACATAGAAAGGACTATACAGTTCAGCTGTATAGTCCTTTTGTATTGTTAATAGACTTATTATTTCTAAATGTATTTTAACAATATTGCGTATTTACTATATATCGCATTTACTATATATCGCATTTACTTTATATCGTATAGTCTTCTTGTATTATAAATAAAACTAGGTAATTTTATAAATCAAGTGTATGCATAATGTATGAATACTGTAAAAGAATTGCAATATATAGATAATACCTGTATTTTTGATTTACTATCTGTATTTTTAATGATAATAACTTTTATATATACTAAAATTCCACGAAATGATGAAATCCTACGCAATGAAATCTGCATAGAACAAAAGCCTTAATTAAAATGATTTACACATTAGTTTTTGTTAAGGCTTTTGTGTTATCGCTTTTCAACCACTACTAGGAAATGATTGAGCCCAGATTTATAGTAAAGGCATAAATATGTGTTGAGGGAGAAAGTAGATAGAGGTTGGCATGAATCCTATCGTATGTTGTCAAGATCTACAAGTTCGACAAGAAGTTCACAAGCTTGGTGTATTGATTTTACTTTGGCGCAGACAATTGGGAATGACTCAATATCAATTGGCAGATAAATCTGGTTTAGCCCAATCTTATATTAGTGACCTTGAAAGTGGTGCCGTAGATCCTCGGTGGTCCACAATTTACAGAGTCGTGTATGGACTTGGAGAAATGAATATACAAGATTTTTTGAATGGGCCGCAAACAATTAGAAGCCTAAAGATTCATTGATGATGATGACTTCCATGGTTTGCATATTGCGCATCTTTTTATAGTAAATGGTTAATGCATTACATATGCGGTCGGGAGAACCACAGTCATAGCATTTCTCTTCTAATGTGGCACATGGATTGAGACAGCTCTTTTTATTCTTTTTGCTGTTGAGCGGAGCGGCCACATTGCGTGCACGATAGATGGCGGAAGCTAAATCCGGCGTGATTTTGTTGATGCCTAGCACAAAAAATACCTCTTGAGAGCCAAAGAGTGAGGCGGCAACACGATTACCCGTACCATCAATATTGACCATTTCCCCCGTTTGAGCAAGAGCATTTACAGAGGTGAGAAATACATCACGCCCCATGGTGCGCAATGCGGTGTCGCGGAAGCTTTCACCAGGAAGGGGACGTTGAATATCCGTTACATCTTCGTTGACTTCGGATAGGGCTTTATAAGCGTTGAGTTTTAGTAACGTGCGAGAGTCCCCGATGGCTACGCGTTTGTTTTGAATACGATCTTTTAAATAGGAAATAGCTTCAGTACCTGTTTCGAAATAATGGACTACAAAATTATTGCGTTCCAAGGCTTTAATTGTTTTCTCTATGTCTATAGGTGTATCATTGTATTTTGGATGTATAACAGCGTTGATTGTTGCCTCTGTATTCGCCATAAGACCTCCTAAATGGGTGTATAAGGAATATAAATTGGCATTTGGCTATCCGTATTTTGTTTCTATTATTGTAGCGTATTATGTGTAAAGAGTTCAATTATTGGTATGTAGTTCATAGATAAACATTAATTGAAGTGCTGTATGTTAAAATTTAAAGTAAAACTTTAGGAATCTAATCCAATTTTATGATTAAAATAATAAAAATTTGGAATGAAATCCAACTTTATGATAAAATTAATATAAAGTTGGAATGGAATCCAAATTTATTAGGTAAGTGATATGATATCTGATATTACTAATACATGGGTTCCATCTATGAGAAGGTACATAGATGAGGAGGCCCTTATGAAGTTAATTCAGCGCCAAGGATATCTAGATTTTTTACGGCGTAATCGAGAGCGGCCTATTATTAAGGTCGTTTCAGGCATACGCCGTTGTGGTAAATCTACATTGTTTAGGCTGTTTGAAGATGAGTTATTGGCAGATAATGTGAAGCCTGAACAGATTATTTCCATTAATTTTGAAGAATTGGAATACGATCATTTGCGAGATTACCATGCGTTGTATCAATATATTTTAGAACGTATACAGCCTAATGAAACGAATTACATTTTTCTTGATGAAATTCAGCATGTAGATCAATTTCATCGTGTCGTAGATAGCTTGTTTGTAAAAGAGAACACAGATTTATATATTACGGGCTCCAATGCATACTTTATGTCTTCTGATATCGCCACATTGTTGACTGGACGATATGTGGAAATTCAGATGTTTCCATTGTCCTTCAGTGAGTTTTACCATAGCAAGTATGAGGGTAATCAGTATTCTTTGATTCCTGCCTATGAGGCCTATCTTCGTGAAAGTTCCTTCCCTTATACTCAGCAATTAGGGGGCGAAGACTTTGATATTCAAGAATATTTACGTGGATTATATAATACTTTGTTATTGCATGATGTTGTGGCTCGATTGAAAATTAATGATGTCACAATTTTACAAGATATAGTGCGGTATATTATGGCGAATGTTGGTAGTTTACTTTCACCAAATAAAATAGCCAACTCTCTCGTTAGTGCAGGTCGAAAAATCGATAATAAAACTGTAGAACGGTATTTACAAGGATTACAGGATAGCTTGTTGTTATATAAGGTAAATCGCTATGACGTACGAGGTAAAGAATTACTACGTATCAATGCAAAGTATTATAGTGTTGATGTAACATTACGAAATTTGCTAGTTGGGAATGCGAGCCGTGATACAGGTCATATTCTAGAAAATATCGTTTTTCTAGAGCTCATTAGACGAGGATACACCGTATATGTAGGGCAACTTGCTAAGGGTGAAATAGATTTTGTAGCACAAAAAGGGGGAATTACCGAATATTATCAAGTTAGTGAGACCGTACTTGACTCTAATACTTTGAGCCGAGAACTAGCACCGCTTGAGGCGGTACAAGACCAATACTCTAAGTTTTTGCTCACCTTAGATGAACTAAATAAAAATGCCAACTACGACGGAATTCAACAACGAAATGTTTTAGAATGGTTGTTAGAGAGTCGTTAACTTGCTATAATAATAGTATTGATATGGCGTAAAGCCAATGTTAAGGAGGCAAAAATCGTGGATTTAATTCAAAAATTAAAAGACCAAGTAAAACCATTAGGTAAAAAAATCGTGTTGCCAGAATACAAAGATGAACGCGTATTGAAAGCAACTGAAATTATTTTGAAAGAAGGTTTCGTAACACCTGTACTCGTTGGCAACCCTGCTGAAATCGCTGAAGCTGCTAAAGCTGTTGGTGTATCCATCGAAGGTGCTGAAATCATCGATCCTGCTAACTACGATCGTTACCAAGAAATGGTTGATACATTCGTAGAATTGCGCGCTAAAAAAGGCATGACTCCTGAAAAAGCTGACGCAACTATGAAAGGCGATTGCTTGTTCTTCGGCGCTATGCTTGTTCGCCTTGGCGCAGTAGATGGCATGGTTGCTGGTTCCGCTTGCCCAACTGCAAACGTATTGCGCGCTGCATTGCAAGTTGTAGGTACTAAACCAGGTCTTAAAACTGTATCTTCTTCCATGTTCATGTTCACAAGCAAAAAAGAATATGGCGACGACGGTATGCTTGTATTCTCTGACTGCGGCGTATTGCCTAATCCAACTAGCGAACAATTGGCTGATATTGCAGAATCCACTGTAGAAAAAGCTCGCAAAGTTGTTGGCATGGCTGACCCTCGCGTATCCATGTTGTCCTTCTCCACAAAAGGCTCCGCTTCCACTCCAGAAGTAGATAAAGTGGTTGAAGCTGTTAACATCTTGAAAGAACGCAACGTTGATTTCAAATTCGATGGCGAATTGCAATTAGACGCTTCCATCGTTCCTTCCGTAGCAGAAAAGAAAGCTCCTGGCTCCAATGTAGCTGGTAAAGCTAACATCTTGATCTTCCCTGATCTTCAAGCTGCTAACATTGGTTACAAATTGGTACAACGCTTCTCCGGCGCTGACGCTCTTGGCCCATTGATTCAAGGCTTGGCTAAACCAGTCCATGACCTTTCCCGTGGCTGCTCTGCTCAAGACGTTGTAGACGTTGCTGCTATCGCTGCTGTTGAAAGCATTTAATATCTGCCTAAACAATTATATATATACACATATGTTGTATATGTTTTGATATGCTGAAAGCTGGCTCTATAGGGCCAGCTTTTTGTATGTTCAACATATATCCATATATTTTTATATTCATCACGCTATGTTATTTCTTACAGCGTTACCATTATTGTCATGTTACTTTCAAATTCGTAGCCACTGCGACAGACAGAATCCATGGTTGGCCGTATAGTATAACTATAAGAAAATAGATCGGCGTAAACCATTGGAGGTGTATCTTATGAGTTTTGGGACTATTAATAAATCCATGACCGTAGCTGATGCGGTTAAAGTAAATCCAGAGTTAATGGATGTATTAGCAAAAGATGGAATTGATTTTTGCTGTGGTGGTGGACATCCTTTAGCTGAGGCTATTGCAGAAAAAGGTAAAGATGTGGATGCATACATTGCTATGCTAAATGATGTACAAGTTGCTCAGAAATCTTCTCGTGCAGAGGTGCTTAGCTATTCTAAAGACCAATTGATTGATTACATTGTTCATACCTATCATAGAGAACAATTAAATATGATTGATGAAATTGACCAAGAGTTGGCAAAACTGTTAAATGTACATTATGACCATCATGGTGAGGAATTGACAAAGATTTATCAAATCTTTTTGCAACTTAAATCCGCTCTTGTACCTCATTTCCGGCATGAAGAGCATGTAGACTTCCCTGAGTTTAAAGCGGGTAAACCCGTAGACTTTGAAGAACTTCGTGCTGAACACGAAGCTGCAGGTGTACTTTTGGAATCCTTAAGTGCATTGACCAACCAGTACACAGCACCAGCAGATGGCTGTGCTACTTATGTGTATGTATTTAAGACCATGAAAGCCTTAGAAGAAGGCCTGCATGAACATATTTTCTTAGAAAATTCTGTTTTGTTTGACATGAAATAGATTATAATATCATCTGTATAATGACAAGGAGCTATTGCAAAATGGCTCCTTGTATGTAGTAAAGACACCAATTGAATGGTTGGTGTCTTTTGTTATCTTGAGAATCATGAGTTTGTAGCTATAGTATGGGGGAAATACATCATTTGCATAAATTCATATAGAAGGTGTATGATTAAGTTAACTATATTTGATTAATATCTTTAATCAATATATTGAGTAAATGCACTTGATATATACAGGTGTAGGTATGTTTGAAGTCGTGAAAAGGAGAGGGCTATGATTTCTGTATTCGACACAAATCCTGTTGTTTTTGAAAGTACGGATCGTATATTAACGGTTAGTTACAATGGTGTACTCTGTAAAGATTCGAATGGACAAGTTATAACTGACATTGATTTTGATGATGTAAATGAGCTTCATCTTACAAGATATTTAAATTCAAATAGTAACTATTCGATTATATTTAGAGACCATAATTGGAAAAATATAGAAGGTCAAGATTTAGATACTGACCGTACAGATTATAATACTGGTCATAATATTCGTGAAACTAAAGCAATCATTGCTGCCTTTGCTCGCCATAAATTGACAGCGGACTTCCCTGCAAATTTAGACACTCTTCAATTACCACTAGATTACTCCTACATGGGTAAACGAGAAATTACCATTAAAAACGGTGTTATCTCGAATGGTAAGGTAGATATTCCTATTAATGAAATTCGTCGCGTAGTGTGTGCATCTAATGGTACAATTAGTAAACTATTAGTATATAAAGAAGAAAAACCTAGTTCTTTCTTTAAAAAGATTTTCGACAAATGTGATATGAAAATTACGTTGAATGCCATTACGTTGCCTTTGTTGGAAGCTATCGTAACGCGCAATACAGGTCATGGTATCGATTTCACTCGTGGTAATGGCTTTGATCAAAAAGATTCCAATTATATTATCATTCGCTATCTTGATTCTGGATTCTTCCTTGAAAAAGATGGTACAGCAACAACAGAATGGCAAAAAACTGCGGCGGAAACAACGGCAAAATTTAATTATGATGTGAAAACATTATTAGTGTAATAAAGATTTTTAATTTAAATTAGGAGATTCCATGTCTGTATATCATTTTTTCCTGCCTACTAAGTCTGGTGAATTACAATCCTTACAAACTTATGAAGGTAAGGTTCTTATCATTGTTAACACGGCAAGCAAATGTGGATTTACTCACCAATATGAGGGTCTAGAGGCTCTTTATAAGCAATATAAAGAGCAAGGATTAGAAATTATTGCTGTTCCTTCCAATCAATTTGGAGAGGAAGAACCTGGTTCTAATAACGAAATCCAATCTTTCTGCAAATTGAATTACGGTGTCACTTTTACAGTTATGGGGAAAGCAGATGTACGCGATGAAAGTGCATTAGACCTTTTTAAATACATGATACGAGAACAACCGTTCCAAGGCTTCCCACCTAGTGATAAAACTGAAATGCTTACAAATTATCTCAATGGCATCGATCCTAATTATCTAAGAGATGATGAGGTAAAGTGGAACTTCACTAAGTTTGTTATAGATCGTAAAGGTAATGTGGTAGGGCGCTTCGAGCCTGTTGTAAAACCGATGGAAATGGAAGCTTTCATCAAAGAACTGCTATAATTTAATAGGCATGATTTGCAATTCTTATAATTATTAGCTCCTATAATTCTTGTTATAGAAAATAAACCTGATTGAACTGCACCCCAAAAATTGGACACAATTTTTGGAGGTGCAGTTTTTTATGTCAAAATACTCAAAAGAAGTTAAAGAAAAAGTCATTAGCCTTTTTGAAAAAGAATTAAGTCCCTTTAGAATTGCTAAGGAGCTTGCAATTCCTGAAAGTACTGTAAAAAATTGGCTACACAAGTTTAACCTTAGTCATAATTTGACCCATAAAATTGGTAAACAAGTATTTTCAGCAGATTTTAAATGTAAAGTTCTTGAAACTAGGTGGAAAGATAAGTTATCCTTTAAAGAAACAGCAGCATTATTTAGTTTAGATAATCCTAGCCTAATTGCAGCATGGCAAAAGCGGTATTTAGAGGAAGGGATTTTGGGGTTGCAACCCAAGCCAAAAGGTAGACCACCTATGAAGACTAAGAAAGAAATTAAAATACAAGTAGATTCAAGCCAAAAATCAGATAAGGAACGTATTAAAGAACTGGAAGCTGAAAATGCTCGATTAAAGTATGAAATATCTTTTTATGACGACTTTATGAAAGAAATGCGTGAAATAGCTAAACCCAATAGAGCTGTAAAAAAAGCACAAACAATTGCCATCGAAAGATTAAGAAACATATATCCTTTTCAGTTTATGCTCAAATACTTTGGTATTAGTCGAAGTACGTATTATGCACGCCTAGCTAGCATAAAGAAGAGAGACAAATATGTTGAAGAACGAGAGGCTATTCATACACTTGTATCGATGAATAAAGGTCGTTACGGATATCGCAGAATCAGAATAGCATTACATAAATTAGGCTTCAATGTGAATCACAAAGTTGTGATGCGTATTATGAAGGAAGAAAACTTAACATGCAAAGTTCGTCTGAAGAAGTACCGTTCATATAGGGGTACCGAAGGAAAAATTGCTCCTAATATTATTAAGCGAAACTTTACTGCAACAAAGCCAGATCAAAAATGGACCACAGATATTACCGAATTCCACTTGTTTGGGCGTAAGGTTTATTTATCACCAATCTTAGATCTGTATAATGTAGAAATTGTATCCTATGAAATATCAGAACGACCTGTATTAACACAGGTGTTATCTATGCTGGATAAAGCCTTTAAGAATAGGCCAGATAGCAAAGGCGGCATCTTGCATTCAGATCAAGGCTGGCAGTATCAGCATAGTACGTATCAAGAAACATTAAAAAATCACGCTATCATCCAAAGTATGTCTCGAAAAGGAAACTGTTTGGATAATAGCGTGATGGAAAACTTCTTTGGCTTACTAAAATCAGAGTTGTTATATTTAGAGGAATTTACTTCCTATGAAGATTTTATCAACAAATTAAGAGATTATATTGATTATTACAATACAAAACGTATTAAGCTCAAATTAAAAGGAATGAGTCCGGTAGAATACCGAACTCATTCCCAAAAAGTAGCTTAATTATATCTGTCCAAGAAAATGGGTGCAGATCATAAAACCGCATTCTGTTACAGCTCTCTTTTTGTGCATCTTTGATTACAGGTTGGAAAGAAAATCGTCACCTTGATTAATAACCAATTCGTGCGTTGGCGAGGATAATTTTCGTTTTGACATAAATCTCTTATTGGCAAATTAATAATACAGACTTTGGTTATATTCGTCTATTGTGTTTTGTCTGTTGTAGTATTCAGACTGTCCATCATAATATCCGTCATTGTACCCTTCGATATAATCGTAGTTACGACCATAATTAGATTCTGCCCAACGTCCAGACGAACCATGTATATATCCAGAGTTATACCCTATGTCATAGGCATAACTACCATTTGGATTATTGTAGAACGCATTGGATGAAAAAGCACAAGATAATAACACAATTAAAGCAACTAAAAATTTCATAATACAATACCTCCTTTTAAGGCCAGTATAATACGTATTATTATTTAGTGCAATATATTGCTTGTGCTAGGATGATATTAATATTGCCTTTTTTACCGATTTTAAAAATTTTATCAGAATCAGGTTCAGATGTATGAGTTAGGGCAATATATTCTGTAGTATTTAACTTAATAGTATAAATATTTTGTACATTATCTACATCATATGTAACTATACTAACAACTTTACCTCTAAGTTCCATAGAATCATCTATAAACCACTAACATCTAAAATAACATGACTATAGGTATTAATATTGCCAGAGCTTTTTATCTTGTCCTTCTGTACCATCTATTGGTAATGATAAGCAACTTGAGGATGGATCATTAATCTCATTGTCGTCTGCCTAAGAGAATGTTTGTCATGTATTAGTATATATAGATTTTATTTTTATATCGCCATTTATTAAATATGGAAATTTTTTGTCGATTTTAGTCACGCTATGTATTTCCAAAATAGCTATAGTTTTCCAAACTGTTTCTTGTCTAGATACGTTATTCGTAATCCATCTAGACGCTAATCTAGTTTTGTGATAGAGTCTAATGCTTGCTTAGTTATAGTGACAGGAACTATGTATGGTCTAGTAATCCACATTGGTATTCGTATTTACCATTTACAAGTTTATTTTCGCAAACGCTATACGATATATTCCAGCAATACGACTATGATGATTTTATATTTTGATATACAACAACTAGATATACATTTGATAATATTCGTTAGTCCTAAAAACAAAATGTCAAAGCACGATTATAAAGAATGCTTGCATACGTTACACTGACTTTTATTTTTCTCTATTCTCATCCTCAAAAATAAAGCCCGTCATGGATAGGGAGCCTAAATTATAAGTTTGATTAAATACAGTCGGTTTTGCACTTTCACTCGCACCCATAATATAAATTAATGGCAGATAGTGATCTGGTGTAGGTGCTGCATAGCTAGCCTGAGTATGTCGAGTGTAATTAACAATAGCATTTATATCGTTTTCTAAGACTGCCTTAGAAATGTATTGATCAAACTCAATTGTGGCGGAGGTGCCGGATGGACTGTCCCATTCTATGCGCCTTAGATTATGAACGATATTACCGCTGCCCATGATAAGATAGCCTTCATCGCGTAATGACTGAAGCTTTGTTCCTAGTTGATAGGCTTCTTTTGGGCTCAGGTATTTGTTGATAGATAGTTGGACAACGGGAATTGATGCATCAGGGAACATGTGAACTAACACGGTCCACATGCCGTGATCAACGCCCCAAGTGTCATTTATAGAAACGGAGTTACCCAGTAATTTTTGTACTTCTTTCGTTAAATTGCTGTCTCCTTTGGCAGGATAGACAACCTCGTAGAGATCTTGAGGGAATCCATACATATCGTAAATTTGTTTTGGATTCTCTGCACTTTGAACATAGGTACCATCTGCATACCAATGGGCAGAGATGGCAAGTATGGCTTTTGGTTTGCCATAGTTGTTGATTATATTTTGTCCCACACTTTTGAAAGTAGTTGTTGTTTCTGTATGTTCTAAGGCCATCATGGGACTGCCATGGCCTACGAATAATGTTGGCATGCGTTTCATAATACCACCTAATCCTTCAATTGATAATGTGTAATCTGTTTAATGCTGTAAAATTGATACAATTGTTTAGCTATAAATGTTGATGACTAAATCTAATAGTTATTGATTTACCAACCGATAATTGTATTTAGTTAGTGAGTTTATTATATATTGGTGCAAATATTTTGAATAGTAGAATTATTTTAGATAGGTACTATCAAAAGTGATAGAATTATGATAAATACTGATTAAAATTTTTTCAAAATAATTTGTACCCTAAAAAAAGATACTGTAAAATGCTTGCAATATGATAAATTTGTGATATGATTTGAACTAAATTAGAAAGAAAAGGAGAATGACAATGGCAGAGCAACTCGTAAATGTTCATGATTTAGTAGGCCGCTGTCCTTTTGCGACAAGCCAAAAGTTATTGGCTGGCAAATGGTCTTTGTTGATTATGCATGAACTATCTGAAGGTCCCGTGCGCTTTCGTGAATTAGAACGGAGATTATATCCAATCACACAAGCCACTCTAACTAGAGCTTTACGCCAATTAGAGGATGATGGTCTTGTACATCGTGAAGTATATGGTACCATTCCACCAAAGGTTGAATATAGCCTTACCGAAGTGGGAGCTGGTTTTAAAACTGTGTTAGCTTCCCTCGAAAACTGGGGTAACCAATATATTGACTATATGAAAGCCGCTGGTCGCATCTAAGAAATGCCAGCGGCATTTCTGCCCTTATTATGATTATACATATGGGGCCCTATATATTTGATAAGACTTAAAAAAGGCCTTTCTATGTGTTATGAATAGCTATTTGTTTATGCCATGTATTTAGAAAAATATGATATAATAAAAAATACGAATGATATAAATTCTCAATAATTTAGAGGTATTGATAATAATGTTACATGTTACTTTCTTAGCGCATAGCGGATTCCTCGTAGAGGATGGTAAGCGTTGCTATGTGTTTGATTATTATAAGGATCCTAATAATATTGTTTGGCAGTTGGCTAAACGAGGCCGTGAGCTTTGGTTCTTTGTCACACATACTCATGGCGACCACTTTAATCCGTCCATTACGGAATTTGATGGTCCTCAAACGCGCTATATTTGCCATCAAGATGTGCCGTTAGAGGGCAAGGTGAAAAAATGTATTACCATGCGCCCTGGCCAAGATGCGTCGTTAGATGATGTAGGCATCCATATGTATGGCAGCACCGATGAAGGTGGTTCTTTTTACGTAAAGACAAATACGGCGAATATCGACTCTGACTCTATCTTCCATGCAGGCGATCTTAACTGGTGGCATTGGCTTGGTGATACGCCGGAAAATAATGCGGATGCAAAGCGCATGGCTTGGCGTGAGTTCAAGGAATTAGACGGTTTGTCCGTAGATGTAGCGATGTTCCCTGTAGACAATCGTTTGGAAGACGCTATGGAATGGGGCAGTATTGAATTTTTGCGCCGTGTACAGGTGAATAAAGCCTTTATTCCAATGCATTTGAATGGTCCATTATGGACACCGTCTGTATACTTTAAAGCTCTCTTTGGGGAGGTGCCGATTTGGGAACCTCAAAAAGACGGCGATGAGGCTACTTTTTAGATTATAGATATAATTTGTGAAAGTCCGTAGACCTCGAGGTCACTACGTTATATAGGGATAGTCTATATGCGTAATTGAGTAAGTTAGGATCAAGTGATGATGAAAACTAAACCAGTGGCAACCACCCTGTTGGTTGTCATGGCTATTATATTTTTAATTTCATATCCGCAGCGACATGATACATTTTGGGCCTTTATCATGCATATCTCTGGGGCAGCTATGATAGGTGGCCTCGCGGACTGGTATGCAGTAACGGCTCTCTTTACGAAGCCTTTAGGCATTCCTTTCAAAACGGCAATCTTGCCGCGCAGTAAGGAACGATTAATTCAGATAGGCCGCACTATGCTCAGCGAAGAGCTATTGCGCGTGCCACAGATGTATTATGCTATCAAAAAAGAACGCGTTATGGTCCGTATCGTTGAATACGGCATGAGCGATGTGGGACAAGTTCAAATTAGAAATCTCTTGTACGGTGTGGGCAATCAAGTTTTATCTCATATGGATATTGAACCGATGCGCCAAGAGATTAATAAGGCCATTTATAAGGGGGTTACAAACTGGAAAGCAACACCCCTTGTTATTCTCTTTGGTCGTTGTATGCTAGAACGTCACACAGCAAGCGTGTTTTGGCTTTATTTTAACCGCACATGTCAGCGTGTTATCGCATCAAATCAGGTATATCCCTATTTGTATCGCGTCATGCTAGACATTATGAAAACTTATACAAAGGATTCTTTCTTTCGTGAATTGGCCATCGCCTTTGGCGGAGATGGACTTTCACCAGAACGATTGGTAGAAACGGTACAGAAAAAGGCCGTTCAATTCTTGAAGGAAAATGAATCTATTGACTCTGCATTGGGACGCTATGTATGGGGCCAAGCAATTCGCTTTTTTAATAATTTGGAAACTAATACGGAGTGGCAAGCTTTCATCGAAGAACATAAAAATCAGTGGATTAGAATGGTTCTTGAAGAATGGGAAGGCAAACTTATCGATGGGGATACATTGGATTGGAAACGCCTCATGGACATCGTTATGGAGCGCTTTAATGTTCTCGGCACCGAAATTTTGTTGAATCCAGATAAGCAGGCGCCGTTTGAGCGGTTCTTCTTGTTGCGTAGTATTCCGTGGTTGCAGAAATTGAACCCCCTCATCGACAGTGTGGTAGGTCAGGAGTTATCTCGTTACTCGCCTGATGAAATCACTCAAATTGTTCGTGGCAAAATGTACTATGACCTTCAAATGGTGCGTATTAATGGTTCCCTCATAGGGGCTGTCCTTGGGGGCATCTTATACGGTTTGACCATCATTGTAGAGGGGGTGCTCAAATGATTAGTTATTTGAAATCCCTTACCTTGAAACAGTGTGCTAATCGCATTTTAGGCTTGACTGCCGTATTGTATTGTTTTGCTTTTGTAGGACAATTTTTCTTTGGCTATGAAAGTTGGTATCAACCGTTGTACTGGGCTGTCCAATCTGCCCTCATCGGTAGTGTGGCTGACTGGTTTGCTGTAACAGCATTATTCCGTAAGCCACTAGGTTTCCCATATCATACAGCGCTAATTCCTCGCAATAAAGATCGTCTCATTAATGGCGTTATTAAACTTGTAGAGACGAAGATGCTTACCAAGGAGCGTTGTAAAGTATTATTGAAAAATGTGCAATTTGTGCCATTGTTTGAAAAGTTCTTGTTGTCTCCTGAGGGACAGCGAGCAGCACGCCTTGTGATTCATCAAGGACTACACCTTTTATGGAAATCTCAAACTAATGAAGAATGGGCACAATGGGGGGCAAAACGCATTCGTGGATTGCTTCAACAACATTCTCTCGTACCCGTTTTGAAACATGTATTACTCGATTTATGTGAGCATAATCGCTATGAAAGTATGGTTGTGCAAGTTTTAAACGTGATTCAAGAACGGATTAATCATCCAGCTATGGTTACCTGGCTTACCGCTGTCGTAGCAGAAGAGGCACATAAGAAAAAGCGAAAAGGCTTTTGGTCTGATTTCCTTATTTCTATGTCCGAAGCTACCGATGTAGTAAACTATCAAGAAATGGCAGAGGCTATTGTCCAAGAGGCCTATGCTATGTTGGAAAGTTGGAAACGACCCAATAGCCCTGAACGAATAGCTTGGTTGCGACAATGGGTAGAACCAATTCGTAATATTGAAGAGAACCATGAAGTCTGCGATGCTCTTGATGAAGCGTGGGAACGTTGGATTCGCGAACAAGATTGGGAATCTGTTATCGAAAACCATTTATGCCCTTATATAGAAGAACTATTGCTCGTAGGGGATGAAAATGGAGAGACGCCGGCTCAGGTTTTAGTTAATATTGCTCTTGAATTATGGAATGTATACGGTCAATCAGAAGATCTTAGAAATCGTATTGAAAAAACCTTACACGATATTGGCGACTACGTACTTGAACAAGGGTATGACCTCATTGAAACTATCATACGTCAGGTATTAGGTGGCCTCAGTACAGATAAATTTATTTACTTTATTGAATCTAAGGTGGAGGATGATCTCAGCTGGATTCGTATTAATGGCGCTATCGTTGGTGCTGTAGCGGGTCTACTTGTATGGACCTTCTTAGAATATGTATATATGCCGTTTTGGCAACAATTTGTAGGCTAAAGTTAATTATCTATAATAAGTTGCTTTAAAACTAAATACACAAAAACTAGCATATAGAAGGAGCTTCTATATGCTAGTTTTTTATGGTTTAATTAATTTCTACATTATGGACTTTTGGGATTAAAATTGATATAGAAAAGGGACTGACCAATGGTCAGTCCCTTTTATGTTATTCTTCCGTTGTGTTGTACGGCAATCGCACTGTAAATGTAGTCTTTACTTGTGGTTCACTCGTGGCCGTTACTGTGCCATGGTGTAAGTTAATAACTTTATTTACAAAGTATAGACCTAGACCTATACCGTGATTAGATTTTTTGTTTCGCGATTGTTCCGTCTGATACATACGATCCCAAATATGATCCAGGGCTTCAGGTTCGATGCCAATACCATTATCTGTTACGGTAATGACTAAGTCTCTGCCTACGAGTTTAGCCGAAATATCAATAGTAGAGTTTGTAAACTTAATGGCATTGTCCACTAGGTTTGTGATAGCTCGACGTAATGATACTTCGTGAGCATTCATATGTAAATTAGGCTCAATGTGAGATGTAATCGTAATCTGTTTATCTGTATTTTCTGTACAGAGTCTTGTATAGTCGTGGACCATATTGGATAACATCAATGATACATTGACAGGTGCAAAGCTTAGACCTTGTGCATTTTCAAGGCGGGCTACATCAAGCAGTTGACTTACGAGGTTAGTCATGAACTTAGCTTGCTCTAAGATATGTGTTAAACCTTCCCGTAGATCTGCTTCCGTACGACCGTATTTTAAAGCAAATTCACTTTCTGCTTTAATAACGGCAATTGGTGTACGTAGCTCGTGAGATACGTCAGAACTAAATTGTCTTTCACGATTGGAAGAATCCTCAAGACCTGAAATCATACGGTTAAATGTTGTAGTTAGTTCGTAGATTTCATCTCTCGCTGTGCGAGCAGGAATGTCGATACGACGGCTCAAGTCGTTGTTCTTACCGATGACTTTAGCTGTTTTCGTCAAGGTTCGGACCGGTTTAAGTCCTTTTTTGATGAAAAGATAACCGCCTAGGGAGGAAATTAGTAAGAATATGATATTCCCTAACAGTAAACTGTATAAAAGGTTTTCCGTCTTTTTAGAGGCTGTTTTTACTTTTGTAACAGCACGCAAAATACCACGATAGTTTGGTTCGTTAACCGGTGTATCGTAGTAGTAGAAGGTATCATCACCAGCAGCAATTTCACCAACTTGCCCTAAGGAAAGGATTGTTTGGTTTGGAAACCCATCTGGCAAGGCGCCTTTAATAATATAGCCGTCTTGAGTTGATACAAAGAAGAATGTATTATCTTGGTACGGTTTAAACTTGCGGATATCCGTAGCCATAATCATCGCTTGTTGTTGTAAGCGTTCGCGCACTTCTTTGTTGTCGGATTCATGTGTATATGCGTAAATCCATGCGGATGCAACCATCAAAATGATAAGCAAAAAGATGGTATACCAAGACATAATTTTAAAGGTTAGGGGCAGCCGATTAAATAAATCGGTGGCTGCCCCAGACATGGTATCTAGATCTCGGTGAGGATCATTAGTTTTCTGTTTTGAGGACATACCCTACTCCACGAACCGTTTGAATGAGTTTTACATTCTCATCAGTATCAATTTTCTTGCGCAAATCTTTAATGTATACGTCGATAAGGTTAGAGTAGCTTTCATAATCGTATTCCCAAACATGGTCAAGGATTTGTTGACGAGATAATACGATATTTTCGTTACTTGCTAAATAGAATAATAGGTCGAATTCTTTTGCAGTCAATGTAATTGTTTCGCCGTCGCGTTTAACTGTACGTTGAGGAACATTGATGGTAAGTGGACCTACATGGATATCGTTTTGTGCATGACGCGCATTACGACGAGCCAATGCATAAATACGAGCGGTTAACTCTTCAAGATCGAAAGGCTTTACAAGATAATCATCTGCACCAGTGTTAAGGCCTGTAACTTTATCTTGTAAGGAATCCTTTGCTGTTAAAAGCAATACAGGTGTTGTATTACCGTCGTTACGCATTTGTGCAAGAGCACTGATACCATCGAGGATTGGCATCATAATATCCATTACGATAACGTCATAGCTAGATGTGTTAACGTAATCGATCGCTTGTTGCCCGTTAAAGCATGTATCAACTGTCATATTTTCTGCGCGTAAATATTTAGCCGTGATACCATTCAGCATTTCTTCGTCTTCTACAAGTAAAATTTTCATTCTCTGTTCTCCTTATGTATGATTTAAAAATATAGCTCTCCAACTACATTAATTATAGTCATTATATATATAAACTTTCTTTTTTTTGAAAGCCACAACACCATATAAGGTGACTATATATATAATATTATATAACTTATTTATCTATTATCATACCTTATACAATAGTAATGAGCAAAAGATGAATGTACATGCGAGTTTACAAGACGTTTCTTCATTTTTGAAAGCCTTAAAAATGGTGAAAGACTGAAACTTAATGAATTCTGCTAATGAATAAAATCTAACTATATCGAAGATTGCCGTATGCGCATAGATGAGGGTGATTTTATCGATTTTAGATGATGTGCGATAAATCACTAAAAAAACTTATGATAATTATTATCACAGAAATAAATGCTTGTTATGAACGGAGAAATACGATAATTTTCGATGATTAAATTCGAGGTAAATTTAGTAGGAATTTAATGGATATTAATTATTAGGAATGGTTAGCAATAATTAAAAAGCTAGTGTTTATGCGAATTCTATAGATACCAAAGGAAATAAAAACATAGAAAAATTTCGGAACCGAACTACTTTCGTAAAATCCTTAACTTCTTGTAAAAATTATTCATATAGGTAATTTTTTGACTCCTCTTTTTACCTTAAAAATGCTAAGTGAAATAAATTATCAATTAGATTAATCAAAATTAATTATGCATAATAGGGTTTAGACATGACCTGAAATGCTCTCTATAATTATAGGTAAAGAAATAAGAAAAATCGCATAAGTATGGGGTTTTTCTTGAAAGAAAAATGATTAGGTTATCAAAAATTTTTATAAGTTTTTGAAATGAGATAGTCTAACAGGTTTCTTATTAATAGGTAGTTATGAGGAGGTCATTATGGAACAGTTTGATGTTCTAGTAGTAGGTAGCGGTGGCGCCGGCATGCGTGCGGCTCTTGAAGTAGGTCGTCGCAAAGGCTTAAAAGTAGCTCTTATTACTAAAATTTTCCCAACTCGCTCTGCAACAGCAATGGCGCAAGGCGGTGTAAATGCATGTTTGAACAACGTTGCAGCTGAAGATACAGTTGAAACTCATACTTTCGATACTGTAAAAGGTTCTGACTATCTTGGCGACCAAGATGCAATCGAATTCTTCTGCTCTCGTTGTCCAGAAGGCGTACTTGAAATGGACCACATGGGTGCTCCATTCTCCCGTACTGAAGAGAATAAAATTGCGCAACGTAACTTCGGTGGTCAATCCTATCCACGTACTTGCTACTCTGCGGATAAAACTGGTCACGTTATTTTGCACACAACTTACGAACAATGCTTGAAAGAAGGCGTACACTTCTTACAAGAATGGTATCTTTTAGATCTTGTTAAATCTGCAGAAGGACACGTTGGTGGCGCTGTAGTTTGGAACATGAAAGAAGGTCGCGTAGAACAAATTAAAGCGAAAGCTATTATCTTGTCTACTGGTGGTGCAGGCCGTATTTTCTGGACTCGTACTACAAACCCATTCCTTTCCACAGGCGATGGTATGGCAGCAGCATTCCGCGCTGGTAACGGCTTGAAAGATATGGAAATGATCCAATTCCATCCAACTGGTCTTGGTCGTACTGGTATCTTGATGTCCGAAGCGGTTCGTGGTGAAGGTGGTTACCTTCTTAACGCTGAAGGCGAACGTTTCATGAAAAAATATGCGCCTAACAAAATGGAATTGGCATCTCGTGACGTTGTAGCGAAAGCCATCGAAGATGAAATCGCTGCAGGTCGTGGTTTCGGTTCTGGCCTTAACGCATATGTAGTAGCTGACCTTCGTCACTTGGGCCCTGAAGTTATTATCGAAAAACTTCATGGTATCCGCGACTTAGCTATGTGCTTCGAACATTGCGATCCATTGACTCAACCGGTACCTATTCGTCCTACATGTCACTATACAATGGGCGGTATCGACGTAGTGGATTACAAAACTTGTGCATGTGAATTGCCTGGTTTGTTCGCTTCTGGCGAAGCATCTTGTATCTCCATCCACGGTGCGAACCGCTTGGGTGGTAACTCCTTGGCAGACGGCGTAGTATTCGGTAAAGTATCCGGTGCTGGCGCAGCTGATTATGCTGAAACACATGAACAACCTAACGTAGATGCGGAACTTGCTGCAGCTGCAAAAGCTTGGGAAGCTCGTTTCACAGAAGTAACATCCCGTGAAGGCGGTCGTCCGGTTGTAGAAATCCGCGATGCATTGGCTGATGCAATGTGGAATAAAGTAGGTATCTTCCGTAATGAAGAAGGTATTACTGAAGCCTTAAAAGAAATCGAACAATTGATTGAAGATTATAAAACTTGCTATGTAGGTGACCCTGAACGTACTTACAACATGGCATTCGTAAACTATTGTGAAATCGGCTCCATGTTAACAGTAGCAAAAGCTATTGCTATGGGCGCTTTACACCGCCGTGAATCTCGTGGTGCTCATATTCGTGAAGACCATCCTAAACGTAATGATGAAAAATACTTAAAACATTCTTTGATCAAATTAGGTGCTGACGGTCAATACGAATTAACAGAACGCGACGTAGTGTTCACTAAATACGAACCACAAGAAAGGAAGTACTAAGATGAGACAAATCACCTACCATATTCACCGTTACCAACAAGGTCGCGCGTTTGTACAGACTTTCAAATTCGATTACGAACCTGACCGTACAATCCTCTGGGGCCTTCAAAAAATTAAAGATACTCAAGATCCAACATTGACATTCTTGGCAGCTTGCCGTTCCGCAGTTTGCGGCGCTTGCTCCATTCGTGTAAACGGCGAAGCGATGCTCGGCTGTGAATCTAAAATCGATGAATTAACAGAACGTTATGGCACAGACGAATTGACAATCGCTCCAATTGGTAACTTCCGTGTTATCCGTGACTTAGTTGTTGACTGGGAATCCAAAGTTGATCGCTTGAAAACAGTTGCTCCTTGGATTTTCCTTAAAGCTGAATTCAACGAAGGGGACAAAATCGTTCGCCAAACTCCAGCTGACTTCAAAAAATTCGTTGCTGGTACAGAATGTATTCTTTGCGGTTGCTGCGCATCTGAATGTAACAAATTGACTGCACGTCAAGATGACTTCTTAGAACCATATGTATTCACAAAAGCTAACCGTTTCGTATTGGATAGCCGTGATGATGCACCTATGGCTCACATTCAACCTGCATTCGACAATGGCCTTTGGAAATGCGTTCACTGCATGAACTGTATCTCCCGTTGCCCTAAACACTTAAAACCTGCTCAAGATATTTCCAACTTGCGTAAAGAAGCTACAAAAGCTGGTCTTACTAACAGCAAAGGCGTTCGCCATGCAGTTGCTTTCAAAGAGGACCTTTACAAAACTGGTCGCTTGAAAGAAGTTTCTATGAGCTTGAAATCTGATGGTGTTGTAGATTCCGCTAAACAAGCATTCTATGCATTGCGTTTGTGGAAACACAGCAAAATCAATCCATTCGAACTTGTAGTACCTCAAAAACCTGTAAACGGTATTGATGGTGTTCGCAGACTTATGAAAGCAGCTGAGGAGGTAAGCAAATAATGAAATACGCATTTTTCCCAGGTTGCGTTCTTGAAAGCGCTGCCAAAGAAGACTACTTAGCAACAGTTGCTGTAGCTAAAAAATTAGGCATCGAGTTGGAAGAACTTGACGGTTGGACTTGCTGCGGCGCGTCCCACGTTCAAGACATCGCTCCAGAAATTACACTTGCTACAAATGCTCGTAATATTGCATTGGCAGAAGAAAAAGGTTTGAACCTTTTAACTGTATGTAACACTTGTACTTTGATGCTTCGTGAAGCTAAAAATGAATTAGACAATAACGAAAAAGAAAAGAACGAAGTTAACAAAAAATTAGCTCAAATCGGTAAACAATACCGCGGTACAACTGATATTACTCATTTCTTATGGGTATTGATCCGCGATTACGGTTTGGATAAATTGAAAGCTAAAGTTGTTAAACCTTTAACTGGTTTACGTGTAGCTGAATACTATGGTTGCCATATTCTTCGTCCTCAAACTGAATTGGGCTTCGAAGATTATCAAATGCCTACATCCTTAGCAGATTTAATCTCCGCTATCGGTGCTACACCAATCGACTTCTCCCGTAAACTTGATTGCTGCGGTTTCCATGCAGTATACCCTGCACATGATTCCGTAATGCAAATGACTGGCTCCATCAATAAAGATGCAGCTACAGAAGGCGCAGATTGCGTAGTTACTCCTTGCCCACTTTGCCAAATGCAACTTGATATGTTCCAAAAAGAAGCTAAAGAAGTTGTAGGCGGCGGCAAAGATATGCCAATCTTGCACATGTCCCAATTAGTAGGTCTTGCTCTTGGCATTTCCCCTGCTGAAATGGGTATGCCTAAACGTCACTTAACTGATACTGCAGCAGTGACAAAATTTGTAGGTTAATTCGTTTGATTTAGACATGATCAGAGTTGGTCTATATAGTAGTCTGAATCTAAACCTATTATCATAATTACCAGAAGATCCCCCTAGCTTAGGCTAGGGGGTTTTTCTTTTCTAAAAATGGAATTTCAGTAATGTTAATAGTAATATGTTTGGATTTAATTGTACTGAATTATAAATCGTGAAATATATATAAATCGATAAATGTAAAATAAATACAGTAAAATACTAACTTTATAAATAAATTTGATTTTGATATCGATTGATAATTGTAGTATAATAAATACACAAATTGTATACACTTATATGAATAATAGCTAATATGTTGTAATTCATAAATTATTATAATGTTATATATACTAGATTATACAATATAAATTTGGGAGATATTATATTGGAAATGCTAGTTATTATGCTTTGAGAGGGCGATTAGCATTATAGAGTGTATATACGGGGGAAATAATGAATGATATGCTATTAGAATATATCGATCGAATGATTGATCAAGAGACAGAACATCGTGTTTTTTCTGTGGATTTTAACAACAAACAGTACTTTGTAAAACAGGATATAAGTAACCATCGCTCTAGTTGGATTAAGCCCGCACCTAGAGCTTCTTTTGATTATGAGTTTTACAAGATTTCTTTTGTGAATACGCAATTGCCAGTAGCTCCTGTTATTGCTGGTTTTAGAGAACATTATTTTGTTACAGAAGCTTGTGGTAAAACGTTAACATATTATAGCCAATTGCCCGCTCAACATCCAGAGGATGATAGTTTGCAGGATATGTTAAGTCATATTTTTTATATGTTTGGCAAGACATTAGGTCAGTTGCATGATTATGGCTTGAGTCATGGCCGTCCTGCTATGCGCGACATTACCTATGAGCCTGAACTAGATAAGATCACATTGCTCGATTGGGAGAATAGCCGTCGTTGGCCTGAGTTAACACCGCAAGGCTGGGATTTACTCGTCTTCGTTCACAGCTTCCTTCGGGAGGATAATTTATCCATTTCGTATCTATATGCTATGATGAATGGCTATAGCTCAGCTTGTACAGCCCGTGAGACAGTGCTACATATAAAAGAAATTTTACGTAAACATGAGTATCTTTTTAAATTCTGTCGTATGTTAAATCCTCTACATTTTGTGGACACTGAAGCGGCTGTTAAAGCATATGACTTTATATTGGCGTTGAAAACCGAATAATATGTATTTGAATAGTACTCGTAATAAGAGCACTTTATAGACCTTTACTGGTGGTATCTAGAATATTAATCTTCTAGATATCATTAGGTAGAGGTCTTTTTCTATTTCAATTTATAGTATTACAGTCAGAGTTCAGCTACTTTCACTATAAGTACCTTAAATAACGGCAAGGGGGTTGTCGAACAAGGCCCTCAGGAATATAAGAGGGTGAAAGGAGGTGATACGATGGCTAACATTAAACGCACTAAATTGGTGTTGCGTTTTAACATCGGTACCGAAGATGCGCCGAAGTACAAAGACGTAACTTATACTCGTGTTGCAGAAGAAGCGTCTGACGATAATGTGAAAACCGTTGGTAATGCGCTGGCAGCCTTGTATGACCACAGCTTGTCCGACGTGGTCCGCGTCAATGAAGTATCCTTAGGGCATTAAGGGTAGAGTTCCTATTCATTCTTGTTTTAGGTGATCCAAACACATTTTATTGCTAGATTCGTACATTCTCAGATAGTCGTAAAGAGGTGTAGAAATAGCAAGTCCACACATTCCCATCCTTATTGATATGAATCGAAGATACGTATATTTGTAATCTAACATGTTTACAGCCTATCTAGATTCGATGAACTTGTTTATGAAACGTGAAAGGAGGCGCCCACATGGCGGAAAAACGCGTTGTATATCTTACATTTTCTACGGTCGGTGGTAAAAGCACATCAGTCACAATTAGTGCTCCTCGTGCTGGAATTACTTTACAAGATGCTAAAACAGCGGCTAATGCGTTAGTGGCTAACAAAGTCATTCTTGGTGCTGGTGATGCAGAATTAGCAGCATTTACTACGGCTCGTGAAGTAAAGACACAAACTACTGAATTGCAATAGTACTGATTATGTACGATGTGATTTTGTTAGTGGAAATATAATTTAATAAAAAGAGACCTTGATCAAAGCAAGGTCTCTTTTTGCGTTGCAATTGAGACGTAAGTTCAAATTTATTTCAGGTTTATAATTTATAATATCCTTTATAATGACTGGTATTTATATGATGTTGGAAAATATAGTATGATATGGTAGACTTATTAAGTGATTTTGATTATCGTTTTGATGTAACTTGATTTATTTAAAACTAGTTTAGTAGGGGAGAAAATAAGTTTATAGAATTAAGCTGTTAATAAAGGAGGTTTACGATGAAAGAGGCGTGGGAATTATTCTTACATGGTGGATTTGTTATGTGGCCGCTACTAGTGGCACTTATCATAACCGTAGCTATAGCGATAGAACGTATAGCTTATTATCGACAATTGAAGCGGGAAATGTTTGCTTTGAATGATGCATTAGAAGAGAGCGAAATAAATTGGCAATCCTTATTAACTAGCTTAGAATCTAAATATACAGCTAATATTTCGTATAATCTGACTCGCGTGCTTGGACAGTGTCATGATCGCAATGTATTGCAATCCAAAATGGAGGATATGGTGGCCCATGTTTATACGCACGCTTCCCGTGGTCTTGATTGGCTCTCTACCATTGTTACGATAGCACCATTATTAGGATTGCTTGGTACTGTAACGGGGATGATCGGTGCCTTTCAGGTGTTCGGTGCTGACGGTGCGGTACCTACTGCTATTACCGGTGGTGTGGGGGAAGCCCTTGTCGCAACTGCTTCTGGTCTTTGCGTGGCTATTGTGGCATTGTGTTTTCATGCCGGATTTACTCATCATGTACGTATGACAATATCTCGTTTAGAAGATTCATTTTCTCGTGTCTTAGATTCTTATGATCGGGGGCATGCTGCATGAAACGAATGAGCCGTATGGAGGGAGAAAAGCCTACTTTGATGATTATCCCTATGATTGATATCATCTTTTTCTTGCTCGTATTTTTTATGATTAGCACCATATATACGATTCCACAACAATCCTTGTCTATTATGCTACCAAAAACAAAAACACAACAGTCCGCAGAGTTGCGCCCGGTTTTAATTGATTTTGAAAAATCTGGGCAGCTGATGATTGATGATGGATATGTGACGAAAGAACAGCTTATTAGCTCTGTGAAAGCCAAAATTGGAGAGAATAAAAATCAAAACTTCCTTATTCGTGCCGACAAGGAGTTGAGTTATGGCAAGGTCGTGGAATTAATGGATGATATGAAATTAGCCGGCGCTGCAAGTATTAGTATTGCCACTGTTAATAAATAGGTGATGCTATGGCGAAACAATATGTAGATGTGTGGAAATATCCACATATGACCTATAAAAAAGCCTTTGTTATTGCTACCATTATAAGTATTATTACGGTTGGTGTTGCCTTTATTTCTTTTTCTGATTATATCGAATCTCAAATGACTGGATCGTTACAAATTAATTTTCTAACGGAACAGGAAGCAGAGAAACAAGTAGAGGAAATTAAAGAGCAAATTAAAGAAGAAAAAGCTCATGAGCTTCAACACTCAAAAGAATTGGAAAATAATAATGTTCAACTTGATAACGGAGGAGCCGGTCATGGAGGACAAAATGGAAACTCTGCTGTTCCTACAAAAAGTGATGTAAGTCCGTCTAGTCAACAAGCGAGTGCTGGTGAAATAGGAACGGTTAAACAATCTTCTGTTGGTAGCAATACGGGGAGTGGACTTGTCGGAGCTGAAGGTTCTGGAATCGGGTATGCATCAACAGGTAGCGGAGAAGGGCTTAGCGATCGTGAAGGTACCGGAGGTACTGAAGTTGATGTCGGTGGTGGCGGCACATTCAGTTATGATGGGTATTGGAGTAATTTACAAAGTGCAATTAATAGTAATTACCCTACAGATGCATACACTATGGGAATTCAAGGTGATGTAACACTAAGAATTTATTTTGCCCCAGGTGGCAGTGTTGCCAGTGTGGAAGTTCTTAACTCTGATGACCCTATGTTATCAGAACATGCTAGAGAATATGCTTATAGTGTGGGTGGTGCTGAAAATTCTACAGGTATACAACAATATGCAGATATCACAATTCACTATAATTTATAAGTATAATGAAAAACTAGTATCTTTATAGATACTAGTTTTTTTATATGTATATATATTACTTTGATAACATAAAATAATATTGATAGTTATTCTTAATGAATATATAATTGAGATTAGATATCGTTTTATGCTATTAGAGCCCTAATATATTTTCTGGAGGTGTGTGATGAAAAAATCATGGGCAGCACTATTGTGTGTTGTGTATCTAACATCTGCTGCAGGTGTGGTAGGTGCAGAAAATAATAGTTCTACAAGTGTAGTTAGTGTGGATGAATCTCAAAATAATGCGAGTGATGAGCAGTCGAGACGCATGAAAGATATTACGGTTACTGCTACTCGTACGGAGGCTTTAGTTCGGGATGTGCCAATTGCGACAACGATTATTTCACAAGAAGAAATTAAAAGTCGCCAATATCGTAATTTAGAGCAAGCCTTACAAAGTGTGCCAGGCGTTGCTTTCAGCACCGATGCTCACGGTGGACAAAATATTACGATGCGTGGTGCCGAATCTCGTCATACATTAATTCTTATTGATGGACGACGTGTTACGGGAGAGTTGACGAAAACAAGAGCTAATGCTATGGGCTGGCTTCGTCAAGGCATGGATAATGTGGAGCGCATCGAAATAACGCGTGGCCCGTCGAGTGCCCTTTATGGTTCCGAGGCGAACGGTGGGGTTATTAATATTATTACAAAGCAATCCAGAAAGCCAAGTGTAGAGGTTAATACTGAAATTTCCCGACGTGATGCATCGAGTGCGACAGGATATAACTTCAATGTATTGGCTCGTAGCGGACAAAAAGGGAAGTGGAACGGATCGATTGGTGCTGGAATTCGTAGGAATATAGCGGGAAATAATGATTCTGGATCGGATAATAACTATCATGGTGACCGAATACCGCTTCATTTTGACGTATCTTATCAAGCGGGAAAAAGGGATAAATTTTCCTTCTTTATAGATCGAGAAACTGAAGACTTGGATATGAATACGAAAAAGGGTAGCGCATTAACTCAATCGGTTGATAAAAATACGACTACTACAAGCACAGGTCTTCGTTGGAATGGCCGTCGCGGCCGGTCATCGCTTATGGTGCAGTCTTACTACAATCATTACAAAGACACTTATGATCAATATAAGCGCATGGGTGGCATAAAAAAACTATCCATTTGGGATGAATATTATAATAAAGAATGGATTACAGACGCACAGGTTAACACGGCAATTGATAAGAAAAATCTCTTGACGTATGGCGTTCAATTCCGCCGTCAAGAAGCGATTAGTACGCGTATTAATAATGGATCCATAGCATGGTCAAGAACTAGAGAAGGCATTACAGATACCGCAGGTAAGGCAACCATTAATTACGGTAGTTACTTTGTACAACATCAATGGAAACCTAGTCGTAAATGGGTAATTATTCCTGCAGTACGTTACGATACGTCAAATGCATTTGATAGCCATTGGTCGCCTAAGATTGGTGTTACCTATAAAGCAAATGATAGTCTCCGTTTTAAAATGAATTACGGTGCAGGCTACTCCACACCTGGTATGACGGAAATGTATCATCATTGGCTTATGGCATCTAATGTGCCGAGAGGGCGATTAGGAGCTTTCGATATATATTTGCAAGGTAATCCTAATTTGAAACCTGAAAGCTCATATAACTTTGATTTCTCCGTAGAAAAAGATTGGAAACGGACAAATGTTAAGGCGTCCTATTTCCACAATGTTATTAAAAATTATATTGAAAGTGGTGCCAATCATATTGATATGGCAAATCGCCGTATTTATGTTTTGTATTCCAATTTACCTCGTGCTGTATTGCAAGGTCTGGAATTATCTGTAAATCATAGACTCAATAATAAATGGGATGTATTCGGCAACTATACATATTTGGATGCGAAAAATGACGTGACCCACGACCGTCTGTTAAACCGTGGTCGCCATGTATTCAGTGGTGGTGTTAATTATCATCAAGGTCGTTGGACTGGTGCGTTCTGGGGTAATTATTACATTAACTACCTTGATGGCATTGATGCTATCGTTGTTAACCCACGTCTCAGCATTCCGAAGAAGAAAAATATTCAAACTTGGAATATTATGGTGACTCGTCAGTTGAATGATAATGCATCCATGTATGTAGGGGTTGAAAATATATTTGGCGAAAAACAAGACTTACGAGATATTCATGGCGCCACTTATCGCATGGGCCTTAACCTGCGTATGTAATAGTGAGATATTAATGTATGTATGAAATGCTGAGGCTTTAATGCATGTATTTCATACATAATATAGTGGTATTAATTTGAAACTATAATGTATGAGATTTAGCTTGCATAAGTAATCTGCGAGGTGATCATTATCAGTAAGCCATTATTATGTTTATTGGGTATTGTTGCCATTGTGGGGGCTTTCACTACGGTTATGAGCTTTGAAGGCAAGCGAGAGGTATTCAGCGAGGCAGGTGCTATTCAGATTGAAGATGATACGAAGCAAATTGTGTCGTTGCCAAACATAGCAAGTCGTGTAGTATCTATTTCTTCGGCGGATAGTGAATTGCTTATCACTTTAGGTGTTAGCCCCGTAGGCGTAGTAAATTCAAGGGAGTTACCGGCAGATGTGCAGGCTAAAATTGCACAGTATCCGAATATGAATAGTGCTGTATCTCCAAGTATTGAACGAATTATTATGTCCGACCCAAATCTCGTTATCGGCATTGCCATGCCGTTTCAAACGACGTTGCGCAAAGCTTTTAATGCGAATCATATTCCTAGCTTTTACCACTTATCCTCCAATTATGATGACATCATGGACCATATTCGACATGTGGGCACCATGACTGGTCATGATAGGGAGGCGGCTGCGTTGGTCCAGAAATATAATGATATCCTAACGGAAATCATACAGCGTCATAAAGATGAGTCTGCACCGCGTGTCCTCATCGTTTTTGGGACACCTACGAGTTACCAACTAGCCTCCAGTAAAACATATGTGGGAGATATTTTCCAAAGATTAGGGGCAAAAAATGTGGCTGATGTATATTTGCCGCAGGATGTATCGGAGAATGCTTTGGATGGATATATTCCGCTTAATCTGGAGACGATGGCCGTTCTTGATTGTGACAAGGTTATCTTGATTAATCATGGCAGTAGCGGTGAGAAAGATATAGCAGCTTTTAAAAAGGCTTTTAAAACGCCGGCATGGCAGAATGTACCTGCTGTTGCTAATGGGAATATAGAGGTCTTGCCGGGTCCGTTGTTTGCGTCGGTGCCGACCGCTCGAATGGATCAAGTGTTATTATATGCGGAAAAGGTGTTATATGGACAATCTCATTAATGTGCAGGAACGTCGTGGCTTACGCGTTTTTGTGGCTGCGCTGATTCTGTTAATAGCAGGTGTGTTGCTAAGTATGAAACTGGGCGCCGTTCCATTAACTTGGGGCGAATTATACCAAATCATAACGGGTGGCGATACATCAAAAATTGGTCAAATTATCATGACTATACGCTTACCACGTGTTGTAGTGGGATTCTTAGCGGGCATGAATCTTGCCTTAGCTGGCGTGATTTTACAAGGTATCTTGCGAAATCCTTTGGCGGATCCTGGCATTATTGGCATTACCTCTGGCGGTGCTTTGGCGGCTATGATTATTATGATTCTCATGCCTACTTACGTTATGCTTGTTCCTATTGGTGCTTTTGTTGGTGCGTTAGTGGCATCGTTTTTGGTTTACGGTATTTCTTGGCAAGGTGGACTCAATCCGTTGCGCCTTATCTTAGCCGGTGTGGCTGTAGCCGCTTTCTTCGGCGGGTTTAATACGATTTTGTCCGTGTTTTATCCGGATCGTGTTCAAGGAACGGTGAGCTGGATGGCAGGTGGTTTTGTAGGGCGCAGCTGGGACGATGTGATGATGATCTGGCCTTATACGGCTATAGGCATTATTGGATCTATGATATCTATCAGATGGCTTACATTGCTCAGTTTAGGTGATGACACGGCACGCACCTTGGGGGTGCATGTTGAAAGATGTCGATTGTCCTTACTCGTATTAGCCTCTTTGCTAGCCGCATCAGCGGTGAGTGTGTCGGGGATGTTGGGATTTGTAGGCCTTATCGTGCCTCATGTGGCGCGCCTCATCGTAGGTGTGGATTATCGTTACTTGATTCCTACGTCTATGGTCTTTGGTGGTATATTAATTGTTTATGCAGATACATTGGCGCGCATGATGATTGCGCCTGGTGAAATTCCTGTAGGCGTACTGATGAGCTTTTTAGGTGCTCCATTCTTCTTGTATCTATTGAAAGGGGTGGGGCGAAGATGAGTGTGTTAACCGTCGATAATATAACGGTAGGCTATGGAAAACGATTGATACTGGAGAATCAATCTATCGTCTTTGATAAACCGGAAATAATATCTATCATTGGTCCAAATGGTTCGGGAAAATCAACATTTTTGAAAGCTTTGGCGCGGCTTATCAAGATAAAACAAGGCACCATATCGCTGGATGAAAAATCTTTACATTCGTGGAATACGAAGGAATTAGCGCGCCATATAGCTTTGTTACCGCAAATTACGACCGCCCCTGAAGGAATGTTAGTTGAGCAGTTGGTTCGATCCGGACGAAATCCGTATGTATCGATTTTTAAGGAACTATCTGATGCGGATTTAGCTGCTGTGGAGCAGGCGATGAAATGCACAGATGTATGGAAATATCGGTATCAGCAAATAGGGGAACTATCCGGCGGTGAACGGCAGCGCGTATGGCTTTCATTAAGTTTGGCGCAAGAACCGAATATTTTACTTCTCGATGAACCGACTACTTATCTTGACAGTCGCCATCAAATTGAGTTGATGGAGCTAGTTAAACGCACACAGCGGGAACGAAATATTATGGTCGTTATGGTGCTCCATGATTTGAATCTAGCTTTGCGCTATAGTGACCGCATTATTGCTATTAAAGAGGGAGCTATTGTAGGTGATGGAACTCCGCATATGATGATGACTCCAGAGAATTTAGCAGAGTGGTTCGGTATTAAAGCGGATATTTTACAAAGCCCTCGCAGTGAAGAAACATGTCCTATATGTGTACCATATGGTCTTGCTTAGACAGAGGAGCTTAGGTACCGTATAGTCAGTTAATTGTTAGCTGTTTTTACTGAAATGTACACAATAGCAAAAAAGCTATTTCGAAAATTGCATACTGTTTATACCTTAAAGAGACCCCACCTGTGGTGAGGGTCTCTTTATTATGGTAAAATATATAGTGTACTAAATGGTTGGGTGAAATTTTCACGAAATGATGTACAAGCATAAGTACATTATAGAACCCGGATGGGGATTTTTAATGAGGTAAAATAGTGGAATATATTATTTCGTTTATGGAAACATATGGCTATACGGCCATGTTTATTGCAATGGTTCTAGAAAATGCTAACGTGCCTATTCCAAGTGAAATCGTACTTGGTTTTGCGGGGTATTTGATAGCTCAAGGCATATTTGATATGCATACAACAATGGTGGTAGGTATCTTAGCAGGTATTGTTGGTTCTATAGTATCCTACTGGATGGGTGAGCATGGTGGGCGCCCTTTATTATTGAAATATGGTAAATATATATTCTTTAATGAACATAAATTTGAACTGGCAGAAAAGATGTTTAATAAATATGGCGGTGTAGCTGTATTTTTTGGTCGACTTTTACCTGGTGTTCGTACCTTTATCTCCTTCCCTGCAGGAATGGCACGCTATCCCATGTGGCATTTCATCATCTGGACGGTACTTGGTACGATTCCTTGGACGATTTTGCTCGTTTACTTAGGCAAGGTACTTGGTGAAAATTGGCAAGACCTTATCGAGTACAATCATGAGTTCTTGATTGTTATGATCGTTGTATTTGTCATTATAGCTGTAGTACTGGGCTTTAGATACTATCGTAATCGTCGATAAGGAGGCCCTTATGAAACTCTCTCGATTAACACCAGTCGTATTTATTGTGTGGCTAGTGTTTTATATGTTTGGCAATAATATGTTGCCTGTTACAGATCCCGTTGAATCTAATTATGCGTTAACGGCAAAGGAAATGGTTCTTTCGGGTGATTGGCTATCTCCGCAGATTTATGGTACTTATTGGTACGATAAACCCATCATGATTTATTGGCTCATTGCTCTTGGCTTTAAAATCTTTGGGATTGCTGATTGGGTGGTGCGCCTACCGAGTGCTATTTTTGGTGCTTTGTCGGTGGCGACCATGTATCAATCTACGCGTACCATGAGCGGTAAGTGGGCACTTGGTCTCATTGGGGCATCCGTTCTAGGCACATCTCTCATGTTCTGGACCGTAGCACATGGCGTTATTACGGATATGGTGCTCCTCTATACGACGTTGATGGTCATGATTTACTCCTACAAGGGACTGGTAGAACAGAAACCGTATGCCATGATTGTAGCCTATGTATTTGCTGCGTTAGGCGTACTCACTAAAGGTCCGGTAGCCATTGTGTTGCCTGGTATGATTCTACTTGTTTTTGCAGGTATTAATCGTTCTTGGTCTATGGTGAAAGCCATCTTCGATTGGCGTGGCATTTTAGCTTTTTGTGTAGTTTGTTTGCCGTGGTATGTGTACATGTACAGTGTTCATGGTCAAGACTTTATCAATGGCTTCTTAGGGCTTCACAATGTGACTCGCGCTACTCAATCGGAGCATCCAGAAGATAATGTGTGGTGGTATTATCTCGCTATCTTCCTTGGTGCTTCTATGCCGTGGACGGGTGCTGTTATTTACGGCATAATCGATGGCTTTAAACAACGTCATACAGGGTTTATCTATAATATGACTTGGGGTGTTGGAATTGTGCTATTCTACACCTTGATGGCAACAAAATACCCTCTATATACCTTTGTTAGCTTAGTCCCATTTAGTGCTATCGGTGCTTTGGGCGTTATGAAGCTTATTCGCAAAGGCAAATCTAGAGCCTTAAAATGGATTATTATGGGGCCGACGTTGCTTTTGTGGATTGCTTATGTAGCAGGCTCTTTCTTCGCACCATGGGGTTTTTATTGTTTGCTCTATGTCGTGGTTGCTATGGCAATATTGGCTATGTTCTATACATGGTATACGAAAAGAGGATATCGTTTAGTTACAATTATTGTCCTTGGTACTATGGTTATATCTTCTATAGTTGTTATGGAAGGTTTAGAGCCATTCGTTAAGCAACGTAGTAATATTGATGTTGTTCCAGTAGTGGATTCCTATGAAGGGGATGTCTATTACTATAATGGCTATAGTACGGCTGTTGTGTATTATACGGGCCATAAGGTTATCAAGATTAATGGTGATGAAAGCCGCTGGGATGATCGAGATAAATTAAACAAACGTAGCGCTGAATGGCAGAAGAAATATCTTATGGAACAAGTAAGTGAAGAGGAATTTAACAAGATTATCGAATCTGGTAAGCCACTTATGTTAATCGTTCCTAAAGGGGAAATTAAGCATTTCCGTCAGTCCTCCATTTATCCACATGTATCTGAGTCTAGTGAAGCAGGTACATCTGAAGTTTACGTACTAAATAAAAAGACTCTATTCAAATAATTGTGAAAAGTTAATAAACATTACAAACAGGTAGTATCCAATGATATGTATCCCCTTTACTGGTTGTCTAGTAAAGGGGGTACATATCACAACGAATACTATCTGTTTTTTGTTAATTAGCACCTTACCACTTTTTGTTAATTAGTTGTTTGCTGTTTTTGGTTAATTAAAATCTTGCGGCTTTATGTTATCTGAAAGTTTACTGGTGTTGATCCTCTATATACTATCTATTTATTTGCCTTTTATATTAAAATGCTTATTTAAATGAATAGGATCTTGTCTATATTGATATTTTTCGTACATAAATAATAATACCTACAATATTAATATGATTTATTGACATAATTAATACATATTGATATAGTAGGTTATATTAAGTTTAGAAGACGAGGTGTTCTAAAGCCTGATTTCATCTAAGGTTTAGAAAAATGCGGAAATTGATATGAGTCATAAACGCCCCTTGTTGTGAGGTAGAAAGAGGGGACATTATGAAGAAATTTTGGTATCTATTCATTGCTATCGTGCTGTTGATAGTAAGTGGGCTAGCGTATGGTTATCATGAACACAGTAAACCAAAGACCGCCCAAGAATTAAAAACCGTGCGCGTTGCGTATTTACCGATTACGCATGCGCTACCCGTATTTGCTATGAAGGAACTGGAGACAGCAGATGGTCCAGTTCATGTAGAGCTTGTAAAATACGGTTCCTGGCCGGAACTTATGGATGCGCTCAACACCGGTAAAGTAGATGCTGCAGCTGTTCTCGTTGAGCTCGGCGTAAAGGCTCGTGAACAGGGCATTGATGTGCGCGCAGCGGCATTAGGCCATACGGAAGGTAACATTATTGTTGTAAATAATGATATTAACTCTGTACAGGACTTGAAAGGTAAATCCTTTGCTATCCCTCATAAGCAATCAACTCAAAAGATTCTCGTAGACCTCATGCTTGAACAGGCAGGTCTTAGCGAGAAGGATGTACAGATAGTGGAGATGAGTCCTCCTGAAATGCCGTCCGCATTGTCGGTCGGTCAAATCGCTGGCTATAGCGTGGCGGAGCCATTTGGTTCTCTTGCTATAGAAATGGGAGCTGGGAAGGTCTTTGAAGACCCTGATCACTTATGGCATGACAATATCTGTTGCGCCCTCGTGTTCAACGGTCAATTCGTCGATGAACACCACGATTTGGCGAGGGCTTTCACAAAAGCTTATCTCGATGCAGGTACATATTTAGACGAGCATCCGGAGGCGCAAAAGGAGATTTCCTTAAAATACATGAAGTTTAAGGATCCTGTTATTGAACATTCCCTCAAAGTGATTGGGTTTAAAGATTTAGCCCTTACAGAGGAGCGTTACAATGCGCTCGTGCATCACATGACACATATTGATTTAATCAAAAACGTGCCGAGCTATTCAGAGTTTGTAGATCAAACATTGTTACCATAGGAGGGGGACCATGAAGAAATATACATATGTGCCAGGCTCATTTATCGCAGCGTGGCTAATTTGGGAATTAATCGTTCGCCTTGGCGGATTTAACGAAGCCTTGCTGCCGACGCCATACAAAGTGTTGCTCGGCTTTGGGGAGCTCATCGGAGACGGCGTGTTATTCAAGGATGTTGCGGACAGTTTGGTGCGCTTTTTCATAGGCTATATCATTTCCGTCGTAGCCGGCGTATTCCTGGGACTCATTTTAGGCTGGTATAAGGGTATTTGGAACTATATTAACCCTATCGTTCAGGTGATTCGTCCCATTTCACCGGTGGCATGGTTGCCGTTTATCGTACTGTTCTTCGGTATCGGACAGGCGCCGGCTATCGTCATCATCTTTATTGCGGCGTTTTTCCCGGTTCTCTTATCCACGGTGTCCGCGATTCAGAATATCGATCCCGTATACATCAAGGTGGCCCGAAATTTTGGTATCAAGCAGCCGGAACTGTTATTTAAAATCGTATTGCCCGCCGTGTTTCCCGGCATCGCATCAGGACTTCACATCGCGCTCGGAACGGCGTGGATTTTCCTGGTGACGGGGGAAATGGTAGGCTCTCAGACGGGTCTTGGATTCCTCATCATCGATATGCGGAACAATTTGCGTAACGATCTTCTGATGGTGGCGATTTTGACGATTGGCTTTGTAGGACTTTTGCTCGATTGGGGCGTGTCCCTCATCGAAAAATGGATTTATAGACGTTGGGGCATTGAGAAATAGGAGGTGGACGCATGGGTTACATTTCGGTGCGCAATGCACACAAGGAATTTATGAAAGATGGAGAACCGCTCACCATCCTTGAAAATATTAATCTGGACATTGAACGAGGTGAATTTATTTGCCTTTTAGGTCCTTCCGGGTCCGGTAAAAGCACGCTTTTAAATGCTATGGCCGGCTTTGAGCTCGTTACTTCGGGCTCTATTACCATCGACGGCGCGGAGGTGAAAGCACCTCAACTGCGGTATGTAACGGTCTTTCAAAATTACGGACTGTTGCCGTGGCGAACGGTGGAAAGCAATATTGAACTGGGCCTTGAAAGCAAGAATGTACCAAAGGAAGAGCGACCTGCCATTATCGATAAATACGTGAAAATGGTGGGGCTCGATCATGCTCGGAACCGCTATCCGGCGGAGTTGTCCGGCGGGATGCAGCAACGTGTTTCCATTGCGCGGGCGCTGGCGGTCGATCCGGATATTATCTTCATGGACGAGCCGCTAGGGGCCCTCGACGCGTTGACACGCATTAATTTACAGGACGAAATCTCCCGCATCTGCCGTGAAGAGGGTAAAACGGTGGTATTCGTTACGCATGACATAGAAGAGGCGGTGGTACTTGCGGATCGCGTCGTAGTGCTTGCCGCCAATCCGGGACGGGTGCAAACGATCATCCCCGTCAATCTCATCGATAGGACGGACAGGACCTCCGCATCCTTCGTCAATATTCGAAATCACATATTTGAACAATTCCAACTTGCCAAAGAAGACAAAATCGAGTTTTATATATAAATGTGAGATTGTATATATTAGTAGCAACAGAAGTCCAACAAAAACTGTAGTTTCAAAGATAGTAGGATCGTTCATTACCATCAGGGCTGTTACATGAGGCCTGTCGTTTTGATGGTAGAGAATCTAAAGTCGCTTTAAAATTACAGTTTTTTATATTTTGTTGCATGTGGATATTTTGAATATTAATTTCGCATCAAATTTTCAGAAATGGATGCTATTATAATATAGTAACGGCATACATTTTATGTAGTGCGTGATTATCAGATATATTATCACATATTATGATTGGATATCGTAATATATGGATTGTATTATTATGGGCTTTAGTGTATAAATACAGTATATAAAGCATTGATAATCATGATATACAGCATTATTTATTATATGGTTCGGTAGTATAAATTGGGGGAGAGCCTATGTCCTTATTTACATCAGAGGAAGAGAAAACGCTGTCTTTTGATGAATATATGACTTCGTTTGATACGAATCAGATTGCAAAAGTACAGCAGTTTATAGACTGGCTCGGTCAATATAGGGGCGAGCTTGTTCACAATCCATGGGGCGAGGTGAATCCTGACCTCGAAATTGTTCGGCCTGATTTTGATGCGGCTCAGGTGCGTCGTAACAATTTGATGGCGTATTTGCTGCCGCGGTTGGGACGCTCCAAGATCTTTGTGGTGGCGGAGGCTGTCGGATATCAAGGTGGGCGCTTTTCGGGCATTGCCATTACCTGTGAGCGCATGTTGCTGGATAAGCATAAAACAATTCGGGCACATCAGATAACGCCTATTACGTTACAGCGGACCAGTTCACCTACGAGTTTAATGTTGAAACGCACTCAACAGGAACAAGGCTTTAACGAGCCTACGGACACGGTGGTGTGGAGCGCTATCATTGAACAAGGTATTGATCCGTACGATGCGTTGCTGTGGAATATATTCCCCTTTCACCCTCACAAGGCGGGCGAACCGCTCACTAATCGGACGCCGACCGAGTCGGAGCAGCAGCTGGGTTGGGAATATACGAAAAGACTGTTGGCATTGCACACCGAATTAGGTGGACCGGAGCCGCTCGTGCTCGCTGTCGGTCAAAAATCGGCAGACACGATGGGGCGATTCGGTCTTTCAGCCATCGGTCTTAGACATCCCGCTAACGGTGGGGTTAATTTATACCGTGAAGGTTTTGCTAAAGCTATAGGCCAATTTATACCGTGAAGGTCTTGCTGAAGCTATATATAGAGAGAGTTTTGAGATAGAAGGTATTACATATGAAACGTTATTGTGAATCCTGCCGTCAATATTGTGACGAGGCGGCCATGTTCTGTCCGCATTGCGGGCAGTATACGACTGCGGTGGAGGTTGAGAGAATTGCACCGGAAGGGGATATTATCTATCCGCTGGCGCATTATCAGTTGAGTTATAAGGATACATTTCTTTATGTGGTAGGCCACAAATTTATGAATTCAGATGGCCGCGCGTCTAAAGGAGAATTTTTGCGGTTCTTTTTGTTGTGGCTATTAGTTATCGTTGGAATTCTGGCGCTTGCTTATGGACTTACGGCGGTGCTTCATAGGGGTATTTATTTAATCCTGTTGGCATGGATGTTACTGACAATCATCGGTCTAGTCTTGCTAATTCCGTTGGGGGCTCTATGTATCCGTCGCCTTCATGATACCGGTAAAAGTAGTGAATATCTATTTTTTGTTTTAATACCTTTTATAGGGCCAATAATTCTATTTGCTCTACTGTGTAAGAAGGGTGAACCGAAGGCCAATCAATATGGTGAGGCGTTAAGGAACATCGTCATTGACAAACGGTTGGCATCTATTATGAAAGTATCGCCTACGAGCAGTGCTTTCACCACTCGAATTCTCGTTGCATTGCTGGTGAGTGCTATCTGCGTATGCAGTGTTTCGGCTCGTTATATGGGACCGGAAAGTGAACTGGAGCTGGGCGGATGGTTTACGAACATCATTGTCGGTCAAGGCAGTGATGAAGCTGCACGGGATGCGATACACGATTATTTTGATGCCGTCAATGAAAAGAACTATGATAAGGCTTTCACCTATGTTATCAATCAGACTAAGACGAATCCCGTAGAAAAGCAAAAATGGATGGAATCTATGAAGTCGGCGCCGAAGGTGGTTGTCGGGTCCTTAGGTGCGAGTCGTATCACTCGTATAAACAGCATGAAACGCATCATTTACGAAGCGGATCTGCAAGTCACTAAACCCGGAGATGGCGCGGTTGAGGCTGCGCACATGACACGCTACATATCTCTGGTCGAAGAAAATGGCGAATGGCATATTGAAGGATTTTATAAAAGTATGCCAGATGATAAATAATGACATGCTTTGGGGTGGTTCGGTTTGAGCCGCCCTTTTAAGTAGTAGTAAAATTTTATGTTACTTTTGATGAATCAAGCGTAGAACTCTTTTGTTTATGTTGTTTTTATGTTATAATGAGCACAACGTATGAAAGTGAGGCTTTCATCAAAACAGATCGGACTATATTGCACTGCGTATCGGATTGAGATAAAAATAGAAGTCTCTTGCAGTTGAAGCATCTGATAGTGCACTATACTCATTTGCTACGGCAAATGGCACACAAACTAGGAACGGCAAAATTTGATAGCGCATTTTTGCGCCCATTTGACGAGACGCTAGTATAATAGCGCCTTTTTCTTTGTGTGACATTTCCTCGTGGCATAGATCAATTCAAGTGATAGGTGAGAAAAACTATGTTAAATAAATTAATGAACAAAATTTTAGGAGGAACTGTGAATACAACAGATAATCAGGTTACTGCGCAAGTGAAAGCAGAACCAACAGTAGCAAAAACTGCTACTCTTACAGCTGCGGCTGAAGGCGAGCAAAAACAAACGCGTCGCCGTACAAATACACGCCGCCCTGCTGGCGAAGGTCGTACGCGCCAACAAACAGCTGGTGAAGGTGAAGGTGCAACACGCCAACGCCGTTCTACAAATACTCGCACAAGTGCGAATGGTGGCCGTACTAATACGACTCGCCGTACAAATACACGTCGCAATGCCGAACAAGGTGAAGGTCAAGAACGCAAAACTCGTCAAACTCGTGCACCGCGTGGTGAAAATACACGTAATACGCGTACTAATAATGGTCGCAATGGTCAAAATGGTCAGAACCGCAATAATAACCGCTCAAATAATCGTTCTACAGGTTGGAACAATCAAGAGGAACAAGTGGAATTAGTCGGTCGCACACCAAATGGCGCCAACAAGGGAAAATTCCAAATCATTCCATTAGGTGGTCTTGGTGAAATTGGTAAAAATATGACTATCTTCCAATACGAGGACGAAATCATCGTTCTTGACTCTGGGCTTGCATTCCCTAGTGAAGATATGCTTGGCGTAGATATCGTTATTCCTGATATGAGCTATATCATCGAGAATAAAGACCGCGTGAAAGCTGTCGTAATTACTCATGGTCATGAGGATCATATCGGTTCTTTGGCATACCTTATGAAAGAAATTAGTTGCCCAGTATACGCAACAAACCTCGTTTGTGGATTAATCGAAGGCAAGTTTAAAGAACATAAGGTATCTCCAAAATGTCTGCGTACGATTGCTGCCGGCGATGAAGTTCAAATTGGTCAAGTGACTGTTGGTTTCATCCAAACAAATCACTCCATTCCTGACTCCTGCGCTGTATACTTTAATACACCAATCGGGACGGTTCTTCATACAGGGGACTTTAAAATTGACCAAACCCCAGTTGATGGCCGTTTGATGGATATGCACAAATTTGCTGAGCTCGGTAACAAAGGCGTATTAGCGCTATTATCGGACTCTACAAATGTAGAAAAACCAGGTACTACTGGTTCTGAAAGTTCCGTAGGTCCTGCGATTAAACAAGCTGTTGGAGAAGCAAAAGGCCGCGTTGTTTTGGCAACATTCGCATCCAACGTATCCCGTATCCAACAAGCTATTGATGCGGCGGTTATGTTCAACCGTAAGGTTGTAGTTATGGGCCGCAGCATGGTCAATGTTACAGAAATTGCCCAAGAACGCGGATACTTGAATATTCCACCAAATACAATCATCGATGTAGATGTAATGCACAACTACACAGATGACCAAATCATGATCTTAACGACTGGTTCTCAAGGTGAACCGATGGCAGGCTTGTCCCGTATGGCAACAAGCAATCATCGCACTGTAGAATTGGCACCGAATGATACTGTTATCATCTCCGCTACACCAATTCCAGGCAACGAAGGTGCTGTAGGTAGAACTATCGATAACTTACTTCGTTTAGGTTGTAATGTGGTATATGGTAAAGACCGTGGTATTCACGTATCTGGTCATGCGAGCCAAGAAGAGCTTAAAACAATGCTTAACCTTGTTCGTCCAGAATACTTTATCCCAGTTCATGGTGAGTACCGTATGTTGCGTCGTCATGGTGAACTTGGTGTGGCTATGGGCGTAGATCCTAAGAAAGTCCTTATCGGCGATAATGGTCAAATCTTTGAATTTGATAAAGATGGTGGTCGTAAAGGTGGACGCGTACAAGCTGGCGCTATCTTCGTTGATGGCCTTGGCGTTGGTGACGTAGGTAATATCGTTATCCGCGACCGTCAACAATTGGCACAAGAAGGTATGGTTATCGTTGTTATGGCGATGGACAAAGCGTCTGGTACTATCGTAGCTGGTCCAGACCTCGTATCTCGTGGCTTCGTATACGTTCGTGACGCAGAAGAACTCATGCTTGCTGCGGAGCGCCGCGTAGAACAAGTTCTTGAAGATTGTGAAATGCAACGCATCAAAGACTGGACAACCATTAAGCAAAACGTACGTGACGCATTGGGTAAATTCTTCTATGATAAAACCCGTCGTCGTCCTATGATCTTGCCAATTATTCAAGACGTATAATTTTATATAATACAGAAAAGTACCGCACCTCATGGTGTGGTACTTTTGACATTTTAAAAGAGCAATAAAAACTACCATTAATAGCATTGCTATGGTATTCGTCTACTATATGGGGTATTTGAAGTTACCTTTTTAAACTGTTATAATTAAAAGATACCAATTAATATATCTTCTTATGTAAGAATGGTGATTTATGAATAAAACAAATACAAGAGCGATGGTGGAAACTGCATTTATATCGACCATTGTTGCTATGTTGACTATAATTGGGGCAGTCATGCCGTTTTCAGCTTTTCTAGCAACTATGGTAGCTCCAGCAGGTATTTCAATCATTGGTATCCGTTGGGGTAGTAGATATAGCTGTACTTCCTCAATAGTAGCCTTTATATTAGTAACACTCTTTCTTGGACCATTAATTGCTATGTCTACCATTTTAGTATATTCATTGCCTAGTATATTTTTGGGGGAAGCTTTTAGAGCAAACTGGTCTTTTAGAAAGTTAATATTAGTGCCTGCTGCTGTATTGCTTGGTATGGGCCTCTTACAATTAGTGGTTGCTAATAGTTTTGCATCTGTAGATTTTATTAGCTTAGGACAAAATGTAAATAATGAGTTAAAAGAAGCTATGATTGAGTCTATACGACAGCAATCAGCACCGCAAGAACAGATTGATACGATGATTCAGCAACTTAATTATTCATTTGCTCAAGCAGAACGTATGATGTTGTCATTATGGTTCTGTGCATGCTCTATCATAACGTATATCATGGCTAAGTTAGTATCTTATATTGGTCGTCGAACTAATATAGTTCATAGAGAATTACCTCCCATGGCTACTTGGCGTATGCCGATTTGGGGTGCTGGAGTTCTAGCCATAGGGATTATTATTATTTATGGCTTATCCTATATTGGATATGATAATAGTTTACTTAAAGATATCGGAATGAATGTTGCTTTTGTGGGGGCTTTCATTTGCTTAGTTAATGGTATTACCTGTTTAATGGCAGTTATGAAAAACTATGGAGTAAATGGATTCTTTCAATTTATAATTCTTTTCTTCTTATATACAATGAGTCCGTATGGTCTTGTTTTCTATGGTATTTTTGATATGTTTTTAGATATGAGAGCACGTTTCGAAAAACGTAGCTCATAATAGAAAGGAGGCCGTTATGAAATCCTTTCAACGGAGATGGAAAGGTTTAGAAATTACCATTGTTGCCGTTCTCGTATTATTGTTATTATTGCTGGCCTATTTAAATTGGGCAATTGCGATTTTAGCATTAATCATTGTAGTAGCGGCGTATTTGCTTAATTATAATACCCTTCATAACCGGCGTCGTTTAGCAAGAGAACAGTTTAGTGCGATGATGAAAAACGTCACACAAGCTTCTAACTTTGCTTTACAAAATTTGCCAATGGGGATTGTTCTTGTTAATAAACAAGGTACATTGGTGTGGAATAACAGTGTTTTTGCTGACTGGGTTAAGGTGGACTGGAATAAGCTCCAAAAAATGTCTGCGTTGTTACCTGGTTTCCGTATCGATAAAATTTGGGGTAAATCCGGATATATGACGGAAAAATATGAAAATCGATACTTCCAAATTATTTATAAATTTATCGATCCTCGGGATACGCGATCAGATATTGATAGTGAAGATGAACTTGCGGAACATGCAGTGATGACATTGTACTTCAAGGACATTACAGACCTAGAAAAAGCCCGTATTAAAGCGGAAGAGGGACAGCCTGTATGGGGCATGATTCAAATCGATAATCTTGAAGAATTGACGAAAGGCCTCAGTGATCGTGAGTATACTAGTATTTGGACAGATATAAATAATATCATCATGGATGAAATTGACCGTTATGAAGGTTTTATTCGTAACTTCCAAGATGATATGTATACCTTTGCCATTTCTCGTGGTGCGCTTCATGAGATGGAGGAAGATGGTTTTAAAGTGCTCGAACGAATCCGTAAATTACCATCTCCTCGTCAAGTACCAGCTACGATTTCCATTGGTATTAGTGAAAATGTAGGCTCTGTGAAAGATGTATCTGGCCGTGCTCGTGCAGCCTTAGATATTGCATTAGGTCGCGGTGGTGACCAAGTGTGTATTATGGATGGTGAAAGTACGCGCTTCTTTGGCGGTAATACGGCAGGCGTTGAGAAGAATACGCGCGTTCGTGCTCGTGTTGTATCTCAAGCGATCCATGAGCTTATGATTGATTCTGATAAGATCCTTATCATGGGGCACCAGCGCGAAGACTATGATGCCTTAGGTGGCATTATCGGTGTAGCTGCCATTGCTCGAGCACTTGGTAAAGACGTGCGCATTGCGCTTTCAAAAGAAACTAGCGCCATTGATAAAATGGTGAATGTTCTTAACGAGTCAGAGTTCTGGCAAGAGAATATTATTACTGCAGAAGCTGCAAGAGTATGGGTAGATGCGAATACGCTCACTGTTGTGTGTGATACGCACCGTCAAGAAATGGTAGCGGCTCAAGAGGCGCTTGAAATTTCTGAACGACGTATTGTTATCGACCATCACCGTCGTGCAGCAGACTTTGTGGAAAATCCATTGCTTACCTATTTGGAACCAACTGCATCGTCCACATCTGAACTCGTAACAGAGCTTGTACAATATGCAGGCGTTCCTGTGAAGCTTTCAAAAGCGGAAGCCACAGGTATCTATGCAGGTATCGTATTAGATACAAAGAACTTTATCCAACAAACTGGTGCGCGTACCTTCGAGGCAGCAGCATTCTTGCGCCGTGCAGGAGCGGATATCGACAGAGTTAAACAATTATTTATTGAAACCTTCGATTCTATCCAATTGCGTGCTAAAATGGTATTTGAAGCAAGTCGTACTGAAGGGATTGCTATTTCCGTAGCGCCTGAAGGTTTGAAGGATATGATGGCGTTGGCTGCACAAAGTGCGGACATGCTCATTAGTAATGAAGATATTGAAGCAGCTTTTGTACTATATTCCTTGAATGACGGCGGTATCGGCGTCAGCGCTCGATCCAAAGGCAAGGTAAACGTACAAGTTGTAATGGAAGCCTTGGGTGGTGGCGGTCACAGAACTGTGGCGGGTGCTCAATTACAAGGTATGACCGTAGAGGAAGCAAAGCAGGCCATCTTGGAGCATGCTCTTGATGCGCTTCATTCCGCAGAACAAGAGGAGGAACAACAATGAAAGTAGTATTGCTAGAAGACGTTAAAAAAGTTGGTAAAAAAGGCGAAATCGTTGAAGTTAGCGATGCATATGGTCGCAATGTATTGATCAAAAAAGGCCTCGGCCTTGAAGGTACAGCAACTAACGTAAATAATGCGAAACAAAAACAAGAATCCATTGCTCATAATAAAGCCGTTGCAAATGACGAAGCTAAGATCTTGGCAGCTCAATTGACTAAGATTGAAGTAACTGTAAAAGTTCGCATGGGCGAAGAAGGCCGTGTATTCGGATCCGTTACTGCTAAAGATATTTCCGATGCTGCTAAAGCTCAATATAAAGTAGATATTGATAAAAAGAAAATTGAAATTAAAGAACCATTGAAAACATTGGGCGTACATGACGTACTAGTTCGTGTTCATCCTGAAATTACAAGTACTATCAAGGTTAATGTAGTAGCCGAATAATAGTATTCACCATGCTCTTTGAGTATGGTGAATTCTTTTATCCATAGTGGTTGTATGAAGGGGATTATCATGGATGTACGCATTCCACCGCATAATCTAGATGCGGAAAAGGCCGTTTTGGGGGCTTTATTAACTAATGGATCCAATATGGGAGCCGTTGTAGATACGGTGACGAGTATTCTTAAATCTGAAGATTTTTACCGCGATGCACATCGTATTATTTACGATGCTATTTTAGAAATCGTGCATGCCAATAAGACGGCTGATTTTATCACCGTTGGTGAAGAACTAGACCGTCGTAAGCGCCTTGATGCGGTAGGTGGTCTTGCTTATATTACATCTCTTGCGAATGAATCGGTTTCCTACAATGTGGAGGAACATGCGAAAATCATCAGCGAGAAAGCTCAGTTGCGCCGCCTCATCGATGCAGGGAATAAAATCGTAGGTATGACGTACTCTGGTGAAGATGAGCCGACGGCTATCCTCAACAAGGCGGAGCAAATGATACTAGACGTAAGTGGTCAAACTCAATCTGAGTCATCCTTTGCGGTCATTGGTGAAGTGGTTTTATCTAATCTAGATAAACTCAATGCACTGCAACAGCATGATGGTGCTATTACAGGCGTGCCAACAGGCTTTAAAGATGTGGACCACATTTTCAACGGTTTACAAAAATCTGACCTCATCCTCGTAGCGGCTCGTCCTGCGATGGGGAAAACAGCTTTCACCTTGAACATCGCTCAAAACGTAACGATGTTGTACGACAAGACGGTGGCGTTCTTTTCCCTGGAAATGGGCAAGGAACAGCTCGTTGGTCGTATTTTGTCCTCCGTGGCAGGTGTGAGCTCTGAAAAATTGCGCCGTGCGAACATGGATCCTGCTGACTGGGAAAAGGTTATTGCCGCAGCGGACCGCATGAGTAAATCCAAGCTCTTTATCGATGATACGCCGGGCCTTACCGTACAAGATATGCGCTCTAAATTGCGCCGTCTCAAGGTAGAACATGGCCTCGATCTCGTTATCGTCGATTATATTCAGTTGATGCAAGGTCGAAATTCTGGTAAGGGCAGTGAAAATCGTCAACAAGAGGTGTCCGAAATCTCTCGTAATCTTAAACTGATTGCTCGTGAATTTAACGTACCGGTTATCGCTTTGTCTCAGTTATCTCGTAGTGTTGAAAGCAGACCAGACAAACGGCCTGTACTTTCGGACCTTCGTGAATCTGGTTCCCTCGAGCAAGATGCGGATATCGTTATCTTCTTGTACCGTGATAAATATTACGATGAAAACTCTGAAAAAGGGGACAATGCAGAAGTCCTCATTCGTAAAAACCGTAACGGTTCCGTCGGTACCGTGGAACTCCAATTCGTTGGGGAATTAACACAATTTAGAGACGTAGAATTCCGAGACCTAGGGCCGGAACAATAATAAAAACTATTAGTTAGTTCTTATATATTGATGGGGCCCAATTTTATTTCGACAACTTAGTTACAAAAAAGCACCACCTATCTCGTGGCTCCAAACGACACGTAAGTCGCCCCTCGATAGGTGGTGCTCTTTTTGTATTACGTTAGCAAAATAAGTCCCATCAATATATAATTGAACTAGATAGTTTTCATTGTATTGTTGGGAAAGAGAAATTATGAAAGTAATAGCTGAGTTTTTTAGGAGTTTACTACAATTATCAAGTGGATTATTAGTTATATTTGGTTTATTTTTTTTCATCGGTGGAGGATGGTTATTTCATGATTTGCAATATCGATATGTAGTAGAGAGTAGACATAACACTATTTTTGATAAAGCATATAATGTATATCTTATTAATAAAGGTAGCTCTATGATTATTATTGATGATGAAATTTATGCGATAGGAGATAATATTTATTTGACCATCAACCAGAAGAATAATATCATTCATGTATATTATTTAAATCCACAAGATATCGAAAGTATAAATAAGTTTAATGAGTTACAGCAGCAGTATTACGGCAATAAGATGATCTTACAACCGATTAAAAGTTTAGAAACATCAAAGGCGCTTGATATTTATAAGCAGCTAGTGGAAAATCCAAAAAGGTTTAAATCACAAGGTGTTCGTTTTTCTCTTTAAAATAGATATATTTTATCCTGAGTCCTAACTATATAGTTAAGGCTTGGGATTTTTTATTTATACTTAAAATTTACTTTTATAATAACAAACATATGTTTGAAAATACTTTGTTTTTTTGTTATACTAGTCATACAAATTCTTGTGTTCTTAATTTTTGTAAAAGCCAGTTTTTTAGCGGTTTAGGGAGGTGTTTGTATGGGTTCAGCTGATACGGATCGGCTGTATATGTGCATTGATTTGAAGTGTTTTTACGCGTCTGTAGAATGCGCCGATTTGGGACTGGATCCGTTTACAACACCTCTGGTGGTGGCCGATGGTTCTCGTGGCAAGGGTGCTATTACATTGGCTATTTCTCCTGCCTTAAAAAAGTTAGGTGTTAAAAATCGCAGTCGATTATTTCAGATTCCACCGCATATTGAGTATTTGACGGTGAAGCCACATATGAAGCGGTATATGCAGGTGTCTGCTGAGATTTATGGAACCTTGCTCAAGTATGTGGCGCCCGAAGATGTGCATGTGTACTCTATTGATGAGTATTTCATCGATATCACGCCCTATTTGCCATTATATAAAAAGACGCCTCGTCAGTTGGCGCAGATGTTGCTTGATGCGGTGCTAGCGGCAACGAAGATTTATGCCACCGTTGGAATCGGAACAAATTTGTTTCTTGCTAAGATTGCCCTTGATATTTTGGCGAAACATGCGTCTGATTTTATAGGCTATCTTGATGAAAGCCTTTTTAAAGAGACAATCTGGTATCATCAGCCCTTGACCGATATATGGCAGATTGGTAAGGGCATAGCTAGTCGTTTGCATAAGTATGGTGCTTATGACTTACATGGTATTACTATGATTCCAGAGGCGAAGTTGTACAAGGAGTTTGGCATTAATGCAGAGCTCATAATCGATCATGCTTGGGGCCGTGAGCCTTGTACGATTGCGGATATCCATGCATATCGACCTATTAAGCACTCTATCTCGCACAGTCAGATTTTGTTGCGTAATTATACCTATGAAGAGGCATACGTGCCTATGCGCGAAATGGTAGAGTCCTTGGTGTTAGAGCTTTTACAAATCAAAGGGGTCACAAATCACATTCATATGCATATCGGCTATGCTGATGAAATGATGCGCTCTACAGGGGGTTCTAAAAAGCTTAAGCAGTACACAGATTCTCTACAAACGTTGACGGCTGCAGTTATTAAACTATATGAGCAGCATTGCCATAAAAATGAGCTCATCCGTCGCATAGGAATCAGCTTTGAGGATTTAGTCAATCGATCCGCCATACCTCAAGAGGTGGACTTATTTAGTACTCTTACTACAAATACAGAGGAAAAGGAGAGGCAGGTACAAGAAGCAATGCTATCCATCAAGGAACAGTTCGGTAAAAATTCTATTCTACGCGCTTCTAGCTTGCAAGAGGAAGGGACCATGCGCTTTAGAAATACTTTAGTAGGCGGGCACAATGGGGAATAGATATTATAATGGATACATTGGAAATACATTAGTCGCGTAAAGGGAGGTATAAATTAATGAAACATCGCATGTCTCGGTTACAGCGAGCAAAACAATTTATGCCCTTTGCGGCATTGAGGGGTTTTGAAACTTTATTAACCGCTGTAGCAAGGCCAAAAGAAGATCGGGCAGAGTTGTCAGAGGATCAAATAGATGAGTTAAATACAGTTTTACAATCTGTACGTTGTGGGGAGTGGGTGCGAATTGTTTACTATAACAAACAAAAATATACGGAACTTATAGGTGCTGTTGATATGATTAGTGAGCAATTACAAATTCTATCTGTACAAGGGACTGTTATTCCTTTCAGACATATTAAAGAGCTGAACATGTATGATATGTAAATATAAATATAAATAACGGCTTTTGTTGTGTATGGTAAATAGACTAGAGTTAAGGCATAATTAGGTATACAATGATATTATGGGTTAATATAGCTTGATGATAAATGTTTGAATTTGGTTAGCTGTAGTATACCTATATAGTTTTTTATTTCTTAACTTAGAAAGGCGGTGTATGTAATGCATGATGTCATATCATTACTTATCAATCGCTATGATTTTTTTCTCCAGTTGTTATGGGAGCATATAGAAATTTCAGTATTAGCTTCTGTTATTGCTATCATCATCGGGGGATTATTGGGTGTATTTATATATGAATATAAACGGCTAGCTACGCCAGTTATGGTAGGGGTTAATTTCCTATATACGATTCCATCTATATCGATGTTAGGCCTTTTGTTGTATGTATCGGGTGTTGGTAATACGACGGCTATTATTGCATTGGTTATATATGCTTTATTACCAATGGTACGAAATACATTTACTGGTCTTAACCAGATTGATCAAGCCATGTGTGAAGCGGGGATTGCATTAGGACTCACGCGGATTCAACGTTTGTGGAATATAGAGATTCCCTTGGCTATGCCGACGATTATGGCTGGTATACGGACCATGCTCGTTATGACCATTGCCTTGACAGGTATTGCATCCTTCATTGGTGCTGGTGGCTTAGGTGTGGCGATTTATAGGGGGATTACAACGAATCAAAGTGCATTGACGATTGCCGGTAGTTTACTGATTGCACTATTAGCCATTACTGTTGATGCGCTCTTTTCTTTAGGTGAAAGAGTAACGCATATTAGCCCCCATATGAAGCGTTATACGATTATATTTGTTTCGATTATGACGATAATTGCGATGGGTATAGGTGGCTGGGCCATGTATTGCCGTCATGTGAAGACCGATGTTATTCATATTGCAACGAAACCTATGACGGAACAGCTTATTTTGGGGAATGTTTTAAAAGAATTAATCGAGAAGAAGACTGATCTAACCGTAGAGGTTACAGAAGGTGTAGGTGGTGGTACATCAAATATTCAACCAGCTATGCTTTCCGGCCAATTTGATATATATCCTGAATATACGGGGACGGCTTGGTCTGCTGTGTTAAAACGTACAGATGCTTATGATGAAAGCTTATTTAATGAGCTTTCACAGGCTTATAAAGAGAAATATAATTTTGAGTGGGTCGGCATGTACGGCTTTAATAATACCTATGGCATAGGGGTGCGTAATGAAATCGCTCAGAGTTATGGCGTAAAAACGTATTCTGATCTTGCTCGTATAGCACCATCCCTAACATTAGGAGGGGAATATGATTTCTTTGGCCGTGAGGATGGCTATCCTGGATTACAACGGGTGTATGGCATGAGCTTTAAAGCGACTAAAGATATGGATATAGGTCTAAAATATACGGCTATTAGTCGTGGAGAGGTGGATGCAATGCCGATATTCACGACTGATGGTCAATTAAGTATTGCACCGATTACGGTGTTACAAGATGATAAACATTTATATCCATCCTATATGGCTGGTAATGTCGTACGTAGCGAAGTGTTGATTGCTCATCCTGAACTGCGGCCTGTATTAGAAAGTTTAAATCATACGATTACAGATCAAGAGATGGCGAAGATGAATTACGCCGTTGAAACGGAACATCAACTGCCAGCTGATGTAGCACATAAATTCCTGGTAGAACGAAATTTGATATAAGGTGAATATAGTTAGAACTAAAGTAAATAAAATTTGATATATATTGAATATGATTTTGTATTGACATTTAATTTCCTTCGATGTAATATAAACATATGAACAGATATTCATATAAATAAAAATATCTGATGAATAATGTTTAGGAACATATATAACAAGATATGAAACAAGATATGTCTAATAAGTATTAGAAATAGACAATAAATTAACTTATAATACAGGATAGAAGCTTTCACTATTATCAAAGGAGATATCATGGAAGAAACATTGTTATTGAAGGATTTGAACTGTCCGAACTGCGCAGCAAAAATTGAAGATCGTATCCGTAAAATGGATGTGGTAGAGACTGCCAATTTCACACTTGCTACACATCAATTAAAATTAACCGGCTCTTGGGAAGACCGCGAAGCTCTTAAACGTGATATTCAAGAGATTTGTGATGCCATCGAAGAAGGCGTTACAGTAGCAGATTATGAACGTAAATCTAAAGCGGCTATGGATGATCATGGTCCTGACCAGGATCGTGGTAGTGATGCTGTAACAATTGCAGTCATCGTAGCAGGCTTGTTATTCATGCTTTATGAAGTTTTGTCATCCTTTGTCCCATCCATCAGCTTGCCAGAGAGTATTGAGACTCCAATTTACTATGTTGCGTATATTCTTCTTGCGTTCCCAGTATTGCGCATCGCAGGTCGTAATATCCTAAAAGGTGAAGTATTTGATGAAAACTTCTTGATGTCTATCGCTACATTGGGTGCTATTGCTATCGATGCATTACCTGAGGCCGTAGGTGTTATCTTGTTCTACCGTATTGGTGAGTTCTTCGAAGAAAAAGCAACTGATCGTAGTCGTACAGAAATCATGAACGCTGTCGATATGCGTCCTCAAGAGGTGCGGGTTGTAGATACAGACTGCGGTGGTGAAATCGTAGTTATGGCTCCTGAAAAGGTTGAAGTAGGCTGGACTATCGAAGTTCGTCCTGGCGATTTAATTCCTCTAGACGGCACAGTGCTTGAAGGTGAAACACGCGTTAATACAGCACCTGTAACAGGTGAACCTGTACCTGTTCGCGCCGTACCTGGCACTCAACTTATGTCTGGTTGTATCAACGAATCTGGTCGCATTACAATGCGTGTAGATAAGGTTCTTGAAGAATCCATGGTTACTAAAATTCTTGATGCCGTGGAAAATGCAGCATCCTCTAAACCTAAAATCGACCGTTTCATTACGCGTTTTGCTCGCGTATACACACCAATCGTTGTAGCTCTTGCATTGGCTGTAGCTATCATCCCATCCCTTATTACTGGTGAATGGCATAAATGGATCTACACAGCTTTAACATTCCTCGTTATTTCCTGTCCATGTGCATTGGTACTTAGTGTGCCACTCGCATTCTTCTCCGGTATCGGCAATGCTTCTAAAAATGGTATTTTGCTTAAAGGTGGTCGTGTTATCGAGGCTTTGGCTAATGTGAAAGCAGTAGCTCTCGACAAAACTGGTACCATCACATCTGGTGAATTTAAAGTACAAAACGTAGAAACTGTAGGCTCCCATGTGAGCAATGCTCAATTGCTATCCATGGCGGCAGCTATCGAAGCCGTTTCTACACATCCAATCGCAACAAGCATCGTGTCTGAAGCAAAAGATCAAGGCCTTACAGTGGAACCTTCTGATTTCGTTCAAGAGTTAGCTGGTGAAGGTATGGTAGGTATGGCAGATGGTCAACAAGTACTTATTGGTAACCGTCGTCTTATGGAACGCTATAATGTGCAAGGCTATCCAACAGAAGCTGCTGAATATGGCACAGAAGTTCTTGTCGCAGAAGGTAATACATACTTAGGTCGTATCATCATCGCCGATGAAGCTCGCCCAGACTCTGCTGAAGCGATTGCTAATCTTAATGGTCAAGATATTAAAACTGTTATGCTTACAGGTGATGCTGAAGCAAGTGCTAATTATATTGCCAAAGAAACTGGCGTAAGTGCCGTTCGTGCTCAATTGTTGCCACAAGATAAATTGTCCGTTGTACAAGATATTCGCTCTGAATATGGTCCAACTATGTTCGTAGGCGACGGCATCAACGATGCACCAGTGCTTGCTGGTGCTGATGTAGGTGGCGCGATGGGTAGCGGTGCTGATGCGGCTATCGAAGCGGCAGACGTTGTATTTATGCGTCCATCCTTGACTGCCATTGCACATATCCTAGACTTGTCCAAAGCAACATTGCGCGTTGCTTGGCAAAATGTAGTATTCGCTATTGCTGTTAAAATTCTTATCATGGCGCTAGGCCTTATGGGCTATGCATCCATGTGGTGGGCGGTATTCGGTGATACTGGCGTATCCATTCTTTGTATTTTGAACTCTATTCGTATCTTGCGCCGTTAATTTGGCGACAGTAATCGTATAGATTTATATAGGAATATATAAGCTATAGGATACAAAGCATATAAAGCATATAATATAAGATATCTAATCTAAAAGGTTAGAGTCAAAATAAATAACCTCTATATTAGCGACAAGCCAGTATAGAGGTTATTTTTATAAGCTTTAACCTAATGATATATTGCTAATTATTTGTTTGCATACTTACTCACTGTAAGTTTTAGTGGTCTAATCTTTTGGTGGATTTTTTAGTTTAGCAGCCTTATTAATCTATCTATTCGCTAGATTTGATATAAGGATAGTTTTAAGATGCTTTTAACATATACAATTGTACATTCTTAATAGACATAAAGCGATTTATGTATGTACTACATAAACAAAACTTTCACAATTGAATTGAATAATAGCTATAAAATAGTATATAATTTATTAGATGATTACTATATGTTCGTTGGAAGGAGGGATAGCATGATCACGGTGTACAAACACATAGAAGAAGAGTTGGTTTCAGACTGCACTGTATCAGATGCCACAAAAGGTTCTTGGGTAAATTTGGTGAACCCAGACCCCGATGAGTTGTCCCTCATCAACATTTTGACGGAAATTCCAACGGACGTTTTAAAGACTGCCCTCGATATGGAAGAACGTTCTCACGTGGAGTTAGAGGACAACTATATTTTCGTGGTTATCAACATTCCTGCGATTCGTGGTAATGATATGTACGATACGGTGCCACTTGGTATCTTTTTGACACCTGACTTCTTTATTACCGTATGTCTTGAAGAATCCGAGGTGTTGTATCCGTTCATTTCAAACCAACTGTCTACGTTCTATACGTATAAAAAGACGCGGTTTTTGTTCCAAATCTTGTATCGTACAGCAACATTGTTCTTGCGCTACTTGCAACAAATCAATCGCCGTACAGATGACATTGAAATCCAATTGCGTCATACAACAAAGAACAAAGACTTCTTCCAATTGTTGGAATTACAGAAATCCATGACGTACTTTACCTCTGCGTTGCGCACGAATGGTACCGTTATGGAACGTCTATTGCGCTTGCGTGGACACAGCACGTATAGACATTTGCTCAAGATGTATGAAGAGGATGAGGACTTACTAGAGGACGTTATCATCGAGAATAAACAGGCCATCGAGATGGTTGAAATGTATTCCAATATCTTGATGAACATGATGAACGCCTTCACATCTATCATCTCTAATAACCTCAATATGGTTATGAAAATGTTGGCGACCCTTACCATTACAATGGCCGTGCCAACCATCATATTCAGTTTGTGGGGGACAAACGTGCACTTGCCGTTCCAAGATGATCCAGACGGCTTTGTGAAAGTTGTCGTTATTTCTGTTATTTGCTCTGCCATTGCCATCTTTGGTATGTGGAAAAAAGACTTGTTCTAAGATGCTGGAGCAATAGTTGAAAGTTTGATTCAACACTAACTATACATGAAAAAAGCTGGCTATGAGCCAGCTTTCTTGCTTGATTAACTATTACGTTATTGCTTATTATTGGACCAATCTGATATAATAGTATCGTTATGGAGAGGTGTCCGAGTGGTTTAAGGAGCTGGTCTTGAAAACCAGTGACTCCGCAAGGGGCCGTGGGTTCGAATCCCACCCTCTCCGCCACCAATACATACAATTATCACAGATTACAACAAATCGTAACAAACTATAACAAACATAGTAAGAATAAAGGTTTATAATGGTATTATAGAATTGAAATTATAACGAATTATAACGCAATTTTACCACCATTTTGCCACCAAAAGAATAAAATAATTTGCCCCCATTCCATGCAGTATGTAATGGGGGCATTTTATTTATATTCTATAAACTAACACTAAAATGTACTGTCAAAATCTAACTTATCTTGAACAAAGTTACCAAATGTCTTTAATGGCAATTGTATGGAGGAAGAGATTATTTTTTTTCTAACTTTTTCTGTTCTTTTTCTAATTGTTTAATACTTTTTGGTGGAGTAGGTAGGTCTTCAGGCATAGTACCACCTAATTCTTTAATTGTTTGACGCACTTTTGCACCGACTTCTCGATGCGCTATGTTTGCATTTTCTTTGCCTTGAATATTATCGCGACGTAATTTGCCTTCTGTTTGTGTCAATCTAAACAAATTGGCCGCTAATTCCTCACTTCCCATATGATCTAATATTTTTTGTGAAGGTTTCAGCCCTTTTCGCTTATGGATTTCCTTGTTACCTAAGCCACCATATAAACCTTGATAGCCTGAGTTATGGAATTTAGCAAAGTCTTGAGGTGTTTCAACTCCTGCATTATTGGCTGCTTCTGATAATGCTGTATTATGTTCCTTTATATCTTGCCTGATTAGTAATCGACGTTCATCCTCGGACAAGGATATAAATTGTTCTTGCATTTCACGTTCATGAGTTTTAACTGCAAAATAGGTTTGGGCCTGTGCGATAACCGATTTTTTGGAATCGCCATTCATCGCTATCAGGTAACAAGCATATCTAGATAATACAATATCTTGTATCTCTCTATTAGCAACCCCAACATGTACCATTTTCCCGACGTCGGCAAAATGGTCGGAAATAGATAATTCGCTATTTTGACAAGCTATTTTGGCTTTTTCAATAACATTTAAGAAGTTATCCCATTTTGTATATTCTAAAATAGCTTGTAAATCTCGTGCATACCAAAATTCATTTCCATTAGCATCAATTTGTTTGATAGAGTCGAAAGAGTTTTCAGTACTATTGCCTATGGGCTGAATATCATTAAAGAAAAACATAATACAATCTCCTATGCGGGTAATTACAGATTAGTAATATTTTTAGCATCTATAGTTATATTGCTGGAGATACTAAATTATACTATGAATATTAATAACAAAGACTCTTCATTGCTTTCAGTATAGCATAGGTGAAAGTAAATGAGAATTGACGATAGAGAGAATAGTTTTATGTAGCCAATCTTTACTCACTTATGATATGCTATCGATATATTTATTAGATATTCTGTAGAAAGGAGCTCGTATGAATCGACTTAGTTTCTCGCGAACTCAGATTTTAATTCTCGCTAGCGTGTGGCTCACGTTCTTGTTGAGCTTTGTTATGCGCTTGTCTTGGGCATCTGTTATGCCTATCCTCAATGAGGCGTTGCATTTTACAGCTAAGATGGGGGCTCAACACATTTCGGCCTTTTACTTTGGGTATGCGTTAACGGTATTACCAGGTGGCATCTTAGCCGATAAAATCGGTTATAGACGTACTATCTTGTTTAGTTTGATTGGTATGGCTGCTGTAACGGCTTTGATGAGTACCATTACAGACTATAACATGGCTTGGGGCTTGCGCTTCTTGCTAGGTGTTATGTCTGGCCCTGTACAAGCTTCTTGCTTGAGTGCTATCGGCGATCACTTCGGTCCGAACCAACGCGGTGCGGCCGTAGGTATCTTCATGAGTTGTACTTCCTTTGGTATTACTACGGTAAACCTTTACGCACCGTATGTGGCTACACATTACGGTTGGCAAACTGCATTCCTTGCTACAGCAATCTTGCCATTGGTAGTACTCGTGTTATGTTACTTCACGGTGCGTAAGCCTAGTGCAGAAGTTCTCGCACAACGAGAGGCAGAGGCTTCTGAAGCGGCTGCTAAGCTTGGCGTAGGACAAACGTCTTTAGTAGAAAACTTGAAGCACATCGTTTCTAACCGCAATATTCGTTGCTTAGCGATTGCTGGCTTCTTCGCAACAGGTACGACTTGGGGCGTAACGCAATGGGCGAACTTGTACATGGTTAAACAATTAGGTGTAACGGCTATCTATGCAGGCCAAGTCATGAGCGTGTTCGGTACGGCTGCGCTAATTGCAAAACCAACGATCGGTATTTTATCTGATATTTTGCCAATTAAGAAGAACCATTTAGCGGCGCTCGTTATGTTCTTATTTGCGCCAGCTTTAATCTTGTTTGCAAGTACGGCAAATCCAAATATGCTCTTTGTAACAGGTCCAATCCTCGGTATAGGTGCCTTTATGCATAGTGCGTTGACCAATGCCCTTGTAGTTCAATCTGCAGCGCCTCATTTACGCGGCACAACAGCAGGCTTTGTAAATTTGTTTAACCAAATTGGTGCTCTCTTGGCACCACTGCTCTTGGGCAATGTCCTCGTCATGACGGGCAGTTACCAAATGTCCTTGATGTCTATCGCTATAGCGCCTATTATCGGTGCATGTGCATTGTTCTTCATTCGTCTTAAATAATATAAAAGGATCCGTAAATGAACTGCCTTTCTAAAAATTGTATCTAATTGGAGGGCAGTTCAAAACGGGTCCTTTTTGTAATTAATATGTATATTGTGTATGGTGTTCTTTTATTATATGATTGAGTCATAGTACAGGAGGGCTGTAAATGGAAATCATCTGTTTTGGCGATAGCATTACGCGTGGCTATGATGTGCCTTATGGACGGGGTTGGGTCGAAATCTGTGATGCATCCATAGAGGGTGTTAATTTTACAAATTATGGTGAAGATGGCTGCTCCGTACAGGGGATGATATATAATATTGAAAATTGGGCGGTTACTGCTGTATCCGATCCAACACGTCATATTTTCTTGATGTGTGGCACTAACGATATTTTACAAGGTCGAGATAGTACCTATGTGTACAAGACTTTGGTGAAAGCTATTGAGCTTGCTAGTACAAAAGGGACGGTAATCATCGGTTTAGAAACTCAAATTGATAGCGATATGGACGGATTGGATCTGGTTGTACGAGAGGTTAATGAACAGCTAAAAGCTTACGCAGAGGCGCATAATATTAAAGTTATAGATTTCTATACTACCTTGTTTGAAGCAGATCAAATTGGACAAATTGTCTTTGCCGGAGAGGTTCATCCCAACGAGCGTGGTTATCGATTAATGGCGTATAAGGCATTAGAGGTCTTTACGCGATTATAACGGAGCTATAATAGAACTGGAACGGGATTATAATACAACGTAATATAAAGAACATAAAAACTCCCCTAATGAGTTGCCTCATTGGGGGAGTTAGTGATTTATAGTCTTTTGTGCTAGCGAAAGTTGGGGGCTTTCACCAGATAAAATTAAATTTGTAACGAATTATTTTTTAGATTTAGTAGATACTTTGTTATTGGACACCTTAGCAGATTGTGCAATTGCGTATGCAGTGCCTTTTACTAAATCAGAAGCTTCAGCAGTGTTGCCAGATACGGTTACAGCTGCTACAGTGTCTTCAGTTACTGCGAATAATGCAGTTGCGTAAGGGTGTTGTGCACCATTTGGTACAGTTACAGCACCGGATTTAACAACGATGTAACGACCGTTGTTGTTGAAGATATCATAATGAGCTGCTTGTTTTACACCATCATAGCTTTCATTGTAAGCAAACAATGCAGCTACTTCACCACTTGCTACTTGACCAGATTGTTGCATAGAACGCAATTTAGCAGCTGCTACAGCTGTTGGTTGAGTCATGTTTACAGTGATGCGCAAAGAGTTGTTATTTACAACTGCTTCAGTGATTACGTTTGTAGAGAATACATTCGCAACACCGTTGCCAGCACGGTTGTAAGAGCTAGCAGTTTTCACTTGGTAGCCATTAGTGTATGCAGGCAAGTCATAAGTGTAAGTTTTGCCATTTAACAATAAGTCAAACGCATTCAATTGGTTAGCTTTGTAGCGAGAAACGTAGGAGCTGCCGTTGCCATTAGCTGTTACGGAGTTTACAGTTTCTTGGTATACCGGTTGGGCTTCAGTAGGGATAGGATCCATGATTTGAAGACCTACAGCTGTTGTTTGAGGTGCCACAAAGATTGGATCGCCTAATTCTTTAGATACAGGCATTTGTTGAGCCATATCGCCTGCTGTATAAGGCACTGCCGGCAATGGTTTGTAACCAGGGCGCGGTGCACTTGTAGCATAACTAGTTTGGTAAGCTGGCGTAGCCGCTTGTGGTGCAGGATAAGAATATTGCTCTGCTGAAGCACGTTCATAAGCGCGTGCATTAGCATCGATAGTTGCAGCAAAAGCAGAGAAAGACATCGTTGTCGCTGCAAACACTGCAAAAGCAGTTGCTAAATGTTTTTTGTTCATAATAATTTACTCCTAAATACATGATTTTACAAATAACACAGATACTAACTTGTATTATATAGGAATTCATGCTAATTGTAAATAAAATATAAAATATTATCTTAATTATAAATAAATATAATCAGATGAGTCAAATATTGTACAATTAGCCATAGAATGTCATATTACTATATAATAATAATCAGTATAGTAATTTATTATATCGAAAAATTTCGTTTGATGCTATATCTAATTTGTATAGTGCTACAATTAATTTGTGTAGTGCTATATTTAATGCGTTAACTGATATGAGCAATATAAATTTGTGGATTACATCAATTGAGATGGTGAAAGTTTCACTAGGGAGGTCTCATGAGTATTAGCGTCTATTATGGACGAGCTGGATCAGGCAAGACGCGCGCCGTATATGAGCGCATACGTCAGGTCATGACAGACTGTCCAGGGGAACCAATAATTTTGCTCGTTCCTGAACCTGCCACCTATCGGGTGGAACGGGAGTTAGCTGAATTTATGCCTGAGAAAGGCTTCACTACGGTTCGCGTCGTAGGCTTTGGTCGTTTGGGTTATCAGGTATATCAATCTATAGGCTCAAAAGGGGGCGGTCAATCAAGTTTATCAAGCTTTGGCCGGTCTATGTTGTTGCGCCTTGTAATGAAACGAAAGCAAAAGGAACTGGGGCTATTAGAACAGGCCACAAAGCGACCTGAGTTTTCCTCTGTATTGCAACAACTCTTTTCTGAGTTTCGCGCCTTCCGTGTAGGCCCTGTGGACCTAGAACGAGGGGCAGAATCTGTTAAAAATAAAGTATTACAAAAGAAATTGCGCGAGCTAGCTATTTGTATGTCTGCCTATGAAGAAGAACTCAGTCGCCATGGGGAGCGCGACATCGATCCTATCATGGAAATCGTAGAGGCTTTGCCACAATCTCCTCTCATGGAGAATAGCCACGTCTTTATCGATGGTTTCCATTGGTTTACGCCCACACACTATGAGTTGATTTATACCTTGTTTGACTTGGCCAAGGAAGCCGTTATTACTATCGATTTACCGATGGCTCCAAAGGCGTTAAATCTAGCTCGTCGAGGGGAGCATCTCTTCAGCCGCCCTTTAGAGATTTACGATACCTTAGTCGCTCGTTATGGCTCTAGTATCAACTGGATTGGCTTTGACGGGAAACGAGGCCCTCAAATCGTTCAAGCTCTAGAGTCTAATTACTTTGCTAGCCCTAGTAAGAAAAACTCTACAGATGCAACGATTCCGCTTATTCGAGGCTATAACCGGGAACGCGAAGCAGATGCTGTGGCTCGTCGTATTTTAGCCTATGTAGAATCATCTGAAGAGGCGCGTTACCGAGATGTATGTATCATGCTCCGCGAGTCTGAAACCTATGGTGACACTTTAGAAAAGGTCTTTGCTCGCTACGGTATTCCGCATTTTATTGACCGTCAGCGGCCTATGAAAAACCATCCATTAGGCGAGCTATTGACGGCTCTATTTGATATCGTGCGTCATAACTATAGTCGGGACAGCATGTTTCTATTGCTCAAGACGGACTTGATGCCGCTTACTCGTGAGGCTGTAGATGAGTTAGAGAACTACGTTCTCGAGTTTGGTATCGACCATTATAAATGGGAACGTGAAAGCTGGCCGTACCTACGAGGCTTTCATGAGGGGCAAGATGAAGAGAGCCACGTAGATGCACCACGCAGAGCACGTGTTAACAAAGCAAGAGAAACCATTATGGATATATTATCTCCATGGTTTGACTTTGCTGCTAATGCGGAGGGTCATACAGGGGCTGAGTGGGGTACACAACTTTATGGTTTATTAGAAATCTTACAAGTGCCAGAGCGGCTCTATGAATGGGCGAAGGACGCAGAAACTATAGGTGATCAAGAATCCAAAGCTAGTCATGAACAGATGTATAATGCGGTTCTTTCCTTTATAGACGAAATTTCTATGGTCATGAAGGATGAAATATTGACTCTGGATGAGATGATGCTCCTCCTCGAAGAAGGCCTTAGCGATGTAAACTACTCTATGATTCCACCTTCTTTAGATCATGTGGTGATTACTACCATCGAACGTGGCTACAGCCAGTGGTGGCCTAAGGTGTTTGTAATGGGTCTCAACCAAGGTGTATTCCCTCAAAGTATGGGCGATGAAGGGCTCATTAAGGATAAGGAGCGTCAAGAATTGGCCGATGCAGGAATTACCTTAGCAGAAGGGGCCTTGCCGAAGGCTTTCAACGAGAATTTCCTATTATATCTCGCCATGACACGGGCGTCTGATTCGTTGACCTTGTCCTATACGGGCTCTGGTGAGGATGGAACAGGTCTTGAGCCATCCCTCGTTGTGAAACGATTAGAATCTCTTGGGTACATAGATCAGGCAGTAGATATTCCTCTCTCCATTGCACCTGATACAGAGGCAGATTACGTGTGGCGCCCACTCCAAAGTCTGTCATTGCTATCTGAGCGTTGGGGGGCTCTCTTTAGTGGTTATGAGGTCAATCCTCTTTGGTGGGGACTCTATAACTGGGCTCGTGAAAGCGAAACCTATCGTCCTCGTTTAGCGGAGGTGTTACGTGGCATTCGAGATAACAACGATGTGCCTGTCATAACGCAGGATTTAGTGAATGGTCTATTCTTGTCTAAAGGCTACATGTCTGGTTCTGTGACACGCCTTGAACGATACCAACAATGCCCGTTTAAGTTCTATGCCCAATATGGTTTGAAACTAGAACCACGTCCAGTACGCTCCTTTGGAGCTCCTGAAATTGGTACGTTCTTACATGCTAATTTAGAGCGCTTAGGTAATTATCTATTAGAAAATAACAAACAATGGCGTGACCTCGACGAAGAGGAACAAGAAAATCTATGCCGTACTGTGGCAGACGAAATCTTGCAAGAAAATCAGCTAGGTGAAGAAACGAGCGATGCCTACCAAAAGGCCATTGAACAGCGTGTACAGAGAACATTACATGTGACGGTAGACCGCCTCATAGAGTGGTCTAAGCGCAGCGATTTTGATACGAAGTATTTAGAGCAAGACTTTGGTCGTCAAGGTGGCTGGGATCCTATTCGAGTCCCTCTTGGTGAAAACCGTTACTTGCGACTCATCGGTCAAATTGACCGCATCGACGAATATACAAAAAATGATCAAACCTATGGCATGGTTATCGACTACAAGTCGGGTGGTGCTCATGTGACGGCCCAAGATGTCTATTATGGACTTAAACTGCAACTCATGACCTATCTGTTGGCTTTGGAGTCCGCTTATGGTAAAACACATGGCGGATCTATGTCCCCTGCGGCGGTGGTTTACTCTTACGTGAAGAACCCTAAAATCCCTGCTGATGCGCCTATATCTTATGAAGATGCGGTTTCGTTGGCTAATGAAAGCGATGCTTGGCAAAACAGTGGGTACTTCTCCGATGATATAGAGTTGTTGACGCATATTGACAATAAGTTCTTGTCCTATGGATCTAAGCGAGGGCCTTATGTGCCGATTGCTACGAAAAAAGATCAAACCATTTCTAGCAGAGATTTGCGGAAGGTTAAGTCTACAGGTGAATTCGACATAATGTGCCGCTATACAAATCACGTGATGGCTGAGACGGGTCGTCACATTGGGGACGGGCAGTTTCCGATTAAGCCATATCAATTGAATGGCCTTAGACCTTGTACATTCTGCGATTACAGAACGGTATGTCGCTTTGACTCTAGCCGTAATCGATATAATTATTTGTCTAGATTGTCCGAGAATGACGCATTAGAACGGATGAAAGAGGTCTTAAACGACAGAAATAATAGCAGCGAAGGAGGTGAAAACCATGGGTGTTAAATGGACGCCAGAGCAGGAGTCTGCTATTATAGCGCCTAAGGATTCCTCCTTAGATAATCAGACCTTACTTGTTGCGGCCGCTGCCGGTTCAGGTAAGACAGCGGTCCTAGTAGAACGCATTATTACGCGCCTTAAGGATATGTATAATCCCTTATCTGTTCAAGAACTCATGGTTGTAACTTTCACAAAGGCTGCAGCTCAAGAGATGAGCGCTCGTATTGGCCTTGCCTTGGCTAAAGCCATGGAATCTACAGATGATGTTGCACTACAAACGCGCCTTGAACGACAGCTCAATCTGTTGCCCTCTGCTCATATTTCTACATTGCACTCCTTTTGCCAATGGGTAATCCGGTCCTATTTCTATAAGCTCGACATTAATCCGACAGCGCGCATCGGCAATGAAGCAGAAATGGCATTGCTACAACAAGAGGTATTAGCCGATTTATTAACTAAATCCTATGAAGAGGGCCTTTATAATATCTATGAGCTAGCGGATTTCTTCAGCGATGATAAATCCGATGCAGGCTTAACGGCGAAGATTATGTCCCTGTATAACTACGCTATGTCCCTCGCCAATCCCGATGGATGGCTAAGAAAAGCGTTAGAGCCTTATAAAGAGGCGATGACCATAAACCCTAGTGATACGCTGTGGGGTGAATATATGTGGTCTAATCACATGGCTGTCATCGATCGCATTCGCGAGCGCTTAGAGCGGATGGAACAAATCTTGCTCGATCCGACAGGGCCTCATAAATGGCAAAATATATACGATAATCAACTGGCTGCACTAGGCATGCTTTCAGCGGCTCAAACTTGGGACGACATGGGCGAAGCTTGTAAGCATGTAGATACCTTTATTAAGGACCAGTTCCGGATGGGCTCAAAAGAGGCGCAAGCCTATGACCCTATATTGGTGGCAGAGTTTAAATCTTTGGGCGGTCAAAATAAAGATGACCTCAAAGCTATGCAAGCCGCTATATTCACCGTTCCGGAAGCTACCTTGCAAGACCAGTTTAAGGCTCAATATCCAATCATAGAAGGGTTAGTAGAGCTGACGATTGCGTTCCACCAAGCGTATCGGGATATGAAACAAGAGCAAGGCATTATGGATTTCAGCGACCTTGAGCATTTATGTTTGGCTCTTCTCGTTGAGCCTGGCACAGAGGATGACCCTCAGCCGTCCGACGTGGCGAAGGAGCTCCAAGATACGTTCAAAGAAATCATGGTCGATGAATACCAAGATACGAACGGCGTGCAAGAGACGATTATCAACTTGATTTCTCGCATTGATAATAGGTTCTACGTAGGGGACGTGAAGCAGGCTATTTATAGCTTCCGTATGGCCGATAGTTCTCTGTTCATGGAGAAATATAATACGTACGGCGGCAATGATGCGGTAGAACGTCGTATCGACTTGGCAAAAAACTTCCGATCTGACGCAAATATTTTGGCGGCTACGAACTTCTTGTTCTACCAAATCATGACGGAAGACGCGGCAGAGCTCAATTATACAGAGGCTGAATCGCTCATTCCTGGCCGCATCGTAGAGGATGCGCCAGAGGATTGGATCGGTGGTGACGTGGAATTACAGCTCTTAGATGTGAGTAAGGATACCCTTGGTGCTAGTGAAAGTGACGAGGACGAAGGAGATGATCCTGAAAACAACGAGCGTGAGCTAGATTTCATCATTCAAAAAATCAAGGAAATTCATGCGGCTAAGAAGCAGGTACAAAATCCAGATGGCACATTCCGTCAAATCGAGTGGCGAGACTTTGCTATTTTGCGCAGATCCTTAGCGGGCTGGGGCACCCGTGCCGTAGAAGCCATGCGGCAAGCGGGGATTCCTGCAGTTGTAAATGAGCGAGACGGTTACTTTGAAGCCCAAGAGATTCAACTCTTATTGGCGTTGTTATCCGTCATAGATAATCCGGAACAAGATTTACCGATGGCTGCCGTGTTGCACTCTGGCCTGGTAGGTCTTGATGCCAACGAACTAGGTGCATTGCGCCTGTCTGGTGATGGCTCCTTATGGTCTCTTATGCCAGCCTATGCACAAGAGGCTCAAGATGAGCGTTTATTGGCCTTTATTGGGCATATGGAAAGGTGGCGCACCTTATCGCGTCGTCATGGTGTGACCGACTTGTTGTGGGATATTTACGAATCTCAAGACTATGTAAACTATGTGGGAGCTATGCCGAATGGCCTCGTTCGCCGTGCCAATGTGCTCGCCTTATACGATAGAGCCAAGGGCTATGAAGCCTCTGGCTTCCGAGGGCTCTTTAGGTTCTTGCGCTTTGTGGAAAGCTTACGCGACAGCAACCAAGATATGCCTCTTGCCAATGTGGTGAGCGAGGCAGACAATGTGGTGCGCCTCATGACCATCCATAAGAGTAAGGGCCTTGAATTCCCTGTAGTGTTCCTATCTGGTGTACAAAAAAGATTCAACATGATGGACTTGCGTTCAGAGCTTCTTATCGATAAAAATGCAGGTCTTGGTTTGAAAGGGTATTTCCCAGATATTCGAGTGTCCTTCCCGACCATGCCTTGGTTTTATGTGAAAGACGTAAAAGAAGCGGCCCTCAAGGCGGAGGAGCAGCGCATTCTCTATGTTGCCTTGACACGGGCACGAGATAAGCTGTTTATGACAGGCTTTATTAAAGGCTTTAAAAATTCTAAAGGTGTGTTAAGCACCATAGGTGAGCTCATTAAAAATGCGGCTTCCGTAGAAACTCAACAGTTACCGACAGATATTATTACACAAGCTAATACCTATCTAGACTGGATGATTATGGGCTTTGCTCGTCATTTAGATGGCGGTAATCCATTGCGCGTAGCCATCGAGTACGAAGGCCCCACCTATTTTGATTTGCCTGATAAACAGTGTCGTTTAAAGGTTGAAATTCATGATGGTTCTCTCTATGGTGATCTCGATTACAAAGCGGATATTGACGAGACAACAATCAATAAGGTGCGGGACTTAAAAGCTGTTAATTCCGTAGAATTACCGCAGAAAATCGTGGACCGTTTTAACTATATCTATCCATACAACGATGCTACACGACGTACTGCTAAAATTTCTGTTAGTGAATTGAAGCGACGATTCCAAGAACGAGAACTTGAAGCAGGAACTATTGATACTTTGAATGAACCGATTGCAACGGTAGAAGTTTCAGCAGATGCCCTAGCAAACTCCGTATTCGGTCGAAAGCCACAAGCATTACAGTCTGAAGATGATGTATTGACCGGTGCTCAATGGGGTACCTTGATGCATGAGGCTATGCAATGGCTACCTCTTGTGAAGTATACGCAAGCTTCTTTGACGAAAGAACTCGATGCATTGGTGGCGAAAGGGACTTTTACAGAGGAAGAACGGAATTTATTAAGCGATACAAGTTTGTATAAATTTTTCAACTTTGATCTTGGTAAGCGCCTTATCAATGCAAAACGTATCGAACGAGAGTTGCCGTTTAGCATGCTCTTTGAAGGAAAACGCGTATACGATACTTTAGAGGACGGGGAAAATCTGTTCCTTCAAGGTATTATTGATACGGCCTTTGAGGAGGATGGCGAATGGGTTCTCGTAGATTACAAAACGGATCGCGTTACATCCGGAGAAGAACTCATTAAGCGCTATAAAATTCAAATGGACCTCTATAAAGAGGCCTTGCAGCGATTGACGGGAATGCCCGTGAAAGCATGTTACATTTATAGCTTCCGCTTGCATGATGCAATCATTGTGGACTAATGCGCATAGATTCTTATAAATTAATAAACACAAAAGCTCTCTATCCGTTGATAGAGAGCT
>NZ_GG770216.1:331715-546532 GCF_000163735.1 Veillonella sp. 6_1_27
TCTCTATCCGTTGATAGAGAGCTTTTGTGTTACCAATTACTTATTATATATGTGGTAGTTTAGGCAGATTTAAGGCTTTTTTCTTTTTGTGCTTTGCAGGTGCAAATACTTTGAGTACGCGTGGCAATACTTCAATATCCACAGGCATATCCGGACCTGCATCACCATCCATATTAGTCGATAAATCATCGACGTCAGATAGAAGTTCGATATGAGCTTTTTTCACCGTTAATGTCGTTGTATAACGAGAATTATAGATGGCACCACTGATAATGAGTGGTAATACGCTGAGAATATCGAGGATAAAATATTCCTTGAAGATGATGATACGCATATAACCATCATCTACAGAGGCTTCTGGCATAAAACGTTCAAAGCTAGAGACTACATTGGTAAGTAGGGCTAAAACGAGAGGGGATTTGCAGATGAAATCGTCGTTCTCTGTTTTGATGCGGTACGTGTAGTCCTTTGTAGTGAACAACGCTTGGCCTGCTCGCAAGAAATACGCAAGAGGGCCGAGTATGCTTTTTTCCTTTGGCGTAACTTCATCCACAACCTTAGGAATAACACCAGCTGCAATATTATTGCAGAAATACCGATCATTACAACGGCCGATATCAATGGTTCGAGTTTCATTGATATCGATACGCCTGATAGCTTGTGTTGGATTTTGGTGAATGCCGAGCGCACGAGACATATCATTTACTGTACCAACGGGGATAAACCCAAAGGTACAGGAGAATCCACCTTGGGCAATACCATTAACGGTTTCGTTAACAGTGCCGTCACCACCCATGCAGAATACGGCATCAAACCCGCGCTCACAAGCGTTCTTAGCGAAACGTGTAGCATCGCCTTCACCTCTGGTGAATTTAACCTCAATCGTTTCGAACAAGGTGCTCAATTTCCATTGTAAATCGAGGGCGTAACGGCGCGCTGCACCGCCTCCTGAGACAGGGTTGATGATAATCAAACAACGGCTCATAGTATACTTCCTTACTTTCAAAAATGAGATATAGCTATTATCTATAGTTAAATTGACAGTCTTAATGATGAGTTCTATAATTGTAATGTATGTACTTAATTTCGCACAACATACTGTCTAAGATATGTTGTATACTATATTATACTCATTTTAACCGTTCTTTGAAAGTCTGAAAGCACGAATGGTTAGCAAGGTTTAGGGGCTAGTAATGGGAAGACAAAGTTCAAAAGATAAATACAAATTGTCCGCAGTGGATTCTATCGAAAGATTACCTCTCAGTGAACAAGTATATTTAACATTAAAAACAGCTATCTTAACAGGCGAATTGATGCCTCAAGAGAAGCTTAACGAAGTAAAGATTGCAGAACAATTACAAGTGAGTGCTACACCTGTGCGTGAGGCATTCCGCAAATTGGCTAAAGATAATCTCGTAGTTATCGTTCCTTGGAAAGGCGTTACTGTAAAAGCTGACACGCCAGAAGAAATCGTAGCGCTTTACCAAGTTCGTGAAGTAATGGAAGGACTTGGTGCTAGATTATGTGCTCGTCATGCTACACCTGAGCAAGTACAAGAGCTAAGAACTCTTTGTAAAGAAATGCATGAAATTGAAGATGCCACAGAACGTGTTGATGTGAATAGCCGATTCCATACAATGATTGCTCATTACTCTGGCAATGAACGCATTGTAGATTATCTAGCAGGTTTCCGTGAACGCGTTAATCGCGACATGTACATCAGTTCTTTCAATGCTGTACGTACACATGATTGTGATGACGAACATGATCAAATCGTAGACGCTATTGAACGTCACGACGAAGTTGCTGCAGAAACAGCTATGCGTCAGCATATTAACAATGCATTTATCTTTAAAAAAGCAAATGCAGAAGTACAACATAAAAAACTTAATGAAGTATAATGCCTGCTGATGCAATGGGCATAATTACATATGAGAGGCTCCGCCAATGGCGGAGCTTTTTTGATTATTATTTTGAATATCTAATTCAATTTTCATTTAGAGTATTTAGAGCATCTTGATATAAATTAGTTATCATTTGTTGTATTTAATTAACCGTTGTTTTAGACTATTGGACTAGTTTTCTTTTGTTTGATTTCGAGACGTTCTCTTGGTGTGGTTCAGAAGCTCTAGCCGTTTATAGTGTGATGTTAGGTGCGCATTACAGTTTTTATAATCTACAACACGCAGTCTTACGAGCTGACCTACGTTGATTTGAAAGGCTTGAGCGATTTTAAAAAGAATTTCTAAAGACATGCCTGAGATGCCTGTACCACATTCTAATTTACTTAAATAACTACGACTGATACCAATGTGACGAGCTAACTCTTGTTGAGACATATTTAGGGATACTCGAATGATGGCAATTTTATGACCTAAACAAACATATTGATGTTGTAAAACCGGGTCTTCGTACGTGTTGATCCGCAGTTCGGTGAGCGGTGTAGCCGAGGGGTTCATAGGGACTCCTTCCTTTTCCCTACTCTCTAAATATAGTATACTGAGATTGTTAGCATCTGACTAATATAGAAAATTAGATAATTATCGGCTATTACAGATAATTACACGAATTGTGAAAGTAGTATTACATGTATGCTATAGTAATGTGAGCATAACATCTAGTATGTTATCTTGAGTAGAGGAGGCAATATGGAAAAATACATAGCCGTTGCCCTTGGTGGCGCCATTGGGGCCTTATGCCGTATGGCTCTCGGTGAATGGGTGATGACAAAGGTCAGCTCGTTTCCGTATGGTACGGTAGTAGTAAACCTCGTTGGTTGCCTTATTATCGGTTTAGTCTTAGGCCTTTATATGCAAAAGCCAGATCTACCTCAATGGGCGAGATTCTTCCTCGTTGTAGGTGGGTTAGGTGCATTTACCACCTTTTCAACCTTTGCCTTTGAAATGCTACAGCTTATGATGGCTGAATCCTATGTACAAGCGTTATGGTACGGTGTGGTACAAGTAATAGGGGGCCTAATTCTCTGTTGGGTTGGTATGCTAATAGTGCGTCTACTCTGTACTATGTAAACATATTAATATTGAATAATAGTATTAAATACATTTTGATGTTATATAATAGCGTATTTTGTTATTAATGACTTGGGAGATATTATGAAATCTATTAGAACACAAGATGCCGTAGGGCAAACATTATTACACGATCTCGTAAGAATCGTCATAGGTGAGGTGAAAGACACGCCCTTCCGCCGTGGCCATGTAATTACAGAAGAGGATATTCCTAAACTCTTGGATCTTGGCAAGGAACATGTATTTGTAATGGAGCCGGAAGATGAGGGGTTCTTGCATGAAGAGGATGTAGCTCGTGCTTTATACCATATGGCAAGCGGTGAAAACATGCACGATGGCCCTATGGCACAAGGTAAAATTGAAGCCATTGCGGATGTAGATGGGCTTTTTAAGGTTGATGTAGACCGATTACATGCTATTAATAGCATTGGTGAGTTGACTATTGTAACAAAATTTAATAATACACCTGTGAAAGCAGGCGATAAACTAGCAGGCATGCGTTGTATTCCATTGTTGTTAGAAGAACAACAAGTAGAAGATGCAAAGAAAATTGCTGATGGTAAGCCTTTGTTACATGTAAAGCCATTCGTGCGCAAAACAATGGGTATCGTTACGACCGGCTCTGAAGTATTTGAAGGTCGTATTAAAGATGCTTTCACACCAATCATTGAAGAACGTTGTGCTGAATTTGGTGTTACAAAGGTAGCTCACGAAATTGTAACGGATAATACAGACGATATCGTGGCGGCTATCGACAAGGTGAAAGCAGCAGGCGCAGATATCATTTTCTGCACTGGTGGTATGAGTGTTGACCCAGATGATCTCACCCCAGGAGCGATTAAACGCTATGCAGATCACGTTGTTACCTATGGATTACCTGTGTTACCAGGGTCCATGGTTTGCATTGCTTACTGTGCAGATGGCACACCAATCCTTGGTGTACCAGGTGGTGTATTGTTCAGCAAACCGACTGCTTTTGATGAAATTGTGCCACGCCTCATCGCAGATGATGAAATCACCAAAGAAGATTGTATAGCTATGGGCCATGGAGGATTCTTGGGTTAATAGGTTAATATAACTAGAATAGTTAGAATAACTAATATAGCTATTCTAAGTAATATAGCTAAAGCAAACAATATAACTAGAATAATTAGTATAGCTAATATAATTAATATAATTAATATAGCCAATATAAGGAGATAAGATAAATCTTATCTCCTTATATTGTTATTATACTATTAATTTATAGTATGATGAATTTGATAGAATTTTTATTTATCGATAAAATTGATATTTATATCTATTTTGTTAAAAAAACTCGTTTACTTCATTTAATATTTAAAGTACAATAATAGTTAAGGATAATGATAATACATTATTTAATAATGGACATATTTTATGCTGAGTTTTGTTGAATATATATTATAAATGATAATATATTATCCGTTGTATTTATAATTTTAGATGTAGGGAGGAATAGTAAACGATGAAAAGCAAACAAGTTGCATTATCATTGGCAATACTACTTGCGTTAGGCACGGGAACTGTATTACATGTAGAAGCACAAGGAAATCCGACAGAGTATTCACGTCACTTTGGTGATGAAAACACGGTTACCAGTGACCATAGTTTAGCAGTAGGTTTCAGAAATACGGTATCCGGTTCATATTCAACTGCTATAGGACAGTCTTCTACCGCATCTGGTGAGACTTCACTAGCTATCGGACGAAGTGCACAGGCAACTGCTAATAATACCAATGCTATTGGTCGGAGTGCACGGGCAGAAGGTGAAAACGCTACGGCAATAGGCCATGGATCAGTTTCTTCAGGCCGTAATTCAAATGCCTTTGGTTCATCCGCTAAAGCATCTGCTGAAGCTTCTACAGCGGTTGGCAATAGTACAAAGGCTAGTGGTATTTCAAGTACCGCTACTGGATTTAATGCTGAGGCATCTGGTAATTTCTCTTCAGCATATGGTAATGATGCTAGAGCAAAGGGAAATCGTTCAGTAGCCGTTGGATATAATGCAAAAGCTGAAGAGAGTGCAACTGCTGTAGGTAATAATGCTAATGCTGGTGCTGCAAATGCTGTTGCACTAGGTTCAGGTAATACGATTACTGCACGTGGTGGAGTTGGAATTGGTAGCAGTAATTCTGTTTCTGGCATTGATTCTGGTGCTTTTGGGGTTAGTAATAACGTAGCACAAGCAAATACATATGTACTGGGTAGTAATGTGACGTCGACACAAGGAAATAGTGTTCTCTTAGGCAATGCATCTACCGATAGAGCTGCCACAACAGAAACACAAGCTAATATAAATGGTATTAACTATTCCGGCTTTGCTGGGGTAGGGTCAGCTCGTAACGGCGTTACGAGTGTTGGTGCATCTGGTAAAGAACGTCAGGTGATTAATGTAGCATCTGGGAAAGTATCTTCTGATAGCACGGATGCTATAAATGGTAGTCAATTATATGCAGTAGCAAATACAGTGGGCGGAATTCTTAATAATCACAATACATTAATTCAAAATAATATTAATGAAATCGATAAAAATAAAGAAAAAATTGCCGACAATGAACGAAAATTAAAAGATCATACAGATGTCTTACAAAAACATGAAGATATTTTAAATGGACATAGTCAAGAATTAGAAAAACATAATAAATTAATTGTAAATCATGATAATCAAATTACTCGTTTAACTAAAGAAAATCTTCGTCAAGATGCTGATTTACTTCGTCATGAAGATCAAATTCAAAATCATGACATTCAATTAAAAAATCAAACTGAACGTATGAATAATCAAGAAAAACGTATTGACAATCAAGATAAGCGTTTAGATTATTTAGATAATCGTGTTGATAATCATGATGCTCGAATTGAAAATCATAGTGAGCGTATCGAAAGTCATGAACGTCGTATTGAATATAATAAGACTTTAGCCACAGAAGCATTAAAAGAAGCTAAAAAACATACTAGCATTTCTGCAGGTAATAATGTAACTGTAACTACAAGCACAAATGCTGCTGGTGGTACTGATTACAAAGTATCTGTAGATAAAGTTAAATTTGGTAATGTTTCTTTGGACAATAAAGGTCTAAATAATGGTGGCAATAAAATCACTAATGTAGCCGATGGTGAAGTATCCGCTACATCTAAAGATGCCGTTAACGGTAGCCAATTGTATCAAGCTACTAGCGGTATTAGTAATGGTGTGAACCTATTAAATAGCAAAATAGGAAAAGTTGGTGCTGGTGCGGCTGCATTAGCGGCTATTCATCCATTGGATTTTGATCCTGATGATAAATGGAATTTTGCGGCTGGTTACGGTAACTATGCCGGTGAAAATGCGATGGCATTAGGTGCTTTCTACAGACCAAATGAAGACACTATGTTCAGCGTAGCTGGATCCATGGGTAACGGTGAAAACATGGTCAATGCCGGCGTTTCATTGAAATTAGGTCAAAAAAATGGTGTATCTACTTCTAGAGTAGCTTTGGCTAAAGAGGTTCAAGACTTAAAGGCCATTGTAAAAGCCCAAAATGTAGAGATTCAACAAATGAAGGCATCCATGGGAATGGCACCTCAGTATGACAAGAAAGATGTGAACTTCCCTGATGTACCGGCTAATCATTGGGCTTATGAATATGTAAAAGACTTGGCTGATAAAGGTCTTGTTGAAGGTTATCCTGATGGCGAATTTAAAGGCGATCGCGCAATGACTCGTTATGAGTATGTTGCGATCATTTACCGTGCTTTACAATTGGGTGCTCCAATTGATGGTAAAATGGGGCGTGCGATTAACGAATTTAATCCTGAATTGGCTCGTCTTCGTGACTTGGATCGCATTCGTGTGGATCGAATCTCTGGTAAAGACAATGATCGTCATAAGGTAGAACGACTTCGTGTAAACAATAAAGACAATAAGCAAACTAATGATTACAGAGATGTTTATGGTAGTCATATCGAGCGTAATGCGAAGTAATTACTTGTCATGAATTAACCTTTTAAACTAAAAGGAAGACAACAAAATAGTTCTTGTATAAACTAAAGAAAAAACAAAGGAGGCTGTGATAAACAGCCTCCTTTGTTCAATTAATTGCATTATTGATTGCGTTATTAAAATGATTTTTTACCTAGTGTAGGGTGGCTACAACGTTTTAGCGTTAGGGTATCAATCATATGGACGGCTTCGTCCAATGTAATATCTTCGCGCTTCGTTGGTGTTTCTAGGACTGCTAACGGATGATCCGTGCCCACCTCACCAGAGGGCAAGTATATATATTCTTGGTTGACGGTGTCACCAAAGATATAGCCGGCTTGTAAATGTTCTTTGTGAATGCGACTCATGGTCTCTCCTTAAATAATTTGCTTTAGCTTGAAGTCTAGATAGTCTGCAGATACCAATTCTAGTTTTGTCGTACCAAATTCCTTTGGAATCCGGTTAAAGGAAATTTGATCGTGTAAGTGGCCAAAGATACAGATATCTACCATATATTGCTCCATGAGGTCCGTAAATCCAGAAGGAGCGTTGGATTCGTTAAATGGAGGGTAATGTAGCAACAATAACTTTGTTACAGGAATAGTCTCTATATCTATAATTGAATCAGGTGTTGATGAATAGGATTTTTTAGAATCGGATGATTCTGTTATACAGACCTTTGTTTCCGTCCTGAGTTCTTCAAGTACTTTATGTATTGCCTTATCCATTTCTTGAAGTGCCGCTTCGGTACGCATCACTTCTCTATCGTAAATGGATTGGTCCGTTTCTGGGAAGAAGTGGGAGTCTCCAGGACAGAGGTAGGCACGCGTTCCTCCGAATGCAATAAGGCGCGGACCTTCTTCGGTTTGGATGAGTTCTGCGGTGCCGTGACCTTGTATAAAGGTAATAGCGTCGCCCATGAGATTATGCATCTTGTTCGCCGATGCCCACCAATAATCATGGTTGCCGCGAATCATATATTTTTTACCAGGTAGAGATGCAATTTCTTGTAAATCGCAGGCCGCTTCTTCAAGGCGGAGAGCCCAGCTCATGTCACCTACGAGAAAGACGATGTCTTCATCGCTTACATTGGCATTCCAATGCTCTTTGATGCGGGCCCAGTGATCATTCCAGTGAGGACCAAAAATATCCATCGGCTTTGTGGGAGGATTGCCAGATAGATGGAGGTCGCCGATGGCAAATACTTTCATAAAAATCCTTTCAAATATGTATGGTTAAAACCATATATAAAATTATATATCAAATTATGTACGGTATATGGTTAGAGCTATTTAGTAGCTTGAAAATAAGGCGTAATATCGTGCTTGATTTTAGCAGCTCGTCCCTCATCGCAAGTTTGTGGTATTTTGTATCCTACATAGAGGGGCGTCGTTACATAGCGCGCCACTACCTTGATGTAATCATAGCCGTCCTCAAGATTATATACAAAGTAATTATAGGACTGGCTAAAGTTTGCTACACTATGCAATACATAGCGCAAAATTTGCTGTAGTCGAAGGGCCACAGCACGAACCGGCGCATCTGGTTTGAAGCGAATATTGTACTCAAAGAACCCAATAATCGGATGGGTAGACAAGGTGATGCGGACATCTTGATCCTCGTGCAAGAGCCAACCCTCCATATTTTGGGCCGTAATATCTTTGTGGTAATCGTAATTCTCAAGGCCTATGATTTGGCTGTGAGGATGACGAATAGAGCCACCGGACATATAGCCATGATTCTTGAAGAACAGTACAGATTTGAACTCTTTACGCTGACGAGTTTCGCGCCATTTATCGAGACCAAATTGGAGAATATGGGCGGCTTCGTCTGTAGGTAAGGTAGAAAATTCGCCTTCGTCAGTTTCCGTTTCGATAATGACGGTAGGCCAAGTTTTTTCTAATACAGGATACTTGTTCATGAGCCATATAATATGGCCTGATGTATCGAGAATATCCGTTAATTTGGAACGATCACAGAAGGGACAACGCACTTGTTCATTGCGAATATTGACGGGCTTTGTCCGTCCTAATTCGATATTAAATCTAAGTGGTTTGTTCATCATGTGCCTCCTCCCTTGTAAGAAATTCTATACTCTTAATCATACCACAACTAGCACATTCGTACATGAAATAATGGTATAATAATAGTGTGTTATTTTTGTGACTAAGGAGGCCCTATGAAACCAACGACGCTCGTATTTCCCATTGATGAACAAAATCGTATATTGTTAGGGCGTAAGAAGCGTGGTTTTGGGGCTAATAAATATAATGGTTTCGGTGGTAAACTTGATGATGGTGAAAGCTTCCGAGAGTGTGCTATTCGCGAACTCTATGAGGAATCTGGCCTTCAGGGGAACCCTGAAGACTTAGAATGTGTAGCGGCTTTTGATTTTCAATTTCCTTTTGATGAAAGCTTAACGCACGTGAGTTATGTGTATTTCTTGCGTGCTTTCACAGGCGATGTAGAGGAAACAGACGAAATGGAGCCTCATTGGCTAGAACCGAATCAAATTCCTTACGAACATATGTGGGATGGTGACCGTAGATGGTTGCCGATGTTGTTAGAAGGAAAGAAATTAAAAGGGCCTATTGTGTTTGGTCGAGATAATAATATGGTGGATAAGATGGATTTGACCACTGTTGATACTGTTCTTGAAAGCGAACACTTGGCGCGCATTGATTTGTATATTAATGGCTGATACGTATAGATTATTTGCGTTATATTGTCGAATATAGGTATTCTTTATACTATGCCGACGAATTTTAGTGTATACCTATTTAATTATTAACATAAATTTACTAACATCAAGATGATGGTTTGGTGGATTTTAAAATGTAAAAAGGGGCTATATGACCATGAGAGTGGTAATATGCTCCATAATTTATACTATTTTGAGGTAATATGACTGATAAAAAGAACCCAAAGTGGGTGCCACAGCTATTGGCGTGGTATGATGTGCATAAACGGGAGTTGCCGTGGCGCGATTGTGGGGACCCTTATAAGATTTGGGTTTCCGAGGTGATGAGCCAGCAGACGCGCATTGAGGCTATGAAGCCCTATTATGACAACTGGATGCGTCTATTCCCAACTTTGGAGGATTTGTCAAAGGCCTCCGAAGATGAGGTGGTTCACGCATGGCAAGGGCTTGGCTATTACAGTCGTGCTCGTAATTTACGGCTCGGTGTAAAGGATGTTGTTGAAAATTACGGTGGTATCGTGCCTCACGATCGTAAGACCATGGAGTCCCTAAAGGGCGTAGGTTCTTATACGGCTGGGGCCGTACTATCTATGGCGTACAACGAACCAGAAGCGGCTGTAGATGGCAATGTATTGCGCATCTATGCTCGTTTATATCGCATTTTTGACGATATTTTAAGCACTAAAGGGAAAAAGGCTATTACGGCCATCGTGGAGGAGACCTTGCCTCATGATCGACCTGGGGATTTTAACCAAGCCTTGATGGACTTTGGCTCTGCTGTGTGCATTCCAAAAACTCCACGTTGTGGGGAATGTCCTATTGTAAATATGTGCGCTGCCTATCAACATGAGGATACAGATAAACTGCCTGTGCGCATCAAGAAAACAAAGGTAGTAGAGGTGCCTTTATTCGTGGGCATCTTGAATTATAAAGGCTATTATTTGTTGCATAAACGGCCAAATCGTGGGCTTTTACGATCCATGTGGGAGTTTCCATCTGTAGAAATGGTATCGGCCTTTGACGAAGGAGAACGAGGCCTTGAGGAATTAGTTAAGCCCCTTGGCTTTGAGTTATCTTTGCAACCAGTACTTGTGAAAGAAATAACACATATTTTCTCTCACCGAAAATGGTTTATGAAAGCATTCCGCGGTGATTTAACGTACACAGGGAATGCGAATAATATATCGATTGCAGATATCCAACAGCAATTGCCAAAGGACTGGATGCTCATCAAGCGTGATGAGTTCTCCGACTATGCTTGGGCGGGTCCTCATGGTAAATTGACGGAAATCGCAAAATAATTTGTAGGAGTAATGAATGAGAATTCTATTTAATATTACTTTTTCTGCCATCCTTCTAATAGGGTTGGTAGGATTTTGGGCTCTATTCCTCAACTTGTGGAAGCCCAAAAAGAAATGGCCTGCCTGGGTGGGCTATATAATCATTATCGGTGCGTGGTTTTCTGCTATCCGATACTATATACTCAATCAAGTGGATTTATATGGTACGATGTACTATCCTTTGATGAATATGTTCCGTACCGAAAGCTACGGATTCCTTTTTGGCGTATTTCTAGCGATTCCTGTATTTATCATACTTAGTCTATTATATTGGACAATCAATAAGATTTGGGGCAAAACACCAGAGGAAAATAGAACAGGCCGTCGTGCTTTTTTTAGAACTGCTGCAACTATAGTGCCGTTGGCTACTATCGGTGGTTCTAGCTATGCTGCCTTTGCAGGTCAACAAGAGGTAGTAGTAACTCATGAAAGTTTTGGCTACACGAACCTACCACCTGGTTTGAAAAACTATAAAATTGTACAACTTAGTGATATTCATATAGGACCGAGTATCGACTTAGATGACTTTGATGAAATCCTGAAACTTGCACTTTTACAAAAACCTAATCGCGTTGTTATCACTGGCGACCTTATTGATAAGCTTGCATGGTTGCCGCAAGTCTGTGAAAGACTGACAACCTTCGCAAAACAAATCCCTGATGGTGTTGACTTTATCTTGGGAAATCACGAGTATCATCACGATGTAAATAAGGTACTGGATTCACTTAAACGAAATACACCTATGAATATTCTCATGAATAGTAATATTCAAATCATGGGTGGTAAACAACCTGTATATATTGCGGGCGTTGCGTACGATAACGATCGTAAAAAGGATAACCGAGAAGCCATGATTAACAAAGCTTTATCTGGAATTCCAGACTATGCCTTTGTTATCCTATTGGCCCATCACCCTGAATTCTTCGAAGAATCTATTGAACGAAAGATTCCGTTGACTCTATCTGGACATACCCACGGAGGTCAAATCGTATTCATGGGTATGCCGTTAGTACCAACAGGCACACCATATACAAAAGGTCGCTATGTAGAAGAACAAAGCGTATGCTACGTTAATAATGGTACAGGACACTGGTTCCCAATCCGTATCAACTGTCCACGAGAAATTACGGTTATTACATTCTTTGATGGAGTAGCTTAGTTTGAAAGACAAACTCACTATAGGTATACATTAATGTATATTAAATCCTTTATATATAAAATCCTTATATGTATTATTCTGCTTATGCTATTTGATATCTCTCTAATCTACGATATGACAGCGGATATATATAAGGGATATCTCAAAATAGCAATACTAGTGGCAATTGGATGTCATTTAGATCTATATCTGGAACTTAGTAAACAAGAAATACTGCTAATACAGGCGTTTAAGAATGATGCATTTAACGAGACCTATGAACTGTTAAATACAAAACAGGCTATTCTCATCATATTCTTGATTATATTAATGACTATAAACCTTGTGAATATATAGGTTTTATGTTGGGAGTAAGCATATGTTTTTAAAACTTTATAATTATTTTGTGCGAGTCTTAGTACTTTTTTTACTTATATGTATTCCATATAGTCTTGTCACAAATCCAGAGTTGATTGAAGATGAAGTAGATTTTTATTTCTTTGTTATCGCATATGTTATAATACTTTTGTTTTATGTGGTATGGAACTATATTTATAACTATTTAAGACGTAAAAGAGGGTAGCATTTGTGTGCATTCATTTACCATTAGTTCTGAAATCTATCTTTTTTCGGTGATTGTTTTATATTGGATTATATAAAATACTGCTAAAAACTTTCACCATTATTGGTATCTATATGATAATTAAAAGTATGAAACAGTTTTTAGTTGATGAATTTAGTAAGTTTAAAATTGAAGTAGTAGCGTTAATTCAATATGTAAGAAATCTTAAAACACTTACGATGAATGTGCAAACTTATCTTTCAATAAATATTTTAGTTTTCTTGGGCATAGAAGCAAATATTTTCATGCTTTCTCTTCCTTTTGATAGAATATATAATCAAGAATACTATAATATGTTATTTTATGTAGGGCATACTCTTTATATTCTTTTTGTTTTTATTACAAATTACATGCGGTTGAATTATTATAAAAAGGCTTCTCTTAATTGGTTTAATGTCATTATAATGATTTCTTTAGTAATGGTTTTACTTTTGGGTAAAAGTATTACTATTTCTAGTTCTAATTTTAGCTTTAGAGGCACTACTGACTATATATTGGGGAATGAGGTACTATGGAGCGTAGATACACCTGAGATGTTCTTTCCTTTTCTGATGGGGCTGATACTATTTTGGGCATTTGGAATCGATAAATTGTGGTCTGCTCATAATACTATTGAAACTAATGGGATTATTTTTGATAATAAAGTTATTGATGTGTGTTGGGGCAATAGAAATGATTTAACCGATGGGCAGATCAAGACTTTAAAGTTGTATTATAGTCGTCAGGATACATATCCTTTTTGGGTTGATATCTATAAAAGCATTTTAATAGATAGTTTATGGTTTTATGGACGCAGTACTGTTCGTCAGTGGCATATGTTTAATGTGTTTTTAGCTTTTATTATGTATAATTTTGTTGTAACTTATACTATTGAGCCATCCATTCTAAGATATACTTTATACATTTATCTTACATATACTGTAATTACTATGATATGTAGACGCTTGATGGATACCAATAGTAGTATTTTTTGGCTTATTTGCTTATTTGTACCTTTAGTTAATATATATGTGCTGTATTTACTATATAATAAAACATCTGCATTATATGATCAGGAAAGTAACTCTATTTTTTATTATCCTTTATAACTAATTAACCTCTGCTATGATAGTATCCTAGCAGGGGTTATTGTATTTATTTATAAAATCCAGAGTTTAAATTAGAAATATCATTATTTCTAATGTTAAAATAAAAATGAAATATATGTTGCTCTTATCTTTGAGAAGAGTAAAGTACATTGTTTATTAAAGTATGATTATTATTGTATGTGCTGTAGATTTTTAAATTTATCACTTATAAGCTTAAATATTAATTCAACCGTAGGGAGAGATAATGCTTCAGGATTTGATTATAATATTTGGTATTGTATTCCTCATATACAAATTAGTTACTCATAAAGGTAAGTTTACTTTAACTAGGATTACTGCATTAGGAAGTCTTATAATTGAGGGTGGAATAGTAGTTTTGTTTTATGAATCTGTCACCGGGTTGGTATTATTTTTTTGATAATAGTTTGTATGGGACTTTCTTTGGTTGGAATGTACTTTATGCTTAAAATGATGAGTTTGAAAGTGATAAAGTAGAAAAATATCAGTCTAATTTTAAAGCGGGCGTATATTTTGGGTTATTTTTAGTAGCCTTATGCATATATTTATATGTTTTGACATATTATGAGATATTATACTTTTGCTTGGATTCGTTTAGCGTGAGTTTTTGCAAAGGGTAATCTAGAATTTGTGAGAAATATGGATATGGTATTAGACATGCGGACATTAAAAAAGATTCTTATTACTATTCTAATTTTATTTCCTTTTTGTTGGTTCTATAATTTTGATTTAGACGGTACGATGAATTGGGCTTTAGGGCGATATGAATGGCCGTATCAATTTAATATGGCATTACGGGATAATTGGAAAAGAGTAGGTATAGAAGGTTATGTCTTTTCTTGTGAAACACACTTTCCTTTTATATATGTTTATGGGGCTGGAGGGTTCACAAAAATATTGAATATTCCGTTTATAGGTTATATAGAGAAACTACCCAATGATAGTTTTTATAATCAAAAAGGATACGGTGAAAAGTTAAGTTATGCTGATGATACAATAGATGATATGAGAAAAGCCTATGGTAGTACATTAGTTATTTATACATCATTTAATGATTTCTCTATACAAGACCAAGAAATTTTTAGAAATATGGTAATAAATACAAAAGCAAATGATTACAGACCTCCATATAACGCAAATGCTATTCAAGAAGGATATGTTAATATTATTAAAGTTTTCAAAGGGTTAGAAACTTTATTAGGTCAAAAAATTCCAATCTAATTTTTTAGTCTTATAAAACTCAAAAGAACGCTATAGTCTAATCTTCAGTAATAAGTAGTACTGAAGAATTCAAGACTATAGCGTCCTTTTATTTTCCGTTCATTTGAGGTATGAGAGGATGTTACAGATATGTCATAGAGGTGAGAGAGATTTTATTTCATGCGAACTGCTTCGGCAAATTCGTCTTCGGTCATGAGTTTTTCTTCTAAGATGATTTCTTTGATAGAGCAACCACGTTTGTACGCTTCTTTTACAACCTTAGCACTCTTATCGTAGCCGATGTATGGTGTTAAGGATGTAGCAATCATGAGAGATTGTTCTACGAAGAAGTTGAGTTTTTCAGGTACAAATTCTACGCCGTCGATGCAGTGTGTTGTGAAAGAGTTCATAGCGTCTGCAAGGAGGCGACAGCTTTCAACAAAATCATAGATCATGATCGGCATGTATACGTTCAATTGGAATGCACCGCTACCTGCACAGAGTGTCATAGTCGTATTGTGGCCGAATACTTGGGCGCATACCATGGTCAAGGCTTCACATTGTGTAGGATTGACTTTACCTGGCATGATGGAGGAGCCCGGTTCGTTTTCAGGTAGATGCCATTCGCCATAGCCACAGCGAGGGCCAGAGCCTAAGAAACGAACATCATTAGCGATTTTGAATAGTGTAGTAGCTAACGTATTGAGTGCCCCGTGAGCCATCATGAACGCATCTTTGAGAGCAAGTCCTTGGAATTTGTTATTCTTAACACGGAATGGAGCGCCTGTTACCTCTGGCAATACAGTTTCCATAACGTCTAGATAGCCCTTAGGTGTGTTCACACCTGTACCGACCGCAGTACCACCGAGTGCTACGTCGAGAAGGTGGTCAGCATTTTGAAGGAGCATAGTTTTGGCAGTTTTTAGGCCGTCCACAAAGGCGCTAATTTCTTGGTCTACCATGATGAAAGTAGCATCTTGTAGGTGGGTACGACCAACTTTTTGCAAGCCTTTCCCTTTTTCTTGCAATTTTTCAAAGGATCCGATAAGGCCGTCCAATGCAGGAATTACGCGTTTTGTAATTTCAAAGTATGCACAGATATGCATTGCCGTAGGGAATGTATCGTTTGTACTTTGACCGCGGTTTACATCGTCGTTAGGATGAAGCGGATTGGATTCATCTAACTGTTTAGCTCGGTGAGCGATGACTTCGTTCACATTCATGTTAGTTTGTGTGCCGGAACCTGTTTGGAATACGGTTAACGGAAATTCATCATCCCATTTTCCGTCCACGATCTCATCTACTACTTGAGCGATGAGTTTCGCTTTTTCCTCAGTTACTGCGCCACACTTTGCATTGGTTAAAGCACATGCTTTTTTTACAAGCGCAAGCGCCTTGATTTGTTCAATAGGGATGCGGTGGTCACCGATTTTAAAATTATTGAACGAGCGTTGCGTTTGAGGTCCGTAAATTCGTCTAGCGTCGACTTCGACTGGTCCCATTGAATCATATTCAATTCTTGTTTCCATAATGTTTACAACCTCCTTAAAAGACATGCCGACCCTACTGTCGGTACTTTAATTATATAAAATCCTGTATATTTGTACAGAATAAAAGAGAATGATTTCTATTTTCATATAATTGATAGGTGTATATGCATAATGCGCATATAAGAAAAGGAAAGTATATTGCGCTTTCCTTCTCCCCATACCTTTATGATTTCAATCTATATGTAAGATTGATAATGCGTTATATGTAGAAAAATTATAAATTAAATATTTCATTTGGTGAATGATGAAAGGTCTATTCTTAGGGTAACCGATTAGGTATATATTAGCGTGGTGGTCCTCCAAAAACGACTTAGCGGCCCTGCGAAGCAGGGTGGGTGGCTTTGGAGGCTTTTGGAGGGCTACCACGCTTAATAAAGTGTTTTGGATACAGAATAGACCTTTCAAGATATTTGTGGGAAAACTTAAATTTATAATTTTCATATGTATACATTATAAATGTCGCATATATATTGAAATCATCGCTTTAACACGATAAAATGGAAGTAGCTTAGTATATTGTTTTAAGTTTATGATTTCACAGAGGAGGTAAGTACTTATGAAACATGACTTTACGAGCCATGACCTTCATCTGCCGGAACTGACGTTACGTGGGATGCTACTTGGTGCATTGATTACTGTTATTTTTACAGCATCTAACGTATATCTCGGTTTGAAGGTAGGTTTGACGTTCTCGTCATCCATTCCGGCAGCTATTATTTCAATGGCAATTTTACGGTTCTTCAAGGATTCTAATGTTCTTGAAAATAACATGGTACAAACGCAGGCTTCTGCCGCTGGTACATTGTCCGCTATTATCTTTATCTTGCCAGGTTTACTCATGCTTGGGTATTGGAATGGTTTTCCATTCTGGCAAACGTTTTTGCTCTGCGCATGTGGTGGTTCTCTAGGTGTGTTATTCACCATTCCATTGCGTCGTGCCATGGTAGTGAATAGTGATCTACCATATCCTGAAGGCCGTGCAGCAGCAGAAATTTTAAAGGTTGGCTCTCACAATGGTGAACAAGGCCCTCAATCTAGCTCCGGTATGACAGACATTGTGTCCGGTGGCTTTGTAGCTGGCCTTATTAGCCTTTGTGCAAATGGTTTCAAAGTGCTTGGCGATAGCATGAGCTTCTGGATTCCTGTAGGTGGCAAAGGGATTACTCAAATTCCTTTGGGCTTCTCTACAGCGTTGTTAGGTGCTGGTTATCTTATTGGTATCGCTTCTGGTATCGCTATCCTCGTTGGTGTACTCATCGCGTGGGCTGGCTTCGTACCTTACTTCACTAATATGTTTGCTCCAGATGGCGGTGCTACTGCCAAGTTTGCAATGGCTGTTTGGAAATCTAAAGTTCGTTTTATCGGTGCTGGTGCTATCGGTATTGCTGCGATTTGGACTTTGATTACCTTAATCAAACCTATCATCGAAGGTATGAAAATTTCTGTTAAATCCATGAATAGCAGCTCCGCAGAACGTGAATTGCATCGCATGGATACAGATATGAGTACAAAATCCGTTTTAGGTGTATTCATACTTATTCTTATTGGCTTAGTATTTACATTCTGGGATTTCGTATCTGTCGTACCTATTAGTGCAGGTTTAATGTGGACACTCGTTGTAGTAGGTATCGTAGTAGCTTTATTGATTGGCTTCTTCGTAGCTGCAGCATGTGGCTATATGGCAGGCCTTATCGGTACATCTGCTTCTCCAATTTCTGGTATCGGTATTTTAGCGACTATTATTTCTTCCTTAGTTGTATACTTTATCGCAGCGGAAAATAATTTATTTGCTACACAAGAAGGTGTTCAGTTCGCTACTGCTATGGCTATCTTTATGACATCCGTAGTTATTGCGATTGCATCTATTTCTAATGATAATTTACAAGATTTGAAAACTGGCCAACTCGTTGGTGCTACACCTTGGCGTCAACAAATTGCCTTGTTACTTGGTTCTGTAGCCGGTGCCATTGCAATTGCTCCAGTTCTTAACTTGCTTTATCAAGCATACGGTTTCACAGGTGCGTTACCACGTGCTGAAATGGATCCAAACGCTGCATTATCTGCTCCTCAAGCGACTTTGATGACTACCATTGCACAAGGTATCTTCAACTCTAGCATGGATTGGGACTATATCTTAATCGGTGTTGGCGTTGGTGTTGTGGCGATTATCGTCAACTTGATTCTCAAGAGCACAACTGCAACCTTAACATTGCCTCCGTTAGCGGTTGGTATGGGTATTTATTTACCACCTACTTTAGAAGTACCGCTTATTATTGGTTCTTTCATCAGCTACTTCGTAGGTCGTTATCTTGTAGCTCGTGCTAAAATGCGTGCCGGTGAGCTTGCTGACTACGATGTAGAGCAATCCAATCGCCGCGGTGTTCTCTTTGCTTCTGGTCTGATCGTTGGTGAAAGCTTGATTGGTGTAATCATAGCTGTTATTATTGTATTGTCTGTTACAACTGGTGGTGGGGAAGCTCCACTTGAATTAGTAGGTCCTGAATTTGAAAGCACAGCACAATGGTTAGGATTGCTTGCATTCATATTCGCTGGTCTCTATCTTGTTCGCCGTGTTGTTACACACAAGTTCAATAAAGAAGAAGCTCTTGCTATGAAAGCTGAGCAAGAACAATAAGAGGTTAAACAATGAAATTAAAACAGTCTGTACTCATCATTATGGCTGCTGCATTGCCAGTAGTCTCCTTCGCAGCAAGCGAAGTAATACCTGTAACGCAAGATACTGTAAATGTACAAGCAAATCAAACAAATGCGAAACGTGTAAATCGTAATGATTTAACATATCGTATTTCTAGTACTGCTACACCTGAGCAGAATCGTGCGTTGCGCTCTAAAGCGTCTAAAGTAGATCGTAATGCAGTTGAAGTGGTAGCTCCAAATGCGGACCGTTATATGGATCGCAAAGAGGTTGCTGTATCACCTGTGGAATCTACTACAGATCATTTGGATTTAGTATTCCCAGAGGTTAAATCTGTTAGCCCTGCGGTAGAAAAAGCAATCAATACGACCATCAAAAAGTATGTTTCTAAAATACAAAATGATGTAGAAAAGTTAAATGCTAAAGAATCTGATAAAACAAATGTAGTTATGTACTATGATGTTAAAACAGATAAAAACGGTATTTTCAGCGTATTGATTCACACATATACTATGCGTGATCATGATGCCAATGGTGTAAACTATGTAAAAGGTTTCACATTTAACACTACAACAGGTCGCCAATTATCCTTGTACGATCTTGGTGGTCTTAATAAAAAAGAGTTGGTAAATGCGATTAATAATAATCAAGATGTGAAAGATAAATTAGGTGGCGATGTAAATATCGATAAAATGCCTACTGAATTCTACACAACAGATGATTATTCCGTTGTAATGATTTTGCAACAAGATGTGGATTCAATCCATAGCGCAGGTACGGTATATGTACCAGTTGGTATCTTGCGTGACCGCGAAAATGATGTAACAAAAAAATAATCGAACTGTGTAAATTCGATTATGTGTGTATAGTAACAGCTGTTTAATTGTGAAAAGAACCGCTCCTAAGGGGGCGGTTCTTTTTTGTCTATGTTATTGTTTGTCGTTATAATAGTTTACGCGCGGTGGTAATGGGAATTGAATGTTTCCGTCTGACTTTGTAAGCGGCTCCGGTGGTAATTGTAAGAATACATTATCATGGAATTTCTTTTTAAATGCTTTCAACGTCGATTTTTGAATAGAATCAACGGTAATGAGAAGGGCACTCGTATCAGTATTTGGGGAGATGGAAAGGATCTTTCCTTGAGGTTCTTTTTGTTGGTAAAGGGCGATGGCATCGGATTGATACTCTTCTAGTTGAGCCTGATTTAATTTACCTTTTGATACGACTACAGTTCTATCTAGCTGTGGATCATGTGCCTCTGTAATTGCGTTGGAGATGAGGTCAGTTTTCTTTTGATCTGTTAAAGATGCATGTAATTGGCCTGCCTCCCAGAAGAGGGCCCCGTCTTGACGGAATTTGGTGAAATCATTGCCATAGCCTAATGCTTTGTCGATGATATTAGCTGTTTTGTTTTCTACTTGTTGCTTGAACAATGTATTGTGGAAGGCAAGTGCTTGTTCTGTTTGTGTCATGCGGTACGCAATTTCCGCTGCTTCTGCACGAGTTACATATTTTTCAGGGTTAAACAATGTACCTGGAGCGTAGTTTGTGAACCCAAGATAGGCAAGCTCGCGAACGGCATCTTGTGCCCAAGGAGCCACAAATTTTTGGTCTCCATAGGCTATATTATCAAGAACTGTTGGGTCTTCAGTGGTATATCCTAAGTAATGGATATAGTTATCTGCTACTACCGCAAACTCTTGGCGGGACATATATTTTTCTGGTTTATATGTGTCATCGCCATATCCGCTGATGATATTCTTGCGCGCTACAGATTCAATAGCAAGAGCAGACCAACGGTCAGATGTAATATCTTTAAATTTACTTGATAAAAAGGCGGCCGTACCATCATCCGTGATATTGTTGAAGAGAGCTGCTACTTCTTCACGTGTCATAGGTTGGTTAGGTCGGAATGTACCATCGGAATACCCCTTCATTAGGTTTGCTTTTGTTACAGTGCTAATCGAGTTAGCCGCCCAAAAATCACTAGGCACATCTGTAAAGATGTGGGCGCGGATTTTTTGAATATCTTGAGGTGTACCAATAGAGGTGTTTACAATTGCAGGTGATGCAGTATTAGTAGATTTAATTTTAGCTGTTTCGATTTTGGTTGTTTCCGTTTTAGTAACATCCATTTTAGCTACTTCTGTTTTAGCTACATCTGCTCTAGTAGTTTCCATTTTAGTGGCTTCAACAGTAGTTGCAGGAGCATGAGTTGTAGTGGTTGTGTTTGCAGAAGCAAAACCAAGGCCTGTTGTAGTCAATAATGTGCCGAGTACGAGGGCACGTAATGCGTGAGGGGTATTCTTGTACATAAAAATCCTTCCTAATCATGGTAAAGGCTAGCGCTTGATAGCCGTAGAATATAAACTTTCACCAGCATAAAAAGCTATATCCGTCGCATCAAAGTCAATTAGTTGGCATGCATAGTGATATACAACAAAGCAGCGTAGTACTGTCGAGTATACGCTGCCTTGGCTGGTTAAGTGTAACGCCGATTAGCGTTTTACTGTCATTTTTACTTTGGAACCGAATAATTTAGAGATTCCTTGTTGTGTTTCTTTAGATGCTGTAGATACAACTGCGTAAAGTTGGTTATTTTCTACATCAGGGAATGTAGCTAGAATTGTACCTGCTTTTTCATTTTTGTTGTAGTAGTTGCGGAAGTTTGTATCGATTGCATCGTATTCAGCTTGGCTGTATTGGGAGGATTCAACTACAACATAGTTATTTACAGTAGAATCACCACGGTTTGCAAGGTTGGCTTTTACTGTGGAAATATCGCTGTCTGTTTTCAAAGCTACGTGTAATTGATTGTCACGCCAGTACATTACGCCATAATTTTGGAATGCATCTTCTGTTTTATAAGTTTTATTTAATTCAGAAAATACTTTGTCTTCTAATGCAGCTTGTTGTTTTTGATCAAGTGCTTTTAGTGTGCTACGACGAACAGGGCGAACGGTGCGAGTAGGTTCAGCTTTTTCAGCTACTGCAGCATCTTTATTGCCTTTTACGTCTTTTTCAACTTTTTTTGCATCAGATTTTACAGCTTTATCAGCTTTAGCTACATCTTTTTTAGCGTCTTTACTTACTTTAGATGTATCTTTCTCTAATGCTGTATCAGCTTTTTTGGCATCTTCTTTTACAGCTGTTTCAGCTTTAGCTTCAGTTGTAGTGTGTTTTGGTGTTGCAAGGCCAGCACCATTAAGCATACGATTTAATATTGTTGCCGCTTGTGCTCTTGTTACAGGTTGTTTAGGGTTAAAGTTTTCTGTTGCCCCAGATGCTACGATGCCTCGTTGTGCCATGTATTGGATATCTGCCAAGTAAGCAGAGGAGATGCTAGCTTCGTCTTTGAAAGTTACTTTTTCTGCTTTTACAGGTGTAGAAAGATTCAATTTTTTAGCTAGACTAGCAGCAGATGCAACGAATTGTTCGCGGTCCATAGTTTTGCTAGGTGTGAAAGCTGTTTTAGATGTACCTTCCATTACGCCTGCAGCACTAACTAATTTGATAGCAGAGCTAGACCAACGATCTGCTTCCACGTCAGAGTAGGAGGTAGAGGATTCTTTTGTTGCAATCTCTGCTAATTCTTGTTCGTTTAAGTTGTGTTGTAGCACTTTGCCATAAATAGCAGCTGCTTGTTCACGAGTAATTTGTGCACTAGGTTTGAATGTATTATCAGCATAACCAGAAAGGTAACCAGCTTGTGTCATTGCTTGGATAGCATCGCGAGCCCAGTTATCTTTTGTGTCAGGGTATACACCAGTAGGTAAGTTTTCTTTAGTTTTTACAACTTTTTTACCTTCTACCTTTGCAGCATCTTCTTTTACATCATTTTTTACGGAAGTATCAATGCGTTTAACGTCATTTTTTACAGAAGTATCAACGCGTTTAGTATCGTTTTTTACGGATGTATCAGCGCGTTTAGCAGCGTTTTTAGCGGATGCATCAGCATGTTTTGCATCACGTTTTACAACTGTGCTACCATGTTTAGCATCATTTTTGACGGATGTATCAATACGTTTAGCATCGTTTTTAACAGATGTATCAACACGGTGTTCATCCGCTTTAGCAGATACCTCAGCTCTAGTAGCCACATTAGATACTTCAGATTTTATATGAGTCGCAGTTGTTTCAGCGTGAGCCATGCTGAATGTAGAACCAAGGGCCAATGTAATTGCTAAAGACAAAGATAATTTATTTAGTTTCATGAAAAGGGCTCCTTTCAAACTATACTTATATAAAATAAATTATAACACTTTTTAAATTTATACACTACTATAAGAAAATGTAATCTATAAGGATAAAACTTACATGAATTTGAAAATTTGAGTACCATTATATAAATATAGAATGAAATATAGATAAAAGTTGATTTTCTAGTAGTTAAAAATGCAAAATGATAAACATTCGCAAAATCTAGATTTTATGGGGCTTTTACAAGAAAAAATGATAAATGAAATAATAGATGTGATAAAATTCAATGTTTGTTATTACAAAAAGTCATAACGATATAAGAAATAAAAGGGTACATACGAATATAGCAATTCTTTGGACAATATCTACATGATTAATTTATAATTATAGCGATGAGCTTTTGAATATTTATTTGAAAGCATAAGTAATGTTCAGGGCAGAAATTTAGTCGAAAAATTCACTACTAAAAATTGCCATAACACATACATATCAAAATTTTTTATTAGGTTAAGTACTAGAAAAGACGAGGAAGATAATATGAAAATTCATCTTTTCCAACAGTGTTTGATTGACATGTTCTACCCTCATGTAGGTATGGCTGGTGTAGAAGTACTTGAAAGATTAGGTTGTGAGCTTGTAGTACCTAAGAAACAAGTATGCTGTGGACAAATGTTCACTAACTCCGGTTATAATGACGCAGCTATGGACGCAATTAAGAATACAATCGAATGCTTTGAGAACGCTGAATATGTAGTCAGCATGTCCGGTTCTTGCGCTTTTGCAATCCGCGATGAATATCATCATTTCTTAAAAGATCAACCAGAGTGGTTGGCGCGCGCAGAAAGATTGAGTGGTAAAATTTACGAATTCACTCAATTTATTACTGACGTATTAGGTGTTGAAGATGTAGGGGCTCGTTTTAACGAATCCGTTACATACCATACATCTTGCCACGTAACTCGTTTGATGGGCATTAAAGAGCCTCCTTTCAAACTCCTTAAAAACGTTAAAGATATCAACTTGATTGAATTACCACGTGCAGATCGTTGCTGTGGTTTCGGCGGTACTTTCTCAGTTAAAAACCCTGAAATCAGTGAAGTTATGACACGCGAAAAAGCATTGGAAATTGCTGGCACAGGTGCCAACGTTATCTCCGGTTCTGACCAAGCGTGCTTAATGAACATCGCTGGTATGCTTGATCGTCTTCATAAAGAAGGCGAAATTGATCGCCGTATCAAAGTTATGCATATTGCTGAAATCTTAAACTGCCGTTAAGGAGGAGACGACATGGCACTTATATATGACAATCGCCCCTATAAAACACGTATAAAAGAATGTTTGGCTGACGATTTCAAAGTTGCAGCTATTAAAAAAGCACAAGACGTGTTTTATGATAAACGTAATACAGTAGTTGCGGATGTTCCTGAATGGTTAGATTTCCGCGCTGAAGCGGCTAAAATTCGCGATCACGTACTTAACAACTTGGATTACTATGTAAGTCAATTTGCTGACAATGCTGAAAAAGCTGGTTCTAAAGTTCACTTTGCGTTCGATGACAAAGAAGCGACTCAAATTGCATTAGATATCCTTCGCCAACGCGAAGCAAAAATGATCGTTAAATCCAAAACTATCTTAACTGAAGAAATTGGTTTGAACGAAGTATTAGAAGAAGCTGGTATTGAAGTTAACGAAACTGACTTGGCTGAATTTATTTTGCAAACTGCAGTAAGTCCTCCATCTCACATCGTAGTACCAGGTCTTCATTTTGAACGTAACAAAATCCGTGAAATTTTTGCTGAAAAATTAGGTTATACAGGAACTGAAAACCCTACGGAAATGACTCACTTTGTACGTGGTTATGTACGTGAGCGCTTCTTAAAAGCTGATGTAGGTGTTAATGGTTGTAACTTTGCAGTTGCTGAATCTGGTACATGTACAATCGTTTCCAACGAAGGTAACGGTCGTATGGCTAGTTCTATTCCTAAGACTCAATTAATTTTCTTAGGTACAGAACGTATTGTTCCTGATTTCAAAGCTCTTGATGTTATGATGGAAATGTTGAACCGTTCTGCAGTAGGTTCTAAGATTTCTAACTACTTCTCCATGATGACTGGTCCTGCGCGTCCTGGTGAAGCTGATGGTCCTGAAGAAACTCATATCATCATTATTGATAACGGTCGTTCTGGCATCTTGGGTGGTACATTCCAAGAAATGCTACGTTGTATCCGTTGTGGTGCATGTATGAATATCTGTCCTGTATACCGTCACGTTTCCGGTCATGGATATGGTTCTGTATATCCAGGTCCAATGGGTGCTGTATTGACTCCATTATTCAAAGGTTACGATGTAGCCGGCGATCTTCCATATGCTTCTACATTATGCGGTGCATGTACAGAAAACTGTCCAGTAGCTATTCCATTGCATGAATTGTTGATGGAGCACCGTCATATCATGGCTGATATTGAAAAGACTCGTCCAAAAGCAGAAGAAGCTATCTTCACAGCAGCTGCTAAGATGTTCGGTAATGCAACATTATTTGATCTTGGCACAAAAGCTGGTGCTATCGGTATGAACTTAATTAGTAATAAAGAAGGTAACATGCCTGAATGGACTCAAGCTATTCCAGTTATGAACGGTTGGACTAAGTCTAAAGAGTTGGGTTCCTTGAAATTCAAGAAATTCCGTGATTTATATGCTGAACATGAAAAGAACAAGAAGAAGGAGAAAAAATAATGGATGTAGCTAAACGTAATCAATTTATTGCACGTTTATCTCGTGCATTAGGCCGTGATCAAGAAATGTGCCCTGCTTTTGTAGAAGGCTTTGATTATAGCCATGGTCCTCAAGAAACTATGTTCCAAGATTTGAGTCGGGATCAAATTTTGACAATGTTTAAGGAACAATGTCAACGTGTTGGTACAAAATTCGTTGAAACTACACCTGATAAACTAGGTGAAACAATTTTTGCAGCTATCGAAGACTGGGGAAACGGTAAAATTGTATTCCCAAGCTCTCCTGAAGTAGAAGAATATAAATTAAAAGAATTGTTCGAACAAGATGCAGCTAATAATGGTGGCACTCGTACATACTTCCAATGGGATCCAGCTAAAGGTCGTGAAGAATGTATTTCTAATACTGCTAATGCTGATATTGGTATTACATTCCCATACTGCGGTATTGCAGAAACTGCTACTGTAGTACAAGCTTCTGGTGAGGACTCTGGCCGTGCGATTAGCTTGTTGCCTACAACACATATTGCTGTGTTGTATACTGATACAATCAACCCTCGCATGACACAAACAATGGAACATTTGGCTGAACGGTATCACAACGATCCAGCTAAGTTCCCTACAAATATCTGCTTGATTTCTGGTCCGTCCCGTACGGCAGATATCGAATTGGTAACTGTAGATGGTGCTCATGGTCCTATCCAAGTAACTTATATCTTAGTTAACAGATAATATAATAGCTAGATTTACTAAAGGCGATTTTCTTCTGGAAAATCGCCTTTTTGGTGTATATATTACAGAATACATTAAATGTTACCAAAAATTAAATATTATACTTGTATTTTTTTCGATATATGCTATACTAAGTTCATAACCTATTGTTGTGATATGAATTAAAGAGGTGTATTATGAATATTCCATTCTTTACAGATTACCTCATGTTAAGCAATCCACTAAGTATTGGTATTATCGCGGTGTTTGTGCTCGTGTTAATTGGTATTTATGTATTGCAACGCAAGGGCACATCCTTCGGTAATCTTGTTATTATTGGTACTATTGCTGGTGCCGTACTTGGTATAGCGGTCCAAATTATTGCAGGCTTCCCTGATGATCCATCCAAAGTGGTTTACATCAAGGAAAGTACAAAGTGGTTCTCTCTCGTAGGGGGCGGTTTCATCGACTTAATCCGCATGCTTGTTATTCCTATCGTTTTTATCTCTATTGTTCACGTTATTTTGCACATGGAGGCAGGAGCTAACCTCAAAAAGTTAGTAGTTGCCATGATTTCTACAAATCTCGGCATGGTAGCTGTTGCTGCTATAGTCGGCCTAATTTTGGGGAATGCCTTCGGTTTAGGTCAAGGTTTTGATATTGTTGAATCTGGCAAGAAGATTCGTGAAATCAAACCTATGGTTGATACATTCCGAGCACTAATCCCTAGCAATCCAATTCAAGCGGCTGCTGAAACAAATGTTATCGGCATTGTCGTATTTGCAATTATCTTGGGTAGCGTAGCTCGTCTATTAAAACAAACAGGGACAAACTCTATGGAGGTGTTCACAAAACTATTTGATGAACTTCACCAATTGATTTCCTGGGTAGCTGATTTCATCATTGGTCTTATGCCATATGGTGTAGTTGCTTTGTTAGCTTCTACATTGGCAACACGCGGTGTACAAGCTATTCTTGATATGGGCTTGTTCGTAGTATTGCTTTACGTTGGTCTTTTGATTATGTTTGTCGTACAAGCAATCTTGATTACTAGCTTTGGCTACAATCCGATTACATACTTCAAGAAAGCGAAAGCACCACTCTTATTGGCGTTCACTTCTCGTTCTTCGATGGGGGTATTGCCATTAACTGTAGAGACTTTGACAAAACGTCTTGGTGTAAATGCTACAACTGCTAATACAGTAGCTTCCTTCGGTACTACTGCGGGCATGCAAGGTTGTGCGGGCGTGTTCCCAGCACTTGTGGTGGTGTACATCTCTAATGTAGCCAATATTCCATTTGATATGACTATGTATATCATGAGTGTTATCGTTATTGCTATTGGTTCTGTTGGTATCGCAGGCGTGCCAGGTACGGCTACAATGGCGGCATCTGTATCCCTTAGTGGTACAGGCCTTGGAGCATACTTCACCTCCATTAGCCCAATTCTAGCTATCGATCCATTGATTGACATGGGACGTACATGTTTGAACGTATCTGGGTCATTAACAAATGCTTTGGTAGTAGACAAAATTATGGGAACCATCGATAAGGATGCATACAATAATCCTAACGAAGGTCGCGTATAAAAACTAGCAATACTTAATCATATAATTATTATAAAAAGGGGCTGTAGCTGAATGTGGTAAAACCACATTTGGTTACAGCCTCTTTTGCCTTTTTTTAAAAGTGATAATTATTACAGATTGTAAACTATATTATTAAGAATCGATATTGAAATTGTGAGCTTAGCTACTAACATACTTATGCATATATGGTATACTAAGCGTTATAAAGTTACGAATTATGCTTAATAAATATAAGCCAAGAGGGTAATAGTATGATTACACAAGAATTGAAAGATCGATTAATTGCAGATTATCCAAAGTTTGAGGATATGACACATAAGTTCTATAAGAAAGAACTATCTATTGCAGATTATAAAGGGCAGTCTGGTGCCTATGGTAGTTACGCTGAGCGCGGTGCAAATACTGGTATGAGCCGTTGGCGTTTCAATGGTGGCCGCATGACGCGCGAGCACATGCAGTTTTTAGCGGACTCCATTCGTAAATATAACCTACAACATGTACATTTCACTACCGGCCAATGCTTACAAATGCACGGCCTCGATGGTGATACAATATTAAAGCTCTATAAGGAATGTTATGATCACGGTATTTACAACCGTGGTGCTGGTGGTGATAATCCCAATGTGGTAGCTAGTATTTTACGTGGCATTGATCCTCGTGAAACTCTAGATATTACGCCATATGCAACAGCAATTAGTGAATTTCTTATGGAGCAAATGTTCTATATCAAGATTCCTCGCAAATTTAAAATGGGCATAGATAATGGTTTTGATAGTACCCCACATTCTACGTTCAAGGACCTAGGTTTTAACTTAACAAAACACAATACCTTTGATGTGTATGCTTGTGGCGGTATTGGTCCTAATCCTCGCATTGGTATTCCGGTGGCACATGATGTAGCGCCTGAGGATGTTTTGTACCATGTGAAAGCTATGCTTATGGTCTTTGCTAACCATGGTAACTTCAAAAACCGCGGTAAGGCTCGTACTCGTTACATGCCTGCTGAAATGGGTGGGGCGGAAGCTTTCATCAAAATCTATGAAGAAACCCTAGCTATGGTAAAAGAAGTAGAACACCTAACTATTAATCTGGCTGATTATGCTTATGAAATTACAAAAACTGGTAAGCGTGATGATTCTGTGGAAAACTATCGTATTCACCGTCAAAAACAAGACGGTTTATACTATGTAGAATACCATCCGGCAGGTGGCGATGCGAACGTTGAACACTTGCTGGCGGCCCTTGACTATGCGGTGACACTTGATCAAGTTGAAGCACGTATTGCGCCAGACCAAGCATTATTCTTCATCAATCTCACCGCTGATGAAGCACGCAAAATTGCGGAATTAACTGATGACAGTGCTAAAAATGATTTCCGCCGTTCCGTATCTTGCGTTGGTTCTACTATATGTCAGATTGGAATGCAAGACTCTAACGGTCTTTTGAAAGATATCTTCGCACACCTTGAAGAAAAGGGCGTAGATACAAGAAAACTACCTCGTTTACATATATCTGGTTGCCCACACTCCTGTGGTACACACCAAATCGGCGAAATTGGCTTCCATGGTGCTGTAAAATTAGTAGATAAGAAACCTATGGTAGCATTTATCCTTGTAGACGGTGGCTCAGAACACATGGGCTCTGAAAACTTCGGTAAAATGGCCGGCAATATTGTAGCTACAAAAATTCCAGAATTTTTGGAATCTTTAGCAAATATTCTAAACCAATCCCCAGAACCAGACTTTGGGACCTGGAGACTTACGCATAAAGGGGACTACATGAATCTTATAAAAGCATTTGAGTAAATATGTAAAAGCATTTGCGTAAATATGTTTGGGTTGCTTGTGATGGGGCCCACTTAGATTGCGACAACTTAATAAATAATAAAAAGAGTTCCCTCTTTGCTCCGTTCTTCGCAAAGTCGCTGCATAGGGAACTCTTTTTATTATTTGAGCGTCTGCTATTAACCAGTCCCATCACAAGCTACATCTGATATTTACTCAATATGCTTTTATATGATGGGGGAAGCTTTTAGAAAACTAGGTATTTCTTTGCTCCGTCCTTCGTAAAGTCGCTGCAGAGGTACCCAGTTTCATTTTTATAACACCTGATGTAAATTAGTCCCATAGCAAAGCGACTTACCTTACTAATATACAGAGCGGCCTCATGACAAGCTACATTCGATATTTACTCAATATGCTTTTATAATTAGAGGAGCAGAGAGGCGAGAGCGGCTAAGTAGTTTTGACTGAATTTGCATCAAGACTAGCCAGTAGATTAGCCTCTGGCTAGTCCTTCCCATACGGTGGGCATGGCGCCACTACTATACAGTTTATTATAATGTGTAAAATGATAGTGTTTTCTATGATTTATTTCAAGGTGTAATTGTAATGACTCTATATAAGTATTAGCTAGATTATTTACGCTTTTGGATGGGACATCTTTATAAATATAGTGATAAAAAAGTAAGAATACGCTTGTGCAGAGACTTTGCGAAGAACGGAGCAAGCAAGCGTATTTTTACCAAGTTGTACTAACGAGATGGGGCCCCATCCTAAAAGCGGATGAACAAATGTTAGTTGAGTCCCAATACAATAAGAATAATTGTTTAAAACTAGATATGACTTGATTTTGTATGTTATAATAGGCTTTATAGTAGTATTTGGAGGATATTCAGATGTTATTTACCGTCAATACAGAAGTCTGTACACGATGCGGCCTTTGCGTTGCTGACTGTCCGACCGGATTGCTGGTGATGTCCGATGCTGGACCTGTAACTGGCAGGGGAGGTTGTATCTCCTGTGGGCATTGTATTTCCGTATGCCCAACGCTTGCTCTTGATAGCGATATGACACCGCGTAAAGAGCAAATCGATATTACAAAGGAACCTAAGTTAACGCCTGAGCAAGCTGAACTATTTATGCGTAGTCGTCGCTCTATTCGTAACTATCAAAATAAACCAGTCCCTGTAGAGCTCATTCGCAAAGTGCTAAACGTTGCAAGAATGGCGCCAACAGCAACTAACACACAAGGTATTTCGTATATAGTAATCCGAGATAAACAAACGTTACGCCGTATTGCTGATCTCGTTCTAGAGTGGATGCATTTAGCTGCAAAAACAGTGCCAATTATGCGCCTTTATGCTCGTGCGGCTCAAGCAGAAGTAGATAAAGGCAAGGAGTATATCTTGCGCGATGCGCCGGCTCTCATCGTGGCAATTGGCTCTAAAAAAGATATTCATCGTACCCATGATAGTGGGCACTCTTGCTTGTCTTATGCTGAGCTATATGCGCCGACTTTAGGCCTTGGTACTTGTTGGGCAGGCTTTTTTGAACATGCTGGAGAAGCTGAATACCAACCATTATTAGATGAATTAGGTGTACCTGATGATAAAATTGTAGCTGGTGGCATTCTTATGGGATATCCTAAAGTACGATATCGCAATATTGTAGAGCGTCAACCATTAGATGTTACATTTGATACAGAAGAGTAAAAAAGAGATGCCCCAATGATTGTAATCATTGGGGTATCTCTTTTTAGTTATATAGTGACGATATAAACTTTATTAATTGGCAGTTGTAATAGTGCCTTTGAATGTTTCGTCGATGTATTGTTTAATAGCATCAGATTTGTAAATATCTGCAATTTTTTTGTATGTTTCGTTGTCTTTGTCTTCACTACGAACTGCAAGTACGATAACTGTTAGTGGTTCATCTTTAGATTCGAAGAAGAAACCTTGTTTTTCTACACTAAGACCAGCACTTTGCACATAGTTCATTGGAATAACTGCAATTGTTACATCATCTAGACTACGAGGTAATTGAGCTGCTTCTAGTTCTTGAATCTTTATATTCTTCGGGTTAGATGTGATATCTGCAACTGTTGCTTTGAAGCCGACACCATCTTTTAACGTAATTAATCCAGCTTTAGCTAATAATGCTAATGCACGACCACCATTAGTAGGGTCATTTGGGATAGAAACAGTAGCGCCTTCAGGTACATCTTGTACGCTGTGTACACTATTACTATATAAGCCCATACGCACCAAAATTGTTTTACCGATTGCTACTAAGTTGGAACCATTTTGTTTGTTAAAGTTTTCCATAAATGGTACATGTTGATAAGCATTCAGTTGAATATCGCCATCTGCAAGGGCTTTATCAGGTGTTACATAGTCTGAGAATTCAACTACTTTAAGATCGATTCCTTGTTTTTTAGCTTCTTTTGCTACAGCTTCAGCTACTTGTGCATGAGGACCAGATGTAGCACCTATTTTGATTTCTTTTTGTGTTTGTGTTGATTGATTTGATGTACTACCACAACCAGCGATAGCAAATGCAAGAGCACCGATAAGTAATGGTGCTAACAATGTTTTTAATTTCATATAATCATCCCTTTCAAGTCTTATAATGGTTATATCCTATCATGGATGAAGGGGATTTGTATATGATAAAAGCATATCAGTTAGCTATAGATTAAAACTATGGTGAAATTCTAGCTCATTTATAATACAATTCAATATAATATATTGATTAATGTGTTATATTGAATGTGTGATCGCTAGGTAGTAAATTTATATTTTAAATATTTTTGTATAATTCTAATATGGATTCATATATCTATATGTCGGATATATCTATATGTCGGATTAATGGAGGATGTATGTATAATTTTGATTTTTATAACCCTACACATATCGTATTTGGTAAAGACCGTTTAGATGAATTAGATACATTGGTACCAAAGGATGCAAAGGTGCTCATTACTTATGGTGGTGGCTCCGCTGTGCACAGTGGTCTTATTGATCGCATTGTGAAAGCTCTTGGTAACCGCAAGGTTGAGCAGTTTGGTGGTATTGAGCCAAACCCATCTCTTGAAACTTGTGAACGTGCGGTAGCTTTCATTAAAGAACATGGCGTAGATTTCGTTCTCGCTGTAGGCGGCGGTTCTGTAGTAGATGCTACAAAACTTATCGTTATGGGTGCTACCTATGATGGTCCCGTTATTGAGGTAATGAAAGCTGGTGTGCCAGAGGTTCCGGTAGACATGGTACCAAATCCATTACCATTTGGCACAGTTATGACACTACCTGCAACTGGTTCCGAAATGAACAATGGTGCAGTTATTACTTATGGTGACGGTAAATACCCTGTATTCAGTAGCTTAGTATTCCCTAAGTTCTCCATGCTTGATCCAACATTGACTTTCACCTTGCCTGAAAGACAAGTTAAGAATGGCGTTATCGATACCTTTGTGCATACCACAGAGCAGTATTTAACATACCCTGTAGAAGGTCGTATTCAAGATCGTTTCAGCGAAGGTATTTTAAAAACTATGATTGAAATCGGCAAAGAAACAGTAGAAAATCCAGAAAACTACGATATTCGTGCTAATCACGTATGGGCATCCACATTAGCTTTAAATGGTTTGATTGGCGCTGGCGTGCCACAAGATTGGGCCACACATCTTATTGGTCATGAATTGACTGCTGCGTACCATCTTGATCACGGTATAACATTAGCTATCGTATTGCCTGCATTATTGGAAGTGAAAAAGGCTGATAAGCTTGAAAAATTGGCACAATACGCTACACGTGTATGGCATATCACAGAAGGTACAAAAGAAGAAAAAGCGGATAAGGCTATCGCAAAAACTCGTGAATTCTTCGAATCCCTTGGCGTATCTACTCATTTAAAAGATTATGGTCTTGGCACAGAAGCAATCGATAAAATTGTGAAACAATTAGAAGACCATGGCATGACACAACTTGGTGAAAAAGGTGACGTAACACCAGAAGTAGCTCGCGAAATTTTGACACGTGCTTTATAATCGACATGATTGATGATTGATGATTGATGATTGATGATTGATGATTGATGATTGACGACTGATTATACGATATTGAAAGGAGATAGTCCCTTGAATGAGATAAAGCGTCGAAGTGCTTTTTCTTTTGCTTTTCCTATTATGGCTCCTATGGGCATAAGCTTATTTGTTATTGGTTTAGGCTTTGGTTTATATGCTACGAGCCAAGGGCTGCCTTGGTGGACGGCGCCTGTTTTGGCGTCTACTATTTTTGCGGGATCCATGGAGTTTGTGACGATTGGCATGTTGGTGGCTGGATTTGATCCTATTAATGCGTTTGTACTGACCATGTTTGTTAATGGTCGTCACTTCTTCTACGGTTTGTCTGCGCTCCAACGTTATATTCATATGGGGTGGAAATGGTTCCCCACTATTGCTTGGATGTGTGATGAAAGTTTTGCCATCAACATGGGAACGAAGCTGCCAGATGATGTAGATGAAAAGTGGTTTTACTTCCACGTGTCTTGGCTTAACTATATATTTTGGGTATTTAGCACCTTTGTAGGTGGTCTATTTGGTGATTTATTGGCTGACGTAGATTTACGGGGCATCGATTTCGTATTGCCAGGGCTATTTATTGCGGTATTCCTTGAAATGCTACTCAATGCGAAGAATAATAAGATTAGAGCCTTTGGCGTAGCTGGGGTACTAATGGCATTAATCATGCTTGTATTGGTTGGTAAATCACTCTTTATGCTGCTGTCTATGACATGTATGCTTTTCGTCTGTTATGTAGCGTACAAGTGGGGAGGTGTACATCTTGACTAGTACAGAAATGGTCATTACTGTTGCCATTGTTGTAGCCGGTACATTACTTACCCGATTTGGAGCCTTCCTCGTATTTCCTCCAGGAAAAAAAGCACCAGATTTTGTACTATTTTTAGGTAAGGCATTACCAGCCGCTGTTATGGGCATGCTCGTTGTATATACCTTTAAAGAGACTGTCGTGTTAGCATATCCGTACGGTATTCCGGAGCTCATAGCCTTGGTTGTTACGGTAGGTTTACATTTATGGAAACGTAACATGCTCATATCGATTGCTGCTGGTACAGTAATTTATATGATTCTTGTACAAGCTATATTTAATGTGACAAAATAAAATAAACCACGTATATCTATTCCTATGAAAGGTTAGATATACGTGGTTTTATTTTTACAAATACTATTTTGCTTATCGTGATGGCATGATTGTTATATTTATTGTAATTGTTATCAACAATTCATGTTACTTAGTATTTAATTAGTATATTATGTTTTATTTGAGTTGTAATAGCCTTTCAAGACCAGGCGCAGTATGATGATTTTCCAAGAAGGATCGTTGGTCTAGTAGTTCCATAACGTCCATATCGATGTTGGTGAGTTTGAAATCGAATACATCGAAGTTAGCTTCCATATGGCTCACGTTATTTGCCTTTGGCAATGGAATGATGCCTTGTTGGATGTGCCAACGCAAGATGATTTGATGTTTTGAAACACCGTATTTTTCCGCCAAGCTTTTGATGATTGGATGGTCAAAAATCGGTTGGCGGTCACGGGTAAATGGAGACCATGCCATGCCTACAACTTGATGCTTTCTCATCAATTGTAAGAGTGATTGACGTTGGTTGAACGGGTGGCATTCGATTTGGTTGACCACCGGCTTTACATTGCAGTGGTACAACAAGTCAATGAGGCGATCCTCGTAGAAGTTAGATAGGCCTAACCCACGAAGTACATTTTGATCGTATAATTCTTCCATGGCGCGCCAAGAACCGTAGTAATCACCCAGTGGTTGATGCACCAGCATGATGTCAATATAGTTGGTATTTAATTTCTTTAAGGAGCTTTCAACAGCACGCATCGTATTATCGTAGCCTGCATCAGTGTGCCAGATTTTAGTAGTGATGATTATATCTGTTCGTTTAATACCAGATGCTTTGATTCCTTTAGCCACGGCTTCTTCGTTGCCATAATAGGCGGCCGTATCGAGTAAACGATAGCCTACGCCAAGTGCATTGGCAACGGCCTGTTCAGTCTCTCCTTCGGTACCTGTTTTATAGGTACCATAACCGATGGAGGGAATGAAGCTACCATTGTTTAAAATTCTAAAGTCCATCCGTTCTTCCATGAGAACCTCCGTTATATCCATAAATTAAAGGAATTAGCTTTCATACAATTCTAACTGATTTTATGATATACTAAGGTATTGATAAAAATCAATATGATAGGAAGTGACAGAATGCAAATAAATCGTTTCTGCTCTGTAATTGCTATCCTTGGTGTTATGATTATAGCGCTTGCTATTGCGGGATGTGGTACGAAAACCGTATCCGTCGCAGAGGTAACGTACAAGGATATGCCGTTGCAGATTCATAATGATGCCAATGTAACGGCCCTTAATAAGGCGACGATAACGCCGACCTTGACGGGGCAGGTCGTGTATGCTGTGAAAGTAGGCGACCGAGTACAGCAAGGTCAAACTGTGGCAACTGTAGATACATCGGCTTTACAACAACAGCTAGCATCCTTGCAAGGACAATTAGCACAAGCCCAATCACAATCATATGCCACTGCTGTGACGACTACGACTGCAGCATCTATAGACAGTACTCAACTGGAACAGGCTCAACGCATGCGCGAAGCAGGCATAATCACACAAAAAGAATATGATCGTATTTTGGAACGATCTCAACCACAAATTACAACAGTCACAACTGGTGGTGGGGGAGGCGTCAATACGGCGGCTATCGAGGCACAAATTGCTCAAGTATCTGCACAGATGGCAGCTTCTACAATCGTGGCCCCTATAGCAGGTACAGTGACATCTATTTATAATGAAGACCGTCAAATGGCGATTGCGGATCGTCCGTTTATGATGATTCAGCAATCCACACCGATGGTAGCATCCCTCAGCATTCCCCGTGATGCGGCTATGAAGTTAGGTACAGCTGAAGCCAAGAATGGTATGAAGGTACTTCTCAAGGTGGGGGACCAAGAAATACCGGGTGAATTGACTTATGTAGATATTACTCAGCCTGAAAATGTGCCAAGTGTCCTCGTAAAAGCTACTTTCAACAATGAGAAAGGCCTAATCAAGGCTGGTGAATTCTATACACTCGTTATTGAATCTAATGTGAAAGCCAAGATGCTGACCGTTCCAACTAAGGCGGTTCGGGAAAATCAAGATGGCAAATATGTATATGTATTAACCGAGAATAATACAGTTGATGTACGTGTTGTTGAGGTAGGCATTACTGAAGGTGATGACGTAGCTATTATTTCTGGACTCAACGAAGGTGACAAGGTTATCACAACAGATGGCACCTTTGAGTTAGGTGAATCTGTAAAATTGTGATTACGACCCCTATGGGTTTAATACTAGATTGTTAGAATCATGTTTAAACATAATAGAATCGAAACTTTCACAGACCGTGAAAGTAACCTCAAAAGAGGAATCTGATAGGAGGGATTATTATTTTAGAATTTAAACGTTTTGAATTGCGAGATAAACCATTAATTGACAAGTATTTTGAACAACATCATTATGAAGCATCCGATAATTGCTTTACTACACTGTTTATGTGGCAAGATCCATACGGTATTCGCTGGGCTGAAGAGAATGGCGTATTGTACATCCAAGGTGGTGGCAAGCGTGAGCCATTCCTATTGCCTCCATTTGCTGGTAAAGATGCAAAGTTCCTTGATGGTTTGTTGCGTGCTAAAGAATGGTTCGTAGAAAATAAATTGCCGTTCCGTTTTAAAGGCGTTAGCAAAGATGTAAAAGAACGCATGGAAGACCTATGTCCTGGTCGCTATGCATTTACACCTGACCGCGACAACTATGAATACATTTACAAGTCCGAAGATCTTATCAACTTGTCTGGTAAGAAATTCCGTCAAAAGAAAAACCATTTAAATCAATTCCGCATGCAATATTCTAACTATGAATATGTGCCAATTACAGATGATATCATCCCATTATGTCGTGAAACGGCAGCATCTTGGGTAGAAACGCATCATGAAGAAGGTATCGAAGATGAATTGGTAGCCATCAATTTGTTGTTTGACAACTGGGATGTGTTGGGTCTTAAAGGCGGTGCCATTAAATTATTCGGTCGTGTTGAGGCTTTTAGTATCGGTGAACTTCTCAATGACAGAATTGCTTTGATTCACATTGAAAAAGCAAATCCAGATATTCGTGGTTTGTATCAAGCTATCAATAATGAATTCATTCGTCATGAGTTTAGCGAAGTAGAATTCATCAACCGTGAAGAAGATATGGGCTTGCCTGGTCTTCGTCAAGCAAAAGAATCTTATAACCCAGATCATTTTGCTGAAAAATATGACGCAGTATATGCTAACGAAGCAGATAATGCGACAGGTGGTAAATAAAATCTGAGCTATGAAGTCGATGTGCTTCATAGCTCATTTTGTTATAATAGAATTGTTAGACTATATATTTGAATGTAACTATCGTATCATCATGGCGATATGGCGATATGGCGATATGGCGATATGGCGATATGGCGATATGGCGATGTGATGTGCTTAAATTAGATCAGATTAGATATTATATGCTGTGACGCGACAGATAGATAACGGCTCTTATGATATAACGAGGACATAATTATGGAATTTAGAATTGCGACGGCTCAAGATACGCCTCATGTAGAAAATCTATGGGCGTACTGCTTTGAACCTAAGGAAGATCCGTTCTTCCAATATTATTTTACAAATTGCTATGAACCAGAGAATACAATGGTCGGGTTAGAACAGGACCAATTGTTGAGTACCGTTCATTTGCGTCAATACAATCTTAATGTACGTGGTGCCGTATTGCCTACGAGCTATATGGTAGGCGTTGCAACGCATCCAGCAGCCCGCCGTGGTGGTGTAGGCGGAGCACTGTTAACTGCTGCACTAGAAGAGCTTCGTAAACGCGGTCAAGCTATGACGATTTTGATGCCATCCAAGGCAGCGTTCTACCAACAATATGGTTGGGAGCTTTATGCTCATCAATGGGTGAATACCATGTCGCTAGAAGACTTGCGCCCTATGACAGATAAAACGTTGAGCTTTGGCTTGCTAAATAGCGTAGATCAATGGACTTTGTTAGATCCAGTATATAAAACATATACGGCTCGTCTTTCCGGCTACGCAGAGCGCGGTGAAAAGGAATGGAAACGATTATTAGGCAGCTTCTTTGCAGAAGGTGTAAATGTTGCTGTAGTGCGCAACGATGACCATGTCATTGAAGGCTATGCAGTGTATCGTTTAGGTCAGCCTGAAATTCCTGTTACTGAGCTGGTTTACACGACACGTCGTGCACAACGTGCATTATTGAATTATTTCTATAATCACCGTTCCCAAGGTACGTCTATCCGTTGGAATGAAGGCCTTCACGATACATATTATCGCTTCTATCCTGATGGTAGAACTGGCCATGCTACTATGCCATATATGATGAGTCGTATTGTAGATGTAAAAGCTGCCTTTGAAGCGATTCCTGTCAATCCAGAGGCGTTGATGATGCCTATAACAATGACCTTTGCAGTGAAAGATGGACTTTGTAGCTGGAATGAAGGTCGCTATGAAGTGCAATATGGCGGTGCATTAACTCCATCCGTTAAAAAGATTTCTGATACATTCGATGGCGAAGCGGATATTACCGTTGAGGTCGGTGCATTGAGCCAGTTATTAATGGGCACACTTACGGCTCGAGATCTCGTTTTTGAAGGGAAACTTTCAGTAAGCGAAGAATGGTTAGACTATTTCGATATTCTCTATCCTGAACAAAAAACATATATTAACGAATGGTGGTAATATGAGCTGGAAAACGTATACGGTGAAAGAACCAACAGAGTTGACGGTTTCTAAATATGTAAAGGAACGATTTTCCCTATCCTCTCGGGATATCCAAATGATGTTTCGCAAGAAACGGGTAAAAGTTAATAGCCGTGTGGCTCATTCACAACGGGCACTCAAAAAAGGAGATGTGTTAACCTTAGAATTACCACAAGATAAGGATTATGGGGTAGACGTAGAAAAGGGACCGATTACAGTTCTCTATGAAGATGCGCATACCCTAGTTGTAAATAAGGATCCCTTTATGCTCGTTCATCCTGCAGGGCAAACGAAGTCTTGTACATTGAGTAACTATGTGGCAGGGTATTATGCGAAGAAAAACGTAGTTCATAAGGTTCGACCTGTGCACCGCCTCGACCGAGATACATCGGGGTGCATTCTCTTTGGTAAAACAAAAGAAGCACAACAATACTATACGGATGAGCTACAAGCAGGTCGTATCGACCGCATTTATACAGGCCTTGTAGAAGGGCGTATTGATGCGGATGGTATGGTAGATGCGCCTATCGGGGTCGATCCAGTATTTGATAATCGCCGCGTTATCGATGAATTTGGGCAGCCTGCTCAAACAGAATATATTGTTCTTAATCATGAGGGAGACAATACTCTGTTACGTTTTAAGTTATTGACTGGTAGAACTCATCAAATTCGCGTACACATGGAACACATTGGACATCCTATTGTTGGTGATGCTATGTATGGTACGCGCAATAAGCCCTATACACGCCAATGTTTGCACGCATCAGAGCTAACCTTTGTACCTTATGGTAAGGACGAAGCTATTACGGTTACCTGTGAAGTAGGGGATAATTTTGGTCGAGAATAATAACTGTAGATTTTACTACTCTAAATAATAAGTCCATCATATCTATCGGACGAGATGCTTATTTTCCCTGTATCCTTGTATACAAAAAACAATATTGATAAAAACTCATAGTCTATGCATGAAAAGCATAGACTATGTTTTTTTTATATTTTCAATTCACAGTGGACAGGAGTATACTGTGTATAGACATAAAATTCTATAGAATGTTGAATTGATAATTTTATAGAAAAATAGTTTGTTAGTTATACTTTTACCAAGACCGAACGGAACGATGCCGCAGTGCTTGGAATAATCAAGTGATATGAAGGAGTGCACGTTATGGATATGAAGCAAAGCACAATAGAGCAACAATGTCTAGATCAAGCTAGACTCGAAGCCAATGGCATGTATAGCAGCCAATTTGAAAAGGATGCGTGTGGCATGGGATTCGTTGTTAATATTAAGGGAAAAAAATCTCATGATATTATCGACGATAGTTTGCGCATTTTGGAGCGCCTTGAACATCGTGGTGGTGCCGGTGCCGATAAGGACACAGGTGATGGTGCCGGTATTTTGGTGCAAATTCCGCACGAGTTTTTCAAGCGTGAGTGTGAAGTGCTTGGTATTAATCTGCCTGCAGCTGGCGAATATGGCGTAGGTATGGTCTTTGCCCATAAATATGAAAGTCTCCGTAATGAGCAAAAACGAATTCTCGAAGAGGTTGTACGCGAAGAGGGGCAAGTTGTTCTCGGCTGGCGTGAAGTACCGGTTGATGGTACAAAGGTTGGTAAAGAGGCTGCGGCGATTCGTCCTTGGATGATTCAAATCCTCATCGGTAAAGGCCCCGATGTAACTAACAATAAGGAATTTGAACGCAAATTATATATTATCCGTAAATTGGCGGAAAAACGCATCATTCCATTAAGCAAGGAATTATCCAGCGATTTTTATATCGCATCTTTGTCTTCTAAAACAATCGTATATAAAGGTATGCTAACACCTGGTCAATTGCGCGACTTCTACCTTGATTTGAGCGACCTTGACTTTACATCTGCGTTGGCAATGGTTCACTCTCGTTTCAGTACGAATACATTTCCAAGTTGGGCTCGGGCACATCCTAACCGTTTCTTAGTTCATAATGGTGAAATTAATACAATTCGCGGTAATGTAAACTGGATCAATGCTCGTGAAGGTAAAGCGGAATCTCCATTGTTCCCAGATATCAAAAAGGTATTCCCCGTAGTAGATGATAGCGGTTCTGACTCTGCTATGTTTGATAACACATTGGAATTCTTGCACATGACAGGCCGTTCTTTGCCTCATGCAATCATGATGATGATTCCTGAACCTTGGGAACGCAATAATCTCATGAGCCGAGAAAAACATGATTTCTATGAGTTCAATAGCTTTATGATGGAACCATGGGATGGTCCTGCGGCTATGGGCTTTACCGATGGTACCGTTATCGGCGGTGTGCTTGACCGCAATGGATTGCGTCCCGCTCGTTACTATGTGACAACAGATGACCGCGTTATCATGGCTTCTGAAGTTGGTGTTGTAAACGAAAATGCTGAAAACATCCGTGCTAAAGGTCGTTTGGAACCAGGTAAAATGCTTCTTATCGATACAGATGAACAACGTATCATTTCCGATGAAGAAATCAAACATCGCGTTGCTACTGAATTACCGTACGATGAATGGGTAAAAGAACACGTTATTCACTTATCTGAAATTACTCAGGCCGATGAAAGCTCCATTCCAAAAATTGAAGATTTATTCAAAAATCAACAAGCCTTTGGTTATACTCAAGAAGACCTTGTGCGTATGATTGTGCCTATGGCAAAAGATGGTAAAGACCCTGTAGGTGCCATGGGTGCCGATGCGCCTTTAGCTATCTTGTCTGATAAACCACAATTGCTATATAGCTACTTCAAGCAAATGTTTGCACAAGTAACAAATCCTCCTATCGACTCTATCCGTGAGGAGATGGTTACATCTACACGGGTCATGCTTGGTAACTCTGGTAATTTAACAGATCCTAACAAAGCAGGAACCTATGCATTATCCATGCGTACACCAATCCTTACAAACCAAGAGTTGGCGTCCATCAAAGCTCTTGATTGTCGTCGCATGAAATCCGTAACCTTGCCAATTCTCTTCGATCCTACTAAGGGTGCTGAAGGCTTGCGTGATGCGCTAAATGATTTATGCGAAAAGGCAGAAGAAGCAGCTCGTACAGATCAAAATGTGTTGATTTTATCCGACCGCGGTGTCGATGAAAATCATGCACCAATTCCAGCATTATTAGCTGTAGCAGCTGTTCATAATCATTTGATCGACAAAGTGTTGCGTACAGAAATCGGCCTCATTCTTGAATCTGGTGAACCACGTGAGGTTCATCACTTCTGTACATTAATTGGCTATGGCGTAACGGCTGTCAACCCATATTTAGCACTTGAAACGGTTCGAGATTTACAAGCTCGTAAACGTCTTGGTGATATTACACCAGAAGAAGCAGAAAAGAACTACATCAAGGCCGCTGTGGGTGGCATCATGAAAGTTATGTCTAAAATGGGTATTTCCACAGTTCGATCCTACCACGGTGCACAAATCTTTGAAGCATTGGGCTTGAATACTAACTTCATTAACAAGTTCTTTGTAAATACGCCAACGCGTATCGGCGGTATTGGCCTTGGCGGTGTAGCACATGAAGCCTTGGCTCGTTATGAACGGGCTTTCAAATCCGATGAAACTGTACTCGAACCAGGCGGTTGGTATGGTCCTGTAAAAGATGGAGAAGAGCATTTGTTCAATCCTAAGACGATTGATTTGTTACAAGAATCCCTTATCAACAGCGATTATGCTAAATATAAAGAATACTCTAAAGCGATTCGCAACGATTACCACGTTACATTACGTTCCTTGATGGAATTGAACTATCCAGTAGGCGGTGGTATTCCTATCGAAGAGGTTGAGCCGGAAGAGTCTATCGTAAAACGCTTTAAAGCGGGCGCTATGAGTTACGGTGCCATCAGTAAAGAAGCGCATGAAGCGATTGCTATCGCTATGAATCGTTTAGGCTCTACATCCAACTCTGGTGAAGGTGGCGAAGACGTAGCTCGTTTCAAACCATTGCCAAACGGCGACAGCATGAACTCCGAAGTAAAACAGATTGCATCTGGTCGTTTCGGGGTAACAGCGAATTATTTGATCAATGCAAAAGAATTGCAAATTAAATGTGCTCAAGGCGCTAAGCCAGGTGAAGGTGGCCAATTACCGGGCAAAAAGGTATATCCTGAAATCGCGAAAGCTCGTCACTCCACTCCTGGCGTTGAGCTCGTATCTCCACCACCGCATCATGATATTTACTCTATCGAAGACTTGGCTGAGTTGATTTACGATTTGAAATGCGTCAACAAAGATGCGCGTATTTCCGTTAAATTGACATCTGAAGCAGGTGTTGGTACGATTGCTGCTGGTGTGGCGAAAGCAAAAGCAGATAACATCTTGATTTCCGGATACGATGGTGGTACTGGTGCGGCAGGTCGTACATCTGTTAAACACGCTGGTGTGCCTTGGGAATTAGGTTTGTCTGAAACTCATCAAACCTTGATGCTCAATAGATTGCGTGACCGTGTTCAATTAGAGGTAGACTCTAAGTTGATGACCGGTTTCGATGTGGCTGTAGCAGCTATGCTCGGTGCAGAGTTGTTCGGCTTTGGTACATTGCCACTCGTTGCAGTAGGCTGTAAAATGGCTCGTGTATGTAATCTCAACACATGCCCTTACGGCGTAGCCACACAAGACGAAAAATTGCGTGCCCGCTTCACAGGTAAGCCTGAGTATGTAGAAAACTTGATGCTCTTTATCGCTCGTGAATTGCGTGAAATCATGGCTCGTTTAGGTATTCGCTCCGTAGCTGAACTCGTTGGTCGTATCGATCTTGTGCGTCAAAAATCTCAAGATGATAACTTCAAATTGTCTCGCGTTGATCTTAAACGTATATTGTTCCGTCCGTACATCGATTCCTCTGTAGGCCATATGCATATGGTTGACCAAGATCACGAGTTGGAACGTACCTTGGACATGTCCAAACTCTTGCGTATGTGCCGTCCTGCTATTGAGGACCAAAAACCGATTCGCGCTAAATTGGCTATCACCAATATCAACCGCGTTGTAGGTACGTTGGTTGGTTCTGAGGTGACTCGTCGTTATGGTGAAAGCGGCTTGCCAGACAATACAATCAAGTTGAATTTCGAAGGCTCTGCGGGTCAATCCTTCGGTGCTTTCATCCCTAAAGGCATGACACTAGAACTAGAAGGAGATGCGAATGACTACCTCGGTAAAGGCTTGTCCGGCGGTACCATCACTGTATATCCGCCGAAAGCATCCATCTTTGAAGCTGATGAAAATATCCTTATCGGTAACGTTGCCTTCTATGGTGCAACCTCTGGTACATCCTACATCAACGGTGTGGCCGGTGAACGTTTCGCTGTTCGTAACAGTGGTATTACTGCCGTTGTGGAAGGTGTCGGTGACCATGGCTGTGAATACATGACTGGTGGCGAAGTGCTCGTGCTCGGTAAAATCGGCCGTAACTTTGGAGCAGGTATGTCCGGTGGCTATGCGTACATCCTCGATTGCGATGAACGCTATGTCAATACAGGTCTCGTAGAATTACGTACAGCCAATAATGATGACCTTAAACGCATTAAAGAACTAGTAGAACAACATGTATTGCATACAAATTCCGCTAAAGGCCGTCACATCCTTGAAAACTGGAATAACTTTGTAAACAGATTTACAAAAGTTGTGCCTGTAGCATACGAAGAAATGCAAGCTGCTATTGAACGCTATAAAGAACAAGGCTTATCCTTAGAAGAAGCACAATTGGCTGCATTTAAAGAGAAATATGCAAAATAGAATAATAAAATAGTTATAATAAAGACTCCCACTAGTTAATTCTAAAGAAAACTAGTGGGAGTTTTTTATTGTCTTTAGACTAGTTCGCGACGTAGTCGCGAATCATAAAACCACCCGCTATGCGGGTGCGGCAACGAATGTTATACAAAAAAATCACCTTGCTTAAGGATAATATAGGTGTTCAAGCCGTATTATATGCAAAAGAAAGGTGGTTTTATATGGCAACAAAGATACAAAGTCTTGCGCGCACAAAATGGTTATGCAAATACCACATAGTATTTACACCTAAGTATAGGCGTAAAGTTATATATAATCAATATAGAAATAGTTTACGTGAAATACTGAGGCGTTTATGTGAATATAAGGGCGTCAAAATTATAGAGGGGGAGCTCATGGCAGATCATGTGCATATGTTAGTATTAATCCCACCTAAAATAGCAGTTTCATCTTTTATGGGATATTTAAAAGGTAAAAGTGCACTTATGATGTTCGATAAACACGCAAACTTAAAGTATAAATTTGGAAATAGACACTTTTGGTCTGGGGGATATTATGCTAGTATAGTAGGTCTAAATGAGGCAACAGTAAGAAAATATATACGTGAGGAAGAGTTGCATGATCAAATGAAGGATAAGTTGAGTGTAAAAGAATATGAGGACCCTTTTAAGGGTAGCAAGTAATACATATCCCCTTTGAGGGAAAGGTTACGAGTCAATGGCTATGTGGCTTGAACGTAGTGAAAGCCAGCGTCTTTAGACGCTGGCCTAGTATACAGGCTTATAGCCTGTGAGCAACCCTCCCCGTTTTATGGGTGGTTCTGATTTTTACATATCGAACATATACTGTTAAATATATGTGAGCGTAAGTTTTTAAAATAGTATTTTTAAATACTTACTATAGAATAAGTTTTTAAAATAGCATTTTTTTAAACTTATTTTGAATAAGTTTTTAAAGTAGGTATTTTAGAAATTTATTCTAAAATATCTACTAATTTGGTAAAGATAAAAATACTTTTTCTTGGTGAACCTATTTTAGAGAGGTAGCCTAGATCAGTTAATAAATTGAGTGTGCTATAAACAGCAGTTTTGCCTAATTGTGTATGTCGGATAATATCGCTAGGGGTGGCACGTAACTTATCAAAAATAAAATCGATAATTTGTATATGTTCTGTTTTTTTTACATGCTCAATCATTTCTTTATAGAGGGAGATAATATTTTTTGCAGACTGAATATGAAGGCTGCTTTCTTCTTCAACACCAGCTAGGAAAAAAGAAATCCAATCTTCCCATGCTTGATAATAGTCAGGTGAGTTAATATCTGCTTGAGAAATATTATGAAGGCATTCTTTATATTTATTGTCATTGGTCGCAAAATAACGACTGATATAAAAGACAGGGTATGGAATAGAGCCTTTAATAAATAGATATAATGGGATTAATAGACGACCAACACGGCCGTTCCCATCTTTAAATGGATGTATCATTTCAAACTGTGCGTGTATAATCGCAATTGCAATTAAGTGTGTAATTTCATTTGCGGAGTTGATGTAATCAACTAAGTTTTCAATATACTCTTCGGTTAAATAAGGTGGCAAAGGGGTAAAATTACCAAGAACTTTATTAGCAATATAATTTTGTTCTGTTTTAAATTGCCCCGGAGCTTTAGATGCACCCCTCACATTATCAGATAGCAAAACTTTATGGAGCGCACAAATCATATTTTTGGTAATAGAAATATCTTTTTCTTTGAATTCAGCAAAGGCATATTGTATAGCTATTATATAGTTTTCAATTTCTTTTATATCATTTTTTATAATATCAGTAGATGGAGTATTGTTTATGACATCCTCAATAGTTGCAATTGTTCCCTCAATTTTAGACGAGAGTACGGCCTCTTGGACGGTTAATGCAGATATTAGAATTGTAGGATTTGGAATATTTTGTAAGTATCCAATAAATCGTGATAATGATGAATCCCCATTGATTGCATTTTTTAAGAATGTTTTGGAGGGTATAAGTTGATCGATAACATTAGTTATTGGTAGTTTAGGTGGAATATGAGGTGTAGGAAAATCTCTAATTGGCATTTTTACCTCCCAATATATTTGTTGATAAAAAATTGCATAATATATGATAATTGAAGTTTATGTTCTCATGAAAAACTATATTTTCAATAGCTTTTTATGCCTTCTTTATATAAATTATTGGACGAAAAGAAGAGTATATGAGCGCTTGAACGTATATAAAGGTGATTGAATGTTCAGTTACTTTAGGGGAATAATATTTACAACTAATATTTTTTGAATAGCTTTGAGGTAAAATATCCCAAATGGGATGTTAATAATTTTATTAATCTTAGGCTGCCTATTTCTTTTACTCTGTCATTAAATGTAGTATGTTTTAATCTTGATTTTGTACGAGTTTTATTATAATTTATTCCTTGATTAGTTATTAGTTATTAAATATTTCTTGTTCTAACAGTACTCTTAGATTAATAAAAATCTTTGAAATATAATCTATTCATTAAAATATTAGGATTGTTTTGTGATGAAATATTTTTATTAATAGAAAAGAGAATTCTTGAATTAGATACAAATAGATTTAAAGGCATCTCCAAATGGCGTGATTGAGTACATCCCTTTATAAACTTCTACTTTAGTATATAACTCTGGATGGCTTTCAACTAAAAGTAAACCCTTCTTAAATTCAATTAAATTTTCATAAGGTGTATAACAATTTTGGTCAACAAGACTCATGATATGGTCTATTTGAACTAATCCTAATCTATTAAGATTATTTATTGCTATAGAAGTGTCAATATTTATTAAGTCAGGAATATCAGGAATAATAATTAAGTCTTCTTTTGTTTGCAACGAATAAGTTGCTTCATCTTTATAATATAAACGAATTTCACCTATGGGACCTACTTTGGGAAGTTTGGATAATAACAAGGCGTCATGTGGTGAGAGTTGTTTGATAATCTCAACGAAAGAATGATGGAGATTGCTTTTCTTTCGTGTATCCATATCAGCTGTTATTAGTTTAGCAAACATTTCTCTAATGGATTTTTCCTCGATATAGAATTTTGATGCCTCTAAAGCTGGTCCAATAATACTTAAGTTTGGCTCACTTTTATATTCATCAGGAATATTGGTATAGTGAGTTTCTACAGACTGTTTAAACTCTAAAAAATCTTGTTCATGTTTAATGATCCTTTTTTTGGCCCATAAATTAACTGGTGCGAAACAAGCGTTCCAAATATTGGAGAATGTTTCTCCGGTTGCAGTTGCAATAGGATTTAAGGATTTATTTATAGGTTCTGGTAGATTAAGATTGATATTAAAATCCACAATGCTCACCTTCTTTTTAATGTACATTATTGAGTTAAAAGTGAATGATAGGGATAAAGCTTAAAGATAGAGCGTCTATAAAATAACATATGTTTTATTTGTTATAAATTAAATAGAGAGTAGTTTGCTGATGATGAAAACTTTAAGATAAAGTATCCAAGTTCAAAAGTCTAGTGATAGAGCAGATAAGGATCTGTAACAAATTAACTCTAAGTGGTTAGTTGATAATATATATAATATTTTTTTTCAGAAATAAGTTTATATTGGTACATACAAGACTTATATATACTCATTATACTAAAATTTATTTTAATATTAAAGATAAATGAGAAAATTATGAGGGGTAAGTATTTTGACTATAGATGCTTTTTCATGTATAATATTTGTATTGCAATATTGGATCATGGCAGTTCTCGGGCCTGTGCAATGGGGGCCTGTGAATCGTGTCAGGACTGAGAGGTAGCAGCACTAAGCGGTAACCTTCATGTGCCACGGGGAACCCGGGGGCTGTCGTGATCGAATATTGCAAGGCGGCCTGTGGGGCCGCTTTTTTTATGTCTAATTGATGGGCTCGAATGACTAGTGTAAATTACTGATAAAACTCTATAAAATGAGTCAGATTTTCTTGAATATGGTATAATAAAGTATTGTAAGTTTCGGAAAAAGGGGGGTGTTCCAATGGCATATATTGCGCTATATCGTAAGTATCGTCCGCAGACATTTACCGATGTAGTCGGTCAGCATCAGGTGTCTGATACATTGATGCGCGCTATCCGTGAGGATAAGGTAGCTCATGCCTATTTATTTGCCGGTCCACGGGGGACTGGTAAGACGAGCATGGCGAAGATTTTTGCGCGCGCTATCAACTGCGAGTATGGTCCAACGGATCACCCTTGTAACGAGTGTAGTGCTTGTAAATCGATTTTGAGTGGACAGTCCATGGATGTTCTTGAAATCGACGCCGCATCAAATCGTGGTATCGATGAGATTCGTGCTCTCCGTGAAAGCGTCAAATTTATGCCTGTTGAAGGGCGTAAAAAGGTTTTTATCATAGACGAAGCCCACATGCTTACTACAGAGGCGTGGAATGCGCTTTTAAAAACCATAGAAGAACCTCCTGCTCATGTGATGTTTATCTTTGCGACTACAGAAATTGAAAAATTGCCTGTTACTATCGTGTCTCGTTGTCAGCGCTATACTTTTAGACGTATTACTTCTGATGACATCGCACAGCGTTTATCTTACGTAGCAGAAAAAGAAGGCTTTGGTCTTGATTCTGCAGCGGCGCAGCTCATTGCTGTTCATGCAGATGGTGGCTTGCGTGATGCCTTGAGTATTTTAGACCAATGTGCCGGTATGGCAACGGGCTCTATTACACCGCAAGTGGTGGAAGAATTAATCGGTCTCGTAAGTAAGGAATGGATTATTCACTTCCTAGATGCTTTGCGCAATGGTGATGGCCCTAAAGTATTATCCTACGTTCACGATGCTTTGGCAGAAGGTCGCGATGCAACGCAGATTATGGAAGCTCTTATTCAACATGTGCGCGCCTTGCTCGTTGGTAAGGTGGCTCCTGATGCAGATGAACTCAAGGTATACGATGCCTTTAAGGATGAGTTTCTAGCTCAGGCCAATAGCGTTGATTTCAATGAACTTAACCAATATGTGCGTAGTGCTCAATCCATCATGAATGATGCGAAACAAGTGGACAATCCACGAACCATCATTGAAATGGGTCTACTCGTGCTTTGTGCTAAATTAGGCGCTGTTGATGGAAGTTTGGAAGACCGTGTATATGCTCTAGAAAGTGCTGAGCGATCTGAACGAAATGATTTATTGAACCGCATGGCTCAATTGGAACAACGAGGTCCAGCGGCTCCTACATCAGCTTATGGTGCTAATGCATTTGCTCCACCTAGCGGCTATGCGAACAGCTTTGTTCCTGTAGATAATGCTGCTGTACAGAATTCTTCCATGAGTAGTATTCAAAATACTGCTGTTGGCACTGTGCCACCTCCAAGCAGCGTAGGTATGACACCACCGCCTGCGAATGTGGGTATGACTCCACCGACTGCGAGTGTAGGTATGACGCCTCCACCGATGGGAGCACTAGGTAGTACACCGCCTCCGATGAATGGAGTGGGTATGGCTCCGCCACCAATGGGCGGCGTTGGCATGGCGCCACCACCGAATAATGGGGACCCAGTTTCCCGAAAAACCATGAGAAACCAAGCTAAAGGTCGCGGTAAAAAAGGCATTAGTACACAGGCCCTTATCAATGAACAAATCTTATCTGCTCAAGAGTATCGCAATGTACAGTCCAATGTGATTAAATACTTGAAGGATAGTAATCGCAATATGACCTCTACCGTTATCGGTCAAGGTCAGCTGGTGTACGTAGACCAAAGCAAGGCGGTCATGGCCTTTAAAAATACATTGCATCTCAATGTAATGACCAATGAAGTGAACTTGGCGGAGGCGGTTGATGCTTTCACTTATACACTGGGCTATGCAGTACATGTAGAAATCGTGGATGCCCTCACGCAAGTTTATAAAGACTATAAAAAGGCTGCTGGTAGCACCACACAACGTCAAGTAAAAGCACCTCAACGACCACAAGAACCGATGGTTGACGTAAAGACGACCTCCGGTGCGGAACCGACACAAATGGATTTAACCAATGATCCGCAAGAGAGTAAACCTGATTCTGCAGCTGTGGACGCGGCTAAGGCTGCGGCGATGGCGTTTTTAGCTAAGAAAACAGGCGGTGCTGTTGCAAATACAGCAGTTAGTGATAGTGCGAATACAAGTACAATAGATGCATCAGAAACTGCATCAGGAGCTGATGTAGAAACAGAGTCGGCATCCGTTGGTGATGTGCCGATCACATCTTTTGATGGTAGTCCATCTAATCAGGTTCCTGATGGTGAGATTCCTATTGAGTCTCTAGCGGGTTCTATTGAAGGGGATGATATTCCAGTTCATTCCTTTGATGATGTGCCTGTAGATGATATGGAGGGTTCTTATGTATCATCCTTAGATGATATGCCACCACATCCATTAGATAGTGTGACTGTTATCAGCGAGGATGGTGAAGTGTTAGAGCGCCCTATGGATAGCGGTGCGCATATCGAGGTGGAAGCTGTCCCAAAGTCTGATGGGGGTGAACCTCGTGAGGAAACCCCGCATCAAGGTGATGACAAAACTATGCTTTCACCAGCACCTATTGAAGTAGAGGCTATCGATAGTGTTACGGTGGCTCGAGAATACGCCTGGGATCCAGAGCATATGACAGAAGAGGAACGAAACAATCCTCTCTTGGCGGAAACATTAGAAAAATTATCTGAAGACCATGACATCATAGTCGAGGTTATCGAAGAATAAATAAAAAAGTAATTGTTAGATAATAACCTTTGGCTTTCGGGCTATTAGGTGACACATATGTAATAAATCTATGTCATATATTGTTAATGATGTGGACTTAGAATATTAGTATAGGACGATGTCCTAAAAGGAGGAAATATAATGTTTGGTAAAGGTATGGGCAACATGGCTGGCATGATGAAAAAAGTTCAAAAGATGCAAGCAGATATGAAGAAGATGCAAGAAGAGTTAAAAACTCGCACTGTAGAAGCTTCCGTAGGTGGCGGTGCTGTAACCGTTGTGATGAACGGTGAAAAAATCATCGAGTCTTTGAAATTGAATCCTACAGCTGTTGATCCTGAAGATGTGGAAATGTTAGAGGATTTAGTAATGGCTGCGGTAAACGAAGCTAGCAAAAAAGTGGACGACCTCTTGGCTCAAGAAATGGGCAAAGTGACTGGTGGTCTAAACTTGCCAACAGGTTTATTCTAAATGACAAACGCTTTAGAACGGCTCGTAGAACAGCTGCGCCGATTGCCTGGCATCGGCTCCAAGTCGGCTAGACGCTTGGCTTATCATTTGGTAGAAATGCCGAAGGAAGAGGTAGACCGCCTCGTGGAAACCATCGTAGAAGCGAAGGGGGCTACGCGTCACTGTTCTATTTGCTTTAACTTATCAGCTCAAGATCCTTGCGAGTTTTGTAGCAATCCAAATCGCGATCAAACGACAATCATGGTTGTTGAAACATCTCGCGATGTCATTGCTATCGAGCGCAGTGGTGATTATAAGGGCTTGTATCATGTATTGGAAGGCGCTTTGTCCCCTATGGAGGGCATCGGTGCTGACGATATTCGCGTAAAAGAATTGATTGCACGCCTTCGCGATGGTGTTGTACAAGAGGTTATTCTTGCGACAGACCCGGATGTCGAAGGAGAAGCAACAGCTCTGTATTTGGCGAGATTATTAAGTCCAAGTGGCATTAAGGTAACGCGCATTGCCCGCGGTGTTCCTGTGGGTGGCGATATCGAATATGCCGATGAATTAACGCTAGGCGGTGCCGTAGTGAACCGTCAAGAAATGAAAGGATAATAGTATGGGAGCTTTATTAGCATCACCGATTATATCGGCGGTTATTTCCATTGCTGTAGCCTACATTGCTTTCAAAGTAGCATTTTTCACCATTAAACGGGTGGCTATGAATGTTGTGATTGGTGGGTTAACCTACTGGGTATGCGTTCATATACTTAATATTCCAATGGATATTGGGGTGGGTATTTGGGCATTAACAGCAATTTTAGGCCCTATTCCTATGGTCTTAGCTGCTATATATTACGGCATTAAATAACAGGAGGTTTTTATGCTTATCAATCGTGAACAACAACGCGTTATTGATGAAGTGGAACAGAATATCCTCTTGTTAGCGTCCGCTGGGACGGGAAAAACGAATACACTTGCTTATCGGGTGGCTCATCTCATCGAGGGTGACTATGCGAAGGCGGAGAATATCTTGTGCATGACCTTTACGAACAAGGCCGCAAACGAGATGAAAGGCCGCATTCAATCGCTCGTGGGCAGTCCTGCAAAGGCTGTGGAGGTTAGTACATTCCACAGCTTTTGCTTTTTCATTCTCCAACAAGAGGGAAAGCGCAACGAAACCTTGTACACGGATGTGACCATCTTTGACGAAGAAGACTGCAAGGAACTCTTTGAACCATACCGTCCTGGTAAATTGCGAGAAATGTCCTTTGCTAATGTTATCGCTATGGTGAAAGAATATCGTTCCTTATATGGCTTTTATTCTGATGACCTTCTAGGGGATTACAAGCGGACAATCGAACGCTTACAGAAGGAACAGCGCGAAGCCATTGAGCAGCAATTCTCTAGCTTTGGCAATGTCCTCTACAGTGAACTCCATGATTTCTTGAATCATGGTCACGAATGGATTGCTGCGTATGATGAAAGCTTAGCTTCCGTGCACGGCCTAGATTTTACAGATCTCATCTGTGGTGTTCATCGCCTATTTCAAGACCCTGTAGTTCGTGAGCGCTGGCGCAGCCGTTACAGCTATATCTCTGTAGATGAAATGCAAGATACAGGCGTACTAGAGTACAAAGTTCTAGAAATGTTGTGGGAAGGTAATCACGTACTTTTGTGTGGTGACTATTTCCAAACCATATACGAATGGCGTGGCTCCGATCCGTTCCGCTTGCTTAAGCAATTTGATGCGGATTTCAAGCCCTTGAAAATCATCTTTTATGAAAACTATCGTTCTAATTGGACGCTCTTTACGATGGCTTTCAAAACCTTACAAAATATGTTCCCTGACCTGGTTGGGTCTATCTACACTGAATTACCTCGTGCCAATAGTGAAAGCAAGGGTAAGCCTGTTCTCATTAAAGGTTGTAAAAATAGCTACCTTGAGGGCCGCTATATCTACGAAGCTATCTGCGCCTTACCGAAGGATGCTAATATCGGCGTTCTCGTGCGGGATAATAAAAAGGCACAGCAGCTAAGTGATTCTTTTGAACGTCTTAACGGCGAACGACCTGAAGAGGAACGTCGTCACTTCATGATTATAGACGAGTTTAAATTCTTTAGACGTCAAGAAATTAAAGATGTTATGGCCTACTTCAAACTGCTCATGAATCCAAACGACTCTGTCAGTGCGAAGCGCATTATCAAGCGATATGTTGCTGGTATTGGTGACGCTCGTATCGCTGCGATTGAAAGCCCAGAGACGCGCCAAATAGGTTTAAAATTGACAGATTTTATGGATATGCCTATCTTTGAGGCGGAGCCTTATGCAAAGCTTGTCAGTGGCTTAGAGCAGCACGAAGTAGTTGTTTATGACGTGGAGAGCACCGGCACAGATACGTCTCAAGACCGCATCATTCAAATTGCAGCTATCCGCATCGATGAAAATGGACAGGTTTTAGAGGCCTTTGAACGCTTTATCAATCCTGGTATACCTGTTGGTCAATCCGAAGAGGTACACGGCTTCTCCGATGCGTATTTACAAGAACACGGCGAAGAGCCAGCTATAGTGCTACAAGCCTTTAAGGAATTCTCCAAGAATGCTATTATTGTAGGTCACAATGTAAACTATGATGTGACCATCTTTACGAATGAATTGGCGCGTCATAACTTGGGCAATCCCGAGTTCAAGGCTATTTACGATACCCTCGATATCTACCGTCGTTTCTATCCTAATTTACCAAATCATAAATTGGGCTTTCTTGCATCTGAGTTTCCTATCCACCATGAGCCAACGCACAATGCGATGGACGATATTTTAGCCACTGCACAGCTTTTAATCTATGCGGTGAAAGAAAATATCGTACCGACCACAACGGGTCGCATGGTAGCTATTAATAAATATAAGGCAGCTTTCACGGATATCGCCTCTCAAATGGCGACCTTGCGTAGAAAAGCCTATACGGAGATGCCAACGAAATTATTGGCGTATATCATGAACCAAATGGGGGTTTTAGAGTACTATAAATCTCATGGGGAAGCGGCTAAAGTAGAGCATATACGCGATTTGTATCGCATCATGGAAAAACTAGATGCGGCTTATGAAGGGTCTGCTGGTTTGGCTCGATTAAACCAAATCTTACAGATGGCGGCCCTTACGGCGGGTGAGCCTGCGCAGCAGGTACGAAATGAAGATCGCATTCCTATCATTACCATTCACCAAGCGAAGGGTAGCGAGTTTGACCATGTATTCTTGGCTGGGCTAAATGAAGGAACTTTCCCAAGTCTCTTTGCTATTGCAGAAGGTCGTGAAGACGAGGAAAAGCGTTTGTTCTATGTGGGCATTACTCGACCTAAGCGAGAATTGACTATTACCTTTGAACAGACAAATATAAGAGGTCGAGCTGTTCAACCAAGCTCGCTACTCAACTATATGCCACGAGATTCTGAACTCGTAGAAAGGAGATACTAATGGCGCGAAAAACACATCGTCCTGATGATATTCTGTGGAGCGTGACCGCTGTAGATATAGACGCTGTGCTTAGTCAGAAATATGCAAAACAAAAGCTGTCTAATAACGGTCAAGATGTATCAAGTAGCAATCGAGATATATCGAGTAGCAATCAAGACATGTCAAGTGGTGATCTAGAACATACTGGCGAAGCATGTGATATTTCACTTGGCGAAGTGTTAGATACTAAATATCCTCGAAAGTCCTTAGTTAAACTCTTTGAAGAGAAATTAATCCACATTAATGGGCATAAGGCTACACCAAAGGATGCAATCTCCGTAGACGATGAGATCTGGATTGCTATGGCTAAAGAGAAGATTGACCACGATCCAATTGAAATGGACTTATCCGTTTTATACGAAGACGAGGATCTTTTTATTGTGGATAAGCCAAGTGGTGTGACGGTGAACTCTAAAGATCAACTATCTCTTGCCAATGGTGTGGCGCACTATTTTAAAGAACATGGTATCAAGCGAAAGGTACGTTTCTTGAACCGTTTAGATCGAGATACGACGGGCTGTATTGTCATTGCTAAAAGCGGTCTAGCTCAAAGTCTTTATCAACAACAAATGGATGATAACACCTTTGAAAAGTGGTATATGGCTACTGTAGAAGGCATTGTAGAAGCTGATGAGGATACTTTAGTATTCCCTATGGAACGCAGTGCTGATGGTATTCATTACGAAGTAAATGCAAAGGGCAAAGAGACTCGCACAGATTTTTCCGTCCTATGTAGACATTCTTCCCAGCCTGTGGATAACTCTGTGAATAAGTCTGAAAATTCTGTGCATATAGGACTAAAAAATGTGGATATAGAATTAGTAGATGTGGACAAAAATAATCCAAATGTGGACAAAACTGTGTATAAGTTCAATAAATGTGGATATACTGAGGTTTTAGTTCGTTTGTACACAGGGAAAACACATCAAATTCGAGTAGCTTTCAGCCATTTAGGGCACCCTCTTGTAGGAGATACATTATACGGTGCACAACCCACGGGACAGCCATTCCAATTACGCGCTCAAAAGGTAGTATTTACACACATGCGCACAGGAGAGCGTATTACGGTTACGGTATAATCTGATCTGGTTAACTCGTTACGTAATACAAAATACTAGTTTGTTAGTCATAAGTTTGTACTATACATTGTGAAGTCACAATACATCAAAATTTCTAATTGAGAAATGAGAATTAATGATAACTCAGTAAAATCAATAAGTTTAAAAATATTTTTCAAGAAAAATAATGACAAATGATAATCGATAAGCTATAATATAAATAGGAGCAAATCGATATAGTTCAATTTAAGAACTATAAATCAGAATGTAAGAGGTGTAGTATGATTTTACAAGATAATGGTGCAGCACGTAATCGGGGGATTACGCTTGCCAGTATAAAAGGCATTATAGGTAATGTCGTTCTCGTTATTTTTAAAATGATTGTGGGCCTTGCGTCTAATTCCATCGCCATCATCCTTGATGCAGTAAATAACTTAACAGATGTATTGTCCTCTGTATTAACTATTGTGGGTACGAAATTAGCCGCCAAAGGGGCTGATAAGGAGCATCCATTTGGTCATGGTCGTATAGAATATATGACTACTATGGCCATAGCTTTCATCATTCTCGGTGCTGGCATTGGATCCCTTAAGGAATCTGTGGAAAAAATTATTCACCCTGAGGTATCTACCTTTGATATTCCAGGCCTTGTTATCATCGCTGTTGCCATCGTGGTGAAAATAGTGATGGGCCGTTACATCAAGGCACAAGGAGAAAAATATAAATCCGATGCACTCGTAGCATCTGGTATAGATGCCCTTTTTGATGCGGTGATTACCTTTGCTACATTGGTATCTGCAGGCTTAGTATTTTTCTTTAACTTTGATATTCAAGGTTATGTGGGCGCTGTTATTTCTGTTTTGATTTTAAAAGCGGCGTATGATATTTTACGTGAAATGTACAACCATTTGCTTGGTATTCGAGCAGATGATAATTTAATCCGTAATATTAAAGAAACTATCGCACAGCATCCGAATGTGGGTGGTGTATATGACTTGGTATTAAATAGCTATGGTCCGGGAGAAACAATTGGTTCCGTTCATATTTCTGTACCAGATACGATGACAATGGCAGAAGTTCACCCATTAACAAAGGGCATTGCGGTTCATCTTTATAAAAAGTTTGGTATCAATATGACTGTTGGTGTATATGCTGAAAACAAACCAAGTGTAGAAGTACTTGAAATTAGAAAAGCTCTTGATCAAGTTATTAGTTTATATACACATGTAGTACAAGTACATGCCTTCTACGTACAAGAAGAAAAGAAGGTTATCTACTACGATATTATCTTTGACTTTGACGAAGAAGATCCACATAGTACATTAGAAAAAATCAAGGCAGAAATGCAAAAACGTTACCCTGACTATACACAATTCGCTATTGTGGATACGGATTTTAGTAACTAATTTAGTAATATTGATTTTGATATTTCTGCGAATAGAAACATCTAAGTATATCTCTTTACTATATAGGATAATTTCATAACCAATATTATAAAATTAAAGGCTTTTACCAGTAATTGACAGAATATAATCGGTCAAGAATTGGCAGAAGTCTTTTCTGTTATTAGTCGACAGATTTAGTTATACTATAGGTAAGAGAGGTGGTCCTATGTTGCAATGGATACAAAAGCATTATATTGTTGGTTTTTTGCTTTTACTTATCCTTATTTTGTGTGCCTTACACCTTAGTGGTACGAGAAATGAGGTTCGAATTTTACCAAAACAAGGGGTAATTATAGAAAAGGATATTGCGGTTGATATTAATCGTAATCCTACTGCGGCATTAAAGATTCTGAGTGCATCTAATTATTCTGAATCGTATACTATCGATGTATTACCCATTTTAAAACAATATAACTGTTATATTGTTGATTATCTTATTATTAATGAGGAACTATATCTACTCGGATGCTCTAATGATACTATTCCTGATATGAAGTTGTATCCACTTTTGATTTTTAAAATCAATGATACATCTTTAGTTTCTAATATTATTGGATATGATTTAGATAAATTTTCTGCTTCCTTAGATTATATAGATGGAAAAATTATAGCCTCTAATCGAGATGGAGAATATATTATAGATGCTAATTTATCTGCTTCTAAAATAGTTGATACAGATCCACGTTTGGTTCAACAAAAGAAAGAAAGTAAACATGGTATTAAAAATGATAAAGTAATATTAGACTCTCTTATTCCTAGAGAATTATATATAAATGGTAAGGTAGGAGATACTTATTTGCTCACGGTTACTCCTCTTATATATGCGAAACCAAATATGAATTTACCTTTTGATTTTTTTAAAGCTGAACAGTATTATGGTATTCCTATATATGAAAATATGATGTTGTTCTGGAATGTTAAGACTGATGAGATGGAACGCTATGAAAATCTAAAATCGATTACCTCTTTTAATATTAAATATATGGATATGAACTACGATACTAAACGTTTTGAACGATGGAACCAAATCATTAATAGTGTCAGTCCTAAAAATTAAGTATGACTTGATATTAAACTGTTTAATGAATATAATAGAATGTGTTGTATAAAATATAATTTGTTTTGATGTATCCTAACTAAGGAGAGATGGAATGAAAAAAATTGCTCTTACCGCATTAGCTGTAATGGCGGTTGTTGGTATGTTCGCGGTTCAGCCTGCAGATGCAAAAAAGGTAGAACAAGATCCAGTAGTGGCACCTATTGATATGCCTATGAATGATGAAATTCAACAGGTTAATGGTGTGTCTAAATCAACAAATAAAGAAACACGACGTTTGTCTAATAATTTAGCAGAAGCTACAAAAGTGATGATTAAAAAGAATTGGAAGACCATTTATATTAAAGCTGTTCCTACGGGAGATAAGGATGCTGTACGCTTTTATTACAAAGATAATAGAGGTCAAGTATACAATGGCCAAGTCATTAGAAATACAGGTCTATCCAAGGGTAAATATATGGCCGGTTCTTTACATCAAACAGAGGCCTTGCAAGAATTAGTTAATCACTTGCAACAGAATGGTCAAGAAGTACCATCCTCTATTGATATCATAATCACTCAAGAAGGCTATCGCATTAAGACTATCTTTAATTACAATGAAGATACAAGTAACTTACCAGCATATCTACAACAATATGAACAACAAAACTTCCCGTCAATGAAGTAAAAGAAAAGCTCGTGCATAGCACGAGCTTTTTTGTTAGATTACGTAATCATCGGAATCGTCTTTTTTAGGTTTTTTGTAAAGTTCTTTTACGCCTGCCATTTCGATGAGTTCTTCCCCAAGGGCATCTTCATCGTCCGTGTTAAGCATGGAGTAGAAGGCCCAAAGAATAATAAACCAAATTGGTGTGAACAAGAGGGCAATTCGCGTATCTTCGTTTAAGGCTAGAATGGCTAAAACGAAAACGAAGAACGCGAGGATAACGTAATTCATTACTGGGTATAGAGGCATTTTAAATTTAGACTGTGCCACTACATCAGGATTTTTTTTGCGATATTTGAGATGGCAAATAACCATCATGGCCCAAATAAAGATAAAGCAGAACGTAGAGATTGATGTAATCATAACGAATACTGCTTCAGGCATTACGTAGTTGAGTACAACCGTAATCAATAATACGGCTGCCGAGAAAATCGTTGCTTGGTATGGCACACTGCTGTGAGTCAAGCGGCGCATCGAACTCGGAGCGTGACCGCGTTTTGCCAAGGCATAAATCATACGGCCTGTACTGAAGATACCAGAGTTTGTAGCGGATGCTGCAGAAGTAAGAACAACGAAGTTTACGATTCCTGCAGCGGCTGTAATACCAACGGCGGTAAATACGGCTACAAATGGACTCGCAGCAGGGTTAACGGCAGTCCAAGGGTAAATACTCATGATGATAGCTAAAGAGCCTACATAGAATAAAATAATACGCAATGGGATATTGTTTATGGCCATTGGAATAACCTTTTCAGGATCTTCTGTTTCGCCAGCCGTTAAACCTACGAGTTCTATGCCTGTGAAAGCAAATACAACCATTTGGAATGATAGGATAAAGCCCATCGTTCCATTCGGGAACCATCCTCCGTAATTCCACATATTGCTAAATGCGGCGACACCGGCATCTGTAGTGAAACCAGTAACAATCATGATGATACCGATGATGATAAGAGAGATGATAGCGATCACCTTAATCAAGGCAAACCAGAATTCCATTTCGCCAAAATATTTTACCGCTGTCAAGTTCATTAACAGCAAGGCGACTAGAACAAGTAAGGCTGGTATCCATTGAGGAAGCCACGGTATCCAGTATTGCATGTAGAGGCCTACGGCTGTCAAATCCGCCATGGCTAGTGAAAGCCAGCAGAACCAGTATGTCCATCCTGTGATAAAGGCTGCTCGATCCCCTAAGTAATCTTCTACAAAGTCGATAAAAGAGTGGTGATTTAGGTTAGATAACAATAACTCGCCTAGTGCTCTCATAATAAAGAAGCACATAACACCTGTTATTAGGTAGGCGAATATGATGGATGGACCAGCCAAGTGAATGGCGCGACCGGAGCCTAAGAATAGGCCTGTACCAATAGCACCGCCGATGGCGAGCAGCTGTACATGCCGGTTCTTAAGACCCCGTTTTAACTGATGCGTATCAGACATAATAAAGACCTCTTTTCTACAAACTATCTATAAATATAAAGGCTATGGATTACCATAGCTTTAACAATCTATAGAATCTTTAAAACTATTTTTTTATAATACAGTATCTATTCTAAAAAGTCAAATGTATTTTTACAGTAGACAAAAGACCTGATGATTTTCTGATGAGAGTATACCCTTATATTGATAAACGCATAGAATATCCTTTTTTGGAAGTTAATTGACGAATAATATAAAATAATTTATAATAAGTATACTTATAATAAAGCAGTCGTAAAAAAGGAGGATATAAAATGGAATTTAGTTTTAGTTTGAAAATAAAAGCAACAAAAGAAGCTGTATGGGCGTACTATGCGAATATCGAAAAATGGTATGACTGGGAAGAGGATCTAAAAAATATTACATTAAACGGTAAATTTGAGACCGGTTCATGTGGTACAATGGAGCTTGAAGGCATGCCGCCTATGGAATATCAGCTTACTCTTGTAAAACCTTTTGAAGAGTTTTGGGATAAGACTGAAACTCCATTTGGTGCTATTCTTTTCGGACATCAAATAATTGATAATCATGACGGAAGTGTAAATGTAAAGCATACCGTAAGCTTAGAAAGTGAAGATAAGCAACATTTGGAATTTTTAAGTCAAGTTTTTTCTGATGTTCCCCAATCTATATTTATTCTAAAAAATTGTTTAGAAAGATAAGGTGATTGCTGTTTGTTTACATCAAAATATAAAGACAATTCAGAAAAATCAACAGGATTATTGTTCATGAGGGTGTACAATAAATGGCATTTTACTATAAAACAAGCATTAAAAGAGTTGAACTTAACACATCCTCAGTTTGTTGTTTTAGCATCTCTTGCATATCTATCACAACATGATAACGAAGTTACACAAGTTATGATTTCAAAACTTTCAGGAATAGATGTTATGACGGTATCTCAAATATTGAGTTTATTGGAAAAACGTGGTTTTGTAGAGCGAAAAGAACACTCTAGAGATACACGTGCGAAAGCGGTTCTTTTGAATGAAGAGGGGGGTGCAATATTACAAAAGGCAGTCCCATTAGTCGAAGAAATTGATGAAATCTTTTTCGGAAAGCTGAAGAGTGATGAAGCTCAATTTAAACATCTTCTTGGCAGATTACATGAAGCGTAAGGTGTATTAATTCATCAATTCTTGTGGAGGTTGAAATGAGACGTCAAGATCGTATGGTTGCAAATATAGATGAAATTAAAGATATTTTAAACAGCACGCGTATTATTCACCTAGGCATGATGGATGGTGATTACCCTTATGTAGTACCTTTACATTTCGGTTATGAAATTGTAGATGATATACTCTACATATATGTACATGGCTATCATGAGGGGAAGAAGTTTATTTTGATTAAAGTGAACCCCCATGTATTTATAGAAATTGACGGTAATGATGAGGCCCTCGTATCAGGTAGAGATATTCCTTGTAAATATAGTTCAGTCTATTCCAGTGTAATGGGACGAGGAGAGGCTGTTTATTTAGCAAATATTGATGAAAAAGCTCATGGTTTACAGGTGTTGATGAAGCATCAGACTGGTCGAGAATTTACCTTTACTGATGCCATGGTAAACTCTGTGGGCGTCGTTCAAATTAAAGTTGTAGACTATACTGCAAAGAGACGAAGACAGCTTGAACAAGATATTATTATGCCTCCATTAACTAAATAATGACAAAACATCCTATTGAACTCTATTGTAATATAGCGTTTAGTAGGATGTTTTATTATGTATAACTAGTAAGCATTAAAGCAGCTAATGGCTCATAACTATACTTTCACAATAGGAAAGATAAAAGTTTTATGAAGTAGCTAGGGCAACAGAATAGGTGGCATGTTTTTGATATAAATAAGAAAATATATCATTATATGTGTAAAGTATATATCAAGTTTTTATAAAAGGAGAGATCATGAAGAAGCTTCTATATAAGTCCGTTTTAGCTGCTATGGCCGTAGGATTATTGTCTGCGGGGTATGTTTCAGCTGATGTTGTTAATAATTCTATATCTACTGATCATGTTGGTGTTTCAGCTACCGTTATAAATGATATGCCTAGAGTTCATCCTGATTCAGTAATCAAAGCATTGCCAAGAAAGACCTTATTAGAGTGGCCTATGAAAACACAAGAAGGGGCTCGTAATTGGAAGGGAATAGTAGAGGCTGCACAGCAACTACCGTATGAGGTCAAAGCACCTAGTTATATACCTTATGGTTATCAGCTCTATACAGCGCGTCAAGATCGAAATGATATATTAGAGGTTGTATATTACAAAAAAGGTGTGACTATCTATCGGGATGGGACAAAATATATAGATAGTATTATGGCCTATAGAATGGGATATTCCTTGGATACTGTGAGAGACACACCATATGTTCCATCTGAGTACGGCGATCTTGAATGGTCTAAACCAGGTGATTCTGGTGAGGTTTATTATACAGGTAATCCTGAAACGCATATGGTTCGCAGCATTACGTGGGCGAAGGATGGTATGGCTTACTTCCTATTTTTCTTAGAACAAGTGAAAGAGGCTGATGCGGAATTCTATAAGGACCATGTGGTACCGTTGAAAAATATTGATAGCTCCCGCTATGAACTAGTTGGTAACTATCCGATAACACCGATTAAACCTAAAACTATTGAAGAAATAAAACAGGAACATGTAGTGCCTATGAAAGCATAGACTGGTGTGATTTATTAATGGTACGTAATACTCTTGAAAGTCAGTGATCTGAGTTAAAAATGTAATAGATAAATGATTACTTCGGTAATATATACTTATAAATATCTAAATTTAGAGAGAGCAGAGATTATGAGATTGAAAATAACAAAATCATTATTAGCCATGGGAATATTAGCTACCGTGATAGGCAGCTTTGGAGTACAATCAGTTAGTGCGTTATCTCCTTTAGTGGATGAAAATGGACATACAGTTACCACTGATACAGTGGAAAAGAATAAAGAGTTAATGAATCGCTATCGATGGTATGACCAAGTTGATAATGGTGATATAGTACAGCTTAATATTGACGCAAGTACAAAGTATTTTGGATATGATTTACAAATTCCATCTTATATGCCTGAAGACTATGTAGTACGCGATGTAAAGTCAAGGGATCATGACGTATTAGAAATCGTATATACAGAAACTGGAGCTCATGGAATGTTTGGGCCTAAACTTACCTTCTCTAATACAGATATTGTATATCGTATGGGTTGGGCTATCGATACCGTGGTAAAGCCCATATTGGAAAAGACAAAATACAATGCTGATGATGCAGTTAGCTTTACTACCCCTAATGGAATCCCTGTACATACTTTAGGCTCTAGCAACGATTCTGTTCAAATTGCTTATTGGGAAAAAGATAATAAAGTTCATATGCTCTACTTTGCTTCCTCAAGAAACCAAAACTATGTAAGCAAAATTGTAGACTCTGTAGGGCCTCTTACTAACGTAGCCGCTGATAATACTCGATTACGTGGTGACCGAAATGATAAGCAAAATGTTAAACGAAGTAATGCGCAAAGTGTTAAACAAAATGGTGAACAAGATAGACCTCATTTTGAAACTATTGGTTTGCCACTGCGTACACATACGAATTCTGAGTGGCCTATACTTACGAGTAAATCCATCGGCTTACCTAGCGGTGTAATTGATGCATCTCGTAAGCTGTCCTATAACGTATCTGTACCAAGTTACTTGCCTCTTGGCTATACATACTATGCTACACATTTTTATGATAATGATGTATTAGAAACTGTATATTGGAAGCAAGGTCAAGAATATCAAGAACGCAGCGGGCGTTGGGTAAATCATACGATGGTCTTTCGCATGAGCTACTCTATGGATACGGTATGGCCTAAAGAATATGTTCCAACGGAATACCATGACGTACAGTGGATTGACTCTACGCCAACCGGTGATGTGCAGTATACAGGTAATGTAGATAAGGACTTAGTACGCAGTATTGCGTGGAGCAAAGATAACATGGCATATTTCTTGTTTTTCCAAGTGCCTGTAAAAGTATCTGAAGCAGAGTTTTATAAAGATCATGTAGTACCATTAAAAAATATTGATTTAAGTCGTACAGACTTAATCGGTGTAAAAACGATTCGTTAATACTAAACCCTAATAAGACTCTATAGTACGATTCGGTGATGTCATACGACGTTAGCGTTTAGTAAAAGAGTATATAATAAAAAGAACCTATTTCCTAGATATTAGGGTAATATTTTTGGAGATAGGTTCTTTTAGTATAGTAATATATATTTTGGGTTTGTAGCGTATTAGTGATTTTATAGCTATCGAATATAAAGTAGCTTTCACTAATAGCATCATTATGGGTATACGTTAATTAGAAGAATACGTAGCGAATAATAACGAGAACCGCCAATACGTACATAATCCAGTTAACTTCTTTTGCACGGCCTGCAATGATTTTGAGTAGAGGGTATGCAATGAGACCTGCAGAGATACCGTTAGCGATGCTGTATGTGAACGGCATCAATACGATAACGAGGAATGCAGGGAAGCCTTCTGTCCAATCATCGAAGTCAATATTGCGAATGGCACCTAACATGAGGGCACCTACGATGATAAGAACAGGAGATGTGGCTGCATTTGGAACCAAGGATACCAATGGAGCCAAGAATAAGCAAATTAAGAAAAGTACGCCTGTTGTGACAGCTGTTAAACCTGTACGGCCACCAGCCCCTACACCTGCCGCACTTTCAACGAAAGCCGTAATTGTAGAAGTACCGAGCAATGCACCGGCACTAACACCGATAGCATCTACGGTCATGGCTTTCCCAAGACCTGGGAATTTACCAGATTTAGGATCTGCGATTTTCGCCTCTGTAGCGGTACCAATCAAAGTGCCCATAGAGTCGAATAATTCTACAAAGGTGAAGGAGAAGATAATCGTAATTAAGCCCATGTGAAGCGCACCAGGAATATCTAATTGCAGGAATGCTGCTTTGGAGAAATCAGGAATAGCCAATACAGTGAAGTTCTCAGGCATTGTGGAAAGGCCTGTCGCATAGGAGATGATTGTTGTTACTAAAACGCCAATCAAGAGGGAACCTTGAATTTTGCGAGCCATCAATAAAGCTGTAAAGATGAGGCTGAATAGTGCCAACAATGTTTCACCACTGTGCAAATTACCGAGCGTCAAAAGTGCTTCAGATGCTGGAGGGACTAGATTACCATGTGTCTGTACGACTTGACCCAAGGAGTTTGGAGACAAACTTATGGAGATAGCCATCAAGCCGGATAACTTTAAACCGATGATAGAAATGAAAAGACTAATACCAACGGTAATGGCAATTTTCATGGAGGCTGGGATACCTTCAACGATCATTTGTCGTATTGATGTCAATGTTAATACGAGGAAAACGAGACCAGAAATGAATACCGCACCTAATGCTGTTTGCCAAGATACGCCCATACCGAGAACTACGGTAAAGGAGTAAAATGCCAAGAGGCCAACCCCTGGAGCGAGAGCAATTGGGTAGTTTACGAATAAACCCATAGCAATCGTCACAAGACCTCCACCTAAGGCTGTGGCAATGAGGACCGCATCCTTATCCATACCTGCAAGACTAAGAATGTTTGGCGCCAAGAATAGGATGTACGCCATCGTGATAAACGTAGTGATACCTGCTAAAATTTCTGTTTTAACGGTTGTACCACGTTCACTGAGTTGAAATAATTTATCTAACATTAGATAAAATCCTCCCTATATGAAATTAAAATCATACCTAAATAAAGATATTTCGATATATGTATAGTGTATCATATTTCCCACCATTTTTTGTATGAATTTGTGATATACTATTAATATATTATGAATGATATAGAGGTTAACTTATGAAAATATCTACAAAAGGGCGTTATGCCTTACGGATATTGGCGGATATTGCAGAACATGGGGTAGAAAAAAATGTACCAATTCGTGAGATTGCAGAACGCCAAGGATTTTCCGATAAATATTTAGAGGGGATTGTATCTCGATTATCCTCCGCGGGCCTCGTTAAAAGTGGACGTGGCAAATACGGTGGATATCGTTTGGTGAAAGATCCATCTGAATATAATGTATATGAAATTTTATATGCCGCAGAGGACTCCATTGCTCTCGTGTCTTGTTTAGAAGATGATGTAGAACCGTGTCCTATGTTTAATGACTGCTTGACAGCTCCATTGTGGCAGTATTTACAAGATGAGTTCCGACATGTTATGGAACATGTTTCCTTGCAAGATGTAATGGATCATAAATTTCCTACGGAATAATTGATAGTCCGAAAACTTTAGTTTGAATGATCTTTGAGGATTACTACATTGTATACCTATATTTTAGGTTTTTTTTATGGAAAGAGTCGCGTTTCGTATGCGGCTCTTCTTTATATATGAAATTAAAATGTAATAACATTTTATGAATAGTAACATAGATTGAAATCTAAGTAGGACTGTAATTTAAATGGAACTGTAATTAAAAGTGATTTATGTGTATATTAGTTTATCTCAACGATTTTATGTGGAAGGGAGGGTACTATGAGTACAAGTGTATATGATGCTCGCGGTGGCATGAGAAACGTATGGATTATTACGGCTAGTATGACTGTGCTAGCCATATGTTACACAATGATAATTCCTTTTCTCCCTATATATCTATTAGAACTCGGTGTTCCTAAGGATGATGTAGCACTTTGGTCAGGCCTCGTCTTTGGTATTACCTTTCTTATCGCTGGTATTATGGCGCCGATTTGGGGCAAAATTGCAGATAATAAAGGGAAAAAGCGGATGGCTTTGCGCGCTGGTTTTGCCATTGCTGTCAGTTATGTTCTCATCGGCATGGTAACGGATCAGTATCAATTGCTGATGGGGCGTGCCTTAGTTGGGTTCGCTAATGGTTTCTATCCTGCAGCGATGACCATGGTTTCCCTCAGTGTAGATGAGAAACAGGTGGGCCGTGCCCTCGGCATATTCCAAACAGGTCTGATTTTAGGCAATGTCATCGGCCCATTTTTAGGTGGTGCCGTTGAAAGTGTCGTAGGTATGCGCCCTGTATTTTATATATCTGGTATAGCCGTATTCATTGCTACCTTGGCAGTATTGTTTCTTGTAAAAGAACCAAAACTAGAAGTTGAAAATACAACTTCTAAGGAGCAGTCCAAACAGCCGGCAAAAGCTACATCCTTGCGAGAAGATTTTAAGTCGGTTCAAGAACAACCTGTATTAGTAAGACTTTTATGGATTTACTTCTTTATGCAATGTGTCATCATGATGCTACAGCCTATTTTGGCGCTTTATGTAGGTGATATGCAAGGCACTATGGAAGGGGCAGCCATCATTTCAGGTACAATCCTCAGTATCGGTGGTTTAGCCGGTTCCTTAACGACCAATATATGGGTGCGCCTCGGTGAGCGTCGTGGGTACTTTAGAACCATTTCCTACTGTATGCTTGGTAGTGGTGTTGTTCTCTTACTTCAAAGCTTACCAGTAGGTATCTGGTGGTTTGGTGTACTACAAGTGTTAATTGGCTCTTGTATTGTAGGGATCAACCCATCTTTGAGTGCAGCTGTAACACTTAATACAGAACCAGGATTTAGAGGTCGCATGTTTGGTATGACGACGACGGCTCAACAATTTGGTTCCATGGTAGGTCCAGTGTTTGCAAGTATCGTATCTACCTATATTGGGATATCCTATGTATTTAGTATTACAGGTTTGTTATTACTCTATATGGGATTCCAATCACGGAAACTATCCGTACAACATGATAAATATAGTGTGTGAATTAGAGTCTAACAAGCTCCTTACTAATATATTGGTAAGGAGCTTTTACTTTTTTAGGCTATTTTTATAATACGAGGCTTTCAGATACAGACCGTTTATTGGTAAGAGGTCTTAATCTAGGGTATAAGAAAAAGTAATGTTAATCGTTAATCTAAGAATACTGTTTTAGTACATAATAGCAGGCTTTTATACGTTTTTAGTGAATAGCAATCCAATATGGGCTGATTGATTGCTTTTACAAAAATATTGGTATATAGTTAGTTTAAGGTAAGTCACTAGTCTCACCGCGTGGGACAGAAAGGAGTTATTATGGTCCGTATCGGACATACTGTACTCGGAGAAAAGGGTACAAAAATATGCGTGCCTATTGTGGGCACAACAATGAAAGAGATTCTAGATGCCACCGCGGTAGCATGTAATACACCGTGTCATGTAGTGGAGCTACGCATTGACTATTTCGAGCGGGCCCACTCCATTGACGCTATTATTGAATTATTAATGCTCATCAAGCCACAACTGAAAGGTCGTGGGTTGCTCTTTACATGGCGCACAAAAGGTGAAGGTGGGGAAAGAACGATTTCTACACAAGATTATTTTACAATGCTAGAGCGCTTGATTCCTACAGGATTGGTGGATGCTATCGATATTGAGCTGTTTTTTGATCAAGATAGAATGCTTAAAACGATAGAGTTTGCTAAGGTTCATGGAATCACTATTATCATGAGTAACCATGATTTCCATTGTACGCCGAGTCGTGAAGTCATTGTAAATCGACTTATTCAAATGAAAGAGTTCTTGGCCGATGTGCCAAAAATTGCCGTTATGCCTCACACAACTGGTGATGTATTGACGCTACTTGAAGCAACGGCTGAAGTGAAAGCTTTGTATCCTTCGGATCCAATTATTACGATGGCAATGGGAGAACTAGGTGCTGTTACACGCACTGCAGGTGCTCTATTTGGAAATGCCATGACCTTTGCCTCTGCTGGTAAAGCATCGGCACCAGGGCAAATCGATGTACATGCTTTAAAACGAATTCTAGATACCATAGATGTAGATGGTGTATTTGACGAACAACAACATAAACGCGTAAAAGTGCATTAAAAAAGTCGGCGAGAGCCGACTTTTTTATATGTTTTGTATTTCTTGTAGTATATTCATTTTTGAAGGGCGGATATAAAAAATATATATGTTATTATTAATGACTTTATATAGAATAAGATATTTTTTGTATGATAATTTTCTGTAATTGGTATTACTATTTACAATAGGATAACGTTCAGGAAAGATAGCTAATGAAGAAATTTTTTGATAAATCAACTTTAATTCTTTTCTAATAAAGGAAGAATCTATAATCTGTTGTTCTAGTGAACTTTTGAGATTTACTATATCAGACTTAGCTGTAGGCGTCATAATTACTGTATACTTCATTTCAGCTCTCCAAATTTATAAATCTTCAAGGAGTTCATTAAAAATTTTTTCCGCAGGTTCACCAATTTCTTTTTCTGCTTGATTTAGCCCTAATTGTATTCTTGTAGTTAAATCTTCTTCAGTCCAGAAATCATTATTAATAGCATCAATCCATTCTGGACGGAGGATAGTAGGTGGAATATCCTTATTAAATTGTATTTGTTTAGATACAAGTGTAACTGTTTGTGACATGGTTAATCCCATTTCTTTTAGAATAGCTGTTGTTAGTGTCTTAACTTTAGGATTGATACGGATGTTAAGAACTCCTGTCTTATCGATTGTATCGAAGGATATTTCTTGATTTTCTTCTCTTGGTGTACCATATGCACCTATATGATCTGAGGCTTTTAATGTAGTTTGTGGTTGTTCATAGGTGCCGTTGTTGAGTGTGCTTGGTGTAGGTGTTTCATCGATAGGTGCCGTTGGTAACGCAATGGCAAACGGAATGCGACGCTCTTTGATGATTTGGCGGAATAGTGCATCTAGCATAGAGGTGTATGATAGACCTTGTGCTTTTAATATGCTAGATACCTCTTGTTTTAAGTCCTCATTGATGCGAACTTGTAGATTTACAGTTTTCATAATGCCTCCTATTTATGGTCGTCACGTTAAGACTATTGCTTATAGAAATTAGTTCATTGTATTTTGATAGTTCCATGGTGAAAGCTATTTTAAATTCTTTATGTAATTACATTGTAATTGCTAAAGTGATTTTCTACCAATATATATAATACATAGGACACATAAAAAAGCAGTAGTTATCTTGAGGATAGCTACTGCTTTTCAGTTTATATCATTGATGTCATGATATGAGTTTTAGTTTTATCTAAGAATACAGATGTAAATGCTCTTACTTCTAAAGATGTAGAAGCCCGTACTTATATAGAGGAAAGAATCTTATAAATACCGTTATATAAACTCTTACAATAAGTTTGCTTCAAAGTCTTCTAGTATAGCCGCCACTGTTTCTGGTGCATTGCGATTATGTTCTACGATGCATTGTGCAAAGCTTTCATACATTGGAGTGCGAGTTTCTTCGAGTTCACGTAAGCGTTCTATGCCGCCACCGGATAGAACACGACCTGAAGTAGATAGTTTTTCTACAGGTTGCGTTAATTGGTAAATACGACCATTTTGGCGTAGGTGTGCATAGTTTTTAGGTACTGTTACACAGCCGCCACCAGTGGAGATGACAAGGCCAGTTTCTGTGCCTAATTTTGCAATCATATCCGCTTCTTTTTCACGGAACGCAGCTTCCCCTTGTTCCGTAATATATGTGGAGATATTACCGATTTCTTTTGCTAGCTCTTGATCGACATCAATACAAGTACGGCCCATCTCTTTGCCGATTGTCTTGCCTACAGTTGTTTTCCCAACACCAGGCATACCGATGAGGATGATATTTTCCTTTTCACGGCGCATATCTCGCAAGATTTGCTCGATTTCGTTGGTGCCAAAGCTTTCACCTTGGAAATGATTAGCCGCCTCAACGCCTTGTGCCACGAGGAAAGGTAGACCATCACAATGAGGAATATCCATCATTTCTGCTTGTAAAAGCAAAACGGTACGGCGCGGATTGTAGATGAGATCCACAACGCCTTCTAATTTAGCAAATTGCATAATATCTATCAGGCTAGCCGGATTATGCGGATACATACCAATAGGCGTGCAGTTAATAATAATTTGCGCTGTTTCGTAGTAATTAGGTGCATCAGTATAGAGCGGAGCTGTTTTACGAGATAGATGCGTGATGCTCTTAGCACCTAGATCTTCAAGAGCCACGTGAACGGTAGCAGAAGATGCGCCATCGCCAAGAATGATGCATTCTTTACCAGATACATAGATCCCAGCGTGTTTTAGGGTGAATACAAATCCATCGTAGTCTGTATTGTAACCATGCCATTTGCCGTCTTTACGGACCATCGTGTTTACACAGCCAATGCATTCCGCGCGAGGGTCAACTACATCGCAAGCCTCAAGGGCATTAACCTTGTAAGGAAAGGTAATATTAATACCTTGTAATTCTGGATTTGCGAAGAACTCTTGCAGTTGGCTCGGTTCTCGTTCAAATAATTCATAATTAGTATTTCCCAAAGCATTGTGGATGCGTGGGGAAAAGCTATGGCCCAACGTACGGCCAAGTAAACCAAATTTCATAGGACCTCCTAGGTCAATATACACAAAATGGCTAATAGGCTGTCACCTATTAGCCATTGGAGTTTTAAAACTATATCCATTGTACTATATATGCCATTAATAAGCACTACTATAGAGGAAAATATTAATTTTCAGGATAATTACCGAGCAAACGGAATTTATCTTGCGATGCGTGGAGTTCTGCCAACACGGAGAGTACTTTTGGATCTGCTAAGGATGCTTCCAAATCAAGGTAGAACAAGAATTCAAAGTTATGTCCTACGATAGGGCGGGACTCAAGTTTTGTAAGGTTTACACCGATGTTAGCAAATTTGGTGAGCAATGTACCAAGGCCACCAGGTGCATGACTTGCAGTGGTTACAACAGAGATTTTATTGGCTCCTGGGTATACGTGGAAGTCCTTACTAATACAGATAAAGCGCGTATAGTTGTTGTCGCTATTTTGGATGTTTCTTAGCAATGGAGACAAATTATATAGGTCTGCACATTGAGGTGCTGCGATAGCTGCCACACCTGGGTCATCACTAGCCGCTACGAGCTGTGCAGCTCGAGCCGTGTTGTCATAGGAGCGTAATTCTACGCCTTCCAACTTATCTAGGAAGTGACTGCATTGGCCTAATGCTTGAGGGTGGGAAATTATGGTATGAATATCTTCTAGTTTTGTTCCTTTTTTCACGAGCAAGTCGTGAGATATCCAAAGACGCGTACCGCGAACGATATAGCATTTGCGCTCTTCTAAGAGGTCATATACTTCTTTTACAGAACCATTGGAGCTGTTTTCAATAGGCAATACACCGAATTGACATTCCCCTGACTCTACGGCATCGAATACGGCACGGAAACCCGTTACATAATGGATTTGGCTGAGAGGTAATAATTTATCACACGCCATTTGAGCATTGCTACCGAATACGCCGGCGCAAGCTACACTGCCCCGTTGAGGTGGCAAAGTAGGGGATTGCTCGATGGCTTTTTTCATTTTTAAAGTGAATTCATTGTCTTGGAATAGTTGCTCAGATTGGTATGTACGACTCAAGCTAAATAATGCTTCAAAAAAGCGGCGTGCATATAGATCGAGGTCCGGACCTGCATCTTTTGTTACCTTGTCGAGAATGTCGCGCTCTCGTTTGGCATCGTAAATGGCCTTATTCATTTCTTTTTTTGCAGCCGCTACGTCCTTGGAGAGTTCCATGCGCTCTTTGAAGAGGGCGAGCATTTGGTCGTTTATGTCGTTAATCTTAACGCGTACTTCATCTAAGTTCATGGTCAATATCTCCTAAGAAATCAAGAATGACAAGGGCCGTAACGGCTTCGATAACAGGTACAGCACGAAGCGCTACACATGGGTCGTGACGACCTTTAATGGTGAGTAAGGTGTCCTCTTTTTGTGAAAGAGACACAGAATGTTGTTCCTTATAAATGGATGGAGTAGGCTTGATGCCCACTTGCATAACGAGAGGCAAGCCGTTGGTGATACCGCCTTGAATGCCACCGCTATTATTGGTAGTTGTTGTGATTATATCGCCGTCCATGGTAAAAGCATCGTTCACCTCTGATCCAAGGCGAGAACACATGTCGAAGCCACCCCCAAAGGACACGCCTTTGATGGCAGGTACGCCAAAGATCACGCGAGCTAATCGGTTCTCGATGCCATCAAAGTTTGGATTACCAAGACCGATTGGTAGACCTGTAGCCACAACCTCAACGATACCACCGGTAGAGTCGCCGTCTTTTTTTAGTTTCATGACTAAGTTTTCTACTTCAGAGCGCTTGTATGCATCGAGCATAGCAATTGGTTCTGTAGCAATTTCACGAAGTGCTTTCATATCTGGATGAACCATATCGATAGGAGTATCTTGGATTGTACCAACTTGTTTTAAATGGCCGTGAATTTCGATACCTTTTTCACGCAATAACTGTAGTGCAATGCCACCAGCTACGCAAAGAGGTGCTGTAAGACGTGCCGAGAAGTGGCCGCCACCTCGCATATCTACCTTGTCACCATAGCGCATGCGAGCCGTAAAGTCCGCATGAGATGGGCGAGGAATGTCGCGCAAGTTATTGTAATCACCGGAGTGTTGCGATGTATTGCGAATCATAAATGCCAATGGAGAGCCACTGAGCATGTCATCTACCATACCTGATAAGAATTCAGGTATATCGGCTTCTTTACGTTGCGTTTGTAATTGGTTTTGACCTGGCGCACGGCGCTTTAAGAAGGCTTGTAGCTCGTCGATGTCGATGGAATGTCCACAAGGGAGGCCTTCCACGATACCACCGATGGCGTACCCATGAGACGCGCCAAAGGTAGCTACTTGTATAGTTTTACCGAAATTAGATGCCATTATATTAACTCCTACTTATAGTATGTATGACTAGTATTCTTATCTATTGAAACGCATTAGCTGTGACTAGGACGCTATACTTGCTGTGCATTGCCACCTAGTATGTTCCAGTCCTCGAAAAAGTCAGGATAGGATTTTGTAATAGCTTCGCTATCTTGTAAGATGACAGGGGTTTCACTAATGAGAGCCATCAATGTGCCTGCCATAACGAGGCGATGGTCGTTAACACAATCACCTTGTCCTCCTTTTAGTATACCACTACCGATGATATATAGGTCATCACCATCTTCGCGAACCGTGCCTCCTAAATCTCTGACGAGATTAGCAACGGTTTCGAGGCGATCTGATTCTTTTAACCGTAGGCGAGCACCATTAACAAAGGAGCTTTCACCTTGGATAGAGCAAGCGAGGGCTGCCATAACTGGCAACATATCGGGCATTTGCTCGAGGTCGGCATGGATTGGCTTACTAGCGCGACCTGATACAGTGATATTCATGTCGTCCCATGTAATAGTGCACCCTGAGGATTCGATGACCTGCATGATGCGGCGGTCAGCTTGTATAGAATTCTGGTTCATACCCGTAATGGTAATAGGTTGGCCTGTCATAGCGGCAGCAACCATCCAAATCGCTGTATTGGACCAATCGCCTTCGATTTGGTAATTACTTTGACCTTTAAAAGTAGCATTAGCAGTTACCGTAAAGGATTCTTGTACTGTGCCACGTGCAGGCGTATGGTCAACGGTTACGCCGAAGTCTGCCATCGTTGTAGTCGTCAATGTTACATAGTCGCTAGATTGAAGTGGCGTAGTAGATGTGATTGTAGCGCCTCCACATTGTGGAGCTGCTAATAATAGACCAGAGAAAAACTGGCTACTCACATCGCCAACCATGCTAAATTGACCACCTTGGAGAAGACCTGTCATAGTGAATGGTGGTTTATCTTGGGAGAATGTTACGCCGTGAGCTTTCATTTCACCGAGCATGGGCTCTAAAGGACGATCTGGTAAGCGCCCTTTCGCATCCACATTTACCTCATTACAAATGGAGGCTGCTACTGGTAATAAGAGGCGCAATGTAGTACCCGATTCATGGGGAACAACATAGCCTTTTTTGGGCGCAGGACCAGGTGTAACAGTGACAACTTTATTTTCATACACAACGTGTGCGCCTAAGCCTCGTAAGGAGTCCATAGTTGCATCGATGTCTTTAGAGGTGCGGCTCAGTAGTATGGTAGATGACGAGTTTGCGAGAGCGGCGCAAATCAGCGCACGGTGCGCATGAGCTTTTGCAGGAATGGACGCGATAGTCCCAGTAGGGATGGCGTTCGTTACAGAATGCATATAAATCTCCTTAATCTAAATAGGTAGCAAGTTCCTCGTGCGTTACTACCTTGAGTTCACTGTGACCATAGCTAGTAGGTACTACGATTTTAATGGTTGCTCCTTCGCTTTTTTTGTCGTGCTTAGCGGCAGCTAGAATCTCTTCTTTGCTTATCGTTGTTGTTGTTGGCAAATCGTGTGCTTTGATGAGGGCCTTTAATTTCTCTAAAGCCTCCGCATTTAATTCTCCATGTTTGACAGCACCTTGTGCCATGAGGACCATGCCAATGGCAACGGCATAACCGTGATGTACCTCGAAATGGCTCGCTTTTTCAATACCGTGACCAAAGGTATGACCGAGGTTTAAGAGGGCACGAACGCCAGACTCGCGTTCGTCTTGTTCTACAATATCCGCTTTTGCTTGTATGCAGCGGGCAATAACGCCACTTACACTACCGCGATGTTTAATTAATGGTCTATTCTCAAGTTGAGTGAGTAAACCCGGTACGTCTAGGAAACCGTATTTGATAATTTCACCGCATCCATTAATCCATTCCATTTCAGGTAATGTATTGAGTGTAGCTGGATCACAAAGGACTAGAATTGGTTGTTTGAAAGCGCCCCATAGGTTTTTGCCGGCTTCGAGATTGACCGCTGTTTTACCACCTACAGAGGAGTCTACTGCGGCTAATAGGGATGTAGGAACTTGAACATAGTCGATACCACGTAAATAGGTCGCTGCTGCAAATCCTGCCATATCGCCTACAACACCGCCGCCAAGGGCGATGAGCAAGTCTTTGCGAGTCAATGATTGGGCCGCCATGTATTCTACTAAATCGATGAGTTGATGAGCATTTTTGGAGCTTTCACCAGCAGGGAAAACATAATCACAAACAGCATAACCCACATGTTCCATATTAGCTTTCACAGAGTCCAAATAGTGAGGCGCCACGTTGCTATCGCTGACGATGATAACACGGCAATTTGGTTTTAATGGTTTAATATAATCGGTGATGCGTTGTAAAGCGCCTTCCTCGATGACAACATCATACGGTGTAGATGCATTAATATGGATGCGAGTCATAACGGTTCCTTTCTTAAAAGAATAAGCTAGTATCTATTATAACGGATACTAGCTTATTTGTGTGATATGTAAGATTATTTAGTGCATTCAACCAATGCTTGGCGTAACGCGTTAATTTCTTTCATAAGGCTAGTGAATTGGTCTGGACGCAATGCTTGCGGACCGTCGCACAATGCTTTGGCTGGATCGTTGTGAACTTCAATCATAAGGCCGTCTGCACCGCCACCTACGGATGCAAGTGAAAGCGGACGAACCATGCGGCTCATACCTGCTGCGTGGCTAGGGTCCATGATAATTGGCAAGTGAGATAGTTCATGCATCATAGGAATTGCTGTTACATCTAAGGTATTGCGAGTTTTAGTTTCGAATGTGCGGATACCCCGTTCGCATAATACAATTTGTTCATTGCCTTCGGACATGATGTACTCAGCAGCCATCAACCATTCTTCGTATGTTGCAGATAAACCACGTTTTAAAAGAACTGGTTTATTTAATTTGCCCACCTCTTTTAAAAGCGTGAAGTTTTGCATGTTACGAGCACCGATTTGAAGCATATCTACATTATCAAAGTATTGTAATTGGGAGATATCCATAACCTCAGAAACAATAGGAAGACCTGTTTCTTTTTTAGCAAGCTCTAATAACTCTAAGCCTTCTGGGCCCATACCTTGGAAGGAGTATGGGGATGTACGAGGTTTGAAAGCGCCGCCACGAAGGATGGTAGCACCAGCTTCTTTACATGCTTTAGCAGTGGCTAATACTTGTTCAGGTGTTTCCACAGAGCAAGGACCGGCCATTACTGCGAAGTGACCACCACCGATGAGGACACCACCAACATTGATTACAGAATCATCTGGATGGAATTTGCGGTTTGCTTTTTTGTATGGCTCTTGAATGCGAGTTACTTTATCTACGAAATCTAGAGACTCGATTTGACGGGCATCAAGAGATGCAGTATCACCGATAAGTCCTAGAATATTGTATCGAGTACCTTCTACTGGATGGATAACGAATCCTTGAGCCTCTAATTCACCGCGTAAACGGGATACTTCTTCCGCTGCTGCGTTTTGTTTCAATGTAATAATCATGATAATTCCTCCTTTTAACTACAGTGAATAGTAGGGCTTACCATACGGATAGCAAACAAAAAGGGCTACCCGTAATCTAATACGGGTAGCCCTTTTACTATTCTAAGCAACTAATATTGAATAATCCTTAATTAGCGCATCACAAATAGTTCCTTACCCGTACGTTGGATAAAGAACCAATAAAAGTATTGTTTTGTTGTGAGGCTAATTTGGTTAGTCATCTTTGGTTGCTCCTTTCTAAAATATTGGGTATAGTATAAACCCAAATGATAAAAATATGCAATACCTAAAAATGAATTTCATGGAAGTTTTAAAATATTTTTGATGCGGGAATTAATAGGAACAGAGAAGTTTTGTGGGATTAAGCGTATTTTTGATATAATAAAAATAAGAAGCTTTCATTGTTTATAGGGTATTTCGTAATACACATGAATCGATTCTTATAAATGTACTTATAATCAGAAAGGGCACCCATGATTATTCAAATCTTAGATCATATAACAGAGGAAATAAAACAAATTCGTATCGATGTATTTATGAAAGAACAGGGTTTTGAAGACGAGTTTGATGAAATCGATGAGACTGCAAAGTTTGTGCTCTTATCCATTGATGGTAAAGCGGCTGGTACGTGTCGATATTTTCCCAGTGATGTAGCTGAAGATGCACATATTGGTCGTATGGCAGTACGTAAGTTGTATCGTGGACAACATTTAGGTACTAAGATTATGATGGTCGCTGAAAATGCTATTCGCCGTGATGGATTTAAGACGTGCTCCTTGTCGGCGCAAGTACAGGCCAAACCATTCTATGAATCCCTTGGATATCGTGCTGAAGGAGAAGAATACCTAGATGAAGGATGTCCTCACGTGATGATGCGGAAAGTATTATAAGCCGTTCAATAGTGCTGTATAATAAGAATTGGTGGATATATATATTGTTGTACATAGTATTTTATAAGTAACTTGATATATCTTTTTGAGAGGAGAGTTTATGAAACTAGCAGAAGCATTACAAGAACGATCTGATTTAAATTATAAAATAAGCGATTTAGAGCTTCGCTTAACTCAAAATAGTTTAGTGCAAGAAGGGGAAGTACCGAATGAGAACCCTGAAGAACTTTTGAAAACATTAGAACAATGTGTAAATAGACTTCAAAAATTAATTGCAGATATTAATTTAACTAATTGCAAAACTATTATAGAAGGTCGAACTATTACTGAAATCATTGCCGAAAAAGATTGCGCTGCTTTGCGCCTAACTGCTTATCGAACTTTGGCATCTAGCGCAGGAAGTATCAATTTCCGTGCGAGAGGGTCTGAGATTAAGCTAATGCCGACTGTGAATGTGGCAGACATCCAAAAAGAAGCTGATCATATCGCAAAACAAGTACGTTTATTAGACAATCTATTGCAGTCTGCTAACTGGACAACTGAATTGATTGAAAGCTGATAATAGTTGGTAGTTTGAAACAGGGTGGACACAAAAACTTTTGCTTTTACCAAGCTTATTATGAATATATTCATGGGGCGAATGAAAATCTACGGTGTAGGCCTATTTGCGCACAAAGGTATTGATACAATTTACAATGTATAACCATGTGTCAACTGTAAAACGAGGGTGGCGTTTGGGGACTATATTTCTAGCAACATATACACTGATATGATAGTATTTTGTTTTTTTAGAGATAAATAGGAGAGAGCTGTTTAAATTTGCAGCAATTCCTCATAACTATGGTTTAAATAATCATGAAAAAAGAGCTGATAGCGTTATAGCTATTAGCTCTTTTCTATTGGCTCGTACGTCCTTAGATATTGTATTTTATAACGTCTATTATTCTAAATCATCAAAATCAAATGCCGCTGCTTTTGTATAGTTTGTAACTTTAGCTTCGAAGAAGTCAGTTTTTGTGCTATTCAAGTTGGAGAAGCTTTCGATCCATTCCATTGGATTATCCTTGATTTCAGGATATAAATGAGGCAAGCCGATTGCTTCTAAGCGAATATTCGCAAGGTATTTGATGTAGCGCTCGATAAGAACGTTGTTAAGGCCGAGGATTTTATCATCAGTGATGTACTGGCCCCAAGCGATTTCATTTTCAGCACCTTGACGAATCATGTCCGTAATTTTTGCCTCTAGTTCAGGTGTAAACAAGTCAGGACGTTCACGGCGTAACTCGCGAATGATGTTTTGGAACAATACGAGGTGAGTTACTTCATCGCGGTTGATATATTTGAAGATAGTGGATGTAGCTGTCATCTTGCCTTGGCGTGCCAATGTGTAGAAGAAGCTAAATCCAGAGTAGAAGTAGATGCCTTCTAAGATATAGTTAGCGATGATTGTATGAATTAGATTTGCTTCGCTAGGATCGTCGCTGAATCGTTGGTATGCATCGGCGATGAAGCGATTACGTTCAAGTAATGTTTTATCTGTACGCCATTCATCATAGATTTTGTCACGTGTAATAGGATTTGTTACAGTGTCCAAAATGTAGGAATAACTTTGAGCGTGAATTTCTTCTTGGAATGCTTGGATATTCAATAAGGATGCCACTTCAGATGCTGTAATATAGCGGCTCAAATTAGGCAAGTTTTCAGATTGAATGGAATCAAGGAAGTTCAAGAACGCAATGATTTTATCGAAGGCACGACGCTCGTAATCTGTTAAGTATGGGAATTGTTTAACGTCTTCGTTCAAGGAAATTTCTTCCGGAATCCAGAAGTTGTTGAGCATCGTACGGTACATTTGGTTTGCCCAGTCGTACTTGATACGATTCCACTCGCGAAGGTTCGTGGTATTACCGCCAATCATAGATTGCGTGCCACGGTCACCATTTTCGTTGAAAATCAGTTTTTTATCCATAGTAGGGCTCCTTTATACGATGATGCGACCTATACTGCTATAGGTCGTCATCAGATTTATAATGTTGGTGAAAGTATCTTTCACAGGTTTAGTGCTCTCTAGTTATAGAGCATATTTTTTGTAAACTATGGCAATGATATCTTTAACTTTTACCATAGCTTAAATTGCATTATAGAATGTAGCGTGTATCTATCCTATATTAGGAGGAACAGCTTGTGCATTCATCCATTTCAAGGGATTGGTTACGGATATAGTAGATTGTTTTGATCCCTTGTTTGTAGGCTTCTACGTAAAGGTCAAGAATTTCTTTCGCTTTCATTTGAGGAGTGATGTACAAGTTGAAAGATTGTGCTTGGTCAATATGACGTTGACGCACGCCACAAGCTTTGATGGACCATTGTTGGTCGATTGTATGTGCCTCTTTGTATAGCCAGAATGTTTTGTCGTTCAAATCTGGTGCCGTTTTTGGTGTGAAAGAACCTTTCTTCTCTTCGATGAAGAATTTTTTGAAGATAGGGTCGATACCAGCTGTTGTATTAGCGATGTTGGATGTAGAACCTGTAGGAGCTACGGCCATCAAGTAACCGTTGCGGATACCGTATTTTGCAACGTCCGCAGCCAATTGTTTCCAACGATCAGATGTGTAACCACGACGTGTGAAGTATTCACCAGTTTCCCATTCGGAACCTTTGAATGCTGGGTACGCGCCTTTTTCTTTTGCAAGCTCCATAGAAGCTTTAATCGCATAGAATGCAATGTTTTCAAATAATTTGTCCGCTACTTCGATGTGTTCATCAGATTCCCATTGGATATCATGGTTTACAAGGTAGTGGTGATAACCAGACGTACCAAGACCGATAGCGCGGTATTTATCAGAAGTCATGCGAGACTCTGGCACCGGCGCTTGGTTGATGGAAATAACATTGTCTAACATACGAATTTGAAGGGCAATGTTTTCTTCCAACTCTTCGTCTGTAATACGGCCAAGGCTAATGGAGTTTAAGTTACATGTAACCATGTCGCCTGTGTTTGTTTTTGTAGTAATTGTACCGTCTTCGTTGATGATTTCTTCAGCAAGATTAGTGAAGCCAACATTTTGTGCAATTTCGTGGCACAAGTTGGACGCGTAAATCATACCTGCATGTTTGTTAGGATTTGCAGCATTTACAGTGTCGCGGAAGAAGATGAATGGCGTACCAGTTTCAACAGCGGAGCGCATGATTTTTTTCATCATGTCTAATGCTGGCACTTCGATGCCGTGTAAATTAGGATCTTGTTCACATTCGATATAGCGTTTAGTAAACTCTTTTTTGTCATCTGTATCGAAGTAATTCTCTAAGGAATAGCCTTTTACAGCCAAGATTTCATGAGGGTCAAAGAGGGTGAAGTTTTCACGAGCTAACATACGTTCCATAAAGATGTTTGGAACGGAGATAGCAGGGAAGATATCATGAGCTTTACGGCGATCATCACCGTTATTTGTACGAAGCTCTACGAATTCATAGAAGTCTTTGTGCCAAATATCAAGTGTTACTGTAGCGCCGCCTTTACGTTTACCCAATTGGTCTACTGCAACAGCTGTATCATTGTACAAGCGAATCCAAGGAATAACGCCGCCAGAGGAGTTTTTGAAACCGCGGATATCGGAGTTCAATGCACGAACTTTGCCAAGGTAGATACCAAGCGCACCACCGTGTTTAGATACGCGAGAGAATTTGCTGTTTACGTCGTAGATAGACCATAAGTTGTCGTCTACACCAGAGATAAAGCAAGAGGACAATTGGTGGAATGGTGTACCAGCATTTGCCAAAGTAGGTGTAGCTGTCGTCATTTTTAATTGGCTCATCAAATCGTAGAATTTTTTAGCGTATTTTACTTTATTTTTCCCTTCGACAAGAGCCAAATGCATTGCGATAGCCATGAAACGTTCTTGCGGTAATTCAAAGATTTCTTTGTTAAAACCTTTTACCAAGTAACGGTCAGCCAATAATTTGAGACCTTCATAGTTGAAGAGATAGTCGCGCTTAGGTTTGATGTAATCGCCTAACTCTTGCAATTCGTCAGCAGTGTATTCTGTAACGAAGAAGTCTGCGTATTTTTTCTCTTCTACAAGCATGTTTACAAGATTTGGGAAGTTGCCGTAGCCAAATGCTTTGTAACGACGAGTAATAGCGGCTTCTTTATAGAGATCGAACAAGAATAGGCGGGCTGCTACGAACTGCCAATCTTGGTTCATTTTATTAACTTGGTTGCCGAAGCCGTCGTCTTTTTTAGATATAACTTTTTCGATGGCTGTTTGGACTAAAGTTTTTTGAATTTCTTTAGTGGTCATGCCATCAACGAATTGCAACTTCGCATCCATTTCCAATTCTAGTGGATCACAAGAATCTAACCCCAAACATGCGAAGGCTATCATTCGTTTCGTTTTTTCAACGGACAACGGCTCGAAATGGCCATCCCGTTTCTTGATCATAATCTCCATTACTGTTCCCCTTGAGAGCAAAAAGTCATAAAACTGTTAATATAGTCGTATAAGCATATATAAGATTAGAATGAAATATATAAATTATCTTTAAGTTGAGTCTAATCAGAAAAATAAGAAAACTACTATATATGGTAGTTTTCTTATCTAGCTTATACATTATGTTACGATTATAGCGAAAAATTTCTATATAATCAATATTGACATTTGTAAAATTTTTAATATAGTTTCGCAAAAAATGTTGATATGGTTAAAGATGCGTGAAATTACTGGATTTTATAATTAATTATATAATACGCTAAAAATAATTCTTCGTGCACTGTCTTGATATGCGTAGTAGGAGTGGATTAAGAGTTTATATCCCGTGCCTTCTATAATGACTGAATCTGAAGCCGTTTTTGGCACAGTGAGGAATTTTTCATATATATGATGAACCTCGGTCACGCCATTTGGTAGAGATACCTCTAAATCAAGCCCTTCATTGATGAATCTAAAGTTGATCGATTCATAGGATGCTGTTGGTATGTCAGCTGTACTATCAGCAGGCTCACGTACTTCTAATTCGATGTTAGAAATGAATTTATTATATCCTACAAGCGAAATAACATGAGGTTCTTCAACGGCCGTAAAGCTGATAAACTGAATATTTCGTTCCTTATATATTTCCGTTGCTCCTAGTTTTGAAGAATCCCCCTGTATAATCGTCCTGCCATAGTCTGTAAAATCAGGGTTAAATGTTTCTGTAATAGGCAAGTATACGTGCCATTGACCGTCAATTTTTGTATAGTTTGTAAACTCTCGATGGGACGTGTAACCGATAAAAGGCATTAAAAGGACTGCACCTAGGGTGAGTGCCATAATCGTTGTATGGATCGATGGAGTCAAACGCTTTACAAAGGAATATACGTTATGTGCTAAGAAGATTAGATTGAATGCGGCCACGTAAATCGTATTGAGCCAGAGTACGGGCTCATTTATTACGCGCTTGCCAATCAGGATTAAGCACAATATTGTAATCGTAATAAATAAGAAACATAGGATCCTTTGTGTCTTGCTGCTTTCACTAGATCTGAAACTAGCCAAGTAAAATAGATAGAAAATGGCTACATACGGATAATATGTATAAAGGAACCGCGCATCTTCGCGAAGGCCTAAGAGAATCAATACCAAGTAGATATTAGCTAGAATACCTGTAATGATGGAAGCCTTTGGTAGTATGATTCCAAAAACAACATTATAGAATGTATTTGGTTCTGGTGGTCCATCAGGCTCCTCTTTGTAAGTGCACAGCATGGATATACAGATAAATATATTGATAGCGGCTAATACTTTAAAGATTAGATCATCAAAGGTAAATGGTTTGTTCAGAATGATGAAGAAAAACCATAGAGTCATGATTATGACGACATTATACAGTGTTGATGTAACAATGGTAATACCAATCCGTTTCAGGCGATTGATGATTTCGCCAATGTAGTATTCTCCAGGCGATGTAAAATATAGAGCAATCATAGAGTACAGCCATAGATATGATATATTTTCTGTGGCTAGCTCGATGCCTCGTATGTGATGGTACGTTTCATGAATCGTATATAGACCAACGCTGATACCTATGCTTAATAATGTATATACTACGGAGAACTTTCGATCTCGTGTTATATATGATTGTAGTATGACGATGAAGAAATACAGCCCATAGAACCAAAGGTCTATATCGGCAAACCAATCTTGCTCTAGATAAAACGGTGTACATGAAAATACGGCAATTAATGCCAGTAATATAGGTGACTGCGTTGCTAGGTCCCGCAGCGAAGACCATAAATGTGTAATTGCAGATTTCATAGATTCTCTCCCTTTATAAAAATAAATGCCCCCTCTTATCTGTAGTATACATGTTTTCTAGTGAAAGTCCTATGAGGTTTTACAGGCGTCTGAATTTACATTACAATAACATTAAGAGCTAGTATTTATAGAAAAGAGGTCGTTCACATGGAGTTCTCTTATTTTTTACCAGTACATATCCAATTTGGTTGGGATAAAGTCGATAGTGTTGCTGATTTTGCTAAGCCTTATGGCAATAAAGCGCTAATCGTAACAGGGCGGACAAGTGCCAAAAAATCTGGACTATATGACCGTGTGACAGCAAAACTTGATGCGGCACATATTGAACATGTGTTGTTTGATCAAGTGGATGCCAATCCCTTAACGACGACTGCATTGGACGGCGCTGCTCTAGCTAAATCTGAAAGCTGTGATATGGTTATTGCCATCGGTGGTGGCTCTATCATGGACTGTGCAAAAGGCATTGCATTTATGTCCGTTAACGAAGGTGACATTAACGATTATATCTTTAATCGTAAAACCAGTGATAAGGCGTTGCCTCTTATTGTAATTCCTACAACCTGTGGTACCGGCTCCGAAGGTAATGGCTTTGGTGTACTTACTAATCCCGAAACAGGAGACAAGAAATCCTTGCGATGTAATGCCATCGTACCAAAGGTATCCATCGTAGATCCGGCAGTGATGGGCACAATGCCGCCCCATGTATTGGCATCTGTGGGATTTGATGCACTCTGTCATAATATCGAGGCGTATACTTCTAAAACGGCACAACCTTTTACCGATGCATTAGCTCATTATGCTGTAACTTTGTTAGCACAATATCTTGTGCCTCTATATAAACATGTGAAAGCAATGGCTGAAGGCAAATCAGCTGTTCTCAACGAAACTCAACTTACAAAAGCTTGGGAGTCCGTTACATTGGCTAGCACAATTGGAGGCATGGTTATTAATACCGCCGGTGTAACACTTGCTCATGGCATGGAACATCCTGCTAGTGGGCTTAAGGATATTACCCACGGTGTAGGCCTTGCCGTTATTGAACCTGTTGCAGTGGAATATACATGGAGTGCTAACCCCGATAAATTTGGTGCCTTAGCTCGTATATTCAACCACGGAGATGGATCCGAACTAGGTGAAGCATTACGCTTGATTGTACATGACCTAGACCTTACTACAAACCTTACAGAACTAGGCTTAACGAAAAAAGACATTCCTTGGCTTGTCGATAACGTGTATGTCGTAGCTACCGGCAATATTGCTAATACAATGGCCGATGTGAGTCGGGAAGATATAGAAATGTTGTATAAGAAAATGTTCTAAGTGATATCTGAATATATTAGAATGTATTCATATATTATAATTGACAATTTTAAATCATATCTCTATAATGTGAATTAAAGAGAGACTCGGATATTCACTGTCCCAGCCCTAGGGCTGGGATTTCTTTTTTTAGTCTCTAGTAGTTTAGTTTGTAGAGAGGTGTTATTATGGCAGATCAAAACGACAAGAATGTGGATGCCTTAGCGCAAGAGATTACCTTAAAAAGTCGTGGTCAAGGTAAATTGCGTCAGTTCATTTTATGGATGGGGGCACTCATCATTGGTGCTATCTTAGGATGGCAACATATTCCGGCTTTAAATGAGCTCTTTAATTTTATTGCAGCGGTCTTTACACGTTTGTTCCAATTTATCGCAATTCCAACCGTATCCTTAGCGGTAATTACAACATTATCCATGCTAGGTGCTAAAAAGGATACAGGTCGTATCTTTGGACACGCTGTAGTGTATACCTTGCTAACTACAATCTGTGCGGCAGCTGTAGGACTTGGCTTATTCCTATGGATTGCACCAGGTAACTTACCGCTTGATGTAATCGGTGCCGGTGCAGCTCAAGTGCCTGAAAAACTTGGCAATGTTACGTATTATGATCATTTCTTATCTGTTATTCCAAACAATATCTTGCAACCATACTTACAAGCCAATGTATTGTCTGTAATGTTTATTTCTGCTTCCGTTGGTTTAGCCTTTGCGTTCATGCCACGCACTGAAAATCGCGAAGCGGTGTTGAAAGTCTTATTTGGTTTACAAGAATTACTATTTACATTGATTAAAGCATTACTTTATGTATTGCCAATCGGTATCCTCGCCTTTGCAGGTCAATTATCTGCACAAATTGAAGCGGGCGTAATTGTTGGTGCTTTAGGTAAATATACGGCTGTTGTTATCGGTGGTAACTTGATCCAATTCTTTATCGTAATTCCATTGTTCTTGTTATTCCGAGGTTTGAACCCTGTGGACGTATTCCGCAAAATGTCTCCAGCCGTAGCTGTTGCGTTGTTCACAAAATCTTCTGCTGCAACTTTGCCTGTTACATTGGCATCTGCTGAGGATAATTTGAAAGCTCATCCTGCAGTAGCTCGTTTCGTATTGCCAATTTGTACAACTATTAATATGAATGGTTGCGCAGCTTTCATTCTTGTCACATCTTTATTCGTAATGCAAAATGCGGGAATGGAATTGACTATGGGCACAATGGTGGCCTGGTTATTTATTGCTGTTCTCGCTGCGATTGGTAATGCGGGCGTTCCAATGGGTTGTTATTTCTTAACCTTATCCTTGATGAGTTCCATCGGTGTACCAATTGGTTTGCTTGGTATCATCTTGCCAATCTATACGATTATCGATATGATTGAAACCGCTGAAAACGTATGGTCTGATGCATCTGTATGTGCCATGGTTGACCATGACCTTCAAGGTAAATTGGACGACTCTAGCGGCGACGATATGCCTCAATTCCAAGGTGCTTAAATTCGTAGGTTAGATAAACTTAAGAAAATACTTAATTATATAACTCAAATAAAAGGTTATCCTGTAAGGGGATAACCTTTTTTATCTACTAGAGTAGTTGTAATTGTGTAATGATAATTTCGATTAGAAATATAGTTGTTAGAATACTAAATTTTAAAACTGAATTATACTTTTAAAAACTAATAATAGTCACATTACTAGATATGCATTTTATGTTATACTTTCAGATAGAATAATATCGAATTAATAGAAGGCTAGTTGGTACATTAGGTGCGGATTAGAGAATAAAATGAAAGATAAGTCAGTATTACCGATAGAGAAACAATTAAATAAATTTCTCCAACCAAAATGCCTCATCCCAGGTGGTCTTGGTTTATGGGAAATATATTTTCGTAAGATTTGCGCGGCTTGGGGTGAGATTAATGGCGAAATTCGACCACAGCATATCATATTTTCTGCCGATAATGGTTGTAATATGGAAGGCTATGTTGGGTATAACTACGAGGTGACGCAAAAGCAATCCCGTAATATGCTCTTAGGTCGCTCGTCAGCCACACAATTTTGTAACTTTAATAATATTCCTTATGAGGTCGTGGATGTAGGCATTGCCTCAGATGATGGTATCGGCGTTAATCGCAAAGTAGCGAAGGGAACAAAGAATATTTTGCACCATGCTGCCATGACTGACGATGAATTTAATAGAGCCTTTCAAGCTGGCTATGAACGGGTTCAGTATTATGTAGAACAAGGAATCAATCTGTTCTCCTTTGGTGAAATGGGTTTAGGGAATACGACAACCTCTGCGTGTGTGTTGTCTGCATTGACGGGGGCTGATCCGACGGAAACCGTGGGCCCTGGTTCCTGGCCTGACAAACCAGATTTGATGAAGCGTAAAATTGACTTTGTCCGTTCTGTATTAGATATACATAAGGAGCGTATTATTGCTGAAAGTGAGACTCACCGAGTTCGTAAAATTGTAGCCCATGTAGGGGGCTTTGATATTGCCGCTATTCTTGGAGCCATGCTAGCTTGTGCAGATTTTGAAAAGCCCTTTGTTATTGACGGTTTTATTACAGCTGTAGCAGCTGCTTGTGCAGCACATATAAACGCTCGTGTTGTGGACTATGCGTTACCATCGCATCAGTCTAAAGAAAAAGGCACGGAACTGGCTTTGGCTGAGGTGGGGATTACACAAGATATGGTTCCTATACAAGCACAAATGTCGATGGGAGAAGGTACAGGTGCCATCTTGATGGTTCAAATGTTAAAAACCACACAATACATGTTTGTAAATGTGGGGACCTTTGCAGATTTGATGAAATTATGAGGTAGAAGAATGGAACTAAATAAATACTTTGATATACATTTTGAACGAGCCGATGATGCAACTATTGCTAAAAGGTTGATAGGTGGGGCTAAGGTTAAGGGTCCTGCTTTGGTTATCCTGATCCTCTCCATGTTTATTGCCTCTATTGGGTTGAATATGAATAGTACAGCCGTTATTATTGGTGCTATGCTTATATCGCCGTTGATGGGACCGATTCTAGCAACTGGCTTTGGCTTCGCTACGCTTAATTTTACAGTTGTGAAAAGTGCTATTTTAAGATTGTCCTTACAGATTACGATTGCTGTTTTGGCATCTGCTTTATATTTTTATATTTCCCCCGTTCAGACAGTTACATCTGAACTATTAGCGCGTACAGAACCGAATATTTTTGATGTATTCATTGCTATATTTGGTGGGTTAGCTGGGATTATTGGTCAAACGCGTAAGACCTTAGATAATGTCATACCAGGGGTAGCGATTGCGACTGCACTTATGCCACCACTGTGTACGGCAGGATATGGACTGGCTAATGGAAATTGGCATTATTTCTTTGGGGCTGGGTATCTATTCTTTATAAATGCATTTTTCATCTTCTTTGCATCTTTTATTGTTTTAAAAGGTGTATATAGTTTGCCATCCCATAAGCAAGCAGAAGAGATTAATCGTCGTAATCAGCTAATATTTCTTGTGATTGGTCTTATTATGGCTATACCAAGCATTTATGCAGGCTATGATATGACCATCAAGTATTCTGAGTCAAATCATATAGAGCAGTTTATTAAGACCAATATTAATCAAGATGGGCGTCGACTAGTGATTGATTATTCATTGGACCGAGTGAATAAGCTAGTAGATATAGTAGTTGTAGGAGCTCCTGTGACTTCAGAGGAACGATCCCAGTTGGATGATAAATTACAGAAAGACGAGTATTTGCAGTCTTATGCAGTGCGATTTGTTAATAGTGTAGATGAGAAAAAATCTGCTGTGGATAAGACGAGCTTGAATAAAGCCTCGGAGGATCATGAAAAATATACAAACTTGAGTAATCTGTACCAGCCGACTTATCAACTAGTAAGTGAAACTATAAACACTATGAAAACGACAGAAGCTGAAGCAAAGGCGTTATTCCCGTTTGTAAGCAGAGTGGAAGGCATGCCTTTGATAGATAATTTAGAACAGCCTAAAGCGAATCGCTATATGGTGATTATCCATACCGCGTCCACTGTATCTGATGCAGATTCGGAACGAATAAAAGCTTGGTTAGAGGCTAAATTATCAGCACCTGTAACTATTTCTGTGGAGCAAACAACGTCAACTTTATAATTGAATCTTTTGATTTTGATTAGATTGTTTATTATATAGAGCGATATTTATAACGGTACTAAGTTTGATTGTACCTATTAGGTATATTACCTAGTAGTACGGGGAATCATCTTAGTACCGTTTTTATGTACTTGGCATAGCTAAATGTAATTACTCTTATCTTGCTATAGATTAAGGTTATATTAATTGATATATAAAATCTATTATACGAATAGGAATTAAATTTGCTATACTTACTACATCGAAATTATTAAATAATTAAATGTAGATACAGTGTAAGAATATATAGATTTATTAACATATCTACGTGTGTTGTATACGCATGAGTCCTCGTCAATAGATGTAGGTGTTCATCGTAGATAGGAGGATTACATGAAAAAATGGTTAGCATTAGCAGCGACGGCCGTATTAGGCGCGTCCTTATTGATTAGTGGTTGTGGTTCTTCCACAAATGACGCAAGTTCCAGCAGTGCTGGTAGTTCTAAAGCAGAGGTGTTAAAAGTGGCAGCAAACCCTGTACCTCATGCTGAGATCTTAAATCAAATTAAACCTTTATTGGCTAAGGAAGGTGTAGATCTTCAAATCATTGAATTTACAGACTACATTCAACCAAACATGGCATTATCTAGCCATGAAGTAGATGCAAACTTCTTTGCTAACGTGCCATACCAAAATAACTTTAACAGAGATCATGGCACAAACTTCGTAAGCTTTGCACCAGTTCACATCGAACCATTGGCTATTTACTCTCAAAAAATTAAAGATTTAAAAGATTTGCCAAATGGCGCAAAAGTAGCGATTCCATCTGATCCAACAAACAGTGCTCGTGCACTTCTCTTGTTGCAAAGTGCAGGTCTTGTCACATTGAAAGACCCAACTGGTTTGACTAACACACCATTTGATGTGACTAGCAACCCTAAAAACATCCAAATTACAGAGTTGGAAGCAGCTCAAATTCCTCGTTCCATTCAAGACTTAGACGCAGCTGTAATTAATGCTAACTATGCATTGCCAGCAGGTCTTAATCCTACAAAAGATGGTTTATTCGTAGAAAAAGCGGATTCTCCATATGCAAATCTTCTTTCCGTAAACCCTGGTGATGAAAATAAACCAGCTATTCAAAAATTAGCTAAAGCATTACAATCTCCAGAAGTTAAGAAGTTCATTGAAGAACATTACAAAGGGGCTATTATCCCAGCGTTCTAATTGATTGATCGTTAATAATATATATGTATCTGAAAAATTCCTTCTCATGACAAACTCTATAGATACGAAAAAGGCGTAACACCATTGGTGTTACGCCTTTTTTTAGTTTAAATTAATATGAAAAACCTTTGTTTTTAATTATTCGTTCTATAATTGATGCCGATTTTAATAATTCCTTTTTAATTTTTAGTACTTTTTCAGATGATGTTGTGAATGTTAAAAAGCTAACGCTAAGGGCTGCGACTATTTTTCCATCTTCTCGGATTGGTAGTGCTATACAGCATGCATGATTAGTAATTTCTTCGTTTTCATAAGTAAAACTATTATTATTATGAATATTATTATATAGTTCTATGGGTGTTTTAAGAGTTTGTGCTGTAAATGCTTGAAATGGATTAGAAAATAGTTCTTCTAATTCATTTAAACTTTTATCGAATAATAAAGCTTTACCCAGTGCCGTAGCGTAAGCTGGTAACCTTTTACCGACAGAAGAGATTAACTGGATTGGATTGGTAGTAGAGATTTTTAGTAAATACATAATTTCATTACCAGTTAGAATGCCTAAGTGACAAGTTTCATTACATTCTGTAGATAACCGTTTCATTTGTTCTTGTATTAAATCTAAACTAGTATTATTTGATTCATACATACTACTAATAAATAAAATCTCTTTTCCCATAGTATAAAGTAATGTTTCTTCAGAAAATAAGAGATAATTTTTTTCACATAATGTTTTTAAAATTGGCATTAATGTGCTTTTTGGACAGTTTATTTTGCTTGATATTTGAGATAAACTAAGACCAGACTGATTTTCGGCAACAGTTTCAATTACTTCTATAACTCGTAGCGTTGGATTATGTAATTTCATATTCATATTATCGGGTATTCCTTTTGATAAATAATCTGCTTCTTAATATTTATAATATCTTTTTTTACTTAAAATTTGAATAGATAACATCATCTGAATACAGAATAAAATTAAATAGTAGGGGTTCCATTAGACTAGATAGCATTTCAAATATAGTTAGTTTTGAAATGTTATTTTTTTATTTATAATTATCTGTTCGCATATACGAATAATATTGACATTTACGAACGATGGAGATACTATAAGATTAATAAAGATGATAAATTATGTAAGTTTAATTATTTTAAGGAGACGTTAATATGAATGCAATTCATGTGAATAACTCTGATAATGTAGGAACAGCACTAACTACACTGAATAAAGGAGATAAAGCTTTAGGTGTAGTTATAAAAGAAAATGTTTCTAAAGGACATAAATTTGCAACCGAAGATATTTTAAAAGGGCAGCCAATTATAAAATATGGTGCGCATATAGGCGTTGCGAATCGAAATATTAAATCTGGAGAATGGGTACATATTCATAATATAGATGGAGAAAGAGGTAGAGGTGATTTAGACTCAAAAACAAAAGAAATTAGCCAAAATGGGATTAGAGATCATGTAATACTAAATAATAAAAAAAATTATACTTTATCGGGATTTAGACGACCTGATGGTAGTTTTGGTTTAAGAAATCATGTTTTGATTATTCCAAGCGTACATTGTGCCAATAAAGTGGTTGAACGTATTGCAAATGAGATTAAATATGGTTCTGTTGTAATGAAACCTGATTCAAAAGTAGTTTTTTTTAATCATCAACATGGTTGTAGTGAATTAAGTTATGATGCGAGCCAAACTCAAGATGTATTAGTTGGTTCAGGTACAAATCCGAATGTTTATAGTGTATTAGTAGTTGGATTAGGTTGTGAAGTTGTTCAAGCTAAATCTATAGCAGAACAAATAAAAAAACATACTCCTTATAAAAAGGTTGAGTATTTTAATATACAAGAATGTGGTGGTGTTAATGAGAGTATAAAAAAAGGTGTAACAATTGTAAAAAATATGTTGAATGAAGCTTTACTCATGGAAAGAAGTGAAGGCTGTCTTGCTGATATTGTATTAGGCACAGAGTGTGGGGGTAGTGATAGTTTTTCCGGATTGAGTGCGAATCCAAGTTTAGGTGCTGCCTCCGATATCGTTGTTGGTCATGGTGGAAAGGTTGTCTTGGCAGAAACTACTGAATTAATTGGAGCTGAACATATATTAGCAGAACGGGCTATTAATTCTGAAGTAAAAGAACAAATTTTAGATACTATAAAAGGATTCGAACAAACTGTTATTGATTCACATGCGGATATTAGGGGCGCTAATCCTAGTCCAGGAAATATAGAAGGTGGGTTAAGTAGTATAGAAGAAAAATCTTTAGGTTGTATTTATAAGGCTGGGAATACATCTGTAAATTCAGTAATTGACTATGCAAAACCAATTACTGCTACTGGTTTGACTTTCATGAATACACCGGGAAATGATATAGAACAATTAAGTGGTATGGCAGCTGGTGGTTGTAATATAGTCGTTTTCACTACAGGTAGAGGAACACCAACAGGAAGTCCAATAGTTCCGACAATAAAAGTATCTTCTAATACAGATACTTATGTAAATATGAATGATTCAATTGACTTGGATGCCGGAGTTGTTGTTAGTGGACAAAAAACAATACAAGAAATGGGCGAAGAAATAATAGATTTTATTGTAGAGGTAGGAAATGGAAGAGAAACAAAAGCAGAAATAAATGAACAAAATGATTTTTCTATTTGGCGATTAGCAACAACAGTATAAATTTATTATATTAATTATCTTTAGGAGGTAAGTATCATGGATTTGCAATTAAAAGGTAAAGTTGTTTTAGTTACTGGTGGCGGCAGTGGTATTGGTAGTGGTATTTCTCTTAGACTAGCAGCGGAGGGAGCAATACCAGTTATTTTGGGGCGGTCACCTTTGACAAAAGAATTTACGTCTGAGATGGAGGCTATTACAAATAACTACGAATTCATTCAAATCGATTTAAATGAGGCTGATAAAATTAAATCTATTGTTGATTCTGTAGCTAAAAAATATGGTGGAATTTATGCCGTAGTGAATAATGCAGGTGCAAATGATAATAAAGCAATTGAAGAAACTACATGGCAAGAATTTGAAAAAAGCTTACATGGGAATTTAACACATTATTATGAGTTAGTTAGATCGGCATTACCTTATTTAAAAAAATCTAAAGGGTGTGTATTAAATATTGGATCTAAGACAGCATTAACTGGACAAGGGAGAACTAGCGCATATGCGGCGGCAAAAGGTGCTATTTTAGGTTTGACACGTGAATGGGCAGCAGCCTTTTTACCTTATGGTGTTCGGAGTAATGCGATTGTCGTAAGTGAATGTTGGACACCATTATATGCAAATTGGATTAAGACTTTTGATAATCCAGAAGAAAGAAAAAAAGTTATTACTGATAAAATTCCATTTGAAAGACGTTTTACTACAATTGAAGAGATTGCAAATACTGCAGTTTTTGTAATTTCCTCCCTATCTTCACATACTACAGGTCAATGGATTTATGTTGATGGTGGTTATGTGCATTTGGATCGAGCATTGAGTTAAATGACTTGGCTACAGGAGGTGCATTATGGATACCGATAAAACTAAAAAAGTAAGTGCTAGTAATATTAAATTAGCATTTTGGTTAGTTACTATTTTATTCTTCATGTGGGGTGTTAGTTATGGCTTAATTGATGTAATGAATAAAAACTTTCAAAATCAATTAGGTATTACAAAAGCAACATCTGGATTATTACAAGCTGCATATTTTGGTGGGTATTTTGTAATAGCCACACCAGCTGCTTTAGTGGCAAGAAAATTTGGATTTAAGGGTGGTATTATCATGGGACTGGCGCTCTATGCTATTGGGGCACTATTAATAATTCCAGCTAGTAATGCATACAGTTTCAATATGTTCCTTGGTGCATTTTTCATTCTTGCTTGCGGATTAGGTAGTTTAGAAACAAATGCCAACCCTTATATCACAAAATTAGGTAGTGACAAAGATGCTGCATTCCGTATTAATATTGCACAGATTTTTAATGGTGTGGGTCAATTTTTAGGACCGATTATTGGTGGTGCATTATTTTTATCAGTCACTCATGGTGGTGATGTAGCTGATAATATGCGTAGTGTACAAATGGTATATGTTGGAATTGCTGCAATTATTATTATTATGTTATTACTTTTTGTTTTTAACAAATTACCAGAAGGTTCTGAGGTTTCTGGTTCCACAGATTCATCAGCAGATAATGAAGTAAGTTATGCGAAACTCTTTAGTTACCGTCATTTTAGATTGGGTGCATTATCTCAATTTTTATACATTGCAGCACAAGTTGGTGCAGGTGCCTTCTTCATTAATTACAGTGTAGATCATTGGTCAGAAGTAACTGATTCTCAAGCGGCATTCTTCTTTAGTATTGCTTTAGTTGCATTTATGATTGGTCGTGTTGTTACAACTCCTTTATTAAAGAAGTTTAAACCAGGTTGTATCTTAGGTGTTTATTCTCTTATTAATGTATGCATTATGATATTACTAAACATCTTAACTGGTAGCGTTTCTGTATTCACTCTAATTGCATCTTTCTTCTTTATGTCAATTAGTTTTCCAACTATTTTTGCGCTTTCTATTACAGATATACCAGATGCATTGGTTAAGACAGCCTCTAGTGTACTAATTATGACTATTGTTGGTGGTGCAATCATGCCATATTTTATGGGCCTAGTTGCAGATCATCATAATATTGAAACATCGTTTTTATTATTAATACCATGTTTCTTATTTGTTGCTTGGTATGGATTTTTTGGGAGTTGCCCAAAAGTAATGAAATGAGACTAAATTACTTTACTGGATAATTAAATGTTTATCCTATTCGACGGATAGTCACGTTAAAGGAGACACATGATGCTTGAAATTGTAGATAGTCATTTTCACATTTGGGATTTAAATATATTAAATCTTCCTTGGCTAAATTCTTGCGCAGGGATTATAAAACGAAGCTTTTCAATGGATGATATTGCAAAGGCTTATGGGCAGTATGATTTCAATTTTAAAGGTGGTGTGTATGTAGAGGTAGATTGTGATAACGCAATTCAAGAAGATGATTATATTTTTAAATTGAAAAGCCCATATATTCTAGCTCGTGTAATGAGAGCTAGACATTTATGTGAGCATATGCGATTGCCAATCGGTATTGTTGGTGTAAGAGAACCACTTCATATAGATAGCTCTCCTCGAGGGAGATGTTTAGAACGAAGTTTTATTCAAGGTTTGGAAGTACTAGCTAAACAAGATTTATTATTTGAAAGTTGTAATCGAGTAGATGAATTAGAAGACTTATATAACTCGATTAAGCAAGTCCCAGAGGCTAAAGTAGTAATTAATCATTGTGGTAATGTGAGCACATTAGATGAAAGTTATAAAAAGGCAATAACAAAATTAGCATCACTGCCTAATGTATACTGTAAGATTTCAGGCTTCTCTACTGATAATAAGTTATTTGTAAAAAATCTTTTAGACTTTATTTCTGGAACCTTTGATCACTCAAAACTAATGTATGCATCTAACTATCCTGTAGTTAACTTATATTCATCTTTTGAGGATCATTTAAATTGTGTGCGTGAGTATTTTAATGATGATCTAGATATCTTTAGTAAAAATGCTAAAAAATTATATAAAATTAATCGTCCACAACTTTTTGCATCCGTTATTAAACTACGTCCAGAAAAAGCAGAATATTATAAAAAGTTACATGCGAATCCATTCTCGAGTGTTAATAAAATGATTAGAGAATGTGGTATTACTAATTATAAGATTTGGAATCGTGATGACTTACTATTTTCTATAATGGAATATTGTGGTGATGATTTTGAGTACGATATGGCAAAAATGGCACAAGATCCTGAAACAAATCGTTGGTGGAAAGAAACAGACCCATGCCAAAAACGTATTGATGGTGCATTAAAAAGTGAATGGTGGGCAGATATGGATTTAGTTTATGATTTAAATAAATAGAGGGGAGTATTATATATGAATAGTAAATATTTTTGTCCAATATTAACATCTTTTAATGATGATAGCACTATTAATTATGATGATATGCATTCATTGTATGATCATGTACTTGAAAATGGTATTGATGGAATTTTAGTAGGTGGAAGTGCGGGCGAATTTTATGCCTTAGATTATAATGAAGCTGAGCAATTAATATCAGATGCAGTTCAATATATTAATCATCGTGGAATTGTAATAGCTGGTACAGGCCGTATGAATAGATTAGAAACTATAAATCTATCTAATTTTGCTCTAAAAAAGGGCGCTGATGCAGTTATTATTGTTGGACCATATTATAGTGCATGCAGCCAAGAGGATGTATTCAATTATTTTGATGATATCTTAGGCCATATTTCTGGTAATGTTTATCTCTATAATTATCAAGATCGCACAGGATATGATATATCTGTTAATACTGTATTGCGGTTATTAGAAAAACATAAAAATTTAATTGGTATTAAAGATACACATCCAGTTTCTCGTCATAGTCAGAAATATATTAATGAAATTTTACCTCTATATCCAAACTTTGCAGTATATACTGGTTATGATACTAACTGTGTTCCTGTAGTTATCTCCGGTGGTGCCGGATGTATTGGTGCATTATCTAATGTATATCCTAAATTGTGTCATGATTTAGTTGTTGCTTTGAATGAAGGTAATTTTAATAAAATTGTAGAAATTCAGCGAAAGATTGACACATATGCTTTATTCTATGAAGCGTATACTCCGTTTAACCCACTTATGAAATGGGCTTTGCGTGAGATGGGTTACTCAATCAAAGAAAATTGTAGAGTTCCTATTTCAAAATTAACAGATTCCGTAAAATCTGATTTAGATATGGTTGCCAAAAGACTTTGGAGAAAATGATTCCTAGGAGATGATAATATGAGTAAACGTATAATTCTCAATGAAACTTCATATTTTGGTAAAGGTGCTATTAAAGAGATTATAAATGAACTTCAATCACGACATTTTCAAAAGATTTTAGTTACGACTGGTGAAGATCTTCTTGAATTTGGTGTTGCTACGAAGGTTACAGATTTGCTTCGTGATGCGGGCATTAATTTCGAAGTATATACAGATATTAAGCCAAACCCAACCATTGAAAATATTAAAAATGGTGTTGATGTATGTAAAAGATTTGATGCTCAAGCTATTGTAGCTATTGGCGGAGGTAGTATTATTGATGCTAGTAAAGCTATTGGTATTATAATGACAAACCCAGAATTCTCTGATGTTAGAAGTCTAGAGGGGTTAGCTGAAACTAAAAATAAGTCACTACCTATTATTGCAGTTAGCACTACAGCGGGTACAGCTGCTGAAGTTACTATTAACTACGTTATTACTGATGTTGAGAAAAAGCGTAAATTTGTTTGTGTTGACCCACATGATATTCCTGTAGTTGCGATTGTTGATCCAGATATGTCTGCTTCTATGCCAAAAGGTCTTTGTGCATCAACAGGTATGGATGCTTTAGTTCATGCAATAGAAGGGTATATTACTAAAGGCGCATGGGAATTAACCGATATGCTACATATCAAAGCTATAGAATTAATTGCAAAGTCTTTACGTAAATCTGTAGATGGCGATTATGACGCTAGAGAAGGAATGTCTTTGGCACAGTATATTGCAGGTATGGGGTTCTCTAATGTTGGATTAGGGATTGTGCATTCAATGGCTCATCCACTTAGTGCACTTTATGATGTTCCACATGGCAAGGCGTGTGCAATGATGTTGACTGCTGTATTAAAGTATAATGCTAGTGCTACCGGTAATAAGTATAAAGAAATTGCTAGAGCTTTTGGTGTTCAAAATTTAGAACAAATGAGTAAAGCGGAAGCTGATAGTGCAGCTATTGCGGCAATTCAACAACTAGCTGATGATGTTAATATTCCTAAACATCTTAAGGCTGTTGGCGTTAAGGAAGAGGATTTAGAATTTTTAGCTAAGTCAGCAATGGAGGATGCTTGTACACCAGGTAATCCAAAAGATCCAACACTAAAAGATATAATTAGTATTTATAAGTCTATTATGTAGCATTGGTATTTTTATAGTTGTCTGCACTCCTCCTCTAAAGTTTAGTATTTCTAAATAAAAATAGAGTGGTGAAATCCTATATTTAGGATTTCACCACTCTATTTTTTATTACATAATTAAACTACTAATATTTAGTATATTATGCATTAATTGGCTTAGCATATTTCTTCCGATACGAATGTGGTGTTTCGGTGGTAGCTAGCTTGAATATTTTACAGAAGTAGCTTGTTCTATTATAGCCCAATGTTTTACTAATCTGATTAACCGTTAGTTGCGAATATACCAATAGCTTTTTGGCTTCTTGTATGCGCAATAGTGTTATATATTGCACTACTGAAAGTCCTGTATCATCTTTAAAAATCTTAGAGAAGTAGGACTCGCTTAAATGAATATGTTCCGAAATCCTCCTGAGCGACACGCGTTTGCTCAGGTTTTTTTCTATGTATAGCATGGCTTTTCGGATTTCTGGACAATTAATAGGGCGTTCAGACTCCACAAAGTCTGGCAATTGTTCATAAGGCATTTCTTCGGCTATGGCATCGTTAAATGGGAAGTAGTGTTCTACCAAAATCCGTAAAACCTTTGTAGCGCTGTAAATTTGTTCTGCAGTCAAAACAGGCAAGGTCCGATACAAGGCGCGAAGTTTAGTATCATCATGCCAATCGGTTTGGGTTGGTAAAATCGGCTTAATTGTCGTATCCTCTGTTTTTGTTTGTCCTGCCATGATGAAACCTAAGATGGCACCATCTTTCATGATGGGCACGGAGAAATCTATAAGGCCCATGTGACAGCGATACGGGCAGGATGATAGTTCTTTTGTAGCATCTAGGCCACCATATAAGTCGCATTGATTGCAGCGCTTGGCATAGATTGGATTGCGTCTTACAACCTTGCAAAAAGGAGAAAAGTTATATTCTTGAGATAATACTTTTCCACGATTATTTACAAAAATGGCGGCGATTTTTGTTATGTTTGTGAAATCGCGCATGATTTCATTGATAAGCTTAGTATCTTCGTTCGTACAAATCATAGTACAACCTCCAATCACAAATGTGTTAAGAGGTCTAGTAAGCACACCGCTAAAACAGCTCTACTTGCTCTCTAGCTAAAGTGTCGGCTCTAAACCTGAGAAAAGAGAAAAGTGATATACCACCTAAAATTCATATACCTATAAAATTACGTTATTTCTTGCTTTTACATGTATAAGTATAACAGGATTGTCGTATTTTAGTAATAGAAAAATCGCATTTTACAAATATATATAAAAAAGTTGTATTTAATAATTTTTATAATAAAGATAAGTAAAAGCTTTATATTATTTATGTTTAGAAAGGATTGAGTCCGATGGGTTGTGACTGAATAGCAAGGCATGCTCTATAGCAATATATGGTGTACAGAAGTAGTGTTGCATACATATGAATGGTTAAAGAAATATTTAAAAATATAAAATGGTATATCGCAACATAGTTTTTTGTACATAGATACTTTCATTATACGTATGGAGGGTATTATGGCAACAACATGTGGATTAACTGAATTTGTAGGGACTAGTAAAACTGGTGATACTATAGGTCTCGTAATTGCTAACGTAGATCAACAAGTATTAGATGCGATGAAACTAAAGAAAAAATATCGTTCTATCGGTATTTTAGGTGCTCGTACTGGTGCAGGCCCACACATTATGGCTGCTGATGAAGCGGTAAAAGCAACCAATACTGAAATTGTTAGCATTGAATTACCTCGTGATACTAAAGGTGGCGCAGGCCATGGCTCGTTAATCATCTTTGGTGGTGATGATGTATCCGATGTAAAACGAGCTATTGAAGTAGCGTTAGCTGAAGTGGAACGCACCTTTGGCGATGTATATGCAAACGATGCTGGTCATATTGAACTTCAATATACAGCACGCGCTAGTCATGCAGTAAATGCAGCATTTGGCGCTCCTGAAGGTAAAGCATTTGGCCTTATCGTAGGTGCTCCAGCAGCTATTGGAGTAGTTATGGCCGATGTAGCTGTTAAATCTGCGAATGTTGATGTAATCGGTTATGCATCTCCGTCTGCAGGTACAAGTAATTCTAACGAAGTAATTTTACAGATTTCTGGCGATTCTGGGGCTGTACGACAAGCGGTTATCTCTGCTCGTGAAGTAGGTAAACAATTGCTCGGTACTATGGGTGACGAACCAGTGAACGGAGCCCCTTCCTATATCTAATCTGAAAGGATGGTATGCCCTATGAAATCAAAACGTTTCGAAGTCTTAAGCCAACGTCCTGTCAATCAGGATGGTTATGTAAAGGAATGGGTAGAGGAAGGTTTTATAGCTATGGAATCTCCTCAAGATCCAAAGCCTAGTCTCAAAATCGAAGGCGGCCGCATCGTTGAACTCGATGGTAAACGCCGTGAAGACTTTGATCTTATCGATACATTTATTGCAAATTACGGTATTGTTCTCGACGGTGCTCAACAAGCGATGGCAATGGATTCAAAAGACATTGCTAATATGATGCTTACACCTTCAGTACCTCGTGAAGAAATCGTTAAGATTTGTAAATCTATTACTCCCGCAAAAATGCTAGAAGTTGTTTCTTCTATGAACGTTGTTGAGATGATGCAATGTATGCAAAAAATGCGTGCTCGTCGCACAATGGCTAACCAAGCCCATGTAACAAATGTAAACGATAACCCAGTACAAATTGCAGCCGATGCTGCGGAAGGTGCACTTCGTGGGTTTGCGGAAGAAGAAACAACAGTTGCAGTTGCTCGTTATGCACCACTTAATGCGATTAGCTTACTCGTAGGCTCTCAATGTGGTCGACCAGGCGTATTGACTCAATGCTCCTTGGAAGAAGCAACAGAATTAGAACTTGGTATGCGCGGTTTCACAGCTTATGCAGAAACCATTTCCGTATATGGTACAGAAGATGTATTTACCGATGGTGATGACACACCTTGGTCTAAAGGCTTCTTAGCATCTGCTTATGCATCTCGTGGTCTTAAAATGCGCTTTACTTCTGGTACAGGCTCTGAAGTACAAATGGGCCAAGCAGAAGGTAAATCCATGTTGTACCTTGAAATCCGCTGCCTATACATTACAAAAGGCGCCGGCGTACAAGGTATTCAAAATGGTTCTGTAAGCTGTATCGGCATTCCAGCAGCCGTACCTTCTGGTATTCGCGCTGTATTGGCAGAAAACCTTGTAGCAGCTATGCTCGACCTAGAATGTGCATCTAGTAATGACCAAACATTCAGTCACTCTGACTTGCGTAGAACAGCACGTACATTGATGCAATTTGCACCTGGTACTGACTTCATCTGCTCTGGTTATAGTTCTACACCAAACTATGACAATATGTTCGCTGGTTCTAACTGGGATGCAGAGGACTATGATGACTGGACAGTTATCCAACGTGACCTCAAGGTAAATGGCGGTCTTATCCCTGCTCGTGAAGAAGAAGTAGTGGCGGTTCGTAATAAAGCAGCTCGTGCACTTCAAGCCTTGTTTAAAGCATTGGGCTTGCCTCCAATTACAGATCAAGAGGTAGAGGCTGCTACCTATGCAAATGGCTCTAAAGACATGCCTCCTCGCGATAAGGTCGCAGATATTAAAGCGGCTCAAGATTTGTTAAACCGTGGTGTTACAGGCGTCGACTTCGTAAAAGGCTTAGCTAAAGAAGGTCACCCTGATGTAGCACAAAGTGTTTTGAATTTATTGAAACAAAAAATCTCCGGTGATTACTTACAAACATCGGCCATCTTTGACCGTGATTTCAACGTTATCTCCGCGATTAACAATAGAAATGACTATCAAGGTGTTGGCACAGGGTATCGTGTGGAAGGTGAAGATTGGGAACGTATTAAAGATATTCCAAACGCCATTGATCCACGGGATATATAAGGAGGTGTCATGATGGCTGAAATTAACAGAGATGTATTACGCTCTATTATCCTAGACGTTTTACAAGAAATGGGCGGCGTTCATGAGGCGCCACAATTCAAGACTAATATTGGTGAAAGTACAGCACCAAGTGCAGCACCTAGACATGAAGACCCAACTGGCGATGATAGCTGGCTTCAAACAGGTGGTCCTGCACAACCTGGTACAAGCGCAGACGAAGTAGTCATTGCAGTAGGACCGGCTTTTGGTCGTAGTCAACGACAAACTATCGTTGGTGTACCGCATCAAGAAGTAATTCGCCAAGTAGTAGCAGGTATTGAAGAAGAAGGGCTTAAAGCTCGCGTAATTCGCGTATACCGTTCCTCTGATGTAGCGGCTGTAGCCGTTGAAGGTGATTCAATTTCTGGTTCCGGCGTATGCATCGGTATTCAATCTAAAGGTACAACCTTGATTCACCAACGGGATTTACAACCACTTTCAAACTTGGAATTATTCCCTCAAGCACCGCTATTAACAGCTGAAACATACCGTGCTATCGGTAAAAATGCTGCTAAGTACGCTAAGGGCGAATCCCCAACACCAGTACCAACCTTGAACGATCAAATGGCTCGTCCAAAATACCAAGCATTATCTGCATTGCTTCACATTAAAGAAACGAAGCATGTAGTCAAAGGTAAGCCAGCTGATGAAGTTCGCGTCACTGTATAAGGAGGTTTACTATGGCTAACGAATTAGAAGCCTTAATTCGGCAGATCGTATCTGAAATAGAAGGGGCAAAAGGCAGTACAACACAGTACTCTACGCCTCATACACCATCTACAACTAATACAGTAGATAGAGTGGTTACAATCGAAGACTATCCGATTGCTAAAAAACATCCAGAATGGATTGACCTTGGTCAAGGTCGTAACTTGAGCCATATTACGATGGAAAACGTTATGGCAGGTCATATCACAATGGATGATTTGAAAATTTCTCCATCCATTTTGAAAGCCCAAGGTCAAATTGCCAAGGCTGGTGGTCGTGATCAAATTGAACTCAACTTCTCTCGCGCTGCAGAAATGACGAAGGTAAGTGATAAACGTTTACTTGAAATGTACAATGCACTTCGTCCATATCGTTCTTCCAAACAAGAACTGTTAGATATTGCTAGCGAACTTGATGGTTTAGGGGCTCCGATTTGTGCAAACTTTGTACGAGAAGCTGCAGAAAATTACGAACGTCGTAAAAAACTGAAAGGTGATAATTAACCTATAGGAGATGTCATTATGAAACGAATTGTTGGCATCGATATTGGAAACTCGACAACAGAAGCGGCCTTGGCTGAAGTGCATAGCAATGGTGAGGTAAAGTTCCTATCCTCTGCTATCGCTAGTACTACAGGCATTAAAGGGACTCGCGAAAATATCGTAGGCCTCATGGATGCTCTCAAGTCGCTAATCAGGTCTGCTAATCTTACACTACGAGATATTGACTTAGTTCGTATTAATGAGGCTACACCAGTTATCGGTGATGTAGCTATGGAGACCATTACGGAAACCATCATTACGGAATCTACCATGATAGGGCACAACCCTAAAACACCGGGCGGTTTAGGCCTTGGTGTAGGGTATACCGTTCCTATTGAGCAATTAATCGATAAGCCGCAAGGTCAACCATACATCGTGGTGGCTCCTAAGATTATTGACTTTGAATTGGTAGCACAGCTTATCAATGCGTACTGTCAACGCGGTTATGATATTCGAGCTGCTATCCTTCAAGCTGATGATGGTGTACTCGTCAATAATCGATTAGATAACAAAATTCCTATCGTAGACGAGGTTGCGTATATCGATAAAATCCCAATGGGTATGCTTTCTGCCGTAGAGGTTGTAGAGCCTGGGCAAGTAGTATCACAATTATCCAATCCTTATGGTATTGCCACTGTATTTGAGCTTTCACCAGAGGAAACAAAGAATATTGTGCCTATTGCTCGTGCCCTCATTGGTAACCGATCTGCGGTCGTTATTAAAACACCTGCAGGGGATGTTAAAGAGCGGGTAATACCAGCGGGTTCCATTATAGTTATGGGCAACGGTAGAACTGTATCTGTTGACGTATCAGCAGGTGCAGAGAGAATCATGGAAACCCTCGGATCTGTACATCCTATCGATGATGTAAGCGGTGAAGCAGGTACTAACGTAGGGGGCATGCTTGAAAAGGTGCGCCTCACAATGGCACAATTGACGAATAAATCACCTCAAGATGTATTCATTCAAGATTTGCTAGCTGTAGATGTATCGGTTCCTATTAATGTAAAAGGTGGTCTTGCAGGCGAATTCTCTATGGAACAAGCTGTAGGTATTGCTTCCATGGTTAAATCGGACCATCTACAAATGGAAATCATTGCTAAACAGGTGGAAAAAGAATTAGGTATACCTGTTGAAATCGGTGGTGAAGAGGCTGAATCGGCAATCTTAGGTGCGTTGACAACGCCAGGGACTGCAAAACCAATGGCTATACTCGACTTAGGTGCGGGCTCTACTGATGCATCTATCATCAACCAAGAAGGCAAAATTAAGGCTATTCATCTAGCTGGGGCGGGAAACATGGTAACAATGCTCATCAATTCTGAACTTGGGTTAGAGGATATGCATATTGCAGAGGCCATTAAGCGAGATCCATTAGCTCAAGTACTCAGCGTATATCATATTCGTCATGAAGATGGAACGGTGCAGTTCTTTAATGAACCGCTATCGGCTGCATTGTTTGGTCGCGTTGTTATCGTTACTCCTGATGGACTCGTTCCTGTAGAGCGAGATATTCCTCTTGAAACGATTAAGCGTGTGCGCCAAACTGCAAAGAAACGAGTATTTGTTACTAATTCACTCCGTGCCTTGGCATCTGTCAGTCCTACTCATAATGTACGAGATATACCATTCGTCGTTATTGTAGGTGGCTCTGCATTAGATTTTGAAATTCCTCAGCTAGTAACAGATGAGTTATCTCAATACGCCTTAGTAGCAGGGCGAGGCAATATTCGAGGTGTTGAAGGGGCGCGTAATGCTGTAGCAACAGGACTTGTCCTCTCCTATGTAGGGAAGGGAGGCCTATGATGGATCAAAGTATCATCAGCAAGCCAACCATCTTGCTCTATACGACATCGCATATCGGTGAGGATGTATTAAAACCTGTTCTATATGGCATTGAAGAGGAAGGGCTACCCGTAGTAATTGAGGCTCATAGTGGTACTCACATGGATTTGGCTGATTTAGCATCTCGAAACTCAGCTTTGTCAGTAGGCATTGGTGTTGATGAGCAGGCTATTGTGTTGACCTATAAAAATATACCAGCTCATCAATTTATCTATCGACTTACGGGCTATGCTCAATATCCAGATAGCTTGCGCACCTTAGGTGTCAATGCAGCTCGCCTTGTAAAAGGCAATCCATTCGCTTTTGACGAACGATTGGAAGTGGCCTTTTAAATAGAATGAACGTGAGAGGTGGTGCATATGGCTATTTATACGAAAACCGGTGATGCAGGTACAACGGCTCTCTTTGATGGCACTAGAGTACCTAAGAATTCACTTCGTGTGGACACATATGGAACCTTTGATGAATTAAATGCACAGGTTAGTGTATGTGAGAAATTAGTCGTCTCACAGGACAATAAACATGTGCTTCACACATTACAACATCAGCTATTCCGCTTATGTGCGGAGGTAGCAACGCCTCATGTAGAACATCTTAGTGAAAGTAGCAACTTGATTTCACAACAAGATATTAGCGACTTGGAACGTTTAATCGACGATTATACGAATCGTTTGCCACAGCAACATAGCTTTATATTAAGCGGTAATTATTTATCTGCTGCAGAGCTTCATGTGGCGCGCACTATATGTCGTCGAGGGGAACGATTACTTATTAGCTTAGGTGAGGTAGAACCAATTCGCAATGAGGTTCGAAAATTTATAAATCGATTATCTGATGCTCTTTATATCATGGCTCGCATGGAAGACTATGTGCAATTTGTAGAAACAATTGTAGAGCGCGTAGCAGAACGTGTTAAGAACAGTCATGCTGAAGTACTGGCAGAAACGAATCGGAGTTTATGGCATATGGGGCATACTACTGAAAATGGGGTTAGTTATATGGCAACTAGAACAAAGCTAGAAGAAATTATGACGAAACTTTCACAAGCAGCCATGGACTATGCTCAGTCCATAGGCGTACCTATCGTTGTATCCATTGTGGATGCAAAAGGTGTATTAATGTATTTCCATCGTATGTCAGATGCATTGCTCATCAGCAACGATATCGCACAGGCAAAGGCGTATACAGCAGTGGCTCTCAAAGCGGCAACTCACGAAGTACATCAAAGTGCACAGCCTGATGGCGATCTATTCAACATTGAATCCATGGTAAATCGTAAAATCTGTACCTTTGGTGGAGGTTATCCGATTATCATCGACGGCGAAATTGTCGGTGGTTTCGGCATTAGCGGTGGCACTGTGGCAGAAGATATGGACATTGCATCTCATGCATTACAATCTTTGTTAACTCGATGAGGTGAAAACAATGGATGTAACACAAATGTATATCAGTGAGTTTGTTGGTACTGCCGTTTTACTCGCATTTGGTAACAGTACAAATGCATCGATTTTATTAAAGAAAACCATCGTTGGTATCTATGGTACTAATTGGTTACACATTATTTTTGGATGGGCCTTTGCAGTAACCTTCGGTGTGTATATAGGAATTACACTAGGTGGACCTGGTCATTTGAACCCTGCCGTTACTTTTGCTCTTGCTGTAGCAGGTATCTTCCCATGGGAACAAGTGATTCCAATGGCTATCGCTCAAACTGCCGGCGCTTTTGTAGGCGCTACCATTGCAGCAGTATTCTATTATCCGCACTTCAAGGAAACCGGCCCTGATGAAGGTAACTGCGTAGGTATCTTCGCGACTGGTCCAGCTATTGACCATAAACCTTGCAATTTGATGTCTGAAATCATTGCTACCTTTATGCTCATTCTAGCAACCCTTTGCTTGGGTAAGATGGTAGATGGCTTAGCTCCAGTGGTTAGCGGTATCCTCATTGCATCTATCGGTATGTCCTTTGGTGCAACTACAGGATATGCGTTAAATCCAGCTCGTGACTTCGGTTCTCGCCTAGCATATACTATTTTGCCTATTCCTAATAAAGGAACAGCGAATTGGCAATATGCATGGGTTCCATTCATTGGTCCATTGATTGGGGCTGGTTTAGCAGTAGTATTTTTTAAATTAGTGGCACCTTAAGCGAAATCTATATTGAGCGACTAGCATGTATAGTCCGTGTCACTATATGAATTATACATTTTGTATTAGGAGGAGATTATATGGCCTTTCAAGAGGTAATTGATGCTAAACAACGCATCATCCAAGAATTTGTACCCGGAAAGCAGGTTACTATAGCCCATGTTATTGCTAATCCTAAGCCCGATTTGTTTAGAAAAATGGGGCTTGAGGAAAAAGGCCGCAATGCCATTGGAATTCTTACAATCACACCTGGCGAAGGGACCATTATTGCAGCCGATATAGCAAGTAAGTCTGGTGATATTGAAATTGGTTTCATCGACAGATTTTCGGGAGCACTTCTCATAACAGGAGATGTATCTGCTGTTGAATCCGCATTGCAGAGCGTTATTGAAGGCTTGCAACGCATATTAGGATTCTTCCCAACGGATTTAACAAGATCCTAATGAAAGGGTAATTATGAGTACCGAAAAGAAAGAAAAACGCATCCTTCTCGTAGGGCGCAGCGGATGTGGTAAGACCACATTGGCAGATACGATTACTCATGGCTCTGCAACGTATCACAAAACACAAGCCATAACTCGAGTGGGTAATTTTATTGATACCCCTGGGGAATACATGGAAAATCCTAATTACTATCGAGGAATTATCTTGCATGCCTATGATGCGGATATAGTGATTTTTATGATTCCTGCAGGTGATGAAACAACAATTTTCCCACCTAGTTTTGGGAACTCTTTAAATCGAGAAGTTATCGGTGTTGTGTCAAAAGTTGATATGGGAAAAGATGTGGAGGCGCCTCGCCGCAATCTCAAGCTAGCGGGAGCTACTAAGATTTTTGAAATATCCGTTCACGATCAAGAATCGCTAGATCGTTTATGTGACTACATATACAGTTAGTTGAAAGAAGGTTTTTCCATGGACAGAGGTTTTGAAGAACAACTTAATCAATTTATTTTAAATAAGGCGATCATTCCAAAAAGCTTAGGTCTATGGGAACGATATTTCAAAAAGATGTGTCTTGCTTGGCAAGAAATTCGGCCTGAGATTCATGCACAACATATTATCTTTTCTGCAGATAACGGAATCTCCGTAGACGGACTAATCGGTTATAACTACGAAATTACTCGTAAACAATCTCAGAATATGATTGACGGTAAAAGCGCAGTTGCCAATTACTGTATCTTTAACCATATTCCTTACGAAGTAGTAGACGTTGGTATTGCGTGCCCTAAAGGTATCGGGATAGATCGAAAAGTTAGTCAAGGTACAAAAAATATTTTACATGGTGCCGCTATGAGCGGTGAAGAATTTGATTTAGCATACCAAGCTGGTTACAACCGCGTTATATATTATGCGGAATCGGGAATTAATCTATTTTCCTTTGGTGAAATGGGTGTTGGTAATACTACCACATCGGCAGCCGTGTTAAGCGGGCTCACAAAATTAGACCCACGGATAACTGTAGGACCTGGCTCTGGTCCCGATGACGAAGCGTATATGAATCAAAAACGTGAGTTTGTACGGACTGCCTTAGCGCATCATAAAGGGCATCTCAATACGCCAAAGGATGTTGTTAGTCGCGTTGGTGGTTTTGATATAGCCGCAATTACAGGTGCGATGGTAGCTTGTACAGATTTACATATCCCATTCGTTATCGATGGGTATATTACAGCGGTGGCAATGGCTTGTGCCACTCAAATGAATGGTGAAGCGCCATTGTATGGCATTCCATCTCACTACTCTCGTGAAGTAGGAATGGCCGCAGCATTAGCGTATGCAAATATACGTCTTGATGAAGTTCCCATCCATGGTCAAATGGCATTGGGTGAAGGTACAGGGGCTGTACTGATGGTACAACTACTTAAAACTGCACATTTTGCCTTTATGAACATAGGCACTATGGTGGAACTATTAGAAAAATAAATTGGTATTCTTTGTATTATGTTTTGTAAAAGGAGAGAAAACAGATGACACAAGAAGCATTAGGTATGGTGGAAACTAAGGGCTTAGTAGGCGCTATTGAAGCAGCTGATGCAATGCTTAAAGCAGCTAATGTGGAACTAGTGGGCAATGAAAAAATTGGCTCTGGTCTCGTTACTGTTATGGTTCGCGGTGATGTAGGTGCTGTAAAAGCTGCCGTAGATGCAGGTGCAGCTGCTGCGGAACGCGTAGGTGTTGTTATCTCTACTCATGTAATTCCAAGACCACATAAAGATGTAGAAGGTATTTTACCAACAAAGGGTGAATAATTATGGCCGATACTAAAAGTATGGTAGATGAGATTTTAAAGCGCGTATTGATGCGTATCGATAGTGCTGATTTAAGCAAAACTTCAGGCGCGACTAGTAATGCATCATGTGCTCCAGCACCTGTAAGTTCACCTGCTGTAAGTCAATTACAAACTTCTATGATTACTGAACATGTAGGTAGCACTACAACAGGCGATACAATTGGTCTCGTTATTGCCAATGTAGACAGTCAAGTATTGGAAGCTATGCAGCTCACTAAGTCATATCAATCCATCGGTATTTTAGGTTCACGTACAGGTGCAGGGCCACAAATCATGGCCGCTGACGAAGCTGTAAAAGCAACGAATACTGAGATTGTTAGCATTGAACTTGCCCGTGATATGAAAGGTGGCGCCGGTTCTGGTTCCCTTATCATATTTGGCGGCGATGATGTATCTGATGTAAGACGTTCTGTAGAAGTAGCATTGCGTGAATTAGAACGTACCTTCGGCGAGGTATATATGAACGAAGCTGGTCATGTGGAGGTTCAATATACAGCTCGCGCAGGAGAAGCATTAGTGACTGCCTTTGGAACACCAGAAGGTAAAGCCTTTGGCTTGATCGTTGGGGCCCCAGCAGCTATTGGTGTAGTTATGGCGGATACAGCAGTTAAATCAGCAAATGTAGATGTGGTAGATTATCAGTCTCCATCGAGCTCAGATATGTCAAATGAAGTTGTTTTACTAATGTCTGGTGATTCTGGCGCTGTTAAACAAGCTGTTAAAGCAGCACGTGATGTAGGTTTAGCATTATTAGAAACTATGGGAGAAAGACCTATGAATAAAGGTAATGCTTACATTATTTAATGAATGTTAGTTCAAAGAGTCATATATTCATTACATATCATTATCACGTCGCAATAGATGATACTTTCACAATGTGAATAGGAGTATTCATAATGGCAGAACTAAATGAATAAATGTTACGGGCTATCATTATGGACATAATGGATGAAGTAGGTAGCTCAAGGATGAGCCTGTTCAGGCGACACCGAAAGAAGAACCTAAAATAGAATCTCAAGAACCAGAGTTAAAAGATTTGATTCGTCAAATGTTAGTAGATATGCAACGTAGTTAATGTTATAGGAATGCATGAATCCTGTGTGCGAATCATCAACAGAAATAGACGTCGGGAGGTGGCATAGTGAAAGATTCACTAGGGTTACTAGAAGTAGCTGGTTTACTGGGGGCTATCACCGCATCAGATGCAATGGTTAAAGCTGCAAATGTACGGTTGATAGGAATAGAAAAGGCGAGAGGCCTTGGCTGGATGATAGTAAAGGTTGCTGGTGATGTAGCAGCTGTGGAAGCGGCTGTTCAGACTGGTGTGGCTCTTACAAAAGGAATGAACCTGTATGTAGCTCATAAGGTAATTCCAAGACCTGCAGAAGGTTTAGTAGAATCCTTTAATGATGATTTTACAGATAAGCCTGCTAAGGTTTCTGATGAGACACAGTTAACTAAGGCGAGTGCTGGTGTTCAAGAAACTAAAGAAGTTATAGAAACTAAACCAGTCAAAGCTGAAGTTACAACTTCTAAAACAGAGAAACCCCAATTAGATGAAAAGGTTGTTGAAGTGTTAGATGAAATTGTATCTACTATCATAGAACCGAAAAGTTCTATGTCCACAGGTACAAAGAAAACAACACCAAAGAAAAACTCTAAAAAGAAATAAAGTAGTAAAAATTAGTAAATAATAAAGGAGATTATCATGAATAACGCATTAGGCATGGTAGAAACAAAAGGTTTAGTAGGCGCAATTGAAGCGGCTGACGCAATGGTAAAAGCAGCTAACGTTACATTAGAAGGTACTGAAAAAATCGGTTCCGGTCTTGTTACTGTAATGGTTCGCGGTGATGTAGGCGCTGTAAAAGCAGCGGTTGATGCAGGCTGTGCAGCAGCACAAAAAGTGGGCGAAGTAGTATCTACTCATGTAATTCCACGCCCTCATAGCGACGTAGAATTAATTTTACCTAAGAAAGGATAATAGCTTATGGATCGGGAACAGATTCGTGCTATCGTACGAGAAGTGATCGAAGCCATGTTCGAATCGTCCATTCCCGTAGGTGTGAGCAATAGACATGTCCATCTATGTCAGGCGGACTGGGATGTATTATTCCCGAATCAGGCTATTACTAAGAAAAGTGACTTAAAACAAACTGGAGAGTTTGCTTCAGATCAAACCGTTACTTTGGTGGGGCCTAAAGGGGTCATTCAAAATGTCCGCGTACTAGGTCCTCTTAGAAAACAGTCACAAGTGGAGGTATCGTTGACCGATGCTCGTACATTAGGCATAAAGCCTCCTATTGTGCTATCTGGTCATTTAGAATCAGCCGTAGAGATTACTCTATGTACTGAAAACGGGGAAATAACAAAACCTATTTGTATTGTTGCAAAGCGACATATTCACATGTCGCCGGATGATGCAAAACGGTTCCATGTAAACGACGGTGATAGCGTTAATGTTGAACTTCAAACGTCAGAACGCACCACTGTATTTGGTGATGTCATCGTTCGAGCCGTACCTGGTTTTGTCCTAGAACTCCATATTGATACAGATGAGGCAAATGCTGCCAATGTACAAGGTACAGTGATGGCGAGAATTGTACAGTAAAGTAGGTGATACGATGAAGGGTTTGAAAAAGGCAAATAATACATTGCAAGAGTTCTCTGATCTCGTAGAGTCCAAACAAGTGAGCTCTCATAATCAAAAAAATTTGCGTGTAGGTATTGACCTTGGTACATCATCTATTGTCTTATCCGTAGTTAACGACAAAGGTAAACCTATATATGGCGCCTTTGAATACAATGAATCTATTAGAGACGGCCTTGTAGTTGACTATGTGGGAGCTGTTACAATTACGCGAGCGTTAAAGGCTAAGGCAGAGGCAGCCTTAGGCACAGAACTTGTATATGCCGCAGCAGCTGTTCCACCTGGAACGATAGGCAAGAATAAAGAGGTAGTAGGTCACGTTCTAGAAAGCGCCGGTTTTGAAGTAACTTGTATTTTAGACGAACCTACCGCTGCTGCTAATGTGCTAGGCATCACCGATGGCGCTGTTATCGACGTCGGTGGTGGTACTACAGGCATAAGCATTTTAAAGGATGGTCGAGTTGTATATACCGTAGATGAGCCTACAGGGGGTACCCATATGAACCTTGTTATTAGCGGGGCCTATGGAATCTCCATCCCTGAAGCGGAGGCTTATAAGCGGAATGAAGCAAATAAACGCGATGTATATGCAACCATACGGCCTGTTGTTGAAAAAATGGCAGCTATTTCTAAGCGTGCGTTACAAGAGGGTGGTTATGAAAAAGGGACTCCTATTGTTGTTGTAGGTGGTGCTTCTAATTTTGAGGAGTTTACAAAAACTTTCAGTCAATATATAGGATTACCCGTAGATAAGCCATTATATCCAGAGTTTGTAACGCCCTTAGGGATTGCCATGGGAAGTGAGCATTAATATGGATGCATTAGTTAAACTGGTGCTAGAACGCCTAGAAAAGCGGATGACATCCACTGCCACGTTTATGGTCACAGAGTGCAATAGCTATGATGAACATATATTGTTGCAGAATCAACTCATTTCTTTCGCTGGTATAGATTATGGTCATATACGAGAGTTAATGAGCGATACATTAGTGCCTTGGGTAGCTTGCCTACACCGTGCATTAACGTATGACTGTGAGGTGACAATACGCCTCGCAGTCCCTGTAACCTCATTGATGAATCCATCAGTTATTCTAGATTGGCCTATCAAATTTCTAGATAAATTTGGTCGTCCTATATATGCCAGCCATCAAGGCTGGATAACGGTCTCTTTTGTAAGATCTTGTGAAAGTCAGTCTATTATCGTCATATATAGGGGACAACGGTTTACCATGGCTGCTCGAGATGAAATTGAGCGCTTACGTATCACAATAATTGAAGGGAACGAGAAGTATGCAAGTCGGTAAAGTAGTGGGTAGTATCGTATCTACTCAAAAGCATGAATCTCTAAAGGGAATGAAACTGATGATGGTAGATATTCTCGATGGAGAACAAGAGTTGACGGGGCGCATAGAAATCGCCGTCGATACAGTATGTGCTGGTGAAGGTGAATATGTGCTTCTAACTCGAGGCTCATCGGCACGGCATATTTTCGAAGATGATAAAGGCACCGCAGTAGATTGTGCTATTGTGGGTATTATTGATAGTTTTGAAAAATAATTGTATAGGAAATAGCTGGTGCCAGAGTTAAACCTAGTTATTGTGTCACATCATGAATATATCCTTGATTGTGTACACTGTTAGTTGACATGGTCATTGCATCAGCAATGCAACCTATATGGAGGTTCATGGTGGAAAACAATACACAGTTGAAAGAAATGATCCGATCCATGGTTATAGATCTATTACAGGGGCAAAAGCAAGAAGCAGCCTCATCACAACCTGTTAAACAAGCGCCTAGGGGACAAGTTGAACCAGGTGTATTTGATACAGTTGATGATGCAATTCAAGCAGCAAAAGCAGCGCAAGCGCGTTTTGAAGATTGCACCTTGGCAACTCGTGAAAAGGTAATAGCAGACATCCGTGCTGCTATGCGTCCACGAGTACAAGAATTGGCTCAAAAAACTGTTGAAGAAACAGGGATGGGGCGTGTTGCAGATAAAGTACTAAAATTAAACCTTACACTCGATAAAACACCGGGTGTAGAAGATCTCGTTACAGAGTGTGAAACTGGTGATAATGGCATGACATTGTATGAACTGTCTGCTTATGGTGTCATCGGGGCTATTACACCAAGTACAAATCCAGCAGAAACGTTAATATGTAATACTATCGGCATGCTAGCAGCAGGGAATGCAGTATTCTTTAGTGTACATCCTGGTGCTAAGCATCTTAGTCGATTGCTAGTTAGTGAACTTAACCAAATCATTGCTAAATCGATTGGCATTGAAAATCTTATTGTTACACTTCGTGAACCATCTATTGAGTCTGCTCAAGAAATGATGCTACACCCAGATGTGAGCTTATTAGTTGTTACTGGTGGTCCTGGCGTAGTAAAACAAGCGCTTCAAAGCGGTAAAAAGGTTATCGGTGCAGGTGCAGGTAATCCTCCAGCCTTTGTAGATGAAACGGCAGATATTAAAAAGGCAGCTCAAGATATTGTTCTCGGTGCCAGCCTAGATAACAATATTCTATGTATTGCTGAAAAGAGCGTCGTTGCTATGCGCCAAATCGAGCCACAGCTAGTTCAAGAAATGGTAAAAGTAGGATGTGTCCTCATTGACAATCAACAAGATATTCAACGCCTCGTAGATTTAACAGTCTTACCAAACGGGACACCGAATAAAAAGTTCGTCGGTAAGAATGCAAGTGTTATTCTTGATGCGGCACATATTCCGTACAATGGTGATCCGCGGTTGATTATCATGCGTACACCAAAAAATCATCCGTTTGCAGTCATTGAAATGTTAATGCCTATTCTGCCTGTTGTTACAGTAGATAGCTTTGATGAAGGCATCGATGTATGTTTGATGTTAGAAGCGGGCTTACATCATACGGCAACAATGCATTCCTTAAATATGGAACGCCTTAACCGGATGGCTCGTAAAATGAAAACTTCCATTTTTGTTAAGAATGGCCCATCCTATGCCGGTCTTGGCTTTAGTGGTGAAGGTACGACAACCTTTACAATCGCTACACCTACTGGGGAATCCACTACATCGGCTCGCTGCTTTGCACGCCGTCGTAGATGTTGTTTAACAACAGGATTTAATATTCGATAGGTGGTGAGCATATGAATAAATGGACTTTTCCAACCCAAATTTATTCGGGTACAGATTCGTTGAATCGTCTTACAGAATTTAATAATGAATCCATCCTTATCATATGTGATCCATTTTTAAAAGACTCACCAAGCCTTACGTACGTGATGGGGTTAATGAATAGTAAAAATAAGGTGACTACATATACAGATGTAGTACCTGATCCACCCATAACTCATGTAGTAAAAGGCATTGAATTTATAGAAGCTATTAAACCGACTGTTATCATCGCTATTGGTGGGGGATCCTGCATTGATATGAGCAAAGGGATAGCTTATTTCGGTCGTAAGTTAAAGCATATGGATATTAAATTATTCATCGCCATTCCTACTACAAGTGGAACAGGCTCTGAAGTAACTTCCTTTGCTGTTCTTACAGATAGTGAAACACAAATTAAGTATCCTCTTGTAGATGATGCGGTATTACCAGGCGAGGCTTTATTAACGCCATTATTTGTAAAAACATCTCCGCCAAGTGTGACTGCTTTTAGTGGTATGGATGTACTAGTTCATGCTCTAGAAGCCTATGTGGCGACTGCTGCAAATAACTTCACCGATGCATTGGCACAACAGGCGATCGAGCTTGTCTTTACATACTTACCAAAATGTCATAAGCCAACAGCTACAGAGCAAGACCGCATGTCTATGCACGAAGCATCATGCCTTGCAGGGCTTTCCTTTAATAAGGCTGGCTTAGGTATCGTTCATGCCATGGCTCATCAGTTGGGAGGACAATTCCATGTGCCTCATGGGCTAGCTAATAGCATGCTCTTGCCGTATGTAATTGCATTTAACTGCTCTCATAATCAAGAGGTAGCAAAGAAATATGCAGCATTATCTGCGAAATTAGGCTTTGCATCGCATAAAGCATCTGAAAGTGACAAATTAGGAGCCCTGTTAGAAGCGATTATAAAGTTACAACGTACTTTGGAATGTCCTATGACACTAACAGAGTTTGGAGTAGACAAAGCTACATCCGGTGAAAAACTTACGCTCATGGCTAGCAGAGCATTAGAAGATATGTGCTATCGCTTTAATCCATACCCAGCAAATCAGGATGATCTTATTAGTTTGTATGAAAATGTTATGTAATTTATATAGAGTAAATAAACAAATTACAAAAAATATAATCAGTAATGTAGAAAAAAGAGACTTTAATGGTTTCATTGAAGTCTCTTTTTTATTAGGCATGATTACTTATTTATTTGTATATGATCGCTTGATAGACAGGAAAACATTGTATCTGTTGGATTTAACGATGTATGTATCTATCTCTTTATATATTACTGTAGTGACGTGCTATTAGATATACTTTTTTTCATTTTAGAATGATATAATATTTTTTACATCCTATTATATATGACTTTGAAATTCAAATCTTAACATATTTTCTATAACATTTTAGATATAGAAATAACTTAGATTTTAACTGCTGTTGTTGTATAATAAAAATAGGATATTTAAAAATTTAGATATTTTGGTGAAAGTATTATATCCTTATCTAATTTAATTGTTTATTTTAGATGCTGAGTACATTATATATGTTGTACATATTACATATGAGACTTTCACAAAAATAAGTATGGTCACTTAGGTGGTCATACGGTTGTTAAAAAGAGAGGTATTTATGCAGCACATGCTACGCATGGGGATTGACGTGGGGTCTACAACGGTTAAAGTTGTATTATTGGACGAACACGATAATTATTTGTATAAAAAGTACATACGCCATTATGCGAACATTTTGGACACAGTATATACCTTGCTTCAAGAGGCCCAAGTGGGACATGAAGACGCTCTTGTTCATGTATGTATTACTGGTTCTGGTGGGATGGCTATGGCCGAAAAGGTGCGCATCCCATTCGTACAAGAGGTTATTGCTGAAACGCGAGCTGTGAAAGCCCTCTATCCAGAGACAGACGTTATCATCGAACTTGGTGGTGAAGATGCGAAGGTTACGTATTTAGGTCAAACTGCAGAACATCGTATGAATGGCTCCTGTGCTGGTGGTACGGGCGCTTTTATTGACCAAATGGCGACTTTATTGCAGACAGATGCATCTGGCCTTAACCAATTAGCCATGAATGCTGATACGATTTATCCAATTGCGGCACGCTGTGGCGTATTTGCTAAAACAGACGTACAAGCTTTGTTAAACCAAGGCGCATCTCATGAAAATATTGCAAAATCTGTATTCCAAGCAATTGTAAATCAAACGATTGCTGGCCTTGCATGCGGTCATAAAATTGAAGGTAATGTAGCGTTCCTTGGCGGTCCGTTGACATTTTTGTCTGAATTACGCCAATGCTTTTGCGATACCTTAGAGCTAGATGAAGCGCATCGCATTATCCCTGAGAATGGTGAATTGTTTATTGCTTTAGGGGCGGCATTGATGAAAGATGAGTGCCGCGAGATTACTGTTGGCCAATTGACAAAGGAAATCGGTGCACTTATCGGTATTCCCATGGAAGCTACAGACCGTGTTGATCCGCTATTTAAGAATGAACAAGAATTAGAAGATTTTCGTGCTCGTCACGCTAAGGCTGTAACGCCAAAGGCGAATATCGAGGATGCTCAAGGTCCTTGCTACCTTGGTATTGATGCTGGTTCTACTACACTTAAGGTAGTTCTTATCAATAGCAATAAGGAAATTATATTCTCTCATTATGGTCCTAACCATGGTAAACCATTAGAAAAATCTCGTGAAATCATCGAGAAAATATATGAATTATTGCCAAAAGGTGCCTATATTGCACACTCTGGCGTAACCGGCTACGGCGAGGCCTTTCTTAAACGCGCTCTCGGCATCGATATCGGTGAAGTAGAAACGATGGCTCACTATCGTGCGGCCCGCTTTTTCTGCCCTGATGTATCCTTTATTTTGGATATTGGCGGTCAAGATATGAAATGCTGTAAGGTTCGTGATGGGTATATCGAAGATATCGTGTTGAACGAAGCTTGCTCCTCTGGTTGCGGCTCTTTTATTGATACATTTGCATCCGGGCTACGAATTCCTATCGATCAATTCGCAAAAGAAGGATTATTGGCACCTATGCCAATCGATTTAGGCTCTCGTTGTACCGTATTTATGAACTCTAAGGTTAAGCAGGCTCAAAAAGAAGGTGCTACGGTACAAGATATCGCAGCAGGTCTTGCTTATTCTGTAATTAAAAATGCCCTTTATAAGGTTCTTAAGGTGAAAGATCCTAAAGAATTAGGCGATCATATCGTTGTACAAGGTGGTACGTTCTATAACGAATCCGTTTTGCGTGCCTTTGAGAAATTGATGGGCGTAGAGGTGATTCGCCCTGATGTATCTGGGTTGATGGGTGCATACGGTATGGCTCTTCTTGCAGCAGAAACGGCGGAAGAGTTACAAAAGGGTGAAAGCACATTGCTAGATAGTGAAGGCCTTAATTCTTTACAAGTATCTACGACAATGCGCAATTGTGGTCTTTGCCCAAATAATTGCATGCTTACTATTAACGCTTTCTCCGATGGTCGTACGTACGTAACTGGCAACCGTTGTGACCGCGGTGCTGGCGATATGATCCAAGAGAAGCGTAAGCCAGTTCCTAACTTGGTAGACGTAAAATTACGTCGTTACTTTGATTACTACTTGAAGAAAAATATTCCTGAGTTTGAAGGTAAAATGCGTGTAGGTATCCCTCGCGTTCTCAATATGTATGAGGACTTCCCATTCTGGTTCACATTCTTCAATAGTTTGGGTTATGAAGTAATCCTTTCAGATTATACGACTAAGGATCAATACAATAAGGCTATCGATACAATTCCATCCGATACAGCTTGCTATCCTGCAAAAGCTGTACATGGTCATATTCGAGATTTAGCGAATGCACAGGTAGACTTCATTTGGTACCCTTGTATTCAACATGGCCCTAAGGAATTTAGTCGCGACAATAATTACCATTGTCCAATGGTTATTTCCTATCCAGAACTTATCAAAAATAATATGCAAGAGGTATTGGGCGACACTCCATTCCACGCACCATTCTTGCCGTTAGCTGATAAAAAATCCCTTGTTCCAGCTCTTGTGAAAGCATTGGATTTCTTGGACCTCAAGAAGAAAGATATTGCTAAGGCTGTAGACCTTGCTTGGGAAGAACAAGAAAACTGTAAAGCTTCCTACCGTGAAACGACGAAGAAAACTGTATCTCGCCTTGTGGCAGAACAAATTCCGACAATCGTATTGGCTGGCCGTCCATATCATTTAGACTCCGGTATTAACCACGGTATTCCTGAACTTATTACATCTCTTGGTATGGCTGTTCTTACAGAAGATGGCGTTGCCCCATTAGGCAATGAAATCAAGCATTTACGCGTTGTAGACCAATGGTCCTACCATAGTCGCCTATATCGTGCCGCTGAATTTGTAAGTAGAACTGAAGGATTCCAAATTGTAGAACTCAACTCCTTTGGTTGTGGCCTCGATTCCATCGTAGCAGATCAGGTAAAAGATATACTTTCAGCAAATCACAAAATCCACACCTTGCTCAAAATCGATGAAGGTACAAACCTTGGAGCCGTGACAATCCGTTTGCGTTCCTTGCAATCTGTAATGGAACGTAGCTTGCGTCGTCATCATAATCCTGAGGCACCGGAAGAAGTAGTGGTAGAGAAATTACCAACTTACGATTACAATCGAGTTGTCTTCACAGAAGAAATGCGTAAGACATATAAAATCTTGGTGCCACAAATGTCACCATTACATTTCAGCCTTTTGGAGCCTGTACTTCAACATGAAGGTTACAACTTTGAAATGTTGCCAGCTCCAACACGTGACGATATTGAAGTGGGCTTGAAATATATCAATAATGATGCATGTTACCCAGCGATTATCGTTGTAGGTCAGCTCATGTCCGCACTGTTATCCGGTAAATATGATGTAGATAAGACGGCTGTTATCATCTCTCAAACTGGTGGTGGTTGTCGTGCTACAAACTACATCGGTTACTTACGTAAAGCATTAATTGATGCGGGTATGAAACAAGTACCAATCCTATCTCTCAATGCGAGTGATATGGAACGTCAACCAGGCTTTAAGTTGACAAAAGGCTTCTTGCATCGCATGATTCAAGCCGTTGTATACGGTGATGCGCTCATGCAATGTGTTCTTGCCACACGTCCATACGAAACAAATCCTGGCTCTACTGATGCACTATGTGATTACTGGATTAAAAAATTACGTGATAATATTACATCTGCCAGCCTTCGACAATATAATAAGTACATCAAAGAAATCATCCATGATTTTGATAACTTACCAGTTAATAAAGATGTACAAAAACCTCGTGTTGGCGTCGTAGGGGAAATTTACGTTAAATTCCATCCAAGTGCTAACAATCATATTAATGAGCTTATCGAAAAGGAAGGCGGCGAGGTTGTTACATCTGGCTTGCTAGATTTTTTCTTGTATTGTGCAATGGATAGCACATACCGTGCTAAGCACCTTGATGGTACATGGCTATCTGGCTTCTTTGGTACATTGGCTCGTGAAGCCCTTGAGCTCTACCGCTTGCCATATGCAAAAGCCGTAGCAGCGTCAAAACACTTTGACCCGCTACAACGTATGACAGAAGTAGCAAAAGAAGCAGCCCAATTCATCGGACTTGGTAATCAATGTGGTGAAGGTTGGTTCCTCACAGGTGATATGATTGACCTTATCGAAAAAGGGGCCAAACAAATCGTATGTTTACAACCATTTGGATGTTTACCAAACCACGTAACAGGTAAAGGCATGGTAAAAACACTATCCGCTGCATACCCAGACGTGCGAATTGCAGCTATCGACTACGATCCAGGCTCCAGTGCGGTGAACCAAGCAAACCGATTGAAATTACTACTATCGACAATGTTTGAATAAAGGTGTGCTCCGTTATATTTTCAATGGGGCCCCGTTACAACTGCATATTACTAGTATAGAAAAAACACAGCCCTCTCTTGGCTCAGTACGGCGCTACGCTTCGTAAAATCGCTGCAGAGAGGGCTGTGTTCTTTTCTATATACAACCGTTATGAAGATGTCCCATTGAAAATATAACTAGTGCAGTGGGGAGAAGTTGGGATGGAATTTAGTGAATAAGCGATAAGGTCCCTTACATTTTATAATGGGGCCCGAATACAACTGCATATTACTAGTATAGAAAAAATACAGCCCTCTCTTGGCTCAGTACGTCACTACGTTCCGTAAAATCGCTGCAGAGAGGGCTGTATTCTTTTCTATATACGCTAATTATGAAGATGTCCCATTGAAAATATAACTGGATAGAGGAGGGGGAAGAAATGTGGAGATGTGCCTATGGCACATCTCCTTTCTCCTACAATCAGTTGTGTAGGTGGTTTTCGTTATTATGCCTAGGTGTTTGTAGAGTTAAAGAATTAATCTATTTTGAAATATGCTTGTAAAGTCCCGCAATGGGACGCCTTCACAGGTAGTGTTAATATAAATAAGATACCCCTTTACGAAGCGATTTTACGAAGTACTGAGCAAGGAAAGGGGTATCTTATTTATATACTAATATTATTCTGTTGTAGTCGGGCCCCATTGTGGGGCTTATACAAATGTGTAAAAGAGATTAATCTTTTTCTACCAAACCATATAGGCACAATAAGGAAAGCGCTGAACATACTAGCATTGTAGTCCCCATGGGAATCCCTGTATATTCCCCACCAATACCAACTAATGGAGATACGATTCCTGCAGAGAACATGCTAGCAAAGCCAAGTACTGCAGAGGCACTTCCAGCCATTTTACCGTATTTAGCCATTGCCATAGAGAAAGAGGCAGAGCCAAATAGGGATACTGTACATACGGTAAAGAATAGAATGGCCGTTACAGGAATAAGTGGCCATTCGAAAAGCATAGCTATTAAGAATAGCAAGGAGCCGATTGTTAGTTGCCAGAGGGCAAATGTTAGTAATTGTCGAACTGTGATTACATTACTTAATCTAGCGCTTATGGCACTAGCTAAGATAATACCACAGCTATTGATACCAAAGAGATAGCTAAATTCTTGTGCAGATAGTTGGAAGATGTTTTGGTATACAAAGGATGAACCTGAGATATACGCAAAGAATCCACCAAAAGCAAAGAATTGGATTAGTGTTTGCCCAAGGAATCGCTTATCTTTAATAAGCGTAATGTAGTTCTTTGTAGCAGTTGCAACGCCACCTGTAACGCGTTTTTCTTTAGGTAAGCTTTCACGGAAGAGAAGAGATCCCGCTAATAGAATAGCAGAAAATATTGCTAAAATAACGAAGATAACGCGCCATGTAGTGAATAGTAATAATTGACCGCCGATGAGCGGAGCGATTACTGGCGCCAAACCGTTAACCATCATGAGCAATGCAAAGAGTTTAGTCAATTCTTGACCAAATGCAAAATCTCGAGCGATGGCCTTAGCAATTACAACGCCCACAGATCCTGTTAAACCTTGTAGAAATCTTCCGAGTAAAAGTATTTCAATGCTTGGTGCATAAGCACAGATTATGCTAGAGATAACGCAAAGTAAGTTGCCTGTTATAAGAGGCAACTTGCGGCCCATAGTATCACTAATAGGACCTCCAAATAATTGACCTAATGCAACACCAAAAGTCATCACACCAATGGTCATTTGAATATTTGATGCAGATGTATTTAGTTCACTAGGCATAATTGGTAATGCTGGTAAATATAAATCTGTTGCAAGTGGTGTGATGGCTGTCAACAGACCAAGGAATACTACTAAGATGAAAGAGACCTTAGCAGAATTTTCTTGAGTCATAAAACCCTCCTATACTAAAGTGAGAAAAATAAAAGTCTGCGAATCGCACTTCGCAGACTGCATTTAATTTTTTCTATTTGATACGATGTATTTTACCATGATTGAGAAAAAATATCTATATGAAATATTGAGTTTGCTATATCTCTATTTATAGATTACAATTAGTATATTAATTATATCTAAAAATATCAATGTGTTTATTGGCGAGGGGAGAATTATATGAAATATTAACTAAAAGGTTTTGTGTTAGCTGCAATAGTAGTAATCGGGACAGCTACGGTTTCATCTGTAGAAGCAATATCATTAAACCATGTTATATGTAGTATTCTCATATGTGGCAACAAAAAAGAACAGCTCGTGAAGAGCTGTTCTTTTTTTGTTACCAGTTCTTAGAAGAAAAAGTGGTGAATTTCATGGATGAAATGTTGACCGAAGAAGGAAATACAACCGTGCATTACGATGAATACAATGAAGTATTTGAAGGCACTGTTCATGATAACGCTTGCTTCGATTTCATGTTCTAGTTTATGAGCTTCTTCAGCACTGATTTCTTTGTGGTTTTCTAGGTATGCTTTCAAAGCAGGCCCTACGGCACCAATAGAAATCGCGATGGATTGTGGGGACAACATTTTGCCGATACCAGCTGCACCGGAGTTAACTGCTGCCAACCAGAAACCAAGGTCTTCGAAGTTTGTAGGATCTAAGCCTTGGGCTGCAGCAATTTGAAGTGGGCCAAACAATACGTTGGAGTTTGTACCAGAACCAGTCAAGAAGGCACCTAACGCACCTACGATAGGTGCGAATAGAGGGTACAATGTACCTGTACCAGCAACCATTGCTTTTGCAATATCTGCAGTCATACCAGAGTAAGTCATCAATTTAGCTGTCATAACAACTGTGATGATTGTAAGGTATGTGAATTTCAAGTTTTTAACTGTGCTACCCAATGTACCGAAGATTTCGCCAGCTTTTGCTTTTTGGATGAAACCACCAACAATACCAGCGATAAAAATCATAATACCAGGAGTTGCAATCCATACGAATGTGTAAGGTTTTGCACCAGCACCTTGATAAATAGGTACAGATGTTTTAATGGACGCAAGAGGACCATTAATTGCAGGGAACAATTTAGAAGTTAATAACAATAATACGAAGATTAAGATGAATGGCATTGCAGCTACAAGGCCTTCGCCACCAGAAACTTTAGGGACTTCGCCAGTTTGTTTAACTGCGTATTTAGGATCATTAGGAGGCATGATTTTTGCACAACCAATGATAACTGCCATGATAACGATGGATGCAGAAATTACGGATAATTCTGGACCCATTACAGCGTTGATTACAGTTTCAGGAACTGCTAATGCTAAACCAGAAAGTAATGTTACAAGGAATACGCCTTTTAACGCTTTAATACCGCCACCAATAATCATAACAACAAAGAATGGAGCGATAAGGTTAAGCAAGAACAATTGTACGGAAATGAATGTACCTAAATGGCTTGGATCAAGGTTTGTTAAGGATGCCAATGTAGTTGTTGGAATCCCGATAGAACCAAATGTTGTTGGTACGGAGTTTGCAACGAGACATGCGATGATAGATTTAAGTGGGTCAAAACCTACGGCAACCATCATAGCTGCAGGAATTGCAACGGCAGTACCGAAGCCAGCCATACCTTCCATGAAGGCACCAAAGCCCCATGCAAGTAGTAATGCAAGTACACGAGTATCAGATGTTACAGAAGAAAGCATGGTTTTAATAGTTTCCATTGCTTTCGTATGTACTACCAAGTTATAAACGAAGATAGCAGCTGTAATAACTAATAGGATTGGCCAGATTGCCAATGCGGCACCTTCAAGGGCACCAGTGACCATAATAAATGGGTCAGCTTGGAATGCTGTAATAGCGATAATGAAAGAACCAATCGCAGCAACACTTGTTGCTTGCCATGCAGGTAATTTCAAGATGGATAACGCTACAATCAACCAAATGATTGGAGATAGCGCTAATAGAACGGTGATAGCACTCATTTCTAAGATCATCCTTTCAAGTAAAACAAAAATATATGCTCAACAGGACGACGTAGTTTAATCAATTTAATTGATGAATAAATCGCTATGATGTTAATTTGTAAAAGTTCAGTTAAAATAAAAGCTTACAATAAAATAACAGATATACTTATCATAAAAATTGATATAGTACATAAAATTTTTTAACCTCATAGCCTATGAGGTTAAAAACATAAGAGAGGGGACATAAACAGTGTTTATGTCCCCTTCTGTACTAACTACAAGTCCTTGTTAGGGCCATTACTAAGTTTAGGTATTAGTAGTTACCTTTGAACATTGTAGCAGGAGCTTCTGGTACATAATCGCCGAAGTAGGATTTGAAGTCTAGACCTAATTCATTGCAAAGGTCTTGAACTTCAAGCATTGTACCGTTAAGTACAGGGATGCCTTCAGCTTTAACTTTTTCAACGGATTCATGTTCTTTTTCGCCATGAGTATAGATACGATCTTGACCTTGAGCTTTAGGTGCTTCACGTAATTCTTGTAAGAATTGGGAGAAGTGTTTTTTGATTTCCGCAGGGTCACCGAAGAATTCAGGGTTGATAGCCATGAAGCCGTGGCAGATATTGGATTTACCACCAACCATACATTTGTTGGAAGTACCACCTTGGGACAAGATAGAGGAGAATAATTCAGCAATCATGCCGTTACCATAACCTTTGTGGCCCCCAAGAACTTCTGTAGCACCACCTAAAGGAAGGATACCGCCGCCTTCATGACGGGAGATGTTGCCCAATACTTCAGCTGCATCAGTGGAAGGAACGCCGTCTTTATTAACAGCCCAACCATCTGGAGTAGCTTTGCCCATTTTATTGTACATTTCAAGTTTACCACGAGTTACTACTGTAGTGGAGCAATCGAAGAAGAAGTCAACAGGATCAGCTGGTACAGTCCAAGCGATAGGGTTAGAACCAAGCATAGCTTTACGAGCATATGTAGGAACCATGATTGCTTCGGAGTTTGTACAAGAGAAACCGATTAAGCCTTGGTCGGATGCCATTTTAGCATAGTAACCGGCGATACCGTAGTGGTTGGAGTTACGTACGGATACGATACCAACACCGGATTTTTTAGCTTTTTCGATAGCCATTTCCATAGCTTTATGACCCAATAATTGACCCATGCCGTCATGACCGTCGATAACTGCAGAAATTGGAGTTTCTTTTACGATTTCAGGTTTAGCGTCGATTTTAATCAAGCCATTAGTGATACCTTTATGGTAACGAACCATACGTTGCATACCATGGCTTTGAATACCGAACAAGTCAGAAGTCAAAAGTACGTCTTGGATGATGTCAGCTTCTTTTTCGGAGAAACCAAATTTTTGGAAAGCGTCCATGCTCAATTTTTTTAGTGTTTCATAAGGGAATAACACAGTGTTTTTTGCGTCTGCCATCGTTAAAACCTCTTTTCAGAAAATATGTACCTGATATAGCTACTTCACATTAGATAACCATGAATTCAAAATGATTTCTTGTGAGTTCTATATCCTCTCAAATGACACTGTCAGTATAGCACAGAAACAAGTGAGATTGAATAGTCTTACAGTCTGAACGACATTACTAAATACGCATACGTACCGGTGATTTTTGTCACATAATCTATACGACACTATTAAAATGTCTGATTATACCTAAAACTATATGGTTATGACTTTTAGTAATGATTACATGATTTTTTTGAAGAATTTTGGTATTTTTATAGAACTTATTAGTATATCTGTTTAGGCATTGGACAAGAATGATAATGGATAGATATCGATAAAACTTGAAATGTCTAACTATATATATCAAAATAAATGATGAGGTCATAAATGTAATGTGATAATCGAATGCATTGATATACATAAAATAATCATTTCTAAAACCTTTTTAATTCAGAAGATGTGCAAAAGGTTATACTTATACGAGTCATACTATAATATAATATAAATATACATCCTATAGTTTATACAATTTATAAGCGAGGTGCTTATTATGAAAGAATATAAATCTGTATGCCCATACGATTGTCCCGATGCATGCGGTCTCATTGTATCAGTCGATAATAATAAAGTAATATCTGTTCGAGGGGATAGAGCACATGCTTTCACAAGAGGTACACTATGCCCTAAGATGGCACATTATGAAAAGGTAATCCATTCTCCATTGCGCTTGAAGTCCCCTATGAAGCGTGTCGGTAAAAAGGGAATTGGTGAAGATCAGTACACTCGTATTAGTTGGGATGAAGCCCTTGATGCAATTGTCAATAATTTCAAAGAAACTATTGATACTTATGGCAGTGAAAGTATTTTGCGTTACTCTTATGCAGGAACAATGGGGGTTATTCAGAGTCCTGCAGCAGATTATTTTTTCCGTTGTATTGGTGCTACAGACCAAGATCGAGGTATTTGCTCTCCTGCTAAACAAGCGGGGTTCCGTTCTGTTTACGGTGATACCTTAGCGATTAAACCACAAGAGGCGCAACATAGTGATCTTATCGTCTTGTGGGGGATAAATGCGACAGCCACAGATGTTCATATTTTACATGATGTGAACATTGCGAAAAAGAAGGGGGCTCGCGTTTGGATTATCGACACTCATAAAACTTATACTTTTAGCCAAGCTCATGAACATATTTACGTTAAACCAGGAAGTGATGGGGCACTAGCTTTAGGGATGCTCCATATCATTCATCGTGATGGCTTGGCAGATATAGATTTTATTAAGAAGCATGTCCAAGGCTACGATGAGTTGGTAAAAGAGGTGTTGCTTGACTTTACGCCGGGAAAAGCGGCTGAAATTTGCGGTGTTTCTGTGGAGCGGATGACTGAGTTTGCTCATGCTTATGCAAAGTCAAAAGCGCCGTTTATTCGTCTCGGCAGTGGACTATCTCGATATGGCAATGGTGCTATGACATGCCGTGCTATTAATGCCTTGCCTGCTGTGGTTGGAGCATGGCAATATCCTGGGGGTGGATTGTTGTCGAGTGCTAGTGGTAGTAAATTTATTGGCAAAGATGTGATGCAACAGGCTCATGTTCATGCGCCAGCTAAACGATTGATGCCTATGATTAAACTGGGTGAAATGCTTATAAACCCTGAAGGAACTAAAGTTCATAGTTTATATATCTTCTCTTCAAATCCGGCTATCACAGCTCCTGACCAGAATGTTGTACGTAGAGGGTTGATGCGCGATGACTTATTCACTGTGGTACATGAGCGTTTCTTTACGGATACTTGTAAGTATGCTGATATTATTTTACCAGCCACAACATCTGTGGAGCATGATGATATTTATAATTCTTATGGTCATTACACAATTGGGACGGGTTACAAATTGATTGAGCCAATTGGTGAATCTCGTTCCAACTGGCAAGTTATTGCTGAGTTAGCAAAACGCATGGGGTTGGAGGATGATTTTTTTGACCTTAGTGAAAAAGATCTTATTGAACAAATTGTGCGGACTTCGAGTCGTATATCCAAGAGGGACCAAGAGTTGATTTTAAATGGTGAGCCTGTGGAGATGACGGTACCTGAGAGTTATAAGATGGATTTCAAAACACCGTCTGGAAAAATTGAATTATATAATCCGCAGGATGTAGAACCATTAATTCGGTATATGCCTCCATATGGTGATAATGCACCGTTTTGGCTTATAAATGGTAATGATATTCGAATTTTGGACTCTAGCTTCTGCGAATTAGACTTTAATGATCCTGAGTTGATGAAACTTCGCATCCATCCAGAAGATGCAAAAATGTATAACATAAACGATGGTGCTGAGGTAGAAATCTATAACGATCGTGGCAGTGTAAAAATTAAAGCATACTACGACGATGAAGTACAGAGAGGGACATTGGTAACACTAGGTGTATGGTGGCAATCTCAATCGAGTGATCCTCACGTGGCAATCAATGCGCTTACCGCAGCTCGTCCTACCGATCAGGGATGGGGGAGCACCTTTTATGATGTACAAGTTCATATAAGAAATCTTTTGTAGTGAATGACCAATTAATAGTCTGTAATGATTACTGTAAAATAGGAATTTATCTACTTATTTCTATAAGTAAAAGTTAAAGTCTGTTACTTATGGGAATAACTCTATACGGATATAGAATAGTGAGGATATTTTTCTTGTATACCCAAGCCCCTTTAGATTATAATAGTAATATTATTTTTATATAACCTAAAGGGGGTTACATTTATGAATGGTAACGATAATCTGTCGACCCGTGCTTATCTGGCTATAGGCATGATGTTATTTGCCCTATTCTTTGGGGCAGGGAACTTGATCTTCCCAGCGGCCTTAGGTCAACAAGCTGGTGATAATGTAGGTTGGGCTTTGCTTGGCTTTGTGTTAACTGGTGTAGGACTTCCACTCTTAGGTGTTGCAGCAATGGGCTATTCTTCCTGTAAAGATGTTGAAGAACTAGCAAGCCGTGTTCATCCGATTTATGGCTTGTTGTATACTATTTCTCTTTACTTGAGTATTGGACCAATGTTTGCGACGCCGCGTACTGGTACTGTAGCTTATGAAATCGCAATTAAACCTTTTGCTGAAGGTTTAAGCATGAATATGGAACCAATTTTCTTGGCATTATTCTTTGGTATTTCTTTGTGGTTATCTATTAGTCCACAAAAACTTGTTAACCGTATCGGTAATATTTTGACACCAGCTTTACTTCTTGTAATTCTGTTGTTGATTGTTAAATCTTTTATTACTCCACTTGGTGGGTATGCGGCACCACAACCGGCATATGGTGATGCACCAACGGCTGTGTTACAAGGCTTCTTAGATGGCTACAATACAATGGATGCCTTAGCTTCCGTAGTATTTGCTATTCTTGTAATCGATTTTGTACGCCTCAGTGGTGCTACATCTCGTGCTGTGATTACAAAAACAGTAATGGAGGTAGGTGCAATTGCGGTAGGCCTTCTTGGTATCGTGTATGTATTTATCGCTAATATTGGTGCTACAAGTGTTGAACGCTTTGGTTTGTTCGAGACAGGGGCTCCTGTATTGTCCGTAAGTGCTAACTATTTGTTTGGTGAGTTCGGTCAAATCATCTTGGCTATCATCGTGCTGCTAGCTTGCTTGTCTACAAGTATTGGTCTTATCACTTCTTGCGGTACGTATTTCCACAAGCTGACTCCAAAGATTAGTTACAAATTATATGTAGTAATTTTCTCTCTAGCGGCCTTTGGCCTTAGTATGTTTGGCTTGAAAACAATCATCAGTGCAGCAATCCCTGTGTTGATGCTCTTGTATCCGTTGACTATCGTAATCATTTTGTTGGCACTTCTTCATAATGTGTTCGGTGGTCGTCGTTGCGTATATGCATGGACTGTAGCGTTCACAATGATCTCTGCTCTTATGACTGGTCTTGAGACTGCAGGTATTGCACCTATAGCTTTGGAACAGCTCTTTGCTCAATATATTCCATTCCAAAGTGCTGGTATGGGCTGGGTAAGCTTTGCGGTATTAGGCTTTGTTGTGGGTCTTATCCATAAAGGTCTTGCTTCCGATAATAAGTAATAAAGATAAAGGCTCTATGCTTTCATTTTGTGAGAGTATAGAGCCTTTTTATGTTTTGATTGTTGTCATATAAAATTGATTTTGTGTGTAGAAGTTTCTATAATAAGGATAAATAAGGATATAAATGATAAAAGAAGGAAGGAAATTTTATGCGTAGTACTCATTGTTTACCTAGTTATAGTTTTGGAGGTCATGATGTATTTGACGCTATTCCAAAGTTTACAAAATTATATGGCAAGTCTGTAGCTATCATCGGTGGCGAAACAGCTCTTTCTAAAGCTTTGCCACACATTCGTCCAGTGCTTGATAAAGCGGGGATTAAGGTGCTAGATATTATCCACTTTGGTGGAGAGTGTACTTTTGCTCGAGGCAAGGAAATTGCACAAATGGCATCTGTAAAAGATGCGGACTTTTTGTTTGCTGTTGGTGGTGGTAAGGCCATGGATACGGTAAAAGTAGTAGCTATAGAGTTAGATGATAAACCATTCTTTACAATTCCAACCATTGCGTCTACTTGTGCGGCAACGTCAGAAGTGGCAGCTGTATACACGGCAGATCATACTTTTGATGACGTAGCTTTTGTAAATCATCCTCCTGTGCACTGCTTTATTGATGCTGATATTCTCGTAGAAGCACCAAGCCGTTACTTGTGGGCAGGAATGGGAGATACTATTGCAAAACACTATGAAACTCATCTTTCTGCTCGCAGTCGCGAGCAAGACTATAATACTCAGTTAGGCCTTACTCTAGCTTCTATGTGTAGTGAACCAATTTTAGCACATGGTATACAAGCCTATAAAGATAGTCAAGCTAATAAACGTAGTGATGCCTTTGATACCATTGCTATGACTGTTATCTTTACTACCGGTGTTGTATCAGGTTGTGTTCCTATGGCATATAATAGCAACATGGCTCATGCTGTATGTTATGGCTGTGTTACTAATAAAGAAACAGAAGAAAATCATTTGCATGGTGAAATAGTAGCTTATGGCTTACTTATTTTGTTAACCGTTGACCAACAAATGGATGAGTTACAACGGTGGTTGCCAGTATATCGCGAATTAGGTTGGCCTACTAAACTTTCACAATTAGATCTTACTGCATCGCATATTCCTCGAATTGTTGAAAAGGCTACATCTGTTCATGATATTGATGTATCTCCATATAAAATTACAGCAGATATGTTGACTAAGGCTATTCAATATATGGAATCTCTTGATTAATATGGTTTGTAACTATTTGTGTATGTTATGTGATGAGGTTATAAATGCAAGAAATTGTAAAGGGTGGCTTATATCGTCATTTTAAAGGCATGTACTATTACGTGTTAGATGTTGCAACTCATTCGGAAACGAGTGAACAGTTCGTGGTATATCAAAAATTATATGATCAACGTGACTTATATGTACGACCACTAGATATGTTTTTGAGTGATGTGGACCATGAAAAATATCCAGATGTAAAACAAAAAGAACGGTTTAAGTTAATGAGTGGACGTGATTAGGAGGGGCCGTGGAGCAGAAGTTTTTCTTTTTCGATATTGATAATACTTTAGCTGTATGGCCTGAAGGTAAAATCCCTGAAAGTGCTCAATACAGTTTAGATGAGTTAAAGCGTCGTGGTCACCGTGTAGCCTTAGCAACTGGTCGTATTCAAGTGGATGCTAAGCGTTTTGCAGAGCAAGCGGGCCTTACTGATTTTGTAGCAGATGGTGGTCACAGTATCACTGTTAATAATGAATTGGTATCTATGATAGGTATGGATCGTGATGCATGTATTAAATATTTAGAGTATTTAGAATCACATAATATTCCTTGGGCCGTAACTGACCGCAATAAACTCGGTCGTATTACGCCGTATAAGGAAATTTTAGAGTGGCATCCCAATTGGGATGTGTTTAAAACAACTGTAGACCCTAATTTTGATTTTCATAGTGTTGAAGAATTTTATAAGATTTATGTGTTTTTCAAGGAAGGAGAGGAAGAGGAGAAGGATATCGAGTATATGACACATAAGCTCATTCGTTATGGTGATGGCTGTGTTCTATATGAGCCTATGGAAAAGGCGTTGGGTATTCGTAATATGCTTGAACACTTTGGAATGAAGCCAAATCAAGCTGTTGTATTTGGTGATGGGTATAATGATTTGTCTATGTTTAGGCCTGAGTGGCTAAATATTGCTATGGGTAATGCGCGCCCTGAATTAAAAGCAAAGGCTGATTATATTACTACAGACTGTGATAAAGATGGCATTTATAATGCGTGTAAGCATTTTAAATGGATCGATTAATTATTGATAATTCCTCTAAGTTAGGTGAAGCTTATATGAAGATTTATTTTTGTAGCTGTGGCTACAGAATTGGTGTAGTATAGTTAGTATAATGCGCTTAGTTCAATATTCATGTGTTAAAAGGAGAAGAGAAGATATGAACAATAAACGCAGATTATTTTCAACTTTACTTTGTGTAGCAGCATTGACAGCAGGTTTATTTGTTTCTGGTTGCGGCAGTGATAAAGCGGGTGGCATTGGCTCCGTAGTCTCCTCCGTAGTTGATGGCGGTAGCGATGAGAAAGCAGCTGCTAAGCTTAATACCCTTATTGATGCAACAAATCGCTTCAATGGTGACAATGCTACTTGGGGTCAAAACTATGCAGACAGTTTGGCTAAATTAAAAGGTGGTTTCCAAGAAGGTGCTATTGGCCGTCAACCTCACTATGATACTTTAAAAGAAGCTTTGGAACAATCTAAAAAAGAAGGTTCTACGTTCAAAGAAGTTGATACAGAACGCGATAATGTATTAAATGTTCTTAATGAATTAGTACCAACATTCAAAGATTTGAAAGCTTATGATGATTCTAAAGCTTACATGAACGATGGTGGTGCTAAAGGTAAAGAACTAGCAGCTAAATACGTAGCACAAGTAGAAAAATTTGATGCAGCTTATGCGAAGTTCAATGATGCTCTTAACAAAGCTAACACTGAACAAACTAAGAAACAAATCGAAAAATTGAAAAAAGACGGTAAAAAAGGCTATGCAGCAGCAATGGAATCTACGCTTCGCTTGACTACTCTTGTAGAAAATGTAGAAAAAGCTCCTAAAAATGCAGACAAACAAGCTGTAGAAAAAGAACTTAATGAAATTCAAACATTGCTTAAGAGCATAAATAATGATCGTGGAGAAGTGCTTGTTAACTCTTATAACTCTGTAGTTGGTTCTGTACGTCAAGTACTTACTGATGCAAATGAAAACAATCTTAACGACATGATTGAGAATTTCAATAATTATATTGAGTCTTATAATAATACAACTCCAGACCAATTTGACTCTAAATAATCGAATTAACTAAGTGATTAGTTGAGGCCTACAAAAACAGAGCTCCTTTGAAGCTCTGTTTTTTGTTGTTATATTATTTTTTTATATTTTTAATCTCAATAGCGCCATAATATGATATACTAAAAAAGAGCCGCTCATGGGTTGAGCGGTTTTTCTATGTAAATTTTAAATCTACATTTAGTTAAATATAATATTAGTATTTTGGGGGACATATGAACTGGAAACGCTTGGCTTTATGCGCAATGTTGGGGATTACAGTACTTAGTACAACAGCATGTAGTACCAAAACTGGGGAGCAACCACAAGGTAATACTGTGAAAGCAGAAACTGTGGCGATGCCTAATTTTACGAATGCGCCAATTGCAGATGAATATGCTATTTTTGATACAAACTATGGTCAATTTAAGGTTCGTTTGTTAGGGTCTAAAGCGCCGATTACGGTCAAAAATTTTGATTATCTCGTGAAAAAAGGCTTCTATAATGGTGTGACATTTCACCGTGTTATCGAAGGCTTTATGATTCAAGGTGGAGATCCTGATGGCACAGGTGCTGGTGGCCCAGGCTATACAATTCCTGATGAATTCTCCAATGATTTACACTTCAATAAAATGGGCGTTCTAGCCATGGCTAACCGTGGTCCTAATACAGGAGGATCTCAATTTTTTATTACCTTGGGACCTACGGATTGGTTAGATAATAAACACACCATCTTTGGTACTGTAGTACAAGGCATGGATGTAGTTGAAAAAATCGGCAAGGTTAAAACCGGTCGCAATGATAAGCCAGTAGAACCAGTAATCATCAATACCATTACATTGGAGCCGATTACTGATGATGCGAAAAATGGCAAATAAGAAAAGTACTTCTCAAGAGTCTCTTTCTGGTGAATGCGCATCTACACAAGAGGTACAAGGTATAATTGTAGATTGTGATACAATCTTGAACGACGCTAGTGTTCAAGGCGATGAATCAAAAGAAATGCACTATATTTACTTAGTGCGTTGCTCTGATGATTCTTTGTATTGTGGATGGACTACAGATCTCAAACGTCGAATAGATGCTCACAATGGACATATCCCAGGCGGTGCAAAATATACGCGAGGACGTCGTCCTGTGACCTTGGTATATGCTGAAAGCTTTCACCAAAAACAAGAAGCACAACGCAGGGAATATGCTATTAAACGGATGACGAAGACTAAGAAATTGAGACTCATTAAGGGTGCAAAATAGTCCTTGATTATGGTATAATATGATGATTAATTACTACCACGGAGGTTGAAAATGAAGCGGGTTCTAGTGTCCGTAAAGAGTGTACAACGAGATATGGATGGCAAGGATACCGTAGTGGAACTGATTTCCCCAGGTACGTCACATGAAAAAGGTAATGCTCAATATGTGCGTTATGAAGAATCTAGTGTGACTGGATTGGATGGGGTTAAGACGACCATTAAAATTCATGATGATTCTATCGTGTTGCTCCGAACAGGGGCTGTCAATATGCGTCATCAATACGTCCGTGGTGAAGAACGTGAAGCCGTATATGAAACACCATATGGTGATTTACATATGGCTGTAAATACTCATGAATTAACAGTAGACTTTCATGATGGCGTAGGTCATGTTCATTTAGGATATGATATTTCCGTTGAAGGTGAATGGCAATTTTATAATCAGTTAGATATAGACGTGCGGGAGGATATAGAGCATGGACATGAAGGAAATCCTGAAATCGGGGATTGAACAGGCATTACAAGATACGATTAACAGCGGTGATTTGCCGGCTGGGGAATATCCAGAAATCGTTCTCGAAGTGCCACCTCAAAAGGAATTCGGTGATTTTTCTACAAACATCGCTATGCAATCCGCTCGTGTAGCTCGTCAAAATCCTCGAGCCATTGCTGAAGCTTTGATTAGTCATATGAATTTTGATTGGCTTGAACGTGCTGAGGTTGCCGGCGCAGGTTTTATTAATTTCTTTTTGAAATCTGATATGGTGTACGATACGTTAAAAGCCATTTTGAATGCTGGTACTGAGTATGGTGTTCAACCATTGCGTGCGCGCGATACAATTCAAGTAGAGTACGTAAGTGCAAACCCAACAGGTCCATTGCATGTTGGTCATGGTCGCGGTGCTGCGTACGGTAGTGCTCTTGTAAACTTGTTACGTGCAGCGGGTTATAATGTACAATCCGAGTACTATATCAATGATGCAGGTAATCAAATCGACAACATGGCTATTTCCATTGAGTACCGTTTCCAAGAGTTACAAGGTGCTACATTAGTATTCCCACCTAAACGCAATGAAGACGGTTCTATGCCTGAGTTCGATATTCCAGAAGGGGCTTTAGTGTTCCCTGAAAATGGCTATCGTGGCCCAGATATTATTGAAACAGCGAAAGCGATTGCAGAACGCGAAGGCTTTGATAAATTAAATGCTATGAACGAAGCAGATCGTGTAGCCTTGTTTAAGGAAGAGGGCTTAAAAGAAAAATTAGCTCGCTTAGAGGAAACATTAAGAAACTTCCGCGTTACTTTTGATAATTGGTTCTCTGAACGTACAGTTCATGAATCGGATGAAATTCATCATTCTGTAGAGGCTCTGAAGGCCCTTGGTAAAGTCTATGAAAAAGATGGTGCATTGTGGTTAAAATCCACTGACTACGGTGATGATAAAGACCGTGTAGTTATTCGTGATAATGGGGTTCCTACGTATTTAGCGGCAGATATTGCATATCATCGCAATAAATATGATCGTGGTTTCAAGGAAATGATTGATATCTGGGGCGCTGACCATCATGGCTATGTATGTCGTGTAAAAGCGGCTATGGCGGCGTTTGGTTATGACCCTGATAAATTAACCGTATTGTTATTACAAATGGTAGCATTGTTCCGTGACGGACAACTTGTTAAATTGTCTAAACGTAGTGGCGATAGTGTTACATTAGATGAATTGATCGAAGAGGTTGGCGTAGATGCGTCTCGCTATTTCTTCTTGATGCGTTCTTTGGATAGCCAACTTGATTTTGATATTAACTTGGCAAAATCTCGCAGTAATGACAACCCAGTGTATTATATCCAATATGCTCATGCTCGTATTCACAGCATTTATAACCAAGTGCGTGAAGCTGGCATTGCATTTGGCAATTATAGTGAAACTGATTTCACAACGCTTACAAGTGAAATGGAATTAGAATTAATTAAGAAATTAGCTGAATATCCGGAAGAGGTCGTTCAAGCTGCCGAACATCGTGCCCCTCATCGTATTGCTCGTTATCTATATGATTTGGCAAGCATGTTCCATTCATTCTACCGTCAAGGTCGTATCATTGGCGTAGATCCAGCATTACAACAAGCTCGTCTTGGATTAATTACAGCGATTGCCCTCGTTCTTCGTCAAGGCTTGGGTATTTTAGGTATTTCCGCTCCGGAAAAAATGTAATAGGTGGGAGGCATCATGGCAACTAAGTATATTTTCGTAACTGGCGGCGTTGTTTCTTCTCTTGGGAAGGGAATTACAGCAGCATCTTTGGGTCGTTTACTAAAAAACCGTGGTTTCAATGTAACGATTCAAAAATTTGACCCATACATTAATATCGATCCGGGTACGATGAGCCCTTACCAACATGGTGAAGTATTTGTAACAGATGATGGCGCTGAAACTGACCTTGATTTGGGTCATTATGAACGCTTTATCGATATTAACCTTAGTAAACGTTCCAATATTACAGCTGGTAAAGTATATTGGTCTGTAATCAATAAAGAGCGCAAAGGTGATTATCTAGGTAGCACTGTACAAGTAATTCCACATATTACAAATGAAATTAAACAAAATGTTTACCGTGTAGGTAAAGAGGATAATGCTGATGTAGTTATTACAGAAATTGGTGGTACCGTAGGTGATATTGAAAGCTTGCCATTTATGGAAGCCATTCGTCAAGTGAAAAAAGAAGTAGGTCGTAACGACGTACTTTACATTCACGTTACATTAGTGCCTTACATCAATGCCGCAGGCGAGTTGAAAACAAAACCTACACAACATAGTGTAAAAGAATTGCGTAGCATTGGTATTCAACCAGATATTTTGGTATGCCGTAGCGAAAAACACATTTCTGATGAAATGAAAGAAAAACTTGCGTTGTTCTGCGACGTAGAACCAGAAGCCGTTATTGAAAACCAAACTTGTAGCTCCATCTATGAAGTGCCATTGATGATGCAAGATCAAGGTCTTGATGATATTGTTATTAAAAAATTAGGCCTTGAAGATCGTCCTTGCGATATGACTGCATGGAAAGAAATGGTTCATAAGATTTTGAATCCTAATAAAGATATTACAGTTGCTATCGTTGGTAAGTATGTAGCGTTGCATGATGCGTATTTGTCCGTAGTTGAAGCTCTAGATCATGCTGGTATTGCTACGGGTACTAAAGTGAATATTCGTTGGATTGACTCCGAAGAACTTGATGATACATCTGTAGATCCTAAAGAGGTATTTGAAGGTGTTGAAGGCATCATCGTACCTGGTGGATTTGGTTCCCGTGGTGTAGAAGGTAAAATTCGTACAATCCAATATGCTCGTGAAAACAATATTCCATATCTCGGCCTATGCCTTGGCATGCAGTCTGCAGTCATGGAATTTGCTCGTAACGTATGTGGCATGGAAGGAGCAACCTCTAGCGAATTCGACGAAAATGCTAAGTACAAAGTAATTGACTTGATGAGTGATCAAGTTGATGTAGATAAAAAAGGCGGTACGATGCGTTTAGGTATCTATCCATGCAAAGTGGAAGCCGGTACGAAAACTCACGAGGCTTATGGAGAAGATTTGATTTATGAACGTCATCGCCATCGCTATGAGTTCAACAATGAATATCGTCAACAATTGACTGATGCAGGCCTCGTAATTTCTGGTACATCTCCAGATGGCCGTCTCGTTGAAAGTATTGAAGTGAAAAATCATCCATTCTTCATTGGCACACAAGCACATCCAGAACTTAAATCTCGCCCAAATAATGCACATCCATTATTCCGTGGTTTCGTAGATGCAATCTTAGAACTAAAAAAATAGATTAAAGCGATGGAATCTATTTTATCTATTATAGGTTTATTTATATTAGCTGCACTCAAACTAGAGCAGTTTGTATATGGTAAATCGGGAAAAGAACAATCTATAACTGGTCACATAGCACGGAGAGGGCTTGCTAATATAGCGGGTTTAATAGCTTTTGATCACGCTACTGTGAACAGTAAGTCTGTTGTAGTATGTAAAAAGAAGAAAGATGCTCAGAAATGAGCATCTTTCTTCTTTTTTTTGCTTACATCGAAAAAAGTTGGAAAAATATATCGATAAATTTAAAAATAATGCTTGCAATATTGAATGATATTTGTTATTATATAGACAAAGATAGATATAGATGCGGTGTTAAGTACACCAATATAAATATATTCGTTACATATGGAACTCAAATAAGGAGGACATAACATGTCTATTATTGGTAAACAACTTCCTGAATTTACACTTGATGCTTTCAAAAAACCTGAATTGGTAAAAGTTAGCACTGCAGACGTGTTGGGTAAATGGTCTGTATTCGTATTCTATCCAGCAGACTTCACATTCGTATGCCCTACTGAGTTGGAAGACGTACAAAACTCTTATGCAGAGTTGAAAGAATTGGGTTGCGAAGTTTACTCCGTATCTTGTGACTCCGAATTCGTTCACAAAGCATGGTCTGATGCTTCTCCAAGCATTAATAAAATCGAGTACTACATGTTGGCTGACAAAAAACATGAATTAGCTGATTTCTTCGATGTATTCCAAGAAGAATCTGCTATGGCTTACCGTGGTACATTCGTAGTAGATCCAGAAGGCTTCGTGCGTACAGCAGAAATTCATGATATGGGTATCGGCCGTTCCGCTGAAGAATTAGTTCGCAAAGTACAAGCTGCTCAATTTGTAGCTAAACATGGCGATCAAGTGTGCCCTGCACGTTGGAAACCAGGTAAAGATACTTTGAAACCAGGTCTTGATCTTGTAGGTAAAATCTAATTAAGAAACTTATACTTAAATGCTAGAGTAATCTAGACAACTCCTCAAATGACATAAACACGGGCGCGCATCGTTTTCCTGACGATACGGTAAGTCCCAATACCAGATGAACCCTCTCCAATTCATCATGGTAAACCTCATATAACAAACTACAAACTATACGCAAAAGGACTGGCCTTCGGGCTGGTCCTTTTGTGTTGTTAATATCCCTTTATAAAAGTAGGAAATAAGTTCTTGCATTTTTATAGTGAGTGGTCTATAATGAAATTAATTCCTATTAATGTGAAAGGTTTTATAAATAGCTTTATAAATATAATATAGGCACTTTTTAATATGGGTGTGTTTAACACTAACGTTTACAAAGAAAGGCAAGATATATGAGGATTTCCACAAAAGGTCGTTATGCATTGATGGTTCTCATCGATTTGGTAGAGCAAGGGCAAGATAAACCAGTTTCCTTGCGATCTGTGGCAGAACGACAAGGCATATCTGAAAAATACCTAGAAGGTATCGTAGCTCGTTTAGGCGCTGCTAACCTAGTGGATAGTATCCGCGGTAAATACGGCGGATATCGATTGTCTAAAAGCCCTAAGGAGTACACAATTATTGAAATATTGCTTGCTACTGAGGAATCGATGGCTATCATATCTACCCTTGATGAAGGGGTGAGTACTGATACAGTAATCAACGAACGCACCGTTGGTTTCTGGGCAGGCTTACAAAACTATATTCATGATTATTTAGAAAACGTAACCCTACAAGATGTAATTGATGGGACTTACGCAAAACTTGATACAAAATATGATAATTGGGATGGTTCTATTTAATAAGGAGTGACCACTATGTCTAAAATTGCAAAATCTTTTGTTGAATTAATCGGTAAAACACCATTATTAGCTACTACACGTTTTGGTAAAAAATATGGTGCAAACGCTAATATTTTCGCAAAATTGGAATACTTCAACCCAGGCGGTTCCGTAAAAGACCGTATCGCAGCAGCAATCATTCAAGCTGCAGTTGAATCTGGTGAATTACAACCAGGCGGCACAATCGTAGAAGCTACATCTGGTAATACTGGTATTGGCTTGTCTGCTGTAGGTGCTGCGCTTGGCTATAAAGTTGTAATCGTAATGCCTGAAACAATGTCCATTGAACGCCGTAAATTAATGCTTGGTTATGGTGCTCAGCTCGTATTGACTGACGGTTCTCTTGGTATGAAAGGCGCTATTGCTAAAGCTAAGGAAATCGTAACGGCTACATCCGGTGCTATTGAAGCAGGTCAGTTCGTAAATCAAGCTAATCCTGCAATTCACTACAGAACAACTGGTCCTGAAATCTGGCAAGATACTGATGGTACCGTAGATATCTACGTATCTGGTGTTGGTACAGGCGGTACGTTGACAGGTGCAGGTCGCTACTTGAAAGAACAAAACCCTGATGTACATGTGGTTGCCGTAGAACCAGCAGATTCTCCTGTATTGTCTAATGGTAAACCAGGCCCTCATAAAATCCAAGGTTTAGGTGCTGGCTTCATTCCAGATACATTGGATACTAACATTTACGATGAAGTAATCCAAGTTTCTAACGAGGATGCTTTTGCTACATCTCAAGCTTTTGGTCACACAGAAGGCGTATTGGTAGGTATTTCCTCTGGTGCTGCGCTTTGGGCGGCTCAAGAATTGGCAAAACGCCCTGAAAATAAAGGCAAAAATATTGTAGTAATTCTCCCTGATACAGGCGAACGCTACTTATCTACAGCATTGTTCCCTGAAGTTTAATCGCCTATCATGGTGAAAGCATAATAATTGCTTTTACCTGGCTCAAACACATAGATGCCCCCTGTATTTTACAGGGGGCATCCTTTTTTGATTGAATTCTTTTATTATTATAATAGGGTGATGTACTGATTAAATAATGGTGCAGATTATTCATAGTCGGAGAGGGACTTTCACAATAACATTTATAATTGAATACACAAGAAAATTTATAATTGTATATGAAAAAGGAACTACTAGGTAGCTCCTTTAGTATTTTGGTATGTATTTAATTGTGATTATCTACCGTTTTTAACGATATTATCCATCCAGTTGAATAATTCTTCTAAATCGTAGTCACCAGAGTGATCTACATTAAATGGTGTTGCCATATCTACTCTGTACCCAAGGTTTTGAGCACGTGTACCTACGATTAAAGGAATTGCAACAGATGTATTACTGTCGGCTGTGCCATAACGAATACGATAGAATCGTGCATTTGTCGCAGCAGGAGAACCAAGATAGTTCATTGGGTTCATCATAGTAACGATCTTAGCATTTTCTACGTATACATCTTGGTTAGCTGTTGAATCGTGTAATGCAGCAGTAATGGTAAAGTGATTATTATCTGTAGTACTTGTACCAAATAGATTGTTTTCACCTGTATCATTAGCACGAGAGTCAAAGGCACCAGGCGCTTTTGAGCGACTTACAAAGTGGTTATATGCTTCCCAGTTAATGTCTTTGATGGCCCCTGTTTTATTATCTCGTACAAGGTATGTATGCTTGGATAAATCAGTACCTTGAGCTGCTGCTTTATTAGCGGCAGCAACGATAAACTCTTTTACATAGTTTTTGAAAGTCCCGTTACCATTCTTGTCGAGTTTTAGTATACGACCTAGAGAGTCACGTAATTGTAAGTTATTTACGTAATCAGGGAAGTGTTCGCTGAGCATTTTAGAGTATGATAAATCGTCTGTATTCAAGTTTACACGTTGCATCGTACGTTGTGGTGGAGCAGAGTTACCACCTACATTAGCTTGTGGTAATTCGCCTTGGCCCATAGTTACTTTGTTAAAAGATGTGATACCGTTATAGCTCCATTCGTAAGCCATATCTGCCGCATCAAGGTTAGTGATAGGGGCATATGCGGATGCTGCGTATACATTAGTTGCCGCTGTAGCTGCACCTAATGCTTGTAAATATGGTTGGAAGTCGGAGCTGTTACCAGTTGCACCTTGTAATAAGGATACACCACCGCCTGCACTTGTACCATTTGTGATAATGCGGTTTGCATTACCTGGCATAGCGGAATCGTTAGCGTGTAAGTAAGCTGTAGCCGCTTGTAAGTCAACGATTACTGCAGGGGCCTTACCTATAAAGTTGCCATCGGAAGCTTTATTGGTACGACCACGAGTAGATGGGGAAGCTACTACATAACCACGGGATAATGCATAAAGAACACTGTTAGGTTTTCCATTTTCCATCTTAGGCGTCATAGCCTGGCTCGGCATGTAACCACCTACTGCATTTGGCATGAAGATAGGGGCTGTTTGGGTATTGTAACCGTTGATTGTGCCGTTGTTGAAATATTCCTCTGGTACATAAATGTTCATGTATTGCTGATCTATGTCGATTGGATTAGCCACGTAAGGGATATATTCGAAGGCGCGATATTTGATTTCCTTATTATCTACTGTGGTAGACATGGATTCATAATTCTTTGCGTCGAAAGCAAGACTAATCTTTGCAGATGCATCAGCTTGCAATGGGGGTTCAATTGGTTGGGAGAGAACATTTTTCTCTTCTGTTACAGGAGAGCCTTTTGTGGAAGCTTCATTACGAGCATTTACATAAGATTGCGGTAATTTACTTTCTTGAACCTGTTTAGTCTCTGCCTCAGATTTAGCTTTTGCTTCAGCTTCAGCCTGAGCTTTAGCAGCAGCGTCCGCTTCTGCTAAAGCTTTTGCCTCTGCTTCAGCCCGAGCTTTAGCTGCAGCTGCCGCTTCTTCTTTTGCTAGTTGTTCAGCAGCTAAACGTTCTTGTTCTTCTTGGATCGCAGCTTGTCTTGCAAGTTCCGCTTGTTTAGCAGCAATACGTTCTTGCTCTGCCTTAATAGCAGTTTCGCGTTCTGCTTTAGCTTTCTCGGCCGCAATACGCTCTTGTTCAGCTTTTAAAGCGGCTTGCCGTTGAGCCTCAGCTTGTTGAGCCGCAATACGTTCTTGTTCTGCTTTAATAGCCGCTTGACGTTGAGCTTCAGCCTGTTGAGCTGCCATACGTTCTTGTTCTGCTCTAATAGCTGCTTGTCGTTCGGCTTCGGCTTTAGTGGCAGCTTCGGCACGTTGGCGAGCTGCTTCTTCAGCAGCTAAGCGTTCTTCTTCAGCTTGTTGAGCGAGGATACGCTCACGTTCAGCTTTTAAAGCCGCTTGGCGTTGAGCTTCCGCTTGTTGAGCGATGATACGTTCTTGTTCTGCTTTAATAGCTGCTTGACGTTGAGCTTCTGCTTGTTGAGCGGCTAAACGTTCTTGCTCAGCTTTAATAGCCGCTTGACGTTGAGCTTCGGCTTGTTGAGCGGCTAAACGTTCTTGCTCAGCTTTAATAGCTGCTTGGCGTTGAGCTTCAGCTTGCTGAGCCGCGATACGTTCTTGCTCTGCTTTAATAGCCGCTTGGCGTTGAGCTTCCGCTTGTTGAGCGGCTAAACGTTCTTGCTCAGCTTTAATAGCTGCTTGGCGTTGAGCTTCAGCTTGCTGAGCCGCGATACGTTCTTGCTCAGCTTTAATAGCCGCTTGGCGTTGAGCCTCGGCTTGTTGAGCAGCGATACGTTCTTGCTCTGCTCTAATAGCCGCTTGGCGTTGAGCTTCAGCTTGTTGCGCGGCGATACGCTCTTGTTCCGCCTGCAAAGCTGCTTGCCGTTGGGCTTCTGTTTGTTGTTGTGCTTGTAGTGCTGCTTGACGTTGAGCTTCAGCTTGTTTTTGAGCAAGTTGTTGTTGATCAGCTTGTGATAAATTTTCTTGTTGGGAGGCTTCTTCAGCGGCTAGTTGAGCTAAACGCTCACGCTCAGCTCGTTGGATATCTCGAATTGTAAGCCTCTGTTTTGCTACCACGGCTTTTGTTACTGTAGTATTTGATACAGTTAATGGAGCTATGGATTCTTGTTGAATAACAACAGGTGTACGCTGTACTTGTGTAGTTTGTACTTGTTGCTTACCATCCACTGGTTTCTCTATAGTAACAGGTTCAGTTTTTCGTTGTACATTTATCAAACTGTGCATTGCTAATGTAGGTTCCATGACAGCCTTTGTATCTTTATTGACAACATACTGCGGTTGAGTTTGAACCTGTTGTTGAGATTGCATTGGTACTACTTGTTGCGGTACTGCTTGCAATGGTGTAACTTGTTGAGTTTGTACAGGGCTAACCGTTGCTGGTTGCATCACGTAGGATGGTTGAGGTTGTGCCATCGGTGGTGTTTGTTGTTGTACAACGGTGGCCGGTTGTGGTGTAGCTGGTAAGACTGGCTGAGTTGCCATTGGTTTCACGACTGGAGTTGCTACACTTGTAGGACTCTGTGTCGTTGATTCAGCACTGGTACTCGTACCTACTAAATCATTCATGTTAAGTGTAGGCTCTGCATGGGTAACACCACCCAACGCAGCTGCGGCAAGAAATGCAGCAGTAACCTTACAATTTTTGGATGACTTCATGAATTAGTTCTCCGAACTAGATTTCTAATAATAATTTATAATTTTAAAGTTAATTAATATTTATATAGTTTAACATAAATCAATGTAATTGTACAATTTTGAGGATTTGCTTCCACTTTTGAAAGTAGTTTTGATCATGAATTATAAAATAATATTAATTATTTTTGAATATAAGAAAAGGACTAGATCACGTATACTTCTGAACTGTTGTTCCAAAACTGTGTCCAATTTTAGGGCAGTTCAGAATACGTATATTCTAGTCCTTTTACTATATCTACTGGTGTGACACCAGCTTTCACCATCGATAAGAGTCATTAATCAATTAGTCGCTAAATGTTAACTATTAGTTACTAACCGCTAATCGTCGAAACTCATCATAAACAATCAACAATCATCAGCCATCAATCATATATAAGTTATAATTGATAGTTAATTTTATGATCTATTTAGCGATACTATTTTTTAAACTTGGCTTTACAAGTGCTAAGATGAAGCAAGCCACAATGGAACCGATTGCGATGGATGCAAGGTAAAGAAGTGGATTACCAATTGTTGGTACTACGAAGATACCGCCATGTGGAGCGCGTAGTGTGCATTCGAAGAACATGGATAATGCACCAGCTGTACCAGCACCGATGATGCAAGCTGGTAATACGCGAACTGGATCGGCTGCTGCAAATGGGATGGCACCTTCTGTGATGAAGGAAAGGCCCATGATGTAGTTTGTGATACCAGATTTGCGTTCAGCCTCTGTGAAGCGACTAGGGAAGAATGTAGTACAAAGAGCAATTGCCAATGGAGGAACCATACCGCCTGCCATTACAGCAGCCATGATACCGTATTCTCCAGTTGCAAGAGCACCAGTACCGATAACATAAGCCGCCTTGTTTACAGGGCCGCCCATATCAACGGACATCATAGCACCAAAGATTAGACCTAATAATACGCGGCTAGTAGTGCCCATGGATTGTAAGGAGTCCATTAACCAGTGATTAAGTGCAGATACAGGAGGATTGATGATAAAGGTAATAGCGATACCGATGAACAATACGCCAAGTACAGGGTAGAATAGAACCGGTTTTGTACCTTCTAATGCTTGAGGCAAACCAGATACTAATTTCTTAACTAATAATACCAAATAACCTGCTGCGAAACCGGCAATCAATGCGCCTAGGAAACCAGAGCCACCTTGGTTAGCTAATAAGCCACCAACGAAACCAGCTACAAGACCTGGACGGTCCGCAATACTCATAGCGATGTAACCCGCTAATACTGGTAACATGAAGCCAAAGGAAGCTCCACCGATTTGCATTAAGAAAGCCGCAAGAGGTGTACCGGAACCAAAGTTTTTAGGATTCGCTGGATCGAATACGTCGAATAAGAAGGCGAGGGCAATCAAGATACCGCCACCGATAACAAATGGCAACATGTGAGATACACCGTTCATCAAATGTTTGTAGATTTGACGACCTACGCTATCAGATGCGCTAGCTGCAATCTCAGCAGCTTCGCGGTCAGCCGCAGATGCTTGATATACGGCAGCTGTGCCAGCCATAGCTTCTGTTAGTAGCTCTTCCGCTTTATTGATGCCATTCGCTACCTTAGTTTGAATCATAGGTTTACCGTCAAAGCGTGCCATTTCTACTTGGCGATCGGAAGCTACGATAATACATTTAGCATGTGCAATTTCTTCTGCTGTAAGAGCATCTTTAACGCCAGAGGCACCGTTCTTTTCTACTTTTAAGGAAATACCCATTTCTTTAGCCTTGCGTTCTAAAGATTCAGCAGCCATGTAGGTATGTGCGATGCCAGTAGGACAGCCTGTAACAGCTAGTACATCATAATGCGGGTTATCTACAGAAATCTTAGGTGCTACCTTTTCAATTGCTTCCGTAGCCTTTGCTTCGATAGCATCGGTAATGCTGGTTGCTTTTTGATCCTCTGTTGGTTTGATATATCCTTCTACAGATGGGTCAAAGTTTCCTTCTTCTTTAGCTGTAATGAGATCTAAGAATCGATCAACAGTAGCCGCTTGAATTAGGGCTTCTTTGAAGTCTGGGTCAATCACCATAGTTGCTAGTTTGCTCAATACCTCTACATGAGTGTCAGCCGCGCCTTCTGGAGCAGCAATCATAAAGAATAGGCGAGATGGTTGACCATCAAGTGCTTCAAAATCCACACCGTTAGGCACGACCATAGCGGCTAGGCCTGCTTCTTTTACGCCTGCAGATTTAGCATGTGGTGTGGCAATACCGTCGCCAAGGCCTGTAGAACCAGACTCTTCACGAGCGAACACTGCTTTTAAATATTCTGCCTTGTCTGTCAAGTGGCCGCCTTTGTCCATCAATTCACCTAAGGTGTAAATGGCGTCAGCCTTTGTGACAGGATCTGCGTTCAACAGGATAGATTGCGGTTTTAATAAATCAGTGATTTGCATATGTGTACTCCTTGATGCAAATAAAACATAAAATTATTTAACTCGTACTTGTGAAAGTAGTGTTTCTACTTCTTCAAGGGTTGCGAGGTTTTCAGAGTAGGCAGAGGCAGATCCACTGGAGATGCCCCAGTAGAGCGCCTCTTGTAATTTACCTGTCTTTTCATAGCCCGTAATAAAGCCAGCGACCATGGAATCGCCAGCGCCTACGGAATTTACGAGTGTTCCTTTAGGGGCAGGACTCGTGTATACAGTGCCGTCAGCAGCGACCAAGATAGCTCCATCACCAGCCATGGAGATGAGCACGTGTTGTGCACCTTTCTCTTGTAATGCTTTAGCAGCTTCTACAAGGTCATCCTTTGTAGCGAGAGTGCGACCAAAGATTTCGCTAAGCTCGTGATTATTTGGCTTAATTAAGAATGGTTTATAAGGCAAGACTTTTGTGAGTAGATCTTTTGTAGCATCGACTACGATGCGAATATTTTTATGTTGTAAGCGATCCATAATGAGTTCGTACATATCGCTTGATAGACTAGAAGGAATGCTGCCAGCAAGGATTAAGGTATCCTTTTCGGTCAATGCATCAAGCTGTTTGTATAGGGCCTCTAATTCGTCGGCACCGATGATTGGGCCGCGGCCGTTAATCTCTGTTTCCTCATCAGAGGCCTTTACCTTAACATTGATGCGGGTTAATCCTTCGCGAAGTCGGATGAAATCTTCTTTTACGCCGAAGTTCTTGAGTTGTGTTACGATTTCTTCGCCTGTAAACCCTGCGATGAAGCCGAGTGCTGTCGTATCCATGCCAAGATTATTGAGCACGATAGATACGTTGATACCTTTGCCGCCACCGAGAACGTATTCTTGGATGGTGCGATTAATAGTGCCCGTCTTGAGGTGATCAAGGCGCACGATATAATCGAGAGCTGGATTAAAGGTAATAGTGTAAATCATACAATTTCCCCTTTTGAGATAATACTAATTAGCGTATGATTGATTGATCTTGCTTCCGTAGTCGTAACCAATAGATGAGTGGTACTAGATATAGGAAGAAGGCAAATGGTACGTAACCTGCTGAACTTGTACCCATCATGACAACGGGCACGTAGGCAGCGATATTCCACGGTTGCAATGGAGCGATGAGGATGCCGCTATTTTCAAAGTCTAGCATTACATCTTCGTCTTGAATGCCTCGCTGCGCGTAGGTAATACGCATAATAGAGTGCGTCATAACTACCGCAATAGCTTGGCTGCATCCAATAGCACCTGTTAAAAAGGCAAGACCTACATTGGCAGCAAATATATCGCTCCGTGTTTTAGCTCGTTCTAACAGTTGTCGTATGTCGTTCCAGAAGCCAACCCCTTCAAGCATGCCTGAAATGGCAGTAGCCATGAAGATCGAAAGGGTAGGGATAAACATCGTTTGTAGACCGCCGCCATGAATGATATTAGCTAGTGGATTGTAGTGCGGTAGTTCAAAGCCCGTTAAGGTATACCATCCCAACTCAGAAATGGTGGCTCCTTGATTTGTATAAGCTAGAATGGCCGCTGCTAATGCACTGAGTCCGATAGGCCAACGGATAGATACTTTCAAAGGCAATAGACCAATGACGATGATGACTGGAATCCATAATGTCCAATCGATGTTGAAAATAAAGTGAATTGTATCGGATAGTAAACTATTTTCGTAATTGAGTGGGTACCACTGAGATAGTAATAGATACAGCACTGTAGAGATGATGAGTGCTGGAATACCATCTTTAAACATGATGGGAATATTCGTCGATACCTTTGTATGGGTTAAGGCTGCTACGAGAGACGCACTAGAGGATAGTGGCCCGTTTCGATCACCAAAGTAAGCACCTGCAATAATGGCACCGGCTACGATATTTTCTGGAATACTCCCAGCTCTTGCCATCGTGATGAGTACGATGCCTATCGTGCCTACAGTTCCTAGTGCGGTGCCCAACAGCATGCTCACGGCAGCTGTTATTAAAAAGGCACAGACGATAAAGATAGACGGATCAATCAAGTCGATGCCTGTGGCAATGATCATAGGGATAATGCCCGCTGCTTGCCACATGGCGATGAGCCAACCGATGAGAAGAAAGATTTGCATCACCACGATGGACGTTTTAGCACCTGTCCAGGATAGGTTTAATAGTTCCTTTGGTTGATATCCTTTGCGATAAAATACAAAGGCCATGATGCACCATACGACAATCAAGGCATAACCAATAGCGATGCTATTGGCTACGGCTATGAGGATGACGAGAATGGATGCAAGTAGTCCCAAAAGGGGCTCTATATTCCGTGGTATGAGTGTGCGACCCTGTTGGTACCTTAGGAACGCATTTAATATAAGTTGTAACCACTTCATTTTAATCGATAGGAAGTTCTGTTTCGAAGACTTCCTCAGCCGGGCCTGTCATGAGCACCGTGCCATCCTCCAAGTATGAAATATGCAATGTTCCTAAATAGAGTTCCACATCTACTTCGCGGCCTGTTAAGCCCTTTTCAAAGGACATAGCGGCAGAGGCACAAGATCCTGTTCCACAAGCTAAAGTAGCGCCAGCGCCGCGTTCCCATGTGCGCACCTTGATGTGTTTGTCGTTTACCACTTCAATGTAGTTTACATTGGTGTTGGCAGGGAAGGCATCGTGCTTTTCAAGGATAGGGCCTTGTGTTGTAACAGGGGCTTTTGTAATGTCGTCGATGAATACCTCCGTATGAGGCACACCGAGCAATACAGAACTCACTGTTACGGTTTCACCGTTTACATTGAGGTCTACGTCGATAACCTTATCCATGTTTACATTCATAGGAATGTCTTGGGCCTTAAAAAATGGTTTGCCCATGTCTACAGTAACTTGTGTGACTATACCGTTTTCGATAGTCAATGTAGGCTTCATTACGCCAGCTAAGGTTTCAATGGTGAAAGTCTCCTTCGTTGTTTCACCGTGTTCATAAGCGTATTTGGCAAAGCAACGGATGGCATTACCGCACATTTCTGCTTCACTACCATCGGAGTTGATGATGCGCATGCGCACATCACAGGTTTCGGAAGGAACTAGGATAGCAAGACCATCAGCACCAATACCCGTGCGACGATCGCAAAGGCGGATGGCGAGGTCTGTGTAGTCTTTAGACGTCCCTTGTGGGTCGGCAAAGAGGATGAAGTCATTGCCGAGACCATGCATTTTCGTTAATTTCATAAAGTCTCCTATCAATAAGTAAGACTTTCACCATGAAGCCCGTGAAAGTCTCATATGTTTATTATTATATATTCTATATTATAATATTATATCATAAATAGGTCCTAAGCATGGCATGGAATCGTATAAATTTATAGCAAAATAAAGGGAAAATAAGGAAAGCTTACAACGTTTATTGAGAGTTATAGTAAAACAAAAAATGCCCCATATGGGACGGTTATTTAAGGGAGTATAGGTATTTGGATTACTTTATTGTTTAACAGAGAAATGATAAAATAAAGAGTAATGTAGTTAATCGTAATAGAAAGAGGAACACATATGCGAATTCAAGGGATTTCTGGATCTCGTGGCGTTGCAGTAGGCAATGTATATAGATATATTCAAGAGGAAATTGTCATTCCTGATTACAATGTAACGGAAGACAAGGTAGAAGAAGAAATTGGCAAGTTTGCAACTGCTATGGCATCTACCTTAAAACAATTGGATACTATTCGTAAAAAAGCGTTGGATGAAATGGGGCCAGAAGAGGCGGCTATTTTTGAAGCGCATATGCAAATTGCTCAAGACCCATCCTTATCTGACGGAATTAAATCCCTTGTTGAGTCTAGCCATATGAATGTGGTAGCGGCTACGGCTCAAACAATTGAAACCTTTGCAAATATCTTTCTCGGCATGGAAGACGCCTATATGCGTGAACGAGGCGCAGATATTAAGGATATCGGTGATCGTTTGATGCGTAATATGTTAGGCATGAACCCTCGCGGTTTATCACATATTTCTGGCGAGGTTATCTTGGTGGCTCATGATTTGGCACCATCTGATACGGCATCCCTTGATAAAGCGGTAGTAAAAGGTATCGTTACGGCAGCAGGTGGCCCTACATCTCATGCGGCTATTATGGCTCGCACCTTAGAGATTCCTGCAGTTATGGGCGTTGGTGATATTGAAAGCTTTGCAGATGGCGATAAGGCAGTCGTTCTTGGTACGGATGGTATCGTGGAAATCAATCCATCTGATGCGGATTGGACGGAGTATACAAATCAAGCGTTGGCGTTCCAAGAGGAATTAAAACGGTTGCGCGAATCCGCTAATCTTGAAGCTACTACCATTGATGGTCATCATGTAGAACTATTCGGCAACATTGGTAAGGCGAAGGATGCTAAACATGCGCTCACTATGGGCGCACAAGGTATTGGTTTGTATCGTACAGAATTCCTTTACATGGAAAATGACGAATTGCCTGCAGAAGAAATACAATTCGAAGAGTATAAAAAGGTAGCCCAAGATATGAAGGGGCAGCCTGTTATTATCCGTACCATGGACATCGGTGGAGACAAGGAATTGAAATGCCTTGATTTACCAAGTGAAATGAATCCATTCCTAGGATATCGCGCTATTCGTATATCCTTAAATCGTCCAGACATCTTTAAGGTACAATTGCGTGCCTTATTACGAGCTAGTGCGTTTGGTGATATTCACATCATGTATCCTATGATTGCTTCCGTTGAGGAAGTGAAGCAAGCGAATGCTATGCTTAGTGAATGTAAGGAGGAACTGGAGGCTGAGGGTAAGGATTTCAACAAGGATATCAAGGTTGGCATCATGATCGAAGTACCAGCGGCAGCTGTTATATCTCCAATTCTTGCTAAATATGTAGACTTCTTTAGTATCGGTACGAATGATCTTTGCCAATACACATTGGCAGTAGACCGTATGAACGAAGCAATTGGTAGCTTGTATCAACCATTGCATCCAGGTGTGTTACGTCTTATTAAGCACGTCATTGATGCTAGTCATGAACAAGGTAAATTTACAGGCATGTGTGGTGAGCTTGCTAGCGACCCTGTGGCGACCATGATTCTGTTGGGCCTTGGCCTCGACGAATTCTCCATGACGGCTTCTTCGATTCCTCTTATTAAAAATATTTTGCGTTCTGTTTCCAAAACAGAATGTGAAGAGGTAGCAAATAAAGCACTTACTATGGACACAGCAGAAGAAATTACAGAATACGCTAAATCTGTATTAGCTGAAAAAGGTTTATTATAATTTTACTTTTGTTAAATAGGATTATTACATAGTAAATAGGATGTAATATACTTGAATTGAAATGCTTGATATTGATACAATATATCTATTAGAACGTATGGATAGGCACCGCCTATCGAGATAGAAAGAGGTTATCATGAAAGAATTAACAGTAGAAATTACTAACGAATCCGGTTTACATGCTCGTCCTGCTACAGCTTTCACACAATTGGCTGCTAAGTTCGCTTCCAAAGTGACTATCGCTGCTAATGGCAAAACAGCAGATGCTAAATCCATTTTAACTGTATTGACCTTGGGTGCTACAAAAGGCACATCCGTTACCTTGACGGCTGACGGTGCTGACGAAGACGAGGCACTCGCTGCATTGAGCGAATTCTTAACAACTAACCACGATTAATATGAGGGTAATAAAAAGGACCCTACATTTTGAACTGCACCTCCAAAAATTATGTCCAATTTTTTGGGTGCAATTCATTTGTAGAGTCCTTTTTTATTTACCCATATTTGCAAAGCGCTCTACAGCTTTTGTAAAGTCGCTAATGGTTTTTTCCACGTCACCATGTTCGATACCATCTCGTACGCAGTGGTTGATATGTCCTTCAAGAATTACTTGTCCTACTTTATGTAGTGCAGATTTAGCTGCATTAATTTGGCTCAACACATCTTCGCAGGGAATGTCTTCTTCAATCATTCGATCAATAGCTTGCACTTGACCTAAGATTTTACGCAATCGACGATGCAGATTTTCTGAATCCATACACTGTTTCATTTTACTCCTCCATAGGCATGTTTTTATCATCTCATACATTATACTCTATTTAAAGTTTTTAATACAACTTAATAAGTATAACTAATATGCATTAATCGGTATATATAGATATAGGGTATCATGCCATTATTAAGATATATTAAATATATTTGTAGTATGAGTGGACGTAAAAACTAGTGTTTTACATATCTTCTTATTGATTGATGTGATACAATACATTTAATATACTTTATATTTGTATATGTATATAAGGTATTGTATAGATAGCTAGATTATAAACCTATAGTTACATGTGTTTATATTACAGACCTTTAAGAAATAGGTGAAAGAAATGAAAGTATTTCGCTACCTTCGAAATCTAGTCGTGTTCGTAGTGGTCATGATTTTGGCTATGTTTATATATGACGGATACCATAGCTTTCAAGGGACAAATCGTGAGAGTAAAGCTCATACAATTGTTGAAAAACAAATAGAACAAAGTGAAGACACGCTCAGTCGTACGGATCGAATTATACGACTGTTTACATTTAGAGATAAAGTACAGATAGCTCTTAATCAACGTGTTTCAAAAGAGCATTGGGTGAAAGGGGATGTTATTCCTGAGTACACAAAAAATGCACTAATCGCTATTGAAGATAAGCGGTATTATAAACATGGAGCTATTGATGTACTCGGTATTATTCGCGCCTTGTACACAAACACTATAGCAGGTGAAACGCTAGAAGGCGGTAGTACTATTACACAACAACTTGTAAAAAATCTGTTCCTTTCCTCGAAGCGTATCATGAGTCGTAAGGTGGAAGAGGCGATTCTTGCTAGTGAAATGGAACATTACTACTCTAAGGAAGAAATTCTCACTATGTATTTGAATACCGTATATTATGGTCATAACTATTACGGTATCTACGAAGCTGCTCACGGCTACTTTGGAACAAGCCCAAGCCGATTAACATTGGGGCAAAGTGCTTTGCTAGCAGCATTACCCAATGCACCGTCCTATTTAGATCCTTATACGAACTATGAAGGTGCAAAGGCTCGACAAAAGCTGGTGCTCGAACAAATGGTAGACCAAGGCATGATTACACAAGCCGAAGCAGACTATGCGTACGAACAAGACTTGGAGCTTGTGGAAGAATAAGTTAATATATTTAATAAGCTATATCTGGTGTTTGATTGCTAGATATAGCTTTTTTGTTAGTTCGGAAACGAAATATATTATTAAAGTGAATAAAAATAATGCTTGCATTTATAATTATACAGGTGTATACTATTTTTTGTCAGAAGGAGAAAATGCTTGTTGGTAATAGAAGATACCACGGTGCTTTCACAATTATCTGATATTGTATTGATTATATGAGTCTAAATAGATAGTGGTTTATGAGGTGTTATCATGGGTAAAGCAAATAAAGTAGTACTCGCATATTCTGGTGGCTTAGATACTTCTGTTATCATTCCTTGGTTAAAAGAAAATTATGGCGCTGAAGTTATTGCTGTGTGTGTAGACTTGGGCCAACCTGAGGATTATGATGCAGTTGAGAAAAAAGCAATCAAATCTGGCGCATCTAAAGCGTACATCGTTGACGCTAAGGAAGAGTTTGTAAAAGATTATGTATGGCCTACAGTAAAAGCTGGTGCGATCTACGAAGGTAAATATTTATTAGGTACATCCTTTGCTAGACCTTTAATCGGTAAAATCCTTGTAGATATTGCAAAAAAAGAAGGCGCTGATGCAATCGCTCATGGTGCGACTGGTAAAGGTAATGACCAAGTTCGTTTTGAGTTGACTATCAAAGCATTAGCTCCTAACATGAAAATCATTGCTCCTTGGAGAGAATGGGATTTGAAATCTAGAACAGATTGCATGGAATATGCTGCTAAACACGATATTCCAGTTGTAGCTACAAAATCTCATCCATATTCTATGGACCAAAACGTATGGCATTTGTCCCATGAAGGCGGCGAACTTGAAAATCCAGCAAATGCTCCTAAAGATGATGTGTACTTGGTAACACATACACCAGAACAAGCTCCAGATGAAGCTGGTTATGTAACTGTATCCTTTAAAGAAGGTGTACCTGTAGCCGTAGATGGTCAAGAAGGCACCCCATTACAAATATTAGAAAAACTCAATGAAATCGGCGCACATTATGGTGTGGGCGTTGTAGATATCGTTGAAAATAGATTGGTAGGTATGAAATCCCGTGGTGTTTATGAAAACCCGGGTGGCTCCATCATCATGTATGCTCACAGAGAACTTGAATACCTTTGCTTAGATAGAGCTACATACCACTACAAAGAACTCATTGCTAACAAATACGCTGAACTCGTATATGATGGCATGTGGTTTGCGCCATTGATGAACGCATTACAAGCGTTTGTTGATGAAACTCAAAAAACTGTAACCGGTGAAGTAAAACTTAAATTGTACAAAGGCAATATCATTTCTGCGGGCAGCACTTCCCCATATTCCTTGTACAGCGAAGATTTCGTAACATTTGAAGAAGATGATGTATACGATCAATCTGATGCAGAAGGTTTCATCAACTTGTTTGGTTTACCTCTCAAAATTAATGCATTGATGAAAGAGAAAGCAGGTAAATAATGGCTAAATTGTGGGGCGGGCGTTTCATAAAAGGCACTGATAAAGCGGTAGAGGATTTTACATCCTCTATCGCTTTTGATGCGCGGATGTACGCCGAAGATATTGCAGGTAGCAAGGCACATGCGACAATGCTGGCAAAACAAAATATTATCTCCGACGCAGATCGAGATGCTATTTTAGCAGGTTTAACAAAAATTAAAGGGCAAATCGATAAAGGGGAATTCCCATTTTCTATAGCTCTTGAAGATATTCATATGAATATTGAAAAGCGTTTAACTGATGACATCGGTGAAGCAGGTGGTCGTTTGCATACAGGTCGTAGCCGTAATGACCAATGCGCAGTAGACTTGCACATGTACGTGCGTAAAGCTGTTGTGGAAATGGGTGAACTCATCGTAGATATGCAGAAGGCTCTCATCGAAACAGCTGAAAAGTATAGTGATGTTATCATGCCTGGCTATACGCATTTACAACGGGCTCAACCTGTATTGTTTGGGCATCATATGATGGCCTATTTCTCTATGTTGGAACGCGATTTTGATCGTTTGTTGATGGTATTCAAACATGCTGACATCATGCCACTTGGGGCCGGCGCATTAGCTGGTTCTACATACGGCATTGATCAAACATATACGCAAAAGCTTTTGGGCTTTTCTCGTATTTACGAAAATAGTATGGACGCCGTATCTGACCGTGACTACGTAGTTGAATTCTTGTCCTTTGCATCTCTAGTGATGATGCACTTGAGTCGTCTTAGTGAAGAATTGATCTTATGGTCTACCAACGAGTTTAATTTTATTGAACTTGATGATGCTCACTGCACGGGCTCTAGTATTATGCCGCAAAAGAAAAATCCTGACGTTTGCGAGCTGGTTCGTGGTAAAACAGGCCGTACCTATGGTCATTTGTTAGGCCTTTTAACAACTTTGAAAGGCCTGCCTCTTACATACAACAAGGATATGCAAGAGGATAAAGAAGGTATCTTCGATGCTATTGATACAGTACACTTCGCATTGTCCATTAATGCGGCTATGATTCGTGGTATGAAGGTCAATGGGGCTCATATGAAAGCAGTCCTTGATGACGACTTCTCTAATGCTACGGATATGGCAGATTATCTTGCGAAGAAAGGTGTCCCATTCCGTGAAGCCCATGAAATTGTAGGTAATGCAGTGCATCATTGCATCGAAAAAGGCTGTGTACTCCTTGATCTATCCGTAGAGGACTTCAAAGCTATTTCCAACCATTTTGATGCAGATATTCTTGACGCTATCTCCATCGAAGCTTGCGTTGCAGGTCGTAATAACTATTCTGGTACGGCTCCAGAATGTGTGGAACGACAACGTAATAATGGTAAAATTATTATCGCTGCTGAGGAAAAGCAAATTGCTGAATGGAAAGAAATCGTTGAATCTGTAGAAGAGTAGAGCTTAGTGCGGAATAAGCAGTAGATAAAAATAAAGAATAGTTATCAATAAAATCTGGAAAAATAAGATTGATATACATATAAGGATTTCATTAAGGGTCTAATATTGCCCATTATACTTATATGTATATCGATTTTTTATTTAAAAGCTAGACGATACCTATAAAGCCCAAAATTCTAATTGATAATCCACTATTAAAATGATGTATTTACATGTACATGTATAGTGGACTGTGAGAGAATAATAGTCTTGTACTAGGACACTATAACCGTGATAGATAGGAAAAATTACATCTATACACAGAATAAAATGGGGTAAAAATATACTTTGCCACGATTAAAATGAGTTCTGTTCGATTTTGATGATAAATTACCTATGATTTATTCAATTCGTGTAATATGCCTTGTCCGCCAATAAAGTACTTTTATTTTGGTTTCATAGGTGTTATTATTTAACTCGTAATAAGAATAAAAACGGTAAATTCACATTCAAGCCCATCACAGCACGAACTGAATTTACTTAGCGGTATATATATTTTAAGTGAATTATGGACGAGAAAAAATTCACCTTAGTGAAAGGGGATTGATACATGAAAACCACCGCTAAAAAAATGTCTGTATTCCAGCTAACCACAATGGTAGCAGCCAATATGCTAGGAGCTGGGATCATTATGTTACCAACTAATTTGGCTCAAGTTGGTACTATTTCAGTTTTATCTTGGCTCGTGACAGCTGTGGGTGCGCTTTTACTAGCGTATATTTTTGCTCAAGCGGGTATGTTCTCCCAAAAACAAGGGGGCATGGGCGGTTATGCAGAACATCGCTTCGGTAAAACTGGACATTTTATGGCGAGCTATGCTTACAGCATATCTCTCATCATTGCTAATATCGCCATCGCGGTATCTGCCGTAGGTTATGGCGCAGCTTTCTTTGGTGTTGACCTCAATGCGACACAAACAAGTCAGGTAACAATTGTGCTCTTGTGGTTTGCAGCGATTCTAAACTTCAGAGGGAATCGTTTCACAGGTCGACTCAGCAATATGACTATTTGGGGCTCTATTGTTCCGGTTTTATTAATCGGTACAATCGGCTGGTATTGGTTTGATCCATCTATTTATTGGGCGGCATGGAACCCAAATGATCTTCCGCTTTATGATGCGGTAAAGCAATCTATTTCCCTAACTTTATGGGGCTTCCTAGGATTTGAGTCCGCAGCGGCTAATGCTGATGCTGTTGAGAATCCAAAGAAAAACGTACCTATCGCAACTGTGGCGGGTACATTAGCAGTGGCAGTGGTTTATATCTTGTCCACAAACGTTATGGCAGGTATTGTGCCTAACGTTGATTTATTAAATTCTAATGCACCATTCGGTTTGACATTCGTATACATGTTCAATGATACAATTGCAAACATCGTTATGGCTGCTATGGTTATTTCTTGCTTTGGCGCTTTGCTTTGCTGGCAATTCACATTGTCTCGCGTCTTCAAAAGTGCAGCAGAACATGGTTACTTCCCTAAAATATTCGCTCGTGTAAATAGCAAAGATGCTCCTGTTCGTGGTGTATTGATTTTACTCGCTGTTGAAACATTACTTACTTTATTCACTGCAAGCGAATCCTTGCGTGAGCAATTTGAAATCTTAGTAAACTTAGCGGTTGTAACTAACGTAGTACCGTATGTATTGTGCATTTTGGCAGTACCTACAATGATGCGTATGGCTGGCGTAGCTGAAAGTCGTATTAAACGCTCTAATTACTTGTTCGGTATAGGCGTTCTTTATTGTCTATATGCAATCTACGCATGTGGTTTTGATGCTATGGTAGGTAGCGCAGTGGCAGTAAGCATAGGTTTGGTGATTTATGTTTTGCGTAAAGCGTGGGATACACGCAGAGCACACCGCTTACAACAAAGTATTGATTAACTGAATACATCTCGTCTTATTAGAGGCTATTACTTGGTAATAGCCTCTTTTTTATCATAATCATGCATTAGACTCATAATTAATGCGAGCTAGATATGAAAAAACATGAAGAGTATAATTATTAATCAAATTTTTGCTGTGTATAAAAAGATTTTATAATAAAGTTTTTACATTGCTTTATTATTAATAAAATTAATATATATACTGTCATATACAGTAAATATAATAAAAAATTATTTATATAAGTTAATTTATATAATTTTATGCAGGATTGTGAATTTAATCATTAATCAATATTTTTTATCAGTATAAAAATTATATTGAAAATATGCGAAATACATATACCCATAAGGGGTATATGTATTGTAAATAGAGTGTTAATATAGTATATTTATAATCGATAAAAATGAATGAACTAGTGAGTGTCGGTATTTACCGAGCGTAAAAGAGGAAAATGGGTGAAAAACCCATACTATGTAAATAGCTGTAATGAGGAGCAAGGTTTCATTATAGGGTCACTGGGAAACTGGGAAGGCCGAAATATTGCGATGAATCAGAGTCAGAAAGCCTGCTCTAAAGGCATGGTATGCATATGCTGTGCTTAATTTGGGTTAGTCGGGCGACTAACCTTTTTTCGTTCCCTAGCCTTTAAGCTTCATCGCTATATAAAAAAGCTAGTACCATTAGTTTGTCATTTGAATTGTTGTTAGTGTTTAGAGAGTTTAGGAGGCGCCTATGGGCAAACGCTTTGTCAAACAATTGGGGCAATTTATTGTTACCTTGTTTGGCATCACATTTTTGACATTTTGTCTCACCTATTTAGCACCAGGTGACCCAGTAACGATGTTACTTGAAACGGCAGATACTATCGTATCTCAGGAGCTTATCGATGAAACTCGGGCTCAGCTTGGGTTAGATAAACCATTTGTAGTACAGTATGCAAACTGGGTCGTCAATGCCGCACAAGGTGATTTAGGGATGAGTTATTCTGCTAAAAAACCAGTAGTAGATCGTATGTTGGAGGCTTTACCAGGTACATTAATGTTAGCGGGTACGGCTTTAGTATTTACGCTGCTCTATGCATTGCCTGCAGGTATTATAAGCGCCTTAAATCGTAACAAATGGGTTGATTATGTGTTGAGATTTCTATCCTTCGTAGGCGTATCTATGCCTACGTTCTGGTTAGGTCTTGTACTGATTTACATCTTCGGTCTTAAATTGGGCCTTGTACCGATTGCATCCTCTCGAGTGACTGCGTCTGGTGTTATTTTGCCCGCTATTACTTTGGCAGTTGTTGTTGGGTCTAAATACATGCGTCAAGTGCGGCTCGTTATCCTTGAGGAAATGCAAAAGGATTATGTTATTGGCGCTCGTGCTCGCGGTGTTAGTGAGATAAAAATTTTATTCGGTCATATTTTACCTAATGCGGTGTTACCACTCATCACTATTCTTGGTGTTGTTATTGGTTGGTTACTAGGTGGTGTGGCAGTCGTAGAAATGGTATTCTCTTGGCCGGGACTTGGGAATATGGCAATTTATGCTATTACTATGCGCGATTATCCATTGATTGAAGGTTTTGTGTTGTGGGTTGCTTTAGCATATATGTGTATTAACGCATTGGTTGATGCATCATATATCTTATTAGACCCTAGATTGAAAAGGGAGAGAGCATAATGGCAGAATTTATTCAAAAACATAAATTGTTCTCTTTCTATAGTGGGTTGATGATTATCATTGTTCTCATCGCTATCTTTGCACCCTGGCTTGCACCGGGCGATGCTTTCACCTCAAATATAAGTCAGGCATTGCAAGCACCAAGCAGCCAACATTGGTTTGGTACAGATAAATTAGGACGTGATGTATTATCTCGTATCATTTATGGTACTCAATTATCCTTGTTCATGGGCGTATCCATCGTCGTTATCATGGTGAGCATTGGTACTATCATCGGTGCTATAGCAGGCTATTTTGGCGGTAAAGTTGAAATGGTTCTTATGCGTTTAGCAGACATCATGTTATCATTCCCTGGTATCGTATTGGCTATTGCTATTGCTGGTATTCTAGGTGGTAGCATTGTAAATACGATTTTAGCCTTATCTGTTGTAGGTTGGGCAAAATATGCTCGTATTGTACGTTCTATGACGCTCAAGGTGCGCGGTGAGGAATATGTAACGGCTGCTGTTATGATGGGCGCATCTACGACGGCCATCATCAGACGTCATATCATTCCTAATATTATGCCTCTCGTTATTACAACAGGTGCATTAGATATCGGGGCTATCATGATTGAGGTAGCAGGTTTATCCTTCCTTGGCTTTGGTGCTCAGCCACCGACTCCAGAATGGGGTCTTATGCTTAACGAGGGTCGCCAGTACTTGCAAACGAGTCCATGGCTCATGGCATTCCCTGGTATGTCCATCCTTATCGTGGTTGCTATTTTTAATCTTTGGTCTGACTCCTTACGAGATGTAGTGGATCCAAAAAATCAAGGATAAAATTGTTTTTACCTTCATAAATTTGAATCTTTATCTAGTGAAAGTTTCATTATGATTGGTAAGAAATTATGGTTTTTCCATCACAACTATTTTAGATAGTGATGATGTTAAATGTTTTTATGTTTTACATGTAGTTGTAAAAGGAGATTTTAAATGAAAAAATCTTGGAAAAAGGCCCTATTAGCAGGTCTTAGTATTGTAATGATGGGTTCCTTCATAGCTGGTTGTGGGTCTGATAATAATGGTGCTGCTAACAAAGATGTATTAAAAGTAGGCGTTACTAACTTCGCATCCACATTAGAACCTACAGAAAACTTCTTCGCATGGGTTGTAATGCGCTATGGTGTAGGTGAAACATTGGCTAAGTTTGACGAACAAATGAAACCTCAACCATGGATTGCATCTAAATGGGAAGTATCCCCAGACCATAAAACGTGGACTTTCACAATCAATGATAAGGTGAAATTCTCCAATGGTAAAAAAGTTGATGCAGCAGCTGTAAAGGCGTCTATTGAACGTGCTTTTGCAAAGTCTAATCGTGCGAAAACATTCTTTGAATATGACTCTATGGAAGCTAATGGTCAACAATTAGTTATTCATACAACAAAAGAATATCCTAATATGCCTGGCCTTTTAGCGGATCCGTTGTTCCTAATCGTTGACGTTCAAGCTGAAAAAGATGGCCGTAACTTTGCGAAGGAAGGTCCTATCGGTACAGGCCCATATGTAGTTAAATCCTTCACTAAAGAACGTGCTGAAATGGCTGCGAACGAAAACTACTGGGATGGTACAGTACCATTTAAAACTGTAGAAATTCCTTCCATCGATGATCCTAATACGCGTGCTTTGAGCTTACAATCTGGCGACGTAGATATGGCTGTTAACATCGGTCCTGGTGAAATTGGTTTATTCCAAGGCAATGATAAATTCAAAGTAGATGAAATCGCATCTCTTCGTGTCGTATTGGCCCGTATTAATCAAAAAGGTATTCTTGGGGATGACAAAGTTCGTGCTGCAGTTATCTCTGCAACAGACCGTAAAAACTATGCTGATGTATTGTTAAAAGGTACATTTATTCCTGGTTCTGCTCCAATTCCACCATCCATGGACTATGGCTTCAACGATTTGAAAGATCCTAATGCGTATAATCCTGAACGTTCTAAACAATTGTTGGCTGAAGATGGTTGGAAAGATACTGATGGCGATGGGATCCTTGATAAAGATGGCAAACCATTAACATTCAACTTCATAGTATATAACTCTCGTGCAGAATTACCACTTTATGCAGAAGCTGTTCAAGCAGACCTTAAAAAGGTTGGCATCGATATGAAAATCAAAACAGTTGACTATAACTTGATCGATAAAATGGGTCAAGACGGCGACTATGATATGCTTATCTCCAACATTGTAACAGCTAATACAGGTGATCCAATCTGGTTCTTGGCTAACTATTGGCACACTAACAACAATGGCTCCAACCCTCAAAATGGTTCTGGTTACTCCAATCCACAAGTTGACCAATTGTTAGATGCAGCTGAAACTGAATTCGACCCAGCAAAACGTCGTGATTACGCAATGCAAATTCAACAATTGTTGATGAATGATGGTGCTGCATTATTCTTAGGCTATCCTAAAACTAATATCGTTACAGGTTCTTACTTGAAAGGTGCTGTAATGTACCCAAGTGATTACTACTGGATTACTAACAAAATTACAAAATAGTGAGGAGCTATAATGGCAGAAAACATACTAACTGTAGAAAACCTTAACATTGCGTACCAAGGTGTGCCTGCTGTTATGGATGTGAACTTTACCTTGGAACGCGGTAAGGTATTAACCATTGTAGGTGAGTCCGGATCCGGTAAAACTACTGTAATCCGGGCCCTCATGGGTTTATTACCTGTAGGTGGTGAGGTTACAGACGGTACAATGATCTTTAACGGTCACAACCTTCGTACCCTATCTAAGTCAGAATGGAGAGCCATACGTGGTAAAGATATGGCTATGATTTTCCAAGATAGTGGTAGTGCATTAGATCCAATTGTTCGCATTGGTAAACAATTTAGAGAATTGTTTACATCTCATATTGAAATCACTAATGATGAATGTGATCGACGAGCAATTGAGTTATTAGAATCTGTATCTCTTCCTAATGGAGCGGATATATTGCGCCGTTATCCACACGAATTATCTGGTGGTCAACGTCAACGTGTTGGTATTGCTATGGCGTTAGCATTGGACCCAGCATTACTCATCGGTGACGAACCGACATCTGCTCTGGATGTAACAACACAATCTCAAGTGGTTATGCAAATGCTTGAACTAGCTAAAGAGCATAATTCTGCAATAGTCATGGTAACTCATAACCTTGGTGTAGCAGCGTATATGTCTGACTATATTATTGTTATGAAAAAGGGCCGTGTTGTAGATGCTGGAACCCCACAAGACATTTTGGAAAATCCATCTAATGAATATACGAAACAACTAAAAGACGCTGTGCCAACATTGGGAGGAGGTCGTTACATTGACTAATTACGCAGTAGAAATTAAGAATGTATGTAAACGATTCCCACTTCCTACTGGTGGTGAGCTTGAAGCATGTAAGGATATTAATATAACTCTCGAAAAAGGTCAGTCCCTTGGGATTGTAGGGGAATCTGGCTCTGGGAAAACAACATTGGTTCGTATGATCATGAAAATGCTTCCTATTACGGAAGGCGAGATTTATGTAGAGGGTGTAGAGATTCAACATATGAATTCTGAACAAACGAAAGAATATCGTAAAAAGATTCAAATGGTATTCCAAGATCCATCTGCAGCTTTTAACCCACGTATGAAGGTTAAAGATATCATTCTTGAGCCACTTTATAATTTTGGTCTTCTTGAAAAGGGAAAAGAAGAGCAAATCGCAGGTGACTACCTGGAAATGGTAGATTTACCTCGCGAGTTTATGCATCGCTATCCTCATGAAATGTCTGGTGGTCAACGCCAACGTGTTGCCATTGCTCGTGCTATCGTTTTAGAGCCCGAAATCCTCGTGTTAGACGAGGCTACTAGTGCCCTAGATGTATCTGTACAAGACTCCATTGCGTACCTTTTGGCGCGTTTACAAAAAAAGAAAAATTTAACATACCTATTTATTGCTCATGATATTGCCTTTATTCGTACTATGTGCCACAAGGTGGTCGTAATGTACAAAGGTGCTATCGTTGAAGAACTAGATGCTTTCCACTTGGCGGATGCAAAACATCCATATACAAAGGTTTTATTGAGCTCTATCTTTGAAATTGGTCAAGATCATAAGCCGCTTACCTTGGATGAGGCTGCATTAGAAGCTTAATAGGAAAATTTACTTTCAAAATTTCAAAAGTATAAATTTGAAATGTAGAGAGTTACATCGGATAGGTAAACTTAAAATAGCAGTTAGTTTCAAGACTAACTGCTATTTTTATGCATAGTTAAGATATGAAATTTTTTAATAGATATATTGAAATGTTTCTCAAATTATACATTGTGTTAACACCTAATATATAGTATAGTTGACTGTATAAAATATACCCCTATGGGTATAATAAGATATGCTCATATGAAGTGATGTACATAGATTCTCTTTATATTAACTATTGTAAAAGCAGGTTATATTTACTAGATTATGTTAATGCAAAAAATAGTGAGTATCTGAGTATAAATAGATAGTTAATGTGTGTAGAAAGGTTAGGTGTATAAATGAAAGGATTACGCAAGGCTTTACTAATTGGTATGACCCTTGGTGTGACTATGCTCGGGACTATTGGTTGTATGAATCAAGATTCTGCTTCATCTAATGATGTATTAAAGGTAGGGGCTATTAGTTTTGCTGGCACATTAGAACCAACGGAAAATTATTTTAGTTGGGCCGTTGTACGATTTGGTATAGGTGAAACGCTTATCAAGTTTGATGATCAAATGAAAGCAACGCCTTGGCTTGCCACCTCTTGGAAGCAAGGTGATGACAAGTTAACATGGACTTTCACCATCAATGATAAAGTTAAATTCTCAAATGGTAATAGTTTGACAGCTGAGGCGGTAAAAGCATCTTTAGAACGAACTTTTGCTAAAAGTAAACGAGCAAAAACGTTCTTTAACTATACAGAAATTACTGCTAACGGTCAGGAGTTGACCATCAAGACTGACAAGGAATATTATAATTTGCCCAACTTGTTAGGAGATCCATTGTTTTTGATTATGGATGTGACAGCAGAGGCGAATGGTCGTGATATTGCAAAGGAAGGTCCTATTGGTACTGGTCCATATGTAGTATCCTCTTTCACAAAAGAGCGTGCTGAACTAAAGCGCAATGATAATTACTGGGATGGCAAGGCAGGCTTTGCTAAGGTTGAAATCCCATCTATTAATGATGCGAATACTCGTGCTATGGCGTTACAAGCGGGCGATGTAGATATGGCCGTTAACATTGGACCTGGTGAATATAGTATCTTCCAAAATGATAAGAAATTCACTATCTATGAAGTGGCTTCCTTGCGTGACGTATTTGTTCGTATAGGGCAAAAAGGGAAACTACAGAATCCTAATCTTCGTGCAGCCCTCATTGCAGCAGCAGACCGTGAGTCTTATGCGAAGAACCTCATGAAGGATACCTTCGTAGCCGGTAAGGCTCCATTGCCACCATCCATAGACTATGGCTTTAACCAATTGCGTGATCCTAATAAATATAATGTAGAACGTGCTAAAGAATTACTGAAACGTGAAGGTTATGAAGATACAAATGGCGACGGTATTGTAGATAAAGACGGTGAAAACCTCGTACTTGATTTTTATGCCTACACAACTCGTCCTGAATTGCCATTATATGCGGAAGCATTGCAAGCGGACTACAAAAAAATCGGTGTAGATTTACGAATTAAAATCGTAGATTATGCGGTTATCGACACATTATCTCAATCTGGTGATTATGATATGATTATCTCCAGTGTTGTAACCGCTAATACGGGTCAACCAGTATGGTTCTTGAAACAATATTGGGGTATAGGCGTTGAAACTAATGGGTCTGGCTTCTCTAATCCTCGTTTCGATGAATTGTTGGCTCTTGGTGAAAGTAGTAGCGATCCAGTGGTGCGTCGTAATGCGGTTATCAATGCCCAACAACTGATGTTAGATAACGCTGTAGCATTATTCCTTGGGTATCCTAAAATTAATATTGTAGGTAATAAACATATTGATGGTATCAAGATAACACCGTCTGAATATTACATCATTACAAAAGATTTGAAAAAGAAATAAAGTTTGCTGCTTACATAAAAATAAAAGGACTAGCTCGCATGGGCTAGTCCTTTGTGTTATCTAAATATTATTTTTTTTCTGTTACATCTAAGTCTGCCATGTTAACTGCATTGGCCTTGCCAATCATTTTATTATACTTGGTAAATAATTGCGTATAAGCTTCGCCATAAGATGAGTTGATAATAATGTAGTTGCGTGCCTCTGCAACAAATTCTTTTACTGAGTCTTGATACTCTCTTACCGCATTTTGTACTTCTGGTGTAGTACCAGGTTGTAATTTATTGAGGCGTTGTGTAATTTGTTGTAAGTTTGATTCTACCTTTTGGGTGTCTGTATTCCCATCTGGATCAATAAGGTCAATAGTTTGTGCTGTTATGAGATTTATCTCTATAAAGTTAACCGCATTTTCCCGCTTTTCTCCCTGATACTCAGTCATGCGTTCGTTATAAAGCTCATTATTACGATTATCTAAAGCTAAGTCTAATGCATTATATGTAGCGTAGAACTGTTCTGCTAAAGGTACATATTGAGCTGCTAGCTCATCGCTACCTTTATAATTATCCTTTTCATAACGACGTTCCACATAGTAAGATTGCAACTGATCAGCAATAGGAATAATTTGATCAAGTACTACGAGGACGTCATTTGTCGCTTGGTTTACGTCTTCGTAGGGTGTAGAACTATCTTGTTTTGCTACCTCTAATGCAGCTTTAAGTTCCTTATATTTAGGTAAGGTAATCGTCGTATTATGAGACCCATTGCGCAACTCTTCAAGAGTTGGCTGTAATTGGTTAGCATAGGCTACACTGTATGAGTTATATGCATCTAATGCAACAATATAAGGTCGTATGGCGTTGATTTTATCGTCAACGGTTGATCGATATAAAATTGTTGTTGTATTGGATGATAAGAGTGTATACACCCCATAGATCCCACCACCGATAATAGCAGCACCGAGCACAATGGCTGCTATTAACTTGATGTACCCCTTTTTCAACTGCGCACGCTCCTTGAAAACACACTAACTCTTTTGGATCCATTTGGACAGACTAATGTCCTAAGAGTAATTATTTACATTATATCACAACTTTACGTGGCAAAAAAGACGTATAGATACGATAATTATAAGGAATAGATGAAAATGTTAGATTTGGACATGTATTTATATTTATAATTAGCGATTAAACGATGAATGAGGCTGTAAGCTGTTATAAAAATATACTTTTAAAAGTAAAACTATATACTCTCTAGACGTTGTAGCTGCGGCTGGTATAATAGCAAGTATAGTATTCATTATATAGGGAGTTCGTTATGTCAGAATCGAATCAATTAATCAATTTTGCTACATCTTCGGAACTTATTGCTAATGGGGAAGGGCGTAATGTATTATCTGCCATTGAAGATGGGTTACGCAATTGTGATGAGTTTTTAATATCAGTAGCTTTCAATTGTATATCCCGCTATAGTCGTATATAATAATATTAAAAGATTTGTATTTTTCGATATAATCAAAGAAAGGAGTACAACATGTCAAATTTTATCACTCCTAAAGAATTATTAGCTTGTTTCGATGAGGTCATCATTTTAGATGCTAGAGGGTATCAAGATTATAAAAAAGGCCATATTAAGGGGGCTTATGCGGTAGATTTAGACAAGGATTTGACTGGTCCTTTAGGCGAGCATGGTGGTCGTCATCCATTGCCAGATATGGAACAGTTAGCTCATACCTTTGAGTCTTATGGCATCACTCGTAACTCAAAGGTTGTAGTATATGATTCGTGGCTATTCTTAGCGGGCCGTCTTTGGTGGACGTTACGTTACATGGGCTTAACAGATGTACGCGTTTTATCCGGTGGTATTGAACGATGGGTTCGAGAGGGCCATCTCTTAACTAAAGAGCCGACCCCGTTACCTGCTGAACCATCTATTTTTAACTACGAGTTGCAAACGGATATGGTTATGAGTCGCGATGAGGTGCTCAAGGCTAGTGAAAGCGGAGATCATGTTATTATTGATGCTCGTGCGCCATTCCGTTATGATGGATCTCAAGTGGATACGATGGATGGTATGACAGGGCATATTCCTGGGGCTGTTAATCATTTTTATGAAAGTGGCTATACCGTAGATGGTCCTAAATCCTTGAAAGATTTAGAGGCTGAGTATTACAACGAAATCTACCAAAATAGGCCAGTTGTAACGTACTGTGGGTCTGGTGTGACTGCCTGCAATGCGTTGTTAACCATGAGTGAAGTAGGACTTGAATCTGCTTTATATGTTGGTAGTTCTAGTGACTGGGTAACGTATGAAGGCTTCCCGCTTAGTACAGGTGTAGAAACATTAAACTAACTTAGGAGGGCGAATGAATCTATTAAAACAATTACTAACAGTCGTTGCCTTTGGTTATTTGTGTTATCACATCTATACCTTTGGACCTGGTATGTTTAATGTAACTGTATTAGTGATTCTTGTCTTGTCGGCGGTGGCTAACTATTTCCGTGAGAAACGTGAAAGTGATCTTAAAGCCAACGAAAACGCCCGTAAGGCTCGTGCAGAAGCAAGACATGCTAAGAAACATAAAAAGCAGTAGTATTGCTAACATATAATCTTTAGATTAGCTTACATTAAGCAAAAACTTGACGTATATTCTATGTGAAAGAGACTTTCACCAAGTTAAATACGGTGAATAGTATTAGATTGATGCGAAGTATTATAAAGAAGTATTATAAAGGAGTAAGAATTGAAATTAATTTCTTGGAATGTAAACGGCCTCCGCGCCGCTGTAACAAAGGGTTTCATGGAATCCTTTAATGAATTAGATGCAGATATTTTCTGCCTGCAAGAAACAAAATTGCAACCCGATCAAATTTCTTTGGAGTTGCCAGGGTATGAGCAATATTGGAATAGTGCAGTTAAGAAAGGCTATAGTGGCACGGCTGTATTCACGCGTATTAAGCCATTGTCCGTAACTAATGGCATCGGTATTGAAGAACACGATCAAGAGGGCCGTGTTATCACTGCTGAATACGATAATTTCTATTTGGTATGCTGTTATACACCGAATAGCCAACGTGAATTAGCTCGCCTTGATTATCGTATGACTTGGGAAGACGCATTCCGTAATTATCTACTTGAATTAGATAAGAAAAAGCCTGTCATTCTATGTGGTGATCTCAATGTAGCCCATCAAGAAATCGACCTAAAAAATCCTAAGACAAACCGTAAAAATGCGGGCTTCTCCGATGAAGAACGTGCAAAGATGACAGAACTCTTAGGGGCAGGCTTTACAGATACATTCCGTCACCTCTATCCAGATGCTATTGAGCAATACAGCTGGTGGTCCTATATGGGGAAAGCTCGTGAACGGAATACAGGATGGAGAATTGACTATTTCATCACATCCAAACGCCTTGATGATAAAATCCAAGAAGCGAAGATTCATCAACAAATCTTTGGCTCCGATCACTGTCCAGTAGAATTGGTTATTGATCTATAAAATTTTAGTGAATGTAAAAGCACAGCCTCATCTACGGATGAGGCTGTTGTGATAGAAAAGGAGATACTATGGCTCAAAAACAAAAAGCTGTTGTTCTATTTAGCGGTGGCGTAGACAGTACTACTTGTTTGGCCCTCGCCATTGAACGATTTGGTAAAGACAATGTGGTGCCCTTATCGATTCAATATGGTCAAAAACATAGTAAAGAATTAGAAGCTGCCATAGCTATTTTAGAGTACTATAATATGAAAGGTAAAACGATGGATGTTACCAAGCTATTTGCCTTCAGTAACTGCTCCCTGTTAGTACAATCTAGTGAAGACATTCCGCAAGGTTCCTACAAAGAACAACAAGATGCAGAAGGGAAGGGTACGGTGAGCACTTATGTACCGTTTAGAAATGGTCTATTCCTATCTGCGGCAGCATCCTTGGCACTATCTCTAGACTGCGGTTATATCTATTACGGTGCTCACAGTGATGATGCGGCGGGTAATGCCTATCCTGACTGTACAGAACACTTCTACAAATCTATGGGCGACGCCATCTTTGAAGGCTCTGGTAAAGAATGCTCCTTAGAAGCACCCTTTATTAACGCCAACAAAGCTGACATCGTAAAAGAAGGCCTACGCCTCAACGTACCATACCACTTAACCTGGTCTTGCTACGAAGGCGGAGACAAACCATGCGGACACTGCGGTACCTGCATCGACAGAGCTAAAGCCTTCCACGCAAACGGAGTCGAAGACCCAGCACTATAATACCCATAAACTGGCTTAGACAAGCAGTCGCCTTTTAGGCGACTACTTTACATATATTCTAATAGAGTAGCATGTATATGTGATTCAAGGCGGACTTGTACGTCACTAGTATTAGGGGATAAGCAGAGTTGCTAAATTTGAAGTGGTGGCAGATACCTTTTCAAAGAGCGACTTTGGCAGGTCAAGGCCCTAGGCCGATGGCCGGTTCGCCAGTGGAGCGATGAGGAAAGGTATCTGCCACCACCCCCACCTTACAATCTTGATACTAATCGTAGATGATCCTACAAGTCCGCCTTAATCCCAATTAATTGCGAAAATATTAGATATATGATATATTAGTACTGCCTAAAGGCGACAACTAAATAAGACAGTTTGAAACCATCCTGTCTCTAAACAAAACTACGGAAATTCATAAGCATTGTAAGCATGGTAGTTTTGCCATGCTTTTTTATTTTGAGGAGGTGAGTGTTATGATTTCTACACGCAAATTGACTATTTCTGCCATGGTTGTGGCATTGTACATCGTTGTATTGTATGTAACGCAAAGCGTTTCCTTCGGGGCGTATCAAATTCGTATAGCAACATCATTATATGCACTTGCTTATGCCTTTCCGTTCTTGGTGATTCCCATGGGGATTGGCAACCTCATTTCTAACTTCCTATTCGGTGGTCTTGGTATCTTCGATATGATAGGGGGCTTTGGTGTCGGTGTAGTAACGACAGGCATCATCGTAGGCATGCGCAAGCTTGGCCTTAGTGCTTGGTGGGCAATGCTTCCCATTGTTTTTGTGCCTGCACTATGTGTGCCATTGTGGCTCAGCCCATTACTTGGCCTACCGTACTGGCCATTAGTGTTGAACCTCATCGTGGGTCAAACTGTTCCAGCGATTCTTGGTTCTGTATTGGTGAAAGCTTTGATGAGCCGTCCTAGTGTGGCTGCTTTATTAGGTGCTTTTAAATAATAAGTGGTTTTATTGACAAAACTAAGTAAATAATTGAGCCTCAAGAGATGTTTCGATTATGTATATAGGTAAATAAAAAGGCGTAAGCTCAATGTGAGCTTACGCCTTTTCCATGGCTAACATGTATGGAGGTATAGGAGTTTAACAGTTGTAGCCACGCCACTTAGTTTCAACTACGAGTCGTTCAAGAGCAACCATGTATGCTGCTTGACGAGGAGGTACATTATATTTATGTTGCATTTCCCAAACAGCTTCGAAGCTATTTTGCATATTTTTAGTTAATCTTTCATTAACCTCTTCTTCAGTCCAGTAGAAGCTTGCTTTGTTTTGTACCCATTCGTAGTAGGATACAACTACGCCACCACCGTTGGCAAGCACATCAGGAATGATATCGATGCCCTTTTCATAGAAGTATTTATCCGCATCATTAGTAGTAGGGCCGTTAGCGCCTTCCAAGATGATCTTAGCTTGGATATTTTCCATGTTGTCTTTGTTTAATTGGTTTTCAAGGGCCGCCATGTACAATACATCCACTGGTTGAGCCAATAACTCTTGAGGCCCAATTGTAGTCATGCCTGGTTCGCTGTAACCTTCTAGGGAACGACCGTGGGAGTTAGCATATTCGTATGCTTTTTCAACATCGAGACCGTTAGGATTGTAGATGTTAACACTTACGTCGCCGATAGCCACAACTTTTGCACCTGCTTGTGCAATGAGACGAGCACCTACGGAACCTACGTTACCAAAGCCTTGAACTGCAACTGTAAGGTTTTTAATATCTAAGTTTTTCTTAGCAAGATAGCTTTGCAATGCGATGAGACAACCGCGACCAGTCGCTTCATTACGGCCTAAGGAACCGCCTACTTCGATTGGTTTACCTGTAACGATACCTGGGCTCCATTCGCCTTTTAATGTGCTGTATTCGTCAGCAATCCAGCTCATGATTTGGGCATTCGTATTTACGTCTGGTGCAGGAACGTCAGTATTAACACCAATGATAGGTGCAATACGGCGTACGAAGTTACGAGTTAAGCGTTCTAACTCACGAGGGTTTAAAGTTTTAGGATCGACTTTGATGCCCCCTTTACCACCGCCATAAGGAATGTTAGCGATAGCGTTTTTAATAGTCATCCATGCCGCAAGTGCACGCACTTCATTTTCGTCGGAATCTGGATGGAAGCGAAGACCGCCCTTAGCACTACCACGCAATGTGGAATGTTGGCATCGATAGCCTTCGTATACGCGAACTTCGCCATTGTCTAGTTGAAGAGGAACTGCTACTTTTAGTTCCCGTTCTGGGTGACGCAATACTTCGTATTCACTACGAGTATAGCCGAGCTTTTCAGCTGCTACGTCTAATGTGTTTAACATGTTTTCATATGGGTTATAACCGCTCATAATTACCTCCCGGATAACAGAGTAAATTAATTAGTGCTAATTTTTCACATACTTAAGTATTCGACATTATAAATAGAATACCCTTTATATTTTTATAAATATATTCTATAGTTTTTAACCTTTAAAAGTAGGAAAAATATAGATGGTTACTGTGATATCTGTCACTTTAAAATCTCTTGGTGGAGGATAGTCTTATCTATGAAAATGGATACTTTTACAAAAAATAAAAATCTATATTCCGAAGAATATAGACCCATCTGTATGCATTAATAAAGTATTTTAAAGATTATACGAATTTAAAGATTATACGAAAAAGACTGGTGAAAGATACTTTCACCAGCCTCATAGGTCAATATATTTTATTTTTCCACTGTATCTTCAATCGGAGTAGGAGGTACGGAGGAGTCTGTAGTTTGACCATCGCCCCACCATACGATGCCATATGTGTGATTTAGGATGGAACGGTTAAATACAGGCGTTTCAATACCTGCTTTGCGTTGTTTGATATAGTCGTCAAGGGCAAGACCTGCTGTGCGCCCCATGCGTACGATGGAACTTACGTTAGTTAATACTAAGAAAGCCATGAATAAATCGGCTAGATTCCATACGAGATCTAGAGAAGCAATAGAGCCAACAAATGTCATAAGAATTACGCCAATACGGAACAAATGTAGGTAGAATCGTTTATTTGTTAAGTGGCTGATATTGATTTCACCGTAGTAATAGTTACCAATTAAGGAACTAAAGGAGAACATAACGATGAAAATGGCTACGGCTGTAGGCGCCCAAGAACCAAGTTGTTGAGCTAGATTATGTTGTACAAGAGCAATGCCTGTTAGACCTGTAGTGCTGTAATCACCCACGATGAGTACGATGAAAGCAGAAGCTGTACAAATGATGAATGTATCAAGGAATACGCCGAATGCTTGTACAAGACCTTGTTCTACAGGGTGGTTAACAGCTGCCGTAGCGGCTGCGTTTGGAACAGAACCTTCCCCGGCTTCGTTAGAGAAGAGCCCCCGTTTGATACCATTCATAACAGTAGCACCTAATAAGCCACCACCTGCTGCAACAGGCTCAAATGCGGAGGCGAAAATAGTATAGATTACATGTGGGAATTGGGTGATATTCATAATTACCACAAATAATGCAGTAGCAATGTATAGAATCGCCATGATAGGAACAATGATTTCAGATGCTTTTGCAACGCGGTTGATACCACCGAATATGATAATACCAAGAAGGACTGCTACTACAGCGCCTGTATAGGACACATCAAGGTTAAATACCTGGAGAGATGCAGCCAAAGTATTGGCTTGTACAGAATTGTAAATCCAACCATAGGTAATACTGATTAAAATAGCAAATAGAACAGATAATGCCTTGTTGTTTAGACCATACCGAATATAGTAAGCTGGTCCGCCATAGAAACCGCCCTTAGCAACAGGTTCTTTGTAGATTTGTGCTAATGTAGATTCGATGAAGCCCGTGGCAGCACCGATGAGTGCGATAACCCACATCCAGAAAATAGCACCAGGGCCACCAAGTACAACGGCAATAGCTATACCTGCGATGTTACCAACACCTACACGAGATGCGGTACTAACACAGAATGCTTGAAATGAGGATACATGGTTCTTTTCTGTAGAGCTACCTGCGCCGTTAATTACGAGGCGAATCATTTCTTTAATCATGCGAATTTGTACAAAATTCGTTGTCATCGTAAAGAAGAGACCTGCGCCGATAAGAATAAAAATGATGAAATAACTCCATAAATAACCGTTTATGGTGGATATAGCATCATTAAGCATTGCTTCCATAAAAACTCCCTTTCTTATAAAAAATCCATATTTCATACTAATCAATGATATTGTATCAATTTCTATAGACTATGTAAAACAAAAATCCTTCACAAATAGGAAGGATTTTGCTTTATATAGTATTTTGTAGGATGTTTTTTATGCCTTAGTAAATTCTTGTGACTCTTCCATTCCTTGCAACAAGGTTTGTTCAGAATGTTCCATGTGAATTCGAGCTAGTTTACGAGCTTGTGCGGCATTGTGAGAGGCGATGGCTTCCACTAATTGACGATGTTCCTCCCAAGTTTTTCTAAGACGACCTGGTTGGTTCATAGAAAAACTACGGAAGCGGTAGGTTTGTTCTCGCAAATTGTGAACAATATCCGCCAATCTTTCATTACGAGATGCGCGGTAGAGGACTTCGTGGAATTCTACGTCCGCAGCCACAACGGATTCCATATTTTTGTTTTCCATATGATCGCCGATTTCTACAAGCATTCTCTCCAGCGTTTCGATTTCCTCTTCTGTAATGCGTTCTGCTGCAAGGCCTGCCGCAAGTTCTTCCAGGGCAGAACGGATTTCAAATACTTGCGTGATATCCTTCAAAGAGATGTTGGCAACGTAGGTGCCGCGGCGAGGCACCATAACGACAAAGCCTTCTAGTTCAAGTTTACGTATGGCTTCACGAATGGGGGTACGACTTACACCTAACTCTTCGGCAAGGGGAATTTCCATGAGGCGCTCCCCAGGTTTTAACACCCCATCTTGGATGGCTTGACGCAATGTTTCACTTACCACTTCTCTTAGTGGTTTATACGCATCGAGTCGTATAGGTTGTAACCGTTTTGTCATACTAAGTCCTCCTGTGTACATGTTTTAGTAATGAGTGACAGCCAATCATGACCAGCTGCTTTAATCTCTTCTTGTAATTGTAAGGCTTCCATAGGTTTGTTAAGTAATACTACCATCGTAGGACCGCTTCCTGTCATGATGGTTGGGTAACCACGGCTAGTGAAAAACTCCTTACATATTCCTAGTTCTTCGTGATCTGGGAATAATAATTCTTCGAAAGTATTAGCGCTACTAGTGAAAGCAGATTGTAAATCATTATTCTGAAGATGATTCAGAACGGTATCGATTGTTTTTGCGGTGGCATTAGATTTACCACTGAAGCGACCATAAGCAATCGCTGTAGAAATAGATACCTTTGGCTTTACTAGTAATAGCCAATGTGCCTCTGGCGATTGGCTATAGGTTAACACTTCGCCACGACCTGTTCCGCGAGCGGTACCACCTTGTAGTAGGAACGGCACATCAGATCCGAGTGAGGCACCAATGTTTAAAAGTTCCTCTTGTGTGAGCCGTAAGTCCCAAAAGCGGTTGAGACCTAATAACATGGCCGCTGCGTCTGCACTACCGCCACCAAGACCCGCTTGAATAGGAACGCGTTTTAATAGGTGGATGGCGGCACCGGCTTTACAACCCGTATAGGCTTGTATGGCACGCAACGCTTTGAGCGCGAGATTATCTTCTCCATAGCTTACGAGCTTTTGCATGTAATCGGGTAACTCAGGAGCGCCACCAGAAAAGACTACGGAATGATGCTTAGCGAAATAAATAGAATCACTAAGGCGAATCGATTGAAATATAGAATCGATGTCGTGGTATCCATCGTCACGCTTGCCTGTAATAGCAAGCCCAATATTAATTTTGCTGCAACCGAGTTGCTCAAAACTTTTACTCATAATAGCCTCGTTTGTAATGTACAAAATATATGCAGTTTATATGTTTATTTTATACTGTTATAAAGTGATTGAAAATAACCATTAAGTGGTTTATGATGATTTTGTATATACCTGTTGTTTGATTATTAAAAGCATTGTAAACAGTGTATGTTTTAATTAGTTCATTATAGAATATTTATAGTGAAATGGCAATTTGGAGGGAGCTATGTTCGCCAAGTATAAAGATGTTGTCTATCAATGTGTCATAGTTGCTGTTGGTTGTGCAATTTTTGGCGCTGGTTTAGATGCCTTTGTACTACCTCACAAACTGGTTAGTACTGGTATTAGTGGGGTAGGGTTGATTTTGTATTATCTAACGGGATTATCCGTTGGTTCTTGGAACGTTATTTTGAACGTCCCTATATTTTGGGCTGCTTGGAAGTGGCTTGGTAAACGTGTAGTGCTTAATACTTTGTATGGTACGCTCATGTTATCGTGGATGATTGATCTGTTTAGTTTCTTGCAATATGACATGATTATTAAGGATCCACTACTCAGTTCTATGATGGCAGGTATCACAACTGGACTAGGACTTGGTATCGTCTACCGTGTAGGTGGTAATACAGGAGGCCTTGATCCAATTGCACTTATCGTTCGCAAATATTATGGTCTTCAAATGGGGTCCATTAATAGCGCTATCAACTGTGCCATCCTCTTAGTTGCTGTCGGCGTTGTTGGACTTGAAGCGGTAGCTGTAACTCTTATCAGTGTGTATGTGTATACTATTATTACAAATAAGGTGGTAATCGGCTTTAATCAACGTAAAGTTGCTTTTATCATTACCTATCGCACCGATGAAGTATGTGAGTGTATTATCAATAAGGTTGGTCGTGGTGCCACTATTATTAATGGTATTGGTGCCTATACACGGACGCCTAAGCAAATTGTGATGGTTGCCGTTAACTTGCTGCAGGTAAATAAATTGAAAGAGGTTATTCAAGAAGCGGACCCAAATGTGTTTATCTTGATTACTGATGCCCAAGAGGTTATCGGTCAAGGTTTTACTCAACCTATTGTTCCTGCGGAAATATCTAAACAGCTGAAATCACAAGATATAACTACCGAAGCGAACAATAATGTTGTAATAGATGAAAATAGTTGTAACAGATAAAAATAAAGAATTATGATAAAATCTCTGGCTGTTGTCATCTTATATTAATTATGCGTAAATATAATATTTTATGAATGATACATACATTTTGAAAATAATTTAATGTAATTGATCGAATATCAAGGTTGTAAAATGAGAGGGCTTGCCCTCAAGATAAGATTAGAGGTTTCTATGACTCATAAATTAGCAGGTACTCCTGTACAAGAACAAGATATTATCGATGTGCAAACCCTTGTGGATGCATATTTTGATAATGCTCCGGATATTACAGATCCGACACAACTCGTATCCTTTGGTACATCTGGCCATCGCGGTACATCTTTAAATGGTACTTTTACAGATTTACATGTGGCGGCTATTACACAAGCTATTTGTGATGGCCGTGGTCAATTCGGTGCCACAGGTCCGCTTTTTGTCGGTCAAGACACACATGCTTTATCTCAGCCAGCCCTTGTAACGGTTCTAGAGGTTCTTGCTGGCAATGGTGTAACGGCAATGGTTGATTCCGATATGGATTTCGTTCCGACGCCATCTATATCTCGGGCCATTATTCGTTATAATGAAAGCCACGATGATAAGGCAGATGGTATCGTGATTACGCCATCTCATAATCCTCCAGATAACGGTGGTATCAAGTATAACGCTACTAATGGCGGTCCGGCGGATACTCTCGTTACAAAATGGATTGAAACTCGAGCTAATGAGTATGTTCGTGCATATTGTGAACTAGAAGGGTTCAAACGTATTAGCATCGACAATATTGAACCTGACCAACAAGTTCCGTATGACTATAAAGGCCTGTACGTAGAAGAACTGTCTTCTATTATTAATATGGAGGCAATACAAAGTGCAAAACCTAAGGTCCTCGTTAATGCCCTCGGCGGTAGTGGACTAGGTTATTGGCGAGCTATTAAAGAGCGCTATAATCTCAACATGGATATTATCAATGATGAATATGATCCAACTTTTAGCTTTATGACCTATGACCATGATGGTAAGGTCCGCATGGATTGTTCCTCCGAATACGCTATGGCCGATGTTATCAAGCAAATTGGTAATTACGATTTGGCTGTTGGTAACGATCCCGATTATGATCGTTATGGTATTGTTAGTGCAGAAGGGCTTGCTTCACCAAATGCATTCCTCGTAGCCGCTGCCGATTATCTATTCACAACCCGTGGTTGGAAGGATAAAGGGGTAGGCAAAACGGTTGTTTGTACAACCATGATTGATAAGTGGGCATCCGTTAAAGAAATTCCTGTGTATGAAGTTCCGGTAGGCTTTAAATACTTTAGTTCTCTATTATTCGATGGGGAAATTGGCATTGGAGGCGAAGAATCTGCTGGTGCATCGTTCCTTAAAAAAGATGGTACCGTATGGACCACAGATAAAGATGGTATGATTATGGCTCTCTTAGCAATGGAGATGTATGCTGTAATGGGCGCAACTGTTGAGAGACTATATAACAATATTGTGGAAGGCTGTGGGGATCCACGATTTGGTCGTATTGATGCGCCTTGTACAAAGGTGGCCAAGGCTAAGTTGAAACAATTAAATGCAAGCTCCATTACGGCTACCGAAGTAGATGGTGATGCGATTACTAATGTTCGCACTACTTCTCTGTATAAAGATATGCCTATTGATGGCGTTCGTGTGGAAACGGAAACAGGCTGGTTTGTAGCACGTCCATCTGGTACTGAAGATTTATATAAAATTTATGGTGAAAGCTATAAAGGTGACAAAGGTCTTATCGCATTGTTAACTGCTGGTGAAGAGATTGTAACAAGTGCTTTGTCTGACGAAGTATAACATATTGTTTTCACTAGAAAACTCATAAAGATTTCACTCATGAAAAATAATAAATGTGTTATAATATATTAATATAGTTTATTGAATGCCCTATACTGGCTATATAGTTTGTAGTGCTTAGAGAAGGTGATGTTATGAAATTAGTTGTTACCGTTGTCGGCGTAGACCGCGTTGGTATCATTGCTGGGGTTAGTACCGTACTCGCTAACTACGGTGTAAATATTATGTCGATAAATCAGACCATCCTTGATGGTGTTTTCAATATGATTATGATGTGTGAAACCAAGTCTGAAGATATGAAAAATCTTACAGCTATCCAAGAGGCTTTGACGACTCAAGGTAAAGAACTAGGTGTTGAAATCCGTGCACAACATGCTGATATTTTCTTGAGCATGCACCGTGTAGGATAGGAGGCACTATGTTATCTATCGACAATATTTTAGAAACGAATCAGATGATTCACGATAATAAGCTTGATGTGCGCACTATTACGATGGGGATTAGCTTGCTAGAATGTGCATCTAGTTCTGGTAAAGAGCTGTGTGACTGTATTTATGACCGTATTACAAAAGAGGCAGAACATCTTGTATCTACAGGGGAAGATATTGAGCGAGAATTCGGCATTCCTATTATCAATAAGCGTATTTCTGTAACACCCATTTCTCTAGTTGCAGGGGGGAGTGATTTAACAGCTTATGTTCCTGTGGCGGAAGCTATGGATCGTGCTGCAAAAACTGTAGGTGTTAATTTTATTGGTGGCTTTTCTGCGCTTGTAACAAAGGGCGCCACTCGAGCTGACCGCATTTTGATTGACTCTATTCCTGAAGCGCTGGCAACTACGGATATCGTTTGTAGCTCTGTTGCTGTGGGCTCTACTAAAACTGGTATCAACATGGACGCAGTGCGAGACATGGGAATCATCGTTAAGAAAACTGCAGAGCTTACAAAGGATAATGATGCTCTTGGCTGCGCTAAGCTCGTAATTTTCTGTAATCCTGTAGAGGATAACCCGTTTATGGCGGGTGCTTTCTTCGGGGTAACAGAAGGGGATAGTGCTATTTCTGTAGGTGTATCTGGCCCGGGCGTTGTAAAACATGCGCTTGAATCCGTTCGAGGTCAATCCTTTGACGTTGTAGCAGAAACGATTAAACGTACTGCTTTCAAAATCACGCGCGTAGGTCAATTGGTAGCCCAAGAGGCATCCCGTCGTCTCGGTAAACCATTTGGTATTATTGATTTATCTTTGGCACCAACGCCAGCTGTAGGTGACTCTGTAGCTCATGTTCTTGAAGAAATGGGCTTGTCCTCTTGTGGTTGTCATGGTACCACAGCGGCACTAGCATTACTTAATGATGCGGTGAAAAAAGGTGGTCTTATGGCTTCCTCTCACGTAGGTGGTCTTAGTGGTGCATTCATTCCTGTCTCGGAAGATGCAGGCATGATTGATGCTGTATCCTGTGGCAGTTTGACGCTTGATAAATTAGAGGCCATGACATGTGTTTGTTCTGTAGGGCTTGATATGATTGCTATTCCTGGAGACACTACTGCTGACACCATTTCTGCTATCATTGCAGATGAATCAGCAATTGGTATGATTAATAATAAGACAACTGCGGTTCGTGTAATTCCTGTACCTGGTAAGACTGTTGGAGAGGTTGTTGAATTTGGTGGATTATTAGGTTATGCTCCTATTATCGAAGTGAGTCCATATAGTGCAGCCGAGTTCATCGCCCGTGGTGGCAGAATTCCTGCTCCTATTCGTAGCTTAACGAACTAATCCGTTTTTACAACCTACTTGTTGGAGGTGTCTTATGAGTGAATATGTGCTCGATTATGTGTGGGCCTTTGCACTAGCGCTCATCATAACCTTTGCACTTACCCCATTGGTAAAACGCTTTGCCGTTGCTGTTGGGGCAATAGATAAGCCTGATGCTCGAAAGGTGCATCATGGTGCGATTCCACGACTTGGTGGATTAGCAATCTTTCTCGGTTATGTGGGATCGGTTCTTTTTAACGATTCCATTCCGCATGATCATAAATTGTTTGGGTTTGTCCTTGGTACAGTCATTTTGGTGCTAGTTGGTATTTGGGACGACATTAAACAAATTGAGCCAAAAACTAAGTTAATGGGCCAAATTATAGCCGCCGCTATCCTAGTGGCTTATGATATTCGAGTAGATTTCATCAACCTTCCTTGGGGTGGTGTAGTATATCTCAAGTATTGGGCTATCCCATTGACTATTTTCTGGATAGTTGGTTTTACAAATATTGTAAACCTTATCGATGGCCTTGATGGCTTGGCTGCAGGTATTTCTTTTATCGCATGTATCGCTGTTTGTGCAATGACATTGCAACTAGGTCAAACTGATCTTGCTTGTATCTCTCTTGCCTTAGCAGGTGCGACTGTAGGTTTCTTGCGGTATAATTTCAATCCTGCAAAAATATTCATGGGTGATACGGGATCCATGTTATTAGGCTATACATTAGCGGCTATTTCCGTTATGGGCGCTGTGAAGACAGCTGCTATGATTGCTCTAGTGGTACCTGCCATTGTGTTAGGCTTGCCTATTTTGGACACCTTATTTGCCATTGTGCGCCGTAAAATCAGTGGACGTCCCATCTTTAAACCCGATAAAGGTCATGTTCACCATCGTTTATTGGCACAAGGATTAACACAAAAGCAAGCTGTATTGTTGATGTATGCAGTAACAGCTCTTTTCGGCGGTGTATCTGTTATCGTTGCAGAGGTTAATGCTTGGGTCGGCGCGACCTTGGTATTAGTAATTTTCTTGTGTAGTATTTATATTGCACGACGTCTTGGCGTTATCATGCATAGTGATGCGGCAGGGCATCCGTTACCACGTCCTACAATTGAACGTAGCGACTCGGATGATACCATATCCTTTGATCGCGATGAATTGGCTAAAGCCTTGGAGAATACTGATGATTCTCATAAGGAATAACCATCTGTGGGGCGCTTGGCGCCCCATTTTTTCTATCCTACTACGTTGGAGGCAACTATGTTAAAAGTTATGACAATCTTTGGTACAAGACCTGAGGCTATCAAGATGGCTCCTCTTGTAAAAGCATTACAAGCAGCACCAGATATGGAACCTATCGTCACCGTTACGGCACAGCATCGAGATATGCTTGATCAAGTACTAAACTTGTTTAATATTACCCCAGACTATGATTTAAATATTATGAGCCAAGGTCAAACACTATATGATGTAACTAATCGTGCTTTGATGGGCCTTAAAGATGTATTAGAAGAAGCAAAACCTGATGTGGTACTCGTTCATGGTGATACTACAACTACCTTTGCTGGTGCCTTGGCTTCTTTCTACCAAGAAATTCCTGTAGGTCACGTGGAAGCAGGATTACGGACAGGTGATATTTACTCTCCGTTCCCTGAAGAGATGAATCGCAAATTGACGGGGTCTATTGCGACGTATCACTTTGCGCCTACTTCTAGTTCTGAAAGCAATTTAAAAAAGGAAAATATTAATACAGAACATCTTTATGTAACAGGGAATACTGTTATCGATGCTCTTGATACGACGGTACAAGACAACTATGTATTCGATGATGCAGCTATTAATGCTCTTGATCCTAAAAAACGTACGGTTCTTGTTACCACACATCGCCGAGAAAACTTAGGTGAACCTATGCGCCATGTATATCAAGCCATTCGCGATTTAATTAATGAATTTGAAGATATTCAAGTTGTTTTCCCTGTACATAAAAATCCTAAAGTTCGCCAAGTTGTACAAGAGGAGCTTGGCTCTGTGGATCGTGTTACATTAATCGATCCTCTTGACTATGAACCATTTGCAAACTTGATGGCTAAATCTTACTTGATTTTGACTGATTCAGGTGGGATTCAAGAGGAAGCCCCAGCTCTTGGTAAGCCAGTTCTCGTATTGCGTGATACGACAGAACGTCCTGAAGCAGTAGAAGCAGGTACCGTTCGCCTTGTAGGTACTGATAAAGATGCGGTACATAAAGCCGCTTATGAATTATTGAGCAATGCTGAAGCGTATAAGTTGATGTCTAACTCTGTTAACCCATATGGTGATGGTAAAGCATCTGAACGCATCATCCAAGCGTTGCGCCATGAGTTCTTAGGCAATCCTAATCGTCCTGAACGATTTGGTAAATAATATGGATAAGGATCTTGTGAAAGCCCTCGCCATGGCAACATCAGCGGGGGTCACACTGGTCTCCTGTATAGGAGGTTTTATTTGGCTAGGTTATAAATTGGATACTTGGCTTCAAACGGAACCACTCTGCATGGTCATATTTGGCCTAATAGGAGCTATAACAGGGTTTTATATGTTATATAAACAAGTTAAGTAGTGAGGTATGTATGAATCAATATATAAAATTCATAGTGCGAGTGCTGCTGACTTGTTTTTTTATTGCTTTTTTGGGCAGTATAATACAAGTTTTATGTGGCTTAGAACAGTATCTATGGGGATGGCTTTGGGGCATCTTTATAATGGTTCTCTACTTACTTAGCCTAGCTTTGCATGGACAATCTATTGTGTCAGGAGATCCTTATAAAGCCGTACGTAAATCTCGTAGACAGATGATTTGGCGCCTTATGTTAGTAGGCTCTCTAGTGGTCTTAGGTCTGAAAATTCCCGGTGTAGAGGCTGTTAGCATGTTTATAGGTATCGCGCTTATTCAGCCTGCATTATATGCTGTGTACTGGTGGCTCAGTTGCCAGTTTTAGTTCTAAAATGACCTAAAATAGGAACAACAAAGGTATTCCAATTATGCATTGTATACATTATATTTATGATTAATTGGAATTGCTTACCCTTCAAGTGTTGATTATATATCTATAACGATGTATGATGATACATATATATTATATTTATATTAATGTAAATATATTAGGTTTTTATTAGGTTTATGGAAGGGGTTGAGAACGTGGAATTACATGCGGGACACCATGAGGTCGTGCAGTGGTTGGGGTTGACATTTAATATGGATACTTTAATTGCTACATGGGTTACTATGGCTATTGTAATACTGATAACAGTATTAGCCACCCGGGGACGTAAATTGGTGCCTGTAGGCTTGCAGAATATAGTGGAATCTATATTAGAAGGCTTAGAGGGGCAATTAGCTCCGAATTTGGGTCGCCATTGGCCGATGGTGAGTTCCTTGTTATTTACGTTTTTCTTATTTATTTTTGTAGGAAATGAGTTAGGCTTAATGCCAACATTCAAGGCTTTAACATCACCAACATCCGATATTAACACTACAATTGCATTAGCTTTATGTAGTACATTAGTGGTATGGGTTATGGGGGTTAAAGTTAAAGGCTTATCTTATTTTAAGCATTTTGTACGACCTTATAAGGCTTTGTTAATACTCAATATTTTCGAGGAAATTGCTAGACCTGTTACACTTGCTTTCCGTCTATTCGGTAACATTGTGGCAGGTGAAATTTTGTTAGAAGTATTATATAACTTGCCTTGGTTTGTGCCGGTACCATGGGTTTGGATTGCTTTTAGTCTATTTATTGGTATTATTCAAGCCTTTATTTTTACCGTTCTTACTGCATCCTATTTGGGGATGGGGCTTAGTGAGGAACATTAATTAATTTATATGGAGGATATATTATGGAAGCTCAAGGTTTATTCGCGTTAGCAGCGGCAATTGCAGTAGGTTGTGGTGCTATTGGTGCAGGTATCGGTGATGGTCTTGTATCTAGCAAAGTTATTGAAGGTATTACACGCCAACCTGAATTGCGCGGTCAATTGATGTCTACTATGTTCGTAGCGATTGGTTTGATCGAAGCGATGCCTATCATCGGTGTAGTAGTAGCATTTATTTTGTTATTCAGATAATAACGAGGAGGAATAACCTTGGTTGACTTAAGCCTTGGAACGATTCTTGCTCAAATGTTGAACTTTTTTATATTAGTTTGGCTATTGGCTCGTTTTGCATATAAACCATTATTGGCTATAATGACAGAACGTAAAGAACGAATTGCTAAAGACTTAGAAGCTGCAGAACAAGCTCGCGCAGAAGCAGAGGGGTTTAAAGCTGATTATGCAGCTCAAATTGCTAATGCTCGTATAGAGGCACAACAAATTGTTGAAAAAGCAGTTCAAGAAGCAGAAAATACAACACGTGAACAATTGTCAACAGCACGCGAGCAAATTGAACAAGAAAAAAATCGTGCTCGCCAAGATATCGCTATTGAACGCGATCGTGCTATGAACAGCTTGCGTAACGAAGTGGTATCTTTATCTGTAGCTATGGCTGGTAAAGTTGTTGCTAAAGATATGAACAGCGAAACTAATACAAAATTGATCGAAGACGCTATTCGTCAACTTGATAGTAAAACGATAGGGTTGTGATACGATGAGCATAGAAATTGTAGCAGATAAATACAGTTCAGCTATGTTTGAATTAGCTCAAGAACAAAATATTTTGGAACTCATGGAGGAGCAATTAGGTTATGTAGCGTCCGTTATGGCGGAACAGCCTGAACTTCGTTCATTCCTTGAAAATCCAATCGTTACAGAAGATGCAAAGATTAAGTTAGTTGGTTCTATCTTTGAATCTAGTATCGACAAAGTTGCTTTACATTTTATCTATGTGATGATTAAACGTGGGCGCCATCGTTATATTGCGCAGGCCATTGCAGCGTTTATTCAAAAATCACGAGAGGCTCGTGGCATTTTGGAAGCTACTGTAACTGTAGCAGAACCAATCACAGCTGAGGTAGAAGCATCTGTACAAGCTAAATTACGAGAAGTAACAGGGAAAGATGTTATTTTATCTGTGCGCCAAGATCCATCAATTATGGGTGGTATCGTTATCCAAGTAGGAGATAAACGCATTGATGGTTCTGTATCTCGTCGTTTAGAGGAATTAGAAAAATCTTTATTAAGAACGAACTCTATTAGATAGGGGTGAATGGGTATATATGAAAATGAAGCCTGAAGAAATCACTGCTATAATCAAACAGCAGATTCAGGACTATGATGTTGACCTCAATGTCGATGACGTGGGTACTGTTCTCGACGTAGGGGATGGCATCGCCCATATTTATGGTCTTGAAAGAGCCATGGCCGGTGAGTTGCTAGAATTACCACACGGCGTATATGGCTTGGTTTTGAACTTAGAATTAGATAATGTTGGTGCCGTACTATTAGGTGATGACTTCTTGATTAAAGAAGGAGACCAAGTGCGTCGTACTGGCAAAATTATGGACGTTCCTGCTGGAGATGCCTTGATTGGTCGTGTAGTAAATCCTCTTGGTCAACCTCTTGATGGCAAGGGTGCTATTCAAGCTACAGAACGTCGTCCTATCGAACATCCAGCACCTGGTATTGCGGATCGTCAATCCGTAAATGAACCATTGCAAACAGGTCTTAAAGCGATTGATGCGATGGTACCAATCGGCCGTGGTCAACGTGAGCTTATCATCGGTGACCGTGGTACAGGTAAAACTGCGATTGCCTTAGATACTATTTTGAACCAAAAAGGCAAAGATGTTATTTGTATTTATGTAGCTATTGGTCAAAAAGAATCTACGGTTGCTCGCGTAGTGCAAAAGCTTGAAGAAGCAGGCGCTATGGAATATACAATCGTAGTTTCTGCGAGTGCTTCCACAGGTGCACCTCTTCAATACATTGCACCATATGCTGGTGTTGCCATGGGTGAATACTTTATGTACCAAGGTAAACACGTATTATGCGTATATGATGACTTAACAAAACAAGCGGCTGCATATCGTGCTATGTCCCTATTATTGCGCCGTCCACCAGGACGTGAAGCATATCCAGGTGACGTATTCTACTTACACAGTCGTCTATTAGAGCGGGCTGCGAAACTTTCATCTGAACTTGGTGGAGGTTCTATTACAGCGTTGCCAATCATTGAAACACAAGCAGGTGACGTATCTGCATACATTCCAACAAACGTAATTTCCATTACTGATGGTCAAATTTTCTTGGGAACAGATATGTTCTATTCTGGTATTCGTCCAGCTGTTGACGTAGGTTTGTCCGTATCCCGTGTAGGTGGTAGCGCACAAACTAAAGCGATGAAGCAAGTGGCGGGCCAATTGCGTTTGGACCTTGCTCAATATCGTGAGTTGGCTGCTTTCGCTCAGTTTGGTTCCGACCTTGATGCGGCTACACGCGCTCAACTTGATCGTGGTGAACGCTTAACTGAAATGTTAAAACAAGGTCAATATGAGCCTATGAGTGTAGCGGAAATGGTTATTAATCTGTACGCTGGTACTAAAGGGTACTTAGCAGATATTCAAGTGGCAGATGTATTGTCCTTTGAAGCTGAACTTTTACGTTATGTAAAAACAAATTACCCTGAAATCATCACTAACATTGAAACGTCTAAGAAAATTGACGAAGAAACTGAAAATCTATTGAAGCAAGCAATCCCAGAATGTGTTGAAGCATTTGGCTCTACACATACATTAGTGTCTCGTAAGGAGGCGTAATGTATGGCTAGTGCACAAGATTTGCGAAAACGCATAAAAAGTGTTACCAATACGCAACAAATTACAAAAGCGATGAAGATGGTAGCTTCTGCTCGTCTTCGTAGGGCACAAACAAAAGCGGAAGCTACTCGTCCTTACGCAGAAAAGATAGGGCAAATCTTGCGTCATATGTCTAATAGTGATTTAGAAGGCTTTGAAAGTCCTCTCTTAGATGTGCGACCTGTAGAGCGCACTTGCTATATTGTAGTAGGTGCAGATAAAGGTCTTGCAGGGGCATTTTCGTCTAATGTGTTGAAATTTGCTATGGAACAATTACATGGTAAATCTCCTGATACATACCGTGTTATCACGGCAGGCAGAAAGCCTAGAGATAGCATGAAATCTAGAGGTATTCGCATCGATAAGTCCTATGCGGGCTTTTCTGATAAACCGTCCTATGAACATGCGCGTGCCATCATGCATGAAGCACTTTCACTATATGAACGTCATGAAGTAGACGAAGTCATCATGATCTATACACGTTTTGTAAATTCTATGACGCAAATTGCACAGGCTGAGCGCTTGTTGCCAATAGAGCAACCACAAGATGAGGTAAAAGGCGAAGAGTATGATTTTATGCCGTCCGCCGTATCCGTCTTGGAGGCGTTGCTGCCAAAATACTTAGAAATTACAGTTTATAATGGATTGTTGCAATCTGCAGCTAGTGAATTGGGTGCTCGTATGACGGCCATGACATCGGCTACAGATAATGCAGGGGAACTCATTGAGTCCTTAGGCCTTGAATACAACAAGTTGCGTCAATCTAGCATTACAAACGAAATTTCTGAAATCGTTGGTGGCGCTAATGCCTTGCAATAGATAAGGAGACATCTGTCGATGAGTAATAATATTGGTAAAGTTGTGCAGGTCATCGGTCCAGTTGTAGACGTGCGCTTTGATGCTGGTCATTTACCAGCTATCTACAACGCCATCCACATCTACCATGACCACAAGGCACACGATAGACAAAAAATCGTAGTAGAGGTTATGCAACACTTAGGCGACGATACAGTTCGTTGCGTTGCCATGAGTTCTACTGACGGTATGACACGTAATATGGAAGCGGAAGATACTGGTGCTCCAATTTCCGTTCCTGTAGGGGAAGGTGTATTGGGTCGTATCTTTAACGTACTTGGTGAAACTGTAGACCATGATCCAGCACCTGTGGTGGCTGATGAAAAATGGCCTATTCACCGTCCGGCACCTAAATTTGATGACCTTTCTCCAGATACACAAATCTTGGAAACAGGTATTAAGGTCGTTGACCTTATCGCTCCATATGTAAAAGGTGGTAAGATTGGTCTCTTCGGTGGTGCCGGTGTAGGTAAAACCGTATTGATCATGGAATTGATTCACAATGTTGCTACAGAGCACGGCGGTTATTCCGTATTCTCTGGCGTAGGCGAACGTACTCGTGAAGGTAACGACTTGTGGAACGAAATGAAAGAGTCCGGCGTTATCAACAAAACAGCTCTCGTATATGGACAAATGAATGAGCCGCCAGGGGCTCGTATGCGCGTAGGTCTTACAGGCCTTACAATGGCTGAATACTTCCGTGATGTGAAAAAACAAGACGTGCTCTTGTTCATTGATAACATCTTCCGCTTTATCCAAGCGGGTTCCGAAGTATCCGCCCTCTTAGGTCGTATGCCATCTGCCGTAGGTTATCAACCTACATTGGCTAATGACGTAGGGGCATTGCAAGAACGTATTACATCTACAAAAGAAGGTTCTATTACCTCCGTACAAGCTGTATACGTACCTGCCGATGACTTGACTGACCCTGCTCCAGCAGCGACATTCGCTCACTTGGATGCGACAACAGTATTGTCTCGTTCCATTGCGGAACTTGGTATCTATCCGGCGGTGGATCCTCTGGATTCTACAAGCCGTATTTTGGACCCACATGTACTTGGTGAAGAGCACTACGCAGTAGCTCGTGGCGTACAAGAAGTATTGCAAAAATATCGCGATCTTCAAGATATTATCGCAATCCTCGGTATGGAAGAATTGTCTGACGAAGATAAACTCACTGTATCTCGCGCTCGTAAGATTCAACGTTTCTTGAGTCAACCATTCTTCGTAGCAGAAGTATTTACTGGTTCTCCTGGTAAATATGTGCCATTGTCCGAAACATTGAGAGGCTTCAGAGAAATTTTGGATGGTAAACATGATGAATTGCCAGAAGGTGCATTCTACATGGTTGGTACCATAGATGAAGCCGTTCAAAAAGCAAAGGAAATGCAAGAGAAGGGGGAATAATCCATGGCGGAACCTATGACCCTACAGATAATTACACCTGATGCGATTGTATTCGAAGGCCAATCTACATTCTTTGTAGGTAAAGCTATCGATGGTGCTTTTGGTATTTTGCCAAACCATGCACCTATGATTATCGCATTAGACTTGGCACCTTTACGCATTGATCAACCAGATGGAACATCTCGTGAATATGCTGTATTTGGGGGCTTCTGTGAAATTGAACATAATAAGGTGAGTATTGTAACCCCTGACTGTCAAGATCCAACATCCATTGATGTGGAACGTGCTCGTCGAGCTAAAGAGCGTGCTGAAGGTCGGTTATCAAATCCTACACCTGATATTGATGTAGAAAGAGCGGAAGCAGCATTGCAACGTGCCTTATTGCGCTTGCATGTTACAAAAATGTTATAAGAAAAAGGCTAGCCAGCTGGCTAGCCTTTTTATCTTTCTAATTTTGATTATAAAACGCTCACACCTTTTAAGGAGTACGCAGTATTCTTAGGTTGTTCTACTTGAAAATCTAGTACAACAGGTGCCTCAGAATTGATACCAGGTGCTTGGTAACGGTCACGGTCTGTTGGAATTCGTTTATATGGTAATTTATCAAGTAATATAGTCATAACTTTGTTCCAAACTGATTTATGTGTTGGCATAGTCAAAGAGTCATCAGTTTGGTTGAAGCCCGTACGAACAGTATGGATTATCTTATCGTTTACATCATAATAGTATAAAAGGGCATTAACCTTTGCGGCGATATAAATTTCATGATTATCCTTATTATACGGATCTGGGCTATTAATAGTATTAACTTGTACATATACGTCTTGTAATGGTACAGGCATAATAACGATTTCAGAATTTTGGGCCTCTGCAATTTGAGCAAGATCAGCGGCTTTAATTTCTGCAGTTGGTGTGTTAGTACTTACGATGGTTGTATTATAGTAAGGATATTTAAGTGTATTTGATAAGCGATCTGTCATGTAGCGACCAAATTGAGCTGTGTTTTCATTGCGCAAATTTGCTGGTACAACAATAGTAACTTTACGGCTCGGAAAGTTTTCTAAGTGTCCATCATGACTTGTACTAGAAGTATTAATTGTCGCTTTTTCCGGAGCTCCAGAAATCGGTGTAGATGTTGGTGTTGCAGCCACTTTTATGACAGGCTCCATATTCGTTTCAGGGGCTAATGTAGGAGCTTCATTACTTGTGCTACTTTGTATAGTGCTAAGAGCTACAGGTTGTGTTGTATTTGGCGTTAATTGACTCAAATCGATCATAGCAGCACTGGCTGTTGTAAATACAGTTGTGAGTAGTACAGCAAGTACTGTAAGTAGTGGACGTTTATAGAGTCCGAAGTTATGTAACATAATTCCTCCTCTTAATAAAACTCTTTTAAAATTACAAATTATACAATTTATATTATTATATCATATATACAAAAAAAAGAAGCAAGCTTAATAGCTTGCTTCTTTAGTCTGGTGGACGATGACAGGATCGAACTGCCGACATCCTGCTTGTAAGGCAGGCGCTCTCCCAGCTGAGCTAATCGTCCATGGTGGTGACCCGTCCGGGAATCGAACCCGGGATACCGCCGTGAAAGGGCGGTGTCTTAACCGCTTGACCAACGGGCCAAAATGGCTCCTCGAGTAGGACTCGAACCTACGACCGATCGGTTAACAGCCGATTGCTCTACCGACTGAGCTATCGAGGAATGGTACGATTGTTATTATATGTTAGATTAATTATAAAAGCAAGCATTTTTTTTAGAACACTATAAAATAGATACTATCAATTATGACTAAAAGACATAACTTTATAAATAAAATTGGTTATCAATAATTTTGATGAGAGAGTCATTAAAATTAATAAAATCTATAGAGCTTAATAATTATAGATATTTACTGTGTTCTAAGGTGATTGTATGACTCCAAATGCATGGGAGTTAGCAATATAAGTATATTGAAGATAATCGGTATACATATGCATTATAGAAAAGTTTAAAAGATTTAGTTGAAAAGTAGTATCAGTTAAGAAAGAAGTGTATTTATCTTATTAGATATAGCCTATGTTTGTGGTTCATTTTAAACCAAATCTATATATAATAAAGTAGGTAAAAATATAAGATATAAAAATCTTATTGATATATGATAGACTATGACTTTTATCACAATGCAGGGCTATTTTAGTGACTAGAGAATAAGGTCTATATAGCCTATTGAAAAACCGAAATATATACAAAAATATTCATGAAAACAATTCTCAAAAACCGAAAAAGCATTGAGAAAACTGTATAGGTAAGGCGTTGAATCCCCCTATATTGTGTGCTACGATTTATGTATAGAGTTAATCTCATCGGTTTGAGATAGATATTCTTTCATATGTTTGAGAATTTTATTTTATCTCATCGGTATTAGAATTAATATTCAACTATTTTCCTGAGGAGGGATTATCTTGCGCGAGATTCAAGTATCTGAAATCACAAAAACAGTCCGTCAAATGTGTATGGACGCAGCTTACCACTTGCCAAAAGACATCTATGAAGGTTTGAAAAAAGGCCGTGAAACAGAAGAGTCTTCAGTAGGTCGTATCGTTCTTGATCAAATTATTAAAAATGCAGAAATTGCCGATGCTGAAGATCGTCCATACTGCCAAGATACTGGTATGACTATGGTATTCTTAAAAGTTGGTCAAGATGTTCATTTCGTTGGTGGTGATCTTACAGAAGCTATCAATGCTGGTGTTGCAGCTGGTTATGTTGAAGGTTATCTTCGTAAATCCGTTGTAGCTGAACCATTGTTCAATCGTAAAAATACACAAAATAACACACCTGCAATCATCTATACTGAAATCGTTCCTGGCGATAAAGTAGATATTCAAGTAGAATTAAAAGGTTTCGGTTCTGAAAATAAATCCGATGTAGCTATGCTCGTACCTGCTGATGGTGTGGAAGGCGTTAAAAATGCAGTCCTTGAAATCGTAAAACATGCAGGTCCTAACCCATGCCCTCCAATTGTACTCGGCATTGGTATTGGCGGTACTATGGACCAAGCAGCAGTTATGTCCAAAAAAGCGTTGCTTCGTGACATTAGCGTACCTCATAAAGATGCAGACTATGCAAAATTAGAAGAAGAAATCATGGAAATGGTTAACAAAACTGGTATTGGACCACAATTGGGTGGCACTACAACTTGTATCGGTGTAAACATCGAATGGGGTGCAACTCACATCGCAGGTCTTCCTGTTGCAGTTACTATCATGTGCCATGCTGCTCGTCATGCTCACGTAGTACTTTAATCGATAGGAGGTAAAAACAATGGCTGAATCAATTCGCATTAATACTGAAGAATATAATGAAGAGTTTTCCCGCAAATTAAAAGTTGGTGATAGCGTTCTTATCACTGGTAAAATTTACTCCGCTCGTGACGCTGCTCATAAAGTTATGACTGAAGCTTTAGCGCGTGGTGAAAAATTACCAATCGACTGGACAAATAAATTCGTTTATTATCTTGGACCAACACCTGCAAAACCTGGTGATCCAATTGGTTCCGCTGGTCCTACAACTTCCGGTCGTATGGATGCTTACACACCAACAATGCTTGACCAAGGTATCAAAGGCATGATTGGTAAAGGTTCCCGTAAACCAGAAGTAGTTGAATCCATGAAGAAAAATGGTTGCACATACTTCGCAGCAGTTGGTGGCGCAGCAGCATTGATTGCAAAATCCATCAAAAAATATGAAGTACTTGCTTATGGTGAACTTGGACCAGAAGCTTTGGCTGAATTGACTGTTGAAGATTTCCCTTGCATCGTGGTTGGCGATACTGAAGGTAATAACTTCTACGAATTAGGCCAAAAACCTTACAGAAAAATCTAATATCACCATTGAGTGATTGAAAGAGGCTTGCTAAAGCAAGCCTCTTTTTGTTGTTAAGCCATAATCATAAGATGTTCATCCGTTACGTGTAGAGTTTAGTCTACCGATTCTGTCGGTTTTATGATAATATACATATAGATTTTATACATTCAATTTGAGTGAGGCGATAACATGACTTCTGTAGAAACTATTCGTCAGTCAACTCGCAACGCGATGGCTGAATTACTTGATTTAGCAAAGGTTCGCGAAGGTCAATTATTCGTTGTTGGCTGTTCCACTAGCGAAATTGTAGGTAAAAAAATCGGCACTGACTCTCACCTTGATGTGGCTCAGGTCGTATTTGATGAAATATACAATGCTGTTAAGGCTAAAGGACTTAACTTGGCTATTCAATGTTGTGAACATATTAATCGTGCACTTGTTATGGAACGTAGTGCGATGACATGGGAGGAGGAAGTTAATGTTGTTCCTCAACGTCATGCGGGTGGTGCCCTGGCTGTGATGGCGTACGAATATTTTGATGATCCTGTGATGGTTGAATTTATTCAAGCTGATGTAGGCATCGATATTGGAGATACTTTCATTGGTATGCACATGAAACACGTTGCAGTGCCTGTACGTCTTTGTGTGAAAGAAATTGGGAAAGCACATGTGACCGCTTGTCGTGTTCGTCCGAAGAGCATTGGCGGTGAGCGTGCTGTATATAATGAAGCATTGATGTAGGGGGATAGTATGTCAAACCTAATACCGTATTTTGTATTAGCCGTCGTGGCATTGGGATTCTTTGCTGTTTGCTATGCTGTATTTAGCGGTGGTGATGGTGAAAGTAAGGCAAAAGAAAAATCCTATAAAAACATAAGTAATAAAAATAATCCTAAAGCGCATAATGATGTTATATTTGCAACGGAGTCGCAAGAGGGCAATGTAACAATCACACATACGAGTGGAACTAATGTATATACTGCATCAATTCCGGATACAGTTGAAACGGTGGTCGGTGAAGAGCGAGAACCGGCTGAACCTCTGGTTGATCCTATAGATACCTCTTATAATAAAAGAAGTACTCTAAAGTCTAATTCAAGTCATGTTTCAGAGGGAGAATATGCGTTAGCATTAGGTTCGGATAATGGAACACCAATAGGTTCGGATAATGGCACACCAATAGGGGATGAAACCATTGTGATGACAGCTGTATCAGATCTTAAGCAAGCTAATCAAGCCAATCAAGGTGTTACTCCGTTGGTGGATAAAACTATTGTCCTCGATGTTGTTACAGATGAACTTCTCAATAGCGCAAACTCTGTTGAAGATACAATTGCTATGGGTGAATCTGTGGAAGCCTTTGAAGCTGATGAAGCGGATAGCATAGATGCTACACAAATGATAGGTGGTGCAAACGAAATACAAACCGCGGAAGGTCCATCGGTATTAGATGAAACGCGTTTGTTTGATGCTTCTGAAATTGAAGCACAATTGGCGGCAACAAGTTTAGCTGAAGAGGAGGAACCGCATGGTCAATGGGCAAAAACGGCACATGAGGATAAATGCGTTGAGTTGGCTATAGCACCATTTGTTCATTCCTTTGGGGTGTTACATGGTGATACGCAACACTATGTAGAATCTATTACAAGAGATGCTTTAGCGGCTCTCAATATTACAAAAATTGTTGAAGTGAATGCATTACTAGAGAATATTGTTATTCAAGAAGCGTTGATGAGTATGCAAAAGGCATATGCCGCTACAAATACAGAGTGGATGAAGTCCGCTGCGTTAGGTGCTTTTCTAGATGTGGTTCAATCTCCTAAATCTAGTACGCCATACCTCGTAGCTTTTGATGCATTACGTGTATTACCTCATTTAACATTAGGTCACTTCCAAGTTATGGCCTTAACATTATTGTTACAATATTCTAGAAATTCTAATAACTATGGATTGATTCACTTCCAACATTATGTGGAAAAATATATTGAGCCATTCATCTCTGATTTACCTCGAAATGATTCCTTCTATCGCCAGCTGGACTACTTACGCTGTACACAAGAAGAACAAGAGCCTATCACTTTATGCCAAGTGTTGTCGAATTCATATCCGTTTGTATTCAACTATCGTGGTTTCTCTAAGGAAGAACTCTTCCGTGCTACAGATGGTCATGGTGTGGATCCACGTTATGTGGTGCGTAGCTTGAACTCCAATCTTTATAAATTAGCCTTGGTAGATGAGTCTTTAGCACCACAATTCTTTAGACAAACACGAATTTCTAATGCTATGGTTCAACGTGATCTTTTAGCTCTGATGAAGAGCAAACCTACTGCTTTCAGGGGACAAGAGGCGCGTGATATCATGGATGATATTTCACCGGTTCTATTGGACTTAGCTGATGTCTTTGATAGCACGCCAATGTCTAAAATTAGCTTAACATTGTTAGGCCTTTACTTAGGTCGTGCTCATGTGAAAGCAACCATTGGTGAAGAATTTGATTTGTCTCATTGGTTCTAATTTACAATTTTAAGCACTATATAGTTTGAAAAATTATATTATATAGTTATTATATACTTAAAACCGTTATATATTTTATGAGTCGTGTAATAAAAAAGTCTCTCAAGATAATCTTGAGAGACTTTTTAGTTTGTTAAATTTAATAGACATTAAGTATTAAAAGGTGTTAAAGCCGAATTCTTCAATGTCTTCAATATTTTTAATTGTTACGGTGCGCCCTGTAATATCAATGAGACCTTCATCGCGAAGGCGTCCTAATTCACGGCTAAGGGCTGTGCGAGATACATTGAGAACCTCAGCCATTTGCTCGCGGTTGTGGGGTAATTGAATTGTGTTAGAATGCTGACGTTTATAAATATCTGTTAAGTACGCAAAAATCTTTTCGCGCATCCCTTTTAATGTGAGGTAGTGGACTTTTCTGGTTAATAGAATTGCTTTTTCAGATAAATCCTCTAATAGATTAGATAGGATTTTAGTTTGGCATTGATGACAATCCGGTAATGTTTTAATAAAGGTTTCAAGGGGAATAAACATAATTTTAGTTGCTTTTGTTGCTTTAATGGTAGCAGGCCATAAAGGCTGTTTGCTAAATAGTAGTGCTTCTCCAAAAATATCTGATTGCTCTAAGTTTGCCATAATAACCCGTTGCCCCATTACATTTTCACGAGTCAGTAAAGCGCTGCCTTCAAGAATGACACCAATACCCTCCATAGGATCTCCAGCGAGGGCTATAAAATCATTTTTTTGGTAACTGTGGATGATAACTTTGGCATTATTTAAATAGCTACGCAGCTCTGGCTCTCCTAATGTATTGAATAAAGGACATTTCACGAGGGTGGGCATATATTGATTAATGATATCGTTTGAAAGTATTTGTTTCATAAGCACCTCCGGTGTGATAAAGTCTATAGCAATTAAAAATGATTATTGTATAATAAAAGTATAAGACTAAATGGTCTACCTGTTCCATAAGGGAAGTCAGGAAAATTTTTGAAAAAGTTTTTATTTGTTGCTCAAGCTACAGAAATTGTATCATCTTTACGTTATACTTTCAAATGTAATCAATCAGACAACTGATAAAACATCAGTGTAATGTATAGGTTTTATATTATCTAGCTTGACTGCGAGGAAGTCTCGCAAAGGAGGATTTTTAAATGAGTATGTTCTGTTATCAATGCGAACAATCTGCAGCACCAGGTGGCTGTACTGTACAAGGTGTATGTGGTAAAACTGCACCAGTTGCTAACTTACAAGACGAATTAACTGCTGCCTTAGTTGGCTTGGCTCGCGCTTTAGACGTAAAGGGTCATACTAAAGAAGGTATCGATTATATTATGCGCGGTTTGTTCATGTGTGTAACAAACGTAAACTTCTCTGAAGACCGCGTTCAAGAATTCATTGACGAAGTAAATGCTTACCATGCAAAAGTGGATAGCGCTCAACAAAATTTCGATTGGGAACAATTGTGGAAAGGTGAAGAAGACATCGTATCCCTTCGTTCCACATTATTGTTAGGTATGCGTGGTATGGCTGCATATGCATGGCATGCTGCTCGCCTTGGCTTCCACGATGCTGATGTTGACGCTTGGTTCGTTAAAGGCATGGTAGAATTCGCTAAAGATCACAGTGCTGAAGAATGGCTTGATCTTTTGATGGAATTTGGTCAAATTAACTTGAAATGTATGGCTGTTCTTGATAAAGCTAATACTGAAACATATGGTACACCTGTACCAACTACAGTTCCTTTGACTGTAGAACCAGGTCCTTTCATCGTTGTAACTGGTCATGACCTTCATGACTTGAAACAATTATTGGAACAAACTGATGGTAAAGGTGTAAATATCTATACTCATGGTGAAATGTTGCCTTGCCACGCTTATCCTGAATTGAAGAAACATCCTCAATTGAAAGGTAACTTCGGTACAGCATGGCAAAACCAACAAAAAGAATTTGTTGATGTTCCTGGTGCATTCTTGTTCACTACAAACTGCATTATGCCACCAAAAGAAAACTACAAAGCTAATATCTTCACTACAGATATGGTAGGTTTCGATGGTTGTGCACATATCGAAGAAAAAGAAGATGGTACTAAAGACTTCTCCGCAGTTATCAACCGTGCTATCGAATTGGGCGGCTACAAAGAAGCTCAAGAATTCACTGGTATCAACGGTGGTCATGAAGTAACTACTGGTTTCGGTCATGGCACAGTATTGGGTATTGCTGATAAAGTAATTGACGCTGTAAAAGCTGGCGCTATTAAACACTTCTTCTTGGTAGGTGGTTGTGACGGTGCTAAAGTAGGCCGTAACTACTACACTGAATTCGTTAAACAAACTCCAAATGATACTGTAGTATTGACATTGGCTTGTGGTAAATTCCGTTTCAACGACATGAACATCGGCGAAATCGGTGGTATCCCTCGTATCCTTGATATGGGTCAATGTAACGATGCTTACTCCGCTATTCAAGTAGCAGTAGCTTTAGCTGGTGCATTTGAATGTGATGTAAACGATTTGCCATTGACATTGGTATTGTCCTGGTACGAACAAAAAGCGGTATGTATCTTGTTAACATTGTTGGCATTGGGTATCCGTAACATTTACATCGGACCTTCCTTGCCTAAATTCTTCTCCAGCAATGTATTGAACATTTTGGTAGATAAATTCCAATTACATCCAATTACAACTCCAGAAGCTGACATGAAAGCTATCTTGGGCTAATAGGATCTATTAATCTGTTAACCACAGTCCTACGTCCCCTCTCTTTTATGATTTAGGACTGTTGTTATAAATAACGCACCTAGGGTTATCCTTAGGTGCGTTTTTTTACTATTATTGTGAAAGCTATCTATCGAGTATTTGCATATTGATGGGGCCCAGTTTTGTATCCACAACTTAGTTAGAAAGGAAAGACTATACTTCTTTGCTCCTCGTGACCTGATGTCGCTGCATAAGTATAGTCTTTCCTTTTTATAACTGTAGATATAAAGGCGTCCCATCAACATACTTCTCTTTGATAGTTTTCATATAAATAGTAGTCCTTCATAGACGCACAAATATGCCTCTAATGTGCATATAGACATTTATCAATATTGATTGTTATACTATAGGTAAGTAAGAACTTTCTCACATTATTTGTGTGTATGTAGAGGCATATATGAATAGTATTTTTGATATTATAGGACCTATTATGATTGGTCCGTCTAGTTCGCATACAGCGGGGGCTGCGCGGCTAGGGAAGATGGCGCGTTGTATTTTTCGTTCTACTCCCAAAAAGGTAGATTTAACATTATATGGATCTTTTGCAAAAACCTATAAAGGGCATGGCACGGATCGTGCTTTGATTGGCGGCTTATTAGGTTATAAAGAGGATGATGCGAACATCCGAGTTGCCCATGAATTAGCGAAAAAAGAGGGGATGGAGTTTTCTTTTATTGAGTCTCCTCTTGATGTAGGGCATCCGAATGTGGTGCGTTTTGATATGTATGATGAACATAATCGTCATATGACTGTTATTGGTCGCTCTCTCGGCGGTGGTCAGATTATGATTACCGAAGTAGATGGAAATGATATGTCCATTACAGGAGATGAGTTTACGCTCGTTGTGTTCCATGAGGATAGACCTGGTGCGATTTCTCTCGTGAGCCAAGCATTGAGTGAGTCCGATATTAACATCGCTACGATGCGCGTATTCCGTAAGGGCAAGCATAAGGATGCAGTCATGGTTATTACTACAGATACAGTGGTAAATCCTATTACAGTTCAGTTTATGCGCGAGTTTCCAGGCATCCAGGATGTGATGACCTTTGAAGCATTATAGGAGGGCGAATGATGAGTTATGCATATGATACAATTGCAGATATTATTCGCCTAGGTGAGGAAAACAATATTTCTTTTGGCGATGTAGTATTGCGTTATGAATTAGAGAATTACGACCGCAGTGAAGACGCGGTTGTTCGTGAAATAGAGAATCGCTTAGATATTTTTGAAAGCTCCATTCAAGATGGCATAGCTTATGCGGAGAAAACGGCTTCTGGTATGTCCGGTGGTCAAGCGGCACAGCTTAATGGGCAAACACCTCGTTTTATGAGTGATATTGCGTATAAGGCAATGACGTATGCTATTGCTGTAAATGAGGCAAATGCAAAGATGTTCCGCATTGTTGCTTGTCCTACGGCGGGTTCTTGTGGTGTTATGCCTGGTGCTGTGAAAGCCGTAGCGGACCACTACCAATTAGATAGAGCTACAGTGGTAAAAGGCTTCTTAGCTGCGTCTGGTATTGGTAATGTAGTAGCAAATCGCGCTTGTGTTGCTGGTGCTGTTGGCGGTTGCCAAGCGGAAATCGGTACAGCGGCGTGTATGGCGGCAGGGGCCATTGTTGAAATGATGGGTGGATCACCACGTCAAGTAGGTCATGCTATTGCATTGTGCATGAAAAATCTATTGGGACTTGCTTGTGATCCGGTAGCAGGGCTCGTAGAGGTGCCATGTGTTAAGCGTAATGGCTTTTATGCAGTCCATGCTATTACTGCATCTGAAATGGCGTTAATGAATATTGAAAGCCAAATTCCACCAGATGAAGTCATTGAAGCGATGAATAATATAGGCCGTGCTATGCCGGCAGCATTGCGTGAAACAAGTGATGGCGGTCTTGCGGTGACACCGACAGGTACAGCTATTGCAGAACGAGTGCAATCCTTATAAGGATTGCACTTTTTTCATGCTTTCATTTGTAGTAAAATAAAGATTAGACTAGTTCAGAAAGGAGCGTGTATGATGGAACAAGCAAATCGAATATTGACCGTATTAGAAGAAGCCGGCCATGAAGCTTATATCATAGGCGGCGCTGTGCGCGATATGTTGATGCATCAAAAGCCACATGACTTCGATATTGTGACGTCTGCACGTCCCGATACAGTGATTGAGGTTCTTCGCGGTCATGATATTCAAACGACAGACCTCGTAGGAAAATCTTTTGGTGTAGTGGTAGCTACATTAGAGGGCAAGCAATACGAAATCGCTACATATAGAACAGAACGATATGGTGCAGATAGCCATCGTCCCGAAGAAATTACTTATGCCGATACCTTAGAAGAAGATGTGTTGCGTCGTGATTTTACTGTCAACGGCATGGCTATGAACCGTTATGGTGAAGTTATAGACCTTGTAGGTGGACGACGTGATATTAAACATAAGATGTTACGAACCATTGGTAATGCGCAGGAACGTTTTGAAGAAGATGCGTTACGATTATTTAGGGCGTGCCGTTTTGTGGCGAAGTTGGATTTCTTGCCGAGTAAAGATCTATTAGAGGCTATGCCTAAGGCTTTTCACCGCGTACCTGGCTTGTCTTTAGAACGTGTACGAAATGAGATTAATCGTCTCATGTTAGAGCCTGCGGTGGCTAAAGGCCTTGATGTCCTTGTTCAATCCCGCTTGGCAGAATGCTCTTGTCGTGTTGTAGAAAATGGTACGGCTCGGGAGGTTCCCATCTTGCCTGAACTATATCATCTCGTGAATTTGCCCCAAGAAAAGGACTTTCACGAATTCGATGGTTGGTATCATACACTAGCCGTTGTGTCCCATACGGAGCCGGATTTGGTGTTGCGTTGGGGTGCCTTATTACATGATGTGGCAAAGGGAATGCCAGCGGTACGTGCTATTATTAATGGACGCCTTACGGATCGTGGGCATGATACACTAGGTGCGGAGATGGCAGAAACGTTATTAACCCGACTAGGATATCCGAAGACCTTTGTAAAACGCGTGGCGTGGATTGTGAAAAACCACATGCGTTTTCACTATTTTGTACAAAATGGCGATGCAAATGAGAAAAAATGGCTTCGCAAGGAAGCCCGTAGTGGTGAATTCCGAGATAGCCAAATTATGCGCACTGCATGGGAGCAATTAGCTAAGGTTTGTGCTGCCGATGTATTAGGTTGTGGGAAACCTTACTCGTCTACAGACGGAACATTAGCCTTTGGAGAATGTATGGCAGATCTTAGTTTAGAGATGCCTGTACATACCAAGGATTTAAATTATGACGAACGAGTGATTAAGCTCGCTGGGAAACAAGTAGGGGAAGGATTGCAGTATTTATTAGGTCAGGTACAAAATGGGGTTATTCCTAATAAACCAGATGCGCTATATGACGCATTAGACCATAAGTTACGCCGTCCAGTGGAGAAATGATGAATTTACTAAATAAAGCGTTGCGACGCATGAGTGGTTGGAGTCGTACTACTTGGTGTCTTGCCATTCTAATGACTGTTGCCTTTGTCCTCATAGGGCGTTTGGCACAGTTGCAGGTCTTTGATACATTTGACCTGGAGAAGAAAAATTTATTACAGGTTCAAGTAGATAGAAAATTACAATCACCGCGCGGTACGATCTATGACCGTAATGGTAAGCCTTTGGCGATGAGTGTGGTTACAAAATCTTTGTATGCGGACCCTAAGATGATTAAACAGTCTCCCCAAGAGATTGCGGAACTCATTTCGCCATATGTAACCATGTCAAAAGAAAATATTGTGAAAGCTCTGCAAGAGGATTCTGCCTTCGTATGGATTAATCGCATGATGGATGCGGACAAGTCTAAGGCGGTGGCACAAGTTATTAAGGATAATAATATTGCGGGCCTTAACTTTGTGGAAGAGTCCAAACGTTATTACCCAAATGGTGTACTAGCGGCTCAAATACTAGGGTTTGTAGGTACCGATGATAAAGGCCTTGATGGTCTCGAAATGGTCCTTGATGAAGAGTTAAAGGGTGGTGTACAGCAAGAAATCGTTGCTACCGATAACAAAGGTAATGCTATCTTTGGTTCCGTATTGTCCAAGTTCTTACCTGATAAGGGTAAAAGCGTAACATTAACAATCGATGCGACCATCCAATTTATTGCAGAACGTGCGCTTGATAAAGCGATGGCTGATACAGGGGCTAAACATGCTAGCGTTATCGTTATGGATCCTAAGACTGGTGAAATTCTTGCGATGGCAAATCGTCCAAGCTATGATCCTAACAATTATAACCAAAGTGGAGAAGAGGCTTTCAAAAATATTGCTGTTACTAACTTATACGAACCAGGTTCTACATTCAAACCAATCGTTGCATCTGCAGCTCTTGCATCAGGAAAGTGGAAATTAGAAACAGTGTACAATGATAAAGGGGCCTTTGTAGCGAATGGTCATGTGATGAGAAACTGGAATGGTGAAGGTTATGGACCAGTTCGATTGCTAGATATCTTGAAGTATTCTATCAATACAGGTATGGCAGAAATTGGTACAACAACTGGAGCAGATATCCTTTCTAAATATGTACGCGATTATGGTTTTGGCTCTGAAACGGGCATTGAATTGCCTGGTGAAGGGGCAGGTATCCTGTATAATCCGGAAGATATGAGTAAGTTGGATGTAGCGACTATGTCTATCGGTCAAGGTATTGCGGTTACGCCATTACAAATGGTACGTGCCTTTGGTGCTCTTTCTAATGGGGGCGCTATGATGCGTCCGCATATTATCAAGTCTTATAGCAATGCTCAAGGGGAAGTAACAAGCACTACTGAAAATACTGTAGTAGGTCAACCAGTGCCAGAGGAAACAGCAAAAACTATTGTAGATATCTTGGAAAAAGAGGTGTCTGAAGGCGGTGGTAACAAAGCGATGGTGGAAGGCTACCACTTCGGTGGTAAAACTGGTACCGCAGAAAAATTAGACACTAAACGTGGGGGCTATTTAGATGGTCAATACATTGCATCCTTTATCGGCTTTGGCCCTGTAGAGGATCCAAAATTTGTGGTCCTTGTAGCCATTGACGATCCTCAAAAAGGGTCTATTTATGGTGGACAAATTGCAGCGCCAGTATTTAAAGACATCGTGTCTCAACTTGTACGGTACTACCAATTGAGCCCATATGTTAAAGATAGTACTCCTGTAGCTGTTAAACCTAGCAATACATTACCAGAGCCACATCTTTCTGGTGATGGTTCCGTAACATTACCTAATTTTACGGGCTTCACCTATGGTGAGGTACGTGATTGGTTACATAAGGCGGGGCTTGCGTTTAAGCCAGATGGAACGGGTATTGCCGTTTCTCAAGATGAAAGTGGGGGCACTACTGTTCAACCCGGGACGGCAATTACCGTTCACTTTAGTAGATAATTAGAAATTATAGACAGTTCGTTATATAATAGAATAAGAGACTTTGGTGCCTCTCAGGAGGCACCTTTTTTATAAATAGTTTGAATGAATGGAGATACTTATGATCGAATTACGAGGGAAAGCGGTAGCAGATGCTCACAAGGCGATTTTACAAGAAAAAGTTGCAGCAGTAGGCAACTCTGTGATTACTATGGCAGTGTTACTTGTCGGTGAAGACCACGGCGCTCATATGTATGCTACATTTATGGAAAAAACAGCTAAAAATTTTGGCTATGGTTTTGTGCTAAAGCAATTGCCTGAAACGGCAACGCAAGATGAAGTAGTAGCGGCGTTGCATGAATTAAATACTGATCCATCTATTCATGGAATTTTACCGCTAATGCCAATGCCTAAACACATTGATACAGAAGCTCTTATCGATATATTAGATCCTAAAAAAGATATTGATGGTCTTACAACATATAACATCGGTTTAGTAACAGCTGGTAAGGGTGGCTTTGCTCCTTGTACGGCTAAGGCTTGTATGGCTATTTTAAATCACTATAATATTCCTTTAGAAGGAAAACATGTGGTTGTAGTCGGTCGTAGCCAAGTTATCGGTAAACCTGTAGCGCTTATGGCACTCGCTGCACATGGTACTGTTACAATGTGCCATTCTAGAACTTCTGATCTAGTAGAGCAAGTAAAGCGTGGTGATATTATTATTGCTGCGGCTGGTCGTGCTCATATGATTACTGCTAATATGATTAAGCCTGGTGCTGTTGTTATTGATGTAGGTATTAATGAACTGGACGGCAAAACTGTAGGTGATGTTGATTATGATGCGGTAAAAGATATTGCATCTGCCATTACTCCTGTACCAGGAGGTGTTGGATCCGTAACAACGACAATGATGCTAGAAGCGGTATACGAGGCATACCATGCATGAGATGTCTATAGCAGAAGGTATTCTTGATGTAGCGCTCGATACCTTACGTCAACACGATGCGACAGTCATTCATTCTATTCAACTAGACTTAGGGTTAATGAGTGGGGTAGAACCTGATTCATTGTTATTTTGTTGGGAAGCCATTACAAAGGGAACCCCTGCGGAAGGCTCACGCATAGAAATCAATACTATTCCTATTGAAGGAAAGTGTTTAGATTGTGATAAAATATTTTCTGTAAAAAATTATACGTTTATTTGTCCTTATTGTGACAGCCATTTCGTACAAACTATAGGCGGTCGTGAGTTACAAGTGACCTCTATGGATATCGATTGATAGAAAGGTTAGGGCATGCAAGTTCAAGTTAAAACTAATGTACTGGCAAAAAACGATGCTATTGCAGAGGCTTTACAACAGTTGTTTAAGGAAAAGAATATATTTGTATTTAATCTGTTAGGTTCACCTGGGGCAGGTAAGACTTCCCTTTTGGAGGCAACCCTACAAGATTTAAAAAAGGAGTATCGCTTAGCCGTTATTGAAGGCGATTTATTTACGGCAAAGGATGCCAAGCGCATTCATGAGTTGGGTGTGCCTGTTATCCAGATTAATACGGTTGGTGGGTGCCATCTCGATGCACAGATGATTCAAGATGCCTTAGGTGATCTGAATCTTGATGACCTCGATATGATTATTATCGAAAATGTAGGCAATTTAGTGTGCCCTGCGGAATTTGAGATTGGTGAAAACATGAAAGTGACGGTTTTATCTGTTACCGAAGGTGAAGATAAGCCCCTTAAGTATCCGTTAATCTTTAAAGAGTCTAAGGCCATCCTTATTAACAAGATTGATTTATTGCCCTATGTGCCTTTCAAAAAGGAGCAGGCAATACAAGATATCCGTAATTTAAATCCAAATGGAGAAATTTTTGAAGTAAGTTGCACGGCCCACAACGGTCTTGAACCATGGTTGAATTGGTTGCGTGCACAGTTGGAGAATAATCGATGAACTATTCTATGAAGAGCCGTATTGTAGCGGCCCTCCTTGTGGGCTTGTGTGCTACTACAATCAGTTATGCAGCAGAGCCTGCCATTTCCACTGTTAATCCAGTTGCAGTAGAAACTACTGATGACACTAACGTTGTAGCTCAAGATTCCGCTAATGCGAGCAATGATGGTAGTGTAGATGGAACTGGTGAGGTTGATAGCTTGTCTTACCTTGATAATGCACCAGTTAGAGTTGTTAAGCTAGATCCAAAAACGAAACAGGAAGGTTCTAAAACCGGATGGCTCGCAGAGCAAATGGCTGTAACTGAATTTGGTGATTCTATACAATTCTGGCAAGCGGCTAGTGAGAACGAAGGTCCTTTGCCGAGTATCACTCAAAATAATTTAGCTGATATTGGTAAGTCTTATACGGCAAACAGTTTACCGCCTTTAGGTTCTCAGGATGACTATGCTATCGGCACATACCGATTGGGAGATCAGTTTGAAGTTCCAAAAGATGTAGAAAAAACTGAGGTACGTGATAACTTTACTACGTATTACATGAAAGATGTAGCAGTAACTGTATATACTGGACCTGCTCAAGAATTGTTGGTTAACAATCAATTACGTGGGCAAGGGGCGACTTACTTCTTTGAACCAAATACTATTACAAATATTCATAGTACGAAAAAAGGCTCTAATACAGTACGCGACATTGGTCCTGGTAGCACACGGATGGAATTGATATTTGCCTATGGCAGTCCTAATGCGATGTGGCGTGATAAGAAAAATGAGACATATATTTTCCTTTATGAGGGGCATTCCGAAAATTCATTGCCTCAAAAAAAGGAGTTTAAGAGTCCCGTAGAGAATACAAATAGTAATAGCCAACAACAATCTATGCTTGGTCAGCAAAAAGAATATATTGCTTTCACCATTAAACAAAGTAATATAGAGGCTGTAGATATTATTAGTGGACAAGTATGGCCTAGATTTGGATTGCCGAAAGCTGAAGTGTATGATTTTGAAGCTGGTACACTTACGGCTGATGATTTTGTATTGCGTGGGTTCAAGTTGAATGACCATTTTGTTAATGATCCTAATAATGATTGGAAACATCAAGGCATATTGTTTGGTTCCACTTTTATTGGCTATAATGAATACGGTGTGAGTGTAGATAAAAAAGATCTTATCAATCGCGTATTATTAAATGTGTATACGCCTACACGTCGTGGAATCGCAATGGGTGATACCAAATATTTATTGCTCTTTGTGTATGGTATGCCAACTCGTATTGTTGAATCTACAACAAAGGCGGGGACGTCTACCGTATATGAATATAAAAATCCAGCGGCAAGCAACTCTTATTTACAGTTTGCCCTAGATGATAAAAACCAATATATCAAATCCGTTATGTTATCTGACCGTCCTGTAAAATAGGATAGGTCACAGCGAGGAGGCAAAGGGTATGGTTACTGTACAAGATGTAAAAGAACGTTGGGAAAAGATTCAAGGTGATGATGAACGTATATTGTTTATCGTTGGTGGTCCAGGTTCTGGTAAAAGTTTGCTAATTCGTGAACTGTCTGAGCAGAAGGGCTGGAAATACTTGGAAGCTAAGCAACTCATCGAGGAAGAGTTTTTGCTCGTGCCTCGTGATGAACGGCCTCAATTAGCGGAAGAAGTTATTTGCCGTGCTCTTAGCCGTAGCGATACGGAAGTAGTTCTGCTAGATGGTATTAATGTATTCTTTGCACCTATCTTAAATCTAAAACCATTTGAGTTGTTAAAAACTATTAGTAAGAAGTATCCTATTGTCGTTGGCTGGCGTGGACATATTGAAGGGGACCAGTTGTACTTAGAACATAACAATAATCCTAAACATGCTGTAGTTAGTATTGCACATCCAGATCATGTTATTGCAATCGACTAAATGTATGTTTGAACATATTGGTTGAATATAGGGAAAACTATAGATGTATAGAAGGAGATAGCGGGCTATCTCCTTTTTTAGTTATATAATTACAGTTATTAGGTAAAAAATATAGTTTTGTAATTTCCTATTATTTGATTTTAGTAAACCTGAAATATGGATGTTAGCAGACATGGACTGGTAAGGAATGAAACTATGTAAAGGTATATAAAGAATATACTAGTAAATAAAAGTTGATTACTGGATATATACTGAAAACGAGGCATTTTATAGAGGATTGATAAAATATAAATTTTTTTTGACAAAATACTTGCATAGGGTATCGTTTCATGTTATTATGATTAAGCACTAAGAGTGACCACAGTGAACGAAAAACTTCAAAAAAGTTTTTAAATGTTCTTGACACTTAGTGTGCTAGGTGATACAATTCATCTTGTCGTAATGATGCTGGCGTAGCTCAATAGGTAGAGCAGCTGACTTGTAATCAGCAGGTTGTGGGTTCAATTCCTATCGCCAGCTCCATTTTATTTATGGAGGGATTCCCGAGCGGCCAAAGGGAGCAGACTGTAAATCTGCCGTCTTCGACTTCGAAGGTTCGAATCCTTCTCCCTCCACCATTCATAGCGGGGTGGAGCAGTTGGTAGCTCGTCGGGCTCATAACCCGAAGGTCGCAGGTTCAAGTCCTGTCCCCGCAACCATAAAAACCACAGTGAAATGATCGTTCATTGTGCTGGTGTAGCTCAGTCGGCAGAGCGTATCCTTGGTAAGGATAAGGTCACCGGTTCAATCCCGGTCACTAGCTCCATACATGGCGGCATAGCTCAGTTGGCTAGAGCAATCGGTTCATACCCGGTGTGTCCGCGGTTCAAATCCGTGTGCCGCCACCATTAAACCTCACCTTGGTGGGGATTTTTTTATTTCTTTACATATGACATGCTATTCTAAGACTTTGTATATATGGTATAATAATAGGTAAGGAAATCTTATATTCCATTGATAAATTAGGGTTAATATATTATATTAATACTAGAATGTAATTTGTTTTTGTGAAGGAGGATATAATCCTAATGGCAAAAGAAAAATTTGAACGTACGAAACCGCATGTTAACATCGGTACAATCGGTCACGTTGACCATGGTAAAACTACTTTGACTGCTGCAATCACTAAAGTATTGGCTGAAAAAGGTCAAGCTGACTTCCAAGATTACAGCATGATCGATAAAGCTCCAGAAGAACGTGAACGCGGTATCACAATCAACACTGCACACGTTGAGTATGAAACTGCTAACCGTCACTATGCACACGTTGACTGCCCAGGCCA